>NZ_MVQB01000029.1 GCF_002067035.1 Methanoregula sp. PtaB.Bin085 | reverse complement strand
TTGAAAGCTTCCGGTGTCCGTGCTCCCGAGTACTTCACGCCATTGATGAAGAGCATCGGTGATGCCGTTGCCCGGTCTTTTTCTGCAGAGGTTTCATCTGCCTTCAGAAGAGCAAGACCGTCAGCACCTCCGGCACAGGTTTCGATCTTTGCATGGTCGATACCGACAGCGGCAGTAGTGTTCCTCCGGCAGGGTTCAAGAACCGAAGCATCCTGCCATGACGGGTAGCAGTTCTTATTGAACATGTCAAGGTATGTCCAGTACTTATCCGGGTAGTACTTGTTGATACAGGCCTGGAAAAGGTCTTCCTTTGCTTCCGGTTTGCCGTGGAGGGAGTCGACCGAGTCAACCGTGGTGCCGGTAACCGTGGTAATATACCGGATCCGGATATCGGCTTTGCTGCCGAGAAGATCAACGACAGGCTTCATGACGGTTTCTGCCTGTGTGCCGTAGGGACAGAAAGACATGACATAAAGGTCAACCGACGGCCGTACGGTTTTCACCGGGACGGGGGTTTCAGCGGCAGATCGCGTGGCACCGGAACCTCCAGACATGTTGACAACATTCGTGAATAAAAGGGTGCAGTCCTTTGTGGCATATACAGCAATCTCTTCGGACTGGAACCGGGCTTTTATCTCGTAGAGCCCCTTCGTCTCGGTAACGGACTCAAATGTCACGGAAGTTCCCTGCGAGACGAGATTATTGTTGATGTACGCTATCGATCTCGCGGCACAGTCCGCCGGAAGGACAGCCGGTCCACCACCCGTCTGCATCAGTCCTGTTACAATGAGGGCCGCGATAATAATCACGATTCCGGTAATCAGGGCTATCGTCCCTTTCCCGACCAGAGCGGTTTTTTCCTGGCCTTCGTTGATCTGATCTGTCATGACAATCCCTGCATAATATCAAAAAGGGGAGGTAAAAAAAGATCGGTTTGGTTTTCCGAAATCCGGGAATGTTATACCTGTTTCTTCCAGACTTCGTGCAGAAATTCCCCTATCTCTGCCGCGTCCCGGGGGCCGACGAGGACCTTCCATCCCGTTGCTTCTTCAATCCTGCCGGAGAGCGGGGAAGCATACCCCGGGATGATCAGCTTCCGGTGCATAACCTCATTGCCAACATCGAATTTTTGTAAGGAATCGCGGACAAGGGTCTCGTTCAGCTTTCCGGCGGCAACGGCAGTAAGAACGGAGAGCCCCTCGGTATCAACGATCAGCATGTAACAGGGGATGCGGCTGGCTTCAAGGTAGCCCTCAAGGGTAAAGAACGTGAGGGAGAAGTTAACAGTCATCAGGACCGGTGCATCCTTCCCCGGGTTTCCGACACGGTAGAGGCCCGGATTCATCTGGATCGGTTTCTGGGGATCGGTATAGATATTCTGGCGGAGAGTGAGTGAAGCTTTTGCCGGGCCCGCCTCAAGCGGGGAGGTTACAATGACGGACGCGTACTTGACAATCCCGAGAACAAGTGCTGCATCCTCAAGGCCGGTTGCAGTGGCGTCCAGGTACACGGGATACCCCAGTTCCGGGAGAGATCGCGTGATCGCGAGCTGACGGATTTGGGTCGAGCGGCGGATAAAGGCGCCAAGGTTTTCCGGGGCGGGATCGAGCATGAGATCCTGTACGCCTTCAGCCGTACAGTCCTTTACCAGTTGCACAAGCCCGTCGAGGGTTGGTGCCCGGACAACCAGCGGGCAACCGTGACGCTTTGCAAGCGCACACATATCCCGGAAATTTTCTGCAATGGCTGCGTGGAGAAGCGGGCGGTAGGTTCCGCAATGGACAAGGGCGGCCGCGAGTGCTGCAGGGTCCTGTGCAATGAGGACCGGGGGCAGGTGTGCCTGCTGCTTCTCTACCGTGGCTACAGCCCATGCAAACTTCTCGGCGGACCCGCTGGTATTTTCAATCGCAACACCATTGAACCGGAGATCGGTACCGACACGGGTGAATGTCTCGTCCCTGACCCGCCGGGTTACTGCTGCAATCTCCTCTTCTGTCTGCGTATCCTTGAGCCGGAAGACGATGCCCGGGGGATGGTAGAAGGTCTTCTCGTGACGGTACAGAACGGTCTCTTCTCCGATCTTGAAGAACCGTTCGCCAACGCCCACCCTGACGAGCCGTATGGGCGGCCTCGTTGTGGCTCCAAGGACCGACTTTGCCTGATCGTCAAGATACGGGCAGAGATCGACATCGGCTTTACCTCCGGCCAGTTTCATGGCAAAGGTCAGGCAGGTCGGGTCGCCGCACTCCTTGCAGTTCTTCTTCGGCAGCAGCTTGTAAATATCGAGTGCCTTGAGGGCCATGTCATTCCACCTCCCGACGAACTGTATTGGCGTTCATGCTGGTAAATGCCTGCCGCAGCATACCGATCGTTGCCGGATGCCGGACACAGATGATCTCCGCCCCTGCGGCAGCCGCTGCAATCCCGGTGTACAACTCCCAGCTGACGGCGACGCTGTCCTGCATCGCGGGATCCGCTTCCCGGACTTCCTTTATGGTAAGGGTATCAGCAGCAGAGCAGATGATCGGCATTGCGAGATCGGTATCGCCCTTCAGGGCTGCAAACCGGATCCGTTCCATGGCGGAATACGAGTATTCGAACCCATACCCGAGCGCCCCCGTATAGGGATCGATGACAATGTGATCCCGTGGGACGCCGATCTCTTTTAAAAGGATATTGAGCTGTTTTGCAAGGTTGACATCAATGGGGGACTGGGCAATTACCGAGTGGTTATAGGCAAGGGCAGCCGCGGCGATACTCCGGTACCGGCTTGCCTCGGCAGTACCAAGGAGCAGCCGTTCGCCCTGTCCGCTCTCCCCGCACCGCTGGAAAACCTCACTGTCGATCTTCGGCTCGTTGCTGCCTTCGATGATCAGCGGGAGTCCGGTTGCCGAGAGGACGGTCTCTACCGTTTTCCCGAGCCCCGGAATGTCGGAGAAGTTACGCTGCCGGGTGCTGTTCAGGTGCAGCCGGATGAGATCCGGCTTGTATGTTGTTTCCGCAGTTTTTGTCCATTCCGGGAGGCTGTCGACGAGATCCCCGCAGTAACTCCGGACGATGGGTGACCAGAGCGGCGCATAATCGCAGAGCTCGTACGCGATGAGCGGCGAAGGGGATGATGAATCCCTGTCCAGGAACGGCAGGTTCTTCCCGCCCCCGATACGGTATGAGATGCAGCGCGTCCCTCCCTCAGCTTTGGTCGCTCCCAGCGTGACGCCTTCAATAGTGCCTGTCCAGCCGAATTGCGCTTCAGGTACCATGGCTGCATCACACCAGCGGCTTCATGGCCAGCGCGGGGTGCGCGACTTTCTCAAGGTATACCATCAGTTCCTCGATAGTCTTTGCCTTCGTCTCATCGGCTATCTTATCAAAGAAATCCTCAAGGCCCTTTTCGGCAAGCTTCTTACGGAGCCGGTCTTTCAGCTCCTCCTTCAGCTGTGACGGCATCCAGACAAGGCGCTCGATCCCTCCTTCCCCCTGCAGGAAACGATCGGACAGGATATAATTCTTCGAGATCCCGGCGAACCCGGGGGTCTGGGCTCCCCCGCCGATCGTCCCGGCAAGCGTCGAGAATGACATGCCCGACGGGGTTTCTCCTTTGAACTCGCGGTTCACGACCATGATGCCGTTCACTTCCGGGAGCATGAGAGCGATCGCTTCGAAACAACCGCAGCAGGTCATGGGGAATTCCATGACAGAATAGAGCGAACAGCGTTCGATCTCTCCGTGGCTCGCTTTCCGGATGAACCGGTTGACCCCGTCGAACTCGCCGTTCTGCGCGTTGATAACGGCCCCTTTCTCGACCGGCTGGTTGGCGCCCGACGGCGACATCTCGTATGCGATCTTGCCGTCAAGCCAGCTGATGGCCCCGCACAGGGCCGGGCGCTCCGGGGTGATGACGCAGACGTGGTTCGGGGCGAAAGTCTGGCAGAGCGTGCAGGAATAGTAAGTGCTTACATCGGCATCCTTCATCCCCCTGATGCGGGCGTCGCGCTCTTCGTACACGCGTTCAGCCTCCTTTTTTGCCTCCTCCACCTTTGCCGGGTCCGTGATGAGCGTGACTGCAACCGCATCCAGGAGCTGCGGGAAATCCATGCGGAACTTACTGGCAAGGAGTTTTCCCAGGTGTTCGATCTTCACGCCCTTTGCCACGGCTTCTTTCGACAGCCGGACCCAGATGAGGTCGCGCTGGGCGACATGCCATGATCCCTCGCCGTAATTCACGAAGTTGTGGATCCTCCGTTCGAGGACCGGCTCGTAGTCCTTCTTCATGGTCTTTCCGGCAACATCGATGACGATGCCGAGCGGGTTGGCCGATCCCTCCTTCATCGAACCGATCTCAGGCCCGATAACCGTGACCTGTCCGTCTTTTATCTCGCCGGCAGTCCGCATCCTGAGCAGCTCAAATGCCGTGGACCTCCCTCCGCCGAACTCCACATACATCTCCTCCTTGCGGATGCTCTTGCCTTCGAAGGCCGGGGAGCAGCCCATGGGAATGGGTATGGCCGTCACGTTGACCCGGATCCCCTTCTCCTCCATCCCTTTGCGAACGACCCCGTCCGCTGCAGCCGGGATCCATGAACCCCCGGTATAGTCCCCGATAGATAGGATGGGGAATCCCAGGACACGCATGCCGTCCACGAGAGCAACCTCATCGTCGGAAAGGCCGGGGAAGACAATCACGATCGCCTTCGCCCGCTCGGCTGCATAGGCCAGGAGACGGTGGGTATCACCGGGGGTGACGCCGCCGAACATCATGGCGACCCGGGCGATGATGTCCACGAAATGGATCCCGTAGAGCGGTGCGGAACCGAGCGGAACGAGGCGATAATCAAGTCCAAGTTTTACTCCGTTGTTCAGGAGCGAAGGGATGACCGGGCCGGCAAGAAACGTAAGCATATATTTCTCCTGCAGCTCGCGGCAGATGGCAGCCGCGGTCCCGGGGCTGTCCGGGGAGCCGACAATCAGGGCAAGACCGAGGATGCTCCCGTCCACAAGGGAGTATCCGAGCTTACGGATGACCGTATCGCCGATGAACCCGGTATAGGGTGCCTGCTCCTTTCCTGCTGCAGCGGTCTTTTCCGCAAGGATGCATTCGGAAGCAACGATAGGGTTACTGCCGGTCCGGGAAAATACATCAAGGGCAGTGTTCCTGTCATGCACTGCTGTCCCGGTCAGGGCATACGATATCGGCAGGTGGTACGCCGTATCTTCGTACGCAAACGTTTTTACTATGGACGGAAGGGTCTCTTTCAGGTGCTCCTCGCCCCGTTTTTTTGCCAGTTCAACGTCGGTCATCAGGATCATCCAATGTTCATGGGTGAGCCGGTAAGATAGATATAGTTTCGTTATACGGTAACCCCCGTCCCGGTCTGTATGATGAAAATGCCGGGGATATGACACGAAAATGTATTTCCATTGCCAATTTCAATTTCTCCTTGTCAGAGGACGTCCATGAAAAAAGCGACTCATAAAACGTTGTCTTCCGGTTTCCTGCTTCTTGTTCTTGCAGTATGCCTCCTTCCACCGGTGATGGCCGATACCGGGTCCCTGTCGATCGCGTACCGTGGATCCGGCGGCGGCTATGTCGGAGATACCGTTGTGTTTGATGGGAAAAACACGTACGGAAACATCACCCTGATCCGGATCACCGGACCGGGTCTCCCTTCGGAGGGGGTCCCTGCTGCCAACCTCAACGGTCCCGCAGGCGCGGGAACACCCGTGAAGGTGAACCCGGACGGGACATGGAAATATACCTGGTACTCCTCAGGCATTCCCGGCACAGAAAAGTTACAGACCTGGCGCTATACCTTTGTCGCAACGGACTCGCTGCAGACGGACAAGTCAGCGACGTGCCAGTTCATGCTGAAAAAGCCGGAATTCCGCATTACTGCTTCGCCCAACCCGGTTACCATCGGAAACTATGTCGAACTGAACGGGATGGCCGAGACCGGCGGTGACAGCGCAAAGATCGATATCTCGGATTCTTCCGGCAGGATCCTGCATACGTACACATCGCCGGTCAGTTCGTCGGGATCTTTCAGTTACAGTTTCCATGTCGATATGGGCCCGGGGCAGTACATTGTAACCGTCAACACCCCCCTTCATAAGACTTCTTTCGGCACGGTCCTGACCGTGGTGGATGAAGCGGACGTACAATCCGGTGTAACTACTCCTTCTGTACCGCAAACGACAACGATTTTCCTGACCCTGTCAGAAGAGCCCAAAACGCCAGATCCTTCAAAACCGGTCCAGACGACCCAATCGGCGGTCGCGCCGGTTACTGTCCTTGCAGGACTGGGGGCAGGGATAATTGTAATCACCATTTCCCGGAGATAATATCCTCCCTTCTCCTTGAATGATGTTATCTACCATAACCTATATCGGCGAATACACGAGACGGGTATACGCAAACATGGTGAATCCCCGTGAAGAAATTTTTTTTTATCGCCCATATGCCCGACACACCCGGGGCCCTCCACCGGGCTGCAGAGATCATCAAAAAATACAATGGCAATATCAACCGGATCCAGTTCGATCGCCGGATCGATCCCGGCACGGTCTTTTATGAAGTGACGGCAACCGATGAGGCGTACAGCGGGATAACGAAAGAGCTTGCGGAGATCGGGTACCTCCAGACATCCCTGAAACCATTGAATTTCCTGAAGTTCGCCATATTCCTTCCTCACCGGCCGGGCGCCCTCTTTGAGTTCCTCGGGTATACTACTGCAGCCGGCGCCAATATCGCGTATATCGACTTCGATGACCGGGGACGCCACCCGGATCGGCTCACGGTCAGCCTCAGTCTTGAACAGGAAACTGAGATCGAGCGCCTGCTCGATCAGCTGAAGTCCCGCTACCGGCTGGAAATTCTCGAATATGATACAACGGGAAAACACCTGGATGATACTGTATTTTATGTCAGGTACGCCCAAGATGTCCGTGAGTTGATTGGAGACTCTGAGGAACCGTTCCTGATGTCATTCCTTGCCGATACCAACCACATGGCACAGGAACTGACCGATCGTGGCTGCAATCCCCGTCAGGCGTTTGATTCGGTGCTCCGGACCGGCCGTTCGATGAATGCGACGAATGGCGAACATTTCTATGCCGATGTTCAGATATTCAGCGTGACAAAGGACACCCTGCTGTACTGTTTCCAGCCCCCGTGCGGCGGCAGCCTTTTCATCATCCGGACCCCCGCGGAGATGGTGATGATCGATACCGGTTACGGCATCTATCACGATTCAGTCATGAAGATGCTCTCCCGGTACGGGCTCGGTGATGGCAGGAGCCTGTCGCGAATCATCGTCACACATGCCGACGCCGACCATTGCGGCGGCGCAGGATTCTTTCATGTGCCGGTCTTCATGCACGAGGGAACGCTGGACATCCTGCGTACGAATAACCGGGCCTATGGATCAACAAGCGATCATTCGAGCCTCGATGAGTTTTATACCAAAATGATCAACCTCTTCTCGAAGTTCAATATCCCGCAGGATGTCCGCTGTTTTAAGAAACCGGGCGGGATCATGCGGGGAAGTTTCCCGGTCATCGGAACATTCGTTGTCGGAGACCTGTCCTTTGAGGTGCTGGATGGTCTTGGCGGGCATACGTACGGTCAGGTCTTTCTGTATGAAAAGGAACACGCGCTTCTCTTTACCGCGGACAGCGTCATCAATTTCGCGAGCATGACAAAGGACCGGGCAGATTACAGTTCTCTCGCCGCGTTTCTCGTCACTTCGGTGAACGTGGACAGCACGAAGGCGACCCGGGAGCGGAAGGAACTCCTCGCCATTGCACAGGAGACCGATGCAACGCTGGCTGGCACGGGAAGGAAGTGCCTTATCTGTGGCGGGCACGGTGCCGTGTCCGTTCTGGAGAACGGGAAACTAGCGGTTGCGGGGACCATAGAGCAGTACCGGGCGCGTGAACCGGATTAACCCATCAACAAGAATTACTGAGTGTGTATCCTGTCTCAGGACCGAGTCGAAGAACCCGAAGTGCGTTCTGGAGAAGGGCACAGCCCTTTTCCTGCCGTAAGTCTGACTGCCGCATTCACTGCCTCGCGGTTCTCATGAATCACTCGGACTCCGGGGCATTGCAGGGCAACTTCTTCTCAGGGAAAACCAGTATTGGAAGCCGTCGCGGTGCTCGTTGAAAAATCCTGTGAATTTTCCTCGAGATCTCCCTGACCGTCCGATCATGAAGATCTCCATTCGGGGTAGCGGTATCTATCGGGGGCACGGGGAGGTCTGCATCGTCCTCTGGCAATACGAACCAACAAAAATCCACGGGATTTTCTTTGAGCGGCAGCCCCGATTATGGGTTAGTGCGCTTTTCAGAGTAAATATCGATGGGCAGGTGTGAAAGGCTCCTATACACCGGTCCGTCCCCGATAAAGCGCCCGGTTCAGTAATTCGTCACGATTACTTCAACAGCTCCGCCGCGTCTCTCCCCCTTGCAGTTGATGAAACGCTTTGCCGGAACCGTATGGATGGTATACCCGTCATAGAGCGCTCTGATCTCGGGCGTGCAGGAATTGCTCAGCATCAGCAGGACACCCCGGTCCGAAAGCCTGCCAAATACCCGGGCAAGGCGCTTTTGGTCTTCAAAGGGGAATCCGCCGGTGGTATAGTCTGTAAACCGTGCTGTTTTCGAAAGAGGATGGTACGGCGGATCGAGATAGACAAAGTCTCCCTCTTTCACGGTACGGAGAATCCGTTCGAAATCCGCGTGGACGAGCGTGACATTCCGGAGCATCCGGCTGAATATCAGGATATCCTGTGCCGAAGGCAGGCTGAGCCGTGGGTATTTCCCGAACGGGACATTGTAATGCCCCCTGCTGTTCACCCTCCAGAGTCCGTTGTAACTGTGCTTGTTCAGGTACAGGAGAAGAGCAGCCCGGTTAACCGGGGATTTCCGCGTACCGATGAGGGTGTTGAATTCTGCCTTGAGATGTCGGAAGGATTCCTCATCGTTTTTGAATTTATCATCAGAGAGGGCCCGTATGAGCGCGTACGGGTCGTTCTTCACAACCCGGTACAGGCTGACCAGCTCGGGATTCTTGTCGCCGATAACTCCTTTGGTGAGCCTTCCGGTGTTTGCGAGTTCGACCAGCAGCGCGCCACCCCCGATGAACGGTTCATAGTACGTACCCCAGTGGTTCGGGAGCCGGCGTACGAGTTCGGACCGGAGCTGCCGCTTTCCCCCGGCCCACTTGAGAAGGGGCACTATCACACCGGTACTGTAGGCGATCTTCGTTTATAGATCTTCTCCGGGCAGACCCTGACGAATGCTCCGGTGTCGAAACGCTCATCAGGTTTGTGAATGTATCTCTTGTGCGGGAACCATGGAAAGCCATCGTGTACAGGATATGATGAAACTGATGGCAACGAAGATACGATCGATTGCCAACAGCATCTCGGATACGGATACCGAGAACTTCATCAGGATGCTGCTGGACGCAAAACGGATCTACGTTGTCGGGGCCGGCCGATCCGGCCTTGTGGCAAAGGCGTTTGCGATGCGGCTGATGCATCTCGGTCTCCACGCATATGTTATCGGAGAGACGATAACGCCTGCGCTGAACAGGGGAGACGTGATGGTCATCTTTTCGGGATCCGGGAAAACAAAAACGGTGGCCGATCTTGCGGAGACCGCCCGGGAAATCGGCGGGAAGATCTGCCTGATCACCTCCAATGCCGACTCGCGTATCGGGAAGATTGCCGACAGCATTGTCATCATCGAGCACCACCGGGACCCGGTAGCGGACGATGCAGCGGAGTTCGAGATCCGGCAGATGATGGGGGACCACAAGTCCTTCGCACCGCTTGGCACCCTGTTCGAGACTGCATCGATGGTCTTTGCCGATGCGGTCATCTCGCGGATGATGGAGATCACCCAGACCGATGAAAGTGCCTTAAAGAACCGGCACACCAATATCGAATAAAGGAGCGTGGCATATGGTCGTGAAATTCTCAGAACGGGTGGCGGGGATCGAAATCTCCGGCATCCGGAAGATATTTGAGGCAGCCGGGCCGGATTCCATCAACCTCGGGCTCGGGCAGCCGGATTTTGACACGCCGCAGCATATCAAGGATGCAGCGGTGAAAGCGATCCAGGAAGGGAAGACCGGGTATACTACCAACAACGGAATCCCGGAACTCCGGGCTGCCATCAGTAAGAAGTTCAAAAACGAGAACGGAATAAAATACCACCCTGACCAGCTGATCATCACTGCAGGTGCAAGCGAGGCGCTCCATATCGTCATGCAGGCACTGCTGAACCCGGGGGAACGCGTCCTCTGCCCCGACCCGGGCTTTGTATCGTACGCATCGCTTGCAACACTCGGGGGAGGGAAGCCGGTGAGTGTGCCACTGACAAAGAGCCTTCATATCGATATCGAAGCGGCCAAGGGCCTGATGGACACGGCAAAGATCCTTGTCATCAACTCTCCCGGCAACCCGACGGGCGCTGTGGAGAGCAAAGAATCGATCAAAGCCCTTGTTGAGTATGCCAGCGACAAGGGCGTCACTGTGGTTTCCGATGAGGTCTACGAGCACTTCATCTACGGCAAGAAGCACTACAGCGCAGCGCTGTTCGGTGACAACGTCATCACCATCAATGCCACGAGCAAGACCTATGCGATGACCGGGTGGCGCCTCGGGTACCTCGCGGCATCGCCGGAGATTGTCGGCCAGTGCCTGAAAGTGCACCAGTACTGCCAGGCCTGCGCAACATCCATCTCCCAGTATGCCGCGGTAGCCGCATATGAGGGAGACCAGAGCGCCGTTAAGGTCATGCGGGACGAGTACGAGGCACGGCGCGATCTCATCTGGACCGGCCTGAAAGAGATGGGATTCGATTTCCCGAAACCGGAAGGTGCGTTCTATACCTTCGTGCCGATGAAACCGGCGCTCACGGAAAAGATCATCGCAAGCGGGGTTATCGCGGTACCCGGCACAGCATTCGGCGTCAATGCACCGGCATACACCCGGTTCAGTTATGCCACATCGCGACAGAATATCATGACTGCACTCGGACGTATCGGAAAAATCGTGAAGTGAGACCATGGTCAAGGAACTCTTACGGAAATTATCCAACGCCCACGGCGTATCGGGCAGCGAAGGCAGCGTATTCTCGGTGATAAAAAAGGAACTCAAAGGCCACGTGGACGAGATCCACGAGGATTCGATGGGCAACCTTATCGCTGTCAAGAAAGGAAATGCGTTCAGGGTCATGCTCGCGGCCCATATGGACGAGATCGGGCTGATGGTGAAGTACATTGACGACAAGGGCTTCATCCGCTTCGTTGCTCTCGGCGGCTGGTACGATCCCGTGCTCTTCACCCAGCGCGTCATCATCCATGCGGCTGAGGGGCCGGTCTATGGCGTGATAGGCGGCAAGCCTGTGCACATGATGAACGATGAGGAGCGCAAGAAGGGTGTCAAGATCGACGATATGTTCATCGATGTCGGTGCGATAAACCGGGACGAGGTGGCGAACCTCGGGATCGATGTCGGCACCCCCATCACCATTGACCGCGAGTTTTGCGAGCTCGCCAACTCCCGTGTGACCGGAAAGGCATTCGACAACCGGGCCGGCGTGGCGATGCTGATCAAGACCCTGCAGACCGTCAAATCCCCTCTCACAATCTACGGGGTCTTCACGGTCCAGGAAGAAGTCGGCCTGAAGGGAGCCCGGACGAGCGCGTATACGATCGAGCCGGATATCGCGATCGCAACCGATGTGACCATCCCGGGCGATCACCCGGGCATTGAGATGAAGGATGCGCCGGTGGAGATGGGCAAGGGCCCGGTCATCACCATCGTCGACTCCAGCGGCCGGGGGCTCATCGCCGACCGCAGGGTTGTCCGGTGGCTCAAAGATGCCGCTGAAGCAAACAATATCACGGTCCAGACCGAGGTCGGGACTGGCGGCACCACCGATGCAACCGCGATCCACCTGACAAAAGGCGGCATCCCGAGCACAACGATCAGTCCCCCGACCCGGTATATCCACTCGCCCGTTGAGGTGCTGGACATACGCGATGTCGAGGCCGGGGTGGATCTGCTCGTCGCAGCGCTGAAGAAGAAGCCGGTGCTGTAAGAATAACCCATTTTCCCGATTTTTTTCATATCTCTCATTGAACACGCTCACACCCCGATGGCTCTCTTTCCGGCAGACGGGAACCAGCTGGCGTGGTGATACAAATCGTCCCATATCCGTCCGGCATCGAACGGCATCCATGATACCTTACGCCGGTATCGTATCTTCTATGGGAGAATCAGGAAATCCGGGCCCGTATAGCTCTCCGTTTCCC
>NZ_MVQB01000028.1 GCF_002067035.1 Methanoregula sp. PtaB.Bin085 | reverse complement strand
TCATCTGCATCCCCACGACCGCCGGCACCGGTGCCGATGTTTCCCAGTTCGCAATCATCAACGATACTGCACGAAAGGTGAAGATCGCCATCATCAGCAAGAAGATCGTCCCGGATATTGCCCTTATCGATCCGGATCCCCTCACCACCCTGAACCGGAATCTCACCGCCTGCACCGGCATGGATGCGCTGACCCACAGCGTCGAGGCGTACGTGTCGAACGCAAGTTCGCCGGTGACCGATATCCATGCGCTTGAATCGATCCAGCTCATGAACGCGTACCTCCCCCTCGCCGTTGAACATCCCAGGAAGCTGGAGTGGCGGTACCAGACCATGCTCGGGAGCCTCCTTGCCGGCCTTGCATTCTCCAATGCAAGCCTCGGGGCTGTCCACGCGATGGCTCACAGCCTTGGCGGGCTTTCCGATCTTTCCCACGGGGAATGCAATGCCCTGCTGCTGGAACATGTCATGGAGTTCAATTATGATGCATGCCCTGGCAGGTATGAATCGATAGGCAGAGCTCTTGGTGTTGAAATTGAAGGCCTCGATCGCGAGGAGAGAAAAAATCACGTCCTGGGTGCCGTAAGCCGCATGCGGGAAGACATGGGAATCACGGACAGGCTCAGTGACCTTGGAGTCAGGAAAACAGACCTGCCCCGGCTCGCTGCAACAGCAATCCGTGACCCGTGCCTTGCAACAAATCCCCGCAAGGCCACACAACGCGACCTCGAGAGGATATATGAAAAAGCGCTCTGAACCACCGCCCGACTGGGAAGGTCAGCGGGCAAAGATCATCGGTCTTGGAGAGACGTCCATCCGGAAGAGTTATTACCCGGAGCTCCAGCAGCGCATCGGGGAACTGGAGCGCAAGAATGCAGAGCTGAACGCGGCATATGAAGAGAAGGCAGCGACCGAGGAGCAGCTCCGCTTCCAGTTCGAGGAGACGAGCCGGAAGGAGCAGGAGCTGCGCAGGAGCGAGGAACGGTTCCGGAACCTGATCGATGCCTCCCCGGTCCCTGTTCTCCTTGCACGGGACGGGAAATTTGTCTATGTAAACCACGCATTCTGCACGATGACCGGCCATGACAGCATGGATGAGATCGTGGGAAAAAACCTCCTTGATTTTGTCGCCCCGGAGTTCCGCGAGACGGTGGCAGGGTACGTGCGGGCCCGGAGTCGTGGGGAACCAGCGGCGGTCCGTTATGAATCCATGGGATTACGAAAGGACGGGAGCCGTTTTCCCTACGAGATTTCCGTTGCCGTCATCCCCCTGTCGGACGGACCGGTCACGATGGCATTCGTTACCGATATCTCCGAACGGAAAGCCGCGGACGAGGCGCTGAAAATCAGCGGTGCCCGTCTGAAACGTGCAGAACAGATCGCCCATATCGGTCACTGGGAATTCAGCCTGGGAAAAAATACGGTCACTGCATCGGACGGGGCCCGGTCCATTTACGGTCTTACCGGCGAACTCTGGACCATTCCGGAAGTACAAAAGATACCTCTGCCGGAGTACCGCACCATGCTTGACGATACTCTGAGGGGGCTGGTACACGACGGCCGTCCGTATGATGTTGAATTCAGGATCCGCCGGTCTACCGACAATGCCCTTGTCGATGTCCGTTCCATTGCGGAATACGATGCCGGGACAAACACGGTCTTTGGGGTCATCCAGGATGTGACAGAACGAAACCGGGCCAGCGAGGCGCTGCGCAAGAGCGAACGCCGGTTTTCCCTGTTCATGGAGAACCTGCCGGCTGCTGTCTATATCAAGGATGCTGACGGGAATGTACTGTTCTCCAACCAGTACCTGAACCGGCTGTTCGGCTGGTCCGATCCTGTCGGCAGGTCTACACGTGACCTCCTTCCCCGGGATGTTGCCGAGCGCATGATCCGCGATGACCGGGATGCAATACGCCGCGGGACTGTCAATACGCTGGAATCAGTGACGGATGCGCAGGGAAACGATCGTATATTCAGCACCACGAAGTTCAGTCTCCCGGATCCCTCCGGATCCCCGCTTCTTGGCGGTATTTCCCTGGATATCACCGAACTCCGCCGGGCCGAAGCGGTCGTGCGCGAGAGCGAGAACAAATACCGGGCGATTGTCGAAGCCAGCCCGGACCTCATCTGGGAAATTGACACGGCCGGCAGGTTCACCTTCATCAGTCCGAAAATCTATGGCCTGTTCGGGTACCGGGCAGAGGAACTCCTGGGAAAACCGTTCAGCACCCTCCTTCCTCCCGACCAGATTGCCGCAGCACAGCAGCAGTTCGAAAGGCAGGTTCGTACGGGCCAGGACCTTGTCACGATAGAGAAATCCGCCCTTCATGCAGACGGCCACCGTATGGAGGTGGAGATCCGGTCTTCCGCTGCAAGGGATTCCGGGGGTACCCTTACGGGTTTCCGTGGTATTACCCGGGATATCACCGAAGCACGGCGTGCAGCCTCTGCGCTCGAGCAGGCCCGGAAAAAACTCAACCTCCTCAATATCATCACATTCCAGGATATCCAGACAGCGGCGTTCTCGCTCTCTGCGTACCAGATCCTTGCCAACAAGTACCTTGCCGATACCGCAGCAGCATCGTATGCTGAGAAGGAATCCGCCCTGATCCGGAAGATCATCACCTCTCTTGAGTTCGCAAAGAATTTCCAGGACATGGGGATCCAGTCGCCACGCTGGCAGAATGTCAGCCAGACCCTCCTGTTTGCCATCTCCCACCTTGATTTTTTGAAGATTTCCCATACCTTCAGTACCGAAAACCTCGAGATCTATGCCGATCCCCTTCTTGAAAAGGCATTCTCAAATATCATGGAAAATGTCCTCAGGCACGCAAAGACGGCAACGGAAGTGCGGGCATGGTACGAACAGAAACCTGACGGCGTTGTCCTGTTCATCGAAGACAACGGTCCCGGAATTCCCCGGGAAGAGAAGCATATCATCTTTGACCGGAGTTACGGGAAGGATACCGGGCTGGGCCTTTTCCTGGTTCGGGAGATCCTGTCGATCACCGGTATCGCGATACGGGAGACCGGGGAAAGCGGAAAAGGTGCCCGGTTCGAGCTCCATATCCCTCCTGAGGGTTTCAGGTTTGTGCCCTCGAAATGATCCACGGAACCCGGCAAACGGCCGTGCTCCTGTGGGAATTGAAAACGATTATTCCGGCTCTGTTGAAAACCTGGAGGGGCTGGTATTGGATAGTGATGGGACCACGGACGCCCGGGGGCGGCCGACCCTCGCCCCGTGGAGCCTGGCAGCAGAAGGGCATAAAAAAATGACAGGATATAGGGTCGAAGGCCGGCAGATGTCCCCTTTACCTGTTCGAGGCCGGATGATCTCTCACCGGTTCGGGGGGCTTGCCCCCATGTTCTACCTCCCCCCGGGGGAGGGATGGGGTCATGCTCATAACTCCAATGAGCGCGTTGCCGGAAGGTTTTCTCCAGAGTAATTATTTCCTTATCTCTGGTTTCTGCGGGGTCTCTTTTGTGAGCCACGAAGCAAGGATGGCGTTGAACAGGTTGCTGCCCTGCCCGGCCTCTCCTCCGGTAACGAGCACGTTCGGCGTTATCGTGATGTTGCCCGCTGCAACTTCCTGGATGAGCTTGATGGCAGCGATACGCTCCGGCCCGAGAACGTCCGTCTGCGCCTTGTAGGCCGCGGCGGTTCCTTCCCCAACCTTCTGTGCCTCGTACGCTGCCCCGTCCGCCTTGGTCTTCGTTGCGTCGCGGATACCCTCGGCTTCCTTCCTCATGGCCTCAGCCTTGTCCGTTGCGATATCGATGGAGAGTTTTGCCGCGATGACATCGGTCTGCTTGTCGGCCCGTGCAGTCTTCTCGGCAACCGCGATCCGGCGCTCCTGTGCCTTGGCCTCCTGCTCGTACTGCTGCTGCTGCTGGACCGCGATCTCCTTCTTCGTCTGGGTCTCGAGCAGTTTCTCGTCAACCTTGATGTACGCAATCAGGAGTCCCTGCACTTCCACGTGATAACTCGTGAACTCCTTCCTGACTTTTTCAAGTGCTGCCGACTGGATCATCGAGCGGCTGTGGACGAAGTCCATTGCCGCCCGGTCGCCGGCCTCGTTCCGGAAGGAAGAGTCGATGAGCGGGTGGGCCACCTGCTCGATCAGGTTCGTGACCGTCCCGAACCGTGCGATGACGTAGGGTGCATTCACCGGGGGGATGCGGATGATGAGCCGGACCTCCACCTCCAGCTGGAACCCGTCCTTTGAGGTGAACTTGAGCTGGCTGTACGCAAAGAACTCGGAGACTTTTGAGGATACGGGGGTTTCCGCTTTTCCCTGCAAATAGGGACGTGTCTCGCGCACGATATTCTTCTCGCCCCAGTCAATGGTGATGGCACTCGTCGGGACGATCTCTGCCCGGTACGCGATGGTGTTCAGATTGTACTTGCCCGGGGCTACCGGTTCCATCAGGATGCCGCGCTCGCTCTTGCTCGTGATGAGCGGGGTCTCGGCATGGTCGTGGACCGGCTGGCCGAGGGTTGGCTGCTCGGTGATGGCCGGGGCCTTCTTCTGCGGTTTTTCAAGTTCCTTTCCCACACTGGAGATGATGACCGCGACGTACCCCGGGGGAACGATGGCAACGTCAGTCATTGCGATGTTGAAGAGGAGCGGGTTGATGTAATATTCCCCCGGCTGGAGCGTCTCCAGCTGCGGGCCGCGGTAGCCGCCATTGCGGATGAATGCCTGCCCGTCCTGGAAATGCTTGTGGTCGCCCTCCGGTTCGGGTGCAACGTTATAGCCGCTCGGGAGGGGGATCCCGTCGAGCGCGATCGCGATGCCGACCTGTTCCCGTCCTACTTCGGTTGCCGGGACCTCCTGGATCCGGAAGACCTTCGTGTTGATACGGTAGGTACCGGGCCGGAGGGTGTCCACCTGCGGGCCCTTGCACCCCCCGTTATTCAGGAACGCCTTCGCGTCCTGGAACGAGTTGCAGGGCACTTCATCGGCCAGAAGCCGGCCGGTTGCAATCGGCTTTCCTTCAATCGACTCGACAACGCCGAGGAATCCCGGCCTGATCTTGGTCACCGGTGCCTTCTCGATCTTCCATATGATCGGGATCATCCAGTAGAGTCCCGGCATCAGGATATCGGCCTGGACGCCGACCTCGCCTTTCGTTGCAATGATCTGCCCCTGCGGGAGCGTAGGCCCGAACATCTTCCGGGTCACGATACCCACGTCATCGTCGCGCACGAGTGCAAACCCGGCAATGAAAAACCAGAGGACGAACAGGACTGCGACGATCATGAACGATACGACAAACAGTTCCAGAAGTACCATTGTTCACCTGTCCCGGACCATTAGTGCATTATATTAAAGAATTTATGGTTTTTATCGCGGACCTGAATCCTTCCTGCCTGTTCTTCTGCGATCCTTTCTTTGCATGGCGGCGACAAACTGATCTGGATCGATCATGGGGGACTGCAGGGATCCTGGTACGGGGAAGGCAAAGGACGGGATGCTGACCGATCCGCCGTTCTACCTGCAGGAGTTCGAGAAATCGTACCGGTACATCATCGATGAGTATGATGTCTCCCCAAGGGAGATTGCGATCTTTATGCCCTGCGCTGTGCGGAAACCCTACAGCGCGAGCCCCAGCCACCAGCTGATACGGTCGGTCATCGGGCAGGTTTTACAACCGGACCAGTACCATATCGTGATCTTCGGAACCTGCGGGATCGTCCCGGCCGAGCTCGAGGAGATGTACCCGTACGCCCATTACCACTACATGCTCGGGAAGTGCAAAGACAAAAAAGTCCTCGATGATTTTCTCCGGATTGAGACAGACCGTATTGCCGGGTACCTTGAGAAAACCCGCCACCTGTATACGTACCGGATCGCGTACTGTATCGGCCTGTTCCGGCAGGCGCTGATCCGTGGAGCGGAAAAGTCCGGCGTACCCTTCGACATGGTCCTCCCGAGCCGGGACATGATCGATAAGGTCATCGAGGAGGGGGACTGCGTCTTCGAGGAGGGGAGCCTCTCCATGGGGGAGTATCTCGGTGAATTCTGCGACCGTCTCATCCTGTTCCGGAACGGGCTTGAGAAATCGGGGAAAACCTGATCCTGCATCTTCCAGGCGATCCGCCTATATCCCCGTGCATCCAACCATGATCCATGGAGCTGGAAACCAGAAAGAAATACGGCATCATGATCAAGGCAATCCTGATCACGATCGTCCTCCTCATCCCGAGGACCGCCATCGATATTCTCGGGTACGATACCGTGCCGATCAACCCGGTGGTGGGGGCCTTCATTACCGGCGCCGTTTTCACCATCGCGATCATCTTCACAGGGACCTTCACCGACTTCAAGGAGAGCGAGAAGACCGGCGGCGATCTGGCTGCCGCCTTAAAAGCCCTGTACAACGACAGCCGTGTCCTCCCGCTCACCGACCAGGAGCCGGCCCGGATCTTCCGGGCACATGTCCGGGACCTGCTCAGGGAGATGAACCGGTGTTTTAAGGAGAACTGCTGGAACCTTGCCGACATCAACCGCGAGATGGATAAGGTCAACAACGACATCCGGACGCTCGCCTATGCCAATGTTGCCCCGCCGTTGATCGCCAAGCTGCGCAATGAACTCGGGACCCTTGACAAGATGACAAACCGGGTCGATGTCATCATCCGGACCGATTTCATCCCTGCCGCGTACGCACTTGCCGAGATCGCAACCGGCAGCGTCATTCTCCTGCTGATGTTCGTGAAGATCGATCCCCTCCCTGAGGCGACTCTGGTCTTTTTCGTAGTATGCAGCATGCTGATCGGTCTCCTCCTCCTGATCGGGGACATGGACAACCCGTTCGAGTTTGGCGAGCACACCTTCGCGGACGTGGATATCGAGACCCTTGACTGGCTCGAGAAATATTTCGATGAGCAGGACGCGATTGAGGCGGCACGAAGAAACTGAACGGCACGATTTGCCCCCTTTTTTCCGGTCAGAATCGGGTAGTGCAGGGATCGGAAATCTGCACATATCATTTCGGGAAAGACACATCCGCGTCTGCTTACGCCGGGGAAAACGCCCTGCCCGGCCGGCAGTCCCTGCGGGTGTTCTCCTCAGGGTAATCCCGCCCGGCAGCAGACAACCTGATCCTGAAATGGTCTGTTCCCGCGGGAATTTCCCTCAACCGTATCAGGCATCGCCGCCAGACAATTGCCTGAGCATTGGCGAACTCGTCTGGCCGTTCTTCCTGCCTGTCGTTGCAGTCGTTGCCGGTATCATCCACGTGAAGGCAAAGGATCTGCACGGTCCGCAGGCGATCGGGCCTTTCTTCATGCGGCAGATCGTGATCGGCCTCGGTTTCGGCTGTGTGTATGCGGCGATGGGCCGTCTCTTCGCTGCAGACAGGGTTGCTGCTTCGATCGGATGGCCTGCAGGAAGCCCGTTCCAGCGCAAGGTCGGGATGTGGGACGCATCGATGCAGATCATTGATCCTGTGCCTGAAGATCCGCGACACCGGTTTCTGGACGGCCACGATCCCTGGTATGGGATTGTTCTCTGTCGCCGCGGGTCTGGGGCATGTCTATGAGATGGTGGTGCACGGCGATTTCTCCGTGAAAATGCCGGACCTGTGATATGGCCGGATCTTCTGTACCCCCTCTGTCTGCTGGCCCTTCTCTGGCGTCTGTACCGGAAAAGGGATGAGGCATCAGCCCGGCACACACCGCCGGCCTGATCGAATACTCTTTTTCATTCGCTCTGGGGAATCCCGACAAGCGACCGGATCATCTTCTGGGTTTCCCGGGGTGTGCCGGTCGTATTGACCAGGTATGCCGTGGTGCGGTTCAGCAGCCCGGATACGTACCGGTTCCGGATCCGGGTCTTGAAGGGATTGCTGACGAGAAGATGGGGGTTGAAGTAATTGTTGCTGATAAAGAGTTTCAGGCCGGTCTCGGGATCGAGCGTCCGCGAGATCACGGGATCGGCAGGGTCACGCTTCAGCACGATGATTGTTTTCAGCGTGGTCATCGGCAGGATCCTCCCCTTCCCGATAACCCTCCGGATATCGGCTACCGCCCGCCCGTTATGGTCGTAGGAGCCTTCCGGCACGAGCCCGCCGAACTGTTTCCAGATCGTGCCCAGGTCATCCCCGATATAAAAGTTCTTCTCCGAACTGTAGGCAAGGATATCCGTCCCGTACGCCCGTGAAAAGAACCAGTCATCGGCAACGATACGGGTTCCTGCGTCCTGCAGCAGGCCGTACGTCTGTGTTGTCTTCCCTGCCTTTGGCGCCCCGATGAGGCAGATGCCTTTTCCCCCGATATCCACGCAGGCACCGTGCATGGAGTAGATCCCATGGAAATCCTCGAGGATGTCACCGGCAAGGCTGAGCGCGAGGGATTTGATCCAGCCGTAATACGTGAAGTTGAAGAGAAACGCTGTCCGGGACATTGCGTCGAACAGGACCGTATCGGGCCCGAATGCATCGCTGGTAAAAACAACGAGCCGGCCATGCGAGCGGATACTCTGGGAGATAGAATAAAAGTTTTCCGCCCAGGTGTCTTTCGTTGCATGGTCGTCGGTGATCAGTTTGATGCAGCATCCGTACAGGTCGGACTTGATCTCGTACAGGACCCTCGGCATGAGTTCCTCCATGAGACGCTCCCTCTCATCGGTTGAGATCAGCGTTATCGTATAGCCCATGCGTATCATCTGCTCATTGGCGCTTGTCTCTTATCAATAAGCCGGGTGCAGGGAACCGGTATCCGTTCGACGAACTGATCACCGCGGACGTGCTTCACTCGCGTGTGTCACAGACCGGCATCCGCAGTCATGGTCTCCTGCCCGGATTATCACTACGCGACCTGAACCCGCCTTTCGGTACGAGGATCTCGAACCGTGATCCCCTGCCATGGGTCCCGGTTTCGTGGATCATGATGCCTGTTATCGCGAGGATCTCGCGGGCAAGGAAGAGGCCAAAACCGGTATTCTTCCCAAAACCCTTCTTGAAGATCTTCTGCTTGAGGTCAAGGGGGATCCCGATTCCGTTGTCTTCCACCAGGATGATCAGGTCTTCACCTGCCGGTTCGCAGCGAACCGTAATCCGGGTCACCCGTTCGCCATGCATCACGGAATTGCCAAACAGGTTGGCAAACACCTTCTCGAGCATCGGGTCGGCATAGATCTCGATGCCGGCGCATGAGCTTGAGAAGAGGATGTCCTTTGGTTTTGTTTTTGCAAAGATATCGTCAAGGAAAAACCAGTCCGGGGCCTGCTCGCCGAGTTCCTGGTACGTCTTTGAGAACTCGATCTGCCGCGCAATGGTATCGGCCACGCCTTCGATCTTCCGGAGGAAATCACTGATAATCGGGTCAGGATTCCTCACCCTGGCAAGCTGGATATATCCCTGCAGGACCGTCAGCTGGTTTGCGACATCATGGCGGGTGATGCTGTTTAACAGGTTGAGCTTCCTGTTGGCCTCCCGGAGCGCCTCTTCTGCCTGCCTGACGTGGGTGACATCATGGATGATCCCTTCGACGCCGAGCACCTTCCCCTCTGCATTGGAATACAGGTGGCTGCTTGCCGTTCCATGGAACGTCTGGCCGGAACGATCGCGGAGAACCAGCGGATACTCGGTGACCGAACCGTTCTTTTCCAGGATCGCAAGGAAACGCCTGCGTTCCTGCGGATCGGCGTACAGGGTATGAGCGATGTTGAGGCCGATCATTTCTTCGGGAGAATCAAAGCCGGCGCGTTTTGCTCCGGCAGGGCTGATCATGGTGATCCTGCCGTCAAGATCCGTGCGGTAGATCATATCCTGAACATTGTCGATGATGGAGCGGTACTTGCGCTCACTCTCCAGCAGCGCAGCCTCGGTCTTCATTCGTTCGAGGGCGCTGCCAAGTTCTTTCCCGATGGTCTGCAGGACCTCCCGCTCGTCCGATGAGATCTCTGTCCGCGCGGCACCGGCAACGTTCAGGGCGCCGGTAATATGATCCCCTGCAATGACGGGGACGCTTGCAAACGACCGGATCCCGAACTTTTCAGCAAGATCCGGATTGGTGGTCCCGAAATCTTCGCTGACCAGCATGCGGCCTTCGACAAAGACCTGTGCAAACGGCTGATCGCGGATATTCACCGTATCGACAGTACGGAAAAAATCCGGCGGCATGTTCAGCGAACGGGCAATCCGGGCAGTCGTATTTCCCGGATCGATGAGGTAGATGGCGCCGGCATCGTACTCCAGCAGGTCCAGGATCGATGAGAGTGCAGTATCCATCAGTTCGCCCATGTCCTGTTTCCGGCCTGCGATCTGGACTATCCGGTTGATGATGGTGAGGACCTTCGTCTTCCTCGCCATGCTGCTGATGAGTTCTTCGCGTTCCGTCACGTCCCGGCCGATCCCCATGATTGCGGGTTCGCCACGGTAGGTGATCAGCACCGCGATCAGGTCCATCGGGATAACCCTGCCGGATTTCGTTATGACTCGCGTTGTGTAGTCGGGGGGAATATCCGCCCCCCCTATCCGGGCCCTGCTCCGCTGGATCAGCCTGTTGCGGTCGTCCGGGTGGACAAGGTCCCAGATAGACATGGATTTGAATTCCTCCTCAGTGTACCCGAGGACTTCCGGGCCGCGGCGGTTGATGACGAGGATACGGTCGTTCCGGTAAATGTAGATGATATCGTGACTGTTCTCGACGAGTGTCCGGTACTTCTCCTCGCTGTCTCTGAGTGCCTGCTCGTTTTGGGAGATGATATCGTACTGCTGGCGGAGTTCCTCTTCGGTAGTCCGTATCTCCTCGTATGCGGCCCGGAGTTCATCCTCTGCCAGTTTCCGGGCCGTGATATCGCGGATCGACTCTATGGCGCCCGCGCGGTTCCCCTCGCGATCGTAGAGCGGGCTTGCCGTTCCCATGATCGTCAGCTGCTTTCCCCGCGGGCGGGGGAGGTCGCTCTCTGCGATCAGGACGTCGTTCTCGCGGCGGATGCCGGAATACTGTCGCTGTATCTTCTCGTCCGGTTCAAAGATAAGGTCGATCAGGATTGGCCGGCGTTCACCGTAAAACGGGATCGCATACTCGTAATTCCCCTTCCCGATCATGTCGGCAGCGGAGATCCCGGTGAGATTCTCGATGGCCCGGTTCCACGCGATCACCCGGCCGTTGCTGTCGATTGCAAAGGTTGCATCGGGCAGAAAATTGATGATATCAGTGAGGCGTTTTTCCGATTCGAACAGGTCGCGCTCGGCCTGTTTTTTATCAACCGCCTGGCGGACCTTGTGCATCAGCTCCACGAACTGGGCCCTGGGATCCCCCCCCTTCTGGAGGTAAAAATCCACGCCGTTGTTCACGGCTTCGATGACCACATCCTCCCGGCCCCTTCCGGTGAAAAGGATGAACGGGAGGTCCGGGCACTCCCTGCGGATTGTCTTCAGCAGGCTGATCCCGTCCATGCCGGGCATCATATAATCGGAGATAACCGCGTCGTAATGGTTCTTGCCGATCCGGGCGAGTGCTTCCTCGCCGGATTCAACGGTGTCAACCCTGAACTCACCGGACTGCTCAAGGAATATCCGGCCAAGCTCGAGCAGCCCCGGTTCATCGTCTACATACAGGATTGAAATCATCCGATCAGTGATTTTATCCGATCTGGTATTTGAGCCTGTTTTTCCGTACAAATTTTTCCGTACAATGTACACGGAATCTGTTTTTTGGGAGAATCAGGCGTGGAGGATACCTTCCTGCAGCGTAAAAGTTCAATGGGCAGAACAGGAATACCAAACGCATGTTCACAACCTCATCATTTTTTCTGGGCTGCCCTCAAATATGTACATACACCACACAGGGGGAAGACGGCCTGGAACATACAGGAAAACTCTCAGCAGACTCCCTTCTTGCAGTCTTCCCGGAGCCTGAAAAGGTCCCGCAGGATGCATGGTGGGTTTTTGTCCATGGTGAGGAGGTGGCTCTCAGGATCAGGCCGTGCCCGGCCGCGGTGGTCCCGGAGGATCCTTTCCGCGACACTCTGATGCCCGGAGACCGCCTCTACCTTGGCCTGCGGGGAGCAGTCCCCTGCTATGCCGGTTGTGTGAGGGATCAGGCAGCGGTGCCGGATGACTGGCAGTTCACGCGTATCCGCGATCTCTACCTCCGTATCCCGGACGAGGAAATGGCCATTGCATCTTTTGCCGTGCGGATGGTCGCATTTGACCGGAACACGCGGTTCTGCGGCCGGTGCGGGGCAAAAACCCTGCCCGTGCCGGCCGAACGGGCAAAAGAGTGCCCTTCCTGCGGACTCGTTACGTACCCCCGCATTTCCCCTGCCATCATCGCCCTCATCCGGCGCGGCGACCGGATCCTGCTTGCCCGGTCATCGCGTTTTCCGTCCGGCATGTTCGGCCTTATCGCGGGTTTTGTTGAGCCCGGTGAGAACCTCGAGCATGCGCTGCGGCGTGAAGTGATGGAGGAGACCGGGATATCAGTCAGGAATATCCGGTATTTCGGCAGCGAACCATGGCCATTCCCCGACTCCCTGATGATCGGTTTCACCGCAGAATATGCGGGCGGCGAGCTGACTGTCGATCCCCGCGAGCTCGAATCAGCGTCCTGGTTCGATCGCGAACATCTTCCCCGCATACCGGAAAAACTGAGCATCTCCCGGGCGCTGATCGACTGGTGGCTTGAAGGGAGCGCAGACGGGCCCTCCCGGGATGTCCCGGATCCGGATCGACGGTAGAAAGGATCCGTACCCGGGGATGAAGAGAAAAAAATCCCTGCAGGCTGCTCTTTTTACCGGTTTTTGCGCAAACAACAGCGCCGGAATGACCCCTCCGACCAGAAGTGCTTTAAAAGAGTATACTAGATCATATATTCAGGCATATAATAGGGTAGGATCCATACCCTGCGGGAGATTGAGATGACCGCTTCCCTGTCCGATGGAATTGAAACTGTTATTGACATATTCATTTTGAGCGCCAATGCCCCGTTGTCCGACCAGCTGGAAAAGCAGCTGCGGGAGGAAGGATATTACATCACCCTCTTTTCCGATGCTGCTCATCTCCTCGAGACGCTCCGGAACGGGAAACCCAACCTGCTCATGTGCGATGCGACCGTACCTGCTGCCGACGCGTTCGAAGTGTGCAGGCAGATAAAAGCCGATGATTACCTCTGGAATATCCCGGTCCTTGTCATCACCGGAGCGTCCGATCTCAAAGACCTCCTGAGCGTTCTCGACTGTAATGCCGACAATTTCATCGCCTACCCGTTCGATCCCGCATACCTCCTGTCCCTTGTCGAGGGAACCCTCACGGTCCCGGTGGAACGTCCCACTCCCGACCAGATCAAGACGCAGTTCAAGATCAAGCACGAGGACCAGGTTTTCGTGGTCACTGCCGACCGCCGCAAACTCCTTGAATTCCTCCTCTCGTCATTCGAGATCGCCGTCAACAAGTCCTCTGAACTGTCCCGCGCTGTTGACGATAACCGGAACCTTGGCACGACCATCAGGAATCTCGAGGACACGGTCCAGGAGAACAGGAAGGTCATCGGGATCCTCAACGAGAACCTGAAATCCAGGGAGCAGTCCGTTGCGGAGCTGACCGGCACGCTTGCTGACAGGGAAGAAACCCTCCGCGAAAAGACAGCGTCTCTCGAACAGCTGACGGCCGATCTTACCTCAGAAAAAACTGCCGGGGAGAATGCGCGGAAGGAACTCCGGCGCGTGGAACAGGAAAAAGCCGAGGCGATCGCTGCCCACAAGGCGACAATCGACCTTCTGCAGAGGCAGGTCACCGATCTCACCTCCGAACTTGGTACCCTGAAGCCCGAGCTGGAACGGATCCGGTCCGAGCTGGCCCGCGAATCCGCTGTGCGGAAAGAGACCGAGGACACCCTGAAAACGATAACCGCTGAAAAGGAGCAGGCAGAGCAGGCGCTCAGTGCTGCAACTACCGGGCTCGGGCAGCTGAAAATCGATCTCGGGACGGAAAGGAACCGTGCACAGGAAGCAGAACAGGAGCTCAAGGCGGTCCTGCAGGCCAAGAGCCAGTCCGAGCAGGACCTGACAGCGATCATCAATGACCTTAAGGAAACCGCCAAAGAGCAGGCAGCCGCCATCTCCCGGCTGAAGGAAGAGCTGGAGTCGGAACACGGCCGCCTCCGGCAGACGGAAGAGAACCTGCAGGCGGTCACGGCAGCAAAGGAACAATCCGAGACCGCCCTGAAAGAGACACTCGAAGAAACCATCCGGGCCGGAAAGTCCGATCTTGCTGATCTCCGGGCCCGGTCCGAGGCATCGCTGAAGGCTGCCGAACAGGAACTTGCAGCAGTCTCCGGGATGCTTGAGGAAACGAAAGCAAATCTCGAAACCGCAACCCGTTCCCTTGCCTCCCAGAAAGAGGATCTTCTCCGGATCTCGCAGGAGAAGGAGAAGGCAGAGTCGCTTGCAGAAAGCCTGAACGAGTCCATCCGGGGATTGCAGAAACACGTTGAACAGGAAAAAGACCGGTTCCGGGAATATGAGGCCCGGATGAACGGGGTCATCCAGGAGAAAGAAAACCGT
This sequence comes from Methanoregula sp. PtaB.Bin085, assembly GCF_002067035.1. Taxonomy (GTDB): domain Archaea; phylum Halobacteriota; class Methanomicrobia; order Methanomicrobiales; family Methanospirillaceae; genus Methanoregula. The sequence goes on along the minus strand of NZ_MVQB01000028.1, from coordinate 79,067 downwards.
ATCGGTTCAATCAGCCAGGAGCACGACCGCAGGATCGAAAACCTTCGTGCGGAACACAGCCGCGAGCTCGAAACCCTTCGCGCGGAACATACCAGCGAGCTCGAAAACCTTCGTGCAGAATACAGCCGCGAGCTCGAAACCCTTCGTGCGGAACATACCAGCGAGATCGAAAACCTTCGTGCAGAATACAGCCGTGAAATCGAAAACCTTCGCGCGGAACACGATACTGCCAGGACCGCTTTGACGTCGCACCAGTCATCACTGGACCAGATGAAGCGTGAACTCGATTCTGCCGTATCGGCACGAGAGGCTCTTGAACAGACCCTGCAGGCGACCGAGGAGAAGGCGGGCCGGGCCGCCCGGGATCTGGAAGATGCGCTCCGGGACCGTGAGCAGGAAAAACAGAAGTACTCGGCAATCACCGGGACCCTTGAACAGCTAAAAACCAGCCTTGAACAGGAGACCCTCCGGAGGCAGGAGGCAGAAGACCAGCTCAGGGACGCGCTTGCGCAGCAGCAGCATCTCGAGCAGGATATCGAGCGGCTGGTTGCCGAGACGCGTTCCCTGAACGCCAGTCTGAACGCTGAACGCAAAACCGCCGAGGAATCAAGGAGACAGGTACAATCGCTCGAGGGCAGGGTGGCGTCGCTGAACCGCGAGAAGCGCGAGGCTGAAGAGGCAGCCGCCCACCTGTCCCACGAGATCGACCAGGCCCGGGTTGCCCTCGCTGACGAGGAGGAAGATCACATGACGGACACTGATAGGCGCATCGCAGTACCCCCGCCCAAACCCGCGCCTCCCCGCCCGGCCCCATTCTCCGGTGTGAAAAAGGAAGCCGAGATCATCAAGAAGCGGTCGCTCATCGTGAAAACGCCGACCATTCCGACCGAGATCCGTCCCCTCCCCCGGTCGATGGTTGCCGTCGACCCGGTAAAAATATCCGAATTCGACACGCCGTCAATCAAGAGTGTGGAGGATCTGTATGAAGACGATGAAGGGGACCAGAAAAAGCCTCCTGCATCCCCCGTTGTCTCAATCGTCCAGGAACCGGCAACAGAACCTGTCCGGGATGTGCTGCCCGACACGATGGGTGACACATCCGGTGCCGCTGACAGTTTCTTTGAGGAGAACGGTCAGGACAATGCCCCGGAGATCGGGGAGGATGCAGAAGAATCCGAAAGCGATCTTCCCCAATCCGGCCAGTCGTTCACGCTGGACCGTACGCAATGGCTGGACCTGCTCAAGTGGTCGCATCACTGTGAGGAGCTGACGCAGGACCAGCGTATGCACATCGTCCGGCTGGGCCGGCTGATCCAGAAAGGGCGGCGGCTGACCAAAAACCAGGAAGAGCAGGTGTCCGGGATGCTCGCTCTGGTCCAGCGGCTCGGGTACCGTATCCCCTGAACTGTTTTTTATTAACAACCTTGCTTTACCCGGGAACGGCAGGGTTCTTTTTCCGGTACCTGAACGGTTATTCCCGTTCTGTATTCCTGGTACGGAATCCTCGGTACGAGATCCGCAGGAGGAGACCGATCAGCAGCACCGATGCGGTAGCAAGGAAGATCGTGATCCACTGGTTCAGGGAGAGGGGGACGGTGGCAAAGACAGCGCCGCCGTACTGGACGATAGCGATCTGTACAGCGATGATCAGGCCCATTACAACAAAGAATGTCGGGTTGCCCCGGAAGAACGGGGGCATCCTGCCGTCAAGCGCCCTGCAGTTGATCCCGTTCCAGACAGCCGCCATGATGAATGCGGCAAAGAAGACCGTGCTCACTTCTTCGGGCGTTGAGCCGCCAAGGAACCCGGTTGCTATCTGGAGAAGGCCGCCGATGATGATGAACGTCCCGGTCACGAGAATCGAAATCCACATGAACGGAGTGACGATCTTCGCGTTCTGCGGTACGGGTGCATGGTTCATGAGGCCCGCATGCGGGGCCTCGGAGCAGAGGGCGAAGGCCGCGAGCGTATCCATGATGATGTTGATCCAGAGGATCTGGATGATGGTGAACGGCTCGGGGTAACCGAGCAGCGGTGCGATGAAGACGAGGATGCAGGCGCAGAAGTTGATGGTGAGCTGGAAGAGGATGAACCGCTGGATGTTCTCGTAGAGCGACCGGCCCCACCAGACCGCGCTCGTGATCGAGGCAAAAGAATCGTCGAGGATGATGATGTCGCTTGCCTCCCGCGCAACCTCCGTGCCGGCAATGCCCATGGCAAGGCCGACGTCCGCATGCTTGAGGGCCGGAGCATCGTTGGTCCCGTCGCCGGTGACCGCCACCACCTCACCGGTCCGCTGGAGCGCTTCGACCAGCAGGAGCTTGTCCATTGGCTCGGCACGGGCCATCACGTCAAGGTTCTTTGCCGCCCCGGTCTGCCCGTCTTTCGTGAGCGCACGGAACTCCGCGCCTGAGATTACCGTACCGCCCTGCATAATGCCCGATTCCACAGCAATCGCCCGGGCGGTCTCCGGGTTATCTCCTGTAACCATGCGCACTTTAATCCCCGCATGCCGGCAGGTAGCAACCGATTCCGGGATATTGTCCCGGAGGTGGTCGCGGATGCCGACAAATCCATCCCAGGTCAGGTCCGTCTCGCTGTCGTCGCCATTGATCACTTCCTTATGCGCAAAAGCAAGCGTCCGCATGGCCCGAGAAGCGAGTGCGCTGACGCCGCTGAGATCGGGCTGGCTGGTACACAGTTCTGCCACGATCTCCGGTGCCCCCTTGACGAGCAGCCATGACCGGCCGTCCATGCGGATTACCGTGGACATCCGTTTCCGGTTGCCGTCGAAGAGGTACTGCCGGGTGGTCGTGATCCCGGCGCGAAGGTGCATATAATCGATTCTGTGCTGCCGGAGCCACCGGAGCAGGGCTCCCTCAGTCGAGTTGCCGATAACGATAACCTTCCCGTCCCGATCCTCAAGGTGCGCGGTCCCGTTCACGGCGGCGTTGATCGTGATCCACTGGGCAGGATTCCGGGGGAGATCGGGGCTGTGCTCCGGGCTCCCGGCAGAAGACTCAACCACTTCCATCTGGTTCTTCGTGAGCGTGCCGGTCTTGTCCGTGCAGATGGTCGTGGCCGACCCGATGGTCTCGCATGCTATCAGGCGCCGGACAAGGCAGTTTGCCCGCGTCATCTTCTGCATGGCAAGCGAGAGCGAGAGGGCAACGCTCATGGGGAGGCCTTCCGGCACTGCGGCGACCACGATCACGACCGCGAGCATGAAGTAATGGAGAATGTTGTTGGCGGTATCGATGTTCAGGCCGGTAACCTGCCCCGTCAGGTACCCGCGGATGAGCAGGGTCGAGCAGATGAGGATGGCCATCGCGTACCCGAACCTGCTGATGACGTGGGCCAGGTCCTCGAGTTTCTGTTCGAGCGGAGTCCGGGTTGCGTGATCGATGCCGAGTGATGCCGCGATCACGCCCATCTCAGCCGTATCGCCGACTGCGGCTGCGATGATGCGCCCCTTCCCCGCCGTGATGAACGCGCCCTTCAGCACCCGGTCGCGGAGATCCTTTTTTACCGGCTCTGCCTCCCCGGTGAAGGCCGATTCGTCCGAATACATGTCGTCGGCTTCGATGACCCAGCCATCCGCAGGCAGGGAGTCTCCGGCCTCAAGCAGGATGAGGTCACCGACCACGATATCGCGGGACGGCACGGAGGCCGGGTGCCCGTCCCGGATGACCTTGACCGCGACATCGTCCCGGTGGGCATTGAGCACGTCGAATTCACGGCTGCTGCGGTATTCGTTGATGAACGCGATGCCGGTAGCAAGCAGGATCGCGATAATGATCCCGATGGTATCCAGGAACCCGCTGCCCTTTACAACCGATACAACGAGAGAGACGCCGACAGCAAGAAGGAGGATGCGTATGATCGGGTCGTCGAACTTCTCAAGGTACTGTTTCCAGAGAGGTTCCCGGACCGGCGGGGTCATGGTATTGGCACCGTACCGGGCACGGGACTCCGCTACCTGCGGGGCCGTAAGACCGTCAGTTCCGGGGGTCTGGATCAGGTCGTCAAGCGGGATCATGATACACGGGTCCTTCGATGGATTCTATGGCAAAGGGATTGCAGGATCATGTTGGTTGCCGGGGGATTATAAGGTGTCACATTGACAAAGCGATGTGGTGATTCTCCCGGCTTTCAGCGAATCAAAACGGTCTGAGACGGCAGCCGGACGGTCAGGATGCGTATGGTGTCCGGCCCGGACACCGCGTCACCTGCCGGTTCCCGCGGACAGGTGCCGGGACCTGTGACCGGCTCATGACAATCCGACCACGCTGGGAACACGCGGCCGGAGAACAAATTCCCTGCTCATATTATTGCCGCAGTTGAACTGGATCATGTAGCGGCCGGCACCCAGCCTTCCGGTATCGAGGCTCATCGGACCGGTTGCTGATGCAATCTCGCCCTCGAGAATATTGGTCATGTATGCCCGTGTCGGATCTCCGGTTGCCACGATGAACTTCGTGCCGGCTGGCGAGATGTGATACGCTGTCCAGGACGGGTGTGTATAGTTGCATCCGTTGATCCCGGGACCTTTGTTGACCAGGTAAAACTGGACAATCTCGCCAACCGCGTACGATGACGCGTCCATCCGGATATATTCCGGGTGATTGTTCCCGGAGATCGTCACCGTTTCTTCGGGGGTCGTGACCGGTTCCGATGGTGTTTCTTCCGGGATTGGTTCCGGTTCCGTTGTCATGATCGTGGTCGGGATGGTTGTGGTGATATGACGGGTCGGGATTGTTTTCATGGTAAGGGGTACCGTTGGTACAGCAGGGGTTGCGGGCTCCTCCGATTCGCAGCCGGCAGTGAACAGCAGCCCGGCGAGAAGAAGCATCAGGATAAGAGTCGTACAGACAGGCTTTACCCGGGATTTTCGAAGAACCAGATGATTGTTCATGAGATGGGGTAAAAATCTGTACCGTACGGTAAAAAGGTTATGAAAGAACCCGGGAGGTGCACCCGGGAAATCGCGGTGAAAACCTGCGCCCGGCATACGGCAGACTGGCCCCATTGGATCCGATTACACTGGGGCCACGGGTGCCCGCCGCGACGAATCCTGATGGCTTCTGCGAATCAGAGTGCTGATGCAGTCTGATACTCTCGTGGCTCGCCATGTGGACCCGTGCGGTTGACCGCGATCGTATACAATAGTATCAGGTTGAGGATTGCAGGTAAAGCGGAGGAATCACATGCGCCTCCGCCCTCCCGTGCAGGCTGGCGCAGAAGGGGGCGGGTATCTCAGGAAAAGAAGGTACCTGCGGAGTATCGTGATTGAAGGGGGGCTCGTATGAATCTGTCAAAAAAAAACCAATGATATCAGTCCTCGGGTTCCTGATCCGGTTCCGGCCTGCACGCGGGTGCATTCATCGACCGGATCATCTGCAGGACAACCGAAGCCACGGCAAGCAGCGAGATCGCGATGATCGCGTACACGAGCAGGCTGAAGTTCTCTCTCACGACAGGGAGGCTGCCAAAGAAATAGCCGAGGAGGGAGAAGATACTGACCCAGAGGACAGCGCCGGTGATATTGTACGTGATGAACCAGCGGTAGCTCATGTTCCCGACGCCCGCAAGGAACGGCGCGAACGTCCGGATGAACGGTACAAAGCGGGCTATCACGATGGTGAACCCCCCATACTTCTCAAAATACCGGTGGGTTTCGTCAAGGTGCTCCTTTTTGACCAGACACCACTTCCATTCAAGGACCTTCATACCGGTTGTATGCCCGATCCAGTAGTTCACCGTATCTCCGATCACAGCTGCGAGGATAAGGGAGACAATGAGGATCTCGATGTTCAGAATCCCCGCGCCGGCCAGCGCGCCGGCAACAAAGAGCATCGAGTCGCCGGGTAGGACCGGCGTTACGACAAGTCCCGTCTCGCAGAAAATGATCACGAACAGGATAAGGTACGTCCAGAACCCGTACGTCTCGATGATCCCCGGCAGGTACTTGTCAAAATGCAGCACCATGTCAATGAATAAAAAGAGCAGATCCATCTCCCTGTATGTTGGATGCGGCCCTGCATAAATGAATCCCTGTGCAGCCCGGGTTTTCGCCTGGTGCCCGGTCCTGGTCAGATACGCCCGGTCTTCTGCAGAAAAAGACCGGTGCCCGTGTATGCCCCGGCCGTAAGAAGTGCGGTGGCAAGGAGAATTCCTGCTCTGGCGGAATCGCCTGCAAAAACAGCGCCGGCTATCTCAGCGAGCAGAACGAACGCGGCAACGATAACGAGCCCTGCTCCAAGGTACAGGGCAGCGATGGACAGCGCCCCGGCAAGGATCATATCGTCCATGGAAGTCCATAGGGTGCCGGATTATAAGAATCCTGCAGGAGCGCTGCGGGACCTTCGTGGCCTCATTCGAGATACCCGGCAAGCAGATTGTCATACAGGCTGCGGACATTCTCATCAGTTGACGGCATTGCCGGGAAACCCGGATACTTCCTTGCCATTGCAATGTCGGCTGCAAGGTCGAGGCGGTACTGGCTTTTTGAGAAAAACCAGCCGTTCTCTGCATAGTACCGCGAGAGGTATTCCTGCTCGGGCTGGCCGGGCGTGGGGATGAAAAGGGCTTCCGTCTTCCGGAGCTCGGCCAGCTCCATCATCGTCGTATAGCCGGAACGGCAGATGATGAATCTGGCCCGGTTCATCAGCTCCGCTTTCTCATGGTTCATGACATAGGTCCTGACCGAGCAGGTGTCCGATCCGGTCACCTCCCCCTGTCTCTGCGGGCTCCCGAGCAGGACAACACAGCTCCCGTCAAGCTCCCGTACCTGCGGCAGGAGGATCTCCTCGAGGCGTGTCCGCTGCGGCTCCGGCCCGGATATCTGGACAAGGTAATCAAGATCCGGCAGGACATCGGTTTTAGCCGTTCCGGACAGGATGCCGCAGAAGAAGGCACGGGACCAAATCTCTTCAGAATCCGGGCGGGAGAGCCTCCCGGCAAGCGCCAGCGGCCCGGGGGGATTGTCGGGTATGATGAGCCGGTCGAACTTCCGGTACAGGAACCGGCTCATGGCGGATGCGAAGAGTTCCACCGGCCAGAGCAGGAGCGGGAGGTGGAAGTGGATCTGGTGGGAGATGAAGAGGGAGGGGACGCGGGAGGAGTATACGCCGAGACGGTTGTCGCTGATGACACAATCGTACCGCTCCCGTGAGAGGATCCGATCAAAACACCGGTGCTCGCGATCGATGGCGCCAAGGAGGACCGGTAACGAGAAGGCGAACCGCGGCAGGAAGAACCGGCCCGCGCTGTAGGGCGACGGGTAGTCTTCGAAAACGATGAACCGGCAGGAGGGAAATTCGCGCTGCAGTGCCGTCAGCGCATTGCCGCAGGCCGCGATGGTCACGTCATGCCCGTGCGCGAGGAGCGCCCGGATGATCGGGACATCGCGCATGGCATGGCCAAGGCCCCAGTTCAGCGGCGAGAGCAGCACGGATCCCATTCAGCCGTCTCCCGTCATGACAGAGTGATTCGTTTCCCGGAAGATGAAGGGATCGGAGCGCCATGATTTTCCGGGCGGGAGGAAACGCGCCGGAAAAACATTCCGGGCATCCGGATTTTTGTGATGTATTCTCAGAAGAAATTTGGGTTTTTTACGTCCGGTTATTTCCGGAATTTTTTTTTGGAAAAACGGACGGCAGGAAAAATTCCCGGGTTTTTCCCGGTTATCTCCGTCTTCTGAATGCCTGTCCCCGCCCGGTATACCGGCAGGGAGGCCCTCCCGGGGCCCCTCTACGAGAATGCAGTTCCTGTCTCCGTCCGGACCTGTTCAGGTCCGACAGGTCAGAAGATCCGGAGGATGGAAGAACCGGAGGTTCTTCGATTGTACCTGACCCGGCCGGATCGGCTGACCTGTCACGGGTCGGGAACCCGTCCCGGGTATCAGGAGGTATCCTGTCGCAGAGCGGCATTCCCGGAAGGGGGACGTTATTCCGGGTCTTATACGGGCTCCGATTGCCAAAAGGACGAAGGCAGGATCCGGCGCGGGGGCGGGGGTGTCAACGGCCGGAAAAAATCCTGATTAAAAAGCCTTTTTTCGGATAAAAACGATTTTAATCGGTTTTTGACCTGCGAAAATAGCGGCCCTGCAGCAGGCCCTTTTCCGGCAATGACCTGCAGGCCGTGGAAATGAAAGGAAATGCACTATAGCCTTCCGACGGTACCTCCTGCTCCTTCGACGGGGATACAATATCCCCGGCGAAGATACGATCCGGTTTTTCCGGAACGATCGCGGACCGGATTTTTATCAAAAAACCGGATGTTGATCGTTCCGGAATTTTTTTTGGCCGCGATTGTGATCGCTTTCAGAATCCGGAAATTGCAATCCAGAAAAAAATCACGAATTGGTTTACAGACATTCTTCTGCAGCAACGTTCAGGAACGGGAGTTAACCCTGAATGATGAAATATCATATAAAATCCGGATAATTATGAGAGTCCCCCGTTTCTTAGCCTTTTACAGGGCACGGCGGGGCAGTTACTGTCCCGGAATAACCGGAAATTGAAGCCGCCGCGGGGCGCCCTTCAGGGCGGCGGCCGTTCATCACAACCGGGCATATGGAGGCATCGGCCGCCATCATTCAATCCTTGTACGAAATTTTCATGGGAAAATCTGCGGGAGGAAAATACTGGACAGTGATGGAGCCACGGGCGGTCGGGGTCTGTCAACCCCCGTCCCGCGAAGAATCCTCCGGATTCTTCTTATCCTCCTGGTCCTTCGGACCAGTCAGACCGTGGAGCAGGCTGTTTATGAGGGACATCCTCGCAATTCCGCTGTGCGGGTATGGGAAGGATTTCTCCAGAGCACGAAATTAAATCGGATCCCGAAATTTTTTCTTAGCCATCCGCGGTTTTCTCTTCCAATCGCGATCATGATCGCGGTTCATAATTTTTCCGGATTAATCCGGGATCGAGTATTCCATGGAAATCAGGCTGCGATTATCCGGGGCCGGTCCCCTTCTATTAACTCACGTAACAACCGCTTTGCCAAACCGCCAGTACGCGAACGCGAACATGATCGCAGCAAACACAATCAGCCCGGCGAAGGACAGGAGAACGTCGCCCTGCGTGATGGCGTAATGCTTCCCCATCGCGACAAAGTCCGGCCCGATCGCGAAGTACCGGATGCCGTTGATGAGGAGCGTCAGCGGGTTGTAAATCGAGATGATCTTCAGGATCTCGGGGAACGTGTCGATCGGGTACAGGGCATTGCTCGCAAAGAAGATCGGCATGGTGAGGAGCGTCATGATGCCCTGCAGCCCCTCGGGGCTCTCCATTGAGATCGCGATTGCCGCGGAGAGGAACAGGAAACCCAGCGCGAACAGAGCGACGAACGCGAGGATGCCGGCAACACCGATTGCTGTCTGAACCGGTGTGAACCCGGCAAAGAAAGCCGCACCGATCGCGATACCGAATGCCATGATGATGACTGCCTGGATGAACGACTTGGTCACGCCCGAGAGCGCGATCCCGAGGATGATCTGGTTGCGGTCCGTGGGGCTTGCCAGGATCTCCCGCATGAGGCCCCAGTTCTTGTCAAAGAGGATGACGATGCCGGAGAAGAGACTCGTAAAAAGCGTGGTCATGGCGATAATGCCGGCCCCCATGAAGGTGAGGTACCCCACGACATGGGCGCCTGCGGGCACCGGTAATCCAGCGGTCAGTTTGTCGAAGTTGCTTGACATCGCAATCCCGAAGAATGCCATCCAGAGGGCCGGCTGGAGGAGCGAGGAGACAAGAAGCGTCTTGAACCGGACAAACCGGATCATGTCGCGCCAGAAGATGGTAAAGAAACCGTACGCCATGTCAGCGCCCCCGCGGCTGCAGGTGCATCGCCCGTGCCGGTGCCGCGCCCTCGTCGCGGAGTTCCTTTCCCGTGTAATGGACAAAGACGTCGTCCATGGTCGGTTTCTTGAGGTTGATCGTGCTGATCTCGATCCCGTTCTTCCGCAGTGTATCGATGAGGGACGGAAGGATCTTCGTCCCGTCCTCGTGAACCGTGAGAACGAATCCGCCGGATTTTATCCTGACGTCGCGGACGGCTGCCACATCTTTGAGGATCCGGACAGCAGCATCGTTGTTGTCCGTCTCAAGGTAGATAAGATCACGGCCGAGCGTGTTCTTGAGTTCCCCGGAGGTTCCGGTGATGACGATCTTCCCGTGGTCGATGATGCTGATACGGTCCGAGAGCTGGTCGGCCTCGTCCATGTAATGCGTTGTGAGGAAGATGGTGGTTCCCTCGTTGTTCACGTTCTTGATGTACTCCCACATCCGCATCCGGGTCTGGGGATCGAGGCCGATGGTCGGCTCGTCAAGAAAGAGAATCTTCGGACGGGTCATCAGGCCCCGGGCGATCTCGAGCCTCCGTTTCATGCCCCCGCTCAGGCGCTTGGTCAGCTCGTCCCTCTTGGTATCCAGCTGGACGAGCTTCAGCAGTTCGTCGATGCGGGCCCTCCGCTCGCTCACCGGCATGTTGTAGAGCCTCCCGTGAAACTCGAGGGTTTCACGGACTGTCATATCCCGGTCGAGCGTGATGTCCTGGAAGACGATCCCGATCGATTCCCTGACCTGCTGCGGCTGGGCGGTTACGTCGTAACCGGCGACAACAGCCGTCCCTTTCTGCCGCGCAAGAAGCGTGATGAGAATGTTGATGACGGTACTCTTGCCGGCCCCGTTCGGCCCGAGGAAGCTGAAGATCTCGCCTTTTTTTACCGTAAAACTGATGGTGTCGACCGCTGTGAAATCCCCGTAGCGGTGCTCAAGGTTCTCGACGCTGATGATTGGCGGTACCGGGTCGGCATGCTCCATACCGGAACTATTCAAAGATCACCGTATATGAATTCTGGGTTGCTGGCAGAATCAGAAAAGCCGGCGTCATGCATCCTTCCGGGCTATGGCGATAATGGTCCCGTTGTCAGCAGAACAAAACCCGGGGACAAATCCCGCATCCGCGAGCATCCGGGCAAGCGTCACGGGCGCGATCCGGATTTTCGTGTACTGTGATGCCGTCCTTCTCCAGCGCCCCGTACCGGAGGAGTACAGGATGTCGCGTACGGAAACGGTTCTGTCGCGGTATTCGAACCTGCAGAGGAAGATCCGGTGATTGTCCCGCTGTACCGGAACAACGATAATCTCTCCGGCCGGTTCCCGGGAATAATCCCGCAGCGACAGGACAATCCGTCCTCCAAAAGCAAGTTCATTGTAACACCGGCGGACCAGGTCTTCTGCCTCCTGAAGCGAGTGCAGGTGGGTAAGCGTGTCTCCCATGCAGGTGATGAGTGCCGGGCTGCGGCCCGACCACAGGGCAAAATCCATAATGTCCCCGTGCAAGGTCCCGATCCTCTGATCTCCTGCGTGCATGCGGAGTTGTTCCAGCAGTCCGCTACAAAAGTCCACTGCGGTTACGGAGAACCCGAGCTGTGCAAGGGTAATGGACTGGTATCCGACCCCGGCTCCAAGGTCGAGGGCGACCCGGTTGTCCCGCGGGATGAGCGCGTGACGTGAAAAGAACTCGCGGTTCTTCCGTATCCGTTCTTCCAGACTCCCGTGCATCCAGGAGTAGACGGGGGCAAGGAACGAATCGTAATGGGTCCGGGCAGTATCGTCCATGATCCGGAACCATCCTCCGTCCTTCAGGGATGCTCTTTTGTACGGATGATCCGGACCTTCGTCAGTACAATATCGTCATACCGTGGAATGGAATCCGCAGCAAATCTGAGTTTCTCGTAGGTATCTTCTCCCGCCACGTCCCAGATGCCCCCGCGGGGCAGGACAAACTCCCGCTCCGTCTCATTGATCCAGAGGGGATGGCTCCCGGGGCGGAAATCGATAACGCACATCGTGAAATATCCGTCATTGTCCCTGCTTCTCTCTGCGAAACGGTGGTAGATAACGGATGGATCGTAGGATGCGAGGATATAACTGTTCTCGGAAAAGACGGACTCGTTACGGACTTTCCGTGCCTGATCCGCACTCAAAGGAATAAAGAGGCTGATATTCTCCTTCAGCGAGGTATTGTACATTGCATAATCGATCCGGCTGATCTGTTCCCGGATTGTCGCGGCGTCCTGCTTAGATGTCCGGGCCCGTACTGATTCCCACCGCAGGTAACTGTTGAGGGTATCAGAGGTCTTCCCGGATGAATACTCCATAACTGCTGCTTTTACTTCAGCAGGAAAGTCCTGCGCTGAGAAGAGGCCGGTCAGCCGGGGTCTCGTGATCGAGATGGCCGGAGGTATCGCGACAGTGGTCCCGGGGGTCGGTGTGAGTGCAGGAGATTCTGCAATTGTCACCGGAATCGCAGGGGTTTCCGGGGGGAGCTCTTCAGGTTCGACCTGCAGGCATCCGCAGATGAGCAGGAAGCAGGCGAGTGCAAGTATGATGATACCGGCAGGGAGGCAGCCGGTACGGGAACGGGTGTGCTGACGGGATGCCATAGCGAGATGCTGATTACACTGGTGACGGGAGCATAAAAAAATATTCCTTTTTGGCCCTTCATCATCCCGTTCTGCTATAGGTATATGTCAGGAGAGAACCAACGATACCGGCAATGGCACACGAGCCCGAATTCCGGTACAAGCAATGCCTCATCATACGAAACGACGTGAAGATGAGCTGCGGCAAGCGGTGCGCCCAGGCGGGACATGCATCGATCGGGGCCTACAACAGCGCGGACAAGGATCTCCGGAAGGCGTGGATTGCAGAAGGGCAGAAGAAGGTGGTTCTCAAGGCAAACGATGAACGGACACTCTTTGAACTGAAGGTTATGGCGGAACACGCCGGGATCGCAACGTCTCTTGTCCAGGACGCCGGCATGACCGAGATCCCGCCAGGTACCGTAACCGCGCTCGGTCTTGGCCCGGCCCGGAGCGAGGACCTCGATAAAATTACCGGTTCGCTTTCCCTGTTATGAGAAAGAGCACGTTTCCGCTCGAGCAGGATCTCGGGATATGCTGGTACGCAAGCGATGCCGACGGTATCGGGGGCAGGCTCCGTGCAGCGGCAGAGGACTTTTATGTGGAAGAGATACCGGCTGAGAAGAAGCAGACCGATGGTCCGTTCCTTATCTGCCGTCTCACGAAACGAAACTGGGAACTCCAGCATGCTGTTAAGGAGATCGCAAAGCGGCTCGGGATCAGTCACCGCCGCATCGGCTGGGCGGGAACGAAAGACCGGAATGCAGTCACGATCCAGCGGATCTCCCTGTATGATGTTCCACCGGAACAGGTTGCAGGGATATCCTTAAAGGATATCACCATCGTGCCGGTAGGCCGGTCGAACGAGGCACTCTCGCTCGGCGACCTGCAGGGAAACCGGTTCGACATCATGATACGCGATCCGGACCCGGCGGATCTCGAAGCACGGGTACAGGAAATTTCCGCATCGGTTGCCACGGGCATTCCCAATTATTTCGGGATCCAGCGGTTCGGAGCGATCCGGCCGGTGACCCATCGTGTCGGGGAATGGATCCTGAGGGGTGACTACGAGAAGGCAGTCCTCACCTATATCGGTACGGAATTTCCGGGCGAACCGGAGGAGATACGGAAGATACGGGCAGCCTTCACGGCAACGCGCGATCCGGTCCCTGCGCTGCACGCCCTCCCGGTCCAGATGAACTACGAGCGGGCCATGCTCCACCATCTTGCAGGGCACCCGTACGATTATGCGGGCGCATTGCATGAACTCCCGCCGAAGCTCCTCTCGATGTTTGTGTCGGCATTCCAGTCGTACCTGTTCAACCGTGCACTGAGCCGACGGATCGATGACGGGTATGGCCTTGACGATCCCCAACCGGGCGACCATCTTCTCTTTGCGAACGGGAGGACGGATACCGTAACGGATACAAACCTGGACGCAGTGAAGATTCACCTGAACCGGGGGAGGTGTTCAATCGCGCTCTTCATGCCGGGAAAAGAGAAGGCCGGTCCGGGAACTCCCGGCGAACGCAGTGCCGCAGAACACCTGGCAGAACACGCGATCACTCCGGAAGATTTTTCCCGGGCATCGGTATTTGTCCGGACAAAATTCGAGGGTGCGTGGCGACCGGTTTTGCTCAGGACGGATATCCGGGCATCTCTGGAGGCCGGGGACCTGCGCCTGAAATTCACCCTGCCTCCCGGCCATTACGCAACAACGGTCTGCCGCGAATTCATGAAGGCAGACCCGGTAAGGATGGTTTAGAACGGGACGCGGCCAGCTTCTTTGCCCCTTCGATTGCATCGTTGAGGTTCCCGAGTTCATCAATCACGTTGATCTTTATGGCATCAGCGCCGCGGATCACCCTGCCGTCCTCGATGTCGGAGCGGGCGATGACCCGCTGGGACGTGATATCTGAAATAAACGTTTCGAAGCTGTCCGATACGACTTTCCGGGCATATTCCTCCTCATCGGACGTGAGCGGGCGGCTGGTCGAGCCCATATCCTTCTTGCTGCCGGACTTTACGGTACTGACATTATATCCTTCCTTTTCCATCCAGCGGCTGATGTCCGAGAATTTCCAGATAACACCGATACCTGCCGTGAACGTATCCGGGTTTGCATAAATGCGGTCTGCATGGGCGCTGACATAGTATGCAGCCGACGTGCCCATGTCGCCCATCGATACGACAACGGGCTTTTTGGTCTTGGCGTACTCAAGGTCGCCAATGATCTCCTGTGCTGCAGCGGGGGTCCCGCCCGGGCTGTTCACACGCAGGACAATTGCGTCAACGAGAGGATCGTCCGCAGCTTCCCGCAGCTCCCTGCCTACCACTTCGCTCCCGATATACTCATCGTCATAGGACTCCCCGGTGACCATCGTGCCTTCCATCCGGACAACGGAGACCCCCTGCGTCTCCGGGTGCGAGAGGAAATACCAGGTAAAGGAGACACCGCAGACGACAAGGAGGGCCAGGGTGATGAATATGAACCACTTGAATCCCGCATTGAACCGGGGCGCGGGAGCCGCAACCGGATTGGCTGGTGCAGCCGGAGGTGCGCAGGGTGGTGCGGGCGGAATCGTGGCATCCGGCTGAGGGAGGACTTCCGGCAGCTGGTGTCCTTCAGGAGGCAGGGAATGACCTGCGGGAACCGTGTCGGATACCTGTCCGGGTTCCGGTGCCGGAGGGAAGGGGTGTTCGTTTCCGTCCATGGATCAGGCCTCGCTGTACAGGACATCAAACTCCGAGACGAGGTTGCTGCCGCACAGGTAGAATTTTTTCAGGTTGAGCCGGATCATCTGGTCTTCGGTATCGATGTGCATTCCGCCGACCAGCGATGGTGTGTCGGACCCCCCTACGATGAACGGCAGGTGGATGAGCCGGATCTCGTCAACGAGGCGATCGTGCAGCATGTGCCAGTTCAGGGTTGGCCCGCCCTCGATCATCAGTTTCTTTACACCAAATTTCTCTTTGAGGATCTTCATGAGGAGCGGGAGTTCGACATGCTTTTTACCGGCAACGATGACGTGAGCCCCCTTCTTGTGTATCGCCTCGACGCGGTCCTTTGGTGCCGCTTCGCAGACAGCGATCGCGGTCGGGGCATCGTTCTTCAGGACGTTCGCATCGAGCGGAAGGTCCGCCATGCTGCACGGGATGACCCGGAGCGGGTTTTTCCCCTTGACATACCTGACAGTGAGAAACGAGTTGTCGATGCGGATGGTATTGGCGCCGACCATGATGGCATCGTATTCGGCCCGGGTTTCATGGAGCAGCAGCTCGGTCTCGTGCGCCATGTATTTCATCAGGATCTTGGAGGAAGCCCCTTTTTTCAGGGTGAGTTTCCCGTCTGCTGTGATCTCCGACATCATCAGGACATGCGGCCGGTCGGTTTTCTGTGTCATTGCCACTCTTCTCTCCGGTATCATTGTGTGGGGGATATAAATAAAGTGATGATAGCGGAAGTCAGCATCAGTCAGATTCGCGGGCAAGCCCGAAAAAGGCAACTATTAATGGATCGTGTGCCCATGAATTGAGTTATGAATATTACTGCACTCCGGCCGAGGTTCGTGAAGTACCTTGAGCCGGTGGCAGAGGTTTTTGTCCGGCTGGGGATCACCCCCAACCAGATCTCGCTCCTCGCCCTGGTTGCCGGCGGTGCCTGCGCCTTTCTGTTCTTCCGGCGCGAGTTCCTGCTCGGAAGCCTGGCACTTTTTGTCTCGGCAGTCTTCGACCTGATCGATGGAAGTGTTGCACGGAAGACCAATGCCCACACGGATTTTGGCGCGGTCTTCGACTGGATTGTCGACAAGTATGTCGATGCGATTGCGCTTCTCGGGATCGGCCTTTCCGGTATTGCGGTTGTCAGCCAGTTCGTGGCAGTTCCCCCGGGCACGGATTTTGCCATCGTGACCATCGCGATCATCGGCTCGCTGATGAACACCTTCATCAAACCGGTGGTCTATGCGGAGATCGGGTACCGGGAAAAAGTAGAGGGCAAGATTGACGATCCCCTGGAGGGGGTTGGATTCTTCGGCCGGCCGGAGACATTCCTGGTCCTGATCATCGGCGGGATCTCCGGTTTTATCTGGGCTGCAGTCATCATCATCGCGGTCTGCACGAACCTGTCCGCGATCCAGCGGATTATCTATCTTTACCGAACGCTTTCCTGACCTCACAGGAGTACATCCGGTAGAGGTCGTCGGCAAAACTCCCCAGTTTCGGGATGACAAAGAACAGGCCGTACGCGATGAACACCAGGATGACAAGGGCGGTGAGCTCCATGATCACGTTATGCGCCCAGAAGAAACTCTCGTACCCGGCTTCGCCGTTCCCTGCGATCTCCGGCCAGTACGGGAACCACTGCTCTGTGTATGCCATGATGACAAAAGCATTCCTGAGCAGGTTGAGGAAGTATATTGTCGGGGCAACGATCAGGAAGGCCAGGATCTTCTGCCGCGTATTGGTCGGCACAGCTGCGGCAACCCCGAGCAGGATTGCGATGCTCTGGATGCCGGTACACCCGAGAATGATCTCGACCCGGTAATTATTCCGTGTGATGATATTCCAGTCGGCGAGACTGACGCTGAAGTGGAGCATGTCGAGTATCCAGACGACCTGGCCGACAACAAGGCTTATGAGCCAGTTGCCGACCTCCGGGATATACCCGAACGGGGCGTAGATGATGAATGCAACTGCGGCAGCACGCGATAGGTGGAATGCCCGGTCATCGTCTATCAGGAGATATTTCGCCGTGATATACAGGAAAGGGACCGAAAGCGCTGCCATGAGCGGGTACAGGAAATTGTTCTCTTTAAAATATTCATCGAGATTTGCAAAGAGGGCAAGAACGATGAATATCCAGCCGGCAATGGCCGCATACTTCCTGTGGCGACCGGGTACCAGAAACAGGAGGAATCCAATACAGGATAAGAGAACCAGGTACTCGATCATTACTGAATTATTCGGCGGATACCCAAAAAAGGATTCCGAACGAAACAGTCCCCGGACACGTGCCGCAAACGGATGTACCGGGCCGCGGGGGCACCTGTGGTGTTTCTATGCGGAAAACACGGCATCTCCCCGCATACAAGAGGCTTAATCTTGTATCATTACCTATGGTACAGAGATGTTTTGTCCTGAATGCAAGACCATGCTGACATCCTCTGCAGGTCAGCTCAAATGCCGGAAATGCGGGTATATCCGCAAGATTGAAAAGGAAGACCAGATGAAGGTGCAGAAAAAACGGGTGGAAAAAGAGATCATGATCGTGGATGATGAGGAGGAAAAGATCAAGACAATGCCCACTATCCAGATCAAATGCCCGAAATGCGAGAACAACCTTGCGTTCTGGTGGCTCCGGCAGCTGCGGGCTGCGGATGAGAGCGAGGTGCGGTTCTTCCGTTGCACGGAGTGCGGGCACACCTGGCGCCAGTATGATTAATCCACGCACAGTTCTTTTTTCCTGTCCGTCAGCCGCTGTTCCCCCGGCATGATCTGTCCGGAAAGGAAATCATAATCCTTAATTTCCATCACTCATTATTAATAGTGTTAAATCGGGGTTTTCCATGGCAGAGAATTTTGACGTCAAACTCACCGAGAAGTACTACACGCCCGATCCCTCCTACCGGAAGAACAGCTGGCTGGGGGATTACCAGACGGCATACGATGAATTCCTCCGGGATCCTGATGCGTTCTGGGACCGGGTTGCAAAAGAACTGCACTGGTTCTCGCCGTACTCGAAAGTGAAGGAATGGAATTACCCGTACGCACGCTGGTTCATCGATGGCAGGATGAACATCACGTACAACTGTCTCGACCGCAATGTCCAGAATGCCCGCCGGAACAAGGTTGCCCTCATCTGGAAAGGGGAGGATGACACGGAACGGATCTTCACCTACCGCCAGCTCCTCCGGGAAGTGATGCGGGTTGCAAACGGTCTGAAAAAACTGGGGGTGAAGAAGGGAGACCGGGTCTGCATCTACATGCCGATGGTTCCCGAGCAGATCATATCGATGCTCGCCTGCGCCCGGATCGGGGCCGTTCACAGCGTCGTGTTCGGTGGTTTTGGTGCGGCGGCACTCCACAGCCGCATCGCGGGTGCCGAGGCAAAGGTCGTGATCACGGCGGACGTCACGTACCGGCGCGGGAAGTCCATCCCGCTCAAGCATATCATCGAGGAAGCCATCATCAATGCCCCGAGCGTTGAACACGTTGTCGTCCTCCGCAGGGATCTTGAACAGCCGGTCGAGATCCACAAGGAGATGGAGATCGATTTCCAGGATATGATCCGGGATATAACACCGGACTGCGAACCCGAGGACATGGATGCCGAGGATCCGCTCTTCATTCTCTATACAAGCGGCTCAACGGGTGCCCCCAAAGGCATTGTCCACACCTGCGGCGGGTACATGGTCGGTACGTATTACACTACGAAAAATGTGTTCGACCTCAAGGACAATGATGTCTACTGGTGCACTGCCGATCCCGGCTGGATCACCGGGCATTCCTATGTTGTGTACGGACCTCTCTCCCTGGGTGCAACGATCATCATTACGGAAGGAACGCCGGATTACCCGGATCCGGGTGCGTACTGGCGGATGATTGAAGAGTTCGGTGTCACGATCTTCTACACTGCCCCGACAGCAATCCGCATGTTCATGAAACTCGGCGAGCAGTGGCCGGGAAAATATAATCTCAGTACCCTGCGCATTCTCGGATCGGTCGGGGAACCCCTCAATCCCGAGGCATTCGAATGGTATTACCGTGTCATCGGAAAAAATCAGTGTCCCATTGTCGATACGTGGTGGCAGACCGAGACCGGCATGCACATGGTAACGACCATGATCGGTGAACGCATGTACCCGGGTTTTGCCGGTAAAGCGATCCCGGGGGTCGTTGCCGACGTTGTGGATAAGAACGGGAAATCGGTTCCTTTCGGAACCGGTGGCTTCCTCGCGATCCGGGAACCCTGGCCCTCGATGCTGCGCACGGTGTATAAGGATGACGAGCGCTATCGGAAATACTGGAACACGATCCCGAACTGTTACGCTGTCGGCGACCTTGCGGTGAAGAACAAGGAGGGGTATATCATGGTCCTTGGACGGTCCGACGATCTCATCGTGGTTGCCGGCCATAACATCGGGACGGCCGAGGTCGAGAGCGCACTGGTATCGCACAAAGCCGTTGCTGAAGCTGCAGTCATCGGCAAACCGGATGAGGTGAAGGGGAACATCATCAAGGCGTTTGTCATTCTCCGGCTCGGGCATTCTGCAAGCGAGAAACTGAAAAACGAGCTCCTGTACCATGTCAGGATAACCCTGGGCCCGATTGCGATGCCCTCGGAGATCGAGTTTGTGACAAGCCTTCCCAAGACCCGCAGCGGCAAGATCATGCGGCGGGTCCTGAAAGCAAAAGAGATGGGCATGGATCCCGGTGACGTCTCGACCCTTGACGAATAATTTTTTCTCTTGAAGGACAACGGCCGCTGAGGCATCCGGATGCTGTGGACTCAAAAAAAATCCGGCCGGAATTGCGCCACGGGCCGTACCATGTGGAATATGGCCGGAATAATAGAACGATGCTTTTTTATATCCTCCTCTCCCTTCTTTATATAGTTTATAAATTAAAACCCTGCAAAAGATCTTAAAAAAACCACACAACAAGGTGATTTGTTCACATGAAGGTCAGGCCAGAGGACTCCCTCAAGATCGAAAACATCGTTGCCTCCGCAAAGGTGACCGATTATCTGGATCTCCCGGTCCTTGCATCAAACATCAAGGATGCAGAATACAACAAGAAACGGTTTCCCGGCGTCGTGCTCCGGATGCAGGATCCGAAGATTGCAGCCCTGGTATTCGGATCCGGAAAAGTTGTTTTGACCGGCGCCAAGAGTATCGACAGCCTGAGCAAGGGGCTGAATATCCTTGGCGGGCTGCTGCGCAAGCAGGGTATTGATATCCCGAAGATACTGGAATACAAGATCCAGAATATTGTCACGTCAGCGGATCTTGCAACAGCAATCAATCTCAACAAGATCGCAGTAGGTTTCAACCTCGACCGGATCGAATACGAGCCGGAACAGTTCCCCGGTCTCGTCTACCGCCTTGACAATCCCAAGGTTGTGGTACTGCTCTTTGGTTCCGGAAAACTGATCATTACCGGAGGCAAAGAGCCGGAAGATGCCAAGAAGGCAGTTGTCAAGATCCTGTCTGATCTCCGCAGCCTTGGCCTGATGTAATCCTTTTTCCAAAAATTGTGTACTTTTTATTTTGTTCAACCGTTCTGTAATTTTTCAGACATCTTTTGCCCATATCCGCAAAATGTTGTATTTAAATCCATCGAGCATTGCCTAACAATAACAGAGCCTATATATCTTTGAAAGGATAATTAGTGATGTACAGTTTGCTGAAAATATTGTGGATGTGAGTGTATGAGAACGGAGAATGTAATGTATTTTACCGAGAAAGAAGAGGAGTTCGCGAATCTTCTTATCGAGATTGGAACGAAGCGGAATGTGGCAAAAGTACTGGTTTTCCTGGCAAACACCCCGGAAGCCACTTCGCGAGCCATTGAGCGCGGCACCGACCTCCGCCAGCCGGAAGTCAGTATTGCGATGCGGTACCTGATCGATCAGGACTGGATTACCAGCCGCGAGAGCAAGGCAGAGAGCAAGGGACGCCCGGTCAAGATCTACGAACTCGCAAAACCGATCCACGAGATCATGGACAGCATCGAGAAAGAGAAGAAGAAAGAGGCGAACAACCAGCTCGCCCTTGTGCAGAAATTACGCGAATATATCCGCTGAAGAGAGTATCTTCACTTTTTTGGGACCGCCGACAATCACGGTGGTCTTCTTTACCAATCCTGTGAACAGTCCGCTTTCGAGAACCCCGGGGATTGCTGCAAGCGCCGTTTCCAGCTTCTCCGGGTAACGGATTATGCTGAACCTGCAGTCAACGATGAAATTGCCATTGTCCGTAATGACCGGCCCGTCTTTTTTTACAGCCTCGCGGAGGACGGGTTCGCATCCGAGTCTGCGGAGCTCGTGCATGACCGGTATGACAGCAAACGGGAGGACCTCGACAGGCACTGCAGCCGCGCCCAGTTTTTTTACCATCTTCTGTTCATCAACAACAACGATGAAGCGCTTCGCTGCTGCCGCCACGCATTTTTCCCGCAGGTGGGCAGCCCCGCGTCCCTTGATGAGCCGGAGTTTCGGATCGACCTCGTCTGCACCGTCAATCGCAATGTCGATTTCCGGTTTGTCATCAAGGGTGGTCAGCGGAATGTGTGCCGCTTTTGCCCGGAGTGCGGTCTGGAAGGATGTCGGAATACCGGAAATTTCCAGGCCGCCCCTGATCCGTTCCGAGAGCCGTTCGATGGTATAATACACGGTCGAACCGGTGCCAAGCCCGACAACCATCCCGTCCTCCACCATCTCCGCGGCCCGGTAACCGGCTGCACGCTTTGCCTGTCCGGGATCTTCTGCTTTCTTCTCCATTACCGGGATATTTTCTGCCCGCGATTAATTAAGACTGGTGATCTGTCTGTAAAAAAAGACAATACAGGGAGCACAGGATCTTTACAAAAAGACCTTTCTGGTATCCTCGCATGCTTTGTAAGAAGTGCAGTCAAGAGTAATTGGCGTGACAGAGATGTTGCCTTTCCTGATGGCATGGACATCGGTCCCCTCCTCCGCATCCTCGACGAGCGGTCCGTTGATCCAGAAATAGGGGCGCCCCCTTGGATCGAGGCGTTTCTCGACTCCGGTATGGAAGAGCTTGTGGGCGAGCCTGGTGACTTCGTATCCCCCTTTGACGTGAGACGGGATATTGACGTTGATGACATCGGTGTCCGGGCAGAATCCCTGTGCCAGGACGCGCTCCACGACATCGCGCACGATCGTTTTTGCAGCATCGAAATTCTGGGCATGGTACCGGGGATCATCGAACTTATCCCCCTGGTCCTCGACCTGCAGGCTGAAGGCGATGGCCTTCGTGCCCTGGTTGGAGGCTTCGAGCGCAGCCCCGACGGTGCCGGAGGTCATGATCGACTCGGTTGAGAGATTTTCGCCGATATTGATTCCGCTCACGACAAGCGTCGGGTTCAGCCTGAGGGAATACAATCCGATGATGACCGCATCGGTAGGTTTTCCCGCCACCGCCCATGCGTTCTCCCCGTTTATGACCACCTGTGATGCCCTGAGTGGCTCAAAGATGGAGATCGATCTGCCAACTGCGCTCTGCTGGGTAGCGGGGGCAACAACCGTTACGTCTGCGATGGGTTTCAGCGCTTCAAATGCGGCCCAGAGCCCGATAGAGCTTACGCCGTCATCGTTGGTCAGCAGGATCGATGGCTTCATGTTCACTATCTGTTACACGTTTCCCCCCAATAAATCACCGATCGGATAGGGTAATTTTCCATGGCAGCATACATGGATCCGGATGAAGGTACTGCTCGCGGAATACACGACAGCGCATGATCCGGTGCTCGCCCACGAGGGGAGGGCGATGCTCGGTGTGCTGAGGGGAAGTTTCGAACGGTGCGGGTATGAGGTTGTTCTCCCCGGCGACGGGGATTTTGGCAGTGAGATTGAACGGCTGGCTCCTTCCTGTGACATGGGGCTTGTCATAGCTCCCGATCATCTTCTCTCGAAGTACACCATGATTCTCGAACAGCACACGCACAACCTTGGCTGCGGGTTCATGACCGTTGCGCTCTGCGCCAATAAGGTGAAAACCCGGAATGTCCTCCGGCAGCACAACATTCCCGTTCCGGGGGAACCGGGAGCAGGAAAGCGGGTGATCAAACCGGTGAAAGGCTGCGGCTCCCTCGGTGTCCGGTTCGCTGACGGCAACCCGGGCAAAGATGAGTTCGCTGAGGAATATGTCGATGGCGAGCATCTCTCGGTCAGTATCGTTGCCAACCGGGTGATTGGCGATGCATGCCAGTACTTCACCGGAAAACCCCCGGTTGTCCTTGCAGTCAACCGGCAGGATATCCGGATCGATCCTGACGGACACTTCCGCTATTGCGGCGGCGAGACGCCGGTGCATCCGGCCCGGGAGGACAAGATCATTGCGATCGCACTCAAAACTGCAGAAGTCCTTGGCTGTCAGGGGTATTGTGGTGTCGATATTGTAGCGGGCGACCGGATCTGTGTCATTGAGGTCAACCCCCGCATCACGACAAGTCTCGTGGGCATTGCGGCATGCATGAAAGAAGAGATAGCCGATATACTGGTGTCTGCATCAAAAGGCCAGGGCCCCGATCGTGTTCATCTCAGCGGCAGGGTCAGGTTCAACAAGGACGGGGCGGTAACCCGCGTATGATCGGGATCGACGTTGGCGGGGCAAACCTCAAGGTGGTCGACGATACCGGTGTTCACATCCACTACTGCCCGCTCTGGGAGGGGGCTCCTATACCGGAGCTGCTCGTGTCCTATGCAGCGGGAACAGGTGATCCTGCATTTGTCGTGATGAGCGGGGAGCTTGCCGATTGTTTTGAGAACAAGCTCCAGGGAATCTCGTTCATTGTTGATGCGGTGAGGAAGGCAATTCCCCGCGCCAGGTTTTACGGTACTGATGCCTGCTTCCATAACCATGCGGTCCCCCAGCTGGCTGCAGCCAACTGGCTGGCCTCCGCCGATTATCTACGGACGCGGTATCCGGATGCCCTGCTCCTGGATATTGGCAGTACAACAGCAGATATCATCCCGCTCGGCCGGTTCGACCGCCTTCTCGGCCTGACCGATACACAACGGCTGCAGGCCGGGTATCTTGTCTATACCGGCATGCTCCGGACGAACGTGGCAACGCTCATCCAGACCGTTGATCTCGCAGGAGTACCTACTCCGGTCAGCAGCGAATATTTCGCAACGAGCGCGGATGCCCACTTGGTCCTCGGGCATATCACGCCTTCGCTCTATACCTGCGACACTCCCGACCGTAAGGAAAAGACCAATGAAGCTGCGTTCCGCCGGCTCGCCCGCGTGGTCTGTGCAGACCTCGACGAGATCGGGATCTCCGGTGCAATGCAGGTGGCCGAACAGTTCTGGAAGGTCCAGCGGGATATTGTCTGCGGCACGGCCCGGCGGGTTTCACAGATATCCGGTGCAAGGGAGATTATCGTTGCCGGGATCGGTGCCCCCCTGTTCTGTGCGGAACTCGGGGGGATCGATCTTACCCGCGAACTCGGGCCGGCAGCGGATGCGCTCCCCGCGTTTGCTGTGCGTGAACTGGGAAAAGCGAATGATCTCTGACAGGGGGCTCACAGATCCGGAGATGCTGTCGTGAAACCATGGAAGATCAGCCTCATACTCTTTGCCGGCTCCCTGGTCCTGACAGGATTCTTCTGGATGTTCGGGCTTCCGTTCTTCTTCCTTTTCCTCTTCATCCCGCTGATCCCGCTGTTCACCGGGTCCCGGCAGAGACGGCGATGCCCGGTCTGCGGGTGGGAAACCTCCGGCAGCGAACGCTTCTGTCCGTATGATGCGTCCCAGCTTGAAGATTCCGCCTGTGGTGAAACCGGAAAAGGATAGAAAGGATCCGGGGTATTTTCGAATTTTTCAGCAGACTCTCGGAACGGGATCGCCCATCGGGGGCTCGATGAACCGCTCGCCGCCTATCGAGGTCTCCATGATAACGTGAGAGCCTTTTGTCACGGTACCAATAATCGCAGCGTCCTTCCCGTACTTGTGCGAATGGAGGGCATCGAGGATTGCACTGGCGGAGGACGCCGGCACTCCCATGACAACCTTTCCCTCGTTTGCCACTTCGAGGGGATCGATGCCGAGCATACCGGCAGCACTCCGGACGTTTTTCCGGATCGGTATCTTCTCTTCCTGGACCCGGACACAGACCCCGCTTTTCCGTGCCATCTCGTTGATGGTGCTGGCAAAACCCCCCCTCGTAGGATCCTTCATGGCATGGACCGTGCCGGCGTCGAGCACTTTCTCGACCATCCCCCAGAGCGGCGAAACGTCCGATTTGATCTGTTCCCCGAGGTCGAATCCCTCGCGGTGGGCCATGATGGCAAGACCGTGATCCCCCAGCGTGCCGGAGACGATGATGACATCGCCGGGAACAAGCCCGTTGTCGCGGACGATAGTCTTTGCAACCCCGATACCGGCTGTGTTGATGACGATCCCGTCCAGAGCACCCCGCTCCATCACCTTTGTGTCTCCGGTGACAAGGTTCGCTCCCGCCTCGCCCAGCGCCTCGTCCATGGATGCAACGATCCGTGCAAGATCGTCTGTTTCAAACCCTTCTTCAATGATCATGCCGCAGGAGAGTGCGACAGGTTTCCCCCCCATCATCGCAAGGTCATTGATAGTGCCACAGACCGAGATCCTGCCGATATCCCCGCCTGGAAAAAAGATGGGCCGGATAATATGTGAATCCGTTGTGAAGACAAGGTTTTCACCCCTGAACGGGATTACCGCGCCATCGTCAAGGGCCTCCAGCCCTATACCGCCGGCGTTATTGTGCCGTACCTTCGTGAGGATCCGGAGGAGTTCCCCCATGACTTCGCCCCCGGCCCCGTGCATCATGTTCACTTTCATCTAATCATCCACCTCAATCTCAACGTTGGTGACAACGATCTCCCGGCCCTTCACCAGTTCTGGTAATGCGCCGCATTTCGGGCAAACATAGATTTCAGATCCTGAATAGCCGCAGGGGCATTTCGTCTGGGGATCCGTTTCATTGCATTCGAGAACAGCATCCTTAAAAAGGGGGTCCTCCTCCTTGATGGTATTGAACAGGAACACAACCTGTTCCGGGTTGACCATTGCCATCTTTCCGACTTCTACATTGATCTTCTTTACGTTCTTTGCATGGTGCTCGAGGGCAGCAGTCCGTGCTGTTGCATACAGGTCATACGCGATGGTGTACTCGTGCATTCAGTTTTCCATCGCGGTAAAGACTTCCCTGAACAGTTCCCGGGTCTCCAGCCCCTCCTCTCGTGAGAGGCGCTGGATGGCAAAACCGACGTGGACAAGGACAAATTCGCCGACTTTCACGTCCACAAGATCCAGCCGTACTTCCTGGCGGAGTTCCCCGTAATCGACAACCCCGATGTTTCCCTCTTTAATCTCGATGACTTCAGCCGGGACTGCAACGCACATAATCTGCCCTCACGTTCCTGACAGGCAATGTTGGCGCTTGGAACAGATAAAAACAATGATGATGAACGGAATTGGCCGGATTGCAGGACTGTCGGGATCTGCCGGATGCCTGTATCAACCCCGATTCACCGCATCTGCAACCCCGTTACTTTCACCGTGCCCATTCCATGTCTTTATACCTCCGGCCTGCAGGTATTCTGTATGAATCAAAAGAACATCGCGATTGCCGGTCTTGCCGGCGGAACGCTCCTCTTCGTCCTCCTTTTTGGCCTGAACGTGATCATGAACCAGATCATTCCCTTCGATATCGCCCGATTCCCCGGCATGCGCTCCATGGAAGACCCGGTCATGCTGCTCTTTTTTGTATACCCCTTTGTTGTTGCGGTTGCTGCGGCATATCTCTTTGATATCCTTTCCCCGGTTCTCTCCGGATCTGTCATGCAGAAAGGCGTGTCATTCGGGGTCATCCTGCTTGTCATCATTGCCATACCCTCGAACTTCGCCATGTATACCTCCATGGACTGGCCGGTTTCGTTCTATATCGGCAACATGATCTGGGCTGTCACCGGTTTTCTCTCGGCAGGAATCCTGTTTGCACGGATTTGGAATGTATAAAGCGTGGCAGTTTTTTTGGAAAAGGAACAACGCCGGGGAAGGGAGACCGAATAGGTGGTACCTAATCCCCCCGATTTTAAGGCTAAATTGAGCGTTTTTTGGTAAGCGCGCGGATTTCTAATTTTTTTTGAATCATATGTGGAGCTCGGCCGCATTGTGTATTTTTTGTATTCTACAATAACTCCGAGCGAGAATCGCTTGATTCATTCCCCATTGACATCTGCGATCTCAAATGAAAAAATATTTTATTCAATAGACTTATTTTGCATAACTTGAGAATTTAGATAAATTACATTAAGGGTTGCATTTTTTTCATGGATGCTGATGATTATCAACAGGAAGGAGAAACCCTCTACAGTCTCGGGCGGTATCAAGAGGCGGTTGATGCTTTTAATCAAGTATTATTACTTGAACCAAATTCGGCTCAGGCATGGTATGGGAAGGGACTTGCTCTTCAGAATCTCAATAAGTTTCAAGAAGCGTTTGATTCCTATGAACAGGCATTATCAAACGATTCTGAGTTTGCGGCCCCCTGGATTGGAAAAGGAATGGTTTTCCTAATTTTTGGTAAATATGGAGATGGGGTTGATGCTTTTGATAAGGCAATATCATTGGATCCCGAAGACGTAACAGCATGGAATGGAAGAGCGGTCGCATTTAACCTCCTTGGAAAATTTCCCGAAGCAATCAATGCATACAATCAAGCAATAACACTCGCTCCAGATAATGCTTCACTTTGGAATAAAAAAGCCGAAACGATGGAAAGTCTCGGAATTCTTCAGGACGCTCTTGACTCATATAACAAAGCACTATCTCTTGATCCCTGCAATGCCGCAGCATATCATGGAATCGGCCATGTATTGTGTGAATTGTCTCGATATGATGATGCTTTAGCGATCTATGAAAAAGCATTGTCTATCGATCCAAATGATATTCAATCATGGGATGGGCAAGGGATTGCTTTTCATATGCTCGGTAAGTTCGATGAAGCTATAGAAGCCTTCGATCATGCTTTAACAATTGATTCTGATAATTCAGGAGTATGGTGTCATAAAGGGTCCACATTCTATGAACTTGGCAAGAATCAACAGGCATTGAATGCTTATGACCGAGCTCTCTCAATCGATCAAAATAATCCTTCTATTTGGAATAATAAAGGGGCTGCACTTGAAAAAATCGGAATAACTCAGGAAGCACTCCTTTGCTATGATAGGGCGTTATCAATTGACCCGAATTATACCTTGGCACGAAACAACCGAGAGATTGCCCTTGAAAATCTGAATAAAAACCGGGATGCTTTTTCGTGGTACCAAAAGGGGAAAGACTATTATTCATCGGGCGATTTTAAAAATGCGGAACTTGCTTTCGAAAAATCCTTATCCGCGAACCCAGAAAATTCCGATGCTTGGCATCTGCGGGGGAAATCATTAGTATTACAATTAAACTTCGAAGAAGGGATGAAATCTTTTGAAAATGCAGTAAAGACTGATCCTAATAATAAAGAAGCAAAAAAATCTTTGATATCAGCATCAGACAGTCGGGATCGCCTGAATAGATCTATTGAACTGGTTGAACAAGTATTAGACAAACCCGTTTCTAAAAAAGATCCAGCATCCGCGTTATCGTTAGACGAAAAAAGAAGAATAATGTTGAACTGTCTGGAGAGCATTGGGACTGGATCGGTGGAGAACTGCTATGGTGAAGAATTGGATGATTCTTACCAATCAAAAACCGTTGAATGGGATTACTCAATCCTATTGCGATCATCATTAGATCAAGAGAAATCTCATTCAGATGGAGATTTGAAAAATATTTCAGATGCTCAAACCTCATTTGATAATGGTTTAACATATGAAATTTTAGGATATCATCGAGAAGCGATTCAGTCTATCAACAATGGATTGAAATTATTTTCGAACGACGAGAATGCCTTAAATAATAAAGCAGTTGCTCTCGGAAAAATCGGAGATATTTCTGAAGCAAAAACGATACTTGATAAGGTCATCTCAATTCATCCTACGAAAATTGAGTGTCTCTTGAATTACTGTTGGATCTTAAATCAATACAAAAAATATGATGAAATCCAGATTGTATGTGACCAAATTCTGAATTTTGAACCTGATAATGAGAACGCCAAAAAAATTAAACGAATTTCAAGAAAAAACGCATCGATTAAACAATAAAATGCAACACTATGATAAAAAAGAGCGTTCGGCACTTCGCTGAAAAAGAGGAAAAATTTCTTGGCCTCCTGATAGATGCGTGTGTTCCAAAGAACGTTGGAAAAATTATCATTTTTCTTTCAAAAAAAACCGATGCAACAGTGAACGATTTTAGTCGTGGAATCGATCTTCGACAATCGGATGCTAGCAGAGCAGTCAACTATATGATTGAACAAGGGTGGCTACGGAGTATCCAAATTCCGATGGAAGAAAAGCCATATTGGTTTAAAAAATATGAACATGCAATGCCGTTGACAGAAATTATTGAGAGCATCGAAAAGGATAATCGGAATGAAGCTTGCGATCAGATAAAATTGGTCAGAAAAATCCGTGATTCCTTTAAATGACATTTCCGATTATTGACATTATGGATTTTTTCCTTAAAGAATCACAGGTTTTTTATCCTTAAAGCTTGTCAATCATACGTGGAAGAGAAACATGAAGAAGATTCTTGTTGTTGTAGTGGTTTTCCTTATCGTTTTTTTAACAGGATGTGTTGGTGATAATGAAAAAACTAAAACACCAGATCCCATCCCTACTACAGACCTGACCACAGTCCCTACTTCTTCACCCACAATCATTCAAACGACAACAATAACACAAACGACAATCGCTCCAACGAGTTCCTCAGCTATCAGAGAAAATATTTCATTTCCTGATTTCAAAAGATCTGACCAGATTAAAGGAAATTGGAGTCTTGAGGCCAGGGATTCATGGAGTATATATCAAATTAATAACGATTCAAAGCATAGTTTCTCCTTAACTATCAGACCAAAATACGACGAAGGCGACTACCACATAACATATCTAAGTGGGGTTATCATCCCAACATCGACTGATACATTTCAGATGATACTCCGTTGGGATCCGTCAAAAACTGGAACTCAGAATGACGCGATGCAGGATCTCGCTCAATTTATCTGGCATTATGATAGCAAAACGGGGGACTTAGTTGCCGATACGGGAGATCGCTTGAAGTACCACGAAGAAATAAATCTTAAGGATTTTGAACCGATCTATATACCGAGAACCACACCAATAGAATATAGATACTATTTGACCGAATCACCACGATACTGATGCCACTAGAAGATCTATCATCTTTTTATTAGTGTTATTCATTTTCCGTGGCCAAATGCAAAGGCAATCTCCGCCCACGCTTTGTCAACAAGACCACGATAGAATGAGACATCTATCGTACTTTCGCACCATGAAGGTTCGACCTGATATCTTCGAGCATCTTTCACCACGTACTGTATTTTCATACCTGGGGCGATCTCAACACCCTGCTGTTTGTACGCTTCTACTGCAGCACCTTCCAGACACCGGTGAGAATACTGCAATTTGCTGATCCTCCGGGATATGGCCAATGTTTTCGGATCGGCAGTTGGCAACGACTCAATTGTTTCCAGGTACATTCTTTCCAGGTCTGGTTTTTGTCTTTCAAGCTCTTGGATGGTCCTGGCTCTGGCCATACAGTTCATCTTTCCGGTCAGGTATGACAATCCCGGCGTGTTTGGCCATTTCCGCATCAATGTCGCCAGCGGTTAGGTGGGCGTAGGCTTTGAACATCTCGGAATCCACGGATCCCCACATCATCATTTTTATCATTGACTCCTTGACTCCATCGTTGATCAAATGGGTGATCCGGCTGTGTCGCAGGAGATGGGGCGTGATGTGTTTTTGTATTCCAGCGCGGCGGGCAATTTTCTCGAATTGTTTTGTGACGCCCCGGTACTGGAGTTGCTGGTGTCGTCCCGCGGTCAGGAAGACATAACCATCATCCGCCATCGGTAGGGGGTAGTCATTTCTCCATTGCGCAAGATATTGGCGCGACATCACCAGGGGGATGTAACGGGGCTTCCCCGTCTTGCAGTCAACGTTGATTGCGACGTTCCAGTCGGAAAATTTTACCTGGTTCCATCTCAGGGACCCGAGTTCACCAATCCGGAACCCCCCTTCGTACAGGACACTGATGAATGCTCGGTCGCGGGAATTGCGGCATGCGGCAATCATGTTGAAAACATCCTGCTTGGACACGAGCATCTCCGCAGTTTTTGTCATCAGCGGTGCAGTAGGAACACGGATCTTGTTGATTTTCCGCTCCTCGATTGACGTATACTCGTTCTCATTCAGCCAGAGGTAAAATCGTTTCAGGAACCCGATA
Source organism: Methanoregula sp. PtaB.Bin085 (assembly GCF_002067035.1). Lineage (GTDB taxonomy): Archaea > Halobacteriota > Methanomicrobia > Methanomicrobiales > Methanospirillaceae > Methanoregula. The sequence goes on along the minus strand of NZ_MVQB01000028.1, from coordinate 47,502 downwards.
TAGTCGGCAAGTGTATTCTTCGCATACCGGGGGTTCCCATTCGCATCCCGGGCCATCTGGATCTTGTTTATCCCTGCGTGCAGGTCTCCGATGGCATTCTGCCTGAATTCTCCGATGAATTCCCGCCAGTGGACCAGAATGTAGCTGTATTTGTACAGTCTTTTGACGGTGATATTGTGCGTTGCCTGAACTTCGGCAAAGTATTCTCGGAGGAGTGTCAGGTCGTCATCGGTGATGCCTGGAAGCATCACATGGGTTTTTTTTGTCGGGATCCCGTTGCGAGCCCGGTGCAGAATCGTTTCGATGTATTCGGCATGAGTTTCGTCGGGTTTATGAAAACGGTTCAAAGGTGTTGTGATAGAGGCGTTCGTTGGCATCTGTTAAAGGGGTGAGATTAACCCCTATTTAAATAAATGTCAGAATTAGGTACCGTCTGTGTTTACGCCGGGGAAGAGATTTGAACTCTTGAGGTGCAGGGCACCAGTAGCTTTCAAGGCTACCGCCTTCCCGGACTAGACTACCCCGGCAGTGCTGCATATGTTGGATCTGCGATATAAAAAAGGCTTCTTTGGCAGGTGTATCCGTAAAACAGGTTTTCTGTCGTCGGCAAACTATCTGCGGAGGAACAGGGCAGCGGCGAGAGCTGCAAGCCCGGCCAATGGCGTCAGCGACAGGGCCGGTAATCCCCCGGATGCCCGGGACGATGCGGTTGCAAAGGGAGCTGGTTTCGTCGGGCTTACGGAAACGGATTCCGCATTCTCTGCATAAAGATACACCTCGCCCTGCACGGCCGGGTCATTGGGATAGACGCTGACAAAAACCGTGCTTCCCGTTCCGGTGAATGCGGCTTTTTCAGGATTCCGGGCATCCTGGTTATTCTCACGGTGCAGGACGCCGTTGTCATCAGAGTATTCGATAACCCAGTCAGCCGACGATGATGTGTACAGCATCACCGGCCCGGGTATCGTTTTTACTGAAAAGAATGCCGGGGTGTTTTGAGAAGATACAGTATGTGCGGATACGACCTTGCGGGACGCAGCGGCCTCGGACAGGGTCGGGACCGGCGTCTGCGGGCCCTCTGCAATAAGTACACGGGTCCCGATGAATCCTTTTGCATCCGTAAAGCTGACTTCGTATTTCCCGGGAACACGGATCGGTACATTCGTGGAAAACGAACCTTCGGAATCGGTATTCACAAACTGCGGGCCGAAAACTACTGATCCATCGGGGCCGACGATCTCTACCTGGACACCGGAATTTTCGTCACCCTCGATTGTGCCGGCGATGACAAGCGTTCCGTTAAATTCCTGGGTTGTATCGGAATCCATGCGGATCTCATCAGAACGGTCAACAATCCGGACAAGCCGCATTGTTACAGAATCCCCCATGCCGTTGACCGGAACCTCGACCTTGTAGGTCCCGGTTGTCAGGCCCGTCGTATCGAAAACGACCTTGAAGGTCTTATCCGGCTTGATGCTGACAACCTGTCGCTTGATCTCTGTTGTCGTCGTCAGCTGGTAATACAGGACCACGTCCACCGACATCCCCGGGGGAAATGTTGTCACGCCGGACACGACGAGAGGTTTTCCTACCGTGAGAGTCTCCGGGGCATCGATATTCACCTGGTAGGCAAGGGTGATTGCCGGCAAAAAGAGCAGTCCTATCACCAGCAGGACGATCTTTTTCATCTATATCAGATCAACTAATAGGATGTTAATGATTTCTGAACGGCCGGAAAAACCCCTTGCGTCGTGGCGGGGGAAGGAGCGGTATGAAAACGAACTGCTCGAATGCCTGACGGTTATTTTCAAAAGCGGCGGCTGCTCGTGGTCCGGCTGCCGCATGTGCAGTTACCGTCACGAGCGGTACAGGGCGGAGTCCTGCGATGCCCTTCTTGGCCGTCTCCGGGCACAGCTCGCCTGGGTGATGAACGAGTATGACACCGGGTCCTTCCGGATGGTCAAGATCTTCACCTCGGGGAGTTTTTTCGATCCGCAGGAAGTCCCCCCGGCATTTCTCGCCGATGTTGCGACGGCATTCCGCGGAAAACTCGTCATCGCCGAGACCCGCCCGGAATTCATCCGGGAGGAGACGCTTGCGCCGTTCATAGAAATCCTGGATGACGGCAGCTGGAAAAAACCCCTGTATTGCGCCATGGGCCTTGAGACAAGCAGTGATGCAATCAGGGAGAAGTGCATCAACAAGGGCTTCACCTTCCGGGATTTCCGGGATGCTGCGGGGCGTGCCCGCACAGCAGGAGCCGGTGTAAAAGCGTATCTGCTCTTCAAGCCGCTCTTTTTATCCGAACGGGAGGCGGTCGACGATATGAAATCGTCCTTTGCCGACACAGTCCCCCTTGCCGACATGATCTCGATGAATCCCTGCACGGTCCAGAAGAATACCGAACTCGAGTATTACTGGAAACGGGGGGCATACCGGCCACCCTATCTCTGGAGCGTGCTTGCACTCCTCGAAGCGGCACCGGTCCACGTCACCTGCGATCCGCTTGGTGGCGGGCAGAAGCGCGGTCCGCACAACTGCGGTACCTGCGATTACGAGATCGTCAAAGGGATCCGGGATTACTCCCTGAACGGCGATCGCGACCTTATCGGTGCCCTGCTCGACATCTCCTGCCGGTGCAGGCAGGAATGGGAATTCGTGCTCGAGAATGAAAAACCGTACTGCATGCCGCTGACGCGGTAATACCAGGTTGCAGCTCTGTAGTAAATCTTATTTTGGGAAATGAAGCCCGCCTCTTGCGCCACCAGTCCCCGGTCAGGGAACGGGGCGTATTGCGATAGTGAAAAACTACGTTTCTCTTGAGTTCGCGAAAACCTGCAGATATGCTATCGAAATGCTGGGGTGGCTACAGTTGCGGGGGGAGGGTTCGCGGAGCCCCACGAGCGTGGAGCTAATATTGTCTCCAGAGCAGGTTTTTTTTATTTTTTCTGCTGGCCGCTCTGGATCTCAAGCTGGCGGGTGAGGAGGGGCAGGAATGTCCCGGCATCGGAAACGATGCCAATCGCCTGCGTTGTGCCGCGGTCCATCAGCTTGGTCAGGTGGGCGGGATTGATATCGACACAGACCGTCTTCACGTTCGAGGGAAGGCAGTTGCCGACCGCGATGGAGTGGAGGAGGGTTGCGATCATCAGCACCATGCTGCACCCGTCGATATGTTTGCGCATCTCGTCCTGCGCCTGCATCACGTCGACAATAACGTCCGGCAGCGGGCCGTCGTCGCGTATGGAACCGGCAAGGACGAACGGGATGTTCTTCTTTATGCATTCGTACATGATCCCTCCCTTGACAACGCCCTTGTCCACTGCATTTTTAATCGATCCGGCCCGCATGATCTCGCTGATGGCATAGAGGTGGTGCTTGTGGCCCCCCATCACGGTGTTGCCGGTGGCGATGTCCATCCCAAGCGAGGTTCCGTAGAGGTTGTACTCGATGTCGTGGGTCGCGAGGGCGTTTCCGGCAAAGAGGACATCGATATACCCGTTCCGTATCATGGACGCGAGTGCCTTATCGGCACCGGTGTGAATGATGGCCGGGCCTCCGACAACGGCAATCCTGCCGCCCTTCTTCCGCACCTCGAGGATCTCCTTGGCGATCTTGGCGATCAGGGTCTCGCTGGGGCGTTCAGGCGATACCGTCCCGTGCATGAACTCGAACGTGCTCTGCTCCCGGGGACGTTCGGGGTAGATGACGCTCACACCCTGTTCACCGACAACCACAAGGTCTCCTTTCCGTATCTTTCCGAGTGCCCGGGCCGTTGCCGTCTTTTTTGCCGGGTCGACGACAACCAGGAAATCCATTTCGATCCCCGAGACATCGATCCATTCGCCGCCGACCTTGACCTGGGTCGGGTGGTTGGAGGTGGTATAGAAACCCTTGGGAACAACCCGGTCGGCCTCAGCGGCGACAAGGTGGACGTCCTTGACTTCAACCGGGCGGGCGCCGAGTCGGTGGACTTCCGAGAGGATTGAACGCAGTTTCTCCTTGCCTGATGCATTGATCCGGAGCCGGGCATAACTCGGGTCGGTCTTCTTCTTGCCGATATCGAAGACAAGGATCTCGAAGTTCCCGCCCATGTCCATGACCCGGTCGAAGAGCTGGGTCATGATCCCCGAGTCTATTATATGACCGCGCAGCTCTATCTCCTGCGATTCTCCCATAATACCCGGATATTGGCGAGCAACCTTAATATGCGTTACCTCGGAAAACGACGGAATTGCCAGTATTTTCCGGCTATCCGGACAAAACGGGATGGAATGGGAATTCTGCGATTTCTGGAACCATCTCAGCGTGCAGGTTCTGCCGAGATAATCGCCACGGCCCGGGCAAGGTCCGCCGGTGTATTGACATTCAGGGCCAGCCGGGGCTCGTCAAGCAGGAGTGCATACTCTTCCTGCCCCGAACCGATATGGTCTCCCCGGAGGATATTCACGCCCGCAGGGCAGGATTCGATCCCGCCGACCAGTTCCCTGTACGGCATACCTCCCCGGCAGGATTGTACCAGGCCTGCGGGGATCCATGTCGACAGGGCATCCATCCCGCATTCGCTATAAGTCTTCATGATCGTGCTGATAATGTCCGGCCCGATGCAGGGAATATCAGAAACGCTGACAATGAGAGGCTGATCCTCATCCAGGTACCGGGCAGCGCTGACCATGTCTTCGATATATCCGCAGCCCTCCGTCCGGACGATCGCGATGCCGTGAGCCCGGCACCAGTTGGCGGTCATGGTGGTTTTTGGGGAAATAACGACAACCGGCTCGCACCCGGCCTTGCGGAACGCATCGACGACGAAGGATATCATCGGCCTGCCGCAGATAAGCGTGAGCGGTTTCTCCCCCCTGCCAAGACGGCTTCCTTCGCCGCCTGCCATGATCAACGCACGCATGAACCCAGCACCTCCAAAAGTTGCGTGTTCTCCTCCGGTTTCCGTACCGCGATACGGATGCAGGTCGGGAGCCCGAATGACGTACAATCCCGGACAAGGATATTCTTATGTGCGAGTTTTTCACAGAGCGGGGCAACATCCCTGCCATAGTCAGCGAGAATGAAATTCGCGGATGACGCAGTACATGACAGGCCGAGACCCGTCATGCCGGAAGTCAGCCGTTGTCGTTCCTGTTCTATCTTTCTGCGGGAACCGGCCAGGTCCTCAAGGTGCAGAAGAGCTTCCATGGCAAAAGCTTCCGCATACGCGTTGACGCACCAGGGGGACCGGGCGGTCTCGATCTTCTCCACGAGATCGCGGTCCCCGAACCCGAACCCGAAACGGATGCCGGGGACTGCGAATGATTTTGTCAGTGAATGGAGAACGAAGAGGTTTGGGTCCCGGACGTCCGCGAGGCTCTCGGCATCATCCGCGAGCGCGATGAAGGCTTCGTCGCAGAAAAGTATTCCGTCCTGTTGTTTTGTGGCTGTGAGCAGTTCAAGCAGTTCTGCCCGGCGCTGAAGCGTACCGGTCGGGTTGTTCGGATTACAGACAAAACGGACGGTAGTTTTCTCCGGTTTTTCCGTACGACGTGCGCCGGCCAGGCTGGCTGAAAGCTCGTACTCTCCAAAGGTCGGTGTATCAGTGAAGAACCGCGATCCCTTTGTACGACCCAGTGCGACAGAACAGAATACCCGGATGATCTCGATAGAGCCGTTGCCAACGCAAATCTCCTCAGGATCCCGTGAGAAAACAGATCCAATCCGTTCCTTGAGTGCCGAATAATTGTCATCAGGGTATGCAGACAGGTCGGCGGTATCGCAATGCCAGTCGATCTCTGGGGGGAACGGGTTCACGCTCGCGCTGAAATCCAGCACGTTTTTTTGGGTTTTTTCACGCTGCAGCTTTCCTGTTCCTCCGTGAATCACTTTTTTCGGAAAGCCAACAGCCATGAAAATCCGCTCTTTTTCTCAAATATTTGGTTTAACAGTCATAAATGCGTTGTGCGGTGTGCCGTACCTGCAAAGAAGAAAGTTTTTATATTCAACTGTGTTATTCTGTTTTATCTGGTTAAGTCAGACACGGAAAATCTCTTTGTCTGACATATGTATGACATAAGCCAGACATGTGTCAGAAATGTGAGAAAAATGATGCAAAGGATCACGCTCCGGTTACCCGAACAGCAGATCAACATGCTCCAGCAGCTGGTTGATTCAGGGGAGTATCCCAATGTCTCCGAGGCTGTGAGGGCAGCAGTGCGCGACCTCGTTGAAAAACGTGCCAGCCGTGTCCTGAAGGAAAGCGACCAGGTTTCATTCAAGGTTTGAGAGGGTAGAAAGAAATGCAGAGCATTATCAACGACGCTTTAAAAAACGCCGAGCTTGAGAAAGAGATGACCAAGCCCGGCACCACCAATGCTGCCGAAGACGATTTCGTGGGACAGCCGCGTATCGTCATCATCGGCTGCGGAGGCGCAGGCAACAACACCGTGAACCGTATCCACCACATGGGTGTATCCGGTGCAGAGACGATCGCGATCAACACGGACAAGCAGCACCTGGACATGATCCAGGCCGACAAGCGCATCCTGATCGGCAAGTCCCTGACCAAGGGTCTCGGCGCAGGCGGGTATCCCGATGTCGGTAAGCGTGCAGCCGAGATGGCCCGGCCGACCCTTGAAGCAATTCTTGAATCGGCAGACCTGGTCTTCATCACGGCAGGTATGGGAGGAGGTACCGGTACCGGTTCCGCACCCGTTGTAGCACAGATCGCAAAGGAACAGGGCGCCATTGTCGTCGGCATGGTCAGCTACCCGTTCCAGGTTGAAAAGGCCCGCCTGATCCGTGCAGAGGAAGGTCTCGAAGCACTCGCATCCGCAGCCGACTCCGTGATCGTCCTCGATAACAACCGGCTGAAGAACTTCGTGCCGAACCTCCCGCTCGGCCAGGCGTTTTCCGTCATGGACCAGCTGATCGGTGAAACCGTCAAGGGAATCTCCGAGACCATCACCGAGCCCTCGCTCATCAACATCGACTACGCCGATGTCCGGGCAATCATGTCCAAGGGAGGCGTTGCCGTTATGCTCGTCGGTGAGAGCAAGCAGCAGAACAAGGCAGAGAGCGTTGTCCGCGAATGCTTAAGCAACCCGATGCTTGACATCGACTACCGCGGCGCAACCGGCAGCCTGATCCACATCACCGGTGGCACGGACCTCACCCTGCAGGACGCAGAGGAGATCGCAACCTCGCTCACGTACGAGCTTGATCCCCACGCAGATGTCATCTGGGGCGCCCGTGTCAGGACCGACATGGAAGGCAAGGTACGTGTTCTGGCAATCATGACCGGTGTCAAGAGCGCGCAGATCCTCGGAACCCGCCAGTCCTACAAGACGGTCATCTCCGAGATGGAGAACAAGCGCGCCAACCCCAAGGCAGTCGAGATGCCGGTGTCCAAGCGCAGCGGCGGCAGGGACCAGCCCAGTGGCGGCGGCGTCCTTGAATGGGTCGGATAAACACCGAAAACCACGAATAAAAATATCGCAACCCAACAGGAATCATCAGGGAACAGTTGGTAAGCCCAACCACCAACTTCCTTTTTGCCCGGTTTTTCATTTCATCCGTTCCGGAGGGTTTGTTTTTCGATCGCGTTTTCCGCCTTCGGCGAAATCATTAATACGCTCCCCTGCCTCTAATATATAGTACATTCGGCCAATCCTTTGCCGGGTGGTCACGGCCACACGCCCCGGAGCGGGCAGGCCTGGTATCGGGAGTTGAACATCATGAACAGAGTGTTGAACAAAGACTTCGGTGCGAAGTCTTGCAATAATTCTCCACTGATTGCCTTTTCTGATGTTTTCCATCCTGCATGCTGCATGCAGAACTGTCCTGTGAACGGGACGGAAGGATCTGTTCGTGGATCCTCCCGATACCTCGCAGGCGCATTTCCTGCGCACCCCGCAAAGGAGAATCTGGTGAGGAGTGGTAACGCATGTTGAATGACCTGATGGAAAAAAGGAAAAAAACCCTTGCAGAGTCTGAAGAACACAAAAACCGCCGCAACGAACTGAACGCATTGGCAAGCAAGTTTGCCCGTGACCGGAACACCTTAAACAACCAGACCCGCGAGTTCGTTGAAGAAGCCCAGAAGAACAAGGACCTCAGGGACAAGTATAACCAGGAAGTCCTGGATATCAAGGCAAAGCGCAACGAGCTCAACGACAAGGCGAACGTCCTCTTCGAGGAGATCGAGGCGTTCAAGAAGGAGCACGGTACCCAGAAGAACCGGGGTGTCAAGGAACTCCAGAAGCAGATCGAGTACATGGAGTACCGCCAGCAGACTGAGGTCTTCACCACCGATAAGGAACGTGAGCTGATCGACAAGATCAAGCAGATGAAGAGCCAGGTCCGCGAGCAGGAAGCCGAGCTCGAACAGAACAAGGAGATGCGCACGAAGGTCTCCGAAGCCCGTGAATTCCGCAAGCAGGCATCCGACCTGCACGCGAAGGTCACTGAGGTTGCAGAGCTTGCCCAGAAGCACCACGACCTCATGGTCGAATCCTACCGGAAAGCCGATAAGTCCCGTGAGGCTGCTGACGCGGCCCACAAGAGTTTTGTCGAGGCACAGGAATCGGCCGATGCCGAGCACAAGTTCTTCATCGCCTGCCAGAAGGAACTCCGCGATTATGACAAGGTAATATCAGGCCTGCGCAAGAAGACCAAGAAGGTCAAGGTCACCAAAGAACAGAAGGCTGTCAGGAAGGAAGCCGAGAGCCTGTTCAAGAATTTCCGCGCAGGCGAAAAGCTCACAACCGACGATATCCTCCTCCTCCAGCGCTCAAAACTCATCTGATTCCCTTTTTTTTAACAGTTCTCCTGCCGTGAGGAATGATTTAATAGATTTACGGCAATTTTATATTTAAACGAATGACGCAGGGACGAACGCTGGTCCTGAGTGTTGATCGGGACGACGATATCGGGTGGAAAGCAAAGATCGAGAGCCCGGCGGTTGGCAGGGAAGCATGCCTGAAAGCGGCGAACACGCTTGCCCTTGTCGATCCCGAAGACTCCGATGTCAACGCGATCTTCTCCGCTGTCAAAATATTCGATGAGCTGAGCGCCAAAGGCGAAGATACGGTAATCGCCGTTGTTGCCGGAAATCACCTCCACATGATCGATGGCGACCGGAGGATCGCGAGGTCCCTCGAGCAGGTCATCAGCGAAACCAGGGCAACGAACTGCATCCTCGTCACCGACGGGGCGGAGGACGAGTACGTCATCCCGATCATCCAGTCGTTCATCCCGGTCTCGAGCATCCGGAGGGTTATCGTCAACCAGATGCCGAACCTCGAAGGCACCTATTATATCCTGAAAAAACTGCTCGATGATCCCAAGATATCCCGGATGATCTTCATCCCGCTGGGTCTTGCGATGCTGCTGTACGCGATCGCCTACCTCCTGAACTTCCCCGGTATCGCGACATTCATCGTTATCGGGGTTATCGGGTTCTACATGCTGTACAAGGGCTTCGGGCTTGACGAGATTACTCACGGTATCATCGACGCTCTCCGGCTCTCACTGCAGCGCGGGCGTTTCTCGTTTGTCACGTATACCATCACGATCCTGCTCGTCCTCATGGGAATCGTCAACGGGTTCATCACGATGCTCCAGTATTACTCCACGGACTTCGGGGTCCTGCATTTCGTCATGCTCTTCATCTACGGGGCGATTGAGTGGATGATCGCTGGAGGCCTTGTTCTGTCGGTCGGGATCATCATCGACGTGTACTCCAATGAACGGGAGGGGCTTGGGAAAGTGATCGTGTTCCCCTTCTTCATCACGGCTATCGGCCTGATCCTCTACTGTGCGAGCCTCTTCCTCCTCCCGGTAAAAGAGATGTCCCACTTCCCACTTACTCCGGAAGCGGCCGCATCACAGATCGTCTACTTTGCGATTGCCGGCATCATCTCGGCGGTCTCCGGTGTCATTGCCCAGTTCTTCATCAACCGGAGACTGGCAGCGCTCCGCAACCAGGAGATCATCGAGACGATTTAACATACGGTACCGTTTTCAGGCATGCCGGTGCATTTTTCGTTCATCGTGAAATGATAAAAGGAGGCCTGCAAAAGAAAACACGGTATGGACTGAATCAGTTTTGTTGCGGAGGAACCGGAGCGTTGGTCTGTGACTCTGCTTTTATTCCTGGTCCCTGCACATCCATATCCGTAAAGAATCCCATCCCCCCGGGGAATTGTTTTGTATTGTTGAACCGCTTGGTGGCCTGCGGTGACTGAACGGTGAGGAACGGGATGACGACATTGAACTCATGGGAGGGATACCAGTATACCCCGTTTCCGTAGGACTGCGAAGCATTGTATACGGTAAAATCCGCGCTCGAGAGGTCGATTCTCTGGATCCTGGCATCCTCGTAGTTCAGGATCTTCAGCAGTTTGGTTTTGAGATCCTGTTTGCCCAGCAGGAAGAAGATAAACCGGGTCCCTTCGTCAACGGTATAATTGACATGGATAACCGCTGTTCCGTTATCGAGCCTGATATGGATGTCCTCGACCGTGATATAACTGTACCGGTCATTGTCTGCCGCCATGGCCGGGGCTGCACACCCCGCGAGGACGAGCATCAGGAAAGCCAGAGCATAGGCTCGCATTGCTGAATAAGTACGTGAATTCTGTTTAAATCGTTTTGGGTCGGGTACTATCGCCGTCTGAAAAATGCAAAAATTTATTTCTTGCTGGCAAGGATGATCTCAATGCTGGAGACATTGGTCTTGCCGGTATCGGTATCGATGATCTCAGTCGAGGTGATAATCTCCTTTTTCACAACCCCCTCAAGAAACCGGTTGAGGGATATCTCGGCGGTATCAACAGCCCGGGAGATCGCCTTGCCGCGTGCCTTGATCGCCACTTCCTCCGCGCCATTGTTGAACTGCGTCACGACGGCAAGAACGTAATTCATGACCGGCTTGTTCCCGACAAACACGGTGTTCTCTTTTACCTGCTGCATGGTGTCCTCCGCTGTCAGAGATACTTCTTCTTCACGATCAGTTCCGCGTTGAGCACGCTTGCGCCGGCAGCGCCGCGGATGGTATTGTGCCCCATGGCAATAAAGCGGATGCCTTCCCGCAGGCGGCCGACCGAGACGGTCATCCCGTTGCCCCGCATACGGTCGAGGCGCGGCTGGGGCCGGTCCTGTTCCTCGTCAAAGAAGTGGATCGACTCTTTGGGCTGCGTCGGCAGTCCTCTGATGGGCGGCTTGTAGTCCCGGAACGCCTTCTTCAGCTTCTCGACCGGCTCTTTGATGTCCACCCAGACCGCCATCGTATGGCCGTCAATAACGGGCACGCGGTGGCAGCTGGCGCTGACTTTGAACGGGGCATTGACCACTTTCCTGCCCTTCAGCGTGCCCATGATCTTGAGGGTCTCGGTCTCCATCTTCTCTTCTTCCTTGCCGATGTAGGGGATGACATTGTCATAGATGGCCATCGCTGCAACACCTTCGAACCCGGCGCCGGAGATCGCCTGCATGGTGGCAACGCGGACATCAGTGAACTTAAATTTGCGCAGGGGAGCGAGCGCAGTGACCATCATGATGGTGGAACAGTTCGGGTTCGTAACGATGAACCCGTCACGGCCGGTATCCTTCTGGACGTCGATAAGGCCCAGGTGTTCCGGGTTTACTTCGGGAACCACCAGGGGAATGATGGGATTCATCCGGTGGGAACTTGCATTGCTGCATACCGCTATGCCTGCGTCGGCAAATTCCTGCTCCACGCTGGTAGCGATCTCGGCCGGCAGGGCCGAGAAGACAAGGTCCACGTTCTTCATCGCCTTTGGCGAGGTCGGAACGACTTTGATCTTCCCGATCTTCTCCGGGAAAGGAGTGTCAAGCCGCCATTTGACGATCGAACCATAGGGTTTTCCCGCACTGCGGTCGGAAGCGGCGAGTGTCGTAAGGTTGAACCAGGGGTGATCTGCCAGCTCTTCGACGAACCGCTGGCCGACATTTCCCGTGGCTCCGAGTACTGCAACATTGATCATAGGTGTCAGGTCCTGTGTGTCTGTCTCGTTCCGCCATATCAGGTATGGCGGATAATAGTGTCCCATTTCATCTGTGATGATAAAAACATTGTTTTTTGTACGATTTTCCCGCTCCAGATGTCTTCCGGAGTATTCCGAATATGCCCTGTGGTCCTGTTTGGGAAAAACGATAATCCCCGATCGGGATACCGGATACAAAGCGCCCCGCCAGTCCCGGGGGACAGGAAAAACAGTGTACTGGTGCCGGAGTCTTATATCCGGGCTTATTCCATGTGGATTGCTTCCGACGGGCAGACGTCAACGCAGGTCTGGCAGTCAACGCACATGTCCTTATCGACCTTTGCCTTCTCGTTCTCGAGCGTTATTGCCGAGGCAGGACATTCACTCACGCAGGTTTCGCATCCGGTACACTTCTCTTTGTCAACGACTGCTACCAACTCGTTCACTCCGCTCTATATGTTTTGGCGGAAGGAAAAAAAGGGTTTCTATTTGACGAGCCTCATCAGAGGCGAGTCAGGAGAAGAACGCAAAGCGTCTTCGACATAACGGGGGTCGACAGATCCGACAAAGAAGAAGAACGTGTCATGGGTCTTCCACTCCGGACAAATGGGTCAGATTCCTCTGTAAATCAGGCAGGCACAAGATTCAATTACGTTCTCCAACCTGTACAGAACCGGAAAATTGAGTCTCACTTCTTCAGCGCCAGCACGTCGTTCATGCCGTAGATGCCGGGCTTTTTACCCACGACCCAGCGTGCTGCCATGACGGCACCGCTGGCAAAGACCGACCGGTCGTACGCCCGGTGGGAGAGCTCGATTGTTTCGAAGTTCTTCGAGAACATCACCGTGTGGTCGCCGACGATATCCCCGCCGCGGATGACATGCACGCCGATCTCATTTTTCCGTTCGGTCATGCCCTCGCGCCCGTACATCTTGTCGCGGGCGCCCGCCTCCTCCTCGATGATCTGAAGAAGGGTCTTTGCCGTCCCGCTCGGTGCATCCTTCTTGTTCCGGTGGTGGGCTTCGATCACCTCAATATCGTACTCCTTCAGAAGTTTTGCCGACTGCCGGACAAGCTGCTGGAAGATGTTCATGCCTATCGAGAAGTTGGTGGAGATGACGGCCGGGACATGGCCGCTGATCGCTTTCTCCATCTCCGTCCTCTGTTCCGCGGAGATGCCGGTCGTCCCCACCACGAGGGCGCAGTTGTTCCGGGCTGCCAGCTTCACGTTGTCCACGACTGCCGAGGCGACCGTGAAATCGATCAGCACATCCGCTTTCGTCTTTTTCAGGAAGGCATCCGCATCTTTGGCCGCAACGATCTCGGCACCGAAGAAAGACGCCGGCTTGAGGTTGATACCCCCTACCAGCTCGAGATCTTTCGACTCATGCACCATGCGGCCGATGATCTGGCCCATGCGGCCGGAGGCGCCGCAGACAACGACCTTTGCCATCGGATCTCACCGTCTCCGGCCTTTTGCGGCGGGCTTCTTTGCCGGGGATTTGGCCGGCTTCTTCGGTACCGCACGTGCTCCGGATTTCGGGATGGTTGCAAGGACCTTTTTCAGCTGCTCGGTCTTCGCCGCGTCAAGATCGTCAAGCGGGAGTCGGACAGGTCCGCCGGCCAGCCCCATCAGTTCGGCCGCTTTCTTGACCGGGATTGGGTTCGTATCTATGAACATGGACCGGAACAGCGGCGACATCGCGTAATGGAGCACGAGCGCCTTCTGGTAGTCTCCCTTCCTCATCGCGTCGCACATGGCGACCATCCGGGCCGGGTCGATGTTGGCCGCAACCGAGATAACCCCCGCTCCGCCCAGCGCCATGACGGGGATGGTGATATTGTCGTCGCCGGAGATGAGCACGAAGTCCTCGTCCTGCGTCTCCTCGATGACGCGGGACATCTGGCCGATGTTGCCGCTGGCTTCCTTAACCCCGACGATATTGGGGTGCTGCGCCAGTTCTGCGATCAGGTCCGGCTCCAGGTTCTGGCCGGTCCTGCCGGGGATATTGTAGATGACGACCGGGATATCGAGGTCGGCGAGTTTCGTGTAGTGCTTCACAAGACCAGTCCGGTTGGGCTTGTTGCCGTACGGGCTGATGACGAGCACACCGTCTGCACCGATGTCCTTCGCAGCTTTCGTCAGCCGGATCGCTTCTACCGTGTTGTTGGAACCGGTACCGGCAAGGACCGGTACCTTGCCATTGACCGCATCGACCGTGACCTCGATGACCTTCTCGTGTTCATCAAAGGAAAGGGTGGCTGATTCGCCGGTCGAACCGCAGGGCACAATCCCGTGGACGCCACGAGACAGCAGAAACCCGATGTTTTTCTGAAGGCCGGGGATGTCCAGGCCCATCGCGGGGTTTCTTTTAAAAGGGGTAATAATCGCTGGAAGGACACCTTCAAACATGAATAGGGTTATGAATGTTTCTTGGTATTTATTTTTCTTGTAATGTATCCGGCGATGCGGTTCCGGACCCGCTTGCTGTCGATAACCGCGGACTTCTCAAGCTGCTGCTTGTTCTCTTCAAAATTGTTCGAGAAACCTGCCCGCTGCTTGGTGACAAGTTCAGTTCCGATAGTCTTGATATAGGATGGCTTGATTCCCATGGAGTTTCCTCGCAAAGTGCATTATGTTAAATGCGGTTGGAGCAGATAATGATATTGTTGAGAACGTCGGCCGGATCCTCACCGGGCAGGATGATGCGCGAGTCCGCAGCGGTTGTGCCTCTCCGGTAAATGACGTCGGGGATCTCTTCTTTGCAGCACGATGCTATACCCCAGTCCATGGTGCTGATCCCTTTCTGCGATGATGCGGCATCCAAAAGAGCGCATTCGAGGAACAGGTCGTTTTCAAACACCCTGAGCGCACGGTCGGAATACTGCAGGATTGCAGCGCTCCGAATGGCCGGGTCGAATTTCATGATAGTCAGGATGACCGGGACAACCGGTTCACCGGTCCCGAATGAGCAGGATGCAGCGGCACTGCCCCCGGCACCCTTCCGTATCCCCCCGGCGGCAGCGGCAACGCTCCCGGCGTCCCGGGCACCCCTGAGGGCGTACCCGAACGAGATGCCCTCGGGCGGGACAAGCCGGGGACTGGCCGATCCTTCCGTCTGCGTCACCGCAGCCTGCAGCGCTGCGAGCGTATTGCTCCGTTCCTGTACCGGGTCCATGGATCGATCATCCAGTACTTGGCGTCGCTGTTCTTAAAACGTGATTATTCCAGCCCGAGTTCCGTGCGGATCTCCATCAGGCCTGCCAGCGCGTGACCGTAGAAGACCGGGATCTCCATCAGGCCGCCGATGAGGGCGATCCGGTTGCGGTCGCATCCGGCAGCAAAGGACTTCTCCTTTGCTTTTTTCGTTATCGTCTTCACCGAAACATCGGAAAGCCGGCCGCCCTTGACAAGGGCGCATGCCATGATAAGGCCCGAAGCGCTGTCTGCCGCCTGGAGTGAGATCTCCACCGGTGTCTCGTACGGGGCGGTATGAAGGAAATGATTATGGCCCGCGATGATCCCGCAGAGGTCATCCGGAATACCGGCAACTTTCAGAAGCCGGGCCCCGGCAACCCCGTGCTGCTGCATATCGCCGTTGACCTGTTCGAAATCAATGTCGTGCAGGAGCCCGATCTCTTCCCAGAGGGCCGGGTCGCCGCCTAGCGGACCGGCAACCGCTTTCATGATCGCCCCGGTTGCGAGGCAGTGTTTCACGAGCGCGTCCCCGTGCACGTGCTGCCGGAGGAGCGCGATGGCTGCAGATCGTTGCATGGCAGAATGATTTTCTTATGTCACCATGAGTGTATCGATTTTCGATTCTCAGAAAATATCTGCCTTGGAGAAACATGCATGAACTGGTTTTGTTCACACTGGAACGATGAAAAATACAGCATTTAGGATTTTTTGTGAGGGCTCCCCGCCTCAGGGCCCCTCTCGGGGCACGGCGGGGCCAGAGCAGGTCCGGAAAAACAGTATTTGAATGCCGCCGCGGGGCGCCCTTCGGGGCGGCGGCCGTTCATCTCAATCGGGGGCATGGGGGCATCAGCCCCCATAATCCTGTCATTTAACAGGATTTTTATCAAACCCGGCTCCCCGGTAAGAACTTGGATAAGCCTAAATCCTCCGGCAGCGAAAATCTGCGGTAATGGACGAACGACTTCTCGATGTGATCATCGGATTTGCCGCATTCCTCACACTCATAATCCTCCTCGCAGTCCTTCCCATGGTCATGCCTGCAGGGACTGCATACCTGGCGGCAATCATTGTATTCATCCTCTTTCTCTCGGGTGCCGGGTATTTCGTAAATGCAAAGATCACGTAGGCGGGGCTTTTAACGCTTCCTTTTTCTTTCCTTTTCCGGCAGCCAGGTCCTTCTTCCTGACCTTGTAGTAACTCAGCGGGTGGTTCACGTGCTCGCAGAGCTGGTCGCGGTTGACACAGAGGCCGGTCGTGCGCATCGCGGCACAGGCGGGTGCCGTGTACTCTGTCCCGGATCCCCCGCGCCCGGTAATGTGCTCAACCTGGTACATGGTCTTTTCCGGGTCGAAGTCCGGTGAGCGTGCAAAGAGCTGGGCGATTGCCGGGACGTCCATCCCGATTGTGTGGACGAACGAGGTCAGGGAGAACCGGCCGGCGTGGGTGAGGTTGGTGCCGGCGGTCAGGGCTTTTATCAGGGCCTGCATGCAGGGCGGGAATGCATTCTCTTCAATGGCACCGAACTGGCGGAGCATCTGCTCCTGGTACTCCTTTTTGATCGATTCAGCAACGGGCGCCAGCTGCTCGCAGATGCTCTTTGGCACGTGGTAGGGGAGGTCGCGGCGGAGGATGACGCGGATTCGCTCCCGGAGCAGTTCGAGGAGTTCCTCTTTTTTTATCTCCACAAACCCTTTGCTCACCCTGCGGTTGACGAGCTTGAACCGGTCTTCGTGCAGAACGGACACGATCTCGACATAATCGGCAAGCGGCATCCGGTCCCTTGCAAGGTCGATTCCGAACTCGGCAGCGATGTGTTGTGCAATGCGGCTGTTCTGGTCGTCGTCCAGTACGGCATTCTCGTTCCAGCCTTTCTCCGACTCAGAGCCGGTCTCGGAGTTGAGGAAATAGTACGCCCGTTCCGCCTCATACCGGGTGAGCCGGTCATAGAGCTGTTTGTCCTGGATGCAGGAGACAATGATCCGGGCCAGCACGTAACTTGCGATCTCGTCGTCATCGCGGTGCTGGAAATGGGCGGCGATGGTCTTCTTAGCCGCCAGCGCCTGGTTGATCCGCCGGACCGCGAGATCGGTCAGGAGTGCCCCTTTCTCCTGTTTCAGCAGCTGATCGATGGGGGGGAACGAGCGCTTGATATGGTCCTGGGCTTTTTTTAAAAAAGGGAAATGGGAAAGTTCCTTGGCCGATGGGGAATAGTCCATCAGTCAGCCTCGATCCGGGGAGCGAGGAGGTACTCGACATGGCCGTTTCCGCCGGCAATGTCGAACGAGAAGCGGACCGGGTGGTCGATGCCAAGGAAGATCTCGACCTGCTCGGCCCTGCTCATGACCTTGCCCATGTCCTTGAGATAATCGAGGCTGAAGAGTGACCGGGCTTCGACCGGGGTAAGGGATACCAGTTCGTCTTTTGAGAATTCGCGACGGATATGGTCTGTGTCGCCTTCGGCAACCAGGTAGAAGGTCTGGTCCTTCGGGTTGATCCCCAGCGCGATCTTGTCGGAGATCACCGCGGCTGCTTTCATCGCATTGTTCAGATCCTCGCCCTTGATAACGATCTTGCCCGGGAGGTTGATGGTGGGCGGGTTCGGATCCTTCCGGATCGTGTTGGTGTCAAGGAGGGTGATGGAGTAGTGGTACCCGTGGACAGAGACCGACATCTTCTGGGCATTGTCAGCCATCTCGATGCTGATGACATCACCTTTGGTGGCCATGCCGAAGATGTTCTTCATCTTCATCAGGTCGATGCCCAGCTGGCCTTTTGTTGCCTTGTAGGTCTCGAACGCTTCCTTCTTGAGGGTGAGTGCAACCATCGCGACGTTTGCCGTGTCAACCGCACGGGTTGAAAAACCGCTGTCGTCCGTATGGAGCCGGCACTCAGGGATGAGAGCCGAGATCGCATCGATTGCTTCCCTGAACATGTCTGCGTCTATCGTTGCTTTTAACATCGCTTACCCCTTAACAAACTGTCTTATACAGTATATCGTCATACTTTAATTATAGTGTTTTGGGTTTAGCCCGGGCATTTTTCAGGGACGGTCAGGCACATGGGATCGCAGTGGGGAACCGACAGGACGTACCTGCGGGCAAAGCACGAAGGATACCGATCGCGTGCAGCGTACAAGCTCCTGGAGATCCAGAAAAAATTTTCTATCATACGGCCGACAGACAATATCGTCGACCTCGGGGCTGCTCCCGGCAGCTGGCTCCAGGTTGAGCGTGCTCTCACAAACGCACGGGTGCTCGGGATCGATCTCAACCCGATTGCCGAGCTTGCCGGGGTGGAGACGATCGAAGGAGACCTGAACGATCCGGACGTGCTGGCACTGGTGCGGGAGAAACTTCCGATCGTGAACGTGGTCCTCTGCGATGCAGCCCCCAAACTTTCCGGTCACAAAAGCTACGACCAGGCACGGATCATCGAGCTGAACGAACAGGCGCTTGCCTTTGCGAGCAGGGTCCTGAAACAGGGAGGCAATTTCGCGATCAAATCATTCCAGGGGACGGATTTCCCGGAACTGTATGCGGACTGCAAGAGATATTTCTATTCTGTCAAGACCTGCAATACAAAATCCTCGCGCAAGGGAAGCACGGAACTGTATATCGTTGCAAAGAATTTTATCGGTACGGAAGGCACAGAATGACGCTGAAGGATCCCCATGGCCGCCCGGTCAGTAACCTCCGGGTCAGCCTGACCCCGCGGTGCAACCTCTCCTGCATCTACTGCCACCGCGAGGGCGAAGATGCCCCGGGGACGTCCCTGACCGCTGCAGAGATCGCCGAGGTCCTGAGGGTTGCAGCAGGTTTCGGGATCCGGAGCGTTAAATTCACCGGCGGCGAACCGCTGCTCCGTCCGGACCTTGCCGATATCATCCGGTCCGTCCCTGACGGTATGGAATCGTCTATGACCACCAACGGTACGCTCCTTGCCGGTTCTGCTGCCGATCTCAAAGAAGCTGGCCTCCGTCGGGTAAACGTGAGTATTGACAGCCTGAACCCGGATACATACAGGAAGATCGCCGGCACCGACCGGCTCTCTGATGTGCTGGAGGGGATCGATGCCGCGCTCGGGCACGGCCTGACACCGGTCAAGCTGAACATGGTTGTCCTCAAAGGGATCAATGATCACGAGGTTGACGACTTTCTTGCGTACGTCCGGGGCAATCGTGACCTCGTGCTCCAGCTGATAGAGCTGATGCACTTCAATGACTGCGATCATCACGGTGAGCTGAACGGCCTCGAGGCCTCCCTTGCCGCCCGGTCGAAGCAGATCGTGACCCGCCGGATGCACCACCGGAAGAAGTACTGTCTTGACGGGGCGGAAGTGGAAGTGGTCCGGCCGCTCCATAACACCGAGTTCTGTGCGTACTGTAACCGCCTCCGTCTCACCTCTGATGGCAAACTGAAGCCATGCCTGCTGCGGACCGACAACCATGTCGACATCCGGGGCACAATGGGAAAAGCACTCGAGGACCTTTTTATCGAAGCGGTGAAACGGCGCCAGCCGTTTTTTACCTGAACCTCCAACCGGCCCCCCGTATCTTCGTCGTGTGCCGGATACACCCCTCCGGCACGAAGCGAATATATTTACGATGCCGTTGCCAACTAACCGGACATGCAGGATGACAGCGAGTACATGCCGGTGCTCCGGCACCTGTACGGGAAATCCCTGGTGCTCCACGATCCCGGGGCTTTTGACAAGGTACTTTACTTCTACTTCATCGACGCGCTCGCCCACATCGATTACACGCTGAGCCTTTCCGTCTGGAACTACGAGTCGCCGAAGAATATCATGGGCGCGGAATACCTTCGCTGGCGGATCGACGAAGAACAGAAGGGAGATCGTGCAAAATTCCCCGGTTTTGTCAACTGGCTGCGGGAGAAGAAACCCGAACGGTTCGGGAAACTGCCCTCTCTCTGGCAGATGATCTACGATACCGAGGACCCTGCCTGTTACCGCAGCTTCCGGATCGTCCTCGATCCCGACAGCAGGAAGCCGGTCCCGGCAGATTATCTCCATGCGATGATCGACGAGTTCTTTGAACCGGAGTTCCTGAAAAGCCTGTATGAGGAAGGATCGCTCGCAAAGCTCTTCCGGGAATACCTCAGCCAGGGCTGACGGTACGGGGATACTGTCATGCATGTACGCCGGATCTGTTCGGACCTCGTGAAGATCAACAGCGAAAATCCTCCCGGCAGGACCGATGAGGTCATCGGGTACATAAGGTCGTTCCTCGACAGTATCGGGATACGGTCGCGGGTCTATGGCGATGACCGGGGCATGTGCAACCTGGTCACGGACCCGGCACGCCAGCCTCTCATCCTGTCCGGGCATGTCGATGTCGTCCCGGCACGCGATGCGGCGTGGACGTATCCTCCCTTCTCCGGGAAGATCGATAAAAAATATGTACACGGGCGCGGTTCCACGGATATGAAAGGCGGGTGTGCATCGATCCTTTCTGCCTGTAAAATGATGGCGGATGCCGGGCAGGAGATCCCGGCTACGCTGGTCTTTGTCTGTGACGAGGAGACCGGTGGACAGAGCGGGATCCGGCGCATTCTTGCCGACCGCATCCTTGCTCCTGCTGACTGCATCATCGCGGAGCCCACTCCCTGCCGGAACCCGGCCATCGGGCAGAAAGGGCTCTGCCGGTTCGGATTTGAATTCACTGGTGTCCCGGCCCATGGCTCGCTCTACCCGGCCGTGGGAACGAGCGCGATCATGGAAGCGTTTTCCCTGATTCAATATGTCGACACACTCCATTCCCGGAATTTCCCGCTCAGCCCGGATCTTGAAGAGATCCTGGCCCGTTCCGCTGACGTGATGAGGTCTGAATTCGATCTCAATGGCAGCACGGATATCCTCCGGCACCTGACCTACAACCCGGGAACAATCCGCGGCGGCGAGAAGTCCAATGTCGTTGCAGAGCATTGCGTCCTCGAACTCGAGATGCGGGTTCCGTGGGGATGCCCGCTGCAGGACCTGAAATCGGAGATCATGGCTCATGCAGGGAACGCGAAGGTGATCCTCGAGGAGAGCCACGAACCCTCGATGACCGATCCGTCGGGGACTCTTGTGAAGACCACCTGCGAAGAGATAGAAAAGGTCTGGGGAGGAGAGGTCTTTCCCTTTGTCCAGTGGGCCGCAAGCGACGCCCGCCACCTCCGGCTCCATGGCTTCAGTGTGCTCGAATACGGGCCCGGCGAGATAAAAACCCTGCATGCCGTCAATGAGCGGGTCACCATCGAATCGCTCGGGAAGGCTGCGCTCGTGTACCGCGGGATCATGGAGCGCTACGCGGGGATGGGCAATTAGTACAGAGATATCAAAACCGGAGATTTTTCATCAGAAGAAATTCTCTATCAGCAGATATGATCGCCCCCCTTGCGCCAGCCCTGCCCCCGTTGGGGGCGGGGGCGCATTGCGATTGCTACTCAGAATGTTTTTGGGAAATTCATGAGAATCGGGAATTATCCGCTATCGCATCTGCGCCCCGTCCCCCCATTGGGGGGACTGGTGGCGAAAGAGGGGGGTTTTCATGTTCGAAAACAGGAATTATATGGGATAAAAATGTCAGATCTCGTCCCGGCGTTCCGGTCCCGTCCAGAAAAAAAATTACTCCCGTCTCATCACAACAGCCAGCCCCGCAATAACCGCAAGCGCAAAGAGCACGGTCACGGGGGAAACAGGTGAATAGGTCGTCTTTTTCGGGATCGTTGTCTTTGCGGGGGCAGCGGATTCCGTGGGTGTCTCAGCCTGTGGCTCTCCGGTTACGTCCGCTGTCACTTCCGGCGGGGTTGTGACAATGGTGAAGAGCGTGCCGATGCGGCTGACGGTCTCCTTCGGCGTAATCGTGCCCGCGATCGTGAAGGACTGCTGCCTGCCAAGCGCATCAGCCTTGTTCGCCTTTGCTTCCGCAAAATTAGGATCGATCCCGAGGGCCTTGTTGAAACACTCCAGCGCATCGTTGGGTTTGCCAACTGCGACCAGCGCCTTCCCCTTGTTATTCCAGACCGTTGCATTTTTGATGGTGATCTCCGTTGCACGGTCGAATGCAGCGAGCGCTGCTTCGTACTTTTTTGCCAGCATAAGCATCGCTCCCTTGTTGTTCCATGCCATGAAATCATCGGAATTGAGCATTGTACAGCGGTCGGATGCCACGAGAGCCGGCGCGGACGTATCGTTGAGCATCAGGTATGCGTTTGCCTGGTTGCAGTACGCGTCCTTGCGGTTCTGTTCGACAATAAAGAGGTTGTCGTATGCGGTGATTGCGGTCTCGTATTGCCCGAGTTTGAAAAAGGCATATGCCCGGGCATTGAGCGCTACCGGGTCCATTGATTTAATCGCAAGAGCATCGTCCGCTGAATCGATGGCCTCGGAATATTTTCCCTGCATATTGAGCGCTGCAGCCCTCCCGGCATAGGCCTGGGCGAACCTGCTGTCCTGTTTTAGGGCATTGTTGAAAAACGTAATGGCTGCAGCGGGGTCATTGACCTTGAGGGCATCCTGCCCCTTTGTGTACCATTCCACGGCATCCTCCGCAGGAAGCGCTGGGATGAGCAGGAACGATAAGAAGAGGATTAGGACCAGGGTTGAGGATCTCATATTCACATGACGAAATTTCCCTTGATCGCAGATGAATCTATTGCTTATTTTCACGGGCAGGCAGGATTTCTGCATCTCTTCCGGCCGTGACGCAGGAACAGAGGCCGATGGTCGCCGCTACCGAGATCGCGGCAAGGGCCGCTGTGAGGAACGCTGCCGGAAACCCGAGCCCGTCGGCACAGAAACCGGCGGCAGCCGGCAGGAGGGCCATGCCGAGGTACGCGAAGGCGGAGTACAGGCCCATGACCGTGCCCTGGTTCCCCGTTGTTCCGGCAAGGAACGCCATCTGGGAGATGATGACGACACCGGCCACTGCCCCGATGACAAGGAACCCGGCCGGGGAGAAGAACAGGAGGACGATCCCGCCGGCCATGAGGATCGCTCCCCACCGGATGGCGGTCACCGGCTCCGGTGCCATGCGGGCACTGGCGATTACCGCGATGATCGTTGCAATCCCCATCATGGCCATCCAGGTCCCCAGCTCGCCGGAACCCGCGCCGGAGTGTTTCGGGTACAGGGCGGTGACAACGCCGGTAATACCGATGATGATGGTCGAGTACCAGAGCCAGCGGTGGTGCCGGGCTATATGGAAAATTTCCCTGCCGGTTATGCCGGCCGGAGCCGCTGTTGCCGCAGGTTCGCGGACCAGCAGGCTCGCAACAGCCGGCACGGCGAGCAGGAGGGTGAAGAGGGCGATCCCGGCGGGAGGTGTGCCGAGGTATGCAGCGAGCCAGCCGGCAAGGGCAAGGCCCGTGACGAGCCCGGCGTTCTGCGATGCCATCAGCCACCCGCTCAGCCGGACATGGCCGGGATCGGCATTGACCATGGCCATTGCAGCAGCGACAAAGAGGCCTGCCCCGACCCCCTCGACAAAACGGGCAGTGATGACAGGAACAGGATCTGAGGTCACCGTAAGGAAGAGGCCGCTCGCAAGCGAGATGAGGAGGCCGAGCCGGACAAACGGGAGGCGCCCGTACCGGTCTGTCAGGATGCCGGCCGGGAGCGTGACGAGGAAGGCGCCGAGGAAATACCCGGCATAGATGAGCCCGTGGGCCGATGCATCGGGAGAGTACGCGGGGAGAACCGGGACAATGGCATTGGAGAGCGCCATAACGGTGAAGTATCCGATAAAAAGGGGGAGATACCGGCGCATAACCGAGCCCGTCAGAGCATGCGGTATGTCTCGAGGTTCATCGGCGAATGCGTCTCGATATGGTAGCGCTTGTAGATAGAACTGGCAAGGTCGATGGTATTGTTCTCGTCACCGTGGACACAGAAGATCTTCTCGGGACGCGGCTGGATCTGGCCGATGTAGTTCATCAGTTGCCGGCGGTCGGAGTGACCGCTGAACCCGTCGACTGTCGTGATCTCGAGGTTGATGGTGATGGTCCCCTTGCGGCCCATCGGGACCTCGCGCCAGCCCTTCTGGATGCGCCGGCCGTAGGTGCCATCCGCCTGGTACCCGACAAAGACGAGCGCGTTCTTCTCGTCCTGCGCAAGGCTCAGCAGGTACTCCATGACCGGCCCGCCGTTCAGCATGCCGCTTGTAGAGATGATGACACAGGGGTCGCCTGAGATGACCTTCTCGCGGAGCTCGGAGGAGTCCACCTGCTGGAAGCACTCGGCAAGGAACGGGTTCATGCCCTCCCGGAAGATGAGGTTGCGCAGCTCGGTGTTCAGGTACTCCGGGTACGTTGTGTGGATAGCGGTCGCCTCGCGGATCATACCGTCAAGGTAGATCTTCACCTTCGGGATCTTGCCAAGGCGCATGCCTTCCTCAAGGGCGAGCATGACCTCCTGCGAACGCCCGACAGCAAAGGCCGGGATGATGACCTTGCCGCCGCGGGAAAGCACCCTGTTGATGGTCTCGTACAGGAGGCCTTCGGCATCCGAGCGGGGCTGCTGGAAGTCGTTGCTGCCGCCATATGTGCTCTCCATGAAGAGCGCCTCGAGCCGGGGGAACTGGTTGATGGCCGGGTTGAAGAGCCGGCTCTTGGCATAGTTGAAGTCGCCCGTGAACGCGATATTGTACATCCCGTCACCGACATGGAAGTGGGCGATGGCCGAGCCGAGGATGTGACCGGCGTTGTGGAAGGTGAGCTTGACGTCCGGTGCGATATCGGTCACGCTGCCGTAGTTGAGCGTGATGGAGTGCTGGATGTAGGTCTTGACCTCCTGCGACGAATACGGGATCTTCCGGCCTTCCTTGTTAATCACGTCGAGGTAATCGAGCTGGAGCATCGCGGAGAGATCGCGGGTCGGCGGCGTGGAGTAGACCGGCCCCTCGTACCCGTACTTGTACAGCAGCGGGATCAGGGCGCAGTGGTCGAGGTGGGCGTGGGTGAGGACCACCGCATCGAGCGAGGCGAGCGGGTGGATCTCCGGTACGTAGAGATAGGGCGTGCCCCCGGCATTGTCCGGCTTTTCCCCGCAGTCGATCAGGATCCGGCTGTTCTGTGTTGTCAGGAGGAACGCGGCGCGGCCGACTTCCCGGCAGCAGCCGAGCATCGTCACCCGGATCCACTGGTCCTTCCGGGTGGCATCCTTCCCCATCTCCTCGCGGCCGGGGATATCCCGGTGGATCCGCCTGCCGATGGTCCGGAGGAACTGCTTGCGGTCCTCGTTCACGGACCGGAGGTACTGCCGGATCTGCTTGACCGTGGAGCTCTCGATCGGCGGTGTCCGGACGACCTTGGGCGTCCAGCCGATATGCCGGGTAATGTCCCGGAGCGTTGTCCCGTTCTTGCCAATGACCACACCGGGCTTCTCGGCCTCGATCAGCACTTCGCCGGTATCGGCATCGAAGAAGATGTCCGTGATGCCGGCGGTCTCCGGTACCACGGCCTTGATCTCGGTGTTTGCCTTCTCGGGATCCTCCAGGATAGTCGGCCGGACTACGATCCTTTTTCGCAGGTCGCGGGCAAGGATCTTGATGAGGTCTGCCTCATCGGCAAAGCGTTTCGGGTCGTCAGTGTAAATGACCAGCTCGGGTCCTTCGAACTCGACCTGCGTCACGGTGATGCCGCGGGGCACCTTCTCATTGATTTTATCTTTGAGCTCCTTGAGCCGTTCTTCAATCAGCATAAAAAAGTCTTCCCAAAAAAGAGGTTAGGCGCCGTTCGTGGCAGAATACTTCTTGAGGGCGTCCTCGCCCAGCACCTCGTATTTCTCCTTTGTGATCACAACGACCTGGATCCCTTCCCCTGATCCTGCATCACGTTTCATCGCGGACTTCAGTGACCGGACCGCAAGCTCGATCGCCTCGTCGCGGGGCATATCCTTCCGGAACCGGTCCTCGAGCACACCGTATGCCATGGGCGAGCCGGAACCGGTTGCAACGATCTCCTCCTCCTTCGTTGCACCACCCATCGCGTCCACTGAGTAGACGCTCGGGCCGTTCTCGTCAATGCCGCCGACCAGCAGCTGGACATAGTACGGGAAATACCGGTTCTGGTTCAGGTAATTCGAGAGCAGGGTTGCTGCTGCGCCGACCGTGATGGCCCGGGACCTGCGGATCTGATACAGGTTGCATTCAACGGTCAGGATGCGTGCAAGCTGCTGTGCGTCGCCCACTCCTCCGGCGGTGGTCATCCCGATTCGCTCGGCTACCTGGTAGACTTTCTTGGCTTTCTTGCTTGCGATCATGTAGCCCATGGTCGCCCGCTTCTCGGTTGCAAGGACAACACCGCCGGCAAAAACAATGCCTATCGTTGTTGTCCCCTTCATGGACTCCTGTAACTGTTCGGGCATGGTAACTCCCTAAAAACAAACAAACGCTGGATGATTATAAAAGCGCTGTAAAGTATTAGGTGATATCAGGAAATTTAAAGGTTGTCATTCCTGCCCATCACGGCAGAGCGACCTGATGAGCTCGCGGTCATAGAGCATGGCAACGAGCCGCTTGTCGCCATTGACCACCGGCAGCTGATCGACCCGTGCCCTCCGCATCTTGAGTGCGCACTCGCTGACCTCGGCGTTCGCCGGGACCGCGACCACGTTCTTGACCATGGCAAGCTTGACGGGGCGGTTCGGGAGCTGGACCCTGGAGATGCCGAAGCTGATGGTGTGGTTGTCCCGGATGCTCTCCCAGGTCCACTCGTCGTCATCAGTACCGTTCGAGAAGTCGGAGACGCCGACGCTGTCCTCGATGGAGGAGCTGCGGATGAGATCGCGTTCCGAGATGATCCCCTGCAGCCGGTTCTCGGCATCAAGGATCGGGATTGCATCGACACCGGATATCTCCATGACCCGGCCGACAACCGGCAGCGGTGTCTCTTCCCAGAGTGCAAAGGTCTGGCTCATGTAACTGTCCTTGATCTCGTCCTTGATCTTCTTCTGGGCGATCGCGTGGATGAGGTCGGCGACCGAGAGCAGGCCGAGCAGGTGGCCGTCCTCGACAACCGGCAGGCGGCGGATCTTCTTCTCAACGAGGATACGTGCCGCATCGCTCACGGTGGTGTCGGGACCGATGGTGACAGGCTTTGAGGTCATCAGGAGGCCAAGCTGGGTCTCCTCGGGCTTGCGGAGAAGGTCCTTACGGGTGATGATGCCGACGATCTTCTTGTGCTTGATGACCGGAACACCGGAAATGCCCGTCCGTTTGAGGATCTTGAGGACATCGTCCCGGTTTCCGGGGATCTCGACGTGGACCACGTCGGATGTCATGTAGTCCCTGACAATCATTTCTGTTATGATCTCACCACCATGGTTGTGATTCTGCTGTGGTTGACGACATGGGCGCTCACGCTCCCGATAAGGAGGCGGTCGGCCTGGCTCTTGCCGTGCGAACCTACAACGATCAGATCGGCTTTCTCTTTCTCGGCAAGGGAGACGATCTCGCTTGCCGCATGGCCCTGCTGTATGTGTGTTATTGCGGTAACGCCTTTCTCTGTGGCATATTTTTTTGCTTTTTCGAGGACCGTGTTCCCTTCGGTCTCAAGGACACGGTACATGATCTCGACCGTGCTGTCGGCAGGGAGCGAGGAGAAGAGCCCGGTCTCCACCGTGTAGATGATATGGAGCCTGGCATTCCACACCTTTGCTTCTTCAACAGCGCGGATCAATGCGCGCTGGCTGGCATCCGAGCCATCGACCGCGACAAGGATATTAGAAAACACCGGCATCACCCAAAACAAACATGCCTGTTTTGTTGGATTTACAAAGTAAAAACGTTTGTCCTGATAATTGCCCGATCAGCCCGTTTTACCAGCGTTGCGAGCGGATCGCGCGAGAACCGGAGGGCCGACCGGGCCGGATCCACGGTAAAAAGGTTTGCCCGCCCGCCCTTCCGGATGAAGAACGAAGGACCGGTGACGGCCGAGCCCCGCACCGCTGCCCGGAGGATGGCCGGGGGGGGAAGGCGGTACACGGCCGAGACGAATGCCATCTCGGAGAAGAGGTCCGGCGGGACAAACATGGCGTTGTCCGTGCCGAGGCAGACAGTGCAGCCCAGGTCCTCCATGAGGGCGAGGGGCGGGCAGCGGGACGTGGATGTCACGCCGAGGATCCAGTTCGATCTCGGGCAGACCGCGATCGGGATATCTCTCTCGGCGCATTCGCGGAGCTGCTTCTTTGTTGCATGGGTCATGTGGACGAGGAGATCCGGCCCGTACCCAATGGCGTCATCGATATCCGCGGAATCCCGTTCGCCCGCGTGGAACGCGATCTTCTTTCCTGCCTTTTTTGCTGCCGCAACCAGCCGTCCGGCATCCGGCACATCCCGCGTGCTGCTGATCCCGAGGCCGCCGGCAACGGTCTCGCCGCCTTCGCGGCCGAAGGCAAAGGGCCGGAAGGGAAGGCCACGGGCGGCCTCCTCCAGCATCCGGACGCCGTCAATACCCCCTTCCCGGAAATCGGCGCATCCTGCCGTGCCGGCCGCGATCATCCCCTCCATGCCGGCCCGCATACCTCCCACGATATCCTCACGCGGGGCAGCCCGCAGGAGCCGGTGTTTCAGCCCGTCGGGCGGGGCGACGAGATCCGCAAGACTGCCGGTCGTCCCGCAGTCCATTGCAATGGTGTCGCCAAGGTGCGTGTGGGCATTGTACAGCGCCGGGAAGATCCAGATCTGCGGCGCCCGGGAATTCTCCTCGATTGCCGTAACGGTCCCGTTCTCAATGTACATATCGACCGGGGAGAGCGCAAGCTCCTCATCGAGCAGTGCGTAACCGGAGACTTTCTTTTCGGGCATTTTCATGGTGCGCTATCTCCTTTATATAACGGGAAACCAAATATATGTTGCATGGCAAAGAAGCAAGGTGGAAGATTACTCTCATCCGCGGGTCTCGTCAACTATTACGAGAGCGAGGACCGCAGGGCAGTCCATATCAGCCCTGTCACGGTCATCATCGTTGCCGCGGCGATCGGTATCGTCATTTACATCTTGGACCTGTGGTTCCGGTCCGCTTAGTAATATTCTTTTTTCAGCACGTGTTTCGTAATATCTTCAGCAGTCGTGAAGATATTGTCGTGGCCGGCCACCGGCCGCAGTTCCGGAAGACGGCTGCGGGAACGCCATTGTTGCTCTCGCCCATAACACAGTTCGAGAACCCGGCGATCTCGTCCACGACCGCCTCCCCGGTGATCTTCAGGAAATAACCGAAGAGGTCGGTATCGCCCCGGAAGTCACGGATCACGTTGCCGGTCTCGCCGCGCCGCAACGACCGGCCGCAGGGGTCGGTGATGATCGTGCCGACATTCTTTCCTGAGAGCTTTTTAATATCCTTCCGCAGTTCTGCCGCAGACTTCATTGGTCGGGCGGGAGGAAGATCACCATGCCGTCGTCGATACTGGACTGGTCAACACCGGCCCGGACACCGATGTGGCAAAACGACATTTCGGAGAGGATGAACGGGTGCTCCATGATGATGTCGGTAAAAGCATCGAGCACGCCCTGCAAGAACCGCGGGTCCTCGCCGTTCAGTTTTCCGAGCCGGATCGCCCGTTCGGATGCCGTGATATCGGTAAGTTTTTTCGTATACCCTTTTGACTTGGACCAGATGGTCGAGGCAACGCAGAGGATATCGCCATCCTGGAACTTCACCTTCCCGCAGACCTGCGCCGCGATGTCGTCTCTCTTCCGGATGAGCGGGAGACCCGTACGCCTATGACCGTGATGTTCTCCATAGCATCTCTATGAGCCGGGCAGGCGATATTGGGATTTCGGAATTGTCCTGCCCTGCCACCGGTATTTTTCCGGAAAGGTGCAGTGGTCCGGGTTCATGAACATGATTCATCGGGCAGACTGCCCGCAGGTTTCCTGTCCCCTGGTCCGGTGAAATATCCGGCAGTTTGTGGTTGTGGGCATATCCTCGTTTTCCTGTACGATCACAAAATTCCGCAGGAATCAACGGATGAATCAGTGAACGAGCAGCTGAATTTTAATATATTTTTCAAAATAAGGTAGTATCAAGGATGATTCAGCGGAAGGAAATTCTCAGGTATTTATTGATCTTTTTCTGTATCTGCATTCTGACAGTTATCCCATGGGCTTCAGTTTTTGGCATACAGGATCCAGGTCTTTCCGGAGCAATTCGTGAATTCCAGCGTATTGTGTTTTTTGTCACGGTCACTCCCCTTGTGCTGAAAATTGTTTATGATATTTATATGAAACCGCTGGCGCAGGAGATGAAGGAAGAAGAGGCAAAGGAGGCTGACCGGAAAGACGGGAAACCGTTGCTGTTCAAACCAACTACCGGGGTATCTGTTTTGTTTTTGATCTTCATAGCTATGCCTTTATTTTCAATTATCAGTCAGTTTACCCCGGATAAAGAGGATATTGGTCTGACTATTGCCATAACAGGGGTTGGAATATTTTTCATCTGGATTTGGTATAATGTGCCTGTTTTTGTCTTTACAGAGGATTCGGTGCAGATCAAATCACATCCGTTGTACCTCTTGGGCATTGACAGGAAAACAGTAATCAGGTATGCGGATATATCGTCGGTGAGTCCTGATCCGGCAATGAAAGGTACCCTGTGGGGTGTGGACGCCAGGCATCGGATGGTGATATCCACGATTGGAACACAAAAAATATACGGGCTGGTTTTTTACAATTCCGATATCATCGCAAAAATCTACTTACGGTTCAGGGAAAAACTGGGGGACGAGGTAACGTTGGAATAACGTATTCTTTTCTCCTTCTGTCTTTTTAATACGATAATTCAGGTATCATATTGATGCAATGAACAGCAGCTGAAGATTAATATATTATTCAAAAACAAGAATCTGTTGAACAATATGGAGAGTAAGGTAACTATCCGGAATGTGTTGATAATCGCAGGTATTTTCTTACTTATCGGGATTCTTGGCGGGTTTGTTTACGGCATGCTTTTTTCCGGTTACCCGATTCTTGCTGACTCTGGCGGGTTTTTACATTATGCAGCTCTGGGAGTAATATTAGTCCTTGGTATGAAACTTTTTCCTCAATACTTTGGGCTACCCCGGACACCGGAAAGGAAAAAAGAAGAGACCGGGGAGTCTGACCAGAAAGACGGGAAACAGTAACTGATTAACCCGACAATCCCGGTTATCTTCGGTGTTTTTTATCGACGACACCGGGCAATTACCTCCTGCAGTTACTTCCGGTACCCCGGACTCCCTCCCGGGATGTTCCCCCGTCGTCCGGAAATTCTGCGAAACGACGATATGTATTTATAACGACAATGCCGATCACCTGAATAATATGTACCTCATCATCCGGTGCCCCTCGTGCAGCACGTTCACGTACGTGGACCGCTACCAGAAATGGAAGCTCTGCCCGCAGTGCGGCCATGCCCAGGAGATCGCCCGGACTCCGGCATACCTGGATGTCGAGGACTTCCACGAGGCCGAACACATCGTGAAGCAGATGCAGAAGCACCTGCAGGCAGTCAAAAAGAAAGACTTCTCCCCCGAGGAAACGGCCGAGCTCCGCCACCACTACACGGAAGCGCTCCGGAAACGCGGCCGCGGGACGCCGGTGCAGTGATCTTTTCCGGATTTGTTGAATCTGTCATGTTACGCATTCAGCAGAATTTGTGAAGGTGACCCCCCTTCCTGAAAAATGTTTCACACAGATTCCTGTCCACGGCCATGCTCGACGGGGCGAGCCCCGACGAGGCGGCGAGCGCCCGTGGTCCCATCGCACGACAAATCACGATTTCCCCGGGATTTATTCATCGGTTTTTTTCACGCTGAAAATCCTCCGACAATATCGTGGCATCACTCCCCGTGGATCGTTCCCCGTACATACGATGCCGCGATCCCGGTGATGCAGAGGGCAGTGAACACAATGAACGCGACCGTGACGCTCGTCATGAGGGCTGTGTAGGCTGACGGCGTGATCACGGCCGTCCCGATGAACACGGCAAAACAGAACATGACGATAGCCATGGAGAGCAGCTGGCCAAGCGAGCGGACGGTCGCGTTCATGCCGGCCGCGATGCCGAGATGACGGTTTGCCACCGAGCTCATGATTGCGTTGGTGTTGGGGGAGGAGAAGAGACCGTAGCCGAGACCCATCACCATCAGGCTCGCGACGATGATCCAGACCGGGGTCTGCGGGGAAAGGAAGATGAAGGGCGCAAGGCCGGCGGTCGTGATCGCCATGCCGGCCGTGGAGACGATCCGCGGCTCCATGCGATCGGAGAGCCGGCCGGCAATGGGCGAGAAGACGCACTGGACTATTGGCTGGGCTACGAGAATGAGGCCGGCAGCGGCGGCAGTGAACCCCTGGATGTACTGGAGGTAGAGGGAGAGCAGGACACCCACGCCGTACGTTGCGCCGTAATTGATCATCGCGGCGATGTTGGAGAAGACAAAGGTCCGGTTGCCGGAGAAGACCGCGAGGTCCATGAGCGGGCTTGCCGACCGCGTCTCCTGCCGGTAAAAGATGACGGCTCCGACAGCAGCGCACGCGATCCACGCGAGCCCGGCCGTGTCCGGCAGCAGGAGCATGCCATAGATGAGGGAGAAGAGAATGACCCCGTAGATGGCCGCCCCGGGCCAGTCGAACCGTTCGCCGGCTGCATCGGCCCACTCGTCACGGACTCCCTGAAGAGTCATGGCGATGGTGACAAGACCAATGGGGACGTTGACAAAAAAGATAGCGGGCCAGCCGGCAAGGTCGGTGAGGACCCCTCCGATGAACGGGCCGATGGAGAGGCCGGCATAGACCGTTGCGATGGTGATGCCGAGTGCAGCCCCCCGCTCGCCCGGGCCGTACACCTGCGTCACAATGGCAACGGACGTGGCAAAGAGCATCGCGCCCCCGATGCCCTGCACGAACCGGAACGCGATCAGGATCCCTGCCGTCGGCGAAAAGGCGCAGGCAAGGGATGCGAGCGTGAAGACAAGGACGCCGGTAAGGAAGACCTTCTTGCGGCCGACAATATCCGCGTACCGCCCGAACGGGACGATGAAGACAGCGGCGGCGATAATGTACGCGGAGGTGATCCATCCCAGCGTGACGGCATCGGCGGAGAACTGCGATGCCATCGCGGGCAGGGCAACGGTGATGGATGAGCCCGTGTACGGGACGAGGAACGAGGAGAGCGATGCGACAAGGAGGATGATCCTCTTTTCGCGTTCGTCAGCCATGGGTGTACGGCGTTGGTGCTGATCGGGATTAAGGATATTGCACTCCGGCAGGATCCCGGCCCCGCGGGGAATGCTTCATGAGCGATGGGATGAGAATACCTGAGCGGGTGCAGCAGGTGGCACGCTGGGACAGTATCGTGATTGGCGGGGGCCCGGCCGGGCTCTTCTGTGCAATCCATGCCGCTGCTGCAGGATGCCGCGTCCTGCTTCTGGAGAAGAACACGAGGCCCGGCGCCAAGATCCTGGTGGCCGGGACCGGCCAGTGCAACATCACACACGATGGGGATATCCGCTCGTTCGTCTCCCGGTACGGCGACCACGGGAAATTCATCCGGCCTGCCCTGATGTCGTTTACCAACACCGATCTCATGCACTATTTTGCCGCCCGCGGCCTTGCCCTGCGGGCGGAAGAGGGAGGCAAGGTCTTCCCCGCATCCCGGAAATCGGCAGATGTCCTTGCCGTGCTGCTGGCGGAATGCGATAAACAGGGGGTCACTATCCGGTGCAGCGAGCCGGTGACCGGGATTACACGTGAAGAGGGTGTATTCGTTGTCTCAACCGGCGCCGGGATGTACCATGCCGCAACGGTTGCCATCACCACCGGCGGGGCTTCATACCCTCAGTGCGGCACAACCGGCGACGGGTACCGGCTCGCGGCATCGCTCGGCCAGCCGGTAACGGAGACTGCCCCGGCGCTGACGCCCCTTAATATCCGGAACTACCCGTTCGCCGGCCTTGCCGGGATCTCGTTTGCCGCAATGCCCTTCTCGATCTGGCGGGACGGGAAAAAGGTGCGGGACTGCACCGGTGATGTCCTCTTGACCCATACCGGCCTCTCCGGCCCCGGCATTCTCGATGCATCGCGCTGGATCAGGCCCGGCGACACCGTGAAGCTCGGATTTGCCGGCCCGGTCCGGCGCAACGAACTGGCAGCAGACCTTGCGAAGCGGGCGCCGGAGAATCCCGGCTGGTGGGTCGGCACGATCCTGGCGAAGTACCCGATCCCGGAGCGGCTCAACCGGATACTGCTCGGGATATCCGGGATCCCGGAGAAGCTGACGTGCGCCCACTTCTCCGCAGCACAACGCTCGGCCCTTGCCGCGACCTGCACGGAGTTCCCCATGGACGTTGAATCCCTGGGAGACGAGCGGGTCGCGATGGTGACACGCGGCGGAATTGCGCTGGATACCGTCAACCAGAAGACCATGGAATCGAAGCTCGTCCCCGGCCTCTTCTTTGCCGGGGAGGTGCTGGACATTGACGGCGATACCGGCGGCTACAACCTGCAGGCCGCGTTCTCGACCGGGTATCTTGCGGCGCAGGGGAGCCGGAAACGGCTGAGTTCTCCGTAATGATCGATGATGTAATCACATGATACTCTCATCAGGATCAAAACGGGAATTTTTTATAGATCCGAAAAAATAGATCAGATAACGAACTGAAAGATAGAGCCTCGTTTTTGAGTGATGCTATGAAAGGTATGCAAAAAGATAACCGACAATTTCTCTTCAGCGTGCTTGGAATTGTGGTTCTGATTGCAGCGGTTATTGTGGTCGTTTTTTTCCTGTTACCTGATACAAAAATCTCCAACAAACCCGGTCCAGGAGATTCCGGCTGCCGGATTGACTGGACGGGAACGCTCGTGGATCCCTGTGTGCCGGTGTTTAAAATTGTGAATGGTACGAACAACAGCATTGGTTTTACAAATTTTTCAGCGGAGACTTTCGACGCCGCGCCGTCACCAGAAGACTGTAAAATTCTGGCAGTACAAGCGATGAATACCTATGGAGGAATGCCCCCCGATGCTGTTTTTACGTCCATCATGGATTCATCGACGTGGTCTATCGGAAGAGAAGGAGATCCCGGATTCCGGTCTGCAGTTGGAACGCGCCGATTAAATTACCGGCAGACTCGTTATGGCATGCCGATTCATGGAAAAACCGGGTGGTTAGAGATAGAGTTAAGCTTCGGCGGGAATGTTACAATATTACGGAAGCACTGGTTTTCCATCGAGGAACAGGGCCTCGAACGGATCATCCCTGCATCACAAGCGATTGAACGACTGAAGAACGGTGAGGGAAAAAACCTGCCCCCTCGAGTCCTGAACCTGACCATTCATGATATGAAACCGGGGTACTATGCCCCTGATAATGTCACTAAATCCTCATACCTCGAACCTGTATGGATCATCAACGCGACCGATGAGATCCAGAATAAATCCTTGAGACTCTATGTTCCTGCCGGGACAGATTCCGGCAGGGCTGTAGTATCCAAATCCCTTATACCTGCACCGGTTCGTAATTTCTCTCAGGTTTCGGGTAAAGTCCCGCAACCGGATGTGACCATGGTGTCAAACGTCCTGATCGGTACAAATGGTCCCATTGGCAATCAGGCCGCATTGGAATCGATCCGGAATTTCACGAATAACCCGGATATCAATCTGACGTACAACGGCAGGTTTATCGAACACAATGAATGCGGGCGGGTGTATTTCTGGAATTATTACGACTTTACCTCGCCGGATTGTGAATTCAAGGTGGAGACATACACCGGGACAATCCTCTTCGCAGTGATGAATAAATCCTGTTCGAATGTGAAGATCCACAATCTTTCAACGCTTGTTGGTTCTGATCCGGAGCATGCCAGAAATCTGGTTACGGCTATCGTCAGGGATCGTTATCCTGAGTTTGATGAACAACATATGTCTGTCAGTGGCGGGGGCATCGACAAATGGTATGGAATATCTTACGGTGCCGGTGGAAATTCCAGCTCTCTCTTTATGGCATTCAACAAGGAGGAAGGGCAGCTTACACTCTATGAGTTATGGAACAGTAATGAAGTGACCCAGTGTGGTCGCGGCCCGGTCCGTATCAGCGATTTATAATCCAATATTTTCATAGACATTCCCGGCAGATTCGGGATATTTACGAGTCCTCCCCGCCTCAGGACACTCGAAGAACCTGATGGTTCTTCTCGCATCTCATCCCTTCGGGATTCGATGCCTCGCGGGGCACGGCGGGGCCAGAGCAGGTCGGGAAAACCGGTAACTGAAAGCCGCCGCGGGGCGCCCTTCGGGGCGGCGGCCGTTCATCGTACTTGGGGGTATGGGGGCATCAGCCCCCATCATTATTCCCTGAGTGCACAGAACAGATTTTTCCAAAACCCGATGTTTAAAAAATGGTAGTGCCGGGATTATTCCCGCTTCCCCAGATACAGAACCGCAAGCCCCGCCAGTGCAACCGCACCAAGCCCAGCCACCGGGCTCATGGGCGTCTTTGTTGTCGTGACCGGCACCGGTGCAAGGCTGAGCGCAACCGGCGTGCTCTGGCCTCCCGTCACCGTCACGGTCTGGGTCGCATCAGTATAACCGGCCTGCCGCACCATGACGACATGCGAACCGGCCGGGATATCGGGGATGGTTGCTGGCGTTATCCCGCGGAAGGTGTTGTCAATGAAGAGCTCGGCGCCCGCGGGGGTCGAGACGACCATGATCTGGCCTGTCGTGTCCGGTACCGGGGACGGTGTGCTGGGGGTCAGCTGGGCGTTGACCGTCACGACCTCCCCTGCCCTGACGGTCACGGTCTGCGTGTAGCTCTTGTAATCCTGCAGCCGGAGGGAGACCGTATGGGTGCCGGCAAGGACGCTCGGGATATCGAGCGAGCCGCCGTACGGGGTCTGGCCCATGTAGTTCCCGTCAAGGTAGACCGCGGATCCTGCCGGTGTCGAGTACACATCGATGGATCCCACGGAGCCCTGCTGGGGGGTGAACGTCCAGGAGATCGGGGTCTGCTGGCCCGCATTCACCGTGACCGTGGACATGTACTCGTCGTATCCCGCCTTGTACATGCGGAGGTTGTGCGGGCCCGGGGCAAGGCTGGTGACAATGTAGGGTGTCTCGGCATAGTAGGTCCCGTCAACGTAGATGTCAGCGCCTTTGGGGGACGTGACGATGTTGAGCGACCCGGTGCGGGGCTGCGG
Organism: Methanoregula sp. PtaB.Bin085; assembly: GCF_002067035.1. Classification (GTDB taxonomy): domain Archaea; phylum Halobacteriota; class Methanomicrobia; order Methanomicrobiales; family Methanospirillaceae; genus Methanoregula. The sequence goes on along the minus strand of NZ_MVQB01000028.1, from coordinate 10,134 downwards.
CGGGTTGGGCACGAGATATGCATTGACCGAGGCAGTCTTTCCGGCAGTCACGTACACCGAGGTCCCGTACGGCTGGTAGCCGTTCATGGAGATCTGGAGGGTGTGTGTCCCGGCGCTCACGGACGTGAAGGTGGTGGGGGTGTTCTGCCAGATGCTGCCGTCAAGAGTAACGACCGCACCCTGGGGGCGGGAGTCCACCTGGATGTTCCCGTACGACTGGACGGGAATGAGGGTTGAGTACAGGCTCACGGTCTGGCCCCTTGCAGGCCATGAGCTCACACTGCCCGTGAAGATCTCGTAGCCGGGCTTCTGGACGGTAAAGGACCTGAAGGCTGTCCCGGTTGTCGCGACATCGGTATCGCAGTACCCGTTCGCAATCGTGCAGCCGGAGGAGAGCTGATCAAAGGAGACCGTTGCCCCGTTCACGTTGCAGTACACCCGGATCCAGCCCCTGTCGCAGCCGATGCACGGAACATCGGTGACAGTCGGCTCAGGGTGTATGGTGACCCGGGTTGTCGGTGCCGTGGTCGGGATGACGATCTCATTCAGCGTTGCATCGACTGCCGCCTGTTCGCCGGCGCCGACGGACTTCTCGGTCTGGTACGTCTCGAAGCCGGGCATGGAAATCGAAACGCTGTGGCTTCCGGCTCCCACTTCACGGCCGGTGATGGGCGTTGCACCTGCGGCTTCACCGTCAATCGTGACTTCGGCGCCGGATGGCGTTGAGATGATGGTCAGCCAGCCGACCTTCGGCCCGGGAATATCGGTGACAGGCGTCTCCGGTTCCCGGGTGACCGGCCGTTCGGCAGGTTGTTCGGTTGGTGGTGCAGATGTAATTATGTATGTGGTTTCCGTCACCGGCTCCAGGGTTACCCCATGGATGATCTCGTCGGTTTCTGCCGGTTCTGCAACGGCGGCCATCGCGGGTGCGGCCAGCAGGAAGGCAAGAAGAAAGCAGGTAAGAAGGACAATGGTTCTCATACTATCCGGAAATAATTAAGACTGTCGTTGCTTTTTAATGATGCTGATACGGTACACGAAAACAGCGTGCGGGGAAGACCGTGGCTTAATGTAATTATCCGTTCTGGAGAAATCATGTTAATGTGGTGAGATCGCCCCCCTTGCCCCATCCCTGCCCCCGTCGGGGGCGGGGGCGCTGAGGATTCCGCGGCATTACCAGGTATCAGTCTGTCTGTTTTTATTGTACGGTACTGCAGCACTATCCTGACGGGATGCCAGAGCGGCGGGGGCGAAGCCGCCTGGCAACGCCCCTGAAAGCGTCAGAACTGCGTTTTTCTCCAGAGTATATTTTTCATCATCGGGTGATAAATGCCCGTTCGAACCCCTTTATACCCGTCACATCCTTTTTGAAAAAAATGTCGCCGGTGCGTTATTCCTTCGCCGCAATTGTTGAGGCCGGGCCTTACTTCCCGTTCTCGTGGTCACTGCCGACCGTGATCCCGGCCTTCTTGATCATGTAATACCCGGCAGCAAGCCCCGCAACGAGCACACCGGTGCCGATGAGCTGGAGCCCGAACTCGGAAGCCGTCATGCCGGTGGGATCGAACAGGATTACCTTTCGTGCAATGGCGATGATGGCGAGAAGGACAACGATCTCGACGTGGACCGAGTTCTCGCGGAAGTACGCCTTGATGGTTTCAAGGAGTTCGACACCAATCAGTACCAGCAGGAACCCGCCGAGAACCGTGATCATCTCGTGGGATTCCAGCAGCCACGGGGAGATGTTGGTCAGCGACGTCACCAGGATATATGCAAGGTCGGCCATGGCAGCGATGAGCACCACGATGAGCATGACCATCAGCGCAGCATAGATGACCTTCTCGATCTTGTTGATAATCTCGAGCATATTCAGTCCTCCTCAACCGGTATCAGGTCCGGGGTATCCGGATCGTAGAGTTTCACAACATTACCAATGACGATGACGGCCGGAGGTTTCACCCCGGTTTTTTTCGCCACGGCGGCGATGTCCGCAAGCGTCCCGGTGGTCACACGGCGGTCAGCCCGGAGACCCCGCTCGATGATGGCAACCGGGGTGGTCTTCTCCTTGCCGTTCTTCACCAGTGCATCCGCGATCTTTGCAAGGTTCGCAACACCCATAAGGATGACGATGGTGCCCCGGCTCTTTGCCAGCAGCTCCCAGTCAAGGGCCGGCCCGGGCTTTGTCGGGTCCTCGTTGCCGGTCAGGACCGTGACCTGCGACGCGTACTTCCGGTGTGTGAGCGGGATGCCGACCGATGCCGGGACCGCAAGGGCGCTCGTGATCCCCGGCACCATCTCGATCGCAATGCCCGCTGCCCGGACAGTCTCCAGTTCCTCGCCGCCCCGGCCGAACAGGAACGGGTCGCCACCCTTGAGCCGGACAACGATCTTCCCTTTGCGGGCGCGGTCCACCATCAGGGCCTCGATCGCGTCCTGCTCGAGCGTGTGTTTCCCGCCATATTTCCCGCAGTCGATCTTCTCCGCCCGCTCCGGCAGCGACGCAAGGATCTCCTCGCCCGGCAGCTGGTCGTAGAGAACGACATCCGCCCTGTCGATGACCTCCCGGCCGCGCCGTGTCAGGAACGCCGTCCCTCCCGGGCCGGATCCCACCAGGTACACCTTTCCCGTCATGATGGTCCCGCCGCAATCCCCAGTCTCTGGTACGCCTCGTCGATCAGGCCCTGCGCCCGCGCTTTCAGCTGGCGGCCCTGCTCCCGCGCCTCTTCGATGGTCGTTATGTCCGTCTCGATCCGCTCCGCCCGTGCGCCGTCAAGGGAGAGCACTTCGGCAATCAGGTGTCCGCCGTTGCAGTAGATCCCGAGCGGGGTGAAGCATCCCCCGCCGAGCTGCTCCATGACCGCCCGTTCGATCATGACATCGGTCCGCGTCTGCGGGTGGTCGAGTACCGAGAGCACCTCGCGGAGCGACGGGTCGGCCCGGCAGACCACCGCGATGGTGCCCTGGTTGGGAGAGGGCACGAATTTCTCCGGCGGCAGCCGCTCGCCCTGGATACGGATATCCATCCTCCGGAGCCCGGCCTCGGCGAGCACGATCGCATCGTACTCCCCGGCGCCCAGTTTCCGGATCCGCGTGTCCACGTTGCCCCGGAGATCCTGTATGGTGACCGAGGGATCGTGCCGGAGCAGCTGGGCACGCCGCCGGGTGCTGGAGGTGCCCACGATCTTGACGGCAGAGAGGGATCCCCGGTACGCAAGGAAATCGGCCGGCGGGTCCCGCTTCAGGATGGCTGCCGTGACAAGCCCGCTCGGGCGGTAGGCCGGGATGTCCTTCATGCTGTGCACGGCACAATCGATCTCCCCGGCAAGGATTGCATCGTCCAGCGCCCGGACAAAGACACCCTGCCCGCCGATCTCGTGGAGCGGGACCTGCGTGGTCGTGTCGCCGGCAGTGCTGATGACGGTCTGTTCGGTTGCGATGCCAAGTTCAGCGAGCTTCTTTGCCACGATCTCCGTCTGGATGAGCGCGAGCTTCGAGCCCCGTGTTCCGATTCTTATCGACATGTCTGGTACGCCTGTATGAGTGTCTGGATGTCGCTGTCCGTGTGCGCTGCCGAGAGGAAGTTGGTCTCGAACTGGGAGGGAGGGATGAAGATCTTTGCCGCCAGCATCCGTTCCCGGAATTTGCCGAAGGCGGCGGTGTCGCACTCCTTCACCTCGCGGTAGTTCTGCGGGGGAGCGCTCCGGAAGAAATACTTGAACATTGAGCCGAGCCGGACAAACGATCCCTTGCCGTCACTGCCCAGCGATTCTTCAATGGCCCGGGTTCTGTCATCAAGATGACGGTATATATCCGGGTGGTCGTGGATCCACCCGATCGTGGCCATGCCGGCCGCGAGCGAGAGCGGGTTGCCCGAGTAGGTCCCGGCCTGGTACACCGGGCCCTGCGGGGCAACGAGCTCCATGATCTCGCGCCGTCCGCCAAATGCCCCGACGGGCAGGCCGCCACCGATGATCTTGCCGAGCGTGGTGATGTCGGGCTTGATGCCGTACTTTACCTGCGCCCCGCCGATGCCGAGCCGGTAGCCGGTGATCACTTCATCGAAGATCAGGAGGACGTCGTGGGCTTTGGTAATCGCCCGGACCTCGCGGAGGTAATTGTCCTGCGGGATGACGGGGCCGATATTGCCGAGCACCGGCTCGAGGATGAACGCCGCAATGTTTTCGTTCCTTGCCAGGATCGATTCGAGACCTTCGGGATCATTGTAGGGCACCTGCCGCGTGTGGGCGACAACGTCCGCGGGGATGCCGGCCGAATCCGGTACACCCATCGTGGTTGCGCCGGAGCCTGCCTTCACCAGCACCGCGTCGTGGGCGCCGTGAAACCCGCCCTCGATCTTCACGATATCCGTCTTTCCGGTAAACCCGCGGGCGAGCCGGATCGCGGCCATCGTTGCTTCCGAGCCGCTCGACACGAACCGGATCATCTGCATGCCCGGGTGGTCGGCCGTGATCATCCTGGCGTACGCCGGTTCGAGCGGCGTGGGCGTCCCGTACAGCCACCCCTTCTCCAGCTGCTCCGCGATCGCTTTTCTGACTGCCGGGTGCGCGTGCCCGAGGATCATCGGGCCGTAGGCACAGCAGCAGTCGATGAGGTCGTCGCCGTCAACGGTCTTCAGCCGGGAGCCCTCCGCCCGTTCCGTGTAGAACGGGTAGGGTTGAATCGCCCGGACCGGGCTCGATACGCCGCCGGGCATCAGGGTCTTTGCCCGTTCGAAAAGGCCGGCGCTCGAGACCCTCTCCCTCTCGTCGTTCTGCTTATTCATCCAGCCACCCGGCCACGTCCTCTGCGAAATACGTGATGATGAGATCGGCGCCCGCCCGCTTGATGCAGGTCAGGCTCTCCATCACGGTCTCCTTCTCTTTCAGCCAGCCGTTTGCCGCGGCGGCTTTTATCATGGAATACTCGCCGCTCACCTGGTATGCCGCAACCGGCAGGCCGATGTTCCTGATCTCGGAGAGGATGTCGAGATAGAACCCGGCCGGTTTCACCATCAGGATATCGGCCCCCTCGTCCGCGTCCAGCTGGGACTCGAGGATCGCCTCGCGGCTGTTGCCGGGGTTGAGCTGGTAGGTGGTGCGGTCCCCGAACGAGAAGCCGGAGTCCGCTGCTTCCCGGAACGGCCCGTAGAGCACCGAGGCGAACTTGGTGGAGTAGGCCATGATCAGAACCTCCTCGAGCCCTTCGGCATCGAGCGCTGCCCGGATCGAGCCGACCACGCCGTCCAGCATGCTGGAAGGCGCCACAATGTCGGCCCCGCTCAGCGCGTGGCTGATAGCGATCCGGTCCATCAGCTCGAGCGAGGGATCGTTGAGGAGATCCATCCCGCCCCGGGTCTCGCCCACGAGCCCGCAGTGCCCGTGGTCGGTGTACTCGCAGGCGCAGACATCGGTGATGACAACCATCTTCGGGACTTCCGCTTTGATCCGGCGGACAGCCTGCTGGACAACCCCGTCCGGGTCGTATGCGGACCGGGCCTCCGGGTCCTTCTCCTTCGGAATGCCGAAGATGAGAACCGCCCGGATCCCCTTGTCCCAGAGTTTCTGTACCGCACCCGCGATGCCATTCACGGGATACCGGAACTGGCCCGGCATGGCATCGATCGGCCGCGGGGCTGTGATATTCTCATCCACGAAAAGCGGGGCGATAAGATCGTTCTTTGTGAGCGTTACTTCGCGGAGGAGCGGCTGGATGTTCCGCGACCTCATCCTCCTCATCCGTCTCTGGGGAAAGATACCCGTACTGCCACCACCTGCCGGTCGTTTGATTACATTTTCTTGTTGCTAGCGTATAAAGGGATAGAGTATGGTGATGGCGGGCCTGCCGGTGCCGGGTTTTTTCTTCACCATGGCCCGATGAAATCCTTCGGATCCCGGCCATGTGGCATCTCCGTCAGGATAATTCCGAAAATGCCTGACCATAAAAATGCAAGGCCGATACCAGGTACTGCTGCGGAATCCTGAGCGTCCCCGCCCCCGACGGGGCAGGGCTGGCGCATGGGGGGGCGATCATATCAACTGGCCGGTTTTTTCTGATGAAAAAAAGCTCAGGATCTCTTGATGGGGGCTGATGCCCCCGTTCCCCCGGTTGCGATGAACGGCCGCAGCCCCGGAGGACGCCCCGCGGCGGCTTTCAGTGAGCAGTTTTTTCGGGCCGGTGATTGTCCTCCTAACCACCGCGAGTATCATTCTCTGACCGACATCGTGAATAATTACCTCCTCTCATGGATTTTCTGAAACCTTCTGGGTGAATATCCGAATGGGGGGTTGCCACAGCGGCAGGGGCAGAGCGCTGGTGGTGCCCCCGGGGGCGTGCAATGATTCCGCCCGGGCAGAATTGAGGAAAATCCGGAACATCACTTTGACCGGCCGGTCTCCTCCGCCCCGTGCCGCTTCAGGGCGCAGGCCAGCCGCAGCGAGCTCGAGACAAGGTCCTCGAGATCCTCCTGCGTGTATTTGTTGCTCTCGATCTGCGCCCAGTCCTTTGTGGTGTCTTCGTCGTTCTCCCCCACCCACGAAGCGATCGCGACCTCGGGCATGTGGAACCCGAGCCAGGCAAAGAAGTTCATCAGGTTGCCGGCAACATGCTGGACGCCGTCAACGTGCCCGATGATGATCAGGCCGGCCACCTTGTCCCTGATCATCGGGTTGCCGAACCACGAGTACTGGTTCTCGATCGCGTTCATCCGCTCCACGAACTTCTGGACAAGCGCGGAATGGTTGTTCCACCGGATCGGTGTCGCGAGGATGAGCACGTCGCACGCAAGCACCGCGTCGTACACGTCCTGCATCTGGTCGTCCTCGTACTTCATAGAGCTCTGGCAGGGATACGTGCAGTACGACGGGTTCTCGGAGTAGTTCCCCTCACACTCGTAGATCTTCAAATCTTTCAGACGGATGAACTGCGTTGTGCACCCGTAGCCCTCGAACCGGGCGAGCGCCCGCTGCAGCAGTTTCTCGGATTTGCTCATCCCCGGTTCGTACCGGCTCGATCCCGAGAGCCCCAGGACCCGGATCTCCCGGCAGGTCTCCCTGTCCGGCACCGGGATGGTACTCACCCCGAACTTCCTCCCGACCAGTGGCGCAGGCATGATTTAAGTATCATGGAGCCTGTCTAATCTACTTATGGATCGGCCCGGCCGGTGCCGGGCGGGACGTGGCATGATGGCGGGAACTGCTGAACAACTCATCCGAAAGAACCGGGCACGGTGCATCTGCGGGACGTGCCCGACCTACAACGAATGCATGCGGGCGGCAGAGAGCCTGCTCTTCTGTGTTGTCGGCAAGGCGGAGAACTGTACGTTCGATCCGAAGGACTGCCTCTGCCCGACCTGCCCGGTGATAAAAACGCTCGGACTGAAGAGAGCGTTCTCCTGCATCAGAGGCAGCGCCGCAGATCAGGGCTGACAGCCCAATCCCGCATCAGCCGGCATGATGGCAGGTTTTTTTGCCGCTGCCGTCACTATTCTGAGAATGCGCATCCTGTCCGGTTCCCTCATATTTCTTCTCGCTGCCGCCCTTGTCCTTACCTCCGGCTGTACGGAGGCGCAGCGCGGCCCGTCCGCGACCGCCGGTCCCGTATCGCCCCTACCGTCCGGGGTGCCCGACCTGAAGGCGCTCGCCCTTTCCCCGGCCGAGCTGCCGGCCTGCTTCTCCCTGTCGGACGAGCGCGTGAAATCCCCGGATGATGTCAGCGATCTCGCGAAGAACGCCGGGTGGGAGGCCGGGTACGAGGCCGTGTATACCTGCCCGTCAGCCGGTTCCGGGCCGACCGTTATCGTCCATTCCCTTGCGGTCTATCCTGCGGTGAACGTACTGAATATCGCCGGCATGGTGGACCGGCAGGACCGGCCGCAGGGGTACGTGTTTGAGAACATCTCCGACCCGGACCAGAGCTTTTACGTGAGCGGCTTTTCCGCACGCTTCAACGCGAGTGCCGTGCCCGCTGCCTCGTCAGGCTCCTTCCTGGTGGCAGGCGGGAAGAACATCTCTGCCCCGGCCTCAGATTCCGCGGGCGATTTTGCCGAGTTCATCGTCTTCCGCAAAAACGTCTTCGAAGTGCTGAAGATGACCGGGCCGGGCACCAATGCAACGCTCCTCCATGAACTGGCCCGGACGGCTGCGCAGAAAATCCCGTGACTGGTTCTCCATCCCACGTTTTTTTACCCGGGACGCATAATAGATAGGCATCAGGCAGAGAGCGGATTTTCAGGAGAAAGGGAGTTTTCATGGAATTCAGGGATATCGTCATGCAGCGGTACGCGGTCAAGCTGTTTGACGGCCGGATGATCGACGAGCAGACGCTTTTTGTGCTGCTCGACATCATCCGCTATTCGCCGTCGGCTTTCAACCTGCAGCCGTGGAAGATCAAGATCGTGTCGGCAAGCAAGATCAAGAAGAACCTGCTTCCCCACACCAATAACCAGCCGCAGGTGACCACGTGCTCGCACCTGCTCGTCTTCTGCGCCAACACCGAGCTCGAACCGCTCGTGGACAAGGCGGTGGAGGGGCTGGTCAAGAGCGGCCTTTCCCCGGAGACGGTCAGTCAGTATGCGGCCATGATCAAGGCCTATATCGGGTCGATGACCCCGGAGCAGCGGATGGCCTTTGCCCGCGAGCAGATCCACATCGCGCTTGCCAATGCCATCAACGGCGCAAAGTCGCTCGGCCTCGACTCCTGCCCCATGGGCGGCTTCGACCCGGCCGGGTATGCAGAAGCTCTTTTCCTGCCAGAGGAGTACGTCCCCGTGGTCCTTTGCGCCATCGGCTATGCCGCCGACAAGGCCCCGCCGAAGTGGCGGCTGCCAAGGGAAGAAGTGTTCTTTTAGATTATTCTCATGTTTTTTCCGATTCGGCAGGTAACGGAGTCATTGGATAGACCCGGACTTTCCATCCGTCCATTTCCGTATTATCCAGTTTCCTGTTCTCTGGTGTCGATGCAACAACCCACAATTCTATCGTATCTTCAGGGTGGTTTCCGAATGGATCAACAACAGTGTAAAAGTGATCGATCTGATATCCGGGATCCTGCTGGAGCAGGGTCAGTTTTTGTGTGAGGTTGCGCTGGTTTTTCTCAAATTCTGTGTCACGGACAATCCTAATCGAATAATTTTGAACGCGTGTTCCCTGAAGACTTTCGATCTGGCTTTCATTTTTTATCGCATATGCATAGAGCGTTATTTCATCGGGATTCGGGCCAAACTTCCATTTATGGACAAATAAAAAACGATTTTTAAAACTCAATGTTCTCAACTTGTCTAATAATTCAGGAGTTGGTGTTTTTTCTTGTGGAGTGTTCTGTTGTATCAAATTCATCGGAACAGCTGACGTCGGATTTTCTGTTGCTGTTGCCCCCCCTATACCATGAACACCCGTCATGCCGTAATACACAAGACCAATAACGGAGATGATAATTATTCCGATAACAACCAGCGATATCCGGTTTTTCATGATTATTGCACTCTCCTTTGATTCTATTCTGGGGTATTTTTTCTAGATTATGGTTAATATAAATTAATTGTTATGGGATTCCGGATAAACCTGAATTATCCACCCATCGATCACAGTATAATCCAGTTCCTTGTTCTCCGGAGTCAATTGATTAACCCACATTTCAACATAATATCCCGGTGGATCCCCGAATGGGTCTGTAAGCATCGAGATCCGACTTATCTGGTAGTCTGGATTATCCTGGAATTTGGTTAAATGCTTTTTCACATCTTTTACCGTTGCTTCGAATTCGGTGTCATGAACCATTCGGATTGTATAATTATTCACCCTACGGTGATCAAAGCTCTTCATCGCATGTTCATCACGGATGCTATATGTATAAATTGTGATTGATTGGTTAATCGAATCGATATCTAATCTGCTTGTTGCGAACAGATGAGAAAATTTAATCGAATCTAAAACTTTCTTTAACTCTTGAGGAAGATCCTTGTAATTATTCAGGGAATTTTGATCCCGTACTATCGATTTTAACCCGGCAAGACCTCCGCAACCGGTCTTTTGGTTTGGCAATATCTGAAGATTCTGATCGATGGGCCCTGTTGAAATGCTCAAAGAACATTGAACACCCTTTGATTTTTCAGGAAACGATCAAGAGAAAAGATGATAC
>NZ_MVQB01000027.1 GCF_002067035.1 Methanoregula sp. PtaB.Bin085 | reverse complement strand
TGCACCGCTCCACCCGTTGCCCCACGGACTCCAGCCATTCCCGTAGCCGGAATACTTCGTATAATATCCACCGGTTCCGCCACTGCCGCCGGCTCCGCGGACACCGTTCGCTGAGTATCCGGATCCTCCAGACCCGCCGGTCCCGGCACTGTTCGTATACTGCGGCGGTGTCGGTGTTCCGGCCGTTCCCGAAATATATCCGGTTCCGTTTGTTCCGACGGTCGTGTGACAAACCGATCCTCTCCCGGGCTGGCCTCCGGCCATGACCACATTACCAAATTGTGAGTCGCCTCCGGCCAGACCGTCCATTCCGGGATTACAAATCCACGGAGAATACCGGAAATCATACAACCCGCCCATGCCGCCATACCCTCCAAGGCCGACCTCCACCGGAATAACATCCCCAGGTGTGACGTTGACCGTGTATATCTGGCCATACCCGGATCCTCCGCCTCCGGCAGGTGCTCCATAGTGAGAGGCCGAACCATTGCCTCCGCCGCCGGATCCTCCTCCGCCGCCGCCACCGGCACCGACTACCATCACATAGACCGACCGGATCTCTGCCGGGACGGTATAATTATAAACACCCGGCGACGTGTACTCAACAACATTCTGCGTCGGTGCTGCGGGCGGCCCGGCGATGTAAACCTGGTGCGAGACCGATGCCGCCTCCTGCGTGTTGTTCACTGTCAGTGTCACCGTGTACGTCCCGGCTGCGGTATACGTGTGGTTCGCATCCTTCTGGCTAGGATCCGTTGTCGTAAATGCCGGCGAACCGTCACCGAAATTCCAGCTCCATCTCGTGGGATATCCGATCGAAATATCCGTGAACTGCACATTCACCGGATACTGGCCGGAATACGGCATGATATTGAACCCGGCAACCGGTACCGGCGGCTTGATCGGTTCGATACGGACATACCCGTTGCTCCCTGATGCACCGCTCCACCCGTTGCCCCACGGACTCCAGCCATTCCCGTAGCCGGAATACTTCGTATAATATCCACCGGCTCCGCCACTGCCGCCGGCTCCGCGGACACCGTTCGCTGAATATCCGGCCCCACCGGACCCGCCGGTTCCGGCAGTCGTCGTATATTGAGGTGGTGTCGGTGTCCCGGCTGTTCCAGAATTGTAGCCGGTCCCGTTTGTCCCGACGGTTGTATAGCAGACAGATCCCTTGCCCGGCTGGCCTCCGGCCATGACCACGCTGCCAAACTGCGAGGCCCCTCCGGCCAGACCGTCCATTCCGGCATTACAAATCCACGGAGAATACCGGAAATCATACAACCCGCCCATGCCACCGTATCCTCCGAGACCGACTTCAACCGGTATCATTTCTCCCGGTGTGACGTTGACCGTGTATATCTGGCCATAACCGGATCCTCCGCCTCCGGCAGGTGCTCCATAGTGAGAGGCCGAACCATTACCTCCGCCACCGGATCCTCCTCCTCCGCCGCCACCGGCACCGACTACCATCACATAGACCGACCGGATCTCTGCCGGGACGGTGTAATTGTAAACGCCCGGCGACGTGTACTCCACAACATTCTGTGTCGGTGCCGCCGGCGGCCCGGCAACATACACCTGGTGCGATACACTCCCGCTTCCCTGGGAATTTGTAGCGGTCAGTGTGACAGTGTAGGTTCCCGCCGAGATATACGTATGGTTCACATCCTTCGAGAAGGGATTTGTAGTGGTAAATTCTGGTGTGCTGTCTCCAAAATTCCATGTCCAGCTAGTCGGGTACCCGATCGAGATATCTGTGAACTGCACGTTCATCGGATATTGGCCGGAATATTGTGACACGGTAAAACCAGCAACCGGGACAGGGGGTTTGATCGGCTCAATCCGAATATATCCGTTCGCACCGCTGGCACCATTACCACCCTGGCCCCATCCGGTCGAAGAGGTATTAGAACCGGATCCACCGCCACCACCGCTTCCGCCGGCTCCCCGCGAACCGCCGAATAAGCCGGCACCAGCCCCGCCACTGCCGCCAGTGATGCCGGAGGGAGGCGTTCCCGTGGATTGTCCTGCACCGTTTGTCCCAACGGAGTTATAACATGGTGAACCTGTCCCGGGAGAACCGCCGTTTGCAATAATATCCCCTGCCTGCGATGCTCCGCCGTATGACCCATCTGACGCGGCAGAACAATCCCAGGTCGGCCCGTAAAGATAGGAACTCCCAGTACCACCTGCTCCACCGGCTCCAACTGATATTTCAATTTCATCGCCGGCAGTTACCTCAATAGTCTGAAGCTGGTAATAACCAGATCCTCCGCCGCCGCCACCGGAGCCTGAATGAACGCCAAGAGTCGGACTTCCGACACCCCCGGAGCCCCCGCCGCCACCGCCGCCGGCTCCTGCAACTGCAATATACAATGACCGCACTTCATCAGGAACCGTATAAGTATAGATCCCGGGAGCTGTGTATTCAACAACCGTAAAATTGATCTCAGCACTTACAAACGCAACATTACACCATATGATAAGCAGCACAATGGCGGCAGGAAATACTCTCTGTATCCAGGTCATGCCTCACCCACTTCTCGCATAAACACTGATAGCCTTCCGGCATGACCCAAACCTTCATCATCGGAGAAGCAAATTGATCCATGCCTACGGGCAGGCGGCGTTCATCAGCTTTCCACGGTCGGTGAACCCGTCCTTCCTTTCTTTGTCCGGTGTCCTGAAAACCGATCCTCGCATCCGTCTCATGGCACTGGCATAAATTCAAGGTATCTCTTAAACATTTATTAAAACAGCTGTTTTGATTTTTATGATATAGAAAAAACAACTATAGTGAGAGAAAAAACTATGACATTAACCTCTCTCTCTTTCATCCGGATCGCGGTTTCCCAAAGTAGCTGGAGCCCCCGCTCTTCCCGCTCACAAGACATCCGGGCCCGCTCCCGATCAAATCCTCCCGCCCGGCCCTCTTCAGCCCCTCGATCACGAGAGCACGGTTCTTCGGGTCACGGTACTGCATGAGGGCCCGCTGGATCTTCTTCTCCTCGCCCCGGGGCACGTGCACCGGCTTCATGGTGAACGGGTCGAGGCCGGTGTAATACATGCATGTCGCAACGCTCATCGGCGTCGGGGTGAAGTCCTGCACCTGCTCGGTGTACAGGTTGTTGTCGCGGATGTAGAGGGCGAGGTCGACCATATCATTGATCGTGCACCCGGGATGGCCGGACATGAAGTACGGCAGGATGTACTGGCGCTTCTTCTTCCCCTGCTGACGGGCCTCGAACCGGGCCCGGAACCGGTCGAAGACCTCGCGGCCCGGCTTGTTCATGATGCGGGTGACGGACGGCGAGATATGCTCCGGCGCAACCTTGAGGTGGCCGGAGATATTGTGGTCGCAGACCGCATCCAGGTACCCGGCATCGTCGGCAAGGGCAAGATCGTAGCGGATCCCAGAGCCGATGAAAACGTGTTTCACGCCGGGGATCTGCCGGACCCGGGCAAGCATCCTGCACTGCTCTTCGTGGCTGGTCCGCAGGGTTTTGCAGGCCGGGCTGCAGCGCTTGTCCTCACAGGCCCCGCATTTTTCCCACAGGGCGCACGAGAGGCCGTACATGTTTGCCGTCGGGCCGCCGATGTCCTGGATAACGCCTTTGAAACCCGGCATCTTCGTCATCCGGGTGACTTCGCGGACGATCGAGTCGGTGCTCCGGCTCTGGATGATCCTGCCCTGGTGGTGCGTCAGGGCGCAGAACGAGCACGAGCCGAAACACCCGCGGTGGCTGGTCACCGAGAACCGGACCGGTTCGAGCGCCGGGACGGGTTTTTTGTAGGAGGGATGTTCCCGGCGGGTGTACGGGAGCTCGTAGATCCGGTCCAGCTCTTCCGTTGTGAGCGGGCGGGCCGGGGGGTTCTGGACCACGACCGTCTTCGGGTGCGGCTGGGCAACCGCCTTCCCCCGGACCGGATCCTGTTCTCGGTAATGCAGCGCAAAGGCACGGGCATATGCAGCCTTGTCTTTCGAGACCTCCGGAAAACCCGGGATCTCAGCAACTCCCGCGGGACGGGCGCTCCGCCATTCTGCGACTTCCATCGTGTAACAGGTGCCCCGGATATTCCGGAGCGCCCGGACGGGTTCACCGTCCGCGAGGCGCCGGGCAATCTCCACGACCTGCAGCTCGCCCATCCCGAAGACCAGCAGGTCGGCCGGGGCATCGGCGAGTATGGACTGCCGGACCCGGTCCTGCCAGTAATCATAGTGGGCGAACCTCCGCAGGCTCGCCTCGATGCCCCCGAGGATAACCGGCACACCGGGGAAGCATTCATGCACCCGGTTCGCGTACACGATCGTGGCCCGGTCCGGCCGGTGCGGGACCCCGCCCGGGGAATACACGTCGTCGCTCCGCCGTTTCAGGTTCGGCGTGTAATTGTTCACCATCGAGTCGACATTTCCCGAGGAGATGCCAAAGAACAGGCGGGGCTTCCCGAGCTTCCGGAAATCGTCCGCGGTCTGCACGGACGGCTGGGCAATGACCCCGACAGTGAAGCCGGCGTCCCAGAGGACCCGGCCGATCAGGGCCGTGCCAAACGAAGGATGATCGACGTACGCATCCCCGGTGACAAGGATGATATCGAACCCGTGGATGCCCAGCTTCTCCCCTTCTTCAGGAGACATCGGGAGAAAAAGGGGCTGCCGGGACATAAGCAGGGAAAAAACACGGACGGGACCGGGGGATCCTATCCGGACGGGCGGCGGGTGAGGTCCCGGATGATCTCGGCAAGGCCCCCGGGGAGGTCGTCGGCTTTCTCCTCTTTTTCAGGGGCCTGTTCCTTCTTCTTCTCTTCCTCACCGGCGATCTGCAGCTTCTGCTGCTTTTTGTCTGCAGGTTTTCTCTCGCCAAGCATCGGGAGGTGCACCTGCATCTTCTCATCGAATTCCCGGCGGGCCGTGAGGCCGGTGAACTCCGTGATGACCGCTTCCACGATGAGGTAGGTGACCGCTTTTTCCCGGAGGCAGCCGGTGAGGGCATGGCCGGACCTGCCGACCGACCCGTGGAAGTGGATATGCGGGCCGTCGTCGCCCGGGTAGATGGTCCCGACACCGAAGACCTCCCAGCCGCCTTCGAACAGGACAAAATGCGGGACCGGGGGGATGACCGGTTCCTCCGGGCCGGTCACCATGCGCCCGTTCATGAGGGCGCCAAGGAACTGGATCGAGCCGGCCTGGATGTTCTTGTCCACAACGAACTGGCGGATCGCATGCAGCATATCCTCGCCATCGTCGATCCGGACGACAAAGACCCGGCCGATCTGTCCTTCGGTGTACTGCATAAGATCAGGTTCCCTCGTAGCTATTCATATGGTTTCTGCCGGTTTATATTTTGAACTTTATCCCGGCCGGCCAAAAACGCGGTGCCGGGGCCTTGGTCAGTCCGGGGTTTCGGGGAGGAGCCCCAGGCGCTTAACCCCCCACCATGCGAGGAACGTGGAGATTATCGTTGTCGTGACGATGGTTCCCAGGTACAGGGGGATATGCGTTGCATTAAACTGGAACATGGAGTTCCCGGCAACGGTTGCGATCGTGTTCGGCACCAGGAGCGCTGTCGCGATGATCGCGAGGTACGCGCCGAGCAGGGCCAGTTTGTTGTTCAGGATCTGGAGCTGGTTGTTGTAGATGGACTGGAGCACCTCGAGGCCGCTTGCAAGGACCTCGGAGAGGTGTTCCGCAAGCCCGATCTGCGCCTGCAGCTCGCCGATCAGGGCATTGATCCGCCCGAGGATCTTCTCATCGTCCGTCAGCAGCTCGGCATCCCCGTACCGGAGCGAGTTGAGCGTGTCGACCGTTGCCCAGAGCCCCCCGACATAGACGATGAGCGCGTGTTTCATCAGGTAGATCTTGGGGCCGATCACCTCCCGCGGCGTTTTCGGGTCCGCGAGTTCCCGGCTGAGAGTGTCCCCCTGCTCCTCGATACCGGAGAGGTAATCGAAGTTCCGGGAATTATTCTCGTCGATGATCCGGATCAGGAGATGGGTTATCTTGTCGCTGGGTAAAATGTTTGCCGGAATCTTCCGCATCAGGGTCCCGGCATACCGCCGCATCCGGAAAAAACGCCTGACCTCCCGCGAGTGGAGCGTGACAATGACGTTTTTCCTGATAAAGATGTACAGCGGCTCCAGCCGGATATCGAATCCCTGCATGTAAATCGCGGGCAGCAGGAGGCCGAGCTCGTCATCGAGATCCTCGTAGGCGGTCTTCTGGCTCTTTAAGAGGGTGTTGATGAGGAGTTCCGAGAAGCCGAGGGTCAGGGCAGCAGTTCTCACGTCGTGTTCCACGTCTTCGACAACGTAATCGATCCATGCAAGGTCCGTCCCGCCGGTGAAGGCCATGATATCGCCGATGCTGCGGGATGCCGTTGTCTGCGTACCGCCGTTTTTACAGACGACACAGAATCCCCGTTCTTCATAGGCCGGCAATATCTCGTGGGATTCTCCGGCCGTTATGGGACTTCCCTGCTCACCTGCCATAAGGGAGACTATACAGTACCTGCTAACATAGTTTTCCCAGAGCCCGGTGTTCTGAAAAAGGGAGAGAAGAGAGGTTCGGGTCCGGACCTACCGGCCCCCGGCACCGCCGCCGCCGAACCCGCCGCCTCCGCCAAAACCTCCCCCGCCGCCAAAGCCTCCGCCACCGGAACTTCCGTGGCTCGGGGGCGAGAACGTCATGAGGGGCATGAAGGCATGGTTCATGCCGATAGCGCCGACCGGTATGCCGGCATCCGCCACGCGGATATTGAGGGATTTCATGGCCTGCTCCACCTTGTCACCGACGCCGAGCGCGGTGCCGTACACCAGCCAGTCACCCCACATCACGATATCGGCAGGAGCGTACTTGCGGATCATCGCCATATCAGAGAGGAAGTGCGTGAACGCGTCCCACTCCAGTTTCTCCTGGTAATGGTCGTCTTTCCAGTGACCGAAGAGCGTGGACGGGGCGGCAAACGCGATCGCGGCCTGGATGATCACGACACCCCAGAGGATGACCGCCGGGGAGAGAATGTACGACTGCATTGACGCGACAAAGAATAAAATCAGGCTGATCGCAAACATCACGATCCCGGCGAGCCCCAGCGGCAGGATGTGATCCCTTCCGTCAACTATGTACTGCGAGACGAGGGTTGTGTCGACCCTGCTCGTGACATCGGTGAGGGAGCGCTGGTATTTCAGCGTCTTCTCTTCGGCAGTCCTGTTCACCTGCGCTTTCTTTGCCAGGGCTTCGATGGAATCCGTGTCGAGCACGCCGTTATCGGAGACCAGCCGGAGGAACAGCAGCACCCGCTGTTCGTACGGGTCCAGGCCGGCATCGGACAGGATCTTCACAACAACGCCCTTTCCTTCCCCTTTTTCGGTAATAACGATATTTTTCCGGCGGTGGAGATCCAGCAGGGTTGCGTAGTACCCGTCCTCATCGAAGTCCTGGGCATCGCCTTTGAAGAGCAGGTTGACCTCCCAGGGTTTGAGGTTTTTACCCGGGAGCGTGCTCAGGAACCCGGGGACAGTGAACTCCTTCTCCCGCCCGTACCGGTTGTAGATGACGATGAGGAGGAGCGGTACGAGGATGACCGCGATCATGGCAAGAAGATTCAGGAGATAGGCTGCGTAGTACGGAAGGTTGTACCAGAATGCTGCGGATTCTGTCTTTCCCTTCACATCGTCAACAGCGCTCCGGAATCCCGGGAAACGGCTGAACGCCTCTTTCGATCCCAGGATCTCGACTGCAAGGATCTCGTTGGCCGCAAGGCTGCCGGAGATCACGTACGTGTCCCCGGATTTTTCGGTCTTCAGGAGCGGCGGGTAGACGTACACCTTGTCGATACCCTGCGCCGGGAGAGTGACTTTCACCTGCCGGTACGGGATGTGCTCCTCGCCGGCCAGCTTCAGGTTCAGGTGGGTTGTCGTGGCATCCTCTTCAAGCGGGGGGTTGATGACATACCTGTACTCTGCGGAGTACTGCCCTGCATTGTACCGCGACGGATTGAAGATCCCGACTTCATCATAATACGCGAGATCATCGATCGTGCTCTTCGCCGATTCCGTTGCAGAAGGGCCGAACAGCGTCACGGTCCCCGAGTCGTCCTTGATATAGCCGATCGTCCCGGGCGCGGGGTTCATGGATTTCAGCTGGACGTACGGCTGATCACTCGTCCCGGTTGTGACCGGCGCCTCCCAGACACGGTACAGCATCCGGTACTCGCCGCTGGTGCCGACGTTATACGTGTAGTGCTCGGAAAGGCCGCCCTCCATATCCAGCACCGCCTCGTAGGAAGCAACCGTGAGATCGCCTTCAAAGAGCGGGCCGACCGCGGTGACGAGGAGCAGGGCGACGAGGCCGAGCGCGAGCCCGGCTCCCACAACCCATGCCAGTTGACGTGTCTCGCTCACGGGAATTACCCTTTAGAACTCGATCTTCGGGGGTGTCTTGATGGCTTCCTCGAACTCGAGGTACTCGAGCTTGGAAAGGCCCATGATCATGGCAACGAAGTTCGAGGGGATGGTCTCCCTCATCGTGTTGAATTCCTGCGAGATGTTGTTGTACGTATACCGCTGGCGGGCGATCTCGTCCTCGAGGCCCTTGACCGAGTCCATCATGCTCATGACGGTCCCGGAGGTCTTGAGGTCGGGATAGTTCTCGGCAACGGCAAGGAGCCGCCCGAAGATGGAGCGGGACTCCGCCTCGACCTTGTTCAGGTCGCCGGGCGACGCGGTTGCAACACTTGCCCGCATGGCAGTGACACGCTCGAGAGTTTCTTTCTCGAACTTCGCATAGCTCTTGACCGAGCCGAGGAGCTGATCGATCATGTCGAGCCGCTTCTTCATGGCAACACGGATCTGGCCGAGCGTTGCTTCCGACGAGTTCCTAAGGCTGATGAACCGGTTGTAGATGCCGATCGCCCACAGGACCAGCCCTGCAACCACTAAGGCAACAATGCCGAGGATAATCCATTCGATCATGG
Organism: Methanoregula sp. PtaB.Bin085; assembly: GCF_002067035.1. GTDB lineage: Archaea > Halobacteriota > Methanomicrobia > Methanomicrobiales > Methanospirillaceae > Methanoregula. The sequence continues at coordinate 349,075 of NZ_MVQB01000027.1, read as the reverse complement.
TTCTCACATTATGATGATCGTTTCATCAGATAAGGGTGATTGGGAGACCTGGTGTGATCCCGGATGATCGTGCGGCCGGGATCTTACGGGTATCCGGAAAAGAATGCGCCGAACGTATCGAGCACATACCGGATCTTCTCATCCGTCAGCCCGGGATACACTCCAATCCAGAACAGGTTGTTCATGACAAGGTCGGTGTTTTCCAGCGTGCCGGAGAGCCGGTACTGCATACCCGCGTACGCCGGCTGTTTGAGCAGGTTTCCGCCAAAGAGCATCCGCGTCGCGATCCGGCGGTTCTCGAGATACCGGACGATATCTTCGCGGGTGAAGGGGGCGGACGGGCGGACGATGATGGGAAGGCCGAACCAGCTGGGATCCGCGTGCGGGGTTGCATGCGGGAGCAGGAGGTATTGTTCGAATTTTTTCAGGCCGTCCGTCAGGGTCCGGAAGTTCTTCTTCCGCGCTTCGATGAACCCCGGCAGTTTCTTCAGCTGCTCGACGCCGATGGCAGCCTGCATGTCCGTGACCTTGAGGTTGTACCCGATGTGGGAGTAGATATACTTGTGATCGTACCCGTGGGGGAGGCCGCCCAGCTGCCAGTCGAACCGCTTCCTGCACGAGTTGTCGCAGCCCGGGTCGCACCAGCAGTCCCTGCCCCAGTCGCGGAACGAGGCGATGATCCGTTTCAGCGCCGGGTTGTCGGTGCAGACCGCCCCGCCCTCGCCCATCGTGATGTGGTGGGCCGGGTAGAAACTGAACGTGGAGATGTCGGAGAACGTTCCCGTGAATTTTCCCCGGTACCGGGACCCGAGGGCATCGCAGGTGTCCTCGATGAACCAGAGGTCGTGCTTTTTCACGCTTTTCCCTATGGTGTCGAGGTCTGCGGGATTCCCGAGGGTGTGCGGGATCATGATCGCTTTTGTCCTGTCCGAGATCGCGTCTTCGATCCGGTCGGCCATGATATTGTACGTCCCCTGCTCGACATCCAGGAAGACCGGCACGAGGTTATTCTGGAGGATCGGGTTGAGGGTCGTGGGAAAACCGCACGCCATCGTGATGACCTCGTCGCCGGGTTTCAGCCGGTCCCCGCCGAGCGTGGGCGAGGTCAGGGCCGAGAGGGCGAGGAGGTTTGCCGAGGAGCCGGAGTTGGTCAGGAGAGCGTATTTCACGCCAAGGAACGCCGCAAACTCCCGCTCGAACTGCTCGGCATACCGCCCGGTCGTGAGCCAGAAATCAAGGGAGGAATCGACGAGGCTGACGAGTTCGTTCTCATCGTATACCCGGCCGGCATAGTGCACCGGCGTGGTGCCGGGGATGAACTCCTCCCGGGATTTCGCAGCGTGGAATGCTTTCACAAGGCGGGCAATTTCCTCGCGGATCTCTTTCTCGGTCTTCATGGGATATCTGGCTCCGGTAACATATCGACAATCATGTTCTCCCGCAGTTCGCTGCGGTCGAGCAGGGGTTCCTGGTCCTCAACCGGCCTGTTCACGGCAAGTTTCGGCCGGACCCTCGCAGTTTCGTCAAGGACAACCTCGAGGAACTCCGGCTTCATGTCCGAAAACAGGTGCTGCAGGGCGGCGGGGATCTCGTCGTTGCGCGTGATCTTCCGGGCGGGTATTTTATAGGCGGAGACAACGGCCTGGAAATCCGGGTTGCTGTACCCGATCCCCGACGACTGGAACCGGCAGCTGAGGTACTGCTCCTGGAACTGCCGGATCATGCCGTACCCGCCGTTGTTCAGGACGATGACCTTGACCGGGCGCTGGTGGTGGAACAGGGTCTGGAGTTCCTGGATGTTCAGCTGGAACCCCCCGTCGCCCGAAACAGCCACGACCGGTTTCCCCGGCTGCGCAAAGGAGGCGCCGATGGCCATGGGCAGCGCCGAGCCGATGGATGCCATGCCCCCCTCAGTCAGGAACCGCTGCGTTTCCGTAATCCTCAGGCTCTGGGCGGCCCACATCTGGATCTGGCCGACATCCACGCAGACAATAGAGCCGGCGGGGAGCTGCTGTGAGAGGAGATGGAAGAAGTAATTCGGGTCGATCGCAGGTTTTTCCGGCCGGGTGAAATCGGGGTATTTCTCCCGGTATCCCGCGATACGGAGGCGCCAGGCTGAGAAGTCCGGCAGGGGGTCATTCATCCCGCCATGGCTGGTCATCGCTTCAAGGAAGTGCCGGATATCCGACTGTACCGCGATCCAGGGCTGGATCTTGTTACCCAGTTCCCGGGGATCGATGTCCACGTGGACGATCTTCGCGACACGTGCAAAGGTCTCCGGCCGTGTCCCGGTCTGCCGGGTATCAAACCGCGTGCCAAGGGCGAGGATGAAGTCGGCATTCGCCACGGCCAGGTTCGCGTACCGGTTCCCGTAGGTCCCGATCATGCCCGAGAACAGGGGGTCGTCATGCGGGAACGCGTCCAGTCCCATGAGGGACGAGACAACGGGGATCCCCGTTGCCCGGGCGAACCGGCCGAGTTCGGCGCAGGCGCCCGACGCCCGGACGCCCCCGCCGGCAAGGATCACCGGCCGCTCAGAGGACCGGATCTGTGCGTGGATCTTTTTCAGCATGGCGGGAGGGATCCGTTTTGCCGCCTTCCCTTTTTTCATGAAGGGTTCCAGCCGGGCGACATCGACATTGGCCCGCTGGATATTGAGGGGGATGTCGATCAGCACGGGCCCCGGCCGGCCGGTCCGTGCACAGTCGAACGATCCCTCAAGGACCCTGCGGATGGCCTTCTCGTCGTCCACGAGATGCGATTCCTTCACGATCGGCCTGACGATGGAGACGATGTCGGTCTCCTGGAACCCGATCTGCCGGACCGGTTTTCTGAACTTGTACTCGTAGGTGTTGACCTGGCCGGTGATGAACAGGCAGGGTACCGAATCGAAATAACAGCTCCCGATGCCGGTGATGAGGTTGGTTGCCCCGGGACCGCTCGTTGCCATCGCCACCCCGATATTGCCCCCCGCCCGGGCATACCCTTCCGCCGCGATCGAGGCTGCCATCTCGTGGTGCATCGAGACCGTGGTGATATCCGTGCGGCCGTAGAGCGAGTCGAGAAGATGGGATATCGCGCCACCACAGATCTCGAAGATATGGGTGACCCCCTGGCCTGCAAGGGAATCGATCACGTAATCTGATACTTTCACCGGGTAACACTCCTGGTCATGTTCGGTACAGGTGCTGGTGGGCTGCGAACCATTCAACGGTCTTTCTCAGGCCGTTCTCCAGATCATATTTCGGGGCCCGGTTCAAAGATGTTGATGTCTTTGACATGTCCGCCTGCCAGACCTCCGGCTCGTTCGGCCACCGCTTCGGGAGCCCGGTAACGGCTTCCAGCGGTTTTCCCGTGATCCTGATGACGGTATCGACAACATCTCCCACGCTGTGCTGGACGCCGCTGCCGGCATTGAAGATTTCGCCGGGCGTGATCCTGATCTCGGCCAGGCGCCTGTACAGGTCGACAACATCGTCGATATAGATAAAGTCCCGGACAAAGCTGCGGGAGGTTATCGCCGGGTTCTTTCCCTGCAGGCAGGACAGGATCACCGAAGGCACCAGCCGGTGGCCGTCCTCGTAATCCCCGTACGGCGAGAACAGCCGCAGGGTGACGATCGGGAGGTTATCGTTCAGGGCAACCGCCTGGCAGTAGTGGGTGCATGCCGCCTTGGAGATCCCGTAATTGTTCACGGGTTTTAAGCAGTCGGTCTCCTTCATGGGGGCGGATTTGATCCCGTATTCGGACGATGTGCCGGTGTTGACGAAGAGATCGAAGCCGGCGTCCTTACAGGCATCGACGAGATTCACGGTGCCGAAAAAATTCGATTCCATGATCTGCCGGAAATTGTCCTCCCTTGGACTCCCCCCGTAGGTGGCGAGGTGGAAAATGATATCGGGACTGATGTCGCGGACAGTTTTTTTCACGCTGTCAGCATCGGACAGGTCCGGCGTATGGCGCCCGACACCGGCGATAATGTCGCTGATCCGCCAGAGATTCGAGGATGTGCGGGCGATGATGTGCAGGTCGGCGCCGGAACCCTGCAGGCATCGGAGCAGGTTGGATCCTACAAATCCGGTGGCGCCGGTGACAAGAACCGTTTTTTTCGCAAGTGAACTCATGCTATTTCTCTCCAGCCCGTGTCATCCCGTGGTGTATCGTGCTCCTGTATCCGACCGGCCTGTTCTCCATTCCGGCAGGATCCAGGGTCCGGTGAATCCCCTCACTGGCGGGGGGCCTGCCCGAACCCAATCTCGCTGTTGACAATATAATTCGGCCGCTGCTTGACCTCGTCATAAATCCGCTCGATATACGTTCCCATGATCCCGAACATTAAAAATATCATCCCGAAACAGAACAGGATCACAAGCATCAGCGTGGTAAAACCCGGCACTTCACGCCCGAACGCCAGATACAGGTAAATCTCGACAAGGGCCATGATGAAGGTCAGGGTCGAGAACACAAATCCCATGACTGTCGCGATCTTCAGCGGGAAGTAGGAGAAGGAGAAGATGCCGTTCATGGCAGTGTTCCAGACGGTCCTGAAATCCGCTTTCGATTCCCCGGCAAACCGCGGCTGCCGCTCGAACGGGATGCCGAGCTGCTTAAAGCCTGTCCAGACCACGAGGCCCCGGAGGAAGATGTTCTTCTCCTTCATGGAATTGATGATAGTGTAGACCTTCCGGTCCACCAGCCTGAAATCGCTCGCGTTTTCGGGGATCATGTGGTTGCTCAGTTTGAAGATGATCATGTAGGCCAGCCGTGAAAGAACCCTGCGCATGACCCCCACACCCTCGCGTTTCTGGATCACCCCGTAGATGATTTCGTACCCGTTCTCCCATTCCCGGATGAACCGGGGGATCAGCTCGGGCGGGTCCTGCAGGTCGGCGTTCATGATCACTGCCGCATCGCCGCGGGCATACGAGAGCCCGGCCGTTATGCCGCCGTCGCAGCCGAAGTTCCGGGACAGCTGGACGATCTTGAACCGGGGATCCTCGTGATGGATGGCGACGAGCTTTGAAAACGTGGCGTCAACGGACCCGTTCTCGACGATGATGACCTCGAAATCATAGTCCGGGCAGGTCTTCATCATGTCCTGCAGCCGGGTCTTCAGTTCGCCCAGCACCGATTCCTCGTTATAGGCAGGAATCACGATGCTGATCAGTTTTTTCATGGGGTCTCCCTTTGCCGTTGCTGCTCAAGGAAACGGGTGTACCAGTCTATGGTTTCCTTCAACCCGGTCTCAAGCGGGTACTGCGATCTCCAGTTCAGCATCTTCTTTGCTTTTTTCGCAGACAGGTACTGGTCCTGGATCTCGTTGGTTGCCTGGTTCCGGACCTCCGGCTCGAGATCGCTTCCCATTATGCCGATGACCTTCTGCACGATCTCGAGCACCGAATACGGTGTCTCGGTGCTGAAATTGAACGCTTCCCCGCGGATTTTTTTGTTGTCCATCTTCTCGGCAAGCAGGGTGTAGGCCCCGACACCGTCGCGGACGTAAAAATAGTCACGCTTCGGAGAGCCGTCGCTCCGGATGACCGGGCGCCGGTTGTGGAAGACCGACCGGATCGTCCCGGGGATGATCCGGTTGAAGTTCAGGTCCCCGGCCCCGTAGAAATTCCCGCACCGCGTCACGCAGACCGGCAGGTCGTAGGTCTCGTAGTACGCCCGGCAGAGGAGATCGGCACAGCTCTTGGAGACGTCGTACGGGTGCCTCCCCTCGAGCGGCGTTGTTTCATCGTACGGGAGGTCCGTCTGGTCGCCGTACGCCTTGTCGCTCGAGGCAACGACAATCCGCGAGACATGGGACGCCCGCCGGCAGGCTTCGAGGATATTCCAGGTGCCCCCGATATTTGCCTTAAAGGTCGGGATCGGGTTTTTGTTTGCAAGGGTGACGATGGTCTGGGCAGCGAGGTGGAAAACAGTATCGATCTCGTATTCGTTGATGATCCGCTCGAGCAGGAAATAATTCTCGATTTCCCCGCGGACCGTCACCACGTTTTTGCTGATATCGGACTGAAAAAACCGTGATTTCGGGACCGAATCTCGCACGAGTCCCACGACATTCGCGTTCTGCGAGGCAAGGGATTCGGTCAGCCAGGACCCGAGGAGACCGGTGCATCCGGTGATGAAAATATTTTTATCTTCCCAGTAGGTTTGCTTCGACATGCTGATCCCGACTCAGTTTTTGATCTCCTGTACCTATCAATGTTCTCTCCTGCCGGCACCGAAGGTCCAGAGCTTCTGGCCGGAGAAACTGATGACGGTGATGACCGGCAGGATCAGCAGCTGGGCAATCCTCGGATCCACGGACAGCAGGTCTACGCATATGTACAGGGCAACGGCATTCGCCGCAAAGACAAAAACATAGACCACATTGAATTTCACGAATTCGGCAAGGCTGGTCCTTCCCGACCGGAAGATCCAGTACTTGTTCCAGAGGTAGCTGTGGATCACGCCGATGATGTGGGCCAGTGCCAGGGCCAGGAGGTAATACAGGTAATTCACGAGAATAAAAAAAGCGCCGTACCCCACGATGGTGTTGAGGATGCCGACGAAACAGAACTTTATCAGCTGGGTCCTGGATACGGGATCCCGGGCGGTTGTTTCCAGGGACCGCCGGAACTTCCCGAAGATACCGCCGGGGTTGCTGGTATCGCTGGAAGCATCCGGATTATCCATGTGTGCCCTGCCCTCTCCATGTTACCCGATGATAAGCGATCCCACGACCCTGAGCTTCCCGCCTTCAAGGTAGTGAAGGACAACGCGGGCTCCCGGGGGGTAGACGAGCGCCTTTTCCATCGACAGGGTCAGGACGGGCATCCTCCAGTCGCCTTCCACAACCGCCTTCTCCAGGCGCGTCGGGAGGAACTGCATCCAGTGCCCGGCATACAGGACCATTCCCTCCTTTAAGGGAGCCGGCCAGTACTTCACGAGCTGGGCTTTCCCGGTCACGGTGGTGGAGAACGTTATTGCCGGATCGTTTGTCAGGACATACCCGCGGTCCAGGTCATCGGTCTCGATATTCTTCAGGGCCAGGCCGACGCGGTCGCCGGCAACGGCCGACTCGGCATCATCGTCGTGCTTCTGGATGGACCGGACCTGCGCTGTCTTTTCCGTCGGAAGGACTCTGAGGGTCTCGTGCTTCTTTATCGTACCCTGTGCAACGGACCCGAGGACCACGACGCCGACGCCCTTCACGTTGAAATGGGCATCGATCGGGACAACGCCTTTACCGGCAGACTCATGGTCCTTGTGGTGGGCAGTCTGCTTCACGGAAATCCCGAGCATCTTCTCGCGCAGGCCGACCATGTCCTCCTCGAGGATCTCGTAGTGTTCGAGGACCGTGCCTTTGATGAGCGGGGCGATCTGGTCCGGCGAGATGTAGTTCTTGAGGATCAGGTATCCCGAGGATTTTCCGGCGCACTGGAGCATCAGTACGCATTCGCCGAACGAGGCATTGATCTCGCTGACAACAAGGACAATGCGGTCGGACAGGGAGACTGCATAGAAGAGGGATGACAGTTTCTCCGGGTACCGGGTCGGTTCGATGAACGTGACCGTGGCATCCCCTTTCTTCAGGTTATAGAAGGTGATATCGGATGTCGTCCCTTTCTTTCCCAGGTCCTTTGCATAATCGGGAGGGGCGAGGACAGCGACCGTAAGATTGGACATGATACCGGATAGTGTGCTCGCCAAGGATAAGAGGATTCTTTACCGGGGTGTTAAAAAATGCTCTGGAAAATCTTTTCCACAACGCACTCAGCGGAATTTATGATGATGTCTCCCACTCTCCACGGAGGGGAAGGCAGCCCAAGGGGGCAGGCCCCCCTGACCCCCGGTTTTGCTTTTAATTTCCAGATACGATAATGCTCCACGGGGCGGGGGTAGGTAGCCCCCGGGCGCCCGTGGCTCCATCACTATCTGTACTATTCTTATCAGGTTTCTACAGGGCAAAAAAAGGAGTTCTGTTCCGCCCCGCGTATCATTTCTTCTTTTTTGCTGCTTGTTTTCCGGCCTGCTTCTGGGCCGGGGGTGCCGGGCGCCTGCCGGCAGAGGCAAGATACTTTTCAACGTCCCGGCGCCTGACCACGAGCGCGATCAGGAGAATAATGCCGATCCCGCTGACGATCATCGCGATCTTCATGTCGGCGGGATCGAACCTGAACGTGATCGTGGTCGTATCTGCGGGGATCTGCGCACCGATCGTGTTCCCGACTCGTACTGCATCCTTCCCGTTCACCTTCCATCCCGGGTAATACGAGGCTTTCAGGGACGCGATATCCCCTGCCATGAAATTGCCGGAGATGGTTACCACATCGGGAGAGAAGGTCTCGATTTTTGACGGGACCAGCTGGCTGTCCCGGACAACAAATGCGTTGGGAAGGACGTTATCCGGCTTGTACACGGAGATATTGTTGACGGTGAAGGTCACGTTCTCCAGGGTCTGGTTGCCGGTATCGAGATACGCGGTATCAACGAAGTAATCCGGGGTATAATACGATATGTTCCCGATCCTGTACCCAGGGTTGATCATGGTATTCAGGTAGTACGGGTAGTAGGCACGTACCGGGTGCATGCCGTTTTTAATGAACCAGTAGGTGAAGTCCATGTGCTGGATTCCCCAGCCGTTGTCGAGCACCCAGATCTGGGACTGGCGGTTATCAAAGGATTTGATCTTCTCGATGATGGGGAGCGCCTGGCTTTCCCCGAGTTTCGGATCGGAGGTTTTGAGGTAACTGGCATTTCCGAGCAGGACAAGGGCAAGGCCGGCAATGAGGAAGATGCAGGCATAGTGGTTGCCGGACACGGGTGCCCTGAACCGGTCCCATTTGAACATGACCACAACCGCGATGACCAGCGCAATGATGAGAATGACCTTTACTCCTGTATCCATGGTGAGGGGCAGCGCATTCCGGATAACAACACCAGCATCGATCAGGAATGCCACGCCAATGAACAGGAGAATGTTCTTCACCGTCCCCTGGTTGTAATACAGCAGCGCGACAAACGCTGCAACCAGCAGCAGGGAAAGGCCGGCCTCCGGCGTGATCCCTTTGAGGAAGAGGAGTTCGAGGATCTTGACGCCAAGGAGGATGTACACGCCATACACGATATTCCGTTTCTGGCGGGGATCGGGGACCAGCGGCTCCCCGCTCTCCATCCGGCTTCTGAGGATCTCAAACCCGGTTATTGCAGAGAGGATGAGGATGGGGACGAGGGCTCCAAGCACGCGCCCGGCCACCCTGAAATTGGTGAGGCCGGGCAGCAGGTGGATGAACGACAGGAGGGTATTCCCGCCGTCTGCCCAGATGAACGCGGCAACGATGGCAAAAAAGGCCGGGATCGCCCGGTCTTCTTTCCCGAAGATAAGGGCAAGGATCACGAGCAGGACGATGATGATCCCGATGAGCACCGCGGACTCGTAGAACCCGAAGACCTTGTCGATCGGGGTCCCGAAGATGATTGCGGCCAGGTTGTTCTCCAGCGATCCGCCGTCGCCAAGGGGATCGATGACATCGATCCGTCCCAGGGCGCCGGAGACAACGGCCAGCGGGATCAGTTTGAGGGAGAGGATCATTCCCCCGATCATGAATCCGCTGAAGACTGCGATGATCGCTCCCTTCCCCAGTCTTTTTTTCAGGAGGTACCAGAGGAAGTACACGCCGATGATGAGACCGGCATAGAAGAGATAATACACAGCACCGGTGAAGAAGATCAGCGCCATGGAAACCGCGATGAGACCGATATTCTTCACGGTCAGTTCGTCATCCCACACAATTCTGAAGAACGCGTAGTACAGGAGGGGGATCCAGGCAAGCGCAAAGAGGAGGCTGATGTGGCCTGCCGGGAGCCGTGCCAGCATTGCCCCGGAGAAGATGTAGAACAGCCCCGAGATCAGCCGGACCTCGGGATTCTTTGTCACCACGCCGGCCAGGAGCCAGAAGAAGAGGAAGGCAAGGTACAGGTGGACGAGGATGACGAAGTTGACGATGAACAGGTCCTGCGTCAGCAGGAGTATGGGGAAGAAGAGTGGGTAATACTGGTTGCCAAGGGGATCGGCATACGCGGGCAGCCCGGTGAGCCACTGGTTGTTCCAGAGGGAGTACGGGTGGCTCATGACGGTGAGGTCGGCGTTGAGGGTGAGGAGGGTGTCGTGATACTCCGAAAGGAAGACCTGGTCCTGCAGGACGACGGTCGGGAAAAGGATCGCCAGCAGGAGCAGCGGTAAAACGAGATAGACGATTTCTTTTTGGGACACCGGCCATTGATTTTTCTCTTCGTTGTCGGACATACCTGAACCCTCAGAAAATGCTGGTGAAGAATCTCCTTTTTTGAATGATTAATGTTCTGAAAACGAGCGGATGCCACCATCCGGGGGGTCCGGCCAGATTTGTCTTTGTTGCCGATGCTGATCCGGTACGGAGAACTTCCTTCTGTCCGCTGCCGGGAAAACGGGTGTCACGACACCTGCCTTGCCTCTGCATTTCGCTGGAGCGGCGCACCCGGTCCCGGCGGGGGATCGGCCGGCCTGGCCAATCCGGGGGTTATTTCCGCCCCCACGTGAACCGGCGGTTGACCAGGAAATTCCAGAAAAACCCGACCAGGATCCCGATGAACTGGGCGGCCATGTACCACACGGCAAACCAGCCGTTCAGCACCGTGAAGATCCCAAGATTGATCACTGCACCGCCGACCGAGACTGCGTTGAAGGCAACCAGCCGGCGCCACAGGCTGGTGGATTTCCGGGCCGGGGAGGAGGAGAACGTCCAGAGATCGTTCCAGACAAAATTATTCAGGATGGAGATCTCGATTGCAACAGCGCTTGCGAGCTCCTTGTAGATATCCCGGCCTAAAAACGGGATCTCCGTGCTGAAAAATTCCACAAGCACGTACAGGATTGCGAGGTTCACGACAATCCCCGAGATGCCCACGATCCCGAACTTGAACACCCGTTTCCATTCCCGCCATGCCGCATTGTTCCGGTGGATGAACGAATAGAGGCTGATGTCGACGACCTGCTGGGCATACTCGACGATGGTTTTGATCTTCAGCTTGCTCGATCCGATCTCCCTGTCGACGAACTCGAAGGGGATCTCCCGGTCCTTCTCCCACGTGCCCTTGCCAAGCACCTCAAGAAGGATCTTGTACCCCCGGGGTTTGAGGGGCGCTTTCTCCACCACGGATTTTTTCAGGGCAAAGAACCCGCTGACCGGATCCGTGATGTCGGGGAAGAGGAGCCGGCCCAGGAATGTGGCGCCGATAGAAATCAGCCGGCGTTTGAGCGGCCATTTTTTTATCCCGCCCCCTTCCATGTACCGGCTGCCGATGACAATGTCGCTGCCTTTCCGGATCTCGTCGTACATCCGGGGGATCAGCACCGGCGGGTGGGAGAAATCAGCATCGATGACAATAAAAACCTCAGACGCCGCGTGAACAAAACCGTCCGCAACGGACTGGGATAACCCGTGATCCTCCGTGCGGACAAGGATGTCCACGTTGTCCTTCTGCCGCTTCAGCTCGTGCACGATGCCGATGGTCCCATCAGAGGAGTTGTCATCGACAACAAGGACCTGGCCGTGGATCGCATGCTCGTGGAAGACCGCGTCCACCGCCATGACGATGTTGCGGATGTTCGCCTCTTCATTGAATGTCGGTATGATGACGGTCAGGTCGTACATGGTGCCCGGTGTTCCTGCCTCAGCCGCTCATGAGGTAAATCCCGGTGATCGATCCCCGCGATTTGGTATTCTCCTTCAGCCACTGCATGGCTTCACCACCCGGGTCTGCGGCCTGGATATCGCCGGTAACAACAACAAACAGGGTGTTGTTGCCTTTCAGTGCACTGATCGCCCTGAGATCTGCTGCGGTATCTGCCGGGTACTCGATGGTCTGGTCCGTGGCATTGGAGTAGTAGTAATCGAACGGCTGGGTGATGTACCCTGGAATGACGGCTATGATATCACCCGGTTGTGTCTGCTTCTGCAGCCCTGCGGAAAATCCCCGCCAGTCATCCTTGGTGTATGCTGAATAATATCCTGCAAGAACGGGGGTATTGAGAATCACCATGAGCGCGATGAGCCCGTACACAACCGCCGGGGAACTCACCAGCGACCACAGGATCCGGTACGAGATTGCGACTGCAATGAAAAATACGATCGAGAGGCAGATGAGGTAGCGGGGCTGCATGGGGATCAGGTACGACAGGAAGTTGCTGATGACAAACATCAGGATCGTGACAGAGGCAAGGAAGACCCCCTTGTTCATGTCCAGGAGTGTTGCCTGGATAATACCGGCAATAAACAGGAGGAGGAATATGATCATCGTCAGCCCGGCGCCGGGATACGCAGTATTCAGGCAGGAGATCTGTTCGAACGTCGCGAAGATGAGCGCCGGTCCCTGGATCCCGAAGGTCGGGGAGGACGCGGATCGCCGGAAGAAGAGCTGGATTGTCACGATGATGAGCGGCAGGCAGACGAGGGCGAAGATCCCACAGGCGGCTGCCAGCGGCTGTATCGATCTGACATCGCTTTTTATCTTCGGGAAGAGCTCGTACAGGGCGTACAGCACGAGCGCCCCGATCATGACCATGGCGTAAAAGTGGGTCCAGAACGCCAGCGCGGAGAGCACGCCGAACAGCGCCCAGTCCGTGATGCTGCCATTCTTCAGCGCCCGGAAATAAAAGACCATGGCAAAGGCGATGAAGAAGAGCATCATGGCATATGCCCGGGCTTCCTGCGAGTAAAAGACCAGGAACGGGGAGAATGCGAACGCTGCTGCTGCGATAATCCCGGTGTTCCGGTCCATGAATTCCTTCCCTGCCAGGTAGATGAGCGGGATGGTCAGGACGCCGAGGAGGGCCGGGATGAACCGCAGGACGAATTCGGAGTTCCCGAAGGTCAGCATCAGGTGTTCGGCCCAGTAGAAAAGCGGGGGATTGAACTCTCCTGCCGTTGTGGCCTGCCAGATATCGGGGATGGATTTGACAGCAAACGTGAGGGTCGAGGCCTCGTCAAGCCAGAGGGAATTATACCCGAGATTGTAGAACCGGAGGATGGCGCCGATAAGGGTAAGGGAAAGGAGGAGCTGGATGTACCGGCTGCCAAGGAGGGCTTCCTTTACATTTCCGGCATTCAGGTCCCGGAAAGACCGGACCGGGTTTTTGAAGTCGCCATCAAGATCACATTCACGATCAACGTGTGTTTTTCTCCCCTTTGCCCGGTCCTCGCGTTTCTTTCCCATCGCAATCATTTACTATTTCGTGAATATTCTGATATAGGTTATTACGTTTCCGGATCCCGGCGGGAGAGCGGGATTTTTTGAATTTTTTTTACCATTTTTTCAGAATTGGCCGGGCAGGGTTGTCCAGCCATGGAACTGCAGCACGATTCGGCCTGTGCTACCCGTTTCCATACGATGTTTCATTCGAAACATTCCGGGATGATATTTCTTTCAAGGGTAATGGATCCCCGGATTCAGGAGAGGTCCCTGAGCATACCTGCGGTCACGAATCTGCTGACCTCATACCATACGGGTGGCCTTTTTCCCCGGGAGAGTCCGTGTACCTGATTTTACCGGTTTTTTTGATTCGGGCTCCTTTTGTCAATCGGGGCATTTTTCTGGCGATTTTGGTCCGGTCCCGGATTGCCATGCTTTTGAGGCGCCCCGAAAATGTGACGAATTCGCAGAAAAGTGTTGCGAATTCACTTTTTCCGGGTCCGTATCGGGCCCCGTTCTGGTTTTTCACGCCGGATGTAAAAAGTGCCCTAATAGTCCCTGTTGGACAGCGAAAGCTCCCCTCAGTCGGACTGCAACAGGGCATAACGGTCCGGTGGAGTATGTTCAGGGATGCCCCTTGATCGCATCCATCTGCAAAAGTTTCCGGTTTATTCAGCAGCCAGGGGAAAAAAATCAAAAGAATCCAGAGTTTTCCCGGGCATGAAATTTACAGATAAAAAACCGGCAGTCCCGTACTCCGGATGATCACCGGGATTCGGTCTTCAGGCACGGGGAGTTCAGCGCCGCCAGGACTTCCTTGACGCTTCCCACGACCTTTGCGGACTGCTCGAGCATCAGGTTCACCTGCTCGTGATGGCCGACGCGCCGGAAATCCGTGCGCAGGGCAATGACCGGTTTTCCCCGGGCAAACGCGTACCCCATCTCCCACGCGGTGCCGGAGTCCGCATCCGCCCCGTCGATGATGGCGACGATGAAATCGCTGGTATCCAGTGCTGTTTTGTTTACGGAAAAGAGCCGCTCCTGCTCCCGGATGTCCCTTGTATCGCAATCATCGCCAGTCTCCTGCGGCAGGTGGACATCGAACAGGTGGCTGCCCAGGGTCCTCGCGACAGACGCGTTGAACGAACGTTCCGCTTCCGAGAAGAGCGGCGCCGCAAGGTAGACCCGGTACCGGGCAAACACTGCAACATCGAACGCAGGGATTTCCGGGAGCCGCGAGAGGAACACGCCCCGCCCCTCCCGCTTCGCGGGCCTGCCGGCTTCTTCGCCGTAATACGTGCTGGTCACGCCGCAGGTAGGCGACGAGTTGACGCCGATGATGCAGAGCGGGGGGCCGCGCTCGCGGATGATGTCGTTCACTCCCTCATCCAGCCGATCCATGAGACGCATGAATGCCGGGGTATTGAGCCGTTCGAGAAACGTACCGGGCTTCCGTTCCTGGCCGAGATACAGCGTCTCAGGGCAGGGGAGCGGGACGATCCCGATCCCGAACCTGTCGCACCGTGCGATAACCTGCCGAAAAAGATCCAGATCGGATTGCCGTGTTATGCCCTCGGCACGAAGGGCGGGATTGAGCACGCAGGGGCTGCAGAGCACGTACATTGATACAGTGTGTGCACGCACAGATGATCAATGATCCCCCTGTACGCATACCGGGACAATACGTGCGATCCCCGGAAATGCACGGTAAAAAAACTGGAAAAGGCGGGGCTCCTGACCATTTTTACAAAAATTCCCCGGATCCCCCGGAACACCCTGCTCCTCGATCCAACTGCCGAACAGGCACTGTCCCCGGCCGACCGGCACGTCAAATCCATTACTGCTCTCGACTGCTCGTGGGAGGTGCTGGACACCGGCGCGATAAGCTCCTGGCGTATCCGCAGGGCGCTGCCCTTCCTGATGGCGGCAAACCCGGTCAACTTCGGCAGGCCCTGCAGGCTCTCATCGGTCGAGGCACTGGCAGCCGCACTGTACATCATGGGCGAGAAAGAGCAGGCCCGGACGATCCTGTCGAAAGTGAACTGGGGGATCCGGTTCATCGAGGTCAACCGGGAACCTCTCGATCTCTATGCCGGCGCAAAAGACAGCACGGAAGTCGTGAAGATCCAGGCCCTGTATCTCGATCCCGAATCAAGGGATTAAGATCAGCAGACGATTGCGAATAACGCCTCTTTTCCAGGCACCTCCCCGACAACGGGGTATCCGGCTTTTCAGGGTTATCCGCTCTTCTGAGTAAATAAAATACGGGGAGAGCGATCTGCACGTTACCCGGGTAAGCCTTTTTTTTTCCCGGAAACAGACACTTCGTTTCAGCTGGATGCCGGCCACGATGCTGATTCCTCCGACAACCATGGCGTACATGCCCCAGATCTTCACGAGCATCGGTGCGGTGAGGGTGGGAAACAGCGCAATCAGGAAGCTTAAGAAAAGGGTCACCATGCCGCACAGGACGATGGCAAGGTTGGTCTTGCATTCATCGGAGAGTGAACAGCCGACAATGATCAGGAGCACGCTGTTGATGATGGCAAGGATCGCCATGATGACGATGAACCTGGATGTCAGAAATCCCGGGAACAGGATTGCGATCCCGGCAACGATCAGCGAGATCAGCCCGGTAAAAAAGATCGGGAACCGGTAGATGAGCTCCTGTTTCACCGCGAACGCGAATGCGATCATGATAAGCCCGACCGCCAGTGCAAGGATGCCGAAGAGCGTGAGAAGGATGTTGATGAATTTGTCTGTCCAGACAAATGCATCGATACCGGAAATGAAAATAATGACCCCGATTAAGAAAATCTGCCACCACTGGACAGGTGTTTCTGAAAGGACGAATTTCGGGAGTTCCATATTATTGAAGTTATTTCCAAGTTGCCTTTAAATATTTGCCGCTGGAATCCGGCTCATTTGAAGGCATTCCGGCAAAACCGGCCGGCCGGGCACCGGTTATTCCGTGCAGGCAAACCACATAGCTTTTTCCATTCCGGCGCAATGTACGATTGTATGATCAAGGTTGCCATTAACGGGTACGGGACCATCGGCAAGCGCGTTGCCGATGCCGTGGCTGCTCAGAAGGACATGAAGGTGATCGGAGTCTCCAAGACACGCCCCAATGCCGAAGCGTTCGTTGCAAAGCAGCGGGGATTCCCCCTGTATATCGCGGATCTCTCCAAAAAGGCGGCGTTTGAGAAGGTTGGTCTGAAGGTTGCCGGCAGTGTCGAGGATATGTGCAAGGCGGCGGATGTTATAGTCGATGCAACGCCCGGCGATGTGGGAGCCACCAACAAGCCGCTGTACGAGAAGCTGGGGAAGAAGGCGCTCTGGCAGGGCGGGGAAGAGCACGAAGTGGCCGGGTTCTCCTTCAACTCGTCCTGCAACTACAAGGACGCGATCGGGCGGCAGTTCGTGCGGGTAGTCTCCTGCAACACCACAGGCCTCTGCCGGATCATCCACGAGATTGACAGGGAATATGGCGTCACCCATGTCCACGCCATCATGGTCCGCCGAGGCTCCGATCCGGGCGAGATCAAGAAGGGCCCAATCGATGCCATCGTACTGGATCCCGTAAGCGTGCCAAGCCACCACGGCCCGGATGTCCTTTCGGTCCTCCCGCATATCTCCATCACCACCATGGCCATGATCGTCCCCACCACGATGATGCACATGCACGCGATCCAGATGACCACGAAGAAACCGGTGACAAAAGAACGGGTCATCGAGCTCATCAACGCCCACCCCCGCCTCGGCCTGATTAAAAAGGCCGCAGGCCTCAAGAGCACCGCGGAGCTTAAGGAGTTCGCCATGGACCTCGGCCGGCAGCGTTCCGATCTCTGGGAAAACTGCATCTTCGAGGATTCGATCTACGCGAACAAAAACGAGCTCTGCTTCTTCCAGGCCATCCACCAGGAGGCCGATGTCGTTGTTGAGAACATCGACGCGATCCGGGCCATGATGGGCGCAGAGAAGGATGCAGCAAAGTCCATCGCAGCGACAAACGCAGCGTTACACTTCAAAACGATACAGAACTCCCACTGAGAATACACGGAACCGGGGAGTGTATTCCCTGCCGATGCCACGGGGCAGCGGAGGGACAGGATCCTTTTTTCCCGGCCGACCCCCCGGCCTGATCCACCCGGAATAACCATTAATTCCCGGCATAACCCATTCTTTCTGATGGACGCATACGAACGTGTCACCCGGAACACTGTCGAAATCGTCACGGACGACGACCTCCGGGCACTTCTTTCAAAGCCCGTAAAGCGGGTCTATGCCGGGTACGAGCCGAGCGGCGAGATCCATCTCGGCCACCTTGTCACGATCAACAAACTTGTCGATCTCCAGGCTGCAGGATTCGAGGTCACGGTGCTGCTTGCCGATCTCCACGCATTCCTGAACCGGAAGGGGACCATGGAAAAAGTCCGGGAACTTGCGGAATACAACCGGAAGTGTTTTGAAGGTCTCGGCCTGAAAAATGTCCGGTACGTGCTTGGCTCTGAACTCCAGCTCAGCCGGGAGTACCAGCTCCTTGTTCTCCAGCTCTCCCAGCAGGTGACCCTGAACCGTGCGCAGCGCAGCATGGATGAGGTCGGCCGGCAGATGGACCACCCCACAGTCTCCCAGATGATCTACCCCCTCATGCAGGCTGCTGACATTGCAATGCTCGGCGTTGACGCGGCAGTCGGCGGCATCGACCAGCGCAAGATCCATATGCTCGCACGCGAACACCTGATCAACTTTCAT
Organism: Methanoregula sp. PtaB.Bin085; assembly: GCF_002067035.1. Taxonomy (GTDB): domain Archaea; phylum Halobacteriota; class Methanomicrobia; order Methanomicrobiales; family Methanospirillaceae; genus Methanoregula. Next base: position 331,096 of record NZ_MVQB01000027.1, on the reverse strand, counting down.
TACCCGGCACCTGTCTGCATCCACACGCCTATCCTCAACGGACTGGATGGCAAGAAGATGTCCTCCTCGCAGGGGAACTACATCTCTGTTGCGGACAGCGGGGATAATATCAGAAAGAAGTTGCAGAAGGCGTTCTGCCCGCCGGAGATCGCAGAAAACCCGATCCTCCAGATCTTCCAGCACCACATCTTCCCCCGCATGCCGGAGATCACGATCAGACGTCCGGAGAAGTTCGGCGGCGACCGGAGCTTTGCGTCCTATGCCGATCTCGAATCTGCATATGGCAACGGTGAAGTGCACCCGATGGACCTCAAGAAGGCCTGCGGGGAATCGCTTATCGAAATCCTTGCGCCGGTCCGGGACCATATCCGGTGAACGGCAGGAGACCTTGGTGACCCTCCCGTGAGTTCCGGAAAAGAGCTTGATAAAAAGGTGGACCGGTTCGACCAGCGCCTTGAAGAGATGGGGATCCGGATCAAGGATGCCAACCAGTTCAAGGTCCGGGAGGACGTCTTTGATGATGTCACGCTCCTCGCGCTCTACAAGCTCGTGCACAAGAAATGGATCTCGGTCATAGGGGGATCCATCAGCACCGGCAAGGAGGCAAATGTCTTTTACGGCGAACGCGACGGGGCCGGCATTGCAATCAAGATCTACCGGATCCGGACGGCGAATTTCACGACCATGAGCTCGTATATCGTGGGCGACCGAAGGTTCTCCGGGGTTAAGAAGGTAAAAAAGGAGCTCATATTTGCCTGGACGAAAAAGGAGTTTTCGAATCTTGTCCGTGCCAGGGATGCCGGGGTCGCGGTTCCCGAACCGCTGGTCTGGGACCGGAATATCCTGATCATGTCATTCATCGGCGAGGGCGACGTCCCGTATCCCCAGCTCCGCAACGTGGAGCTGGAGAGCCCGGAGGAAACCTACTCACAAATCCTGACGATCATTGAAACGCTGTATAAGAAGGCAGAGCTGGTTCATGCGGACCTGAGCGAGTTCAATATATTGTACGGCGACAAACCATATATCATTGACATGGGCCAGTCTGTTACCCGCGATCACCCCCGCGCCCTCCCGTTCCTGATGCGGGATATCCGGAACATCAACCGGTTTTTCAGGAGCCGCTGTGATGTCCGGAGCGATGTCGGGATCTTCAATGCCATAACAGGGCTTGATACTGCTGAACCATGATATCAGAGGACCTGAGAATGAGAATTATTGTCGATGCACCAGGATCCGCATAGCCAGAAAACCCGGGAGAGAACCGTCATGTTACAGGAAGTCAAGATTGCAGGAAGCAGGGTCGGTGTCCTGATAGGAAAGGGCGGGGCAACCAAAAAAGAGCTCGAAACAAAGACGCATACGACAATCACTGTCGACAGCAAGGAAGGCCTTGTGAAGATCGAGGCCGCGGACGACAACACGATCCCGCTGCTCCGCGCTGTCGAGATCGTGAATGCCATCAACCGGGGATTTTCACCCGAGCGGGCGTTCGAGATGATCGAGGATGAGGACCTGCTCCTTGACGTCATCGATCTCTCGGTGATGGCGGATGGTCCCCGGCAACTTGACCGCCTCAGGGGAAGAATCATCGGCAAGGACGGGAGGGCCCGCGAACAGATCGAGGATATGACCGATGTCGAGATCTCGGTCTTCGGCAAGACTGTTGCCCTGATCGGGTACCCCGAACAGCTCAAGACGGCCCGGGCGGCCATCGATATGCTTATCGAGGGCGTCCCGCACGAGAACGTCTTTGCCTTCCTTGACCGGAAGAAGAAAGAGCAGAAACAGGATATGATCAGTTATTACTACTGATGCCATTCCCCGGACAAAATCGCCAATTCATATTTATGCATTTCCCACGATTTCCTGTGGAGAGTAATTCCGTTTTATGGTTAGTATTATGAAAAAGGGCCATAATGCCAGCGAATTTCAGTGGAATTAAAGGGGTCTGGAACGGGTTCCTGCCATGCTGACTTCCACGCTCCCGATCCCGGAAAACCTCAGGAAGCATTACCTTGCAGGCGGCATCGTGGAGCTCTACCCCCCTCAGGCGGAATGCGTGCAGGCGGGGATGCTTGAGGGTAAAAACCTGCTCGTCTCCATTCCGACCGCGAGCGGGAAGACCCTGATCGCCGAGATGGCGATGCATACGCATATCGCCAGGAGGGGGAAGTGCCTGTACATTGTTCCGCTCAAGGCGCTGGCGAGTGAAAAATTCGAAGAGTTCGGGAACAAGGGTGTCCGGATCGGGATTGCAACCGGTGATTTCGATCGCCGGGACGATGCACTAGGCAGGAACGATATCATCGTTGCCACGTGCGAGAAGGTGGACTCGCTCCTGCGGAACCGTGCACGCTGGATTTCAGATATCACACTGCTGGTTATCGATGAGATCCACCTCATCGATTCGGATAACCGCGGGCCGACGCTCGAGATGGTGATCGCCAAGATGCGCTCACGGAATCCCTGCATGCAGGTCATCGGGCTCTCGGCAACCATCGGCAATCCCCAGCTCCTTGCGGGGTGGCTGGACGCGGAACTGGTTACCAGCACCTGGCGGCCGGTCGACCTGCGCCAGGGTGTGTTCTGGAACGACCGGATCCATTTCCGGGAGGGGGAACGGAAGGTAAAACAGGTATCGAAGAACTACGAAGATCTCAACCTCTGCCTCGATACCATCGAAGAAGGCGGGCAGTGCCTGGTTTTTGTCTCCTCGCGAAGGAACGCAGAGGCCTTTGCGAAACGGGCCGCCGGGGCAATCAAGAGCGAGGACCCGGAGCTCAAGGTATACGCAGACCAGCTTGGTGCCCACGCCGAGACCGAGATGGCAAAAAACCTTGCCCTCTGTGTCGCGAGGGGGGCTGCATTCCACCATGCCGGACTGAGCCGGGAGGAGCGGAAGATCGTGGAGGACGGGTTCCGCAGGGGGCTTATCAGGTGCATCTCGTCAACGCCGACCCTTGCCGCCGGCCTGAACCTGCCGGCCCGCCGGGTCATCATCCGCGACTATCTCCGGTTTTCGGCAGGCGAGGGAATGCAGCCGATCCCGGCAAGCGAATACCACCAGATGGCGGGGCGTGCCGGCCGGCCCCGTCTCGATCCGTACGGGGAAGCCGTGCTCATTGCAAAGGATGAGGGGCAGGTGGAAGAGCTCTTTGACTGGTATATCGAGGCTCCCGCTGAGGAAGTACACTCCAAGATTGCCGAGCCTACAGCCCTCTATACCCACGTCCTCTCTCTCATCGCCTCCGGTTTTGCCGGAACCCGCAGGGAACTCTCAGAGTTCATGAACCGGACGTTCTACGTCCACGAGCACCGCCAGGGCCGGCTGATGCAGCGGGCAGTAGACTCTGCCCTGAAATTCCTTGCGGAATCGGAGATGGTGACGGAGATCGGTGAGCATCTCGGGGCAACCGAGTTCGGATCGCTCGTCTCCCGGCTCTATATAGATCCGCGAAGCGCGGCAACGATCGTGTCGACACTCCGCACCACAAAGGAGTATTCCGATGTCGGCCTCCTCCAGCTCATCTGCAGCACCCCGGATATGCCCTGCCTTTATGTCCGGAATACCGACCGGCCCCAGCTGGAGCGGATGATTGAAGAGCACGATGAAGCGCTCTGGCTTCCCATTCCCTCCGATGAGGATGAGATCGAGGAGTACTTCCGCGGGATCAAGACCGCCATGCTCCTGACGGACTGGTCCGATGAGATGCCCGAGGCCAGGATCTGCGAACGGTATGCCGTGGGTCCCGGCGATGTGTACGGGATGGTCGAGAGCGTCAACTGGCTCCTGCACGCAACCGCGGAGCTCTCGCGCATGTTCGCCCCGGCATTCCACCCGCAGATACGGGAGTACGAGATCTGCATGAAGAACGGGATACGCCGGGAACTCCTGCCGCTTGTGAAACTGCGGGGTATCGGCCGGGTCAGGGCACGCCGGCTCTTCAATAACAACATTACATCCCCGCAGGAGGTTTTCGGCGCCGGGATAGAGACTGTTACAAGGATCATCGGCCGGGGGATTGCCGAGCAGGTGTTTGCCCAGCTGGAAAGAACGGGTGTTCCTGTTCCGGCCAAGGGCAGGCGGGATGGGCTGAACGAAGATCCGGCCCCGGATGACAATAATATGGACGGGCAGTCAACACTCTCTCACTTCAGGTGATCCAATGCCGCATGACCCGCTTGTGATCGATATCCGGGCTGCCCGGTGTGTAATCCGCGATGTCGCGGATTTCCTCCGGGATCTTCGGAAAATTGCATCAGACTGCGATACCCGCATTATCTGTTTCAACGCGGATATGATGGCAGGGAGTGTCCATGCCCTGTCTGCAGTGGGGCATGCGGTGCGTGCATTCGGAGCTGGCGAGAATATCTCAAACAATCTTGAGATGGAGTGTCTCCTGTATGCTGCCGGTTCCCGGCAGTGCAGTGTTGCAGCCTCATTCGGGATTCATGAGGGAGAGAACCATTTGTATATCTGCTGTTATCCATCGCATCCGGGAATATGGACCGCGCTTGAACCGGTATTCCGTTTCTCTGAGGATATTCCGGAGGTACTTGATCCGGAGAAGCGGGAGCGGCTGATGCGGTCCTTTGGAATTTCATCTGAAGAAATTGCTGCTGCCGGCGGGGATGATCGGATCGTGGATTTGGTTCTGGAACGTGTTGCGCTGCTGCAGGTAACGCGATAGCGACCCGGTCCCGAATCCCGGACCTTCAGACGAGATGTGATTCCGGATACCGCTGCTCAGTGATTTGCATGACTGATGATATGGGTGATTTCCGGGAGGATGAGCTCTGATGTCGCCAGAGTTACTGCGGGCGTTGATCCCGGGATGCAGAAAACAGCTCTTCCGCCGATAGTTCCGGCTAATGCCCTTGAAAGCATCGCTGCAGTCCCGATCTGCTGGATGCTCTTCATCCGGAAAAATTCCCCGAACCCATCCATTTTCTTCTCCAGGAGTGGAGAGACCGCTTCTATGGTACAGTCGTCGAAGGTTAGGCCGGTTCCCCCGCTGATAACGATACAGTTCGCCTTTTTCAGTGCGGTAAAGAGCTCATTCCGGATTGCATCGATTCGATCAGGGACAACGGAATAATGACAGATGGGAATGGATTGATCCTCCATAAGACGCATAATTGTTTTTCCACTGGCATCGGTTTCAGCAGTCCGGCTTGTTGATACGGTAATGACTGCACCGGTGATCTTGACCTGCCTGACATGATTGTGGCTCATGGCTGGTGAGATGTTGCCCTTTATCCGTATTGAGAATTCCTGAGGTAAGCGTGTTGTCTATATTTCCTGACGGTCTTTTTTCATGCAAGAATCCGGGTGCCTGTCATTCGGGAGATTTGGCCGTGTGATCCGTTGTATCCTGTCTTCAATCTCTGGTGGGATTCCTGCACAGGTACCCCCCATTGGTTCCAGTGGAGGTTCGGGTTCTCCGGTTCTCTTCCATCGGCATTTTTACCGCTACTTCAGGGTCCGTACCGGCTGGAAAGGTATGTTTTCACTCCTTTGGCACTGGCTTTTAATTTCATCCTGTCTTAAAAGTGCAGTGTAATCATCTGTGCTGCAAGAACATTTCAAATTATTTATATAGTAGTTTTAATACATATACAATGGGATCGTTTTTTTGTATTTACAGGAAGGAAAGATCTTCCTGTAGCCGTTCCACAGGAAACGAAGGGGTGTCCCTCTTATGCGCACAAGGACGCAGGTTCCGGAGAATTTCGCTGGAAATGAATGAGATGAATTTTTTCTTCATGATCATATTCGGTGCTGATATAAAAAATATTTATCAATAAATACTTAAAAAATTGGCATTTTTTACAAACAAAGCAAAAAGCAGGCAGTTTCCACAGGAAATGAAGGGGTTTATAACCAGGACGGACCGATCGTTTTTTAGTCTTATCCCGCCAATGCTCAGCTCCACGGTGTGACTATGCCCGATCCAGAAGACCCCTCGACCGGCCTTTTTAAGAAATATCTAACCAATAACCGGATTTTCAAGGATCGGGAGGTTCTCCGCCACTCGTACCGTCCCCAGATCCTTCCCCACCGGAAACCCCAGATTGATGAAGTTGCCTCCATCCTTGCCCCCTCCCTCAGGAATGAGACACCGTCCAATATTCTTATCTATGGAAAAACAGGTACCGGAAAGACCGCCTGCGTCCGGTATGTCGGCACTGAACTGGAGAAGGCCAGCAGCAAGATGGGAACCCTCTGCCGGATCGTCCACCTCAACTGCGAAGTCATCGATACCCAGTACCGGGTCCTTGCTCAGATCGCCAAATGCCTCGATGTCCCGGACGAAGTAGCAAGTGACAAGACCAAGACCCATATACCCATGACCGGATGGCCAACCGACCAGGTGTATGCTGAACTGAAGAACCAGCTTGAGGCCGGGGGTGGAGTTCTCGTTATCGTATTGGACGAGATAGACAAGCTGGTCAAGAAAAGCGGGGACGATACCCTCTACAACCTGACAAGGATCAATTCCGATCTCAGGAACTCAAAAGTGAGTATTATCGGGATCTCAAACGATCTGAGTTTCAAAGACTTTCTTGATCCGCGTGTACTCTCGTCCCTCTCAGAAGAGGAGATTGTGTTCCCGCCCTACAACGCTCCCCAGCTGGTGGATATCCTTGCACAGCGTGCAGAGGGTGCATTCATGCCCGGTGCGATTGCCGAGGGCGTTATCCCGCTGTGTGCAGCGCTTGCAGCGCAGGAGCATGGCGATGCCCGGAGGGCTCTGGATCTGTTCAGGATCTCAGGAGAACTTGCAGACCGGGACGAGTCACAGCAGGTGACCGAGGCACATGTCAAGCAGGCCCAGGCCAAGATCGAAACCGACAGCATGATCGAGTGCATCGCGACCCTGCCTTCCCAGAGCAAGCTCATCCTCTTCTCCATGCTGACGCTCGAGCAGCTGGGACAGAATATCTTTACGAGCGGGGAAGTCTCACGTATATACCAGGATATCGCCCCCTCCGTAGAGCTCGATGTACTGACACACCGGCGGATCACCGACCTGATATCTGAGCTGAACATGCTTGGCGTGATCAACACCCGGGTTGTCAGCCGCGGCCGGTACGGCAGGACCAAGGAGATGTGGTTCGATTCAAACACGGGAAAGATCCGCGAGGTCGTCCTCAAGGATCCCCGCCTGAACGGACTCAGGGATCTCGACGTATCCCAGATGGAAGCAAAATGGTTGAAAACCTGGTTCAGGTGAACAAGAATGGATGAAAAGGATCTCGAACTCCTCCGCATCCTGGAGGAGAACAGCCGGCTCTCGGCAGAAGAAGTTGCGACCATGACCAGCCTCACCCCGGCCGAGGTCGAGGCACGGGTCTGCGCACTCGAAGCTGCCCAGGTTATCAAGGGGTACTCTACCGTGGTCAACTGGGAAAAAGCCGGTAACGGCGAGGTCTCCGCCATTATCGAACTCAAGGTCAGTCCGGAGCGCGATTACGGGTACGACCGGATCGCCGAGCGGCTCTCGAGATTCCGGCAGGTTAAGACCCTTCGCCTGATGACCGGTACCTATGACCTGCAGCTCCTCGTCACCGGGAAGAACATGCAGGAAGTATCCCGGTTCGTCTCCGAACATGTAGCACCCATGGACCGGATCCGCGAGACCGCGACCCACATCATCATGAAATCGTACAAGGAGAACGGAAATGTTCTCTTTGAAGAGTCAGAGCCGGAACGGTTGCCGTATTCACCCTAGGGTGCCATCATGCGGAATTTTGTCTCAAAGCGTGCAGAGCAGATCCCGCCATCGGGAATCCGGAAGTTTTTCGACCTTGTCCTCACCATGGAGGACGTGATCTCCCTTGGTGTTGGCGAACCGGACTTCCGTACACCGTGGAACATCTGCGAGTCGAGCATCTACTCGATTGAGCAGGGCACAACACACTATACCTCGAATAAAGGACTCCAGCCCCTCCGCGATGCCCTCTCCCAATACCTTGCCCGGCACTATAACCTCCGGTATTCCGCTGATGAAGAGATGATCATCACCACCGGCGTATCCGAGGGACTGGATATTGCTGTCCGGGCAATCACGGACCCGGGCGATGAAATCCTGGTTGCACAACCCAGTTATGTATCCTATACGCCATGTGTCGCCCTGGCCGGAGGAAAGCCGGTTCCGGTCCGGTGCACGGAAAAGGATCATTTCAAACTCAACCCGGATACGCTGGCTGAAAAGATCACCCGGAAATCCAAAGCCCTCATTATCAATTTCCCGAACAATCCGACCGGGGGGGTGATGACTGAAAGCGATCTGAAAGGGATCTCTGACCTCATTACCGATCATGATCTCCTCCTTATCAGTGACGAGGTGTACTCTGAACTCACCTATGAAACAAAACACTGCGCAGCCGCGACCGTTGGAGATCTTTGGGAGCGGACCATCACCCTGAACGGGTTCTCGAAAGCCTATGCCATGACCGGCTGGAGGATCGGGTATCTCTGTGCACCGAAGGAACTCCTTGATGCAGCGCTGAAGATCCACCAGTACGTCATGCTCTGTGCCCCGATCATGGGCCAGGTCGGGGCGCTCGAGGCCCTCAAATCCGCCGAAGAGGATAAGAACAGGATGGTAAATGAATACCGGCTCCGCCGCAACATGTTTGTCGCCGGTCTCAACCGCATCGGTCTCCCCTGCCATGTTCCCGACGGCGCATTCTATGCATTCCCGTCAGTAAAAGAGACCGGTCTTTCCGATACGGACTTTGCAGAGCGGCTGCTGAAGGAACACCGCGTTGCGGTCGTCCCGGGCAGCGTGTTCGGCGCCGGCGGGGTGGATCACCTCCGGTGTGCGTATGCAGTCTCAAGGAAGGACCTGAACACCGCCCTAGGAAGGATGGAAGAGTTCATAAAAACACTCTGATTCCCCTTTTCTCATGATCCTGGCAAAACCTTCTGACTTCCGTTGATACGAGGGATAGTTTATTTTGGAACCTTACCAATACTACATGAAAGACAATGAGTTGTACAATCATCGTTGGTGGATTTTTTGGGGATGAGGGGAAGGGCAAGGTTGTTGCCCACATTGCCTATAAGGATAAACCCGTTATCATCTCCCGCGGCGGTGTAGGTCCGAATGCCGGACACACTGTCCAGGTCGGGACAAAGGAATATGGTGTCCGGATGGTCCCGTCCGGTTTTGTGTACAAGGATGCAAAACTCTGTATCGGCAGCGGTGTGCTCGTCGATCCCCGTGTCCTGAAACACGAGGTCGATATGCTCGGGGTCCGGGGCCGGGTCTTCGTTGACAAACGGTGCGGCGTAATCACCGAGGATCATATCGCCCGTGACAAGGGCAGCGATCATCTTGCAAAAAAGATCGGGAGCACCGGCTCCGGGTGCGGACCGGCAAATTCCGACCGGGTCATGCGGATCTCACCCCAGGCGAAAGATGTTCCTGAACTTGCAGAATATTTGATGGACGTCCCGAAGGCTATCGATGAGGAACTGAAGAAAGACAATTGTGTACTCCTAGAAGGCACCCAGGGCTTTGGCATCTCGCTCTATTACGGCACATACCCCTTTGTGACAAGCAAGGACACCTCCGCTTCGCAGATCGCTGCGGACAACGGCGTCGGCCCTACACGGATTGACGATGTTGTTGTCGTATTCAAGGCCTACCCCACCCGCGTCGGTGAAGGGCCTTTCAGTACAGAAATGCCTTCAGAAAAATCTGATGCAATGGGTATTCAGGAGTTCGGGACGGTCACCCACCGCAAGAGGCGGATCGGCGGATGGGATGGCGGGATGGCCCGCTACTCGGCTATGATCAACGGCTGCACCCAGGCAGCAATCACCGGGATCGACCGCGTCGATAAGGCATGTTTCGGGGTCACCGACTACAGTAAGCTGACAAAGAAAGCAAAGGACTTCCTGAAAACCGCCGAGGATGACATCGGCTGCCCGATCACCCTTATCTCGACCGGCCCTGAGATCACCCAGATTATCGATTTACGGGAAGAACTGGCATGAAGCGCTCGCTGATGGATATCCTCTGCTGCCCTGTCTGTAAGGGCGACCTCACCCTCGACGTAGAAAACGAGAATGAGAAGGAGGTTCTTGAAGGGAAGCTCCGCTGTGCTGCCTGCCGGGCGGACTATCCGATCCACGAGGGAATCCCCAACCTTCTGCCCCCTTCCGATCATTAACATCCCTGGTGCCGGAATGAACCTCCCGCTGCCTGTCACGATGCTTCTGTCTGCCGGCGTGGGGCCCGGCGAGGGGGGGTACGAGATTCTCCTCAACCGTACCGGTATCAATTCCATCGATATTCCCCGGGAGAAGGTTCTTGCCGAACCCGGTTCCGGGCTGATCCTGAAATTCCTGAATCGCGGTGCGCCGATTCACATCACGATTACGTCTGCCAATGCCGGCACGTTCACCGATTTTTTTCATGAGAACATGTATATTGTGGACGAGGCTGTTCTCAGTATCCCGATCAGGAAGGACTGCAGGGAAGGATCCTTTGTTCTTGAGATCCTTGCGGGGCTTGGTGCGGTCAAGGCCGCGTTACCGGTCACGATCGTTTCCGCACAGCACCAGAGACCAAGAGTCCACGAAGAGTACCCGCTGCAACCGGTGGCGCACGGACGCCCGCATCTCCTGATGATCGCGATGGGAATCGGGCTCATCTTATACTGCGCGTGGCTCTACTATCCTGATGTTATGTTCCTGAACCTGACCGCATTTATTGTCCTCATCGTTGGTGTACTCTATACATGGTACCGTCTCAGATAGCGATTCCCGTACTGGTTCTGCTTCTCGCGCTGGTGGCGGACCGGCTTTTCGGGGATCCGCATTCCGCATATCACCCGGTTGCCCTGCTTGGCAGGCTTATCGGCTGGTGGGGACGGCCCGCATTATATCCTGCCGCTTTCCAGAGGGGCGCAGGCGTGCTGTTCTGGATCATGACTGCAGCCATTTTTGCGCTCCCTTTTTATCTTTTTGCAGAAATGGCTCCATTGCTTCTGTATCTCCTTATTGCACCGTTCCTGCTGAAGACCTGTTTTGCATGGCGATCCCTTGAAGAGCACACGCAGGCAGTTGTCGCGGCATTAGGGGAGGACATCGAAAGCGGCAGGGAGCGGGTGAAACTTCTGGTCTCCCGCGATACGACACAGCTCGACCGGGATCATATCCTTTCGGCAGGCTATGAATCCATGACGGAGAACCTGACAGATAGTATCGTCTCCCCCCTGCTGTACTTCTCGATCTTCGGTCTTGCCGGTGCAGCCGTCTATCGTGCAGCGAACACCATGGATGCGATGCTCGGGTATCTCGATGATCGTGAGCGGCTCGGCTGGTGTGCTGCCCGGATGGACGACCTGCTCAATCTTATTCCCGCCCGGATCACTGCCTGTTTGCTGCTCCTGTATTTTGCCCTGCAGGGCAGGTTCTCCAATGCAGTGAGGATCATGGTGCGCGACAGGAAGAACCGGCCGGGGTTTAACGGCGGCATCGTTATGGCTGCAATGGCCGGGGGTATCGGTATCCGGTTTGAAAAACCGGGTGTGTATACGATTGGAGACGGGGAGAGGACGTTTGACGAGGCCGGGCCTGAAATTATCCGCGCGGTCCGGGCAGTCACGCTGATGGCGGCAATCCTTGCCGGGAGTACAGTGATTTTATTGGGTGTGCTGATCAATAGTACCGGTATATGAAACTCAAGGAACTGAGATTTGGCACTGAGCTTCTCAAGCGCGGCTTTGCATCCATGCAGAAAGGGGGCGTAATCATGGATGTCGTGGATGCCGGGCAGGCAAAGATCGCTGAGGAAGCCGGAGCCGTCGCAGTCATGTCGCTGGAGCGGGTCCCCTCCGATATCCGGAAAGCCGGGGGCGTTGCCCGCATGGCCGACCCGGAAAAAGTCACCGAGATCATCGAAGCTGTCTCCATCCCGGTCATGGGGAAGGTCCGGATCGGACATTTCGTGGAAGCTCAGGTACTTGAAGTCCTCGGCGTGGACATGATCGATGAGAGCGAGGTCCTGACACCGGCAGACGAGCAATACCATATCGATAAGAAACAGTTCAAAGTCCCCTTCGTCTGCGGCGCACGCGATCTTGGCGAAGCCCTCCGCAGGATCAACGAAGGAGCCGCAATGATTCGGACCAAGGGCGAGGCCGGGACCGGCAACGTTGTCGAAGCGGTCCGCCACATGCGCACGATCATGGGAGAGATCCGGATGCTCCGGGGAATGGACAGGCAGGAGATGATCGATTATGCCCGCGAGATCGAAGCTCCCGCCGAACTGGTCATCGAGTGTGCAGAACGCGGCCGCCTGCCGGTCGTGAATTTCTCGGCCGGTGGTATCGCAACACCATCGGATGCAGCCCTGATGATGCAGCTGGGTGCCGATGGCGTGTTTGTAGGCTCAGGCATCTTTAAATCCTCGAGTCCCGAGCGCATGGCAAAAGCAATTGTCGAAGCGGTGAATCACTTCGATGATCCCAAGGTAATTGCAAAGGTGAGTACCGGCCTTGGCGACGCAATGCCCGGCCTGGACGTGCATAAGCTGAGCGAAGACGAGGTGCTCCAGACCCGTGGACGCTAGGATCGGCGTACTCGCTCTGCAGGGGAACGTCAGCGAGCATATCGATGCATTCCTGCTCGCACTCGAGCGGATGGGGCATGGCTCCTCCTCCGAGGTATTTGAGGTTCGGAGCCCTGCTGATCTCGCAGAGTGCAGTGTCCTTGCAATCCCCGGGGGTGAATCCACCACCATCTCCCGGCTGATTGACAAGAATTCCCTGTATGATCCTATCCGGGTATTCAAAGGCGGCATCTTTGCTACCTGTGCCGGCATGGTGCTGATGGCAACCCGCGTTGACGACCCGCGCGTCCGCCCGCTGGGACTGATAGAAATGACTGTAGACCGGAATGCATTTGGCCGGCAGAGGGAATCGTTTGAGGCCGACCTTCCTGTCGCGGGGCTTGTCGGGAAACCGTTCCATGCCGTCTTCATCCGCGCTCCGGTAGTTTCCCGTACCGGGAAAAGCGTGAAGGTGCTTGCCCGGATCAACAAAGGGATCGTTGCCGTTGAATACGGCAGGCATGTGGCGTTCTCATTCCATCCCGAACTCGGGAACGATACCCGGCTGCACGAACTGTTCCTCCACAAGAACGGGTACTGACGCGTTCAATCTCTCTGACGAATCTGCTGCCCGTTCTCAGGAACGGCAGCAGACCCGTGCGTGGTTTCAGGAATGTTCGGGATATCCGGCCTCGGTGTTCGTGAAATGCGTGATGTCCTGGACGATCCCGTTGATAAAAACCAGCTGCCGTTTTTCATCGAACTCTGCGAGGGCGGTCACGCTGACACTGACAGGGCTGCCATCATGTCTTTTAAGGTGAAGCACGCGGTTTTTCACGAACTGTTTGTTCCGGAGTTCCTCCAGCAGTTCGAGGCGTGCAGCAGGATCTGAGAAGACATCGATAACCGGTATGTCCTGCAGGTCCGATATTGTCGTATAGCCCAGGATATTCAGGAGCGCGGTATTCCCCCAGACAAACCTGCCGCGGGGATCCCCGGTACTCCGGTAAATCCCGACGTTTAAGTCCTCTACCAGGGTCCGGTACTGGTCTTCGTGCTCCCGCAGGTACTGTTCCATCTTCTCCCCGGTAATATCCCTCGCAATCGATGAGGCTCCGGTGACCGCACCGTGCTCACCGAGGATTGGGGAGATTGTGATCAGTGCATCGAGGACTGCACCGCCTTTCCTCACCATTTTTATCTCCTTGCGGCGGATGCTTTCCCCCCCGTGTACCTGTTTCAGGATTCCGGAAAGGTTTTCTTTGCACTCCGCAGGAACCAGTGCATCCATTGTTGTTCCAACGATCTCATCCTCTTTATATCCGCAGAGCCGCTCTGCTGCGGGATTCCAGCTGACGATCTTCCCGGCCGGATCACTGCCGATGATGGCTTCACCGGACGACTGGACAAGTCCCCGGTACCGGGCCTCGCTGATCCGGAGCATCTCTTCGTATCTCTTCCGGGTTGTGATGTCCTCTGCAATGAACGTCAATCCGTCACTCCCGTCCTCAAACGCTGTCGGTACCTGCTTTACGCGGAAATGGCGCTGCTCGCCGCGGATGATGCAGTCAATATCGGCTACGGACTCGCCTTTTGCCTGCGGGTTCCGAACATTCAGGCTTGCCTGCAGGGCTCCGATGAATGGATCATCAAGATCCCGGAGGTTTTTCCCGATAAGAGAATCTTTGGTTTTCTCGAGCATCAGGGGAACCTGTTCGTTGATCTGCAGGATCCGTCCGTCGCTGTCAAGAACGATGACGAGATGAGAAGAAAACTCAAGGAGTGCAGAGACAGGGACGCGGCGCGAAAGGAAAAAAACCTTGGCAGCACCCACAATCTGCATCTCAACCTGACCCGAAATCAGGAGCATGTCAAGATACTTGGCCACGAGATTCCGGTTAATCTTCATTTCAGATGCAAGATCCGAGATCGTCATACCCCGCTGGTGCCACTTGAGCAGCCGTTTGATCCGGTCGACTTTTTCCTGGTCGAGAACGCTCATAGTATCTTCTTGTGTGGTTTTGGTAGTAAATATACTCGTATGTCAATATTTCAACCGTCATGATGCCGGTGAATCTTTTCCGCATATCATGAATATCTGCCGGAATCTACCCTTGCCGGACCCCGTATTGGATATGCATGGCAGACCCTGGTGCACCGCTGCGTTGCACTCGTGTGCTGCAGAACCGGTGTGCAAATTTTGAATATATACCCCTGACCATGGACGCGTAATCCCCCACGGGAGGCGGACCAGGCATATGGAAAACAACAGACGCATGATGGCAGGAAGGGACGGAGGCGTTCTGGCAACCCCGGCATCAGCAGTGTTCCGGTTCCGGAAGCCGCTTGTTGACTATCTTATCAGCGGTCTTGAAGAGGATGATAAATGGATCAGGATCTTTGCTGCCGGGATGCTTGGAAATTCAGGGGATCCCCGTGCGATTGAGTACCTGAAACCGCTGCTGGTCGATCGTGACCAGGACCTCCGGTTTATCTCAGCACAGGCACTGGAAATGATCCATACGCAGCAGTCGGTTGTCTTCCATACGCAGCCGGATCAATGCTCAGGATGCATGATACGGCTCATCGCTGAAGAAGCGCTTGCCCGGACGCAATCCCGGGAGGGACATTGCACGTCGTGAAAGGAAGAAGAATTGGAGGAATTGCCATGAAACCATACAATACTGCGGGCGTCCCGCTGGAGGCACAGTATCTGTACCGTCGGGGCCGGGACCTGATGGACCAGCAGAAGGAGGATTTTGCCCTGGCCTATCTCAGGCAGGCCGTATTCATCGCACCGGGCTTTTCAAAAGCCTACCTGGACCTGGGGAACTGCCTTGCCCGTCTCGGCCGGATGGATGAAGCCTTGGTATATTATCATAAAGCTTCCCGGATCGATCCGGTGAACGGCGGGAATCCGACCGCGGGGACCGCTCTGAATGGACGGGAAGGGAGCAGGCCGATTCCCGGCTCATGTCTTTCCTTCCTTGTCCGGTAATTTTTTTTCCATTCCGTTCTGGATCTCCGCGATTCTCATTGTTCCTGAGGGTGCGGGCAGTCCGGAATCATTTGCAGGGGAAATCCGGGCATTCCCTGCAGTGGTTCAGCTGCAGTGAGAGAACCCAGGGACGGATCCGGCGCTTCCACCTGGAGGTTCGTTTCTGGTGCGGATTTTCCAACCCGCATTCGTGACACTGCGCGTCCCGGTAACAATATGTCAGGGCACAGTCCACAACCCACATGCCGGTGTTTCAGAAAAAGAGGTACTTGTCATAACATCATCAGGTTCCTTTTTGGATGACGGAGAGTCCGTTACCGGCATCACCAGTCTTTTTTCATGGCCTCTGCTTTTAAATCCTGAGGCATCTTCTCGATCGCATACCGCAGGGCAGTCCGGGGCATCTCTCTCTTGTTCTTCATGACAAACGCATGGATCTCGCTGGTATGTTTCCTGCTGGCCTCCTTGAGGAGCCACCCGTACCCCTTCTGGACCATATCGTCTCGGTCCGTCAGCAGGAGGCTCGCGATCTCCATCGATTCTTCAAGATACTTGCCTTGCCGTGCCTGCAGGATGAGGGATACCGCTGCTGCCCGGCGCATCCATCGGTTCTTTGACCGGGTCCATCGTTTCAACTCTTCTATGCAGTCAGGATACTTATCCACGAAGTCACCCATGGTATGGTTGCAGAACCCGTCACAGGACGCCCAGTTGGTTATGTACGTATCAATCCAGTGCCGGAAGACCGCGAGATCATCCCTCTCCCATTGTCCCGAAAGTCTGTGGGCCCATTCGGAAACAATGAAGGATTCCTCCATGTATCCTGACCGGTATAACTCCTCGCACAGGGAGAAAATCTCTTTTTTCGGCCGGTGTTTTACTTCATTCCAGTATTTCTTTGCCATCGCAATAACCGGCGCAGTCTTTGTTCCATAGCAGCGGATCTCCTCCTTGAAATACCGCTTCGCAGAGCGTTGTATATCAGGATCAGCTATGTTTTTCAGTTCCTGCCGTATCTGTGCGATGACCGGGTCCATGCCTGTACGTGAACCAGAAGACGTGATAAGGCATGTGGTAGACGGAGGGTGAAAATAAAAAAAGGGATTACCGGGTATATGGGATAGAACGTGTCGTCAGGCCGGCCCGTATCAGATTTCAGAAGAAGCACGCCAGTCTCATACAACTTTCCGCGGTTTTTCAGATCTCGTTATACAACCCGACAATATCATCGAAATCGATCCTGATGTTCCCGTTCATGTCAAAAGCGGCGACAGGCTCGTTTGCGGCGATCCAGTCCATCTGATCAAAGTAGAGGACGACATCGGCAAAGTCCAGCCTGCCGTTCGCGTTCAGGTCCTCATATTTCCCGTCATTATCCGGATCGGAAGGCAGGGCAGCCATCCCCGGAATAGTCACTACCTCCGGCGTTATCGCCGGTACGGGGCAGTCGAGGATCTGCCCGCTGGTCGTATAGGTGAAGGTTATCGGAACCGTCGATGCTTTCCGCCCATCCCTTGCCGTGGCATGGTAGATGACGGTGTCCCCTGCTGCTACCCGGATGTTTGCCGTGAAGACGGGCTTTCCATGGTAGGTGTAATCCTGAAGGTCCATCCGTGTCAGTACGCCATCATGTTCAACGTCGATGGTGGTGATATTCAGGTCGTCCGCAAACACTTCCATCCACCACTCGGCACAGTTCATGCGGTGCAGGCCGGGATCCCATGCAAGGGTCCGGGCATCGCCGACCGTAACGGCAGCCGTGGCAGTTTTTGCAGGGTCTGCGGCGCTTGTTGCAATGATATGGTACGTGGCGGTTGTCCCGGCGGGAACGGTTGCGGGTGCGGTATAGATTCCCGAAGAGCTGATCGATCCACCGCCAGGCTCCTGCACGGTCCACAGGACCCCTTTGGTATCCGTACCGGTGACCAGTGCCCTGAACATGGCCGTATTTCCGGAGATTACGTATGATGACGGCGGGTCAACAGACACCGCCACGGTTCTTGCAGCACCGGGCTCGATGAACCCGGTCCTGAGCGCTTCCATCAGGAAATTGGGATCGGCATGGGATGCAACATACCCCTGGTTGATGGTCCAGATGATGATCCCCCCGTACCCGTTCTGCCGGGCAAATTCCCCCTTGGCGATCAGCGACTCTTCGTCTTCGAACGACACGTATCTCGCCCCGAAGCTGTCCGGCTGCGGCAGGCTGAGGTAGGGTTCGGCTGCAGCGCTGTCCCACTGGCGGTATTGCCGGTCGAATGCCCCGCCGGCTCCGAATAGTCTCGAAAGCGGGTATGCGTTGTCGCCACCAACGATATCGCCCGGACTTGTCGGCTGGTTCGGGCCAGTTATGCCGCCCTTGTACCCGATGGCATAGAACCCTACTCCCATTCCCATCTTCTCTTTCGGAATACCGGATGCATTATACCGCGCGAAGGAATCCTCAATGGAGACCGGCGTGCTGCCCTTGGCGCCTTTCAGCGGGCAGTTGTGCCATGAATCCCAGCCGTCGCCGGCCCAGGCTGTTGACGGGTAGTATGTCATGAGGTTGAACTGGTCAACGTATTGTACCACCTTCACCAGCCGGGGATCCACCGTCATGTAGTTACCATTGATCGCACCCCCCGGCAGGGTGATGATCTTTCCCGGTACGGCCTGCCGGAGCTCCTTTGCAAAGGTCTCGAACAGGACGAGGTCGACGTCGTCCTCCCAGTCGAGGTCTACGCCATCATAGCCGAGATCGTTCATGGTGCTGACGATATTGGCGATGAAGACAGCGCGGTGATTCTTCACGGCGGAATTAATTGCTGCACCGTTCTGCGCTCCGCCCAGCATCAGGATGGCCTTTTTATTATGCTGGTGTGCAAGTGTCGAGATCTGCCGGGCGAGAGCCGGGCCATTGGTATCATCAATATAGAAATCGGTATTGAGTGTGCCATCGGCATTTGCGGTCACCGCACCCATGGCGATATGGGTCAGGCCGTTCCAGTCGATGTTCTCCGGCGGGAGCATATCCCGCTGGTACCCGGCATAATAACCGGTAACCCAGTGTGATGTCCCAATACTTCCGTCAGGTACTGCGGCAGCAGGTGCTGCCGGGACGTACAGGAACAGCATAGTGAGGAAAAATGCAGCTATCCTTTTCGATCGGTTCATATGAATCCCCTCCCCGGGGTACTGAGCATGCAGGACAGGAGCATGCAGGCTGATAGTGGATTTCTGGAATGCCCGGATAATATATTCCCGCGCCGGGAATGGTTAGAACGACAAACTCCGGGGTTACAGGATAGAATCAGTATAACTCATCAGCGGCCGACGGCAATCTGTTGGATGAAATGCGTTTTTTTGAAAACCCGTGACGTTTTCTGCGGGTATCCGAAAAATTTCGGAGAGGATGTTATTTTTTCTTCTTCGCAGACTTAGTCGGACACTGGTGCGCGGTTTCATTGTTTACTCCGAGATATTCTGCGCCCCAGTTGCAGAGCGCTTCGAGAATCGGGATCAGCGTCCTCCCGAAATCTGTAATAGCGTATTCAACCCGCGGCGGGACCTCCGGGTATACTTTCCGGCTGATCACGCCGTCCTCTTCAAGTTCACGAAGCTGCTTCGTGAGCATCTTGGTGTTAACCCCCGGCAGCTGCTTCTGCAACTCGCCAAAGCGCATGACATTGTCCCTCAGTGCCCAGAGGATAAGGGGTTTCCATTTGCCTCCGATTACATCCAGGGCAGCCTCAACCGGGCAGTGGAAGGTCTTGCCGTTCTTCGTGTATGTCATGGTTACCTCAATGAAAGTATATTTCTTTTTTTACCGTATTTGCTATATAATCAGTTAAGGCTGATTCTAATCCAATGGTTCAGATTGCCCTTACAGAAGAATAGTTTGTATTCCGCCTGTATATGGCTTTCTGTCCCGTCATGCCGCACACCGTGCGGGGAGATGATACATGGAGAAGAATCCAATCGGACAGAACTTTTTCATTCCGATGCCCGTCGTTCTCGTCGGGACGCAGGTTGAAGGAAAAGCAAATTTCATGACTGTGGGATGGTGTACCCGGGCGAACGCGAATCCGCCGATGATCGTATGCGGGATCAACAACAATCACTATACTCAGAAAGGGATTGCTGAGACCAAGACATTTTCCGTGAATATCCCGTCGTCGGCTCTTCTCGAGAAGACCGATTACTGCGGGCTCGTATCAGGAAGGAAAGCCGACAAATCAAAGATCTTCGATCTCTTTTATGGCACCCTGAAAACCGCTCCGATGATACAGGAGTGCCCGGTCACGCTCGAATGCCGGCTTGTGCAGAAGGTCACCCTCCCTACCAACAGCCTGTATATCGGTGAGATTGTTGGTGCGTATGCTGACGGGCGTGTCATCAAGGACAGGAAACCCGACTTCCCCGAGATCGACCCTCTCTTCCTGACCATGCCCGACAACCGCTACTGGACGCTCGGGAAGCATGCCGGGAATGCGTGGAGTGCCGGCAGGAAACTGATAAAGAGCTGATGCCATGACAAAAGTCCTCGCAATCAACGGGAGCCCGCGGAAGGATGGCAACACATCTGTCCTTATCCGGACCATCCTTGCAGAGATGGAAAAGAAGGGCATAGAGACAGAGACTATCCAGATCGGGGGGAAGAAGGTTCACGGCTGTCTCGCCTGCATGAAGTGCTTTGAGAACCGGGACGGGAAGTGCGTCATCGACGACGACATTGTCAATTTGTGTATCCGGAAGATGCGGGAAGCGGATGGCATCATTCTTGGCTCCCCTGTCTATTTCCTCGATATCACCGCAGAGATGAAGGCGCTCATCGACCGGGCCGGGTTTGTCTCGTATGCCAACGGCCACCCCCTGAAACACAAGGTCGGGAACGTGACGGTCGCGGTCAGGAGGGCCGGGGCAAGCCGCACGGCGGATTCCATGCTCCACTTCCTTCTTGCAAACGACATGATCGTCCCTGGCCTTCCCGTTATCGGTATCGGCCGGGATATTGGCGATGTCGAAAAGGACGAAGAGGGGATGGACCGTGCACGGCATCTCGGGAAGACCATGGCACAGCTTCTGAAACATTTCATCCGTCACCCGCTGCCCGCATAAAAACCGGAAGTGCCCGATGAACGGATGAATAAGATGAAGAAACAGGAATGAAAGCATGACTTCGATACTTGTCGACCAGGATCTCTGCACCCGGTGCGGGATCTGCTCCAGCGTCTGCGTGATGGGGGTCATCGACCCCGCTGACGAGAACACCCTGCCGAAGGTGAACAAAGCAAACGAGGGAATGTGCATCGGGTGCGGGCACTGCGAGGCCTGCTGCCCGTCCCAGGCTCTCATCTTCAACGACCGCCCGGACGAGAAACAACGTCTCCCTGCTGGTGCGGGAACCATCGCACCGGAGGAGATGGGATTCTACCTGAAAAAACGCCGGTCCGTCCGGCGCTATACAAAGGATCCGGTGCCGAAAGAGAAGATACTCGAAGTCCTCGATATCGCCCGGTACGCGGCATCGGCGGGGAACGGGCAGCCAATGGAATGGGTTGTCATCCATGATCCGAATAAGGTCCGGAAGGTTGCCGGTCTGACCATCGAATGGATGAAGACGCTCCGGAACACCGATCATCCCATGAATGGCTACATCCCGCTCCTCATCGGTGCCTGGGAGGCTGGCAGTGATGTCATCTGCCGGGGCGCCCCCCATCTTCTCGTTGCCACAATACCGGATGGGAATCCGATGGCCCAGACCGATGCGATCATCGCCATGACCCATTTCGATATTGCAGCACCGTCTTTCGGCGTCGGGACGTGCTGGGCGGGATTCGTCGCAATGGCTGCCTCGCAGTACAGGCCGTTGCAGGAGGCGCTCGGGATCCCTGCAGGGAGGAAGTGCGCGTATGCGATGATGTTCGGTTACCCGCAGCACAAGATTTTCGGGATCCCGCGCCGGAAACCGCTGAAGGTAACGTGGGCGTAAAGGAACCCCCGGGGAAAGGAAATGATAGCGTGAACGTCATTGCAATCAACGGAAGCCCGCGGAAGACGTGGAATACCGCAACGCTGCTCGAACATGCCCTCAAAGGGGCAGAATCGCAGGGAGCGGAGACGGAACTCATCCATCTCTACAACCTCGACTACAAGGGCTGCAGCAGCTGTTTTGCCTGCAAGCTCAAAGACGGTAAGAGTTACGGCAAGTGCGCCATGAAGGACGGTCTCTCCCCCGTTCTTGAAAAGATCCGGGCAAGCGATGTCCTGATCCTCGGTTCACCGATCGATTTCGGTATCGTGACCGGGGAGATGCGGTCATTTATGGAACGGCTCTTCTTCCCGGACCTGGTGTACTCGCCCCCTCCGCACTCTCTTGCCCCGGCACTCCGCACAGCGTTTGTCTATACGATGAATGTCACCGAGCAGATGATGAAAGAGCGGCTGGGCTGGCATATTAAGGCGAGTGCAAACGCCCTGAAGATGATGTTTGGCCATGCCGAATCCTTCATCTGCAACGAGACGCTCCAGTTCGAGGATTACGACAAGGTGGTCTTCAGTTACTGTGACCCTGAAGAGCGGAGAAAGCGGCAGCGCGAGGTCTTCCCGCAGGACTGCAGGCGTGCCTATCAACTTGGCGTGCGGCTCACAAAAACTGCTGATACGGCGTGATACGCAATGGATGTTCTTGAAGCGATTCAGAAGCGACGGGCGATCCGCCAGTATCTCCCCGACCCGGTCAACCGCGAGGATATCCTTGCGGTCCTTGATGCGGCCAACAGGGCACCTTCCGGCCTTAACCGGCAGCCATGGGAGTTCGTTGTCGTTACCGGGGAGAAGATCTTTGAAATGGGTGCGAATTACCGGTCCACGCTTGATGAGTACCTCTCGCACTGGGACCAGTCCCCCATGCGGGACTTCATAACACGGGAGGGGTTCACCCGGTTTGCCGAGACGTACGGAGGGGCACCGGTTGTCATCGTGGTCCTGATCCCCATTGACGAAAAGCCGAATTTCCGGAAAGCGGACCTCGAGAGTGCGAGCGCAGCGATGGAGAACCTCCTCATCGCGGCAACCGCCCTCGGTCTTGGAACCTGCTGGATGACCGGCCCGCTCCGCGATGAATCCGCCCTGCGAAGGATCCTCGCTATCCCTGATGACAGGGAGATTGTCGCGGTGACGCCGCTCGGGTACCCGGAGAAGATCCCCCGGGCTCCGGCCCGTATCGATGCTGACCTGACGCAGAAAGTGCGGTGGGTGGGATGATATCGAACGGAATCCCCTGAAGATGACGAGTTGTATGACTGAAGAACCCATGATGAACCAGAACAAGGGAGGTAAACCATTATGGAAGCACTCGAAGCAATCATGACACGCCGCAGTGTCCGGAAGTTCGGGAAGAAGCAGATTCCCGATGCTGTTATTGAAAAGATCCTGAAGGCCGGGACCTATGCCCCGTCGGCGCTCGCGCTCCAGCCGTGGGCATTCGTTGTCGTGCAGGACCAGAACTTCTTGCGAGAGGTCTCGGACTATGTCAGGCCGATCATGATCTCGCTCATGAAGGACGCACACAACGGGATGTCGGACGCGTTCCGGCAGCTGCTGGAGAGCCCGGGATACTCGATCTACTACGATGCCCCGACCGTCATCATGGTTGTCGGGAAGACCGGCAGCCGGTTCCGGGAGATTGACTGCTCGCTCGCCGCTGAGAACATGATGCTTGCCGCCCATGCTCTCGGTATCGGCAGCTGCTGGATAGGCTCGACGGAAGTAGCGTACGGGAACAGGGAGCTCATGGCCGGGTTCCGGATTCCGGAAGGATACAGCCCGGTCGGTACGATTGTCTTCGGATACCCGGAGGAGAATCCCGGGGTTCACGACAAACACCCGGCAAACGTGACCTGGGTCCGGTAACAGGAAGGGGGAATATCAGCCATGAAAAAAGCAACCATCCTGATCGGGAGCCCCCGGAAGAACGGCAGCACGGCAATCTTGGCTGCAGAAGCAGAAAAGGCGCTGAAAGAACAGGGCGTCGATGTCGCGACCATATTCCTGAATGACCTGAAGATCAAAGGCTGCCAGGCCTGCTACTGGTGCAAGAAGAACGATGTTGCAGAATGTGCGGTGAAGGACGATATGCAGAAGATCCATACGCTGATGAAGGAATGTGACGGGATGATCGTGGCGTCACCCATCTATTTCGGCGGCGTTACCGCGCAGGCCAAGGCATGGCTCGACCGGATGTTCCCGTACATCGGGATGGACCTGACCCCGAAGATGCCTGCAGGAAAGAAGGTTTCGTTCATCTTCACGCAGAACCAGCCGGATGCCCGGCTGTTCCGGCCCGGGATTGACTCGTTCATGTTCGCCGTGGGACTTTCCGGACTTTTGGTAAAAGAGTACATGGTCGGCTATGATCTCGATGCCGGGAATAAGCCGGCGGTCGAAACGAAGAAGGAGTTCATGGACCGGGCGTACCTGATAGGCCGGGAGTTACTGCGGTAACCTTTTTGATAATATCGATCCATGAAATACCTGTCACCTCATCATTCCTTTTTCCTGATCCCGAAGACATCCACGAGCCGGTTGTTCTCCATGAGGAACCAATACTCCGCTCTGTCCTTTTCTGTCGTGTTTCAGGCTTTTTGGCAGAGCTCACCCGGGCAGCATACATCAGATGGTGGGTCGCAGTCATGTTCTCAGAATTCTCTGCTGCCACGGGATTTGATTCAAGGGCGGCTGCCAGTTCGGCCGGAACAGAACAGCTCTCCTGCGACGGAACAGTCCGATCCTCCTGCATGGCTCCTTCG
This sequence comes from Methanoregula sp. PtaB.Bin085, assembly GCF_002067035.1. Classification (GTDB taxonomy): domain Archaea; phylum Halobacteriota; class Methanomicrobia; order Methanomicrobiales; family Methanospirillaceae; genus Methanoregula. Next base: position 306,731 of record NZ_MVQB01000027.1, on the reverse strand, counting down.
AACACTGTCCTGCCCCCACCGGTCACCAGACCTGCCGCGATTATCCTTTTTCTCGGGAGATGTTCATCTTCGACCAGCGGCTCTTTATCGTTCATGGTGAGTACCGCTGCAGGTACCGGTCATTATCGACGGCACGGACCTGCCCGTCAATTCAGCCGGAACAGATCACCTCCTCCACGGCCTCATCGTACGAACCAGAGGGGATTTTGCTCGTTTTTTTGTTTGAACGAGCCAGATCTCCTTTCTTTTATCATGGTTCCCTGTAAGCCATGAGCGCCATGCAGCCCGGCTTTTCATGGTGACATTTCAAGGAGAGGCCATTAGTATGGGGAAATATCCCCTTAAGGAAAAAGGATTGCTCAGGGAGATGATGCCATGCCGGGCTTCTTTATCAGTACCTGCATCCTATCTGATCGCTGAAGCCCCATGTTCTCCCGTCATGACAGAAAAATCCGGTGCATAGCCGGTGGAATTATCCTGTTAATTCTCTTCCTCGCAACTGCCGGGTGCCTCGGAAGCAATCCGTCCCGGTCGCCGCAAAATCCAGCGACCGGTGCATCGCAGGATCCGATGGTCCCGCTCCGGGCCCAGTACACGCCGGGTGAAATCCCCCTCCTGGCAACATCCGCACAGGAGCATGCAAACGCCTCCTTCAACAAGATCGCAGCTCTGCCCCCTGGTGAGCGCACGTTCGAAAATACCCTCCTTGCTTTCGACACGGCAATGACCGATTACACGGGTGCGATCTGGCCGCTCACGCTGATGGGATATGTCTATCCCGACCCGCAGGTCTCCGCCGAGGGAATGGCTGTCGAGGAATCCTCCGCGGTATTCATGAACGATATCTATTCGAGACGCGGCCTGTACGATGCGCTGCGGACAGTATCTCCCCGCACGCCTGCAGAGGCCCGGCTGTTCAATCTTACCCTGCGGGAATTCGAGAGGAACGGTCTGAAGCTTCCTGATGAACGGCTGGAAAAGGTCCGGAAGATGAATGACGAGCTGAGCGGGCTTGAATCCCGGTTCTCCGCCAACCTCAACAACGACAACACCACGCTCGTGTTTACGGCAACGGAACTGGCCGGGGTCCCGGCCGGCACGCTCGGTACGTTTACGGAGTTGCCGGACGGCACGTACAGGGTCACGACAAAGTATCCCGACTATATTGCTGTAATGAAGTATGCCAGCCTGAACACAACGCGGAAAATGATGTACATGGCGTACAATAACCGGCAGGCAGTGGAGAATACTGCGATCCTGGAGCAGGCAATCCTCCTGCGCCAGTCCATTGCAAAGGAACTCGGGTACCGGACATGGGCTGATTACCGGACCGACGGACGGATGGCACAGAACAGCAGCCGGGTCATGGCTTTTCTGGGGACCATCAGAGAGCCGCTGAAGGAAAAGTGCCGGGTTGAGGATGCAGAACTCCTGCTCTTTAAAAAGGAGACCGATCCCCTGGCAACATCCGTTGATCCGTGGGATGTATCATACCTGGAGGAGATCCAGAAACTCCGGAAGTTCGATTACGATGAGAATGCGGTGAAAGAGTATTTCCCGGCGGACAGTACCGTGCAGGGAATCTTCGGGATCTACGGCAAGCTTTTTGGCATCCGTTTCGAGGAGGTCACGGGTGCACCCGTCTGGTCTCCGGATGTCCGGCTGTACCGTGCACTCAACGCGACTGGCGGAGAGACCGTTGGTTACCTGTATCTTGATCTCTATCCCCGCGAGGGCAAGTACGGGCACTTTGCCACGTTCCCGCTCATCAGCGGGCGGATGAAGGACGGCGCATGGTCGGTCCCGGTCACTGCCATTATCGGCAACTTCCCCGCCCCGCAGGGGGACAAACCCGGCCTGCTGACCATGGATGATATCGAGACGCTCTTCCATGAGGGCGGGCATGCGATGCACTACCTCCTGACCACCGTCCCGTACGGCACCTGGTCCGGGTTCAGTACCGAGCTCGACTTCGTCGAAACCCCGTCGCAGACACTCGAGGAATGGGCCTGGGATCCGGTGGTGCTTGACTCCCTGTCGAGCCACTATACCAACTCCTCAAAGAAGCTCCCGCCGGAACTCCGCGACCGCGTCATCGCGGGTCGGGATGCCGGTATCGGGCAGTATTACGGCCGCATCCTGGCTAACTCGCTCGAAGACATGGAATACCATACGGCCGACGGGCCCGTCGATGTCACCGCGGTCTCCCGCCGCATCTACAGCGAGGTAACGGGAATTTCCCAGCCCGAAGGAATCCACCAGCCGGCATCGTTCGTACACCTTATGAGCGGCTACGATGCCGGGTATTACGGGTATCTCTGGTCCAAGGTATACGCGCTCGAGATTGCGGATGAGTTCCGGCGTGACGGCATGACGAACCAGACCACAGGGATGCGGCTCAGGAACCAGATCCTCTCGCAGGGGAATATGCATGACGGTGGCGTGCTTCTGGAGCGTTTCCTCGGCCATGAGCCCGGAACAGCGGCGTTCTACCAGCGCCTCGGGATTACTGGTGTATCCGGAACCGGGAGTCCGTAACAATCACTTTTTATTATGCTTCCCGCCCGGATATTTCCGATACCGCCACGGGCAGAAAGATGGGATTATACCTTATTACGGCATGAAATCATTCTATGGCAAAGCCCGCATCACGGCACCCAGAGGGTACATCCCACACGGCAACGAACCCGAAGATCATGGTCATCACCTTTGTGATCCTGACGTTCCTCTTTTCATCGGTATTCTGGTACCTGACCTCGCAGACGGCTCTGGTAAAGGAGAACGCAACCCTCCTGATGATCTATGCGGTGGGTGCTATGTGGTGCCCGGCGCTTGCGGCGGTGAGCACCCGGCTGTATTTCCAGCGCAACCTGAAGGGGTTTGGCACCGGCCTGAAAAAACCGGTCTGGATTGCCGCGGGCATCGGCCTTCCGGTTATTGCCGGCCTCATCATGTTCGGTACTGCATGGCTCACCGGCATCGCCCCGGTGAATACGGCAAACATCCCCCTCATCTTCGCGGTTTCCTTTATCCCCGGTTTTTTCCTTGCCATTGCCTTCAACTGTTTCGCAGCTGCAGGCGAGGAGTTCGGCTGGCGGGGTTTCCTCGTGCCGGAACTTGCCCGGTTCATGGGATTTACTGAGCTGGCCCTGCTATCCGCTGCAGTATGGACCTCGTGGCATTTCCCGATGATGTTCTTTGGTACCTACCATGGAACCGGATCGATCTGGTATTCTCTGGCCGTCTTCATCCCGTCTGTTATGGGCGCAGGGCTCATTCTGGCATGGCTCCGGCTGGTGTCCGGCAGCGTCTGGGTTGCCGTCCTCTTCCATGGCTTCTGGAACTACTTTATCCAGCAGTTTTATCCGGTACTGACCACCACCACCGATGCAGGCCAGGCGATGCTCGGGGAGTTCGGGTGGTTCGTTGCCGTATTCTACATCGCGCTCGCGTTCGTGTTCTGGTACTTCCGTGACAGGCTGCCGGAGCTGCCGGCTGAGAATGTGTAAAAAAAGAACCTGAAGGGGAAGGGCAGTCCGGATCCGATTCCTCTCATCCCGGTACCGAGAAGTGGACCTGCTCAAAGAGCCACCGGCCGCCATGGTTCGCGAGAACCGCCGTCATCCGGCCGTCCATGTGGATCCGGTTCCCGCCGATACTGCCTCCGAAGGTGCAGAGCCCGGTGACCCATGCGACCGGCCCCTCTCCGCCCATCGTGAGCACCGTGATGCCGAGCCGTATGGCATTTGCAGGATTGAGATCTGAATGGATCAGCATCCTGAGCTGGGAGTGGTTCGTGACGATCTCGTCTTTTGCAGTGCCGAAACCGGCAATATTTTTTGAGAAGAGTGCAAGGACTCCCCGCTCATCCTTTGCATTATACAGGCGGAGGTATTCGTCAATGACGGCTTTGATCTCCTGCGTTGTTTTCGTGTTCAGTGTCATGAAAAGCAGGTTGCCGGCATCGCAGATAAAGAGATGGATTTGGTAAAAAAACGGCTGTCCGGCATGTCAGGAAAACCGGAACCCTGTGGTTTCACCCCCAGGCAATCAGTTCAAATGTCTGGACCGGATCCTCGCCTCCAAGATCCGGGTTGCTGATCCGGTACTGGACCGGCACAGGAATGTCTTCGGCTACCCAGAAGGTCATCGGGTAGCGGGGCAGATTACGGAAGTTCCCGGTATATTTACGGGCATCCCGATACGTGCCTGCCGGTACGGTGACGGGATCCTTTCCATCATAAGACAATGAGGTGTTCAGGTCTTCAAACGGGGAAATGAGCAGCCACCCCCCGGCATGGTCTCCGCGATATACTACATCTTCGGGAACAGTCTCGGAAAAGTAATTCCTCCCGGCACCGGAGCTGGTGAAGGTCCCGCCAAGGATACGTTTCGTCGATCGCTCATAGTACATGTTCTCCGTGGCGTGGAAACCGTTTTTTGTAGTGACCAGCTCATTGCCAATCCATTCGCCGTAATCACCGGTGACGGTCACGTTTTCATGGATTGCAGGAGTTCCGTTACACTCCTCATACGAACGTTCGATCCTTGCCGCATACTCCCACTGGTAGCGGGAATTGGGAGGTAATGTTATGGTGTTGTTGATCCGGTACTCCGCCCACCGGTATTCGCCGCTGAAGATCCTGGCCGGTACCGGGGACGGTACCGCTTCTGCTGCCGCGGCAGCTGACGGCTGCAGAGACACGGTAACTCCGGTTGTCCTGAAAATGGGTGGATCGGGAGAAATCGCCAGAGACGCAGGAACCGGGGATGACTGAGTGTCTGTGCCGGTACAACCGGCTGCGAAAATTACCAACACAAGCATCAGGCAGAGGAACGACAGCTTTTGAAGCATCATCGGGATTCATCCTGAATGCCGGTCTGGTGCGACCGGCAAAGAATGATTGTAAATATGACGATCACGATAAGGACAAAGACAGGCCACCAGGCATTGCCGCCGACAAAGCCGGTAGAAATCAAAATGAGCAGGGATATTGCTGTCATCCAGCACGGTATGACAACCGGCATAATCAGGTTTTTTCCTGCAGGGGGCAACCCCGGATCCGGTTCGACAGGGTTGCAGCGCTGATCCGGTATTTCCGGGATCCGTGCTTGCCGTGCAGGCGCAGAGAGGCACCACCCCGGCCATCCACGGATTCCCCCTTGTATCCGCAGATCTCTCCTGTTAACGGATTCCATGGCTGATAGCCCTCACCAGCGCTTCCGGCTCATCAGTGCCGATCCGGACTTTTTTCCCAGAGAGGAGCAGGATCTCGATCGCATGGCTTCCGGAAACATTATAGAGCGGCCCGTGCGGCGTCCAGCGGATCCCGTACCCATAGTACCAGGGATTCGTGACCTCGGAGACTGCAACGATGTCCCGGACCGGCCATTCCCTCCGGACAAGACCGAGGGGTCCGAAGCGGATACGCACTGCATCGTCTTCAATCGTGACGGTCAGTGTCGCGAAGCAGAGCACCGTGACAACAAGGAGGAACAGGACCGCAAGAGGGATGAGAAGCGGCCCGAAGAGGAGTGTCATGACAAGGATGATGACGATGATTGCAAGAACCGCGATGATCTGGAGCATCCCGGTCTGGGTATGCTCGTAGGTCCGCTGGGATGGTGCGCCCGGCTCTCCTGAACTGCCGGTCCTGCCCGGGAGACTGCCGGCAGTCCGTACAGGGAAATCCGGATCCCGTGTTGCAGGCCTGCCGAAACGGACCATACTATTATTCGGGCACCAGCCAAGCCGGTCCCGTATCCATGCACCCGGTTTTGTGGTCATTATTCCGCTGCCTCCGTTGTTCCGGCGCGTGCCAGCCGGTAGGACCAGACAGTGATATACACGCAGGCAATGACAATGATCCCGAACGCGACCGGCATTGCCGCTGCCCCTGCAGCGGTACTTGCAAGGATGATCAGGATGCCGGCAATGACAAAGACCGGCCCGCCATGCTCGTGTGTCCTCCTCCAGACCGTATCGTCCCGCACCGTCCATGGCAGGCGGAATCCCACGGTGGTATTTCTCCGGATCGAGGGCATGAGGCTGCCGATCACGATGAAGAAGAATCCGAGCAGCACCGGGAAGGCGACTGCCACCGGCAGGTCCAACCCTGCTGATGAGAGCAGCGCTGTGATATGGATACCAAGAAGCAGGCACATTGCTGCGAAGACGACCATGGTATAGATATCACGGGATTCTTCAAACTGCTCCCGCATTCGTTCGAAGCGGGGCAGCACAACGAGGAGCAGCGCGACAAGGGTCATGATTGCGGGAAGGCCGAAGGTTCCCGCAAGCCGCCCTGCAAACCCGTCGGGCTCCCCGTAGATATTCCAGTGGACCGGGATAATCTCCGGGAGATAGGGCAGAGCAACGATGCCGGTGATCCAGGACAGCCCCACGACTGCAAGGGTGAGGTACAGAAAAAGCGCCGTGCGCCGTTCCACCGGGCCGGCACCTGCGGTATCCCTGTCATGGGGCTCTCCCGCAATACTTTTGGCAGGTTCCTGCCTCCCTGCGGTATCCATCGGGCACCACCCGAACCATCCCCGTATGACGTCAGTAAACCGCGTCATCAGACTATCGCCTTCACTTTCGCGAACAGTTCTTCTGCCATTTTCGTCGGGTCTGCGGTTTTTTCAATTTTTATGCCGAGTTCGGTTGCATAGTCCCAGAGGAGCTCGATGCATTCGGTGTACCGCTGGCACGACCCGCAGTTCCCGTCGTGCTCGTACCAGACCTGGATCCCGTGCTTTTCCGAAATAAAAATGATTGCGGCGGCATTGAAGGGAATGGACCGGCCGATGAGAACGCCCCGCTCCGCATTGATCTTGTCGATCTCGATCTGGTTTGCCTGAGCCATATCGTGGAGGGTGGTCTCGATCTTCTCGTCCATGACAAGGAGAGCGCGGGACACTGCCTGCCGCGAAATGCCCAGCAGGTTGGCTATTGTGATGTTGGACGAACCGCCGCGCCGCAGCTTCCAGAACTCAAACTGCTTTTCATTGGTGGGCAGAAGCATATGTCAACATATGCATGTTGACCTTATAATAATTTTTTGGGAACAGGTACGGGACGGAATGTGTAAAAAACTCCGTCCTGTTTCCGGACCCTGATTACCGGTCCCATGATCCGGCCAAAAAAACCGGTCATCATCCTGGTATTCGTGCAGGATGAGATTTCCCTGTTTAAAGCTTGGGTGGAGCAGGAACGCATTCGGGGCGCCCCGGAGCCCTCCGTCCGAAAGGCACCGGCAGAGAAAAAATTAATGGGTAAATTCAGGATACCATCCTGTCCTGAGAAGGAAGAACATACCGCTCCACGGAATCGAGGATGCCCTGTTTGAGGGGAACAGGTCTATTCTCCTGCAGGATGTCATCGTCGACGGTGAACGGCAGGACATTTGCATTGATAACGAGGGGATTATCGCTGCAGCGGGGGCGGCTGCCGGGCGGGATTTCAGGAGCGGGGCGGAATTTGTCATCAGCGGACGTGGCCTTCATGCCCTTCCGGGCCTGATCAACCTCCATACCCATGCCGGCATGTCCCTGATCAGGGGCTATGCTGATGATCTGCCCCTTGATTCCTGGCTGTCCGAGCGGGTTCTCCCCGCCGAATCCGGGATGACCCCCCAGGACGTCTTCAGAGGGACGGAACTCTCCTGCCTCGAGATGATTAAATCCGGGACCACGGCGTTTCACGATATGTACTTTTTCCCGGAGGAGACTGCCCGGGCTGCCCGTGGCATGGGGATGCGGGCCTGCGTTTCGTGCGGGTTTACGGATCTCGGGGATCCGGACCTGCTTGAAAGAGCCCGGAAGAAGGCGGAGACGTTTGTCCGGGCTGTACGGCAGTGGGGCTGCGATCGGGTACAGCCGTCTATCGGTCCCCATGCGGTATACACGGTCTCCGAAGAAGGTCTCCGGTGGAGCGCCGCGTTCGCCCGTACGGAGGATATCGGGATCCATATCCACCTCAGCGAGACCGGCAGGGAGGTCCGGGACTGTATCGACCTGCACGGGATGCGGCCGGCGCTGTGGCTCGAACGGTGCGGGGTGCTCACCCCGTCAACCGTTGCCGCCCACTGCTGCTGGCTTGACCGGGCCGAATGCAGCCTGCTTGCCGCAAACCGGGTGCATGTTGCCCACAACCCGGTCAGCAACATGAAACTTGCGGTTTCCCGGACCATGCCCCTGCCATGGCTGAAGGCTGCCGGCGTGAACTGCGGCCTTGGCACTGACGGATGCACATCGAACAACAGCCTCGATCTCATCAGGGAGATGAGGATGGCCTCGCTTCTCCATGCGTTCTCGTGGAACGACCGTGCAGCTCTCCCGCCGGAAATTGCTCTCGGCATGGCGACACGTTCAGGAGCGGAAGCGCTCAGGCTCCCCTCCGGAAGGATAGAACAGGGAGCCCCTGCTGATATCATCCTGGTCCGTCCTGCGTTCTCTCCTTCCATGCGGCCCGGAGCCATCGCGGAGTACCTTGTCTCCCGCGGTTCAGGTGCCGATGTGGTGACAACCATCTGCAATGGCCGGGTCCTGATGCACGAACGCTTTGTCCCGCGGGAGGAGGAGATCCTCCGGAATGCCGCTGAGGCTGCCGGAAACCTGATGGCAAAGGTGAACCCGGTTTGAGTGCTGCAGGATACATCACCGGCTCGCCGGGATCCGGCGGGAGTCCTGCGTATTTCGGTCCCGGCAGGCCTGTTTCATGGTGATTATCGATGTGTCGGTATAGCGCCAGTCCTTAAACCTGTTCCACACTTCACAGATACAAAAAATTGCTGCAGCATTGAAGGGGATGGAATGGCGGGTGAGAACAATCCGTTCCGCATTGATCTTTTCGATCCCGATCTGTTTTGCCTGTACTATCTCGCGGAGTGTGGTCTCTGATCTCTTACCTGCGATGAGGCGGGCGGGGGAGACCACCTGCCGGAAGATGCCCGGCAGGTTGGCTCTTGTGATAGTGAATGAGCCGCCGCGCCGCATCCTCCAGAATTCAAACGGCTTTTCATTCATGGGGAGAAGGAAATGTCAACGCACGAATGCCGGTAAAATAATGATGTTCTGTGAGACCACGAAGCCGGACTCAGGTTTCTCTCTTTATAAACCGGTACCCGCCTTTCGGCACGGTCATCTCGAAACGTGCCCCGCCACCTGTTTTTCCGGTCTCTCTGATGGTAATCCCGGTGATTGACAGGATCTCGCGGGAGAGGAACAGGCCAAGGCCGGTATTCTTTCCATACCCGCGCTCGAAAAGGTGTTGTCTGTCCCCTTCCGATATCCCGGCGCCGTCATCCTCTAAAACCAGGGCAAGTCCCGATCCCGTCTCCCGCGAGGATATCCTGATAACCGAGAGTTTCCCGCCGCCATATTTCAGGGCATTGTCGATGAGGTTGTAGAAGACCTTGCCTAACAACGGGTCGGCCCAGACCTCGAGATCCTGGCGGTCGATATCGATCCGTACATCCCTGAGTTGCAACGCAGCAGAAGCGGTCCTGACGGCATCGTCCACGTTCTGCCATACAGGAGCAGCGATTCCCATATCCTGGTAATCCCCGGTAAAATTGAGCTGGTGGGTGATAGTCGCGACGATCTGCTCTTCCCTGGCAATCAGCTCGGTGGCAGTGTCAAGCTTCCCGACGGCCTGCCGGGACAACTCAAGATAGGCGGAAAGGGCATGGAGCTGGTTCCTGATATCATGCCGCGTTATACTGGAGAGGAGGTTCAGCTTTTCATTGGTCTGCCGGAGCTCCTTCTGGGAGCGGACCATGTTCAGCATCAGGAAGAAACCGGTTGCAAGGATATCGGCGATCATCGCGATGACGAAGAACGCCGTGTTGAAGATATCCGTGCTGAACAGGGTATACTGTTCTGGGATAGCGAACCAGGCAGCGAGACGGACGATCAGGATGAAGGCGGGGATGGTCAGGGACGCTGCGAACAGGTACCGGATAATCCGGTTCTCCCGCTCGACAGATATTAGGGCAAGGTATCCCGCAATGATAAGCACCGGGGCGATACACAGCGTTGAAACAAGGGCCCGCAGGATGATCGAATCAAGAATGTACGTATAATACCAGTAGATGATGAAGATCGGGACCAGCAGTGAATAATACCCCGCCGGTATCGGCCTGCCCCAGATGAACCGCCGTATCGCATCGACCCGCATGATCATGGCGAGCATGCTGAAGACGTTGGCGACCGGTATTGAGAGAAGATCGGAGACCTCTCCCCGGAGCATGAAGAGAAGGTAGGCAAGCGACTGGAAGAGCAGGCTGACTGCCCAGAGAGCAAATCCGTCATGGGTCTTCTGGGTCTTCCAGTAGGCAAAGATCATCAGCGTCAGGAAGGCGTTGATAAGGAAGATCATCAGAAAAATTGTCCTGATATCCGGAAACCACATGATCATGTCTCCTTCCCGGTAATCCGCTGCCAGTGCTCAGTACGTAATGGATGCTGATCTTTTTCCTGTGATATTATGAATTTTGGTGTCCGGCCGGACAAAAAATAGTTACTTAACCGGCCTGCGGCCGGCTAAGTTGGGCGGGAAAACTGAGGGATCTTGTCCGTCGGAATAGAAATCGCCAAGCCAGGACTTGTTGTCTGCCGCCATGGTCAGGGAGAATTTCCGGCCCGTTTCGGATTTCGTCCCGCACATTGTCGGAGCAGACCAGGTTCCCGAGAGGACATTCTTGTCGATGGTTCCTTTCATGGTGGCTACGCACTGCACGTTCGGATAATTCAGGGTAGTCTCGACGTCCCAGCATGTCTGTTTCATGGTCATTGTCGACACATCGCCATAGGGGCGGTCCTTATACTTGGTCCATGCGGTGCTCAGGTCATGGTTGCCGGCCATAGCAAGCCAGGCAGTCTGCCATTCGCCGTCCCAGACGAGCTTGTCCGGGCATGCAGGGGTGGTTGTTGCAGCAGCTGCCGATGCAGGCTGCGATATCGATAACGGAGCCGGCCCTTTTGATGATGAGCACCCGGCAAGGGCCAAGGTGATACACAGGAGTACGGCGAGAATGCAGAATATCCTTGGGTGTTCCATGGTTTCCCATTTCGGGGTGAAGGGATAAAAAACCGTGTGATCTGAACACAATATAGTACCGGTTTTTAAAAGGGGGGCACGAAAAAAGCCGGTCTGACAGCGCCGGTTTCTGCAAATCATATCATAATCCTTTATTATTTTTCCCGCTATGGTAATATCATGAAACCTGCCATCCCTGCAGTTCTCCTGCTCGCACTTGCGTGTATCGTGCTGTTTAGTGCCGGTTGTACCACAACGACAACCACGACCTTCGGAAACCCGACCGCGGCGCAGACGGCCGCCCCCGCATCGGCACCGGCCGCACAGGCCCCGGCAGCAGCAGCGCCTGCATCCTCTGCAGCCCCGGCGGCTCCTGCAGCTGCATCAACCACCCCTGCCTGCCCGGACAAGGAGGTCCTGACCGGCAGCTGGGACACTCGCGAGGTAGGGTATGCCGCCAACCACGATGCCAGCGATCCCAATGTCTGGACCGATTATAATCCGCAACCGATGACCCTCACCCAGAAATGCTGGGACGTTACCGGGACCTACACGGTCGGCTCGTGCCCCGGCACGATCACCGGGAAGCTGGACAAGAATGTGTTCACCGGGAAATTCGCCCACAAGTGCACGACCGATATCGACAGCTTTGATGGAACCTTCAAAGCCACCATGTCAGCCGACAACCAGTCATTCATCGGAGCCTGGTACCGGACCGGTGTCTACGGCCCCGAGTATAATTTCCCGCCCAGCTGGATTGGCAGAAAGGCATAATCTCCTTTTTTCAACGGGCGGATATCCCGCTTTTACTGTGAGGTATGCCGCCCTCACGGGAACAACGAATATCCACCGTGTTTTTCTGGAATCACGGCACATTCCCTAGGTCTATGAATTTCTCCGGATCCATTGTTCTCCTGCTTGCGCTGACCTGCATGGCATTGCTGTTCGCAGGGTGTACGACAACAACGACCACGACGAACGGGATCCCCACACCGGTCCAGACTACCCAGGCCGCTCCGGCAACCCCGGGAGCAGCCGGGACAGCATCGCAGACCGCGGCACCAGCAGCGGCGGCCACCACCCCCCCTGCCCGGACAAGGAAGTCCTGACCGGCAGCTGGGACTCCCGCGAAGTCGGGTATGCATCGAACCACGATGTCCGCGAGGCCGGCGTCTGGGAAGACAAAGATCCGGTGCCCGTTACCCTCACCCAGAAGTGCTGGGATGTGAGCGGGACTTACATGAGAGGAGGCTGCCAGGGCACGCTGAACGGGAAGATCGAGAAAAATGTCTATGCCGGAAAATACAGCGAGACATGTACCACTGAAGCTGACAGCTCGGCCGGGACCTTCTTCGTCACCATGGCAGCAGACAACCAGTCGTTCATGGGAGCCATGTATCAGACCGGGGGATATGGCCCCGAGGCCGGTTTCCCGCCCAGCTGGTGGGCAAAGAAGACCGCATAACTCTCTCTTTTTCCTCACATGAAGGATCGGGGTGGGGCGCGGTTTGTAATCCATAAAGATCTTTTCAAAATCAATGACAAGACAAGGCCGTATTATTTCCCGAGCCCCAGCAGTTCCCGTATCCGGTCCCGGAGCGATACCTTTCGTGGTCGTTTACAGAATGGAAGGTTCCCCTTCCTTGCCTGCTCCGCCTCGCACTCATCGCAGAGGGTGTGACGCCGGCACGTCACCTTCGGGCAGGCGCAGTCTTTGCGGACGGTCGGGGACATGGATACGATACCTCGTGCCGGAACTGGTGTAACGTTTCGGGTAATGGTAGTTATATCCCCATCTTTGCCGGCAGCTCCCGGGTCCATGCGGCGATGGCAGCCCAGTCACGGAAGTCGCCGGTCGGGACTTTCAGAAGCGAAGTCATCCCCCGCTCGATGAGGGAGAGGCGGGCGGCATCAAGCTTTCCGGCAAACATGGCGACTGCAACCAATTGTACCGGAGCCAGCGCTCCGGCAAGCTGCCCGGTGAACACCGACACATCGCCGGTCTTCGGGTATACAGGAGCAATCCCGGTGACGAATCCCGCGACCGGTACCTGCTGGAGCTGGTCTTTGAACCGTGTGGCGAACGCGGTAACATCGCCACTCACTTTCCCGGTATAAACCGGTGTACCGATCACCACCCCGGTATATCCCTCCAGCGATGAGATTGTCGTCATGTCAGCCACTGTGACGACAGCACCGGTCTTCTCCAGGTCCTTCCCGATGGCAAGGGCAACCTCTGCAGTCGATCCCTTCCGGGTGGTATATGCGACAAGAATGCGTGCGGCCATAACCAATCAGCGGTACTATGGCCTCGAAGGCGGATTAAACCCGTCCTTCCGGAGATGCCGGGACAGGACGAGAATTCGATAAGAGCTTCCCCAATGACCCGGTATTAAAAAAGAGGAGGCCAGCTGCGTTCAGTCAGCGACCGGCCCGCGGGCTGCCGTATCGACCGGGATCTGGAGCTCGGTGAGCAGCTCCTCCTCGCTGACCGTGGCCGGGTCGTTGAGGTACACTTCCCGGTGGCTGCCGGTGAGGACAAACTCCCGCTCCTCGGCGTACGCCCCGATCCGGCTCCATGCCCCGTGAAGCCCGCTGTAAGATCCCTTGTGGATGAGCGAGAGGACCTTGCCGCCGGGCAGGGTCCGCACTTCCATATCAGGGTCCGAAAGAACGATCCTGCCGGCGATCGGCAGAACGACCTCCATGGTCGCATCCTTCTCGCGGTATTCCCTGTCATGGTACAGGGTCATGGGCGGCCCGGTCACCCTCAGGCCGTTCTTCCGGTTCTCTTCTGACGATACCTGGCTGCAGAGTTCCGGCATGAGCCGGGAGATCGTTTCGCTGTACGGTCCGGTCCCTTTCTTCCCGACGATCCGCTGGGGAGGGACATCCCTGATGAGTGGTTCATTGAGCGACATGTAGATCGACTCCAGCGAGGCCTCCCCGTCAGCGAGGATGGCCTCGATCTGCTGTAACCGTGAGACCTCGGACCGTATCTCTCCCCGGCGCTTTGCAAAGAGTTCCCGGACGGTTGTGCTGTCATGCTCCTCCTTTGCCGTCAGGAGCACGTCGATGTCACAGAGGGAAAACCCGAGGCTGCAGAGTGTCTTGATCGAGACACCCCGCGGGATCTGGGTTCCTGCGTAATAGCGGTACCCGGTACAGAGATCTTTGATCTCCGGTACCAGCAGGCCACGCTCGTCATAGAGCCGGAGCGCCCGGGGGCTCAGCCGGGTGATGAGCGAGAACCTGCCGATGGGAATACGGTCGGAAGCCATTGTTACCGTACTGTGTGCTCCCGGGAACCTTATAGGGTGTCGCAGTCTGCCGCGGGGGAAGGTACACAAAAGCGGCAGCCGGCCCGCCGCGGATGCGCAGGTTTTTGTGCCCTGCGGGCAACCACACCCTCATGCAGCTCCCGGAAATCATCCCGCGGGTACTTCCGGGAGATCTCCTCCATAATTATCCGGTCGTCTCCCTCATCTTCGCCAACATCGTCACCATCGTCCTTGCCATCCTTGGTAACTGGGACCTTGCCACGGTGTTGTTCGTCTACTGGGTGCAGAGCGTCGTGATCGGTATTTTCTCCGTGATCTCAATTCTCAGTGCCGATACAGCGGTCATCCGGGGCGACCTCCAGAGACCGATTGACGAACGGGGCGGGACAGACAGGGTCACCCTCAGGTTTGCCTGGTTCTACCTGTGTATCATGGCAGGATTTTTCACGCTCCACTACGGTCTCTTCCACCTGGGCTATTTCTTCATCATCGTCGATTCGGAGATCTTCGGGGCCGTGAATTTTTCCGATCCTAATATCCGGATCGCCTGCGGCCTCTTCTTTGTAAATCACCTGTATTCGTATATCACGTACCGGCATACAGGACCGAAGGATTACCGGTTCGTGAACGAGAATTTCTTCTCGCCGTACGGGCGGATCATACCGATGCACCTGACCATCATCTTCGGGAGCATCGTGATCCTTGCCCTGCAGATCCTCGGCCTGACAACCACCCTTCCGGTGCTCGTCCTCTTCCTCATCCTCAAAACGTTCTCGGATATCAACGCCCACCTGATTAAGCACGAGCGGGAGACGAATCCGGATGCGCCGGTCCGGTTTTTCTGATGGGTCTCTCTTGGGGTCCGTCTCCGGAATCATGGGATAAATCTTAAGGATCCCGGCACGATTCTTGTACAGGAAAAGGCGATACCCGTGGCAACTGATCCTGTCTGTCTCATGGTCATTGGCGAGGAAGAAGCGAAAGCGACCACAACCTACAAGGGCACAAAGTATTATTTCTGCTCAGGCTACTGTAAAAAGCAGTTCGAGGCAAACCCGAAACGGTATTCCCGGCTGGGGATCGATGCCAGTGTCGATCTCGGCTGCGGGTGCGACTGACCGTACCATATGCTCCCCGGCATCTGCTGGATCAGGCGGCCCAGCGATTGGGGAATCAATACGGAACGGGTAAATAGCGGCCGGCAGGTACCTCTTCTTTCATGAAACGATCGTTTGCAGTACCTCTCACCATCATGCTCGTTACTGTACTACTCCTTGCCGGATGTACTGGCACCGGCAGCAGCCCGCAGCAGGCCTCTGCACCTGCATCCGGACAGCAGAAAATGTACATTGTCGGCATCGATGCCGAGTACCCGCCGTATAGCTATCTCGACCCGAATGGCACCCCCACCGGGTTTGACGTGGATTCCATGCGGTGGATCGCACAGAAGAAAGGGCTGAACGTGACGTTCCAGCCGACCGCCTGGGATGGCATGATACCCTCCATGGACGCCGGCAAGATCGACATGGTCTACTCGGGCATGACCATCACGCCCGAGCGGCAGGAGAAGGTGAATTTCTCGATCCCGTACCTCAAGATCAACCAGACCGTTGCGGTTCCCGACAGCGGGAAGAAGACCCTCGACGACTTCTACGCTGGTAAGATGGTGGTCGGCGCCCAGCGGGGCACGACCGGCGCTATCTGGGTGGAGAACAACCTGGTGAACAAGGGCCTCATGCCCGCCGATAACCTGAAGCTGTACGACAGCTTCCCGCTTGTTGCCGAGGATCTCGCCATCGGCCGGCTCGATGCCGCGATCTACGACAAACCCTCCATGGTCACGGCCATTGCCGGGAAGCCCGCGCATCTCATTACGGAGATCGATACGAATGAGCAGTATGGCGTCGCCATCCCGAAGAACAATCCTGAGCTCCTCCGGACCATCAATGAGGGCCTCGCGGATCTCATGAAGGATCCATACTGGCAGACCCTGCGGACGAAGTATTCCCTCGGGTGATTTCCTCCCGCAGCCCCTGTGGAAGATTAAAAGACAATTTTTTTAACCGCCCGGCCTGCTTATACTCTATATCGCAGCCACTCACCGGCGGCATCACGGGCAGGCTGCACGGACACGGGAGCGGACATGGACATCATCTCAATCCTGATCGCGTGGGGCCCCTACCTTCTGGGGGGCATTGCTGTCACGCTCGGCCTGGTCCTGAGCGCCCTTGCGATCGGGTTTGTCCTCGGCCTCCCGATAGCTCTCATCCAGGTGTACGGGAACCGTATGCTCCGGGCGCCCGCGGCGGTCTATGTCTGGTTCTTCCGCGGCCTGCCCATCCTCGTCCTCCTCTTCCTCTTCTACTTCGGTATTTTTCCCGTCATGGGGCTCGATTTCCCACCGTTTGTCGTGGGCGCGGTTGTGCTCGGGCTCCGGGGGGCGGCGTACCAGTCCCAGATCTTCCGGGGAGCCATCCAGTCGATCGCCGAAGGACAGATGACCGCAGCCCTCTCGCTTGGCATGACGCGGTGGATGGCGATCAGGACAATCATCCTGCCGCAGGCGCTGCGGATCTCCCTTCCCGGCTGGTCGAACGAGTACCCGGAGATCCTCACCGACTCGGCAGTCTGCTATGCCATCGGCGTGATGGAACTGCTGACCCGCACGTCCCAGATCGTCAGCCAGACTTATGTCACCCTGCCGGTGTACATGGCCTGCGCCGGGATCTTCATCCTGCTGAACTACGCCGGCATGCAGGTGATCCTCAGGGCAGAAGAGAAATTCGCCATCCCGGGCTTCGGGATACAATCAGGGTGAACCATGAGCGACTACATCCTCCGGGTCGTTGACCTGCACAAGAATTTCGGCGAACGGGAGATCCTCCACGGAATCTCGTTCAATGTAAAAAAAGGCGAGACGATCGTCTTCATCGGCCCCTCGGGGACCGGCAAGAGCACGCTGTTGCGCTGCATCAACCAGCTGACCGTACCCGACCGGGGCCACGTTTATATCGACGACGACGAGATCACCGGCTGCGGCCACCGCATCAGCGAGTACCGGCAGCGGATCGGGATGGTCTTCCAGAACTTCAACCTCTTCGACCACCTGACCGCGGTGCAGAACGTGGAGATCGCCCCGATCAAGGTGCGGAAGATGGACAAAACACTGGCCCGGGATAAGGCGATGGAAGAGCTCCGCCGGGTGGGCATGGAGGACTGGGCGGACCACTACCCGTCCGAGCTCTCGGGCGGGCAGGCCCAGCGGGTCTCGATTGCCCGCTCGCTTGCCATGGACCCCGAAGTGATCCTCTTCGACGAGCCGACCTCCGCGCTCGACCCCGAGCTGACCCGTGAAGTCCTGGAGGTCATGAAGGACCTGGCAAAGAGCGGCATGACCATGCTCGTGGTCACCCACGAGATGGGATTCGCACGGTCGGTTGCCACCGAGGTGGTCTTCATGGAAGGCGGTCAGATCGTGGAGCAGGGCCCCCCGTCGGAGATCATGAAGAACCCGAAGCACCCCCGGACCCGCGAGTTCATCGGAAAGATATCGGAGCACTGAACGCGGAGCACTCACCAGCCATGGACCCGGTCACCTTTCTCACCCAGTTCCTGATGCCCGCACTGTGGCAGGGGCTGATCGTCACCCTTGAGCTGGTGCTTCTCACGGCCCCGTTCGGCCTCGTGCTCGGGATCGGGATCGCCCTCGGGAGGCAGTACGGCGGGCCCGCGCTCTCCACTGCCTGCGCCGGCTATGTCGTCTTCTTCAAGGGCTGCCCGCTCCTCCTCCTTCTCTTCATGCTCTACTTCGGTCTCCCGACGGTCGGGATCACCCTGCCGGCATTCACTGCATCGGTCCTCGGGTTCATCCTCTGCAACGCCGCATACAATTCGGAGTATGTCCGCGGGGCAATCAAGTCGATCAAGGACGGGCAGATGACCGCAGCGCAGGCACTCGGCATGACGAAGGTGCAGGCCATCGAGACCATCATCCTCCCGCAGGCGCTCCGCAGGGCTATCCCCGGCCTCTCGAACGAGTTCATCTACCTCATCAAGTACTCGTCGCTCGCGTACATGATCACCGTTGTCGAGCTCTCCGGCGCAGCCAAGCTCGTTGCCACCAAGTACTTCATGTTCAACGAGGCATTCCTTGCCGTCGGTGTCGTCTACCTCGTGCTGGTCACGCTCACCACGTACGGTGTCCACCTGCTCGAGAAACGGGTGGCGGTGCCGGGATTGACCGGGAAGAGCCGGGCGTAGACAATGTCTTTAAAAAAATCGGCTCTATAGAAACCTCGCAAGGGATAATATTGGATTGGGATGGAGCCACGGGCGCTCGGGTCTTTCGACCCTCGCCCCGTGGAGCATGAGCTTATCCGGGTATCGAAAAAATGATAGAATACGGGGGTCAAGGGGGCTTGCCCCCTTGGGCTGCCTCCCCCTCTGGGGGAGAGAGGGGGTCACCCTCGCAATTCGACTTAGGACGCTGTGGGAAAGATTTCACCAAAGAAAAATTTCAAAGAGTCGAAAAAGAAAACCAGTGTTTTCAGATTACTTCATCTTGTACTTCACGATGAGTTCCTGCCAGTAGGGGTCCGCCTTCAGCTGGGTGAGGCCGTCGTTCATGGTGGCAAGGAGCTCCGTGTCGTCCTTCCGGACAGCCACGCCGAACTCTTCCTTTGTCTCGATGTTGCCGATCTTTTTGATGGACTTGCCTGCAATGATATCCTTGAGGACAAGGTCATCGTACATGACCGCATCAACCCGGCCTGCAGAGAGATCGTCGACCGCAAGCGGGGTATTGTCGTAGAGCTTGAGGTTGCCCTGCGGCATCCTGCCGGTGCTGATCAGGTTCTTGTCGATCCAGATGGCCGCGGTACACCCGCTCTGGGTGCCGATGATGGCTTTTCCCGCCTTCACATCGTCAAGCGTGAGGTTCGAATCTTTCCGGGCAACAACATCCTGGTTCACTTCCCAGTACGGGATACTGAAGTTGACCTGCTCCGCCCGTTCCGGTGTGATGGTCATCCCCGCATAGATGAGGTCGATCTTCTTTGCCTGGAGCGCCGGGATAATACCGTCCCACGCCGTTGCCTGGAACGTGACCTTCATCCCCTTCTTCTGCGCGATCCAGCGCATGGAATCGACATCGAAACCCTGCGCGGTGCCATTGGCGTCTATGTAACTGAACGGCTGGTACTGGCCGTCGATACCCACGATATAGGTCTTCTCGGGCTGGCTGCCGGCGGATGCCGGGGCAGCAGGCTGGGACGACGACGGGGAGCCGGTACATCCTGCCAGGAGCAGGAAGACGACGACAAAGGAAACAGCAAGAGTGCATGTCAGGTAATTGTGTTTCATGCTCAGAGGATAACAGCCGGCAATGAAAAGAACTTGCGATCCGTGACGGGTATAAAAAAAAGGTATTTCAGATGAAGAGCGGCGCAAGCACGAGCGTGAGCGTCGCGAGGAGCTTGATGAGCACGTGGAGCGACGGGCCGGCGGTGTCCTTGAAGGGGTCGCCGAGGGTGTCGCCGATGACGGCTGCCTTGTGGGCCTCGCTCTTCTTGCCGCCGTGGGCACCGGCTTCGATGTATTTCTTGGCATTGTCCCACGCGCCGCCACCGTTGTTCAGGATGAGGGCGAGGAGGATGCCGGCGATGGTGCCGACCATGAGGAAGCCGGCAAGGGCTTCGTACTTCATGGTCATGCCGATGATGACGGGGAAGCCAACCACGAGGATACCGGGGAGGACCATGTTCCGGAGGGCCCCGGACGTGGTGATGTCGATGACCGCGGCGTAGTCGGGTTTCCGGTCGCCGGCCATAATGGCGTTGTCCTTGAACTGGACGCGGACGGCCTCGATGACCGACTGGGCGGTCTTGGAGACTGCCCGGATGGCGAAGCTGGCAAAGAGGAAGACGAGCATTGCACCAAGCAGTCCCCCGACGAATACATCGACCTTGGCAAGGTTGACGACCTCGAATGCCTTGCCGGTGAGTTTGGCGATGTCTGCCATGTAGGCGTTGAAGAGCAGGAAGACCGCGAGCGATGCGCTGCCGATGGCATATCCCTTGGTGAGTGCCTTGGTGGTGTTGCCTGCTGCGTCAAGTTTGTCCATGCGGTGCCGGACCGCATCAGGTGCCTGGCTCATCTCGACAATACCGCCGGCATTGTCGGCGATGGGGCCGAAGGTGTCCATGGCAAGGACATAGGCGCAGACCATCAGCATGCCGATGGTTGCAACGGCAGTGCCATACAGGCCGCCGTTTGCGATACCGGTCTGGGTACCGCACCAGTAGGAGAGCAGGAGCGAGATGCCGATGAGGATCGCGGGGATCGCGGTGGTCTCGAGGGCAACGGAGAACCCGGAGATGATGTTTGTCGCCGCCCCGGTTTCGGACGCGTCGGCAATTTCCTGCACCGGCCGGTAGTGGTGGTCGGTGTAGTACAGGGTGACCCGGAGGAAACAGACGGAGAGGATGATACCGATGAGGCCGGCAAAGAAGAAGTACATCCAGCCTGCGGAGGCGCCGAGGAGCCACTGGACCCCGAAGAAGAGGAAGACCGCGGAGATAGCCGCCGTGATGTAGTATCCCATGTTCATGGCGTCCATCGGGTCGGCGCCGTCCCTGCCCCTGACACACAGGATACCGATCATGCTCGCCAGGAGACCGAAGGCACACATGACGATCGGGAAGAGGATGCCGTTGACCCCGAAGACCGGGAAGAGCGCAACACCGAGGATCATCGCACCGATGTTCTCGGCAGCGGTAGACTCGAAAAGGTCGGCGCCACGGCCGGCACAGTCGCCCACGTTGTCGCCGACAAGGTCGGCAACGACCGCGGGGTTCCGGACATCGTCCTCGGGGATACCGGCCTCGACTTTCCCGACGAGGTCAGCACCGACATCTGCTGCCTTGGTGTAGATACCGCCGCCAAGCTGGGCGAAGAGGGCGACGAACGACGCACCAAAGCCGAACCCGACGATGACGAACGGGGTGTGCAGCGGGTCAGCGCCAAGGGCGATGTACGTAATCGAGACGCCAAGGAGCGACATCGAGGCGATGATCAGGCCGGAGACGGCCCCGCCATGGAAGGACATGTCGAGTGCCTTGCCATCGCTGGTCTGGGCTGCTGCAGCGGTGCGGATGTTGGCGCGCACGGCAACGTACATGGCAACGATACCGGCAACGGCACTGCAGGTCGCGCCGACGATGTATGCGGCGGCGGTTGCCAGGGCAAGGTCCGATTGTCCGGTAAGGAAGTAGACAACAAAGATCACCAGCGCAAGAACGACGGCGAGAATAGCGATGGTCGAATACTGGCGTTTGACGAATGCTTCCGCACCCACACGGATGGCATCGGAAACCTCACGCATCTTCGGCGTGCCCTGGTCCTGCGCAAGCAGGTTGCGGGCGAGAATCGCGGCAAGGGCCAGCGCGAGGATGCATATTGCAATTACAATCTGTAACGGTAGATCGATCATTCCATGACCTCCCTGCTGTACCTGCCGGGCAGCCGTCCGGAAACCGGCATACGCGTGGTGCATATGCAGGATTTCCGGGCAGGGCCCGGCATCACATCAGGTCTGATGAAGTATGATGAATTGGTATCGGCAGAATCCTGCCTGAACGGAACCAAAGGAGGGTGCAACGGCTTTCCACGCCCCATCCTAAGAGATTATTAGTGCACATTTGGAAGATTAAACTTTTATCTTCTGTATTCAGGTGCACCAGATTCTAAAAGCGCCTTGATAATCGGGCGGAAACGGGGAAATGGTGGTTTATTGCTGGAACCTGGGATGATTGTACATGTTATCCCCTCAAAAATCCTGAAGGTTGTAAGACCTGAAGGAGGAGATGAACGTTTCAACGTTCTTCGACAACAAGGGGCAGGAAATTTCCCTGCCCCGATTTTTTCAAAACAATGCGAAACGAACTCACACGGGATCAAATCAATAATATTATTATGAATTATTTTTAACATATAATGATATGAAGGGAAGGCGGAGACAGTCACGTATCCGGATCCGGGCTACAAGGCTGTCATCTGTGATATGAAATTCCAATAGTGTTTTCCTGAGGAGTTCAATGAGACCGACTGCACTTGTTTTGATCATAATCCTTGTAACCGGGATAGTTCCCGGTGCGGTTCTGGCAGCAGAGACAACCCCCATCTATCCCGGTAAGGGAGATTCAGATTCTGACTTTTATGGCAGGTATCCGATGGCAAAAAGTAACACTGCCATCATGGGATTTATCGGGGAATGCGGTTTAGGGCGCTGGCACGAAGAGCATATGGGTGCATACTACAAGTCTGTTCACCTCGCGGCGGCCAATTCCTGCGGGAAACAACTCATCTTCGAAGCCAGAAAAGGAGCGGCACGGGATGACCCGACACAGATTACCGATGTCTGGATTATCGGCGCCAACGAGACCTGGTCGGGCTCGATGATTCCGGTGAATGCCCGAAAAACCCCGGGTTTTGTTGTGCCGGGAGCATTCGTTGCAATTGCAATATGTGCCGCTCTTTTCATCAGGATGCGTCGAAACAGGTGACGGGCTTTTCTTTTTCTGTTCACTTTCCCGCTTACTTTCTGAGAGAATATCGCAATGCGGGGGGTCCCCACGCGGCAGGGCAGGACCGGCTGACTCGGACAAACAACATGAGACAGAGCAAGTCAATCTGCGTCACGTTCAGCAGCGCTGACATGTCATCCGGATCGGAGGGTGAATATCTTCACGCTGTGTCCTACATGGAAATGCCGGCCATGACGTGGTTCCCTGCCACCGGTCCGGATCAGAAGTGATCGCCGGCGCCCTCCTCATTGTCATCGTCCCCGTATTGCGAACAGGGTTTCCCATGGCGCTCTCTGCATTTGGGGTACGGCTTTCTGGAACCAGCCGGTTCGATCTCCAGAAGTTCAATGCGGAACTGCCAGTTGTCCCCATAATCAAAGAGAAAGAGCATCTTCTTTCCCGGTTCGGGAAACGCTGTTTTCACCAGCGTCTTCTTAACGCTCCTGACAAATGGCGGGCATTCCATGCGGGTATCCTTGTTATCGTAGAAGAGCTCGTATGCCTCCGTTGCCTCGGTATACCGGGTCAGGTGGTTGTAGAACCCGAAGGCATGATCATCGTCAAAGTCAAAGTTCGCAAGGATGAATATGGCGAAATCATACAGCGAGCACTCTCCGGGAACCTCCAGTACCATGTATGGGGATCCTTTCAGCCGGCCAATCCACTGGGTGACCCTGAAAACGAAGATGCGTTTATCGGGTATGATTGCTTTTACCCTCAATAAAGATCAAACCCCTATGGGTAGGATGTTCTCAGAGAATGTGATAAGTTGTCCTCCTATTTGCCGGTTGCGATTTCGGTGCAGGGTACTCAACCCGTGACCTGGATCATTGCCTCCAGCAGGTATACCTGTCCCACAAGATTCCCCCGGGGGTCAGCGGAATATGACTGTTGCCTGAATTTTCAGATCAAACCGTCAGTACCTGTACCAGACTACGGGAGGTGAAGTTCCGTATACTTCGAGCAACCGGAGGTTTCTGCGGTGCAGAAAATCAGAATCCGGAGTTGATAGTGAATTCGTGACATGATCCAAAATAAATACGGAAACCCGGTTTTACGAATCAAAATCGCGGATCGATCTCTGAACAAAAAACAGGATCCGGTTTTGTTTTGAAAATCACGGATCGATTTGAAAAAAAATTCCGGCGATCGATTTTTTTCTGAAAATCGCGATCCGATCCGGAAAAAAATTCGAGGATCGATTTTTCCGGAAAAACCGCTGCCCGATCTCCGTACAAAAATCGCGATCCGATCCAAAAAACAACAAAATCCCCCATTTTATCTCAGCTTTTTCATACCGGAACCGGTTTCCGGACTCAATTCAATATGATTAATAATGAAAAATCCCCATGATCTTCTCAGGAGGCTCTCTGGTGCATATATTGGATCTCTTAGGGTATCTCATCCTGTTTCCGCTGATTGCAGCGATCTTCCTGCTCTTTGAACGCAGGGACTCATCGCGCTCGCTGATCGTCCAGCTCTCTGCGGTTGCTATCGGGATTGTATCGTTGCTGCTGCTCGTGCTCGGGTATAACCGGGACACGCTGTTATATGCCGTCGGCTCGGAACAGGTCGGGCAGGTCATGTTCTTCATTGAGCTGCTGATGGTGGCATTCATCCTGTATCTCGCGGTGAAGCACAGGAAGACCCTTGCAGCGGTCCTGGTCCTGCTGCAGGCCGGCCTGCTCGTCTGGTTCGAGACGAGCCTGTCGCACGGCCTGCATGTCGCAAACAACCTGTTCGTCGACCAGTTCTCCATCATCATGGCCCTGATCATCGGGATCATCGGCACCCTGATCTGCGTCTATGCCGTGGGATACATGGAGACCTACCACACCCGCCACCCCGAGGTGAGGGACCGCCGGAACATCTTCTTTGCCATCCTGTTCCTCTTCCTTGCCGCGATGTTCGGGCTGGTCTTCTCCAACAACCTGCTCTGGGTCTTCTTCTTCTGGGAGATCACGACCCTCTGTTCGTTCCTGCTCATCGGGTACTCCGAAACCGAGGAGGCGACCAACAACTCGTTCCTCGCCCTTGTGATGAACCTGCTGGGCGGGCTCGCGTTCCTCGCAGCCCTCATCTGGCTCGTCCTCTCGGACCCCTCCGGCAGGCTGCTTGACCTGAACTACCTGCTCACGACCGGCAAGGCCCTTGCGCTCGTGCCGGCAGTCCTGATCTGCTTTGCCGGCATCACCAAGGCAGCCCTCATGCCCTTCTCCTCGTGGCTGGTCGGGGCCATGGTCGCACCGACCCCGGTCTCCGCCCTGCTCCACTCCAGCACCATGGTCAAGGCGGGTGTCTATATCATTGTGAAGTTCGCCCCTGTCCTCTCGGGAACGACCGAAGGGCTCATGATCGCGCTGGTCGGCGGCATGACGTTCGCCCTCGCCTCCTTCATGGCGATATCGCAGAACAATGCCAAGAAAGTGCTCGCCTACTCGACCATCGCAAACCTCGGCCTGATCGTAGCCTGCGCCGGTGTCGGCACCTACAACCTGATGTGGGTCGCGATCCTTCTGATCATCTTCCACGCGATTGCCAAGTCCCTCCTCTTCCTCTGCGTTGGGACAGTCGAGAACCGGATCGGCAGCCGGAACATCGAGGACATGGGCGGGCTCATTGTCCGGATGCCGCGGATCGCCATCATGATGTTCATCGGCATGGCCGGCATGTTCCTTGCCCCGTTCGGTATGGTCATCTCCAAGTGGGCGGCGATCGAGGCATTCATCCAGGCCCCGTTCGGCCTCATCTTCATCGCCATCCTGGCCTTCGGCGGTTCTGCCACCGTCTTCTTCTGGAGCAAGTGGATGGGCAAGATCATCTCGGTGATGCGGGAGCAGGAGGTTCTCGAGGACACCGTGAAGAAGGAGAAGTGGGTCGTGCTCTGGATCCTGACCGGCCTCGTCGTGGTCGTCTGCCTCATCTTCCCGGTCATCTCGTGGGTCCTGATCGAGCCGTTCGTCCTGAACATCTACGGCCAGACGGCCGGGCTTGCGCAGGCCAACCTCACGATCATGATCATGATGCTCTGCCTGCTGATGATCATGCCGCTCTCCATGCTCTTCTACAGGAAGGGCCCCCACGTCCCCGCAACCCCCTACATGGGCGGGAGGCCGATGGACGGCAACATGCATTTCGCCGGGTCGCTGGGGAACTCCCGCGAGGTCGTCCTCTCCAACTACTACCTTGAGAAGATGTTTGGCGAGGAGCGGCTGTTCATGATCGGCACCTCGATGTGCTGGGGACTGCTCCTCATTGCCGGCATCATGCTGGTCGGGGTGATGCTATGATCCCGGCAGAGTTCCAGCCGATCGTGTATGCACTGGTGTATATCCTCGT
The DNA here is from genome assembly GCF_002067035.1 of Methanoregula sp. PtaB.Bin085. Taxonomy (GTDB): domain Archaea; phylum Halobacteriota; class Methanomicrobia; order Methanomicrobiales; family Methanospirillaceae; genus Methanoregula. Next base: position 280,488 of record NZ_MVQB01000027.1, on the reverse strand, counting down.
CGCCCCCCTGCTCGGCGGGCTGATTGCCGGGATCGACCGGAAGGTCACCGCACGGATGCAGGGGAGGGTCGGCCCGCCCATCCTCCAGCCGTTTTACGATGTGGGCAAGCTCTTCGAGAAGGAGAACCCGGTGGTCACGGTGACCCAGAACTTCTACGTCCTGAGTTACCTTGTTTTCATGGTCGTGGCAGGCGCCCTGTTCTTCTCGGGCGGGGACATGCTGCTCGTGATCTTCGCGTTCACGCTCTCCCATATCTTCATCGTGCTCGGGGCGTACGCCTCGTACTCGCCGTACAGCCACGTGGGAGCAGAGCGGGAACTCCTCCAGATCATCGCGTACGAGCCGATGATCATCATGACCGCCGTGGGGATGTACATGGTTACGAAGAGCTTCTTTGTCAGCACCATTGTTTCCTCGGCGGTCCCGATCATCCTCTACCTCCCGGGCGTCTTCATCGGCTACCTCATCGTGCTGACCATCAAGCTCCGCAAGTCGCCGTTCGACCTCTCAACGTCCCACCACGCCCACCAGGAGATCGTCAAGGGCGTGACCACGGACTTTGCCGGCCCCAACCTCGGCAAGATCGAGATCGCCCACTGGTACGAGTACGTCTTCCTGCTCGGGGTCATCTGGCTCTTCTTTGCCTGGAACCCCCTCGTGGCAGTTGCTGCGATCGTTGTCGCGTACTTCCTCGAGATCCTCATCGACAACACCTTCTCGCGGGTCAAGTGGCAGCTGATGCTCCGCAGCGCGTGGATCATTGCCGGGACCCTCGGGCTTGTTAACCTCGGGGTCTTATACTACCTCGGGATGGTGGTGATGCCATGACCTATCTTGCGAAATCCCCCTGGATCGTGCACTACAATGCATCGTCGTGCAATGGCTGCGATATCGAGATCCTCGCGGCCCTGACCCCTGTCTTCGACGTGGAGCGGTTCGGCATCATCAACACCGGCAACCCCAAACATGCCGATATCCTGCTCTGCACCGGCAGTGTCAACGAACAGAACAAAGTACCCCTGAAGAACGTGTATGACCAGATGCCGGAGCCCAAGGTCGTCATCGCCATCGGCATCTGTGCAGCAACGGGCGGGATCTTCCGCGAGTGCTACAATGTCCAGGGCGGGATCGACAAGGTCATCCCGGTCGATGTCTTCGTCCCCGGCTGTGCCGCACGCCCGGAGTCGATCATCGACGGCGTAGTCACGGCGCTCGGGATCCTCGAGAAGAAGCGGGCCGCGATGCTGCAGAAGGGCAGTGCTGAGGGCACGAAGGCGGGTGAGACCGTATGACCATGGACAAACAGACCATCACGGCCATCGAAGTCGGAAAGCTGATAGGCAGCGTCGAGCGGTTCCGGAACGAAGGATACCGCCTTGTCCAGATCGGCTGCACCAAGGTGGGAGACCTGTACGAGATCAACTACTGCTTTGACAAGGATTACCACCTCGACGTTGTCCGGATCGCAATCCCCGCGGAGACCGAGGTCCCCAGCATCTCCGGCATGTACTGGAATGCGTTCATCTACGAGAACGAAATGCACGACCTCTTCGGCATCCAGGTCCGGGGCATGAACATCGACTTCAAGGGAACCCTGATACGGACCGCGGAGAAGTTCCCGTTCAGCAAACCGCCGGTCACTGTCACGAAGGGGGGCAAGCCATGACGAAACAGATCATCGTCCCGTTCGGCCCCCAGCACCCGGTGCTCCCGGAGCCAATCCACATCGACCTCGTGCTCGAGGACGAGAGGGTTGTGGACGCCATCCCGTCGATTGGGTACATCCACCGGGGCTTCGAGAAGCTCGTGGAGAAGCGGGAGTTCACCGAGTACGTGTACATCGCCGAGCGGACCTGCGGGATCTGCAGCTTCATCCACGGGGCTACCTACTGCCAGGGTATCGAACAGATCATGAACATCGACGTCCCCGAGCGGGCCCAGTACCTGCGGGTCATCTGGTCCGAGTTCTCCCGTCTCCACTCTCACCTCCTCTGGCTCGGGCTTTTCGCCGACGCATTCGGGTTCGAGAACCTCTTCATGGGCGCATGGAAGACCCGCGAGAAGGTCCTCGACTTCATGGAGGAGACCACGGGCGGCCGGGTCATCCAGGGCACCAGCAAGGTCGGTGGTGTCCGGCGCGACATCAGCAGCGAGCGGCTGGACCGGATGACAAAGGACCTTGACGATCTCGATCGCGAGATGAAGGAGCTGACCGACGTGTTCCTGCACGATGATTCAGTCAGGCACCGGCTCAGGAACGTCGGCACGATCTCCCGGAACGACGCGTACCACCTCGGTGCCGTTGGCCCGACGGCCCGCGGCAGCGGTGTTGCCATCGACCTGCGGAAGAGCGGGTACGGCGCCTACGACCGGCTGAACGTGCAGGTCGTTACCGACAGCTGCGGGGACTGTTATTCCCGCTGTGCCGTCCGGGCAAAGGAGCTCTTCACCTCGACCGATCTCATCCGGCAGGCAGTGAAGAAGATCCCCGAAGGCCCCATCGATGTCAAGGTAACGGGCGCACCGGACGGGGAGTACTTCATGCGGGCCGAGCAGCCCCGCGGCGAGCTGGTCCATTACCTCAAGGGCAATGGCTCGAAGTTCCTCGTGCGTTCGCGGATCCGTACGCCGACCTTGACGAATATCCCGCCGCTGATAAAGATGCTGCAGGGATGCGAGCTTGCCGATGTGCCGGTGATTGTATTGTCCATTGACCCCTGCATCAGCTGCACGGAGCGGTGAGTGCCATGGTCTACTTTGAGATGGTAAAAACCGCCCTTAAAACGGTCCTATCAAAACCGGCAACGATCCTCTACCCGGTCCAGGCAGCGAAGAAGACCCCGATCTCCCGGGGGCACGTGGTGCAGGACGGCAGCAAGTGTATCTCCTGCAGCATCTGCGTGAAGAAATGCCCCGCCCAGGCGATCGTGCTCGACAAGGAGGCAAAGACCTGGCAGATCAACCGCTTCCGCTGTGTTGTCTGCAACTCCTGCGTTGACACCTGCCCGGCGAAATGTCTCTCCATGGATACGCAGTACACGGCGCCGGCAACCGTGAAGGGTATTGAGACCTTCACGATCACGTACGTCAAGCCGGCGAAGCCGGAGAAGAAGGAAGAGCCGAAGACCTGATGGTCTTCTCCTCCTTGAGGGTGAGAGGAGCCTCTGGCTCTTCGAACCTCTCGGAAGTCGAAGCAGTAAATCTCCAGAAATAAAATCCTATAACGCACTCAGTGGAATTGCGAGGGTGACCCCCTCTCTCCCCCAGAGGGGGAGGCAGCCCAAGGGGGCAAGCCCCCTGACCCCCCCTTTTGATTATTTTTTAGATGCCCGGAAAAGTCAATGCTCCACGGGGCGAGGGTCGACAGACCCCGAGCACCAGTGGCTCCATCAAAATTTTTATTCAATACCTCAGGAGGTTTTCTCCAAAGCAAGTAATTCTTTTTTTCAAAGGTTCGCCGGATTGCTGGCCGGCACGTATTATTATCCCCAACGACCCCCCTATGCACCCTCGCCTTCAACCAGCGGAATTTTTCACCGGTGATATCGGAGAAATCCCGGTAACATCCGCCAATTCGATGGTGGGTCATTGGGGATAAATCAGATCAGCACGATAGTTTCAGGACTGGAATAAAATGGATTTTACGGTGTTTACCTGCAATTTTCGGACGATCGGACCCCGCAGGATTATCCCCAACGACCCCCTGCGACAGGAAGGGCCGGGTCAGGCATTCGCTGTCCAGAAGATCACTCAGAAATTAAAGACCCGACCTCTCCGTCATGCAACTCGTATCGATCAAATCCAGTTTCGGCTCGAAGACCCCTTCGGGTTCTTCTCGTCCGCACTGTCCTGGCGGACCGTTCGGCACCCAAACATTAATCTCCTCCTTCACGATATGAGTCAATCATTGAAACAAGAGAGAAGATCACGACCACCGTAACGGGCTTACCAGCAGGGTAATCCCGATACCGGCATCCTGCCGCAGGGGGCAGGGACTGCTGGTAACCCGCGGAAGATTACCATGATCGCTACTTCCTGCCTGAAAATCCATGCACCAGAAAACCCGTGGATTTTCTCGCACAATTCTCCTCTTTCTTTGGGAAGCCGGCCGGGGAATCCCGCCATACGCGACAGACACGTTGCTGCAGGGGGCCGTGATCGCTGATGCCGGATCCTGACTTCATCCTCATCCTCATCACCGGGATCGCAACCGTGGTTCTGGCGTTCATTGCAATCCTGCAGCGGAACCTCATCCGGGCAGTCATCGCGTTTGCGCTCTCGAGCGTCGGCCTGGCCTCCCTGTTCTTCCTGCTTGCGTCCCCGTATGCCGCGGTGCTTGAACTGGTGGTCGGGAGCGGCCTTGTGGCCGTCCTGTTCCTCGTAGCCCTTGTCCTTGCCGGCGGGGAAGAGGAGAAGGTGCGTGCATGAACGCCAAGAATGCGTGTGCGGTCCTCCTCGGGACGCTCTTCCTCGTCCTGTTTGTCGCCCTTGTCGTTCCCCCGGCACAGTCATGGCCCGGGGCAGCGCTGGTCTCGCCCGTTGTCGGGGAAGTCCTCTGGAAGACACGGACCTACGAGGTGCTCCTCCAGGGCATGATCGTGCTTGCCGGCGTCCTGTCGATCCTCCTGCTGCTGGGCAGGAACCAGTCGGGGAGGCAGCAGCCATGATGCCGGGCGGGGTGGTGATCATCCTCATTGTTGCCGCGGCGCTCTTTGCCACCGGGCTCTTTGCCCTGATCGCCCGGTGCAACCTGATCAAGATGGTGATGGGCCTCGAACTTCTCGGGAAGGCTGTCAGCCTGGTCTTCATCCTCGGGGGATACCTGGCCGGTGACACCGGCGTGTCGCAGTCGGTCGTGTTCACCCTGATCGCGATCGAGGCGGTCGTTGCCGGCCTTGCGCTCGCCCTCGTCATCCTGGCCCGGCATGTCTGGAAGACCTTTGATATCGCCGCGATCTCGACGCTCTCGAACGGGGGTGAGCGGTAATGGACCTCTCCGCGTGGATGCTTGCCGCCATCGTCCTTGTCCCGTTCGTGGCAACCATTTTCGTCCTGCTCCTCTCCAGCCGCCCGGACGCCCGCGAGGGGGTGCAGCTCGCTGCGGCAGTCATAACCGCCCTGCTCTGCGCCCTTGCAATCCCGTCCGCGTTCGCCCCCCTGCACCTCGCGACAGCCCCCCTGCAGATCCTTCCCGGGCTCGACATCCGGTTCACCGCGGATCCCCTCGGCCTCCTCTTCGCCACCCTTGCGTCCGTCCTCTGGATCATCACGACGGTCTACAATATCGGGTATATGCGGGGGCTGAAGGAACACTCCCAGACTCGCTATTACGCGATGTTCGCTCTCACCATGGGGGCGGTCATGGGCGTTGCCCTCTCCTCCAACATGTTCTCCCTCTTCGTCTTCTACGAGATCCTCGCCATCACCGCGTATCCCCTCGTTGTCCACAAGGAAACGGCGGAGGCCCTTGCCGCAGGGAGAAAATACCTCATCTACACCCAGTGCGGCGGCGTTGCCATCCTTGCCGGCATCATGGCCGTCATCGGCATGGGAAACACCCTCGAGTTCATCCCGGGAGGTAACCCGGGGATCGCCGCCATCGCCCCCGAGTTCGCCCGTCTTGCCTTCCTCCTGCTCTTCTTTGGCCTTGGCGTGAAGGCGGCGCTCGTGCCCCTGCATGGCTGGCTGCCGAGCGCCATGGTTGCGCCCACGCCGGTGAGCGGGCTCCTGCACGCGGTTGCCGTCGTGAACACCGGGGTCTTTGGCATCCTCCGGCTGATGTGGTACCTGTACGGGCCCGATCAGGTTCTGGCGCTCGGCCTCCACGACATTGTCATCGGCAGCGCGGTGGTCACCATTGTGATCGGCTCCCTGCTTGCCCTCCGGCAGGATGATTTCAAGCTCCGGCTCGCGTACTCGACGGTGAGCCAGCTCAGCTACATGGTGCTTGGCGCTGCCATCCTCCTGCCGGCCGGGATGTCCGCCGCCTCCGATGCCGGGAGAGTTGCAGCCGTGATCGAGGCAACCTACGCGTTCACGGCGCACGCGCTGGGGAAACTGACGATGTTCTTTGTCGCCGGCACGGTCGCCGTGGAGGCCGGGAAGACAAAGATCTCCGAGCTGGACGGGATTGGAAAAAAGATGCCCTGGGAATTTGCCGCGTTCACCCTTGCCGCCCTGAGCATGGCGGGGCTGCCCCCCATGGCAGGGTTCATCGCGAAATGGTACCTTGCCCTCGGAACCTCTGCGGGTGATACCGGGCAGTGGTGGCTCCTGCTCGTGATCATCGGTGTCAGCGTCCTGAACCTGGCCTATTTCCTCCCCATCGTGATCCGGGCGTTCTACCGGCCCGGCGATCCGGAGGTTCCCGGCGTTCGCCTGACCCTCCGTGGGCCGGTTGTCGTGACCGCAGTCCTGACCGCTCTTGCCGGGCTCTGGACGGTTCTGCCTCTCAGCCCGTACGCCCTGAGCGTTTCTGTTGCCACGGAAGTGACCCGTGCTGCAGTGCCGGGTATCGTGACCTTTGCAGCGGGCACCGCGATCCCGCCCTTTGTTATCTTCCTGATTGGTGCACCGATTGTGCTCTTCCTGAGGGGCCGGGCACGGCAGGCTGGCCTGGCAGCCCTCGGCGCCATCGCGCTGCTCGATGTCCTGCTTCTCCCGGGAGGGTATTTCAGCGGCTCTGCCGCCGGCGTTGTGACGCAATGGAGTGTCCCCTTCATGGGCTATACCCTGACGCTGCTCCGGGTCGACAGCCTCTCGTACCTGACCGGGGTTGTCTTTGCCATCATCACCTTCCTCGCCATCCTCTACGCTGCCGCTGTCGCAGCACCCCGGCTTCACTTCTACGCCCTCCTCTATGCCGGCACCTCGCTCGGGGCGGTCTTTGCCGGGGACTGGATCACGCTCCTCTTCTTCTGGGAGCTGATGGCCGTCACCTCGACCTTCCTGATCTGGCAGGAAGGAGGAGAGGCGATCGGCGCCGGCTACCGCTACCTCCTGTACCACGGCCTTGGCGGGACCCTGCTCATGGCCGGCATCGCCCTCCTCATCATGGGCGGCGGCTCGCCCGTTGTCGGTCCGCTCGCCGGGATCCCGGGCGGGCCGTACCAGCTCTGGGCATCGGTGCTGATCGTGCTTGGCATCGGCGTGAACATCGCGTTCATCCCGCTCCACACCTGGCTTCCCGATGCCTATCCCCGGGCAAACTTCGCTGCCAGCGTCTTCCTCTCGGTGTATACGACCAAGGCAGCGGTCTACCTTCTTGCCAGGGCCCAGCCGGGGACCGAGTTTATCGCCTTCATGGGGGCGATCATGGCGGTCTACGGCGTGGCCTTTGCGATCTTCCAGAACGACATGCGCCGCCTCCTCTCCTACCATATCGTCTCGCAGGTCGGGTACATGGTTGCCGGCATCGGGATCCTCGGCTGGCTGGGGGCAGCGGATGCCATCGGACAGCTCGGGCTTGACGGCGGGATGGCCCACCTCTTCAACCATATCCTGTACAAGGCCCTTCTCTTCATGGCGGTCGGCGTCATTGTCTGGAAGACCGGGGAGAATTTGCTGAGCCGTGTCGGGGGACTCGGGAAGAAGATGCCGGTCACGGCCATCGCCTTCTGGGTCGCCGCGTTCTCCATCGCCGGCGTCCCGCTCTTCAACGGGTTCGTCTCCAAGGGCATGGTCCTTGTTGCAGCGGAGCACACCAGCCTGCTGCTCTGGATTCTCCTTGAGATCGCGTCGTTCGGGACATTCCTCTCGTTCCTGAAGCTCGGGTACTTCGCGTTCATCCGCGAAGGGGCAACGGAGGCATCCGACCCGCCGCTCCTCATGCAGGCAGCCATGCTGGGGACCGCAGCGCTCTGTATCATCATCGGGATCTTCCCGGGGCTGCTGTATGCAATCCTGCCCGCCAGCACCACGTACGCAGCGTACGATATGGCGCACGTGCTGAGCGCTGTCCTCGTGCTCGGGGCTGCAGCCCTCTTCTTCTTCACGGTCGGCAGGAAGGTTCTCGAACCCCACGATGTCCCTGTGCGGGACTTCGATCTCCTGTACGAGGAGGCATGCCACGCAGTCTGCTCCGCTGCCCGCGGGATTCAGGAGAGTTTCAGGATCATCTACGGCTTTGCAACCACGGGGGCCCGGCTCCTCTTCGCTGCAGGGGCCATGGCCATGGGAATGGAGAACCGCGACGCGAACTGGAACATCGCGATGGTCGTTGCCGTTATCGTCGGTCTGGTCACGGTCGTCATCCTGGGGGCGGGGCCATGAACCCGATCGACATCGCGGGGTTCATGCCCTTCTTCATCGCGCTCTGCGGCATCGGTATGTATTTCCTGACAAAGGCGTTCCCGCCCAACCTCCGGCACTGGTGCGGGACGCTGACCGGGTTCGTCCTGCTTGCGGTCTTCTGCCTCCTCGTGTACGTCCTCTTCCAGCACGCGTCGTACCCGACGATCTCCTATATCGGCCTGACCGGCGGTCTCCTGGTCACGGGAATCGGGGCCGTTGCGGCATGGGCATCGGCCGGCAGCCTCGACCCGAAGGGTCCGGTCCAGTTCTACTACCCGCTCTTCCTCTTTGCGCTCGCCGGCGCCATGGCTGTGGGGTTCGCAACCGATCTCTTCACGATCTTCGTGCTGGTCGAGCTCTCTGCCATCCCGGTCTATGCGCTCGTGGCCTACCGGTACCAGGCGGATCCCATGGCCCTCTCCGCGGCAATGAAATACCTCCTCCAGGGCGTGACGGGCACGCTCACGGCCCTGCTGGGCGTTGCCCTCCTGTTTGTCGAGGGCCACACCCTGGAGATTTCCCGGCTCCCCGCTGCCCTTGCCGGGGCGGATGCCCGCATCGTCCTCTTCGCGGCACTGCTGATCATGCTCGGGTATGGCGTGAAACTGGGGATCGTGCCCCTCCACACCTGGCTGCCGGATGCCTATGCCCGGGCACCGGTCGGGGTCACCGCCATCATGGTCGGCCCGACGAAGATCGGTGTCCTGATCGCGATGGTCCTCTCGCTCTCCGCGCTCCCGGCAGGGGGAACCCTGCCATGGACCCTCGGCATGGTGATCACCTTCATCGCGGTCGTCACCATGACGGCCGGGAACCTTCTCGCCCTGAACCAGACGGACCTCCGGTACATCCTCTCCTACTCGAGCATCGCCCAGATGGGGTACATCCTGCTTGGGTTCGGCATCGGCCTGATCTACAACCTGCCGCTCGGTTTTGTCGCCGGTCTCTATTACGCGATAGCGTACTCGATGATGAAATCCGGGGCGTTCTTCGCCACGGACGCCTTCGCGCGGGATGCGGGGACCTTCAGGACAGAGGGGATGGGGGGCCTGGGGGCCCGGCACCCGGTCCTCGGGTTCTCCATGGTGGTCTTCGTCTTCGGGCTCATCGGCGTCCCCTTCACGTCCGGGTTCCTCGGCAAGCTCCTCCTCGAGCAGGCCGGGATGGTGACCTCGATGGCCGGCGGCGTTGCGCTCGCCCTGATCCTTGCCCTGAACAGCGCCCTCTCGCTCGGGTACTACATCCCGGTCATATCGACCCTCCTCTTCTGTGGTTCCGACAGGGCAATATGCCCGGTTCCGGTCAAACCCCTGCCCCTGACCATCATCTCGGCGGTTGCCTTCCTTGCGCTCGTGACGATCTACTTCGGCCTGTTCCCCGAATCGTTCGAGTGGATCTCGCATGCGGCACAGCAGATCTTCATCGGGGGGGTGCCGTAAATGGTCTCGTGGGAGATCCTCACCTCGCCGGTCATCATCATGGCATACGCCCTCGCGATCGGGTGGCTGATCTATGCGTGGTCCCGGACTGTTGCACCGCCGTTCACGCACTCGGTCAACAAGACCATGCCCTACGTGGGCGGCGAGGTTGCGGAGGCGCAGGTCTGGCAGCCCGGCTACCAGTTCTTCTACGTTGCCCTCTTCTTCACGGTGGTCCACGTTGCGGCGCTGGTCCTTGCAACGGCCCCGGCCGATGCACCGCTCTGGGGGCCGCTCGGGTACCTGGCCATCATGGCCATCGCAATCATGATCCTGAGGTGGGAGCAGTGACGGCAGCGGGAACGGACTGGGAGAAAGGCGCTGTCCCGATCCATGGTTTAATATCCGTGAACGGGGGTGATGATTAACCATGGCAGTCCCGGGCAATGGCATCAGCCGGAGGCTCGTCAGCTGGGCGCGGATCAAATCCCCCTGGATAACGGTCTATAACAGCGGCGGCTGCAATGCCTGCGATATCGAGATCATCGCGTGCCTGATGCCCCGGTTCGATGTCGAGCGGTTCGGGATCCTTGTCAGGGGCTCGCCCCGGCACGCGGATATCCTGATCGTCACCGGCACACCCACCCTGAAACAGGCTTCCCGTCTTCGCAGGGTCTGGGAACAGATACCGGAACCGAAGTACGTGATTGCGCTGGGTGCCTGCGGCTCTTCGGGAGGAGTATTCCGCGGACTGTACCAGGTCGTGGACCGGGTGGAGAGCGTCATCCCGGTGGATGTGTATGTCGCCGGGTGCCCCCCGCGCCCTGATGAGATCATCAACGCGGTTGTCAGGTGCATTGACCTCCTCCGCGAGGATACGGCACATGGCGGTAAGGAATGGCGGCAGAAAAAGCCACTGCCTGCTCCGGTTCCCGGGGAAAAAAGTCCCGCGGAGGTTCCATGACCCGTCCCGTGAATCCGGAAACGATAGCAGAACGGGTACAGGAATTCGGGGCTGTCCTGCAGGTCCGGAAAAACCGCATTGCTGTCAAAACCGATCCCGGCAGGCTCCACGACGCGATAACAACCATACAGGCAGTGCTGGGGTTTGATCGCCTTATCACCATCAGTACCGTTGACCGCGGCGGGACATTCGAACTGTTGTATCACCTGATCGGACCACACCGCATTATCGTCTCCCTTGCAGTCGACATCCCCCGGACCCGTCCCGTGATGCCAACAATGTCGGATCTCCTCCCGCCGGCCGGTATCTATGAGCGGCAGATCCATGACCTGTTCGGCATCGTCTTCGAGGGACATCCGGACCTGACCAGGGTCGTCCTGAACGAGGACTGGCCTGCCGGTGAATACCCCATGAGAAAGGACTGGAAACCGGACCCCGGTCACTTCTACGGCGGAATAAAAACGGAAGAGGAGCTGAAATGCCAGAAGTAGTTGTTCCCATCGGGCCGCACCACCCGGCGCTCAAGGAACCGGTCAACTTCCGGGTTATCGCGGATGGCGAGAAGATCGTGCGCCTCGAGCTCGACCTCTCTTATAACCACCGGGGCATTGAAAAAGCGGCTGAGCAGCGGAATTTCATCCGGGTCCTCCCGCTGCTCGAGCGGGTGTGCGGCATCTGCTCGCACTCCCATGCCACGGCCTTTGCCAAGGGGGTAGAGGAGATCATGGGCCTTGAGATCCCCCCGCGGGCCCGGTACATACGCACCATCATCGCCGAGCTCGAGCGGATGCACAGCCACCTCCTCTGGCTGGGCGTTGCCGCCCACGAGATCGGGTTCAACACGCTCTTCATGTGGAGCTGGCGGGACCGCGAGGCAGTGCAGGACACCCTGGAGGAGATGAGCGGGAACCGGGTCCATTACGGCATGAACGAGATCGGGGGCGTCCGCCGGGACCTGACGCCAGCACAGATCAAAACAGCCCTCGCGAGGCTGCCGGATCTTGAGGACCGGATCCAAAAGTACGTCGGAATGGTAAACAGCGAGGAGACGATGCTGATCCGGTTCCGGGGCGTGGGGAAGATGAGCCGGGAGGAGGCGCTGAAGTACGGTGCGGTCGGGCCGACAGCACGGGCAAGCGGGGTGGACTACGACGTGCGCCGCGACGACCCGTACCTTGCGTACGACGAAATCCCGTGGAAGGTCATCACGGACAACCACGGGGACGTGTACGGCCGCACCCGCGTCCGTGTCGGGGAACTGTGGGAGAGCACGCAGATCGTCCGCTTCTGCCTCGAAAATATCCCGGCAGGACCGGTCCGGGTCGAGGCACCAAAAAATGCACCTGAAGGGGAGATCCTCTCGCGCTACGAAGCCCCGCGGGGGGAGCTGGCCCACTATATCCGGACGAACGGTACGGACAAGGTTGAACGGATCGATATCCGCTCGCCGACACTCGCAAACTGGACCTCCGTTGCCATGTGCCTTACCGGCCAGAACCTTGCGGATATCCCGGTGATTGTTGCTGCAATCGATCCCTGCCTCTCGTGTACCTGCCGCATGGTCGTGGTACACCGGCGGGGTGGCAGAGCGGTGCCAGGTACTGCGGCCGGGGAGTCAGGGCATGATCCCAAAAGCCGGCAGGACGGGTGGCGGCCATGAGCGATCCCGTGTTCATCTTTCTGTACATCTTCGTATTTCCGGGGTTTTTGTTCCTGTTCGCGTACGCGTTCTTCCTTGCGTACCTTGACCGGAAGATCGCCGCCCGGATGCAGCAGCGGATCGGGCCGCCCATCTTCCAGCCGCTTGCCGATTTCATCAAGATGCTGGGCAAGGAAGTGATCGACCCGGACGGCGTGGACCGGCGGTTGTTCGATGCGATCCCGGTCATTGCTCTTGCAGCGGTCATGACCGCCTTCCTCTACGTTCCCGTATCGGGCGCGAGTCCGTTCGCGTTTTCGGGAGACCTTGTCCTTGTCCTCTACCTCATGGCCTTCCCGACCCTGGCCCTTTTCCTGCTGGGCTGGCTCTCCCGCAACATCTTCTCCGCCATTGGCGGGATCCGGGCAGTGACCCAGCTCTTCATTTACGAGGTGCCGTTCTTCCTGGCCATCCTCACACCCGCCATCATGGCAGGCAGCTGGTCGATCTCGGACATCGTGCTCTGGCAGCAGCACAATCCCTGGCTTGTGTTCCTCCAGCCGATCGGTTTTGTCGTTGCATTGATCGGGCTCCAGGCAAAACTGGAGCGAACGCCCTTCGACATTCCTGAGGCAGAAACCGAGATCGTTGCCGGGCCCTGGACCGAGCTGACGGGGCGGAGGCTGGCCCTTATGCACCTTGCCACGGAACTATCGCTGGTGACCGGCAGTGCCCTGATCGCCGCCCTGTTCCTTGGCGGCCCCATGCTCCCGTGGGTCCTCCCGGCGCCTTGGATGAACGCGGCTGCCGGTTTTGCGCTCTTCCTTGCCAAGACCCTTGCCATCCTCCTTGTCCTGTCCTCGATCACGGTCGCGACCGGCCGTCTCCGTATCGACCAGCTCAATGATATCGGCTGGAAATATATTGCAAGCGCGGCCCTGGTGCAGGCAGGGATCGTGCTGGTCATTAACTATCTCTGGGTGGTGCCATGAGCGTTCTCAGGGAGATGATCGGGAACTTTTTCTCGCGCCCGGTCACGATCCGGTATCCCTGGATAAAAGTACCGATCCCGGATACGTTCCGGGGGAGGGTGGCGAACACCGACGAGCTCTGCATCGGGTGCTCGAAATGTTCTCTGGTCTGCCCGGCCCAGGTCATAACCATGATTGACGGGCCCCGGGACGTTGTATTCAAAGGAAAGACCCTTGCCCGGAAGAAACGGCCGCAGGTGGACCTGTACAAATGCATCCGCTGCGGTCTCTGCGAGCGGCATTGTCCCACCGGGTCAATTCACCTGGAGCATGTGCACGCGGGCACCGGAACTGACCGGGATGTCAGGGTAACCTGATGGAGAATACGTCCCTGCTCACGGAAACCCTGCCGCCCCGGATACGGGGTGCCGGGAGGCTTGCAGTTGTCGGGATCGGTGACGAACTGAGCCCTCCCGACAGCCTCGGCATGACCGCAGCGCGGGAGATCGAAAAGCACCGGATCCCCGGCGTGACGGTTTTTTTTGCCGGAACGGTCCCCGAGAGCATCACCGGTCCCCTCCGGCGGTTCCGGCCGGATCACATCCTGTTCCTGGATGCCGCCGATTCGGGAGCACGGCCCGGCACGATCGCGGTGATCGAACCGGAACAGATCCAGGCAACCCTGATCACAACCCATGCCCTCCCGCTGGGGGTCGTCATGGAGTATGTCGGGCGCGAGACCAGGGCGGGGGTGTCCCTGCTCGGGATCCAGCCGGATGTTACGAAGCCTGACAGGGATCTCTCCTGCCCGGATTTGATGTACCTGGAACAGAACCTTGAGGTGCTGGTCCGGGTCCTCCGGGAGCGGTGAATGTCCGGACGGGGACACTGGTGCACCCGGCTTTGGCGACCTCATCCGGCACGATGATCAGACCCGGGGTATTATCTCTGACCGCCGTGGCGTGCAGAATGTGCAAAGCATCCTCCGTGCCGCTTTCCATCCTCAGCAGATGTGATTTTTCTGCTCTGTAGAAATCCGTAATCAAACGCTCAGTGGAATTTGCGAAGGTGACCCCTCCCTTGACCCCCATATCCGATTTTTTTTAGATACCGGAAAGGTAATGCTCCACGGGGCGAAGGTCGACAGACCCCGAGCGCCCGTGGCTCCATCATAATTTTAAGTGATATCTCAGTAGGTTTTCTCCAGAGCCGATTTTTCCCGTTGGGATATCGCGGTATTTCCCGATCACTCTGGTGTCGGATCATCCTGTGCAGGTACTACCGTGGCAATGCGCCCGTCCCCAACGGGAGGAGCTGAGGGCCAGATGCATGAAACAGGAAGAGAGCGTGAAACGTTCTTCGGCTCAGGGCCGGCGCAAGAGGGGGGCTTCATCTCCTGAACCGGATTCCGCCTCCAGAAATCTCCAAAAAAAAATTACGGCAGGTTCCCGTCGCCCGAGCACTCGCGCTGGCGCTCCTCGCTCATGGCGATCAGGATCTCGAAGATCTTCCGGACGGATACGGCATCGATGCGGCGTTCGGTTGCCTGCTCATAGACAGATTCCAGCACATTGTTCGCCCGCTCCCCGTCATGGACAGGGAGGCTGTGGGCGATCTTGATCCGGGCAATCCTGCCGGCCAGCTTCTGCCGCTCGGCAATGAGCCGGATTATTTCGGAATCCACCTTCGATATCTCCGCCCGCACCGCATCCAGGGACATACCATGTACATCCCCGGGAATTCTCATAAACATACGCATGGTTCCCGACACGAAAACAGATAAGCGCAAAAAGCCCTATCTTCTCCGGAAATCCTATGTTCGAACGGATCACACGGCGCGAGGAAGCGGACCTTTTTATTGCATGGCTCGCGATCTCGCTTGCCTTTGCTATCATCAAGATCGCCCCTTACGGAATCCTGCGCCCGTTCCAGCAGGTGACCGCAGCAACGGCACTCGTGATATTTGCCATCGCCCTCCTCACGGTGGGCATCGGCTTCATCCTCCACGAGATGGCCCACAAGTTCACCGCGATGCGGTACGGGTACTGGGCCGAGTTCCACAAGGACAACAGCATGCTCCTCATCGCGGTGGTCGTGGCATCCCTTGTCGGCTTTGTCTTTGCGGCGCCGGGTGCCACGGTCATCTACACCAACCCGTACGAAGGGCGGGGGCTCACCCGGGAAGAGAACGGGAAGATCTCCGCCGCAGGACCGGCCACGAACCTCCTGCTCTGCATCCCCTTTGCCGCCCTGTACGTCCTTGGCGGCGGCCTTGCAGCATCGGGAGGGAGTCTCCTCGCGGTTGTCGGCCTTGCCGGTATCCAGATCAATGCCATGATCGCGGCCTTCAATATGCTCCCCTTCGGTCCGCTTGACGGCCGGAAGATCTGGGACTGGAATACCCCGGCCTTCACGCTCCTGATCGCGGCCTCGTTCGGGCTCCTCGTGGCCTCGTTCTCCTATCTCTGAGAATCCCTTTTTCGGGAGGGATTTTTTATTTCGGCGCGTTGAGCTTTCCGATCACCGCGACGACCTTCTGCCCTTTCTCGAACGCTTCCTTCATCGCGGTGGGATGATTCCTGATCCCTTTGTACTCGTCCATGTTGTTGGCGATGATGTTGTCGTAGTATTCGAACCCGGTGCCGTTGAAGATGGCCGTGACCATGGGAAAGGCGCCGTCGAAGACATGATCCCAGTTCTGGCCGGCGGTCGAGACGAACAAACCCTTGTGGCGTTTGATATGGTTGTCGGTGAAGTAGAGCGTTTTGAAGATGAATTTCCGGGCCCAGAGATACTGGCCCCGGTCGATGAACCCCTTCAGCTCCGCGGTGATCCCCATCGTGTAAATGGGCGAGGCGATGGCAAGGCAGTCGGCTTTCAGCACCCTGTCGAACAGTACGATTGCGTCGTCCTTCACCACGCACTCGCCGGTCTTGTGGCAGGCATTGCAGCCCCGGCAGGGAGCATAGTCGAGATCCTTGAGCACCACCTTCTCGACCAACGCCCCTGCCGCTTTTGCCCCGTCAAGGAAACTGTCGAGCAGGGTCTCCGTGTTGCCGTGCCGGTGCGGGCTTCCCGATATCCCCAGGACACTGATCTTCATATACCTGCACCCTCAGGCTGCCAGCCGCTTTTTGATCTCGGCGATGACGGCCGCCCCGAGCTTCTCTGCATCCGCTTTTGCAGTCGGGTGACTGAGGATTGCGCCTTTCTCATCGACATGGTTGATCATCAGGTAGTTGATATCCCTGTCCTTCACCTCAATTACGTTATAGAAGCATTTCACCGAGGGGATTGCGGCATCGAACACGTAACTCCAGTTCTGCCCGGCGGTCGAGAGGAAAATCCCGAGCCGCTTCCCTTTCCGCTCCGGCGGGACAACCGGCAGCTTCAGCACGTACTTCCGCGAGGTGAAGACCTGCGCCCGGTCGATCAGCATCTTTGCCTGCGCAGCAATCCCCATGCAGAAGATCGGGGCGGCAAGGATGATCACGTCCGCCGCGATGATCTTGTCGTGGACGATATCCATCCCGTCCCGCTGCACGCATTTGTTCAGTTTCTGGCAGGCATTGCAGCCTTTGCAGGGATTGATGTCCGCTTCGGTCAGCGGGATCTTCTCGATGGTGACGTCCGCCTCGTTTCCCATGGCCGCGAGCACCCAGTCGAGCAGGGTCTCCGAGTTCCCTCCCCGCCGCGGGCTTCCGGCAAATGCAAGGACCCTGACTGGCATAGCAGTTCTCTTGGAGCCGGATCGTAAAATACCTTGGTTTTTCCGATTTTTACGGAAAAAAAGAGAGCGGCCTCTCGCCACCTGTTACTTCATCACGTCGTCGAGCTGGGCCTTGCCGTACACGTACGCCGGCATGCCGGAGAGCAGGAAGGTCACGCGGAGCGCTTCCTCGATCTCCGCCTTGGTGCAGCCAACGTTCTTTGCCCCCATCAGCTGTGCCCTGACCGCGTGCTGGTCCCGCAGGGCCGCCGCGATGGCGATAGCGATCAGCTTCTTGGTCTTCTTCGAGAGTTTCCCGTCGTCCCAGATGTGCTTTTCGAACCGCATGACGAGGTTAAACATCTCGGGCTCCTTCGTGGTCAGCTCCCGGAAGAACTTCGGCACGTGGCCGATCTGTTTCTCGAGTTTCCCGAGCCCCCGGCCCGATGCCTTCTTTGCAGCCGGCTTCTTTGCCACGGTCTTTTTCCCTGCTGCCATATCCTCAGTCCTCCAGCACCATGGGTTCGCCGCAGCAGATCAGTTCTCCGCCGCCGGCCTCTTTCACCACAACGACATTGCCGCAGATCTCGCACCTGAAGACCTGCCCTTCCTTTGAAACGTTCACCATAACTTCTGTCTCCTGGATCCGGTACTGTCCTGGTGCAGATCACGAATGGAATTCCGGTCCCTTGTGCGGCACCAGCATTCACGTCAACGGTACGAGAGAAAAATGGATGATCAGATGTTGCTCTTGCCGCGTTTCGGCGGGTTTTTGACATCCTCCGGGGTCTTGATGTCCGGCCGGATGTGGGTCATCGGGAAGCACTGGTACTCTTCGCAGGCGCAGGACGGGCACTTGCGGAGGTCCTGCTCGCTCTTGTCGAGCGTCAGTTCCTTTCCGCAGTCAATGCATACGTATTTACCGGGGCCGACCTTCTGGCCTGCAGTATAGGTCTTCTGTTCGGTCAAGGTTTTTCACCAGACTTTCACTCTGCCTGAATGATATATATGGATTGTGTTGGTACGTACTGGACCTGCTGCCGGTGGCCTGCCGGCAGGCAAAAGTATATTGCACGACGTTCCCGAATCAGTAGTATGGCAGGAACGGTCATCGGGATCCTCGGGAGCCCGCTCCCTGAAGGCAATACGGCAATCCTCCTTCAGCAGGCGCTGAAAGGAGCAGCAGACGCCGGCTGCACAACAGAGACGATCTCGGTCAACACCCTCGATTTCCAGCCGTGCATGGAGATGATGTTCTGCAGGGAGCACGAGACCTGCATCATGGACGACGACATGCAGCAGGCATACCTGAAGATCCGCGATGCCGACAGCATCATCGTCGCGACCCCCGTGATGACCATGGGCATCCCCGGGCGGCTGAAGTCCTTCATCGACCGGTGCCAGGTCTTCTTCATGGCCAAATACGTCCGGAACCAGCCGCTGGTTGCACCGGAAAAGAAAAAGGTGCGGCGCGGCCTCTTCATCTGCATCTCGGGCATGAAGATCCCCGAGGTCTTTGTGGGGGCGAAGCTGACCGCGAAGGCGTTCTTCGATATCATCGACTGCCCTTTCCATGACGAACTGCTGATCAGCGACATGGACACCATCCACGATATCCGGACCCGGAAGGACCTGCTCGATGCGGCGTACGCGAAGGGGAAGGCGCTGGGGGAAGCGCTGGGGAAGTGAGAAACCGTTAGTTCGTTTTTTTTCCAGATTCTCTTGTCATTCCAAAAATTTTCCTAACAAGAACAAGCGGATGAACAAATCTCCTGATTGTTGATGGGGGCTGATGCCCCCATACCCCCATTATGATTCCTGCCGCCACCCCCGCGGGGGCGCTCCCGCGGCGGCTTCAATTACCGTTTTGATTGAACGCGGAGAATTACGTGCTTTTCAGGTCCGGTAATCTGCCCCGCCGTGCCCCGTGAGGGGCCCTGAGGCGGGGGGCCATCCTAAGAAATTTCTCGTTTCATCCATTTTTCTGCAATGAAAAAGAATGTCCAAGTTACACAAGCCCCCGCTCCCGCATGCTCACGTGCCCGGCTTTTGTCACGATGATATGGTCCACGAGCTGGATCCCGAGGATGGAGCCGGCCTCCCTGAGCTGCGTCGTGATAGCGATGTCCTGCGGGCTCGGCTCAAGCGATCCCGATGGGTGGTTGTGGACGCAGATGACCGAGGCCGCCCGGTCGGTGATGGCATCGGCAAAGACCTCGCGGGGGTGCACGAGGCTGTGGTTCAGGAGGCCGACCGTGATGACGCGGTTGCCGAGCACCTCGCCGGCGCCGTTGAGGGCGATACAGACAAAATGTTCCTGCCGCTTGTCGCGCAGGTGGGCGACCAGCGGGAGGATGTCCTCGGGCCGCGTCACCTTTACTCCATTGTCCACCATCCCGAAGTAGCGCCGGCCCAGCTCGAAACAGGACATGATCTGGGACGCCTTGGTCGGGCCGATACCATTAATCGCCTGCAGGTCGTCGTACCCGATCGCCTTCCCCTTCTCGGCCACGAGCCGGCCGATGTCCTTTGCGATCTCACGTACATCGCGGTTCCGCGTGCCCCTGCCAAGGATTGCCTCGATCAGTTCCGTGTCCGAGAGGGCCGCAGCTCCCCTGCACGCGATCTTCTCGCGCGGGCGATCGTTCTGCGGCAGGTCCTTCATCTTTTTCATGACAGCTCCGGAACCGGGCAGGCTGAATCCTGCGCGGTATTGTACCATCTCCGGTGTGCAGCGTTCCAGTAAAAACGTTTCTTTTTATTCTTCATTACTGTATGGCAATAGAAATATATGGCCCCCGGGCATTCCCGGTGCGGGCATCCTGCCCCATGAAGAATCTTTAAGAACGATCTCCCCATACTATTCCCTCATGGCAACGATTGAAAACGCAAAGGAAGCGCTTGCCGGGGAATCCCAGGCAAACCGGAAGTACCTCGCGTTCTCGGAGAAGGCTGCAGAAGAAGGGTTCAAAAATGTTGCAATCCTCTTCAAGGCAGCATCGGAAGCCGAGGCGATCCATGCAAAGAAACTCTTAAAAGTCCTTACGGCAATCGGCCCGACCGCAAAGAACCTCGAAGCGGCTGTCGAAGGCGAGACCCACGAGTTCACCTCAATGTACCCGGGTTTCATCAAGGCGGCAGAGGCCGAAAAGCGGACCGATGCGGTGCTCGCGTTCACGCATGCCATGAAGGCCGAGGAAGTCCACGCCGGCCTGTACAAAAAAGCGCTGGCCGCGATCAGGGCCGGCAGCGACATTTCAAGGGAGCCGGTCTTTCTCTGCCCGGTCTGCGGCAACATCGAGCTGGGCAAGCCCCCGGAGAAGTGCCCGATCTGCGGCGTATTCGGCAAGCAGTTCCGGGAAATCACTTTATAATTTTTTATCGTCCTGCTCTTCTGATCCGCTTTCCCCCGCCGCGGCCTTCCTTGCCCGTCTCCGCCGGTGCACCCAGATGATGACCAGCAGGATGGCAACGAGCGTTGCCCACGATGCCGTGTAGATCACGATGATGGGGTTCCCGAGGATGTTTCCTGCCGGGGGCTGCCGGGCCGGTGGAGGAGGCAGGCTCTCCAGCCGGAGGAGAACCCGGAGCGGGAACCGCTCCGTCCCGCTGAAATACCGCACGGTCACGGTTGCGTTGCCGGAGGGCAGGACAGCCTCGGCAGGCGCATTGATCCTCCGCGGGAACGCGATCGTCCGGACGGGCTTGTCCCTCCCGTTGTCGATCTCCAGGTACCACTCGTCCGGGTCTGCATTCGCGAAGAGATCGAATGCCCGGACACTGAGCACCGATCCCGGCTGCGCGGAGACCTGCCAGGTGCCGTTGACCGTCCTGTTGTTGAACCGGAGGACACGGTCCGCGGTCCCGTTGGGCGTGAGACGGACTGATCCGGAGACCGTCTCGCAGGCAGCCGGTCCCGGTGTCTCCGGCATGATATCGGGCGCCGTGCGGACGCCCTCGTTGCAGCGCAGCCGGTCCGCCATCACCTGGCTGTAGCCGAGCGCAACCGGGTAGATCCTGACCTCGTCAAGGCCGCCGGAAAAGAAGCGGGGGCAGTCCGCGGGCGTATCGGCAGCGCCTGCTTCGGCGCCAAGGATCACGGAGTTGCCATCCCCGTACCGGATTGAGCCGGTCGCGTTTGCCTGGTTCCGCAGGATCCCGTCCAGATAGAGTTTCATGGTGCTGCCGTCATAGGTCCCGGTAACGTGGTGCCACTGGTGGAGGGCGATATAGTCGTGCTGCACCCCGACCGAGAACTCACCCGTGTTTTCAAGGTTGAGCGTCCACCAGAGGTCGTTCCCGTCGCCGAACCCGAGGCGGTACCCCCCGTTACGGTACGATGAGACAAGGGGTGACGTTGTATAGTTGTCGATATAGAACCAGGCAGAAACGGTGATCTCCTTTGCCGGGTGATTCAGGGCACGGTACGGGATCGTGACATAGCTGTCGGGATTTGCAAATGACAGCGCCCGGCTGCACCCGGTGGTTTCGATCCGGGTCGCGTTATGGAGGGTCCCGCTGTTTGCATGCCCTGAGTTATCGAGGGCCAGGATCCCGCTCCCCTCGTCAAAGTTCAGGTACACCGCCGGATCGGGCGCTGCTGCCGGTGCCTGTGCAGCTGCCGGTATGCCGCAAAGCAGGAGGAGGATACAAAAAACGGCGTATGGCCTCAGGCTCCGCGGGGAATGCATGGGAGTTTTCATGCGGCTCACGGGTATATTGGGGCTGTTGAAAAAAGAAGGTTCCGCTGGCACGCCCGCTGCCGCCTGCTGCCGGGTACAATACTTTTTTATTTTGCCATGCCCTTGTTGGCATGATGACCAGAGTCACCGTCTATTCAACCCAGAACTGCCCGTACTGCCGGATGGCAAAAGCGTTTTTAGAGAAGCACGGCGTCCCGTACGAGAGCATCGATGTCGGGGCGGACCGGGCGCAGGCCGAGAAGATGATCGCGCTCTCGGGCCAGCGGGGTGTGCCGGTGATTGTCGTTGACGACGAGGTGATCGTGGGCTTCGACTCGCAGCGGCTGAACGAGCTCTTCGGTGAGACCCGGGAGGGCGGTGCGTACGACGTCCTGATTGTCGGTGCCGGACCGGCCGGGCTTACGGCCGGGATGTACTGTGCACGGAAGATGCTCTCGACCCTGATCATCAGCGAGAACATCGGCGGTCAGGCGCTGGAATCATGGGCGGTCGAGAACTACATGGGCTACCGGATGGTTTCGGGCGAGGAGCTGATGAAGAAGTTCGAGGAGCAGGTCCGCATGCATGATATCCGGCTCGAGATTGACCGGGCTGCCGGCTTTTCCGAAGCGGACGGTGTTTTCCGGGTCAGTACGACAACCGGCCAGGAATTTTTTGCAAAAACCATCATCTTTGCGCAGGGCAAGCGGCCCCGGAAACTCGATGTACTGGGCGAGGACCGCTTTATCGGGCGTGGGATCTCGATCTGTTCCACCTGCGACGGCCCGCTGTTCAAAGGGAAAAAGGTCGCGGTTGTCGGCGGGGGCAACTCGGCCCTCCAGACGGCAATCGAGATGAGCAGTATCGCTGCATCGGTCAGCCTGATCGTGCGCAGCAGCATAAAGGCCGACGCGGTGTATGTCGAAAAGCTGAAGGGGATCGGGAACATCACGGTTCACGAGCACACGAAGGTCACCGCCCTCCATGGCGAACAGTTCCTGACCGGGGTCACGATCCGCGACGAGAAGGGATCCGAACAGCAGCTCCCGCTTGACGGGGTCTTTGTCGAGATCGGCTGGCTGCCCAACACGGATATTCTTGATGGTTTTGTTGCGCTCAACGAGCAGAAAGAGATCATCGTGGATATCAACTGCCACACGAACAGGCCGGGCGTGTTTGCTGCCGGCGACATCACGAACGAAAAGAGCAAGCAGATCATCATCGCGGCCGGCGACGGGGCGAAGGCGGCGCTCGAGGCGTTCGAGTACCTGATGAAAGAAGGAAAAGGGGAGTAGGTTATTTCACCGGATTTTTCCGGTTCTCTTTTGATCCCGGATCTTTAAAAATTCTGCAGAATTCCGGCCCGTGAAATTTTCTGAAAAATTTTTCCTGTAGAACCGGTAATAAAAAAATTTCCGGAGAATTTTCCGGGCCGTAAAATCCCTGGCCTGGCTCCTGCCTGTCGTCCTGCGAAATCCCCGGCCCGCGGGGCAGGGGATACCGCGCTTCCGATGGGCTGACGTGCACCCATTTCTCCGTCGGAGGACCTTTCCCGGAAAAGGGTATCTCTGCCCGTCTCCCCCCGTTGGACAAACAGGGCTCCTTTTGCCAAACGGGACGTTTTAATGGCGATTTGAGAAAACGGGAAAAATTTCGGGTGCCCGAAAATGTGACGAATTCGCAGAAAAGTGTTGCGAATTCACTTTTTCCGGGGCCTTTACGGGCCCCGATTCAGTTTTTCACGCCGGATGTAAAATGTGCCCTAATAGACCCTATTGGACAGCGGATCGGGCGGTTCTATGGGCTGCGGGACGTGGCGGAGGCCCGGTGGCGGGGGAGAGCCGGAGGTCCGGACGATTTTTTCCGGGAAAAATACCGGGCCGGCCCGATTATTTTTCCGGGATTTTTTTGCACCAGAAGATGCCGATAATGATGAGAATGAAGAGAGCGATCCCGGCCGGGAATATTGGATGAAAGCGCAAAAAAAGTTGAGCGCTACCAAAAAATTACCCGACCTTAACCACAACAACATTCCGGTTCAAATACAGCCCGACACCGACCGGGATCAGGAACATCAGGGCATAGTACAGGTAGATGTGCGGGGCGTAATACGCCGGCGAGGAAAACAGCCGCACGATGAACACGTAGTCGAGCACGATCGCGATGACCGCCCATGCGATCCCGACCCCCGCGTAATATTCCGTTGACTCGTAATCGCGCTGTCTGAACCACCACCAGGTCACGAGGATGGTGAACGGCGTAAAGGTGAACAGCATGATCCAGGCCATGCTGTCCTTGTACGGAGTAAAAAACACGACGATCCCCGCAAGGTACCCGACAAGCCAGAAAAGGATGCCGAGCCCTGCGGTGTCTTTCAGAATATTGTCCATACGCAACGTTGGGAGGAGATGGTCATGAAGGTATTGGGGCCGGGGAGATTGGTGACCGGGAAAAATATCCCGGCCGGCTGCATCAGTTTTTCGCTGGCGCCGCGCTTATTCCAGACTCCGCCTCTTCCGCCTTTTGCTCCAGTAATAGCCGGCGATGACAAGAATTATTGTTGCAATCCCGGATATGATGAGTATCGCAATTATCCTTCCATTCCTCGGAGGTGGTGGATCTGCAATTATTGTAGGTTGAAGTAATATATCGTTGAAGGACTCGTTACCTTTATGGTAAGCGTCACGGGCCCTCTCTCTTGCACGCTCAAAGTTACATTTGTTGATCTGTTCATTAGCCATAATGAGATAATCCATGGCTGCTTCTCGTTTCGTCAAAGCTGATGAATAGCTGATTGAAGAGGAACGCCATCGATATTCAGCACTTCTGTTGAATTTCAAATCTGCAATCATGCCATCGACTTTTATAACGGGAACCGATGCTTCCCGGACCTCTTTCTCAGCAATAACTTTTTCATGAAGACACAGTGTCTGATTTTCTTCTGTAAGGTCAACCGGAGAACAACACGGCCGGGGAGGCGGCGCGCTTTTCTCATGGATATCCGTGCCATCAGTCTCGAAAAACGTATCGGAAGCAATTCTTCCTCTCTCATCAAATTCCTGAATTCGGATGGAAGTGACATTTTGAATTCTGTCAGCGGACGGTAATGTTCCCTCTATTGTCAGTCTCATCGATTCATTGACGCTGGAGGGATACGTTACAAGCCATCCTGAAATTATGAGTAACGGTCCGGTTGCAGAATACCGGGGGGAATCACGCCCGTCGAGGATAATGCTGTAATTCCATTGTGCATTTTCAAGATCAGTATGAATCAGCAGCCCATGCCCGGTATCGAAAGTCTGATTCAATGATGGGGCAAATTCGATTGTACCGTTGATAATAACCGGTGTCCCTGTTGTCAATTGCCCGGATGGATCTACGGTGAGCTGGGTCACATTCCACGCCGAAACGCCCTGAAAAAAAATCGGTATCAGGCAGATAACCAGCAGCCCCGCCCTGAACAACTCTCGCATTATAAAAACGAATATTCTATTTGTAATATTCTTTCTGATTTGAGCTCAGAAAAAAGAATTCTCTTAGCTCTTTTTCCCGGTCGCCTTCTTCTTCGGAGCCTTCGGTGCCTTCGCAGCTTTCGGTTCTTTTACCGGCGCCTTCTTCATACCGGCCTTCTTCTCAGCAGCCGGTTTTCGGGCTTTCGCCGGCTGCTTCGCCGGCCCCGCCCGGTCCTTCTCCCTGTACCCCTCGAGCAGCACCGACGCGATGTGCTTCACCGGCTTGTCCGTGTGGCCGGCGATGTGGAACTCGCAGAACGGGCAGGAGGTGATGACGAGCGTTGCGCCGGTCTTCCGGATCTCCTCGCCCCGGCGTTTGCCGAGGGCTGCAGCCTCTTCCGGTATGCCGGAGCGGACGCCGCCGCCGCTGCCGCAGCAGACGGGCGGCATCTCCACGAGGTCCACGACCTGCCGGGCCAGCTCCCGCGGCTGGTCGCGGACACCCTGGCCCCGGAGCAGGTGGCAGGGGTCGTGGTAGGTTGCTTTGACGCCGAGCTTCGCGGGCGGCTCGATGCCGAGCTGGACGAGGAGCTCGTTGATGTCGATGACCCTGAACGGCTTGTCCGCCGGGTAATCGTTCTTGAGCGTAGTGCCGCAGCCGGCGCACATGGTGAGGACGGTGTCGATGCCCCTTGATCTGAAGACTTCGATGTTCTTCTTCTTGAGTTCGTCCACGTAATCCAGCTGGCCCGTGCGTATGAGCGGCGAGCTGCAGCAGACCTGGTCCTTCGGGACAATGACCCGGATGCCGTTGCGCTTCAGGACTTCCATGGCGTCGAGCGCCGACTGCTGCTGCCGGAGGTTGTACATGCAGCCCACGAAGAACCCGACCGTTGCCTTCATGGGGCCGTCGGGCTCAATGACATCCGGCACCTGCTCAAGGAACGACTCGGACGTGCGGGCGATACTCCGGCCGGTCTCTTTGACGAGCGCCGCGACCTCGAGATGCCGGGGCAGGGTGAACCCGAGCCTGTTGGCCCGGGCCCGGAGCTTCTCGATCGCCTTTCCCGGGATCTCGATCTCTTTGGGGCAGACCTTCCAGCAGGCCTGGCAGCTCGTACAGGTAAAGAGACCGTCGCGGACAGCGTCCGATACCCGGTGGCCGCCGTCCCGCGGGTCGAGCACGAGGCGCATCTCCTGCCGCATCCCGGTGGGGCCGATAAAGTTCGTGACATCGACCGCCGGGCACGCCGAGACGCAGCAGAGGCACTCGATGCAGTCCCGCAGCGGCTTGATCGCATCGATGTCGGCCTTCTTCGGGAGCACGATCTCCTTCTTTGTGCAGAACGAGGCGATCTGCGAAAGTTTCGGGACAAGGTCGGTGACGAGATCCTTTTTCACCGGGAGGTTCAGCGGCTCGATGGTGCTGTTGTCCTTTGCCTCCTCCATGCACGCAAGCACCGGCTCGCCGTTCATGCGGACAGCGCAGGAGCCGCACTGGCCCGATGCGCAGGAGTACCGGTACGAGAGCGTGGGATCGAGGGTATCGTGGATCGCGTGCAGCACGTGAAGAACCCGGGCCCCCTCGTTCACCTTCACCGTGTAGGTCCGGAAGTACGGCGCCCGGTCCCGGCCCGGCTCGAAGCGCCGGATCGTCACCGTCAGGTCTTTCATGCTGCGCCCCCCTTTCGCTCGATCCCCTGCCCTTTCTTGGAGATGAACGTGTGGGCAAACGGCGAGTGTTCGGCATCGTGGGACTGCGTGACGTCCTTACGGACGTGCGCCCCCCGCGACTCCTCGCGGACCAGGGCGAGGCGGCAGATGAGCGAAGCAGTGAGGCACATGTTCTGGACAATGCAGCACTCGGCAAGGTTGCGGGAGGTCTTGGCGCAGAGGGGCTTGTCGGCAAGGACATGGACCGCCGCAAGCGTCCGTTTCAGGTCCGTGGCGTTCCGGAAAATCCCGGCACCTTCCCACATCGCCTGCTGGAGCATCATCCGGACGCGGGACGGGCTTTTTGTGCCGGCCAGGAACCGGTCGAGCCGCTCTTCCTGCCGCCGGACCTGTTCGATGTCGATACGCTTCTGCCGCTTCTCCTCTTTCCCGGCAGCAGCCCCGGCCCGCCGGCCAAAGACCTGCGTCTCGGCAAGGGCGTTGCCGCCCAGCCGGTTGGCGCCATGCACGCCTCCCGCGACCTCGCCGCAGGCAAAGAGGCCGGGCAGCGTTGTCCGGCACTCGGGCGTGATCCGGAGCCCGCCCATGATGTGGTGGGCCGTGGGGGCGACCTCCATCGGCGTTGTCCGGATGTCCACGCCGAACTTCAGGAACTGTTCGAGCATCACGGGGAGGCGGCTCTCGATCTGTTCGCGGGGGAGGTGGGTGACGTCGAGGTACACGCCGCCGTTCGGCGTGCCCCGGCCCTCGAGGATCTCAGTCGCGATGGCCCGGGCAACAACGTCGCGGGTCGAGAGCTCCATCCGCTGGGGATCGTACTTCTGCATGAACCGCTCACCCCTGCTGTTCTTCAGCACGCCACCCTCGCCCCGGACCGCCTCGGTCACGAGCCGGCCCCGGGCATCGTAGGGAAAGACCGCGCCGGTCGGGTGGAACTGGATCATCTCCATATCGATCAGTTCAGCGCCGGCCCGGTAGCCGATGGCGTACCCGTCGCCCGTCCCGCTCGATGAGTTGGTGGAGATATCGTAGACTTTCGTGCCGCCGCCGGTAGCAAGGATTGTGCTGTCGGCCTTGAGGAGCACGAGGTCTCCTCTCTCGTCAAGGGCCATCGCCCCGATGACCCGGTCGCCGTCTTTCAGGAGATCGATGACCGTGTACTCCTGCAGCGTGGCAACGTCCGTGCCGTCCAGCTTCTCCACGAGCGTGGTCATCATCTCGTGGCCGGTCCGGTCGCCGGCATAGCAGGTGCGGGGGAACCGCTGGCCCCCGAACGGCCGCTGGGCGACTTCGTCCATGTCTGTAAAGTCGAAGACCGCACCCCACTTCACGAGGTCCCCCATCCGCAGCGGCGCCTCCTTCACGAGGATGTCCACGAGCGCCGGGTCGTTGAGGTACGCCCCGCCCTTCATCGTGTCCTCGTAATGGATCCCGCACGAGTCCTCGTCACGCAGGACCGCGTTGAACCCGCCTTCCGCCATCGTGGTGCAGCCTCCCTTGCCCACGATGGTTTTACTGATGAGCACCGTGTCGCCATGCTGCGAGGCCTCGATGGCAGCCCGGACACCCGCTCCCCCGCTCCCGATCACCAGCACATGGCAATCCACAACGTCATCTGCAAGCATCTTATAGTGTCTGGGACGTATAGTTACATAAATAAAAGCCCAGCAGAGTGAGACGATCGATGAGACTTTTAATGAAATTCGGCGGTACGTCCGTCGCCGACGCGAGCTGCATAAAAAAAGTTGTGGACATCCTTGAGGAACACCATACAAAAGGCGACGAGGTTGCGGTTGTCGTCTCCGCCCAGCGGGGCGTGACCGACCAGCTGATCGAGATCGCCACCAGACTCCCGAACGCAAAGGACGATTCGGCCATTGCGCCGCTGATCCAGTCGCTCTCGAAACGGCACATGACCACGCTCGAGGGTGCGGCCCCCGACCATGTCGCGAAGGTCGGGGCTGAGATCGATGAGAAACTCATCAAGCTGCAGAACATCCTGTTTGCCATCTACACGCTGCGGGACTGTTCCCCGCGGTCGAAAGACTACATCATCTCGTTCGGCGAGCGCCTGCTGGCCCCGATCCTCGGGGCAGCCCTCCGGCAGCGGGGCATCGCCTCAACCGTGATGGACGGCTGCGAGGCCGGCATCCTCACCACCCCCCAGCACGGGGAGTCGACCTCGCTCCTGCGGAGCGACGAGAAGGTCCAGAAGAAGATCGTCCCGATGCTCAAAAAGGAGATACCGGTGATCATGGGGTTCATGGGCTGCACCCCTGAGGGGATCCTCACAACGCTCGGCCGGAGCGGCTCGGACTACTCCGCCTCCATCATAGGCGCCGGCATCGACGCGGACGAGATCTGGATCTGGACGGATGTGGACGGGATCATGACCTGCGACCCGCGGGTCATCAACGACGCCCGGGTCATGCCCTCGCTCTCGTACCTCGAGGTCATGGAGCTCTCGTACTTCGGGGCCAAGGTCATGCACCCGCGGTCCATCGAGCCGGCGATGCGCAAGAACATCCTGGTGCGGGTCAAGAACACCTTCAACCCGAAGCATCCCGGGACGGTCATTGTCCGCAACGGGCAGAAGGACAACCGCGTGGTCAAGGCGCTCACCTACATCGACAAGGTCGCCGCGATCAACATCAACGGCGCCCAGATGATCGGCAGGCCCGGCGTGGCAAAGGCAGTCTTTTCCAACCTTGCCGACCATGACGTGAACGTGATGATGATCTCGCAGGGGTCGAGCGAGGCGAACATCTCCCTCATCGTGGACGAGAACCACCTTCAGACAGCGGTCGTTGCGCTGGGCGATCTCGTGAAGCAGGGGATTGTCCGCGAGGTCACCCACAACCATGATGTCAGTGCGGTCGCGGTGGTCGGCGCCGGAATGGCCGGTGCTCCCGGCACCAGCGGCAGGATCTTCACGGCGCTCGGAAACGCCGGCGTGAACGTGATGATGATCTCGCAGGGGTCGAGCGAGGCGAACATCAGTTTCGTGGTGAAGCAGGACGACGGCGCCCGGGCGTGCCGCGTGCTCCACGACGAGTTCCATCTCTCGGAGGAGAGCGATGGCTGAGGCTTCTGCAAGAGCGAAGGCGAAGAGTGCATACGCAGCCGCCGGCGTCGACATCGACCTCGAGGCAACCGCAATCAGGGCCCTGATAAAAAACCTGACCTACCGCAGGAAGGGAAAGGGGAAGATGATGGGGAAGGTCGGCCACTTTGCCGGCCTGCTGGATTTCGGCGACATGGCGATGGCCCTCACGACCGACGGCGTTGGCACGAAGATGCTGGTCGCGGACCAGCTGCAGGACTGGACCACGGTCGGGATCGACTGCATCGCGATGAACGTGAACGACCTGTACGTGATGAACATGGAGCCGGTTGCGTTCGTGGACTACATCGCGACCGACAAGCTCTCCGTCGAGAAGATGGCTCAGATCGGGATCGGCCTGAACGAGGGTGCGAGGCAGGCGAACATCGATATCGTGGGCGGCGAGACCGCATCGCTCCGCGGCCTGGTGAACGGCCTCGATCTTGCCGGCACCTGCATGGGGATGCAGAAGAAGGACAAGATTATCACGGGCGATGCAATCCGGCCGGGCGATGTCATCATCGGCGTCGCCTCTACGGGCGTCCACAGCAACGGCCTCTCGCTCGCACGCAGGGTCGTGGAGAAATACGCGGGCTACGATGAGAAGTTCAAGGGGAAGAAGACCTTCGGCCAGGAGCTCCTGACCCCCACGCGGATCTACCACGAAAGCCTGAAAGTTGCGGCAAGCTGCAAGGTGAACGGCATGTGCCACGTCACGGGCGGCGGACTGCTGAACTTCACCCGCCTCAGCAAGTACGGGTTCCTCTTCGATTCACCCATCAAACCGCCCGAGATCTTCACGTGGATCCAGAAGGCCGGCGACATCACGCCCATGGAGATGTACCGCACGTTCAACATGGGGATGGGCTATGCTTACGTTGTCCCGAAGGCCTCGGTTGCGAAGGTGCTGAAGATGGTGAAGGGCTCGCAGGTTGTCGGGAACGTGGTGAAGGAGCCCGGGGCGTGGTTCGGCGGGATGGAGATTACCTGATTCTCATACAAAAAAAATTCTTAATTAAACCGAATTATACTATATTAATCAATTATAATTGAAATTTTTCATTGAACTTTTCTTCTAATCTCGGAGAATACGGCTCTTCGAAAAACGGATTATAATGACAATGGATAGAACCTGAGTCGTCGATACTTATCAATCCAACATTGGCTTTACAAAATTTATCCGTATTCGACAATGCAGGTTCTACATGATCGTGATCTAAAATTACAAATGATTTATTGACGAATGCTTTATAGCGGAAAGCTTGCGTTAATGCCCGAGTCCAATTAGTAAGTTTTGCTTCATATGCGTACGAAATTTGTTTCTCCTTATTCCTCTTAATAAATATAATATCAGGAACACCAAAAAAACCTGCGACTTGCTCTTGCATTATACTTTTTCCTGAAATCATGAAATTGTGGATTTGCTCAGCCCTTTTAATAGCCTCCACCATCTCAGCCTCAGTTTTATATGCCATTTTTTAGCTTCTCCAACCTTGGTCGCGGGCAAATAAATTTGCCGCAGTTGCAAATTGAGTCGTGAATGCACCCTGTCTTCCTATTTCAATTCCCGTGCTGTTAATTCGAGAATATTCTTCAATAGCATTTTGAATTATTTCACTCACCTTAGAATATCTGTTCGCACCGACAAGGGCTCGAATTTCTTTTAATTGTTTTGAGATCTCTACAAAATAATGTTTGTATGGTTCACTGCTTTGGGCACTGCCGTTATATCCGGTTCCGAACATAGTCTCAAGATATTCATTATCCCCGAAAAAGTCATCGTTAACCAAGGATCGATTTCTCATTAAATCTACATAGGGAGCATCAATCCAATCAAGAAGGACAGGTGAATATATTTTATAACTCGGTACTTTTATCTCACCAGTTTCTGTTTCTTCAAACATTTTTGAATTAAATATTCGTAAATTACCGAATGAACCAATAGTCACTATTGATGGATTTGCAATCGATAATACCAGAGATTCACTATTGAGGTAGCCCAGAACAATAATCATTTTATTTTTATTGAGTACATGGACAAAGTTCATTAAATTTAGTAAGAATTCGGCGTCAGTAATTTGAGAGGTTCGTGGTAATAATTCTGTAATAAGGTAGATTCCTTTTAAACCTTCTAAACCAGTTATCCACGTTAGCAAATAATCTGTAAATGATTTATTTTTTAACATGTGTGCCGTGAGAACTAGTTGAAGAATTACATCCTTACTTGGATTGAGATTATTTCGAGCCTCTAAAAAAGGAGTGACAAAATTTGTCTCTTGATTTTGCACAAATTGTTCAACATCTGGCGCTCCTTCGTAGAATCTTGTAGGAATTACCAAATATCTGAAATTATTTTTTATCTGGAAATTAACACATTTTTCCGCAACGGTTGAACAATAATTTGGATATCGGTTCGTTTCAAAGCCACCCGGCATCAATAAATCCGGATAAAAATCATACGAATCCATTTTTTTTATTGCAGCATTCGGGTTGAAAAACTGAGGATCAAAAATTGCTTTATTTTTCACAATCGTGGGCAAAGACTCAACTTTTCCTTTTTTTCTGCTGCGCGGAGAAATAATGACTCCTTCCCCAGTTCCATCCTCTTGATAACTATCAATACTCCATTTGTCTCTGTGACCCAATTGGTGGTAAATTTCAAATGTCATCTCATCAACTCCAGACTGTAATTAAGATCCTCCATGAAAAGTTCAAACGTCCTGTATCGGTCGTATTGTTCATAACCCAACAAATTTGTAGCGAGTGATTGTATTGGAAAAAAGCTCTTATCAGAAAAGGCATTCCGGTACCAATTGTTATTAAGAATATTATCTCGTATTGATTTTCCACCGACCAATGTAGGGGAGAATGGGTGTTGACCTTTCAGTAATAACTGCATTAAAATGATCCCCAGGTTATACTGATCGGTTCTCCAGTTAATTAACGACTTATTATACCTATGTTGCTCTGGAGCAGCATAATCTCTGGATAATGGCCCCCCATATTTTGTTTGGGTAATTGAATCCAGATCGAGTACTCGAGCTATACCAAGATCTATGATTCTAGGGGAATTATCATCGTTGATGAGAATATTATCTGGTTTAATATCGCGATGCACAATTTTTTTATCCCAGATGATTTTTAATCCTACAGCTAATTGTTTTATGAGGTTCAATGCCGTAAATGGAGAATAAAATCTTTCCATGCGTTGTGTGAGCTGCGGTGAATTAAGAAATTCTTCAAGAATAAGATAACGGTTTTTCGAAATTATCTGGAAATCGTAATTTTTCGGATAAAAATGTGAATTAATTTGCCTTAATATTTCTACTTCTCTCTCAATACGTGATAATTCCCAACCTATTGGATTTGTTGGAGTTGCATAATATCCGATCTTTAATGCCGCAAATCCATATGTGGGGTTGTCGACTCTAAATACGACTCTCTGTCCCCCTTCATGTATTTTTTGTGGATTTGAGAAATTACAGATTACATCATCGCTTTCAACATTGCTCAATTGAGTACACCATTATCAAATTTGTTATTATATAGTCACTGATAATCTCTCATACCTTAATGATTTCTATATCCGCAAGGAATTACTCCTGGAGCCTTAATAACCTCCCAAACCACACCCCCTCCTTCCCAAAGCCGCTATAACGTTGCTATACACTGCCTCTTGATTTCCCGCCGGAGATCGCCCCTGTTTTCCGGCCCGGATTCCGCGTTTTTCACGAATCATTGCCTCTCCCAACTTGGCGGTGTGGTAAAAGACGTCCAACAGGGCACGCTGCGGGCCCGGATTTTACAGGGGTTTTTCGGGGTGCAGCACGTCGTAAAATACCGGGGGTCACCATACCTGGAACATCAGGGTATCGAAAAAGGGAGTCTCCCAACGGAGCTCATTTTCACCTCCGATTGCACCTTTTTCCGGTTCGTTTGGCCATAATTCGTCAAAAAGAGGCCACATGTTTTCCGGAATCGGCCATTTCAGCCCCTGATTTACGTTTTTCATATGTTTCCTGCCCCGGAAATGGCCACATTCAGACACGATACAAGGGGCGATCGATCGCTCAAATGACCTAGGGGACTTTGCCTGGACTATATGAGAAATGGCGGAAGCCTTCCAAATGGGACCCGGTTTTCAGATTCCAACCGCGATCGTGATCGCGACTGAAAACATTTCCGGAAAAATCGGGATCCGATTTTCGAACGAAAATCGATCATCGATTTCCGGATCAAAATCGATCCTCGAATTTTATTTTCAAATCGATCCGCGATTGAAAAACGGTTTGATGTACTGCACCACAGACGGAGCGTAGAATCGGGATCCGATTTTCGTACGAAAATCGATCAGCGATTTTCAGATCAAAATCGGATCCCGAAAATTTTTTTCAAATCGATCCGCGATTTTTGTTTGCAAATCGCGATCATGATCGTGATTGAAAATTTCTCCGGATTGATCAGGGATCGATTTTGACGTGAATATCGGGATTCTTTTTTCAGGAAAAAAACAGGATTCGATATCGGTATTGATCCGTACAATCCGGCATACCGATTTCTGCAGATATTGGAAACAAAAGATCATGCCAGTAGTATCTCTGCTCTTTTCTCTCAAATCCCTCTTTTGCCTACTAGATTAAATCGAAATTGAATTAATAAATCATCATACAATTTGTGTTACGAAAAGTGATCGACAATGGGGATTTTTAGAAAAACAAAAGAAGAATGGTTCGGTCTCGGTGGAAAGCATATCGATAACGGGGATTTTGATAAGGCCGTTGAAGCATATCATAAGGCCTTAGAAATCGATAATCAAGATCAGAATGTCTGGTTCAACTTAGGATTATCTTATCACGCACTCGGTATGCTGGATGATGCATACGAATCCTTCGATATGTGCACAACGCTTCAACCTGATTATGCTGAGGCATTTCTACGGAAAGGGTGCGTCCTATACGATCAGGAAAAATACCGACTTGCAATAAAAAATATCAATAAGGCTTTAGAGTTTGGATTAATCCCTGACGATGAAGTTACCGCCTTTGTTACGATAGCGGAATCATACGTTTCTTTAGAAAAAATGGATGAGGCCCTTCCATATTATGAGTCCGCCCTTGAATTGAATGATGAAAATGTGCAAGCCCTATCCGGAAAAGCTTTAGTTCTGTATTTGCAAGGAGACATCGACGAAGCAAATGAACTCATTGAAGAAGCTAAAGAGATCGATCCGGATAGCCCTGATCTGGCGATAGTCCTTACCATAATTGAGTCGGTTTCAGAAACTGACAGTGAAGACAACGAAAGTGATGAAGATGAAGAGGAAAAAGCCGATGATGTTCCTGTAAAATTATCTGATAAAAAGGAACAATCCTCAAAACAATCTGATGATAAAACCACAGAAAAGCCTAAAAAATCTTTTAAACGACCAGAAAAGACGAAAAAAGAATCTGGACCAAAGGGTTTTGCCTGTGTTGCAGGTATGCAGGATGTCAAAGACATTTTAACAAAGGATATTATCGAACCTTTAAATCGAGCGGAAGAAGCAAAAAAATTGGGTGTAAGTATCCCGAATGGCTTTTTATTCTTTGGTCCACCGGGTTGTGGAAAAACATTCATTGTTCGAAAATTGGCGGAAGAAATCGGTTATAATTACAAAGAATTTTCAGCGTCAGATGTTGGGTCCAAATGGGCTCATGAAACATCAGGAAATATCGCTAAAATCTTTAAAGAAGCAACCGACAATGCACCTACAATTCTATTCTTTGATGAAATCGAAGCTCTAGTTCCGAAAAGGGAATCATTAGGTTCGGAACAATGGAAACAGGAAGAGATTAACGAGTTCCTCACGCAGATGAACAATGCCAGTGAACATAAGGTTTTGGTCATCGGTGCGACGAATAAACCTGATGCAATTGATGATGCAATCATGCGTTCTGGTAGAATGGACAAGCGCGTTTACATCCCGCCACCGGATTTTGATGCAAGAAAAGACCTATTCAGAAAACAGTTAGAAGGCCGATCACAATCTCAAGATATCAATCTGGATGCGCTGGCAAAGAAAACAGAAAATTACGCCAGTTCGGATATCGCTCTCATCGTAAACGAGGCTGCAAGAAAAGCTTTCAAAGATGGTCTTGACGAATTAGAGCAAGAATTATTGGAATTCATTATTGAGAATACTCCGTCTTCGTTAACGAAGTCGAAAATTGATTTCTACAAATCGTTCATGCACCTGGAAAGAAAATAATTGTTTTACGACGCGGAACGGGTGATCAGCCCGTGGAGATGAACATGATTGATTGTCACCGGTATGTCCCAGACAGCGTCCATTCAATCCACCACCCCATCGTGCTGTGAGAACGGCCCTGATGTGAGGAGCGATCGTAATGGAAAAATGAGAACCTTCTACGAACGAGATTATTCCTCCGGCGGCACGTACTTCTCCTCAACCACCCTCTCCGACTCAATCCCCGAGTTCCCGCACGGATCCTCTAAGATAACAGTAACCGGAAACATCCCGGCCTTCACCTTCACAATATCGGCGAGCAAAGCAGCCGCATTCTCCTTCTCCACATCGGTCCCCCAGCGGAGGGCACCCTTCACCACTTCCTCGATCCGGTCGAGCACGCCCTCCACGTTCGAGACAAACCCCTGGCACTGCGGGCCGGGATCGATGCGGACGCCGAGCTCGGGGATCTCGATGCTGGCGCTCATGCTCCGGACGATCCGGACCGAGAGGTCGCCGGCGGATTCCACCGCGAGCGTGTGGCGTGCCGGCTCGCCGTGCTTTAAGAGCTGCGTGTCAACGAACTTGTATCCGCACGCGGGACAGATGGCCGAGATGATCAAAATATCGGAAAAATAGGGGATATTTTCTGTTGTATAGAGATATTCGATCTGGGTATTGCAGGACGGACACGGGCCCGGGACTCTGGTTTCCACGACCTTATGCACCGATCTTGTCGCGGGAGATCTTGACCGACATCGGGGTGATTACGACATAGCGCTGGTCGCCGAGGCCGATGATGTCGCCGTTGACGTCCTTTGCAACTTCCTTGAGGTCCTTTAAGACACGCTCGTAGGAGATCTTGTCCATCTTGAGCCGGGAGATGTCCACGATGACGATGTTGCCGTTGTAGACCTCGTCCTTGACCCGGGGGGTGTCCTTGAGGTCGGCGATCGTTGCGATCTTCACGAGAAGTGCCGGGCCTTTGCCGCCGCTCTCCTCGTACGACGCAAGATCCAGTTCCATGTAATCTTCGTCCGAATGAGCAGCGGTCTTGCCAAGAAGGGTGTCTATGATTTTAACCATAAAAAAACTGTATGACGAAAGTTATTTAATAGTATCTATTTCAAAGCCCCCGGAACGGGATTTCTGCAAAAAAAATGGGCAAAATGCCGGTTTTTTCGGGCCGGGAAAAAAGGTGGATCGCGTCAGATCTCCAGGATCCAGATCTCGTCACCGACGTGGTGGAACTTCTTCACCATCTTGCCGCCCGTAGCCGCACGCATCGCGGGCGCGTCGAACAGGGCGATGCCGACGGCAAGCGGCTTGCCGTGCCGCTCGTCCACGATCTGGACCGGGGCGTCCGCCTTCACGTCGTCGGTCACCGACACGATGCCCGGCCGCATGATGTCGGCGCCGTTCACCACGAACGGGATCGCGCCGGCATCGACGGCGACCCTGCGCTCCGGGAACGGGAACTGAACGGCTCCCCGGAGCGTGGGGAAGACCCACGTGCCCGTGTCCATGAGGAGCGGTTTTTTGCCGACAAGAAAGAGCGAGACGTCCGCGTTCGTCTCCAGCACCTCGATCATGTCCGCGTGGAAGAGTTTTGCCGAGGGGCCGATCTGCTCGGCGAGCCGC
Organism: Methanoregula sp. PtaB.Bin085; assembly: GCF_002067035.1. Taxonomy (GTDB): domain Archaea; phylum Halobacteriota; class Methanomicrobia; order Methanomicrobiales; family Methanospirillaceae; genus Methanoregula. The sequence continues at coordinate 242,716 of NZ_MVQB01000027.1, read as the reverse complement.
GTGAGCAGGTCCTGTGCCTGGCTCTTCCGGATGGAGTGACGCTTCTTTGCAACAATCTTCTTCATCGCTTTCGCTCCATCATATCTCTGCGCGAGCGGAAAACCTTTCTCCCGCCACGGGATTTCAGGGCCGGCAGCCTTCGGGAGCGGCCGCGGGTCCGGCAACAATTTTCAGGACAGGAAACCTTATTGAGGGATGCTGATCTACGGTATGTTTAAGTGATCAAGTCACCCACATGTAGTACTCCAGAGCGATGGTAACAGGGTATTTGTATGACCAAAAGACCGTTGGATATTTTGGATCTGGTGCTGAACCGTCAGCCCGTGATCGTCTCCCTCAAGGGAGGAAGAGAGATCCGGGGCGTTCTCCAGGGTTACGATGTACACATGAACCTTGTCCTCGACAAGGCCGAGGAGACCGAGAACGGACAGGTCAACAAGGTCGGTACGCTCATTGTCCGCGGCGACAATGTGATCTATATCTCTCCATCACTCGAGCAATAAGGTGAAACAACATGTCAAAAGGCACTCCATCGATGGGAAAGATGAACAAGTTCACCCACATCGCCTGCCGGCGCTGCGGGAGGATCTCGTTCCACGCCCAGAAGAAAGTCTGCTCCGCCTGCGGATTCGGCCGGAGCACCAAGATTACCGACCACAAGTGGAACACCAAGCGACCAAAGACCGTAACGCACTAGAGTTGTACCATGTGTGGAATCGTTGGCATCGTGGATGCTGGCGGTGTATCAATACAACTCTATTACGCCCTGTACGCTCTCCAGCACCGTGGCCAGGAGAGCGCGGGAATCTCTGTTTTTGACGGTGCAAACCTTCACAAGTTCAAGGGCAACGGCCTCGTTGCCGATGTCTTCACCCCCCCTGTTCTTGCCGACCTGAAAGGCAATGCCGGCATCGGGCACGTGCGGTACCCGACCACCGGCGCAAACCTTCCCGAGAACATCCAGCCGCTGAACTTCCAGTTCCAGGAGCACTTCATCTCCATTGCCCACAACGGGAACCTGGTCAATACCTGCACGCTCCGGTCCGAGTTCGAGCAGGCCGGCCAGATCTTCACGACAACGACCGACACCGAGATCATCGCCAAGATCCTGATGGACGAGATCAGCAGGTCCGGTATCGTCGAGGACGCCGTGCAGGTCTGCATGAAGAAGCTGCAGGGCTCCTATTCGGTCGTGATGATGATCGACGGCGTCATCTATGCCTTCCGCGACCCGCTGGGGATCAAGCCGTTCGTGATCGGGAAGATCGAGAGCGGGTACATGGTGGCCTCGGAGAGCGTTGCGATCGATGCCCTCGGGGGAAAGCTCATCCGCGACGTGAAGCCCGGGGAACTTGTCCGGATCGGCTGCGACGGCATCCGCTGTATGCAGGTGGCCGTTGCCGGCCGGCGTGCGCACTGCATCTTCGAGTACGTGTACTTCGCCCGGGCGGACTCGGTCATCGACGGGGTGCTGGTGTATGATGTGCGCCGGAAGGTGGGAAAGAAGCTCCACGAGGAGGCGCCCGTGAAGGCAGACTCTGTCGGGGCCCTGCCGGACTCGGGGATCGCGTACGCGATCGGGTACGCGGAGCAGTCGAAAACCCCGTACGTCGAGTCCCTGATGAAGAACCGGTACATGGGCCGGACCTTCATCATGCCCACCCAGAAGGAGCGGGAGAAGGCGGTCCGGATCAAGCTCAACCCGATCCCGGCCCACCTGCAGGACAAGTCCGTGGTGCTGGTGGACGACAGCATTGTCCGGGGCACGACATCCAAGCGGATCATCGGCATCGTACGGGATGCCGGCGCCCGGGAGATTCACATGCGCATCGGCTCCCCGGCCATCAAGGCTCCCTGTTACCTCGGCGTCGATTTCCCGACGCGTGAGGAGCTCATCGCGGCGGAGCGGGACGAGGAGGAGGTCAGGAAGAGCATCACGGCAACCACCCTCCACCACATCTCGATCGATGCCCTCGTGGAGGCCATCGGGTTTCCCCGCGACGATCTCTGCACCGGCTGCCTCACGAGCTGCTACCCGCTCCCGATCGATGGCGAGAAGGCCAAGCCCTGCCGGGTCGACTTCGTGGACACAACGGTTCAGGCCAAGCTCGGGAGCTTTGAGGCGTAGTGTTTTTACAAAACCAGTGGTTTTCCTGATCACAAGGCATATCCGATCCTGCGATCCATCCCTCGTTACACCCTGCAGGCTCCGGAATTTATGCCCCCGTCCCCCCGCATCCTGATCGCTGACAACGACGCTGTCATCACGCACCTTCTCTCCACGATGCTCCAGAAGAAGGGATACACGATCGCCGGCATCGTGGGGACCGGCGGGGATGCGCTGGAGAAATGCGCCACGCTCGCCCCTGATCTCGTGATCCTTGACGCCGGGATTGCCGGCCCCATGGACGGCGTGGACGCAGCGTATTATCTCTTCGGGCTCTTCCATGTCCCGGTCGTTCTTGTTGCCGGAAAGACCGATGAGGCGAGGCTCGACCGGCTGAAACTGGCGTATCCGGCCGGCGTCCTCTTTAAACCGTTCACCGCGGCCGAGGTCACGACGGTCATGGACATCGCGCTGTTTGCGCACGCCGACCGTGCCGCGACCCTGCCGGCCCTGCCTCTTGGCGATTCCCGGAAGATGATGGACAATCCCTCGGAAGCGGTCATCGTTCTCGACAGGAAAGGCCGGATCATCCTCCTGAACACCTTTGCCGCCTGGTTCGTAGACATCCCTGCACCGGAAGCACGCATGAGATACTGGCGGGACGTGATGATGTTCGTCAATGACGGGACCAGTGAAGAGCTTCCGGATCCTGTCGCGGATGTTATCCGCCGGCAGTCCGCAACAATTTATGACTCCGGCACGGCCGTAGTGACCCGGACCTCAAAACGCCGTAAGGTCCTCGCCACCATCCGCCCGCTCCGTGACGGCCGCGACCGGTTTCTTGCAGTGCTGGTCTCGCTGCGCGAGGACGTGAAGAAAGTGTATATGTGACTCCGACGCCCAAATTCCCGGACAGGTTCGTATGGAGCATATCAGGCAGGCGTTCAACAGATTCGCACAGGACTACGATTCGCAGCGGGAGTACGTCATCCCGCAGATGCGGGAATACTACGGGGCCGCGGTCTGGGCTATGGAGACCAGCGAACCAGAGCCCGCAATCCTCGATGTCGGCGCGGGCACCGGCCTGCTCAGCGCGTATCTCCTCTCGAAGTTCCCCGATGCCCGGCTCACCCTGATGGACATCTCGGAGAACATGCTGGACCAGGCACGCAAGCGGTTCGCCGCCCGGCCGGGGACGGAGTACGTTGTCTGCGATTACAGCCGGGCGGAACTTGGGGGGCCGTACGCTATTGTCTGCTCCGCCCTCTCCATCCACCACCTTGCACCGGAGGACAAGCGCGAGCTCTTCCACCGGATCCATACCGCCCTGAAACCCGGCGGGATGTTCGTCAACGCTGACCAGGCCCTCGGGGAAACACCGTTCTTCACGCAGCGGTATCTCGATTACTGGAACGAGTACCTTAAAAGCGGCCCGATGACGGAAGCCCAGCACGCTGAGATCCTGAAACGGCGCGACACCCTGGACCGGAACGAGAAGTTGTCGGACCAGCTCGCCTGGTTAACAGAGGCCGGGTTTGCGGATGTGGATGTTGTGTACCGGAACCGGACGTTCATCGTCACCGTAGCACGGAAAGACTGAATCCCGCCCGGCCTCCCCTTTTTTCATAACCCGGATGAACAAGAAACAGGTGCAGAAACAAATACAACAGGTGTAAATACCACGAATGAACAAATCCCCATCAGGAACGCCATGAAAATTCTCCTGATCCCCCTTCTCTGCGTGTTTCTCTGCCTCCCCGTCACGGCGCTGATTGCCGAGCCGCTGACCTCCGGCATATCTTCGGTGAACGCATCCCTGGATAATCCGCCCTTCGCTGCTTCCGTGTACATCGCCGATGCGCAGGCTGCGGTCAGTGAAAGGAACTGGACGCGGGCCCTGCTCCTCACGACACGGGGGCTTGCGTTCTATCCCGATGAGCCGGAGCTGTACTGCCTGCAGGGATACACGCTGCGGAAACTCGGCCAGTACCGGAAAGCCGTGGACGCGGTTTCGGAAGGGATCAGGCGCGATCCCCGGCCGGTCCGGTATGCAAACCGGGGATATGCATACCTTGCGCTCGGCAATTATTCCGCAGCCCTCGCGGATGCGGAGAGCGGCATCGCACTCAACGCGAGTTACCCGACAGTATACGGGGTGAAGGCGCTGGCCCTGCAGGGAATGGGCAGGAACACCGATGCCGGCGCAACCATCGGCACGGCACTCGCCCTTGACCCGGAGAGCGCCCATTACTGGCACGTGAAAGGCCGGATCCTTGCCGCGTCGGGGAACTGCACCGGCGCTCGGAAAGCTTTTGAAACGTCGCTTGCCCTCGATCCCGGGTACGACCTGCCCTGGCCCGCCTTTACCGGTGCCGGCGAAAACCTCGGGGCACTCGACAAAACCTGCGGCCCGGCAACTCAGCCAACGCATCCCGCCACGCTGCCGGGCAGCATTCCTGCCGCTGCCATCCTCGCTGCCGCAGCACTTGTCCTGTCTGGGCGACGGTGACAAAGGCTTTCCCGCAACCGCACAAGCGAAGGGAACTGCCGGGCCGGGCGGAAAAATCAATCGTTTTATTATGACGATGAACAGATTCTGAGAGGAAAAATGGAACGTCTCGTTCCCTGCTCAGGGAATCCTGATGGGAACCACCCGATCCCGATCTCATCGGGCTGCAGCGGATGAGATCCCGCAACCGAGCCTCTATGGACATCACTGCAATCCTGGTATTTTTCTGCCTCGCATCCGCCGTCATTACGTACAGTCTCGGCCTGTGTGTCTTTGCAAAGAACCCCGGCTCCCTCCTTCACCGGCTCTTTCTCCTTGCCATGCTCGCGGCATCGTGGTGGGCGGCAGGCGAGTTCATGATCTGGCAGTCTGCGGGCTATGAAGCAGTCAGGTTCTGGCTGAAAGCGAGCGCAATCTGGCCGCTGGCCATCGTGCTCATGGCCCATTTCATCCTCGCGTTCACCGCGCACCCCCTAGCCAAGCGGCATAACCTGAAATACCTGCTGCCTCTCCTCTACGGACCGGCAGTCATCGTTGCCCTGACCGGGATCTTCACGGACCTGCTGTACACGGTCGTCCCGTCTGCCGGGGGAGGGTTCATCTACGTGCCGGTCACGGGCAGCCCGGCATACCTCACGGAATCGTTCCTGTTTGTCATCCTGATTGTCTTCTCGCTCAGTATCTGCATCAGCGCATGGCTGAAACAGCCGCCGGGCCGGGTCCGGCAGCAGAACTTCCTGCTCAGCATCGGGACGGTCATCGTCATCATCTCCGGCACGATCTCAGCCTTTTTCCTCCCCCTCGCCGGCATCCATATCCCCAATACGGTCTTTTGCGGGATCGTCTGCTTCTCGATTATCATTGCGTACGCGATTATCCGCCAGGGGCTCTTCACACTGACGCCGGAGTCAGCAGCGGCAAACATCCTGCGTATCATGCCCGACGGCCTGCTCATCGCGGACCGGGACGGCAGGATCGTGACAGCCAATGCCTCAGCAGAGGCCCTGTTCCGGAGGGAGAACAGCGACCTTACCGGACAACCGGTTGAGTCCGTCCTGCCGCGGGAATGTACCGATGCCATACAGCAGGCCTTCCGGGAGAGCGGCACGTTCTCAGACCTCGAGGCGATCCTCGCGGTTCCCGGGTACCGGGTCGTCAGCATTGCCGGGGCCCGGATCACCGATCCCGGCGGAGAACCGGCCGGAACTGTCCTGATCATCCACGACATTACCAGCAGGAAGAAATCGGAACGTGCCCTCCGTCTTGCAAAGGATAAGGTCTCGCTCCTCTCCCAGCTGACCCGGCACGACATCACCAACCTTGTCACGGCCCTCAACGGGTACATCCTCCTCCTGTCCGAGAAGATAACCGATCCCGTCCCGTCGAAATATATCGCAGCCAGTTCGGAAATCCTGGAGAAGATCGACCAGCACCTCCAGTTCTCCCGGGAGTACGAGAAGATCGGGCAGCATGAACCCGTCTGGCAGTCACTTGAGGAGACGGTTGTCCGTGCAAAGGCCGACCTTCCCGTTTCCCTGGCAGCGTTTGAGATCAGTCTCCCGCCGATCGAGATCTATGCTGACCCGCTCACCGTGAAGGTCGTGTACAACCTGCTCGAGAACGCATTGCGCCACGGCGGACCGGATCTCACCCGGGTCCGGGTGACTACTGTCGAAGGGGACGGCGGCGAGCTGGTCATTCTGTTCGAAGACAACGGAACGGGCATCCCTGCCGATGAGAAGGAGCTCATCTTCACGCACGGGTTCGGGAAGAACACCGGCCTTGGCCTGACGCTCTCGCGCGAGATCCTTGCAGTCACTGACATCCGCCTCATCGAAACCGGTATCCCGGGGAAGGGAGCCCGGTTCGAGATGCACGTCCCCCGGCAGTCGTGGAAACGGGGCTGAATTGGTATCGATCACGGTACGAGTGCAACAGAACGCGGATGGATACGGGGAAAAACACGGTACAGGTCCTGCTGAGGATACACAATACCTGAAGGAGACACAACAACTGCAGAACAATCCAGTAGCGAGGGATGGATTTGAACCATCGATCTACGGGTTATGAGCCCGTCGGGATATCCTGACTACCCTACCTCGCTGCGTATAATCAGGGTAATAGTATAGTGGGGGAGCGCTGATATACTTTACTCAGTTACCCCCGGATAGCTCTCCTGTGCCGTTACGATTAAATGAGATTGACCGGAATACTCATCAGCATGGATGATGAGCTTGCCCGGATACGGGAGAAGCGCAGGCAGGAGCTCGTGGACACGATGAAAAAGGGCGGAAAAGCAGGCAGCGTATCGGATATCAGCGAGGAACATTTCCCGCAGTTTATCAGCAGCAACCCCTTCGCGGTCGTCGATTTCTGGGCGGAATGGTGCGGGCCGTGCCGGCGGGTTGCACCGGTCATGGACGAACTCGCAAAGGAGTTTGCCGGCAAAGTGGCGTTCGGCAAGTGCAATACCGACGAGAACCGCCACATTGCCATGGAGTTCAACATCTCGGCAATCCCGGCAATCATGCTCTTCAAAAACGGGCAGCTGGCCGACCGGATCATCGGGGCATACCCCAAGGATGCCATCCGGGAAAAGATTGTCCGGCGGTTCGGGCTGGAATAACCGGTCACCGCTCGTTTTTGTGGTTTCCGCATACCCGGGATGCAGCTTCCCGGAACCGGGGGCGGATGAACAGTCAGGATTCTAGGGATTGTATGACGGCAAAAGAACTTCAGGGAACAATCCGATCAGCATACCATCGCCTTCCCTACCGGGCTGTTGCGCTCCTCGCCCCCGCCATCCTTACTGCAATCCACATCGCGGTCCTGGCCGCAACGCTCCCCGGGAAAGACTTTACCGCTATGATCGGGCTCATGGTGGCGTACCTTCTGCCGCCGGCAGGCAAGGAAACGGTTATTCCGCTCGGGATTGCTCTGGGGATTCCGTGGTGGTACATGGCCCTCTCCATAACGCTGATTGATATCGAGACCGGCCTTTTCATGGCGCTGAACTTTGATCTGGCCTACCGGCTCCCGCTGCTGGGCCCGGTCCTTTCAGACCTGACGGAGAAGACCCGCGGGTTCCTTGCATCGCACCGGTGGCTCGCCGGGCTGTGGTTCTTTGCCGTTGTCCTGATGGTTGGCGTCCCGTTCTTCGGGAGCGGGGGTGTGAGGGGCTCCATCGCCGGAAAGCTGCTGGGGATGAGCACCGTCCTGACATTCCTTGCCATTGTTGCCGGTGCCCTCATGGGGTGCTTTGCCATTGCGCTTGGATCCGATGCAATCCTGTCCTTCCTGTGCGCCAACGGCACGCTCCCGGCTGGGATCGGCAGCCTTGTCTGTAAGGGATAGACAGGAACGCCTCGCACTGTCGCGGGTTTTTCAGTGAAAAGCCTGAGTTAAGTACTGGATAAAACGGTGCGTTCCGGGGATCACATCACGACCCGCATCACGACCCCGTGCATCTTTTCCGGCGGCAGGGTGTAAAACTGGACGAAGGGGGGAGAGACCTTCTTGATAATGCTGTAGATCTTCCAGAACGGTTTGTCGGAGACGATGTTCTCGATCCCGTAAAAAATGGTCTTTTCGTCGATCCCGTGGCTTTCGAGAAGCGAGACGATATCGATTACTTCCATGTAGCCGGCCGTGATTGTGAAGAGCTGAAGTCCCTCGGCAAGGCCGGTATCCAGGGTGGTCTCGACGCCGAACGGCTTTTCGGTAATCTGGATGCGGACAAGGACGTTTCTCTCGTAGATGATCTCGTTCTGGAAGAAGACCTGGCCGATGTAGGGAGAGAGGTTCCCGACATCGCCGACGAAATACAGCGCGGTCCCCCGGATTTTGTTCAGCGTTGCGTAACTCTCACGGTACCGCGGGATGAATTCATCGAGCGGGATAGGCCTGACGAGCTCGTGGAGCCGGTCCTGCCCGCGGATGAAGGCAATTGTCAGGATGAGCGGGATGGCGGCCAGGATGAACGAGAAATAGGCACCGTGCGGGATCTTCAGCAGCGTTGCAAGGAAGAAGAAGAAGTCGAGCACGATCAGGAGGGCTGCGCAGGCCATCTTGAAAGGCTCCTTTTTCAAAAAGAAGATGACGGTCATCATGATGGCCGAGATCATCATGGATCCCGAGACGGCAAGCCCGTACGCGGAAGCAAGTTTCTCGGACGACCCGAACTCGAACATGACCACGAGGATCGCGAGCAGGAGCATCCAGTTGACGGCATCGATGTAGATCTGCGATCGGAGCTCGGCGGAGGTGTACTCGACCTTCAGTTTGGGGAAGATCCGGGTTGTCATCCCCTGGTACACGATGGAGAACATCCCCGAGATCATTGCCTGCGACGCGATGACGGTCGCGCAGATGCTCAGGAGGAGGAAGGGGATGTAGAGGGCGGGGCTGATGTGGTGGATCATCGCAAAGAGGACATTGTGAGTGTTGTCCGTCATGAGAACGAAGGCGCCCTGCCCGAGGTAGCTGAGGACGAGGGCGGGGAAGACGATGACCCAGCCTTTGATGATCGGCTCCCGGCCGAGGTGCCCCATGTCGGCGTACAGCGCCTCCCCCCCGGTGACGCAGAGGATCACGGCGGACAGAACGACGAGGGATGCCCAGCCGTTCTGCAGGATGAACTGGATGGCAAAGGCCGGGTTCAGCGCGAAGAGGACCTGCGGGGCGCTGATGATGGAGATGATTCCGGTCACGGTCAGCGTCAGAAACCAGATCGCCATGACCGGTCCGAACGCCCACGCCACCCGGTCGCTCCCGCGCCTCTGGATGAGAAAGAGGCCGATGGCAATGGCAGCCGCGATGATGAGAAGGGTGAACCCGTTCGTTTCCTCGAATCCCGGGATGAGCACGATGCCCTCGACCGCCGAGAGAATACTGATGGCCGGGGTGATTACGCCGTCGCCGATGAAGAGCGCGATCCCGACCAGGGCGAGCACCGAGATAAACGACATGGCGATCCCGGGCTTTACGAGCGTGTCAAGGATCCGCTGCAGGACAATGGTACCGCCCTCTCCCTTGTCGGAGAGGGACATGGCGAGCCAGATGTACTGGAACGTGATGATGACAAGAAGCGTCCACGTGACGAGCGAGAGAAGGCCGAAGATGTTCTCGGCAGTGGGGAGCATGAAGAGCAGGACCGCACCCATCGTGTAGATCGGGCTGGTGCCGATATCCCCGAAGACCAGGCCGAGGGACTTGATGATCTTCGATACCGGGCTGCCCGAATCGTTCATTCATAACTGTTTGCCGCCATTCACGCGTAAAGGTTTTGATTTGTCGAGGGTCGGAGACCCGGGACAGAATCGAACAAGCCATCAGACTTGTGAGATGAGAAGACCTTCAGGTCTCTGAAGAATCCGAAGGGTTCTTCAACGTGCGGGATATTCCGAAATCTGAATGAGGGATCGATAAAAAAAGAGTTCAGGCCGTGGCCTCCGCCACCGGCTGGTCCGCACTGCACTGCAGCTGGAGGAAGCCCATGACGACAAACGAGACCGGGAGGGCGATGACGATCGGGTCGATCGCGGTCCACGGCGAGCCGAGCAGTGTGGGTGTGCCGAAGATGGCCTGGCAGAGCCCGAGCGGTTTTGCCTCCGCAGCATGAACAAACGCGGTCCAGGCAAACCAGACAACGGCGCCAGAAACCATGCTCGAAAGCGCAGCCCGCGTCGAAGGTACCTTCGCATAGATCCCGATCGCAAAGGCGGGAAGGAATGCGCAGGCGCACAGGCCCATGAACATCGCGGTTGCCCGGGCGATGATACTTACCGGCAGGAGGAAAGCGAGGATGGTCGACACAACCATCATCACCACGATACCGGCCTGGTGCGCCCGCAGGGAGAGCGCACACTCCCTCCCCCTCCCCCAGATGTCGCAGACGAGCGCTGTTCCCATGGCATGGTAGAGGGCAGAGAGCGTTGACATTGCTGCCGAGAGGAGCGTCAGCATGAAGATGACCACGAAGATGTCCGGCATTGCCTGGTTGATGAAGAGCGGCATGATAGCGTCGACGTTCCCTCCCGCGGCATCGATGGCGATCTTCCCGGAGGTCTGGTAGAACCAGACATTGGAGAGTGCGCCGACCGTGAAGGCAACGCCGGTCATCATCAGGATGAACGGCCCGCCCACGAGCACCGCACGGTTCAGCGACTTGTTGTCTTTAGCCGTCATGAACCGCACCACGAGCTGCGGCTGGGCAAGGACACCGATGCCGACACCGAGGACGAGGGTCGTGACGACCGTGAACCAGATGGGGGATCCCAGCTCGGGCATCACGGTCCAGCCGGACATTCCCTGCGCGGCAAGGGTTTTCGGGACAAGGCCTGCCATGATGGTGAGCGTGGCGGAGCCCGCGGAGAAGCCCCCGACCGCGACCAGCGTGAACGCGAGCAGCACGGTCATCCCGATCAGCATGATCGTTCCCTGGAACGCATCGGTGTACATGACCGCGATAAGCCCGCCGAAGACCACGTACACAGCCGTAATGACGGCAAAGACAAGGAGGGAGGTCGTATAATCGATCCCGAGTGTGGGTTCGATGAACCGCGCCCCTCCGATCAGGATCGCTGCCGTGTAGAGCGGCATGGAGATGACAATGATGAACCCTGCGATGTACTGGAGGAGGGGGGATTTGTAGAGCTTGCACATGAGGTCCGGGAACGTGACTGCCGAGAGGCGGTGCCCGATCTCCCGTGTTTTCTTCCCGAAGACGATGAACGCGAGGAGGATGCCGGCGCCGATGTTCAGCACCGTGAGCCAGATGAGCCCCATGCCGAGGTTGGCCGCCTGCCCGCCAAAGCCGATGATGGCGGAGGTGGAGATGAATGTGGCGCCGTACGAGAGGGCGATGATGACCGGGTGGCTGCAGCGTCCTGCAACAAGATAGTCCTCGCTGCTCTTTGTCTGCCGGTAGCCGATGTACCCGATGGCAAGGGTTGCCGCCAGGTAGATGAGGACGAGAACGGTCATGGTCAGGGTATCAACTGCCATTGCTGTCGTCCTCCTCGTTCCAGTGCAGCCAGCCGTATACGATACACGCAAGGGCTAAGCCGATGGCCAGCCCATAGCCGATCACTATCTGCGGATCAGGGATTCCAAGGATCATATGAAGACCTCTGGTAAACTCTTCCATGCGACAGTACAGGGGGACCAGTGAGAGAAGGTCCCCTATCTAAAGAAGAATGCGAAGCACGGGCTCTGTGAAGAAACGGACGTGAAGACCCGGTGCGACCTCATTGTTTACCGGATCATTCTATTCCGTCCGCGGTATTTAACGGTTGTGAATTTTTCCGGTTTTTACACCTGTACTTTGCTAACATGTCGCATGGCCGTCAGCCACAAAAAAGCCGGAAAAAGACCTTATCGCTTCAGGCACAATCCTCTTTCCGGATTACCCGTGTCGTCCGTTTTTCCCACCCTGCACGAATCCCTCCAGCAGATCCTTGCCCATCGGCTTGACTGGAAGGAACTCCGGCAGGTTCAGGAAGAGGCATACCGTGCGGTCAGCAAAGGAGGCGATGCCCTTATCCTCGCCCCCACGGCCGGGGGGAAGTCCGAGGCCGCACTCATCCCGGTGATGGATGACGTACTGCGGCATGGCAGGCCGGGAATTGCGTGCCTCTATATTTCGCCGTTAAAGGCTCTCATCAACGACCAGGAGGAGCGGTTCCGGGCCTTCTGCACTCCAGTCGCCCTCACCGTGGCGAAGTGGCACGGCGACGTTGCGAGGAGTGAACGCACGTGGGAGGACGGGGAACCGCCCCATTTCCTGATGATCACCCCGGAATCGCTCGAGGTCCTCCTGCAGGAGAGGACGCCCGCACCCGACCTCCGGCAGGTGCGGTTCATCATCATCGATGAACTCCACGCGTTCGTGGAGTCCGAACGGGGCGTGCACCTCAGGGTTCTGCTCCATCGCATGGACCAGGTGGCAGGAAGGAAGATCCAGCGGATCGGCCTCTCTGCAACCGCCGGCAATCCCCGCGAGATCCTGCAGTGGCTCTCGGACGGGAGGCACGACGCGGAACTGGTCAGTGTCCCCTCACCGCCGCAGGAGAAGCAGTTCCTGTTCATTGTCGAGCCGGAGGAGTCCCGCAGGATCGATGCGCTTGTCCGGATCGTGAGCGGCAAAAAAGCGCTTGTCTTTACCGGGAGCCGGAGCCGGGCCGAGCAGCTGGTGAACGCGTGCACCGGGAGGATCCGGAACCTCCACATCCATCACTCGTCAGTCTCTCCCGCGGCCCGAAAACGGGCTGAGGAGGCATTCGGTTCGCCGGAAGGAGCCTGCATCATCTGTACCAGCACGCTGGAACTGGGCATCGATATCGGCGACCTCGACGTGGTTGTGCAGGCCGGGCCGCCGGACACCGTCTCCTCGTTCCTCCAGCGCATGGGCCGGAGCGGGCGGCGGGGGAAGGCAGCGTTCGTTGCCTGGATTCTGAAGGACAACAACGAACTGCTCTGGAGCATTGCGATCATCGAATGCGCCATGCAGAAGCGCGTCGAGAACCTCCGGCCCCTGAAGATGCCCCTGAATGTCCTCCTGCAGCAGCTCTTCCTCTTCCTCCTCAACCACCCGCGGACGACCCGGCGGGAGCTGGTATCGTTCGCCCGTGCCGTGCCGGTCTTCCGGGAGATCGATCCCCGGGACATAGACCGGATCCTGGACCATCTCATTACCAGTGATTACCTGGCAACTGACGGCGGGATGATCATGACGGGGCCCGGGGCCGAGCGGCAGTTCGGCCGCTCGAACTGGAAGGACCTGTACTCGGTGATCAGCGGCGGGGGCGAGTACCGGGCGGTCACACCCGACGGGGAGGTCGTGGGGATGCTCGATGCGCAGTTCATCAACAGCAAGGACGGGGGGGAGGTCTCGCTCGGGGGACGCAGCTGGACTCTGGTCAAAAGCGACGAGGGGTATAATATCGTTGTTGTGGTTCCCGGCGGCACGGGATCGTCACGGGTCTTCTGGACCGGCGGGAGCGAAGAGGGCTTCTCCCCGCTGGTGTGCCATGGGCTCCAGGAACTGGCGGCACGGAAAACCACCACGCTCCCGATTGGCCGGCACGAACAGGAACTGCTCACGCAGGCACTAGCGCAGTTCCCGGAGGGCATCGGGCCGGAGGGCCTGTTTGTTACCGAACCCAAAGGTTCCAAACCAGGGACTGTCATGGTATTTTCAATGAACGGGTGCGGATTCAACCGGGTCCTTGCAATCCTCCTCCGTCACCATCTGGGAAAAAAAGTGCAGGTCCGGTTCGATGATCTCCGCCTTATCGTAACCCGGGCGGGGAAAGACGGGTCCGGCGAACGTGTTATCGGGACGATCCGGGATCTCCAGACACTTGGTAATAAGGATCTCGAACCGGTACTGCCTCTTCTGCCTGCAGATGGGTGGAAGTTTGCATCGGCTCTTCCGGAACCGCTGTTCCGGAAGATGGTGATCTCCGACCATTACCATGGAGAGGATTTCCTCGGGACGCTCAGGTCGCTGACAGTCTCCTTCCTGCACCAGCCGGAGCAGGACAGGCAGGCCCCGTGAGAAGGGACAGGAACGTCAGCATCGCGGGTATCACCACCATCTTCTTATACGGACAACTCTGACCGGCATGTATGAGAACTGCCCCGGTTTTCATCATCGTTGTATTCCTTGGCGTTTTTGCCTGCGGGTGCCTGGATTCGCCCCCGGCACAAACCACGCCCCCCCCGACAACGCCAACAATCATAACTCCCACGCAGGAGATACTCCCGACGCTGCCGCTGTCCCTCGCGACCCCGACCCGCACGACTTCCGTTTCGGATAACACCATTACGATTGCAAAGAACACCTTCAGGCCCGCCAATATGACGGTTCCTGTCCATTCGACCGTACGATGGGTGAATGCCGATGACCGCCCGCACCGGATCGAATTCGAGGACAAGTCGTTCACGACCTCCACGTTCCTTCTCGGTTCCAGCCAGTCGGCGAGCCAGCGGTTCGACCGTGCCGGATCGTTCAATTATTCCTGCATGATCCACCCGGAGATGCGGGGAATCATCACGGTGGAGGGATGAGCCATGCTCCAGGATGTCACGTACTATCTTATCTTCGGAAAACCCCTGATCCTGTACCTCGGGGTCCTTACCCTCCTGTCGCTTCTTGTGACAGCCTCGATCCCTCTCATGAATAAGAAGGGGATCCGGATCGTCCCGTTCCGGTGGCACCCGGTCTGTGCAGGAATAACCATCCTGCTCGCACTCATCCACGGGATCCTCGGGATCCTTGCCTATCTCTGATCCGGATAAGCTGCGGAAGGCATTACGGAAACGGGAGTGTTCGACACGAGAACAGCAGGGCTCATAAACCCATCATGCGCAGCATTGCCCCGACAAGGATGCCGAACATGGACGTTGAGGCGGAGAGCATTGCAAGGAGGATGTACCCGGCGATTGCACCGATCTTGAGCGGCATGTCGGTCCGGTTGAGGTTGGACCTCCGTACTGCACGGAATGATCTGGCCTCGCCCGATATTGCCGGTTTGTTCTGTTTTATCCTTGCCATCATATCCGGTTATTCCTCTGCCAATATATTAGTGTCACTTCGTCCGGTAATTCTGTTGTGCAACCATATACTAAGAACATGCACTATTTATTTTTTATGAGTTTTAAACCGGTTGATAATCCTCTCTTTTGTGATTATTTCCACAAAATTCGGCTATAATACTGATATTTTCCCGCAATCCCCGCACCATGCGCTGGAAGTACACCGGCAGATACGGATTTCCGGGATCCCCGTCCCGGTTCCCGGAGTATCCTGCAACGATAAGAATAAAAACGCCGAGGAGGAGATTTGAACTCCCGAGGCGCTGGGCGCCAGCAGCTTTCGAGGCTGCCGCCTTTCCGGACTAGACTACCTCGGCACTATGCCTTTTTGTATTTTTCATCGCTTGCTCTAATAGTTATCTGACCTGCCCCTGCTGTCGCACGGCCGGAGGAACCCCTGGTGCAGCCGGACGGGTATACATCGGTGCGGGGACTCTGAAGAATCCGGAACGGGGAAGGGAAAAAAGTATCCGGGGATTTACATCCCGGGAGCGGCGCTGCCTTTCTTGGCCTGCTGGGTAATCATCATGTCATCGACGCGGATGAGCATGACCGAGGTCTCGGATGCGCTCTGGATGGACTGGCGCTTGGACCGGAGCGGCTCGATGACGCCCTCGGCAAGCATATCAGTGACCTTGCCCTCGTACACGTTCAGCCCGGCATTCTTCTTGCCCTTTGCATGGGCGTTCTTGAGCTCGACGATCTTGTCGATCGGGTTGAACCCGGAGTTCTCGGCAAGGGCCAGCGGAATGGACTCGAATGCCGCTGCGTATCCCTCGAGCGCAATCTGGACGCGTCCTCCGACGGTCTGGGCATAGTCCCGGATCTTCATGAGGAGTTCGGTCTCCACAGCACCGCCGCCGACAACGTACGTGCCGTCTTCCATGGCATCCATGACCACGCGGGTCCCGTCGACAACGGCCCGCTCGAGCTCCTCGAGCAGGAAGTCGCTGGTACCGCGGAGGAGGATGGTGGTAGTCTTGGGGTTCTTACACCCGGAGATCCGGGTCACGTTGCCCTCGGTGTCTTCTTCGACGAGATCGGCCGTGCCGAGGTCTTTTGCAGTCAGTGACTCCGGCTTGGTGATGATGTTTGCATTCAGGGCCCGGGCTGCATACTTCATGTCCTTCTCCGGGACGTCTTCGATAGCAAGGACACCGGCCTTGGCAAGGTAGAACTGGGCGATGTCCGAGATGCCCTTCTGGCAGAGGAGGACGTTTGCGCCGCTGGCAACGATTGCGTCGGCAAGTTTCCTTAAGGTCTCGCGCTCCTGGTCGCCAAAGGCATTGACCTGCTCGGCAGTGGTGATCTTGATCTTTGCCTTCACCTGCGTCTTGGTGATCTCGAGAGGCATGGAGATGAGGGCGACTTTTGCCTTCTGCACCTTCTTGGGCATCTGCTCGCTGACCTTGACCTTGTCGATAACAACGCCACGGATCAGCTCGGCATCGTCGATGGATTCGCCCTTCTGCTTCTTGATCATGACGTCGTCTTCATCAACGGTCAGCTTCCCGTTAGCCTTCTCGGCAACAATCATAACGGCGTCGACGATAATGCCGTCGAGCTTGTCCTTGACCTGCTCGATCGACTTGCCGGTGATGGCCGTGTCGGCGATCTTCATGAGAGTCTTGCGGTCGGACGGGTCGACTTTAAGGGAGAGGCTGTCCACGATCTCCAGTGCCTTGTCCATGCCCATCAGGTATCCCTGGGCAATGACGGTCGGGTGGATGCCCTGCTCGAGCATCTGTTCCGCCTGCTCCATCAGTGCGCCGACAAGGACGACTGCGGTGGTGGTCCCGTCGCCGACCTCATCGTCCTGGGTCCGGGCGACCTCGACGACCATCTTCGCGCCCGGGTGCTGGACGCCGATCTCGCTCAAAATTGTCGCGCCGTCGTTGGTGATGACAATATCCCCGGTCGAACCCACGAGCATCTTGTCCATACCCCGGGGGCCGAGCGTTGAGCGGACAGCACCTGCAATCGCTTTTGCTGCCATAATATTCGAGCGCTGGGCTTCCCGCCCGTAATTACGCTCCACATTTTCTTTTAAAATGATAATCGGCTGTTGGGACTGCATACTTGATCCTCCGATGTTGTAAAAGGTGGAATTGAACTTCTATATAAAAGATGCGGGTCTTGTGCCGGAAAAAAAGGGAGATCAGTCAATCCGGGATATTTTAAAGAGGGAGAAGACCGGGACGCCGTCCACGTCCCTGATGCCGCGCTTGTCGAAGATGACCCAGATCGCAACCGGGACTGCATTGTGCTTCTTGAGATACTTGACCACTTCACGCATGGTGTTGCCGGAGGTGATGGTGTCATCGACAATGATGCACCGCTGGCCACCGACCGCCGCGAAGTTGCCACTGACCGATCCGGTCGGCTTCTCGCTCGGGTTCTGCTTTGCCGGGTGGTAGATCGCCAGCTGGGCAGCCTCCTGGACGGCGATGATGGTAGCAAGTGGTATCCCCGAGAGGGCGATACCGACAATGACATCCGCTGACGGGGATTCGGCATCCCCGCGGGAGAGGTAGTACCGCGAGAGCAGCATCTGGGCGGTCTCCTCGAGGAGAGGCCCCTGGCTCGAGACCGCGGTCCAGTCGATGTGGACATCTTTTGGCGCTGCAGAGCCCTTGGCCTGGGTGAGGAGCCAGGTAACGGTTTCCATGGACAGGGACAGTTCATCTGCAATCTGACCCGGGCTGTGCCCATCGGCAAGCAGGAGTTTTGCCCGGCCGATCAGATCGTCAAGGGAAGACATGCAGAAAAGGTTCGCCGCCCGCTATTTAAGTTTTCTTTTGATGGCGGCACCGCAGACCGGGCACTCCCCGTCATGGTCCGCATACCTTCCGCAGCCACTGCACCGGTACTTCCAGTGAACCCTGCGGGCTTTGCGCTGGAGGATCGGGACCGTTTTCACCCCGAGAACATGGGCAATGTTCTGGATCGCGAAATCGTCCGTGTGCAGTTCGGCGCCGAGATCGAGCGCCAGGGCGAGCAGATCCCGGTCCGTGCCGGAGATCACCGGGAGATCCCTCGTCTTTTCTGCAGCAGCAGTCACACGACCGATACTCTCATCCGCGGGGGGTTGCACCTTCAGGCCCCTTGCCAGCCATTTCTCAAAATTCCCTTTTGCCCGGATATCCTTCAGCTCTTCAACAACGGACGGGACGGTGAACAGGGCCCCCTCGGCGGGAAAATCACCGAAAAAGAAACCGGTGTCAAGTACGGCGTTCATAGGGTCGACCCGGGCCCGGATCGGGAATAGGCGGACATGCATACCCTCTGTCAGCGCTGCCTGACAGCACGGGCGATTTCCTCAGCCGCAGAGATCCTGCTGCAGCTCCGCTCTATGGTATCGCTGCAGACAACATCCCGGATCCCGGTTGCCATAAGGCGGGCGTACGCGCCACCGGTGAAGACGCCATGGACACAGGCAGCATAAACATCTTTTGCGCCCTGCTGGTAGAGCATGCCGGCAGCGGTTGCTATCGTTCCCCCGGTGGAGATGATATCGTCGACGATCACAACGGATCGGGATTTTGCGGACAGCTGCCTTGGTGCCATCTTCACCTCAACCCCGCTCAGGCGTGTCTTTTCCAGGTGGTCGCACTCCCACCCCCCGGTGGATGCCACGTTCTCTGCAAAATGCATTGCCCCCTCGTCCGGTGCGAGAATGAGTGGTTTTTTAAGGCCGAGGGTTTTGATATAGGAACCGATACCGGCAGCGAGGGAGAGGTTCTGCGCCGGCACGGTAAACGACTTCAGGACCTCCTTCTCGTGGATATTGACGGTTGTGACATCGGAAACACCCGTGCTGAGAGCCTTTGCAACCACCCGCGAACTGATCGGTTCGCCCGGCCTGAAGCGCTTGTCCTGGCGGGCATATGCCATATAGGGCAGGACAAGGTGGTTTGTCGAGCGGTCGCATGCATCGGCCAGGAGCATCAGCTGGACGAGCGAATCGTTGTCGACAACGCTCCCGACAATCACCATCTCGTCGTCGGTCTCGCCGGTCACGAGGTAATGTTCTCCGTCAGGGAACCGGGAATATCCGACACTGACAACCGTGGTCTTCAGCGCCCGGGCAATGTGCGTGGCAAGGACCTGGGATTTCTCCGTGCAGATGACTTTCATGATATCATTCCTGAGAGGCCCGGAAGACCGGGGATTGTTTAGCAGTGGATCATTATGCAGCGCAGGGTATTGTAGTTTTTCCGTTTTACCCACGGATGCTCTCCGATCGGAAAAACCACGGAAAATCCACGAGGGATCATGATTTCCTGCCGTCAATGGGGATCAGCTGAAAGTACTTAAACCAGCATGATACATTTACTATCACAACCTTCAGGTTCAAGAGAGGTTACTCCGGGAATGGAAAGAGCAGAACAGGTATTGCCGCAGACGGAGGAGACGAGCACGGAGGGGGCAGTCCCCGTCCAGGCAGATCCGGCTGTGATCGCGTCGTCATCACAGATAGAGGTACCGCCAAAACTCATCGACCAGGTCATCGGCCAGGAGCATGCGGTCGAGGTCATCAGGAAGGCAGCAATCCAGCGCCGGCACGTCATGATGATCGGCAGCCCCGGTACTGGCAAGTCCATGCTCGCAAAGGCCATGGCCGAGCTTCTCCCCAAGGAGGAGCTGCAGGACATCCTCGTGTACCCGAACTCGGATGACAACAACAACCCGGTGATCCGGACCGTGGCAGCCGGCAGGGGCAAGCAGATCGTAAGCGCCCACAAGGTCGAGGCAAAGAAGAAGATCCAGTTCCGGAACACCCTCCTTATGCTCCTTTTGCTGGGCATCGCGGGATACTCGATCATCACGATGCAGCTCCTGATGGGGCTTATCGCGGGTGCGTTCGTGTTCATGGCCCTGCGGTACAGCACGCCCCGTGAGGAAGCAATGGTCCCCAAGCTGCTGGTCTCCAACGATACCAAGAGCATCGCGCCATTCATCGACGGGACCGGATCCCATGCCGGGGCCCTCCTGGGCGATGTCCGGCACGACCCGTTCCAGAGCGGGGGCCTCGAAACCCCCTCGCACGACCGCGTCGAAGCCGGGGCGATCCACCGGGCGAATGGCGGGGTTCTCTTCATCGACGAGATCAACACCCTCGACCCGCACTCCCAGCAGAACCTCCTCACCGCACTGCAGGAGGGAGAGTTCCCCATCACCGGCCAGAGCGAGCGGTCGAGCGGTGCAATGGTCAGGACGGAACCGGTCCCCTGTAAATTCGTGATGATCGCTGCCGGCAACCTCGATGCCATCCAGGGCATGCATCCCGCCCTCCGGTCGCGTATCCGCGGGTACGGGTACGAGGTGTACATGTCCGAGAGCATGGAGGACACGGACGAGAACCGGCAGAAGTACATCCGCTTCATCGCCCAGGAGGTCAAGAACGACGGGAAGATTCCGCACTTCGACCAGACGGCCATCGACGAGATCCTCCGCGAGGCCCGCCGGCGCTCGAACCGCAAGGGGCACCTGACCCTCAAGCTGCGCGACATGGGCGGCCTCATCCGCGTTGCCGGGGATATCGCACGGGAAGAAAAAGCGCCGATCACCACGGCCGCCCACGTCATCGCTGCAAAGAAGACTGCCCGGTCCATCGAAGACCAGGTCTCCGCTGAGATGACCCAGCACCTCCGGGAGTACGAAATGACCGTTGTCGACGGGACCCGCCTCGGCCGGGTGAACGGCCTTGCCGTGACGGGCAACGATGCCGGTTCAGTCCTGCCGATCATGGCTGAGGTCACCCCGGCCCAGGGGGAGAGCGGCCAGATCATTGCCACCGGCATCTCCGGGCGGCGGCAGGAGCCGTGGCTGAAAGACGAGGAATCGATCGCCCAGCAGTCCATCAAGAACGTATCCGCGCTCATCAAGAAGTTCACCGGCAAGGACATCAAGAACATGGATGTGCACATCCAGTTCATCGGCACCTATGGTGCAGAAGGGGACTCGGCATCGATCACCATCGCCACCGCGGTCATCAGCGCCATCGAGAGCATCCCGGTCCGGCAGGACATCGCGATGACCGGCTCCCTCTCCGTCCGGGGAGATGTCCTCCCGATCGGGGGGGTTACCTACAAGATCGAGGCAGCCGCGAAGGCGGGGATCAAGACGGTCCTCATCCCCCGGATGAATGTCGGCGATGTCCTGATTGAGGAGCGGTACAAGCCCCTCGTGAGCATCGTTCCCGTGGACACGATCGATGATGTCCTCAAGTATGCCCTCGTCCCGGAGAACTCGGAGAGTTTCCTTTCCAAGCTCAAGAAGATGGCAATGCGATCAACGGCGATCATCCCCGACGTCACGGCATCGAGCCGGCCGATGGCCTGAACGAAATGGCTGGCGTGAACTATTACGACCTGCGGCACGTCACCGGCCAGGTGACCCACATCGATATCGATAACGGCGTTGTCGAATCGGCCGGAACTTCGTTTTTCAACAAGGCAGTGCTCCGGGTCCTTGACAGGACCGGCTGGGGGATCCTCCAGATCGATAACTACACACCCTGTACCGGCAGGAAGTTCGATGAACTGATCGTGTCTGCACAGAAACTGGCGCGTATCACCGAACAGCCCGTAGAGCTGGGCGAGGTGCCCCATGGAATCCTGCCCGTTCCTCCCATGAAGGAAGATCCCCGTACTGTTAGTATCGAGGAAAAGTCATCGCTGCTTGCCGGTATCGAAGACGCAGCCCGGCACCCGCTGGTTACGAACCGCCGGGCGAATTATATTGAACGGATAGAACAGGTCCGGTTTGAGGACAGCTCCGGCAGCGAATACCGGTATGAGATCTGCCGGTCCGGTTTCAACGTGCTTGCCGTTGCTTCCCGGAACGGGAATGTCCAGATGGGATACGAACGGGAGCACACCATCCATGGCTTCGATCTCCGTCACCGGCAGGAGTCCGGGAAAAAGGCAGCCGATACCGCGGTTGCCCTGCTCGATGCAGGTGCCGTGAAGGGCGGAAAGATGCGTGCAGTCCTCGATCCCGAGCTTGCGGGCGTTTTTGCCCACGAAGCGGTCGGTCATGCCAGCGAAGGAGACCTCATCCAGGAGGGCAACTCCGTCCTGAAAGGAAGGACCGGGGAAAAGATAGGCGGGGAGATCCTGACCATCGTCGATGACCCCTCCCTCCACGAGTTCGGGTTTTGTCCGGTGGATGCGGAAGGGACTGCTGTTGTACGGACCGAGATCATCAGCCGGGGCGTTATCAGCGCGTTCCTCCACTGCCGCGAGTCGCTGGCAGCAGTCGGCAACGGTATTGCCGGCCATGCCCGTGCCATGCCAGGGGAACCCCCGCTGGTGCGGATGAGCAACACGTTCATCGAGAACGGGGATGCCACGAGGGAAGAGATCTTTTCAGAGTGCAGGAACGGGATCTTCCTTGCAGGATCCCGCGGAGGTCAGGTCGACCCGGGACGGGGGATATTCCAGTTCAACGCGGAGTACGGATATCTGGTGGAGAACGGAGAATGCACGAAGATGATTCGTGACGTCTCGCTCTCCGGGGAAATCCTGTCGACACTCCACTCGATAACCCTGTGCGGCAACGACCGGAAGATGAGCCCGGGATATTGCGGAAAAGGAGGCCAGAGCGTGCCGGTCAGCGACGGTGCACCGCATGTCCTTCTTCTCGATGCGGTGGTGGGTGGCCATGGCGTGGATTGACGACCTGATCCGGGAAGGGGAAAAATCGGTCGACGAAGTCGAGGTCTTTTACGTTGAAGGTACTTCCGTCTCCGCCGACCTCAAACAGAAAAAAGTGAACCTTGCCACAACCTCCCGCGACTGCGGCCTCGGCATCCGCACGATCCACAAAGGGAGGATCGGGTCGTCGAGCACGA
Organism: Methanoregula sp. PtaB.Bin085; assembly: GCF_002067035.1. Classification (GTDB taxonomy): domain Archaea; phylum Halobacteriota; class Methanomicrobia; order Methanomicrobiales; family Methanospirillaceae; genus Methanoregula. Next base: position 219,643 of record NZ_MVQB01000027.1, on the reverse strand, counting down.
ACGACCCGGCCCGCTGGAGGGATTGCCTTGCAGCTGCCGTTGCAAGCGGGCACCTCGCTACGCCGCAGGCATGGAACGGCCTGCCGGAACCGGCCCCGCTTCCTGCATCACCGCTCTCGTTCGATCCCTCGCTCGTATGCGATCCGGCGATCTGCCGCGACCTCCTTGCACAGATGCTCGAAGGGGCGTCCGGGCACACCGCTGAGGTGACAGCGGGTTCTGCCGCACTCTCGGTCTCGACCGCAACGCTGGCAAACAGCCACGGGATCCGGTACGGAGGGCAGTATTCCGGGGCATCGCTCTCCCTCGAGGCGATCGAACGGCAGTCAACCGGCTACGAGTTCGACCACGTTTGTTTCATGGAGGACCTGAACCCGCACCGTGTCGGGGAGCAGGCAGCATTCTTTGCCAGCAGGTCCGCAGACGGGAAGGATATCCCGACCGGCGATTATCCCGTTGTGCTCTCCCCGATTGCATACGCAGAACTGCTGGGAAATGTCCTTGTCCCGGCCCTGAACGGACGCAGCGTGCACTCGGGCCGGTCGCGGCTCGCACCCCTGGTCGGCCAGACAATTGCCGATCCCCGTATCTGCATGTATGACGATCCCCTGCGCCCCCGGGCGGCCGGCAGCACATGGTGGGATGCCGAGGGAACGCCGACAAGGCGGACGGATTTTATCCGCGACGGCGTCCTTCTCGGCTTTGCGTACGATCTCAAGACAGCATACCGCTACGGGAAGGAGAGCACCGGGTCTGCTGTCCGGGGCGGTTTCGGCGGGCTGCCGGCCATCGGCCACCACAATTTCATTGTCGACGGGGAGCGCGATGACATCCTCGATGAACGGATCGTGTATGTCCATAATGTTGTCGGTGCCCATACAGCCAACCCGATGAGCGGCGACTTCTCCGTTGAACTGTCGAATGCCTTCTGGATGGAAGATGGAAAATTTGAAGAGCCCATACGGAGTGCCATGATGTCCGGCAATGTCTTCGATATGCACAAGGAGATCGCCGGCCTGAGCAGGGAGTCCCGGGCCGTCGGATCCCTCATCCTGCCGTCGGTAAAATTAAATAAGCAGCATATCATTGGTAAATAAAAGGAGAGAAGATGAGTTCGGTCCTTGTCGCAATCCTGCTCGTCATCGCCATTGTCGCCGTTGTCTGGTATCTTGTCAAAGAACTCTCGGTGGTCGTGGAGAACGCCATCGTCGGCCTGATCCTCCTCATCGTCATCAATTTCTTCCACATCATGCAGTGGATGGGAAGGCCGGACCTCGGTTATGACCTGCCAACGGTCCTCATCTGCGCCATCGGGGGAGTCCCCGGCGTTTGTATCGTGGTGCTCCTGAATATCCTCGGCGTGACGATCTGAGCCGGATGGCCGGGTTATGAAATACGGTTTGCATCACCTATCATGATCCTGTTCTGATCTGAAGCGCGGATCGTTTTGAAAATTCTGCACGATAGAAAACCTCCAATTCTGACGCTCTTGGGGGCGTCGCCAGGTGGCTCCGTCCCCGCCGCTGCGGCATCCGCGTTAAGATAGCGCCGAATCACCGTACCATAAAAATGAGAGATGATGATTGCAGGTAATGCTGCGGAATCCTAAGCACACCCGCCCCCAACGGGGGCAGGGCTGGCGCAAGGGGGGCGATCTCACAACATGAGAATGATTTCTCAAGAGCAGAAAATCCGGGATCCGATTCTGGTCTGAAAATCGCGGATCGATTTTTCCGGAACGGTTTTTGATCGCGATCGTAATCGCGATTGATATTGAAAAATCGGGATCCGATTTCAAAATAAAAACCAGGGATCGATTTTTTCCTGCAAATCGGGATCCGATTTTCGTACAAAAATCGGATCGCGATTTTAAGCCCCGTCTGTGGAAAGATGTCCGGGCCGGGTTTTCAATCGCGGATCGATTTTTTCCTGCAGATCGGGATCCGTTTTTGATCCGGAAATCGCTGATCGATTTTGATCTGAAAATCGCAGATCGATTTTTCCGGAACGTTTTTTGATTGCGATCGTGATCGAGATTGGAATGAAAAAACCGGGATCCGATTTGAAAATAAAAACCGGGTATCTATATCTAAAAAATGCTCTTGAGAAATCATTGATAAAAAAGAGACGCTCTCGGGGGCTCCGCTGATGCTCTGCCCCCGCCGCTGTGGCAGCCCCCGCTTTGCGATATTCACTCAGAAGGTTTTTGTGAACGCATACGAACAGATGATTATCCGCTATCGCAATGCGCCCCGTCATCGAACGGGGACTGGTGGCGCAAAAGGGGGGCTTCACTTCCAAAGGACAGGATTTCTACAGAGTGCCGAAATAATCAGGGAGCGGTGTTTATACAAAAATCGCTGATCGATTTGAAATGCAGGAACAGCATGGCCGCTCCCGTATACGGGTACCGAAACACCAGAACAAAAAAAGGCAGGGATCGGTTTTAAAACACGTTCGCTTCTGAGTACACCTCGACCTGGTCCTGCTTCAGGTCGTACGGCTTGATCTCGCGGGAATGGGCGGACATCCGCATCTTCACGACCTCCAGCGCAAGGTGGACATCGACGGAGATCTCCGTAGGCCGGACATACCGGAGGAGGATGACGGTATCCGAGAGGTACTCGATGAGACCGTGGCGGCTGGAGAACGGATTGTTGCGGTCTGTCTCCGAAGTGAGCATGATCGTGCAGTTCCTGTCGCGGAGCCCCTCGATGAACCGGTACATCTCCCGCCGGCGTTCCGCGTCGGTAGAGAACAGGTCCTCAAAGAGTGAGATCGGGTCAATCACGACACGATTGGCCTGCTTCTCTTCAATGAGTCTTGGAAGCTCGTTTTTGATCCGGTTGTTGGCGATGTTGAAATCGGTGGGATCGAGCTTGATGATGAACAGGGACTTGTTGATGAACGGTGTCACGTCCCACCCCTTCAGCTTCATGTACGAGATGATCCGCTCCTCCCGTTCCTCGAGACTGATGTAGATGATCCGCTCGTTCTTCTTGAGCCCTTCCCAGACGAATTCAAGGGAGAACGTCGTCTTTCCCGTACCGAACGTTCCGATGATACAGGTGATGCTCCCGGGGATAAGCCCGCCCCCGAGCATATCATCGAGGCCTGGTATACCGACCTTGACCCGCTCCTTACTCATATAATCACCCTGATGTTGCTCACTTCGAAACCGCTGGTCTCGGAGATCCTGACAGCGAATTTCACCAGGTCGCGTTCCTCGAGATGGGGCATCACGCCCCGAAACTTCTCGAAGTACATCACCCGCTGCCGCCGGGCGCCCTGCGTCTCCTCCCACCGGAAGAGGAGAACGGCATCCGCGATGTCGGCAAGTTCCCGTTCACGGGAGGAATCGAGGATGCCGCTCGAGAGAAGCAGGTAGCTGGTGATACCCCGCGTTTTCGATACGCGCTGGAGACCCCGTAAAAAGCCGGAGAGGTTGCTCCATGCATCCTGCTGAGACAACTGCGTTGCAAGGTCCGTCACCGAATCGATGACGATGAGGCTGCCGGGCTGCACCGAGTCGATGACCTTCGAGAGCCTGGTGACCATGCTCTCCTGGCCCGTCCGCTTCTGCAGACGGGTGAAGACATCGCTGTGGCTGTACCACTCGTCCGGGACAACGCTGTGATCGAAATACTGCTCGGAGAGATCCTCAAAGCGGATGGTATCGACCAGCCGCTCGATGTTATCGAGATGGAACGATTGTAATATCTCGTTCCTGATATCCTCCTTCACCCGGGTAATCGTGACATACCAGATCTCTTTCGGGCCCCGGTTTCCCTTCTGCTCCCCGGCCGCGGACGCGTCAAGGCTGTTCACCATGGAACTAAAGACGAACTCGGCATTTCCCGCTCCCAGGTCCCCGAGGAGAAGAATCACGGATCCCGGCGGCACACCCCCGTCGAGAATCGGATCGAGCGATGATATCCCTGTAGGCATACGCTGTTTTACCGCGGCTGGCATCCGGATCCCCCGTACGATAGAATACCCGTATGAGAAACTCTCATGGTCATTCAGATATATCTATCTGATCTTCCCCCCAGATAAAGGAATCAAACAAAGGAATCAGACGTTCCTGCCGAGGGCAGCAGGACTGCCGGAGCGGGGCATAGTTATATAGAAGCATCTCCCGAATTATAATCCGGGAGCATCCTCTCATGAGGAGAGGCAGGGAGCACACGTATGGAGAATTCTGAAGCCACCGGATCCGAAGGAACCCGGGAGACCGGAGGGCCTGTCCTGCACCAGGCTGCAGAAGAGGCAGGTTCCGGGCCGGGTACTGTTCTGGCAGGTATCCCTGCAGCGGGAGCCAGGGAGAAACCGGATGCAACATACCGCCATTATTTCCGTCTCCTCCAGGGATCCCGGCGATCCGCGGTCATTGAATACGATTTTGAGCGGGACGGGACCCTTGTCACACCCCGGCTTGCTGACAATTACGAGCTGGTCGACCAGTACTGGATCGAGAAAGGCCGATCGCTCGTGATCATCGCCCTCAACCGGCGCACGAACCAGCGGGAGTATCTCCTGTTCGAGCCGACCCTGTCGGATTTTGAATATGAACTCCTCGAGCGGCTGTACGAAGATCTTAGGGATGTCCTGATCCTCTCGTCCGACGAGATCAAGGTGGACCGCAAGCGGATCCTCCTCGAAAAGATGCATGCCCTCATCGACGATTATGGTATCTCTCTTGAAAACAGTACCCTGTATAAGCTCCAGTACTTCCTTATCCGGAATTTCATCGGCTGGTCACGGATCGATCCGCTGATGAAGGACCCCAACCTGGAGGATATTTCCTGCGACGGCAACAAGATCCCGCTGTTCCTCTACCACCGGAAATACCGGAACATCAAAACCAACATCACCTTCGAATCCGATGTCCTGAACTCGCTTGCCATCACCCTTGCCCAGCGGTCGGGGAAGCACATATCGACCGGTTCGCCCATGGTCGATGCAACCCTTCCCGAAGGCTCGCGGCTCCAGCTGACGCTGGGAACGGAGGTAACGACACGGGGAACCTCGTTTACCATCCGGAAGTTCCGTGAGGAGCCGTTCTCTCCTGTCGAGCTCATGGAGATCGGCACCTTCAGCGCCGACGCCCTCGTCTATTTCTGGCTCGCCATCGAGAACAACAAGAGCCTTCTTTTCATCGGCGGGACGGCATCGGGAAAAACCACCTCGCTGAACGCGGTCTCCCTCTTCATCCCGCCGGTCGCCAAGGTCGTCAGCATCGAGGATACGCGGGAGATTACCCTGTATCACGATAACTGGATTGCGAGCGTCACCCGCGAGGCACTCTCGGAGGGTGGCAACGCCATCAGCATGTTCGATCTCCTGCGTGCCGCGATGCGTCAGCGGCCCGAGTTCATCCTCGTGGGCGAAGTCCGTGGCGTTGAAGCCCAGACACTCTTCCAGGCAATGAATACCGGGCATACCACTTTCTCCACCATGCACGCCGGGAGTGTCGATGCGGCCATCCACCGTCTCGAGAGCGAACCCCTGAACGTTCCGCGGAACATGGTCCAGGCGCTCAACATCATCAGTGTTCAGGCGCTCGTGTATCACGGGACCGAACGGTTCCGCAGGGTGCAGGAGATCGTCGAGATTGCAGGCATCGATCCTGCAACCGGCAACCTCCGTGTCAACAACGTGTTCGTCTACGATCCGGTCAGGGACCGGTTTACGTACACCGGCAGGTCCCAGGTCTACTCGGACATTGCCGAACGGCGGGGCTGGACACGGGAAAAACTGGATTCCGAGATCCAGGTCCGCAAGAACCTTCTGGAGGAGATGAAGAAACAGGGGATCCGGGACTACATCTCGGTAGCAACGGTTTTTCACGCATATAACATCGATCCCGCCAATGTGCTTGCCCACATCGCCGACCTGCGCAGGGTAATCCAATGAAAATACGGGATCATTTCCTGAAATGGGTAAAACGCGATCCGCTCCGTTACCACAGCCTCCATGCGGACATGGTATCTGCAAGGAGCGGGATGACCCTTGACCAGTACCTCTGGCGCTCGGCAAAGATCGCCGTCCTTACCGGGATCGTCTTTGCCGTTCTTGGTTTTGTTGCAAGTGCCTATCTCAGCGTCCAGGCACTGACAACCCGGGCGGGCATCTACAACGTGTTTGATATCCAGATGCCGGTCTTTTTCCAGACCGTGTATCCATCGCAGTACATGCAGGTCATCGTCGTTCTTGCATCTTTCATTGCCGGTACGTTCATCGGGTATGCCGTTCTCCTGCGGCTGCCAGCTCTCGAGAAGAACAACCGGAAGATCAAGATCAACCTGACACTGCACAATGCTGTTGCCTACATGTACGCGATGCGCCGGGGCGGCGCCCAGCTGATGACGATCTTCGTCTCGCTCTCCGACCGGGCGAATGTCTATGGCGAGGTTGCCCTTGAGTTCAGGCAGATCGTACGGGACGCGGAGTTCTTCGGGTATGACGTGGTCTCGGCAATCCGTCACCTCTCTGAGACCACCCCCTCGGAAAAGCTCAAGGATTTCCTCGAAGACCTCCTCTCCGTGATTGAGAGCGGCGGGGACATGGCCGAGTTCCTCTCGATGCGGGTGCGCCTGTACCAGGAGGAAGCCCGGTTCGAGCAGCGGCAGTTCCTGAATGTGCTCTCCATTGTTGCCGAATCCTATGTGACCCTGTTTGTCGCGGGCCCCCTTTTCCTGATCATCATCATGGTGGTCATGGGGATGATGGGCGGTTCTGCCGTGATACAGCTGGCGCTGGTCACCTACCTCGTGCTGCCTATCGGTTCGCTCGTCTTCATCCTCTTAATCGATCTCATCTCCATCAAGACCGAGAAGACCGAACGGTATGTCAGGACCAAGTGGCTCCACACATTCTCCGATGTCACCATTGTCAAAAAGACGGGCGAGGATACCCTTTTTGAGCAGCTGAAGAAGTACGACCAGCTCCGGAACCTTGTATACCACCTGAAGCACCCGCTGGAGAGCTTCATCTCGAACGCCAACCATACCCTTTACGTCACCGTCCCGGTTGCGCTGATCTACATCATCATCGTGTTCCTGAGAGCCCCGCATTACGCAGATATCGAGACGTACATAACGGTCGTCGACGATCACATCGTTATCGCGCTCCTCATGATCCTCATCCCGTACGCCGTCTTCTACGAGATCTGGTCCCGCAAGGTTCTTGGCATCCAGGCGCTCATCCCGGATTTCCTCGAGCGGATGGCGGGTATCAACCAGGTAGGCCTCACCATAGCACAGGCCATCGCCATCATGGTGAATACCAATCTCGGGCTGCTCAGCTACGAGATCCGGCGGATCAAGCGGGACATGGAATGGGGCGCCAACTTCACCGAGGCGCTGATGCGTTTCGAGGAGCGGGTCAGCACCCCCTCCATTGCACGAACAGTTACCCTGATCACCAAGGCAAGCGAGATGAGCGGGCAGATCGGCGAGGTCCTCTCCATCGCATCGAGCGATGCCAAGATGACCGAGATCCTCAAAAAGGAGCGCCTCTCCGAGATGTTCATTTACACGGCGATCGTGTACCTCTCGTTCTTCGTCTTCCTGTTCGTTGTGGGCGTACTGACCACGCAGTTCCTGCCGGTCCTTGCGAATATTTCCACCCAGGGGCTCCCGGCCACGGGCGCACTCTCCGGCATCGGATCGATCCCCATCATGACCTTCAGCAGGCTCCTGTACCATGCCTGCCTTGTCCAGGCCATCTTTTCCGGGCTCATTGCCGGACAGATGGGGGAGTCATCGCTTGCAGCGGGCGTCAAGCATTCCTGCATCCTGCTGATCATCGCGCTGATAGCATTCAACTTCGTCCTCGTCGTGTGAAACGTCCCGCTGAGATAGTGTTAAATCAATAAAGCGAGGATGTCGTTATGAGGTACACAATACATGTGCACAGTTGGCGGGCCGGTTGATATCGACCTTCCCCCGGACCGGGTGAAGGGGAAGGACTACCGGTGCAATGAATGCGGCGAGAAGTTCAAGGGCGTAGGCAGGAAGCCCGTCTGTCCCAGCTGCCAGTCTGAAGACGTTTCGGCAGCATGAAGTATTCCCTCCAGGACGACTTCCTGCTGATTCAGGGAGACCATTCGTTCCTCCTTATCGGGACGGCCACTGAAAAATTCTCCCTGTGCATAGAGACATCTCAGGATGAAATCTGCCAGGGCGTGATGCCCGGCGATATCATCGCGGTCTCCGCACCCGAAGGGGGGCCGGTTGAGCCGGCGCTGATGCTGATGGAGCTCGTCAGAAAATACCATGTGCCGCTTCTCGTGCTGCCAAAGGATCACCCGGGTTCGCGCAGGATGTCCCGCGTCGTATCGGTTGCCCCGGAGATCCATACCAGCTGCTCTATCCGCAGGGGCACCCATCCCGAGCAGCATCTGATCTGCTCGAGCGATGAGCTGGCCGGAATGGTGCTGAACGGGGATGGGCACGATGTGGAAATCCTGCACCTCCCTCAGAAGGCAGCCGTACGCCGGATACAGATGAGCATACATACCCGTTTTTCATAAAAATCCGCAACACGATACCCGGAACATCGTATTATGTTCCCGGTGCATACCGACGTCGGCGCGAAATAACAACGCATATATCCCATTTTTCCCAAGTATTGTACTTGCCGTGAGAGGAGGGTTGGATGAAGACTGAGGTCTTAAAAAACATAAAAAAGGCTGAAGAAGAGTACCAGTCCACCATCAGCAGGGCTCAGGAAGAGAAGAAGCAACGGCATTCTCAGGCCGAGCTCGAGGCTGATAACCTGGTATCCAAGGCGCAGAGCAATGCAGAACAGTACAAAAAGCTGAAACTGGAAGAAGCACGGCACCAGGCAGCACTTAAGCACGCTGAAATCATTAAAAGCGGCAATCAGCGCGCAGCGACACTGAGAGTGAAGGGCGAACAGAACCTTCCAAAGGCAGTGCAGCTGCTGGTTTTGCGGTTTAAGGAGCAGCTGCATGTTAAAGCCTAAGCAGATGAGCCGGCTTCTCATCGCAGCCTCGCGGGACCAGATGGCCCCGGTTATTGCGGAACTGTACCGCCATAACCTGTTCCACATCGAGGAGTATGTCGATGTCGGGGCGGAAGGCTACGAGGGCTTTAAGATAGGTACGCCTCTTTCCGGTGCAAGCGAAAAGTCCGCGGATCTCATCAAGATCCGTGCGATTACCAATGCCATCTCGCTCAGTGCAGATGACGTTGAGAAAGGTCCGTCCTGTTCCATGGACGAGCTGCAGGCAAGGATCGAACGGGAACTCCCGCTCCTGGAGCGGGAAGTCGAGGAGCTGACGGTCAGGCGCTCAAAACTCGATGCACGGGAGAAGGAACTCGAACAGAAGATCCACGAGCTCACCCCGTTTTCAGACATACCGGTTGACCTGAATCTGTATCACGGTTACAAGAGATTCACCACCATTGCCGGTTATGTATCCCGCGATTTTGTGCTCTCCGTCCCCCACGAGAAGTATCTCTCGCAGGGGAAGGAGAAGAGGTTCCTTGTCATGGTCTATCCGTCCGACCGGAAGAGCGAGGTGGAAAAGACCCTGCAGGAGGCCGGGTTCCAGTCGGTGCCTGTTCCCAATGAATCGGGCTCTGCCAGGGGGCGGATCGAGTTTTATCAGGGCGAGATTACCGCCACAAGGAAAGAGATCTTGGAGATCAGCACGCAGCTTGAGGATGTGAAAAAGAAACACGCAGGGTTCCTCGTTGCCTGCGAAGAACTCTTAAAAGCTGAAGTCGACCAGTCGGAGGCACCCCTCCGTTTCGCGACAACAAAACAGACCTTTGTTGCGGAAGGCTGGGTACCTGCAGACAAGGTCAGGGATGTGACGAATTCCCTCACCCATGTGACGGAAGGGAAGATCTTCATCACAGTCGTCCCGATCGATCCCGAACAGGATTCGGTTCCGGTTGAGTATGATAACCCGGACTTTGCCCGGCCGACACAGGTACTCATGGACGTCTACTCCCGGCCCAGGTACACGGAAGTGGACCCTACCCTGATGGTTTCAATCGTGTTTCCGATCTTCTTCGGATTGATCGTGGGAGATGTCGGATACGGTCTGATATTCCTTGCCATGGCATTCGGGCTGAGGAAATTTTTGAAAGGAGAGGCCGGCGGGCAGATGCTCGCGGTTCTCCGGAATGCCAGCATCTCTACAATTATCTTTGGTTTTATTTACAGCGAGTTTCTGGGATTCGCGATTCCCGGCTGGAAACCCCTGCTCTACTCCCGCCACCTGATGGCAGAGGAGGGGGGTCACGGGCCGAATATTCCGGAACTGATGGTCCTTTCCATCTGGATCGGTATCGTACACCTCACACTTGGCAGGATCCTCGGCATGTACAATCATGCTACGCAGGACCACGGCCACCACCGCACGCTTGCCGTTATGGCGAACTTCGGCTGGCTTGCCGTGATGTGGGGTATCATCCTTGCCATCTGGTCGAGCGCCGCGATCCCGCTTATGCCCGACCTCAGGGGACTTCCGGTGCTGTGGACTGTACCGGGTCTCGGATTCGGCGTTACCATCGGCCACGTCGTTGGTATCGTGCTTCTTCTGGTCGGGATCATCTGTATCGCACGGGAGAACTTCCTGGAAGTGATCGAGTTGCCCACGATCGTTTCCCACGTGCTCTCGTATGCCCGTCTGGTCGCGGTCGGCCTCTCGGGTGTTGCAATCGCAATGGTTGTAAACTACATGACCTTTGATATGTTCATCAACCCGGCGCTTGCGAATTTCACGATCCTGAGCATAATCGGAATCCTTGCCGGTATCGTGGTTTTCGTGTTCGGGCATCTCCTGAACATCGCACTGAGTATCCTGGGTGGTGGGCTCCACTCGATTCGTTTGCATTATGTCGAATTCTTCACCAAGTTCTACAAGGGTGGAGGCATCAGGTACAATCCCTTTGGGATAAAACGCAGATTTACGGAGGAATAAGAAAATGGCAGCAGAAGTTGTAGCAGCAGTTGATGTAATGACCGTCGAACAGATTGCAGCATCGCAGATGGGAATGAAAGCGCTGGGCGCGGGTATCGCCGTCGGCCTGACCGGTATCGGATCCGGTGTCGCCGAGATGGGTATCGGTTCAGCCGCCGTCGGGGCCGTTGCCGAGAACAAGGACATGTTCGGTCTCGCCCTGCTCTTCACCGTCATTCCGGAAACCATCGTCATCTTCGGTCTGGTCGTCGCCCTCCTGCTCCTGTTCGTATAACACGAGGCAGACAATGGGATCCGTTGTGAAAGAACAGGAAGTGTGCCCCAATTGCGGCCATGTCCATACCCCCGGGGATGCGAACATCGGCCTTGAGAAGCTCGTGAAGGATATCCGTGAGAAGGCAAAGGAAGAAGCAGAAAAGCTCAAAGCCGAGGCCAAAGCCGATTCTGACCAGATCCTCATGCAGGCCGGGAAGCGGGCTGAGGCGATCAAGCTGAGCGCAGATGATGAGGTTCAGAAACAGACCTCCCACATCCTCAGCCAGGAAGTCTCGGCTGCAAACCTGCTGGTCAAGCGTGAGCTCCTGAACACCCAGAAGGCACTCCTTGACCAGGTCTACGAGGCCACGAGAAAGGAGATTGTCGCCCTCCCCGAGAGCTTCCACCGGGAAGCAATCAGAAAACTCCTGAACGATGCCAAAAAGGAGATCCCGGCCGGAACCGTATCCTGCAATGCCCGCGATGTCGCTGCCCTTAAAGCCGTCATCGCCGACAATGCCGAGTTCGCGAAGTTCCGGATCGGGACACCGGTCGATATTGACGGCGGTATCGTCGTTGAAGGAGAAGGGGCAGCATTGCAGATAGACCTCAGTTATCGCACAATCCTTGCGAAAGTCTGGGAATCCGGGTTGAAAGATGCATCCGATATCCTGTTTGGATAAGGAGGTACACGTATGGTTGGGATGAGAGGTATCTCAGCACCGTACATCTACGTGTGCACCAGGATGCGGGTACGGAAAGCCAAGCTGATTCCGCGGGAGGAATACCAGCGGATGCTCAACATGGGCCTTCCCGAAATTACCCGTATCATCGGTGAAACCGAATACAAACAGGAGATTGACGAGCTCGGCACGACCTTTAAGGGAATCGACCTGATTGAGGTAGCCCTGAGCTGGAACCTTGCAAAGGAATACCAGAAGATCCAGGAGATTACGCCGGGGACATTAAAAACGTTCACGCAGGCATACCTCCGGCGCTGGGATATCCAGAATGTCTTAACCATCCTCAGGGGCAGGATGCAGGGTGCGAAGACCGGCAAGATCAAGGAGATCCTTGTTCCCGCCGGGAGTCTTGATACGCAGGCCCTCGATCGCCTCCTTGGAGAGGAGAACCCGGAACGGGTCATCGAGGCTTTGAAAGGCCATCATATGTACCCGGTCCTGGCGCGGGAATATCCCTATGCAAAGGAGAGCGGATCCTTCTCCCGGATGGAGAATGAGCTGTTCAAGCAGTTCTATGCCGAGATTATCGCCGGAGCCGAGAGCGGGATCAAGGGAGGAAACCTGTTCCTTGATTTCATCAGGCTTGACATCGATATCAAGAATCTGAAGACCCTGTTCCGGCTGCGTGCCGATGCTCTCGACGCGGATATCCGCGAGATGCATATCCCTGGCGGGGCACTCTCGGCAACCGACTTTGCGAACCTGAACACCATCAAAAACCAGGGCGAGTTTATCGATATGCTGAAGGGATTGTACCGTCAGAAAGCCCTGCTGGCCCTCCTGGATGAGATCCGGGAGGAGAAGACCATCCGTGACGTGGAAACCCGACTGACACGGGTTCAGCTGGAGCAGATGGAGAAGATGTCAAAACGCCACCCCATCTCCATCCACCCCATCCTCGTCTACCTCGAGAAGAAGAAGTACGAGGTCTTCAACCTGCGTGCGCTGGCACGGGGCAAGGAGTCGAAACTCCCGTCGGAGAAGATCGTGGACTACCTGGTGATGTAACATGGAGATCGCAGTTATCGGAAACAGCGAGTTCATCCTCGGCTTCCGGCTTGCAGGGATCCAGAAGACCTATGCAGCGGAGAACGACGAGAAACTCGTTGAGCATATCAATGGCGTGCTGCGGGATCCCGATGTCGGTATCCTGGTCATGAACTCGGGAGATATGGAAAAAGTCCCGCGGAAGCTCCGCGCAACGCTGGATAATTCCGTCAAACCGACCGTCATCACCATCGGCGGCGGCGAAGAAGGCGGGCTCTCCATGAGGGAGAAAATCAAGAGATCGGTGGGTGTTGATCTGTGGAAGTAAAAGAGAAAAAGACCAAAGAAGCAAAACAAGGGGTTCTCAAAAGAATCGCCGGCCCTGTCGTTACGGCAGTCAACCTTGACGCCCACATGTACGATGTGGTGAAGGTCGGCAAAGAAGAGCTGATGGGAGAAGTCATCAAGATCCAGGGCGAGAACGTCATCATCCAGGTGTACGAGGATACCTCGGGTATCCGCCCGGGCGAGCCGGTGTCCAACACCGGGCTGTCGCTTGCCGCGGAACTCGGTCCGGGCCTCCTGACCAGTATCTATGACGGGATCCAGCGCCCGCTCGCGGTGCTCGTCGACAAAATGGGCAACTTCATCGAACGCGGCGTCTCGGCCCCGGGGCTCTCCCACGAGAAGAAGTGGACGTTCAAGCCGATCGCCAAGGTCGGCCAGACGGTCGAACCGGGCACCATCATCGGTGAGGTGCAGGAGACCAACATCGTCCATAAGATCATGATCCCCCCGAACGCGAAGGCGGGGAAGGTCAAAGTCATCAGGAGCGGGGACTTCACCGTTGATGAAACCGTCTGCGTACTCGAGGATGGAAGGGAGTTCCCCATGATCCAGCGCTGGCCGGTCCGTGTTCCGCGCCCCGTGAAGGAGAAGAAGAACCCGACGATCCCGCTGATCACCGGTCAGCGTATTCTCGACGGCCTCTTCCCGATTGCGAAGGGCGGTACCGCCGCTATTCCCGGCCCGTTCGGGAGCGGCAAGACGGTCACCCAGCAGCAGCTGGCCAAGTGGTCGGATGCCGAGATCGTGGTCTATATCGGCTGTGGCGAACGCGGCAACGAGATGACGGAAGTTCTGACGGAATTCCCGCACCTCGAGGACCCGAAGTCCGGAAAGCCCCTCATGGAGCGGACGGTGCTGATTGCAAACACCTCCAACATGCCGGTGGCTGCCCGTGAGGCATCCGTGTATACCGGTATCACCATCGCGGAGTACTTCCGTGACATGGGCTACGACGTCTCGCTGATGGCGGACTCGACCTCCCGCTGGGCAGAAGCCATGCGTGAGATCTCCAGCCGTCTCGAAGAGATGCCCGGTGAGGAAGGGTACCCGGCATACCTTGCCGCCCGCCTCTCGGAGTTCTACGAGCGGGCCGGTCTGGTCACCAGCCTCAACGGCGATCCCGGGTCCGTCTCGGTCATCGGGGCAGTGTCCCCGCCGGGCGGAGACTTCTCGGAGCCGGTCACCCAGAACACCCTGCGTATCGTGAAGGTATTCTGGGCGCTCGACGCCAAGCTCTCCCAGCGCAGGCACTTCCCGGCCATCAACTGGCTCAACTCCTACTCGCTCTATCTCGAAGCGCTCCAGGGCTACTACGACAAGGAGGTCTCCCCCGAGTGGAACAAGATCCGGTCGTGGGCCATGGAGGTTCTCCAGAAGGAAGCCGAACTGCAGGAGATCGTGCAGCTCGTCGGTTCCGACGCCCTGCCCGAGGCCGAGCAGGTCACCATCGAGGTGGCCCGCATGATCCGCGAGATCTTCCTCCAGCAGAACGCGTACGATTCGGTCGACACGTTCTGTGACATGACCAAGCAGTATGACATGATGAAGGCGATCAAGCTCTTCGCAGACCTTGCCTACGCAGCCCAGCTGGCCGGCGTCAGCCCGGCGCAGATCAACGCTGTCAAGAGCAAGGGCGAACTGCCGCAGATCAAGTTCATCAAGGACTACAAGCCCGAACTGGCGAAGATCGAGAAGCAGATGGACACCGAGTTCAGCGCACTGAGGTCGGCAGCATGAAGGAATACAGGACTATCAACAAGATTGCCGGTCCCCTCGTCTTTGTCGAGAAGACCGAGCCTGTCGCCTACGGCGAACTCGTGAACATCGTCCTCTTCGACGGGACCATCAAGCGCGGCCAGGTGCTGGACACGAGCGACGAGCTCGTAGTCGTCCAGATCTTCGAGACCACGACCGGTATCGGGAAAGACAGCGGCGTCCGTTTCACCGGTGAGACTATCAAGATGCCCGTCGGGCGCGAGATGCTCGGCCGTATCCTGTCCGGTGGCGGAAAGCCCATCGACGGCGGTCCGGAGATCGTCCCGGAGAAGCGTCTCGACATCACCGGTGCAGCCATCAACCCGTACGCCCGCGGCATGCCGGCGGATTTCATCCAGACCGGTATCTCCACGATCGACGGCACGAACACCCTTGTTCGCGGTCAGAAGCTCCCGATCTTCTCGGGTGCAGGTCTGCCGCACAACAATGTTGCGCTGCAGATCGCCCGGCAGGCAAAAGTGCCCGGTTCGACCGAGAGTTTCGCCGTAGTCTTCGCTGCCATGGGTATCACCAAGGAAGAAGCGAACTATTTCATGCAGGACTTTGAGCGCACGGGCGCACTCGAGCGTGCCGTGGTCTTCCTCAACCTTGCGGACGACCCGGCCGTCGAGCGTATCATCACCCCGCGTCTCGCCCTGACCACCGCTGAGTACCTTGCCTTCGAGCTCGGTATGCACGTGCTGGTCATCCTGACCGATATGACCAACTACTGCGAAGCGCTCCGCCAGATCGGTGCAGCCCGTGAAGAAGTTCCGGGCCGGCGCGGTTACCCCGGGTACATGTACACGGACCTTGCCTGCATCTACGAGCGTGCCGGTATGATCAAGGGCCAGAAGGGTTCCGTTACCCAGATCCCGATCCTGACCATGCCCGGCGACGATATCACCCACCCGATCCCCGACCTGACCGGGTACATTACCGAAGGCCAGATCGTGGTCAACCGTGAGCTGCACCGCAAGGGCATCTACCCGCCCATCAACGTGCTGCCCTCACTGTCACGACTCATGAACCTCGGTATCGGCAAGGGGCACACCCGCGAGGACCACAAGAAGGTCTCCGACCAGATGTACGCGGGATACGCGGAAGGCAACGATCTCCGCGGCCTGGTGGCTATCGTTGGCAAGGATGCACTCTCCGAGCGTGACCGCCTGCTCCTCGAGTTCGCGGATCTCTTCGAGAACCGCTTTGTCCGGCAGGGCTATGACGAGGACCGCTCGATCGAGGACACGCTGAACCTCGGCTGGGACCTCCTCTCCACACTGCCGGTTGAGCAGCTCACCCGTATCGACCGCGACCTGATCAACAAGTACCACCCGAAGTTCAAAGCCGGTGCAAAGAAGGTGTAACCGTCCATGGCGCTGCGCGATGTCAAGCCAACCCGCTCGGAACTGATCAACCTCAAGCGGAAGATCCAGCTCTCCGAGCGCGGTTACAAGATCCTCAAGATGAAGCGCGATGGACTGATCCTGGAATTCTTCAAGATCCTGGCAACCGCCAAGGACAGCAGGGGCGAACTCCTCAAAAAGTACGAGCGTGCCGCCGAGATGATGGCTCTGGCCAACACCGTCGAGGGAGCGATCGGCGTAAAGTCCGCGGCATTTTCCGTCAGGGAAGTGCCGCAGATCACCTTAAAGAGCAAGAACATCATGGGGGTCGTTGTCCCCGAGATCGACTCCTCCAAGGTGAAAAAGAGCGTCATTGACCGCGGGTATGGTGTGCTCGGCACCTCAACCGTCATCGATGAGACCGCGTCGGCTTTCGAAGAACTGGTTGAAGCGATCATCGAGAGCGCCGAGATCGAGACCACCATGAAGCGTCTCCTCGACGAGATCGAGAAGACCAAGCGCCGTGTCAACGCGCTCGAGTTCAAGGTCATCCCGGAGCTGACGGCAGCCCGGGACTTCATCAAGATGCGCCTTGACGAGATGGAGCGGGAAGAACTCTTCCGGATGAAGAGGATTAAAGCAAGGAGCAATGCATAGGAAGGTACGGTGAGGCCGGATGACCATCGGGACGATCAGGGAACTGGGTGCTGAGAAAAAGACCGTGCTGCTCCGGCTCGACCTGAACTCGCCGATCGACCCGGCCTCGAACCTTATCCTTGACGACAAGCGGTTCCGGGAGCATATCCCGACCATCAAAGCCCTCGAAGGGAGCCGGGTCGTGATCGTCACCCACCAGAGCCGGCCCGGGAAGAAGGACTTCACCACTCTCGAGGCCCATGCCGAGAAGCTCGAGCAGCTGCTCGGCAAACCGGTCACGTACGTGGACAGCATCTTCGGGAAGCATGCCCGGGATGCGGTCCACGCCATGAAGATCGGTGACGTGGTCATGCTCGAGAACGTCCGTTTCAATGCCGAGGAGAACCTGACCCTGAAACCGGAAGAGGCCAAAAAGACCCACCTTGTGAAGAAACTCTCGTCGATGGCAGACGTGTTCGTCAACGACGCCTTCGGCACCGCCCACCGTTCTCAGCCTACGGTGGTCGGACTGCCGATGGCCATGCGTTCAGCCGGGGGACTCCTGATGGAGAAGGAGGTCTTCACGCTCTCCAAAGTCTTTTCGGGCGCCCCCCGGCCCGTCTGCATGGTGCTCGGCGGCACCAAGGTGGACGATTCCATCGATGTCGCCAAAAACGTCCTTGACAAGGGTATCGCCGACAAGGTCATCGTCATCGGCGTTGTTGCCAATGTCTTTCTGATCGCGGCAGGGTACGATATCGGCAAACCCTCCACCCAGCTGATTGCCCAGCTCAAGTACCAGCCCGAGATCGAGAAGGCAAAGGAGATCCTTGCGAAATACAAAGACCGTGTTGTCATGCCGCAGACCGTTGCTGTCCGCGAGAACAACCACCGGAAAGAGTACCCGATAACAAAGATCCCCGAGGACTGCCCGGTCCTCGACATCGGCATTGAATCGATCCATGACATGGTCGGTGTCCTGAAGAAATCCGGCACCGTGGTCTTCAACGGCCCGGCCGGGCTCTTCGAGGAAGCGGACTTCGCCACCGGAACCTACGAGATGCTCAAAGCAGCCTCGAAGGTCGAGTTCTCGGTTGTCGGCGGCGGCCATACCGCGGTGGTCATCGAGAAGATGGGCCTTGACAAGGACTTCACCCACATTTCCACCGGCGGCGGGGCCTGCATCGAGTTCCTGACCGGCAAGGTGCTCCCCGCCGTCGATGCCCTTGAGCAGTCGAAGAAGATATTCGGGTAAATTTCCTTTTTCTTTTTTTAAAATTTCGATCAGCAGATACGATCGCCCCCCTTGCGCCAACCCGCCCCCGGTGGGGGCGTGGGCGCATTGCGATACCTCTGCATTACCTGTACAGAGAACACTCACATCGGTGCGGTTCAACTTGGCACTCTTGCAGTGGGTGCAACCCTGTGAGGGTTATCGTTTATAAACCGAGTTCGAGGAGAAAAAAGGGGAGTTCGATATGTGGTTCAAGAGATTCCGGAGGAATATAGTCCCCACCATACAAGAACTGCAATCAAGGCAATTACGCATAATGCATATTGTATTGATTCAGCAGTTGGATCATTCATTGGAATAACTCCTTCAATACTATCTGGATGTTGTGACAAATAAATTTATCTACTATGTTTTATAGTAATTATATATTGTTATATGCCGCTATATTCGTTTTCAGTGTTTTAATCATCTTTCTCTATCACCATTAGTCTCACAATAGGAAGCCGATCAGGGTGATAGGGAGGAGTTTGGTTTACCGGTAATACGACGTCATCGCAATGTGGGGGATGCCCACGCGGCGGGGGCGGAGCATCAGCGGAGCCCCCAAGAGCGTCAAATCCAATCTGAACCCGGTTATTGTTGAAATAGATATCATCATGGGGCAACTGTTTTTCAAGACTTGGCCGGGCATCTCGATTGAAGTGTCCTGCTGAGTTTTAAGAGGGATGCAGTCCATGTGCAACTACGAAGCTGGAGTGGTGATTCCGGAAAAAATTTTCAATCGCCCCCTCACCCCCCGCCCGTAATTTTTTAATCGCGATCCGATTGATCGGCCAGAGAGTTCACGACGGAGAATAAAAAAAAGTAGTAAAGTACGCCCTTAGTGAGTCAAGTACTTACCCGGCAATCAAGAGAGTACTTTACAACACTTTTTCCCGATGAATACTTTTTACCCGGCATTTCCCCGCGCTGATCGTTCAAATTTCCTCATGAGTGACCCAGAGGCAGGGGACCCGTAACAATACAGCAGGAAAACTGATTCGGAAAAAAAACCCTCTCTGCCCCTTGAAAAAAAGAAAAATTCACTCCTTTTTCAGCAGCGCATTGAGCATGAAGTCGGTGAGAGGGTTGTTGTAACGTTTCCTGAGGACCGGCGCCGGCTGGATTGGTTCGGCCTCAGCTGAAACCGGAACAGGGGCAGCCGGGGAGATCTGGATCACCGGTATTCCGACCGGTGCCTTCGCACCGCTCTTTCTCGCCCTCAGGGCATTGAGAACGGCAAAGGAGAATATCAGGGCAGTGATCATGAACAGGCTGATGGCAAAGAGCGTTGTGATCCCCGCGATCATGACGAGGCGGCTTTCCTGCATCACCGCCCACCCGCCGATAATAAAGAGGCCCCAGAACAGGGCGATCGAGATCTTCGTCGTTTCAACAGGGCTTGTAATGCTCCGGGTGCGCTTTGACTCATCACCCGAGGGGAACTGGTCGATCAGTTTTCCAAGTGCAAGGAGGGCTATGCTGCACCCGGCGGCAAACACCCCCAGGAATCCAAGGAGTAACAGGATGATTTCGTTCATGGTTCACCTCTCGATGATCTCCTGTTTTGCGCCGCGCTATAAAAAGTATTCCATAAGTATTGTTTAAGGAATACTATTGAAAATTTGGGAATACATAAGCATTACTCCGGGGATTTAACAGCCTATTTATAGTATTCCGGCGAATTTTGTAGGGAATGGCAGAGAAGGCTCCGGCAACCCGAGGGGAACGTGTTGCGATCTCGTACAAAATGCCCCCCAACATTTATGATAAGGTCAATAAACTGGTGTACGAGGAAAAGAAGTTCTCCACGGTCTCCGACTGCATTACACAAGCTTTATTAGCCTTCGTCGATAATCACCACGATATGGGACAGTTCAGGGAACTGTTCAAGGACTACATGTCATCGGATGAAGGACGGGAACTCATGAAGAACATGATGAAGGAAGTCCTGCTGGATGTGTTATCGCACCAGAAGATCGATGCCAAAGATGCTAAGGGTAATTCATAGGTAACATACTTCCACCTCTTCTTTCCCGGTTCCCTGTAACTTGTGGTATTGAAAAATTTTCAGTGCTGTGCACTATGCATATCCGCATTATTGCTGTCGGAAGGATCAAGGAGCGGTTCCTGCAGGAGGGTATCGCTGAGTATGAAAAACGTCTCCGCCCTTACGCCAAGCTGCAGATCACGGAACTTTCCGAGGAGAAACGATCGCCGGCAGCTTCACCCGCAACCGAATCGGCAGCTCTTGACAGGGAAGGGCAGCGGATCCTTGCAGAGATTCCTGAAGGATCGCTGGTTATCGCTCTTGATATAAAGGGGCAGAACTGGACAAGCGAGGATCTGGCAAATGGCTTCCGCGTCTGGCAGCTTGCGGGAAGGAGTCCTGTTGCATTTGTTATTGGCGGGGATCTCGGCCTTTCTCCCATGGTCATTGACCGCAGCGACCTTCGGCTTTCGCTCTCGAAGATGACGTTCACGCACCCGATGGCCCGGCTCATTCTGCTGGAGCAGGTATACCGGGCGTTCCGGATCCTCCGGGGGGAACCCTACCATAAATAACGGATCCGGGATCCGCCCTTTCATACCTGCCGGATGACAAAACCGGAATTATCGCATAATTATTTATAATCGGATTGCATCATACTACTGCAATGTCTTCGTCTGCGAATCGCATGGGTGGGAGCATGACCCGGGTACGGGCCACTCGTGGTAAGCGGACGCTCTTCTGTATTCTCTAAGCCCCGTGTAAACGGATGCTGAAGGGAGAACCGGTATCGTTGAATGAATTTTCCTGAATGGTGAAGATCATGGGAATAAGTCTTGAACAGGATGACGGCGAATGGTATAATTCCCTTCCTCATCACGGAGGGATCTACGACCTGATATATACGGCAGTGTCCGGCAACTGCACCGAAGACCGGTTACGGGCAGTGGTTGCACTCGGGAAGAGCGGCGATCCGCGTGCGGTCAGGCCCCTGGTGGACCTGCTCGGGGAACCGGACAGGGAGATACGGCTGGCTGCAACAACAGCCCTTGGCAGCCTGAAGAGCGGGCGCGGGGTGGATGAGCTGACAGGAAGGCTCCGGGACAGGAACGAGCAGGTGGGGATCCGGAAGCAGGCAGCAGCAGCCCTCACCGCCATCCGGAGTACCGGTGCCCTCCGCGGACTGCGGGAGTTCGTGGCCGACGACAGCGAGGATCCCGTGCTCCGTGAATTTACCGAAAGCCTGCTGAAGGACGTCGGCTCGCTCTGACCAGGATCGCCGGGCATCCTGCACATTCCCCCACCTCTCCTTTATTTATAGCCATCATCTGTGGCTTACCCCGGGCGAATAATCCGTAATCCTTACCCATGGAGCCATCCAAATGGATTCCTGATGAAATCCGGAGATCAGCAACCAGAGAGCGGCCCCTGCAGCCGCTGCGGCGAGTGCTGCCGGTGGCTTCCCATCGCCCTTGTCCGGCAGTGTAAACCCCACCAGCTCCATTACTTCCGGGAGCGTGGCCTGAAGGAATCAGGCGGGTATTTCCTTGCCAATGCACCCTGCCGGCACCTGCGTGAGGAAGAGCCCGATGGCAGTGGCGTAAAGACGTGGGGCTGTGCCATCTATGACAAACGGCCGCTGACCTGCCGGGATTTCTGCGGAAGGACCCTGAGCGGCGGGAAACGGTACTATGTGCCGGAAGGGTGCACGATGGCCGGGAAAGGATCTGCTCCTCATGATGAACGGTGAAACAATCCGGACCTTTTGATCGATTCACGATTCCCATACCCTTATCCCCGGCTGGCGACAACGGAATGATACTCCGGAGAAAACCGCATGCAACCTGCCCTCCGCACTGCTCTCCTTGCCGGGCTCACCGTGATCATCGCCCTTCTCCTGATCCTGGCTGCAGGCGCTGCGGACAGCCGGATGACGACATCTGATACCTGTGCATGGCTGATTATCCCTGGAATCGGTTCGGTTGCGATCATCGTGATGGCAGCGATCCTGTATGCCTCCCTCCGGCTCGTCAAAGGGTTCCATGACAGTTCCTCCTCGCTTATCGATACCTTGCGGGCCCTGACGCCGATGCCGGTTGTGACCCTCTCAGGCGAAATACCGGCAGGGGTTGACGGTCGTCTCGAGATGCGGATTCGCGGATTCACTTCGGTTCCCTTCGGGCAGGTCACAGTTATCCTCTCTCCTCCGCAGGGTCTCGTGCTGAAGGAGGAACATATCGTGCTCACCCGCCTCGAGCCGGACGAGACGAAGAGTATCTGGATCGCCCACGGTCCGGCCCCGAAAGGCAGACACGTGGTCGGTGTAACTGTCCTGTACCGGGCAGGTGACCGGGAGATGGTGCGGGAGTTCACCCGGACCGTTTCTGCAGGTATTCCGGCCGATCCTGAGACTATCAACTGAAACGGGCCAGGCTGACGGGCTATGGAGCATCAGCAGAGATTCGCTTCCTCACAGGTATCTCCTTCCGGTGGCGTACTGAAGACAAAGGTTGAAGTATCTGCCGAGCGATTTACAATAGACATTTTCCGGAACCAGTTGGATCCGGAACCTGCGCGGGAAGCAATGTGCAGGAATTATGCGGAAGGTGCCTGAATACAGGAAGGCATCTGGAGAATGAACGGTCCCGGGACAGGGTTGGGATGATCCACGGTGTCGTGGTGACGGCCTTTACCGGGTCCTTTTCCCGTTTGGGTTAAGGGCCTGCACGGGCCTCCAAGGGAAATTCTCCGACAGGTCAGAGAATGGCTCGCATAAGCAGGGGGAGAGACAATTTCCTCCCTGTATGTCCGGCATGATGAGAAGGAGGGCCGGAATATCCGAAGGGATCTCCATTCCCGGAGATCCCCTGACGAATAAGGACCGGCTGAATTCAGCTGCTGGCCGGCCCGAATGATTCCGGATAATTCCGGGTTTCCCGTCGGTCAAACCGGGGGATGACCCGGTATACCGGTTCCCGCAGAACCGGGAAAACAAAGAGTATGCAATACCGATAATCAGGAGATTCACAACACATGGAAATAGAAATAATCGCCGTAGGCGGATATGATGAAGTCGGGCGGAACATGACTGCCGTCCGCTGCGGAAAGGAGATCGTCATCTTCGATATGGGCCTCCGCCTCGACCAGCTGATGATCCACGAGGATGCCGAGGTGGATGAGATGCACTCTCTCGATCTTATCAAGATCAGGGCAATCCCGGACGACACGGTGCTTCAGAAGGTCGAAGGCACGGTAAAAGCAATCGTCTGCTCCCACGGGCATCTCGACCACATCGGGGCCATCCCCAAGCTCGCACACCGGTACAAGGCACCTATCATCGCCACACCCTATGCCACCGAACTGATCCGGCAGCAGATATCCGGGGAGAAAAAATTCGGGGTGAACAACCGTCTCTTTGCTCTCGGCGCCGGCCAGCGGTACACGCTCTCGCCGAACCTTGTCCTCGAGTTCGTGCACACGCAGCACTCGATCATCGATACCGTGACGCCGGTTCTCCATACGCCCCACGGTGCGATCGTGTACGCCTGCGACTTCAAGTTCGACCGGACACCGGTCATCGGAAAGCCGCCTGACTTTGCCCGCTTCCGGCAGCTGGGAAAGGAAGGGGTTCTTGCCCTGATTGTGGAAAGCACCTACATCCACCGATCGGGCCGGTGCCCGAGCGAGCGGGTTGCCCGCGACCTTGTCCGGGACGTCATTACCAGTTACGAGGACGACAAGAACGCCATCGTTGTCTCGACGTTCTCCTCCCATATCGCCCGGGTGAAGACCATCGCGGAATGCGCCCACGAGATTGGCAGGAAACCGGTCTTCCTCGGCAGGTCGATGCAGAAGTACGCGGTCACCGCGGAACAGATGAAGTTCGTCTCGTTCCCGGAAACCGCAAGCGTCTTCGGGGATCGGAGGACCGTCGACCGGGTCATGCGGCGGATGATGAAGGAGGGCAAGGACAAGTTCGTCCCCATCGTGACCGGCCACCAGGGGGAGCCCGGGTCGATCCTGACGCGGATGGCCCTCGGCGACACACCCTACCAGCTGGGAAAGGGTGACAAGGTCCTCTTCTCGGCGAACGTGATCCCGAACCCGATGAACGTCGGGCAGCGGTACGTGGTATCCCGTCACCTGAAGAGGCTCGGCGCGAGAACATTCGAGGACCTGCATGTCAGCGGCCATGCCTACCGGGAGGATCACTACGAGTTCCTCGAGATGCTGCAGCCCCGCCACATCATCCCGGCGCACGCTGACCTGACGATGACCGCAGGCTATGCCGAGTTTGCCGGTGACCTCGGGTATACCGCGAACAAGGATGTCCACCCCATGCGGAACGGGGAACGGCTCCGGATCAACTGAAGCAGGGGATACCTCCTCAATTCATTTTCCGGCAGAATTTGAGTGTCGGTTTATCATCCAGCATTCCTGTTTTTTCCAACCGCGATCATGATCCTGATTGAGAATCGTTCACAGATCGATCAAACCCTGATTTTTCATTTTCAATCAGACATTGATTTTTCATTTTCAATCAAACCCTGAATGAAATTTTTTCAGCATACTTTAATCGAAAAATGGTACACTCGCGCGATCTCCCGTCGTGGCTGAATCCTGTGCACTCGTGCACATGTGTTTAACTTTTGATCATCAGACCCTGATGAAAAATTTTTCATCAAACCCTGATTGAAAAATTTCAGGCAGACTTTGATTCAAAAAAATCCATCGCGATCATGATGGCGATTGAAAAATCGATCCGGATCAACCAGACCCTGATTTGAAACAGCTGTTCCGGATGACCATGCATGAACGGGAGTATATACTCCCGACCGCGTCAGGGTTGGCGCAAGGAGGGTGGGGGATCATTCCCTTCACGTGGGATTCAGCCAGGTAAAAAGGCAGGCACTTACGCCTTCCTCAGCACTACTGCCCGGTTCACAAAGAAGAACCGCCTCTCGATCTGCAGGAACCCGGCCTCCTCAGCGAGCGCGACCTTTTCACGGAACTCCCGTCCCGGGACCTCGAGGGGCGGTTCGGAAAAAAAGAGCGTTCCGCCCGGTTTCAGAAGCAGGGCGATCTCCCGGAAAAGTTTCGCCGGATCGGGGACTTCATGGACGACAAATATGGTAAAAGCGATATCGATTGTGCCGTTCAGTTCGGCAGGCAGGCCGATGGTATCCGGCCTGCACTGGTGCGTGGTGATACGGGACATCAGCCCCTCGGGCTTTAGTTTACCTGCCAGAATCTCAAGCATCTCTTTCTGGAGGTCGACGGAGAACACCCGCCCGTTGTCCCCGACCCTTTTTACGAAGGCCCGGGTGAAGAACCCGGGACCGCAGCCGAAGTCGAGCACCCGGTCGCCCGGCTTCACGTACTGCTCCGCGAGCCTGTCGGGACGGTAGAGAAAACGGCGCAGGGGGGTGTCGAGACGGGAGGCTTTCTCTGCCGAGAAAAGTGCGTGCTGGTGATGCGGTTGAACAGAATCGCCGGGTGTCATACTCAAGGGTGGGTGCGGAAGCGGATAACGATTCTGTTTTTACTGCGCCCGCTGGTTCGTTCTCTGCCCGTCAAGCGCCTTTCCCTGCTGTTCTCACCGGGAAAGGCCGGCTTTCAGCGCATCTTATCCCGGCATGAATCCCTCAACCGCGATCAGTTCACCGGATGCGGCATCCTTCCGGAGTTTTTGGGCATGACGGTACTCCGGGGAATCGTACCACTCCTTTACCCTCTCAAGAGAGGGGAATTCGATGATGACGATCCTCCGTTTCTCCTCCGGTCATTCCCGCGTGACCGGGTCCACCGACCGGGCAATGATCCTGCCGCCATACCGGATAATTGCCTCCGGGGCAATGGCAGTATATTTCCGGTACTGCTCCCGGTCGGTGATATCCACCCGTGCGATGACATAGGCCGGCATCATTTCCTCCCGACTACAGCAAACATCAGGCCGGCAAACGTGAAGTGACCCTTTGCATCCGCAGCCTTCAGATCGGCAAGCCATGAGGCAACATCGTCCTTCCCCAGCACACCCTTCTCCTGAGCGGCTGCAAGGAACTGCTCCATGTTCATCATCTTTGCCGTAAGGGAGAAGTCATGGAGGACCAGCGGCGCAGGATGAACGGTGACATCGGAGAGCCCCCGCTCCCGGAAGTAACGGTACAGCTTGCGGCCGGTGGAACCGTCGGGGAACTGGTCGGCGCAGAAGCGGAAGAACACCCGTGCAGTGTCCCTGCTGCCAGGGTCGCACACCATTGTCTCCCAGTCAGGTTCGACAGACAGGAGCCGGCCTCCCGGCCGGAGCACCCGGATCATCTCGTCAAGGACCTGCCCCGGGTTCCCGAGGATCTGGAGTGTGCGCTCGATCCTGACCTTGTCGAAGCTGGCATCCGGGAACGGGAGCTTCCGCACATCGCCGGTCCGGAACGAGACCGGCAGGCTGGTGCCCTTTGCCTTTGCCTCAGCGATCGCGATCATGCGCTCGCTGAGGTCGATGCCCGTGACCTTCCCCCTCTTGCCAACCATCGCCGCCATCCGGAGCGCATCGTATCCCGGCCCGCACCCGGCATCGAGAACGCAGTCCCCTTCTTTCAGGCCAAGATACCCGTAACTGTCCGCCTTAGTCTGACGGGTCTGCGGCTGCGAATCCACGTACTCAAGGTATTGAACGAGGCGGTCGGCCGTCTCCGCGTTGTCAACGTTCCGGAACTCGTTTGAGATGGTCCGTGCTGCCATGGCATCCTGTTGGCTGCGGGAACTCATATGCTTCGTGGAATGCGAAATACCAGAAGAAAGGTTTATTGGGTTTTTCTCTCCTCTTCGGATTCGCCCTCTTTGAGTTTCTTCATCGAGGGGAAGAGGATGACTTCCTTGATGGAATCGTTGTTGGTGAGCAGCATGACGAGGCGGTCTATCCCGATGCCGACACCGCCGGTCGGGGGCATGCCGTACCCGATGGCATTGATGAAGTCGTAGTCGATCATCTGGGCCTCGACATCGCCGAGCCGGCGCTTCTCGTCCTGCGCCTCGAACCGTTCCTTCTGGTCCACCGGGTCATTCAGTTCCGAGAAGCCGTTGCCCACTTCCATCCCGGCGATGAAGAGCTCGAACCGCTCGGTGAAGCCCTCCTTGGTGCGGTGGCGTTTTGCGAGCGGCGAGTTCTCGACCGGGTAGTCGTGGATAAAGGTCGGCTGGATCAGCTTCTCCTCTACGAGGCCCTCGAAGAAGGCGATGAGAAACTCCCGCTGGCTCTGCGGCTTCTCCGGCTCCTCGAGCTGGTGTTGCCGTGCCAGGTCGCGGAGCTCGGGCACACTGTGAGCGAAGACGTCGATCCCGGCATACTCCCTGACGGCATCTGCCATCGAGAGCTTCTTCCACGGGGGCTTGAAATCGAGTTTCGTGTCGCCGTATGGGATCTCGAACATCCCGTGGACGGTGAAGACGATGGAGGAGATGATATCCTCGGTCAGCTCCATCATGTGCGTGAAGTCGCGGTACGCCCAGTAAATCTCGACCATCGAGAACTCCGGGTTATGGTCGGCGTCCACAGCCTCGTTCCGGAAGTTGCGGGCGATCTCGAAGACGCGCTCGAATCCCCCGACGATGAGACGCTTCAGGTAGAGTTCGGGTGCTATCCTGAGGAAGAGGTTCTGGTCCAGGTAGTGATGGTACGAGGTAAACGGACGGGCATTGGCGCCGCCGTAGATTGGCTGCAGGATGGGGGTCTCGAACTCGAGGAACCCGTGGTCGTCGAGGTACCTGCGGATCAGGGAGACGATCCGGCTCCGGTTCCGGAAGGTCTGCCGGCTCTCCTCGTTTACGATCAGGTCCACGTACCGCTGCCGGTACCGTTTCTCGACGTCAGTCAACCCGTGGAACTTCTCCGGCAGCGAGCATACGGCCTTGCACAGGAGGGTGAATGAATCCACCCAGATAGTGATCTCCCCGAGTTTTGTCCGGAACACGTGCCCGGTTACCCCGATGATGTCCCCCCGTTCGATGAACTGGTTGAAGAGGCTGAACTGCTCCTCCCCGAGATCGTTCTTCCGGACATAGAGCTGGATTTTTCCGGTCTCGTCCCCAAGGTCTGCGAACAGTGTCTTGCCGTGGTTGCGGACAATGTAGACCCTGCCGGCGGTTGTCACTGATTCCGGACTTTTGTCGTGGCCGATCTCCGCGTATTTCATCTTGATATCTGCAATCGTGTGCTGCCGGTCGAACGACGCAGGGAAGATGACGTGGCCTTTTTCCTGGAGTGCACGGACCTTGTCGAGCCGTGTCTGGTCGAATGATGTGTTCTCGGTGGGATCGCTCATCGTACAAACACCCGGGGGTGGGATGGTATGTATCGTAATAATGCGATTCCGGATGTAATAATACCTTCAGCAACAACGCCGGAAAAGAAGGCAGGAAAACGTCCACTGTCAGGGATTGTTGCGCTTCTTCACGACCGAGGATGCGTATTTGGCAAGCCCATACACCCCGTCCGTCGAGGGATGGACCTCGATGAACTCCTCGAAATCATGGACGGTGAAGTGCTTCTTCATGAGGAATGCCATGTAACCGGCGATGAGCCCCCCGCCCGGCCCTGCTGCGCAGATCCCCCCGATATCGCCGGTCTCCGGGTCGAAGATCACCTTCGAAAGGCCGGTCTGGCCTGTGGGGACTGACCAGAAGGATCCGGGGCCGGCCGGGCCCGGGAAAACCATCGATCCCATGCCTTCGGTCTCGTTGATGCAGTATGCGAGCTCGTGGGTGAGGCTGATGGACCGCGGGATGTTCTGGTAATCCATGGTGCGGGGTATCCCGAGGATGTTGTCGGCAGCCACGATCCCCTGGTGCCGGGCAACCGGCGTGAGGTATGGCGGGCCGACGACATCGCCGCACGCGTACACATCCGGAACGCTCGTCCGCATGCGGTTGTCGACAACGACCTCGCCGAGCGCACCCTTCTTCACCCCTTCCAGGGATTCTGAGTTCGGCACGAGGCCGGCAGCGAGGAAGACAGCATCGGCTTCAATTTCTTCATTTTTGCAGGTGACTGATGCGACCCGGCTCCTGCCGTTGATCGATGAGACCGGTGCATTCTCCCGGATCGTCACGCCCTCCAGTTCCTTTATCGCGAGAGCCCTGATGTGTTTGTCCGCATCCTTCAGGAATGTGCTGCGGGAGAGGATGGTTACCTCGGACCCGAATGTGGAAAAGATATAAGCGAACTCTGCCGCGACAACGCTTCCTCCGATGATTGCAATCTTTTTCGGGAGTGTTTTCATGCCCGGCAGTGTCCGGGACGTAAGAACGCCCGGAAGATCGACCCCCGGTATGTCAGGGACGAACGGGCGGGATCCGGTTGCCGCGATGACGGCTTCAGCCTCCAGGTCCTCATCACCAGCATACGCCCTCCTCCCGGAAAGCCGCCCGCTTTTGCCGTAGAGAATCTCAACGCCGGCCTCCCGTGTTTCCGTATCGAGGATGGAGGCGATCTTCTGCTGGATCTTCCCCATCTCCCGCAGGAGGACCTGAAAGTCCACCCCCGGTACAGTGCCGATCACGCCAAGATCCTTCAGTTCCCGGGCTGAATGGATGAGCCGGGCAACGTCGTTCATGGCACAGACCGGCATGCAGCCCGAATGAAGGCACTGCCCTCCGATCCCCCCGTGCTCGACAAGGGTGACCTGCTTCCCTGATGATGCGAGGCGAATGGCTGCAAGGCGTCCTGCCGGGCCCCCTCCCAGGACGACAATCATGGACGGACACCCGGATACCGAAACGATTGCGCTGCGAAATTCAAGGATACGGGATTACAGAACCCGTGAACGACAGGGAAATGACACCATCCGGTGCCGGTTGAAAAAAACGGGAGGCGCAGAGGTTCAGAAGACCTCGACGCCCTCATCCATCGGCTCCGAGAGCAGCTCGCCCGTGAAGGCATTCACTTCAACGATCTTCTTGCCGCGGATCTGCCAGACGGGAATGTACACCTGCCGGGTATCAACGGTGATATTCTTCCGGTCCGGCTTGAGGATCTTCTCCTCGTAGAAGATTGCATCGCCCTTCTCCTGCTTGATGCGGACCTTCTGGGTCAGCCGGTCGATCAGCTCGCTGACCATCCGCTCGGAGGCTTCGTCTTTCTTGATGTGCGGGTTGCATACTTCCGCTCCCCCCGGGATGTCCGAGTCCTCGATCTGTTTGCTGTCGAGATCGATCTTAATCCCGTTGATGGCGTTCAGAGCGCTCCAGCCGTCGGCATCGAACGGGATCCGCCGGTCCTTGTATACCTGCTCCCCCGTGCTTGTATAGTGGAACAGGTAATAGGGCATGAACCTGAGCTTTGCGGTCCCCTGGATCCCGGCAGCCCGGATTGCAGCCTGTTCGGTCAGTTTCACGGGGAAATGGGGAATGGAGATACCGGAGGGCTCCTGCACGGCGGCGGCCGGGGCGGCAGCGGCCGGGGCCGGAGGCTTCCTTCCTTTTGTCGGCGTGAGATCGAGCGCGAGCTCGCGGTTGAGGATATCGGCAAGGACCGCCTCACCGGTATACCGGACGAACTCATCAACACCCCACTGGATGCAGTTCTCCGTCGCGACATCCTTATCAATCGAGAAAAGGAGTTTCTTGCAGCTCATCTCGTGGTCGTCGATCATCAGGCTGTAGTTCGTCTTGTCGAACTGGCTGATCAATGCCTTGTCATTGGAGCAAAGCACCAGGAGACAGACACCCTCCCGCACTGCCGAAAGATCGAGAGGATCATCGACCTCCTCCACCTCGAACCGTGCCGCTTCCAGAATGAGACGCATCGCATTCTTGGCCTTTTCCCGCATTTCAGGTTCCATCATACATAAATTTCCCTACGCTTATAGAACAATTTTTCTGTTGTCCTGTCAGAAGATTAGTAACATGACCGTCCCGCTCAGGTTTGTCAACAATAAAATCGAGGATTATGCCCTTCAGGTTACTTTTGATCCGGTAGCGGGCGAAGGCAATGTCGTCTATAACATGTCCCTGATCAAAAACGAGGACCTCGAATTTGCCATCGGCATTCTCAAGGATGCCAGCAAGACCGGCCTTTCCGTCAGCGGGCTCGTGAAATTTTACCCGTCGCTTGAAACCGTTGCGGATTTCCAGATACCGAAGGGATGCACGGGTGTCTGCACGATGTGCAGTATCACCTTCGACGGCCTCCTTATCCGGCGGGGGATACCGATCAACCCTATCGGTGGCGGGGTTGTCCAGGTCGAGAACCGGGCTCCCCTCCGGTTTACCCATATCATCCTGTATGAACACACGACCATCGACCCGCTGCAGGTGCTCATCTCCCAGAAGACCACCTCCGTAACTGACGTGATGCGGAAGGGGAGCGGGAACATGCTTGCCAACATCCGCGAGTTCCACATGGAAGCAGAACCGCTGGTCGGCATCGTGCTCGACGAACTTGCCGACAGCCATTATACCGGAATCCTCGAAGTCGGGATGCCGAATCTCCCCCTTCTCGGGGTCCCGGTCAGCCCGCAGTATGTAGCAATCGCGGCGGTTGGCGGCACCAACCCGATGGCCGCAATCCGCGAGAGCGGCCGGTGGGTGCAGATCCAGGCCATGAAAGGCCTTATGGACCTCAGGGAGATGGAAGAGATCCGCTCGTTCTGATCCCGCGACACCTCCCACAGCGGTTGGAACGGCAAGCATGAGGATGGTTTTCGCGCGCCGGCGCGGATTGTTTCCGAAAGCCGGAGTGACGGCCTCTCTGGCCCACTCACCCCCAGCGCCGGGTATTATTTACTTGCAGGGGAAACCATGAAGTGATGTTCGGGTGGGAAGGGGAACTTCCGGAGCCTTCAGGGCGGACCGCTGACGATATGCGTGCGGTCCTTCTCGATCCCCGGTGCCAGTGCAGGGAGCCCCTCTATTTTATGTACCGCGACCTGTCAAGGTCTGAGAGCGACTGGCAGTGGCTTCATGACCATAATCTCCGGTACGACCTCACGGTTATCCCTCCCCGTGATCTGTGTGGCGAACGTGTCAAGACCAAGGGGCATTACCACCCGAAGAATGGTGCCGGGGTGGGTTTCCCGGAGATCTACGAGGTCCTGGAGGGGTCGGCGCATTACCTCCTCCAGTCCCGCTCCCTTGACAATGTTGTCTTAATCACGGCCGATGCCGGCGATCTGGTGATTATCCCCCCGGAATACGGGCATGTCACGATCAACCCGTCTCCTGACGAGACCCTGTCCATGGCAAATATCGTCTCTACGGCGTTCGAGAGCGAGTACGGGGAGTACGAGGCCCGGCACGGTGCCGCCTATTACGAATTATCGGATGGATCTCTCCGGAAGAACCCGGCATATGAAAAAGTTCCGCCTGTCTTCAGGAGGGGACCCAGCTGCCGGCGGGGAACCCAGCGGATCTGCAGGGGGCCGCTGTACGACCTTGTCGGGAACGGGGATGCCCTTGCGTTCCTCAATTTCCCGGAGAAATATCTGCCGGTCTTTGAGGCGATCCTAAAAGGTTAGGCGCTGCCATCCGCTTGTGCCCGCTCTTCTTCACCAGGGTGAGCACCGTCTCCTCGACAGGGTTCTGCGGCTTCCAGGTATTTTCCTCGAGTGCCCGGAGAGACGCGTCGATCTGGTCATAGGTGAGCCCTATCTCCTTCTCGTCGCTCTGGCCTTCCCATAACCCGGCAGATGGAACCTTCTTTATGATCGCGTCCGGAATCCCGAGTTCCTTTGCCATGACATAGACATCCGACTTGTAGAGATGGAGAATGGGCTGGATGTCGGCAGCATTATCACCGAACTTCGTGCAGTAGCCCAGCATATACTCGCTCCGGTTCGAGGTCCCGCAGACAAGCCGGTGGTCCCGGTTTGCATGGTAGTACAGGACAGCCATCCTCACGCGGGCCATCAGGTTACCCATCTCGTACGGGGTTGCAGTGAATCCCGGGAGCTGCCGGAACCCGGCAAGAACCGGTTCGATGCTGATGATCCGGTGTTCCATTCCGAGCATGGAGCAGAGTGTCACTGCATCCTCGCAGTCCTGTTTATTGCTGATGGCGGAAGGCAGGGAAAGGCCAAGCACATTGCCCGGCCCGACAGCGCGGCAGCAGAAGGCAGCAGCCACCGCCGAGTCCACCCCCCCGCTTACCCCGATGACGATCTGCCCGCAGCCGCTGTTCCAGCAGGTGTAGCGGATCATCTGCTCCACCTGCCCCATCCTGCACCCGAGATCCCCGGTCGAGCACTTCATCCCGTTATAATGGACAAACTGGGTTTTTCAACTGTTCGGTCTTTCACTATTGCCAGAACGACCGTCATTTCACTGCTTCACCTTTCCCGTGAATCTAGGGATGACGGTTCCAGCAACCCTCCCGCCACTGAGCTGTTCCGCAAGGTGCAGGAGAGCGTACTGTGTCCCGGGATGATTGCAGTAGTATTCCCTGAGAAGGTCTGCAATATCCTGCGGAAGGGTATCGCGGGCCGGCAGAAGGCCCGGGATCCCGGCTTTCTGGCCTTCGATCTCCCCGTACAGGCCAAGTTCCTCCGACGGGATGGTGATGAACGGGCAGATCACCGGAATCCCAAACCATTGTTCAGGAGGGGGATCCAGAAGCTGGTCCGCATCACCGAGAAGGAACCGGCCTGTCATGGTTTGTGCGACGTCGTCAAGGGAAATGGCGATCGCCACCTTCGTGACCGTTTCGCCTGAAGCGGACGCTGTCCTGCCGGGAGAGGGGATCTCAACACACGGAATACCGAGTGATTCTGCCACACGCCGGTCATCCTGAAATCGGTCCTCTCCCCCGCGGGCGTGTTCAAAAACGACCGCGCTCAGCCGGATATCCCTGCGATCCACGGTCAGTTTATGGAGAAAATTGAGAAGTGCAGCGCTTTGCCGGTCTCCTGCCAGGAGAACGGCGATATGGTCACCGGGGTGCATCCAGCGGCGGGACCGGATGGCTCGTTTTGCCCGGGCCTCGACATCCATGACCAGGTGCCGGCTGCACAGATACCTGCCTGAACTTGCCTGGAAAAACACAGCCCCGCTCCCGCACCTGCCGCACTGCATGGATTTTCCTCAGGTACAGTAGCGGAACGGAGATGTTCAATCTTGTGCCGGATTCCCGTCGCTGTATCCAAAGATGTGATTTTATAGTCTGCCACATAACCACTCTGGTGAGCATGGTCGTCGCTGCTGACCGGATCCGGTCGCTGAACAAGTACGAGAAAACCATCCTGCTTGCGCTCGAGCGCGGGATGAAACGGTACTCTTGGGTGCCGCTGGAGCACCTGAAGGCAGCGACAAAACTCTCCGAATCCGAGATCAGGTACCGGCTCTCCCGCCTCATTGAATGGGGGATGGTCCGGTTCAATCCCGTTCCCTATGACGGCTACGCGCTGGTCTTCGGCGGGTACGATACCCTTGCTCTCTCTACCCTGACCCGCAAGGGCACCATCTCGGCGCTTGGGACCCTGATTGGCGAGGGAAAGGAGTCGGTGGTGTACGATGCGCTCGGGCTTGGGCCCGTCGCTATCAAGTTCCACCGCGTGGGCCAGCGCTCGTTCTCCTCCGCGCGGCTCAACCGCGAGTACATGCCCGAGGAAGGGCACTGCCCGTGGCTGATTGCGTCGAAGAAGTCCGCGGAGCGGGAATACCTTGCCCTGGTGACCCTGCACCCCGCAGTCAGCGTGCCGCTGCCGATCGCCCAGAACCGGCATACCGTCGTCATGTCGCTTGTCAGCGGCCAGAACCTGAACCGGTGCCGGCTCGCTGCTCCGGAGGAGGTGCTTGACGAGATCCTGGACAATATCCGGAAGGCATACCGGGCAGGTATCATACACGCCGACCTCTCTGAATACAATATCCTCATGGAAGACACGCGGTGCGTCATCATCGACTGGCCGCAGTGGATAGAGACCAGCCACCGGAATGCCCGGGCTATCCTTGAACGGGACATCGACAACATCCTTGCCTATTTCGAGAGAAAATACCGGCTTGTTCGTAACCGGGAGGATGCGATCCGATGCGTGACCGGCTGAAGGTCTTCGGCATCGATATCATCAGGGGCTCAGTGCGGTCGCGCTCCCGCCGGCCGATGTACGCCCTTGTGCGGATGGACGGCGGGATCATCGAAAGCGAGACCGAGGTATCGATGTTCCGCCTCTTCCGGATGCTTTCAGACGAGCAGCCGGATATCCTTGCAGTCGACAGCCTCCAGGAGATTGCGACCGACCAGCACGAGCTCTTCTTTTTCCTCCAGGGCCTGCCCCCCCGGACCCGGCTCGTGCAGGTGACCGGGGGTGAACGCAAGGAGACCCTCGGCAAGGTCGCAGCCCGGTACAATATCAGTTTCAACCGCTTCGACCCGTTTGCTGAGGCCCGCACCACGGCACAGGTTGCATCGTTCGGTGCCGGCGCCGAGGTCATCGCATTCGAGAACGAGAGCGAGATCGTGGTGAGCCGTCACCGCTCTCCCGGCAAGGGCGGGTGGAGCCAGAACCGGTACGTGCGGAAGATGCACGGCGCCGTACAGCTGAAAGGCCGCGAGATCGAGATGGCACTCGTTGCAGCCGGCCTCCGGTACGAGAAGAAGGAGACGAAGGCATTCGGCGGGTGCAGCAGGGTGGCATTCCGGGTCTTTGCAACCCGCGATCAGGTTCCGGTCTCAACCTACCGTGGTGCCGACGTGCAGGTGCGTATCCAGGGTAAAAGGCTCGATCGTATCCGCTTCCGGCCACTCTCGGTCAGGCCCCGGTACCTCATCGTCGGGATCGATCCCGGGACGACAACAGCGTTTGCCGCGCTCGACCTTGACGGCAACCTGCTCCACCTCGAGAGCTCCCGGCAGATGAACATGGCCAATATTGTGGAGGCCCTCTATAAAGTGGGGAAACCCCTCATCATCGCAACCGATGTGCAGGAGATGCCCTATTCGGTCGAGAAGATCCGCCGTGCATTCTCCGCCATCGCGTTCGTGCCAAAACAGGACGTGAGCGTGGATACCAAGATGGAGCTGACGGCTCCCTTCCCGTATGCCAACGACCACGAGCGGGACGCGCTCTCGGCGGCACTGGACGCATACCGCCAGTACCGGCACAAGTTCCAGAACCTCCTGAAACGGATCCCCCCGGGGCACGATCTTGACGAGGTGCGGGCGCGGGTTATACGGGGACAGTCACTGGACTCCGTGCTCGGCGAGATGAAAGTCCCGGTACGGGAGACGGAAGTCGCGGAACCGGCTGAAGCCGTCACGGTACCCGCTGACAGCGGAAAACATGACGAACGGGTACGGGTGCTGGACGGGATGGTCAAACGCCTCCGGACGTTTGTCGCCGAGCTGCAGGAGGAGATCAAGGCAAAGGATTACGAGATCCGCCGCCTGCAGGCAAGAATCCGCAATATCCATACGAGCCGGGACGCCGAGCTTGCGAAGAACGCGGAGATTGTGAAACGGGATGCCGTCATCCAGAGCCTGAAAAAGCAGCTGCACAAGGAAGAGCGGCATAACCGGAACCTCTCGAAGCGCCTGACCCGGATCAAGAAGTTTGCCGAACTGTCCATGGAGGGGGAAGTCGTCCCGGTCAAAGTAATGGAAGCCCTGACCCGCGATGGTCTCAGGAGGCTTGTAGAGGACAGCGGTATCGAGGAGGGCGATATCGTCTTCGTCAGCCGTACTGACGGCTGGGGACGCAACATTGTCAGGGATCTTGCGGATATGCGGGTAAGGGCAGTGGTTGCCTCATCAGACGCGCTCGCTTCCGGAGATCCCCAGATGATGCGGCTGTTCCGGGAGGCGGGTGTTGCCCTCCTCTCCGACAAACAGGCCGGTGTCCAGGTCCGTGGAAAGCAGGGGCTTGCCGCAAAGGAAACCCTCGATGCCGCCCTTATGGCATGGAAAGGCGAGCAGGAGAAACACGAGCGGGAGAAGAAGACCGAGATGATCGAGAACATCTTCAAGGAGTACAAGAGCGAACGGGGTAAGGAGGTGCGCAAAAGTGGATGACCGGGAGCTTCTGAAGGTTGTAATGGGGATTGTGGGAAAAGACCGGTGCCTTGACGACTGCGCCGAGATCCCGTTCGGGGAGCTTGTGATGGTGGCAACGACCGATATGCTGCACCGCACAACCGATTTCGTTCCCGGGATGACCGACTGGCAGGCCGGCTGGATGAGCGCAGCGGTCACGCTCTCGGACATCGCGAGCATGGGAGCAGCACCCAAATACCTGCTCATCGCGGTCGGGCTGGATGACTGGAAGTGCCTTGAGGGAGTGATGAAGGGTGCAAAGGACTGCTGCACGAAATTCGGGGCGGAGATTATCGGCGGGGATATCGACCGGCATACCGAGCTCACGGTCGTCACTACCGGTCTTGGTCTCGTGAGCAGGAGGGATATTATCAGGAGGACCGGTGCCTGGCCGGGAGATCTGGTCTGCATCACCGGGACGCCAGGGCAGGCGCAGGCATGGCTCGAAGGGTATCACCAGTTTGAGAAAAAGCTCTTCGAACCCCAGCCCCGGGTTCAGGAGGGGCAGCTTCTCGGGAAGGCCGGGGTGAGTGCGATGATGGATGACAGCGACGGGATCGCGCTCTCGCTCTACGACCTGATGAGCGTGAACGAGCTTGGCTTCTCCCTTGAAGCGGCAAAGCTGCCCTTGCCGGCCGGGATCCCGGAACAACAGGCACGCGAGCTGGCACTGTACGGGGGCGGGGACTACGAGCTGATCTTTACGGTTGCACCCGACAGGTTCCCGGTACCGGGTGTATCGGCAACCGTCATCGGAACGGTTATCCCGGAGAAGCGAGTTACTCTTGACGGAGTCCCGCTGGAACGGCGGGGATATCAGCACCGGTGGGAGTAACCGGCTCCACCTGAAGCCTGTTATAGCAAAAAAGGGATATTTTTATACAGGTAAAAACGGTAATCGTATGGAATCGCTCGAGAGCAAGCTGGACCGGTTATCTCCGGAGCAGCGCAGGGAAGCTGAGGATTTCGTAGATTTCCTGCTTTCGCGTTCAGGGCAGGTGCCCGCATTACCCGGGCTATCCGGCAGCCCGCCCCCGCCCGTGAGCGCTGCCCCGCCGCCCCTCTCCCTTTCAGACCCTGCTGTCCACGGAATCCCGGCGCACCCCGCAGGGCATCAGGATCCGATGCCTGCTGATAATACTGCTGCTCCGGTCTTTTCTGATGAACCCGCACCTGCATCGTTCCATGAGATCGGGGGAGGTTCCCATGACCATATGACCAGCGACTATATGGATTACGGCCAGTTCGAACGCCAGCCATCACCGGCAGATGAAGCGGTAAAAAAGATCAAGCGGAAGATTATCGCGCGGGAAGGGCAGGACAAGCCCCGCCATCTCCTCGACTGGGTTGACTGAACAGACCGTAGCAGTGGTTCAGGCCCGGATAACCTGCGATCATGAAAAACGTGGAACCAGGAAAGACCCGGTCGTCCTCCATCGCCTGCGGTTATCCGGGCAGTCAAACCGCAGGGGCCCGGCGGCGCTCAGGGAACACCATTGGTTGCGGAATGGGTCGTGAGAAAAGATATGGACTCGACGGGATTTGAACCCGTGGCCTTCACGTTGCAAACGTGACGATCTACCCCTGATCTACGAGCCCCCGCGATACCGTTTGCGGTATACTGTTTTTCTGCGGATTCCATATAGTTGTTACTGATCGGGTCGCCGTAAAGCAGATGTGGATTGAAACGGAAATATTCCCTGAACCATCATGCCGAAACTGATCATCGAACCCAAAAAGACCAGGGACGGGCAGATCGAATTTATTGTGAACTACCACGATCCCAGGAGCGACAACTCGTTCATGATAACAACCACAAACAATATCGACGAAGCCATGGATAAACTGAAGTCCACCCTTTTAAGTGAAGTCGAGCTGATGCAGCAGAAGAAGTAATTTTTTCCCAATCCGGATTTTCCACGGCCACGCGACAGAATCCTGTCGAGCAGGACGGGTTTTACACACTCTGTCCGGATGAAAAAAGAACCAGGGGAAAACGACCCCTCACTCTTTCTTTGGCGGTTTGACATGGGTAAAGATCGAGGCACCGGCGGCTATCAGCGCGGTGACTACCCCGATGAGGGCCACGATTACACTGGAATTCTGCAGGATATCCTCCTTCTTTTCCGGTGTAGCGGCCGGGGTGACCGTCACCGGGACCAGTATCGTGATAATGGCTGTTGGTACCGCAGTCGGTGCAGCCGTGATCTGTCCTATGGGCTGGAGCGTACCATAGCCCTGGGTGGTCTGTCCGGCTACGACATAGATCGAACCCTCGTAGTCATGGTACCCGCTCATGGTAAGGCGGAGGATGTGGTTCCCTGCCGGGATGTCTGCAACCTTACCGGGTGTTGTCCCGCAGTAGACCCCGTCAATCAGGATACTCGCACCGGTCGGGGATGAATAAACCATGACCTCCCCCGTTGTTCCCGTGGCCGTGGAAGTCCCTGTCCCGGTGATGACCGGCTGGGTGGCAACGGGTGTTGTTATTCTTGGCGTAACGATTGTCTTTTTCGGTGTGGGGGTTGACTTTGTGGCAGCCGGTTCCGGAAGCAGTCCCATGATCATGCGGTGGTTGATGGTGTCAGCTTCTGCCTGGGTCATGTAAGACGGGGAAGGAACGGTTGTCCACTCGATCACGTATCCCTTGCCGTATTTCCCGTAGAGCAGTGCGGGCATCCCGGTATCATAGTTCAGGACTGTGATAGTGCCGGCATTGGCAATGGCCTGTTCCTTCTCGGGGGGTGT
Source organism: Methanoregula sp. PtaB.Bin085 (assembly GCF_002067035.1). GTDB lineage: Archaea > Halobacteriota > Methanomicrobia > Methanomicrobiales > Methanospirillaceae > Methanoregula. Next base: position 179,582 of record NZ_MVQB01000027.1, on the reverse strand, counting down.
GCCCATCAGGTCGAATCTGATGGGCAGCTGGCTGAAAACCGCCCTGGTGACAACCGAGTCCGGGTCCGATACTTCAAGATACTGCCCGCCGGCTGTGGTTCCGCCATTCGACGCGGGGAGACTTGAACTGAACATGCGGTTGCTTGGGTACGTCACGAGCAGGATCTTCCCCCCGGCAACGGCAGCTTCTATCTTGGCAGCAGTGGCGGGGGAAAATGTCGCTTCCCCCCCGAGGATAATCACATCGACGTCAGGCCTGGTGAAAAGATCGATGTTGCTGTCAAGGTCGGCCCCGGTTCCTCCCGGTATGGAGCGGACAACGTTGACGGAATCCGTATGAAGCGCAGGATCAAAACCGGAATTTGCACCGTATATCGCGACGTTATAGCCACTGACCGGTAGTGCGATGATGAATAATGCAAACACTAGTGCAACTGGTATGACAGATGATCCCCGTCCTCGTGACATGAATTACTCCCCGGCAGCTGGGAACCCAGCTGGTATCTTGTAAATATTTACATTGTTGTGATATGGGATAAATCCGTTTTGGCCCGATGGATAATCCGGTTCCGTATATGAGTTGGATAATTACTGTATCGCTGCATACACGCATCTTCTGTTCGGTTCCCGGCATTCCGGCCGGTCACATTGCGAGATTTCCTGACGGGGACTCCGATGAACCTTTCGAACATGGCACGATTTCTGTCCTGGACGGATGGTTCAGAAAAGGAACATGGACCCGGCGGGATTTGAACCCGCGGCCTTTACGTTGCGAACGTAACGATCTACCCCTGATCTACGAGCCCGCGTGATGTGGTTAATAGATTCTGTGCCGGTGGAATATAGTTGTTGGTGTCAGGCACCGGAAAAAAGATCAGAGGATGATCTCGATATCGAGTTTCTCTGCAAGTTCCTTGTACCGGTTCCGGATGGTTACTTCGGTGACGCCAGCCACTTCTGCAACCTCGCGCTGGGTCCGGCGCTCGCCCCCGAGGATGGAGGAGATGTAGATGGCTGCAGCGGCAACACCGGTCGGGCCCCTGCCGCTCGTCAGCTCGCGTTCGCCGGCCTGCCGGAGGATCTCCACGGCACGGCTCTGGACCTCTCCCTTGAGGGTGAGCCCCGAGCAGAACCTGGGCACGTAATCAATCGGCGAGGTCGGGAGGAGCTTGAGACCCAGTTCGCGGGAGATGAACCGGTAGGTCCTGCCGATCTCCTTCCTTGAAACACGGGACACTTCTGCAATCTCGTCAAGCGTACGCGGGACGCTGCACTGCCGGCAGGCTGCATAGAGCGCTGCTGCGGCAACGCCCTCGATGCTCCGGCCGCGGATGAGGTTCTTGTCGACAGCGTCACGGTACACGACCGCAGCGGTTTCCCGCACGTTCCGCGGGAGGCCGAGTGCCGAGGCCATACGGTCGAGTTCCGAGAGTGCGAAGGCAAGGTTCCGCTCGGTTGCGTTGCTGACGCGGATACGGCGCTGCCACTTGCGGAGACGGTAGAGCTGGGCGCGGTTCTTTGACGATATCGCCCTGCCGTACGAATCCCGGTTCCGCCAGTCGATCATGGTCGAAAGGCCCTTGTCGTGGATGGTAAAGGTCATCGGTGCCCCGACGCGTGACCGCTTCATCCGCTGGTCATGGTCGAAGGCACGCCATTCGGGGCCGCGATCAATGAAATCGTCATCGATGACAAGCCCGCAGCTCTGGCACACCAGTTCCGCACGCTCGTAGTCGTGCACGAGCTGCCTGCTGCCGCATTCCGGGCAGACAGTTTCGGTGTGGTTCTCGGCTTTTTTCTCCTGCTCTTTCTGTTTGATTCGGGTCTTGAGCGCCTCGCGCTCGGACTGGAGGACTTTTAATTTTTCTACTTCCTGCATCCACATTCACCAGACTTGAAGGGTACTGTGTTCTTTGGGACGGTGCACTCCGGTATTGGCGCTTATCGTGCGAAGAGTTTCTCATCGGGCCGGATGGAGCATTTTTCGCGGCAGAGGACTGCCGCATAGGGTGCTTTCACGTTGCCGAAAAGATCAAGAATCTTCCCGACAGGTTTCATCCTCCGATCGGTCACTTCGCTGTATAACGGCGGGAGCTGGGCGGCATCACACTGGATGATGAGCATCCGGTCACCAATGATGCTCATCGCCCGGCCAACAACCTTCACGCAACAACCTCGGAACTACGATCAATGCTGAATTAATTTAGTAATCTATATATGTGAGACACAACAGTATTTAAAACTTGCGTGAAAGTATATATAGAAAATTCAGGAAATGAGAAATTGGTCGATATTTAAAGATATAACCTTCCTGCATTCCTTTTCGGTCAGTCCGGCCCCTCTGGCAACGATAATTTTCGCGCGCCTGTCCAGAAGATCGCCCGGTGCATGAGCATCCGAGTCGATGACCAGCTGGCATCCTGCTCCGCCTGCGATCCGGGCTACATGGCCGTTTGTCCGGTTGTGGCCGCCCCTTGACGTGAGCTCGAGAGCGATGCCGTTTTTCGCTGCAAGCCGCGCATCATCGATGGTGATAAGCCCCGGGTGGGCAAGGACATCCACGTCCCTGCAGCTGCAGGCTGCACGGTTTGTTCCGGGGGCGACCGGCTCTACGGGAGTTTCCCCGTGGACCACAACGATATCCGCCCCGGCCTTTTTTGCCTTCCGGGCAAGGCCGGCGATCTGGGCCGGGGGTACGTGGGTTATCTCCACGCCGCAGAGAAGCCTGACGCCAAAGAGCCGGGCTGAGGTGCGGACCTGTTCAAGCGTTTCAACTACCGGTACGGCGTTTGAGGTATCGACATGGTCGGTGATTGCAACGGTAGAATACCCGAGGACCGACATCCTGCGGATCAGTTCGATGGGCAGCATCTCACCGTCAGAAAGGATCGAATGGGTATGCAGGTCATACATGCCGGTCATTTGCGCACCTCGAGCTTCTCTGCAACCTTCTTTATCAGCGCCTCCTTTCCCTTTGTCCACTCAGCCACGATCCTCCCCTCCTTCCGGGACCAGTGTGCGGGGTGGTGGCGGTCTTCCACCCGGTATTTTATCCCGGCACGTTTCAGTGCGCGCTCAAGATCGGTGATCACCGGGGCCTTGACGCCCTGTTTTTTTACAACGCGCCGCCCTTCCATGCGCGTATATCCTGCATTGAAATAGCAGGGATAGAGGATGCACTCGCCCTGGACCTTTGCCATTGCAGGAGAGTTTGTGGGTCAAGGTATAAACAGTGTACGCTCGAAATCTTAGGACATGCACCATATCGACGTCCGGCTCGAGAAGGATGTCTACGAGACCAACAACGCGCTTGCAGACAGGAATGCCCGGCACCTGAAATCCCATAATGTCAGGGCGTTCGACCTCCTGGGAGCTATCGGATCCGGCAAGACCGCCCTGATCGAACGTCTCGTCCCGCACCTCGAGAAGAAAGGGCTCCGTGCAGGGGCGATCGCAGGTGACGTGTACGGGGATGACGACTTCAGACGAATCGTTGCGCTGGGGATTCCCGCGTATAATGCCAATACCGGCAAGGAATGCCATCTCGATGCCCACCTTGTGGAGCATGCAATCGACCACCTCCCGCTCGATACCATCGACATCCTCTTTATCGAGAATGTCGGCAACATGGTCTGCCCCACCGATTTCCGTCTCGGCGCCGAGAAGAGGATCGTTGTTGTGAGCTCCACGGAAGGGGACGATGTCGTGAATAAGCACCCGATGATGTTCCGGGACTGCACGATCGGCGTCATCAACAAGGTCGATCTCGCGCCGCTCGTAGGGGCCAACCTCGACCGGATGCAGAAAGACATTGCCCGGTACAACCCGAAGATGCCGGTATTCCGGACGAACCTGAAGACGGGCGACGGGGTACAGGAACTCCTCGATGAGATCCTGAAGTAACCCCGGCGTGGTGCGGAGGACGAAGTAGTACTATAAATAAACCAGCGGTCAATATATAGAGCACCACCTGTGGAACGGGATTCCGCAGAAGACACAACAGGAGTAACATCATGCAGTGGCAGGGAGAATCCGTACGGAAGGTAACCGGGGGCAGGCGCCGCCCGGCACAGAAGAAACGCAGAGCAGAGATCGGTCGTGCACCGGCAGACACCCACATCGGCGAGGACCGGAGGAGAATCATCCGGACCTTTGGCGGCAACAACCTCGTCATCGCCCTCCGTGCCGGCTACGCCAACGTGACCAATCCCAAGGATGGCGTGACGAAGAAGGTAAAGATCGAGACCGTGGAACAGAACACGGCAAACCCCAACTACGTCCGCCGGAACCTGCTCACCAAGGGTGCAGTCATCAAGACCGAGCTTGGCAGCGCCCGCATCACCAGCCGCCCCGGCCAGAACGGCGTCATCAACGCACTGTTACTCGAATAAACATCCATATCATCCCTTTTTCCCGGTTCGGGCTTTTACCGGTTTTAGAACCGACAGTGGAACCGTACCAGCAATCTTTTTTCTTTCGGCCCCGCAAACTGTCTAGCTATGCGGAGGATCTATTATCGTTTCCCCCAGCGGGTGGATCTCTCGTTTGCCATGGGGATGCCCTTCAACGAGACCCTGAACTATATCGCCGGCCTGGATGGCGAGGAATCGACCAAGACCACCGGAAAGGAACTCGTAAAAGTCAGGCTGAAAATCCGGATTGCCGTAGACCGGGCAACGTTCGGGGATATCACGCCCGATGTACTCCGGCTGGGAGCCATAACCGAAGCTGCAGATTTCCAGGCATCCGTACTGGCTCTCGCCCTGCGCGGGGGCAGCAGAGTGCCTATAGCAAACGATGTCTTCTATCTCCGCCTCACGGACCAGGTGTCGCGGACGGACATCGATATCGCTAAGGAAGGTCACGGGGAAGGACTCGATGCCCTTGATATGAAAAATATCCTCCTGGGTGCCAGGAAGTGACCCTCCGGCTGACTATTGCCGCCCCGTTCCGGCATACGCGGAAGGCCGGGATGCGAAAAAACGAGCTCGTCTATTATTATGCGCTCGACAGGAAGTGGATGAGTACCGAACAGGCCAACCTCCTGCTCAGACGTGCGGAGGAGGAGGGGCTTCTCGGTCTTGAGGACGGTCTCTATACGCCGCGGTTCGATATCTCCGGGCTGACAATACCGGTCGGGTTCAGGCCCACCTCCGGCATTTTCGAACGTCATGATCCTGTCCAGGACCTGATCGGGCGGATTGCCCGGGCGCGATCCCTTGACGAGACGGAAGTTGTCGCTGAGATGAACCGGATTATCCGTGAAAAATTTGACGCACATCTCCTCCCCCCTGCTGCACTGGTCGTGCTGGCAAAGAGTTACGGGATACCATGTGAAGATCTCCTGGATGCGCTCAAGGGTACGGCAAAGAAGTAGAGTTCCCGCGTGCTTACACCTGAACGAACAGTGTATTCCGGGAATTTGCCCTATTCCAAATAAGAAAGTTTTTTGCTGATTCTTTTTTTACATTTCTTCAGACATCAGAATCTGGGAGCATTATGAGAAGACGAAAGGATCCGTTTGAAAAGCCATGGGTTATTATTGCAGCGGTTGTTGGTGTCATTGCAGTCATTGTTGTCGCTCTGATCTTTTTTATGGGCGACAGCAACCCGGGACAGGCTTCTCCCGGCCAGCAATCTGCAACCCCGGGATCGTCCGGGCAGAGCGCCGTGGTTGGTGTTGCCCCGTCCGTGATCAGGACCCAGGTGCCGGTCACCGTCCCGACCCAGGGCGTCTTCGTGAGGGTAAATTATATCGGCGGCTTTGCCGGTGAGTACGGCATGGAAGGAAATATGACGGCCACCCGGAACTCCGGTGACCGGTTCTTCGAAGTCGAGAATGCAACCGGGACAGTAAGCGCAACGTTCCACAAGGAAGATTCATCACGGCATGAAATTACCGTCGAGATTTACAGGAACGGCCAGTCCCTTCAGTCAGCGGGCAACACCTCATCGTACGGTGAAGCGAGCGTTACCGCTGCCGTGTAATCTTTTTTCCCCGCTCATTCGGGTACCGTCCTGCACCGGATGATAATCAATCCCGGGAATCCTGAAATTCCTGACGGCTGAAGATGCCCGCCCTGACCTTCTTTACGGGTGTTTTCAGCATCCCGCGGAATGCCAGCGCCGTCAGGGAACCGGTACGTTTAGATCTTCCCTGCACAACGGCAGGATATCCCTCCGGCTGCGAAAGCAGGGGGGAACGTAAAAAAAGTATGTTATTTCCGGACCTTTTTCTTCTTCTCTTCCTTCTTCTCTCCCTCGACCTTGGGGAAGAGCTCATCGAGCTTCTTCTCCCCGTATGCGGTCACGAGGGCATTGATCTGGACGAAGTCCTGGGTGATCTCGCTTGAGCGGATGGTCTTTCTCCGCCGCTCCCCGTCCATCACCGGGTGAAAACCGATACCGCCGGCAAGCAGGAGGTTCCTGCGGCCCGCACCGGGGATGCCTTTCTTTGCGGCAATCCCGGTCCGGTCGGATGCACCGGTAATCCGGAGTTTATATCCTGCAAGCCCGAGGGCCCCGGCATCGATCTCGTCTCCGATACGCTTCCCGACGATAGCGCCTGCTGCGCCGCCACTGGCGTCCACATTATACGCGCGACCATTCTTCGGGTCTGATACAACGACTTTGAACTCGACCATTCGTCTCTGCTCCTTACAGGAAATCTCTTATGAACCCTGAAACCCGGGTTTTCACGTCTCCGGATGGCGGGCACAGCCGCCTGCACATGAGAAGTACCCATTTAATTATACCAGTACGCTATTAAACCCTCGCGTCCCCAAAACATCATCCGGAAGAAAAAGGAAACGAGAAAATGCTTACCTTCCCCAGAAGGGATCGGCTTTCCGTTTCATGGTGGTGAACTCGGAAAGGATCTCCTGCGTGCTGGTATTGAGGGTCTTGATCATCTCTTTCTCGAGCACCTTGATATGACGTTCGGGAACATCGACAAGCAGATCGTCTCCCACGCTCACCTGCCGCCCCACGGTTGCCCCTTCAATGGAAATTGCCACCTCGAGACCGGCATCGGCCTCCCGGATCGATTCCTGCCGGAGCTGCATGGTCTTGAGGTGCCCGACTTTCTTCCCGTCAGGCTTGATCAGGTCCACGTCGCTCCTGAGTTTTCCCCCCAGGACCCGCACGCCGACAACCGCCGGATTGCTCTGCCGGAAGACGCAGTCCGGCAGGAGCCGTATCTTTGCCGGCATCACGACATGCTCGAACCGCTGTTTCTCCTGCAGGCGTTTCTGTTCGTCGCGCCACTCCACGTACTGGTCGATCAGCTGGTAGATGACACGTCCCTCGAATACCTTCACCTGGGTATACAGCGGATTTTTCAGCATCTCGGCGGCATCGGGAAGGATGGGGGTGTTGAACGACAGCAGGACCCGGAACATCGGGTTCTTGACCGTCTCGGTCTCGATCAGGTTGAGCCGGCTGACCGGCCCGACCTCAGCCCGCATGACACCGATCTCCTTGCCCTCGAGCTCCTTGCAGAGTGCTTCGAGGGCCCCGATGGTATCGGCCTTGATGGAGATCCCCTCCTCGGAGAGGTTGACGTGGATCTCGGTCATCTCTTTTTTGATCCGGGCTTCTACTTCCTCCCGGTTGTTCCGGATGACGAAGAACGGAGAACCTGCTATGACCCCTTCGAGGTCAGGGGCGGTGACCTTGATTCCTGCAGCAGCAGCCACCGATTTCACCCGCTCGAACCGGTCTTCGACTAAAATCTCCTTCATCGGCCGGGGCTTTAACAGCGACCTCACCTTTGTGACAAGGACATCTTTCTGCGTGGCGACGGCAATCTCGTCGCCGACGGCAAGGGTGCCATCGTACAGGATCACGTCAAGGGTTGTACCGAGTCCGCGCTCCTCCTTGACCTCGAGCACGGTCCCGGCACCCGGGCCTTCGACTGAAAGTTTCAGCTCATCGCTCATATACCGCTGGGCGAGCCCGATCATAACAAGCAGCAGGTCGGCTATCCCCTCGCCGGTATGGGCGCTGACCGGCACGATGGCGAGGTTCCGCTGGAAGTCCGCGACGCGGTCGAAACGGTCCGCCGAGAATCCGAGCTCGGCGAGTTTGCCGACAATCTCGTAGGTCTTGTTCTCGACATCGCCTTTCACCCGCTCGTTCTGCTTTGTAAACGAAGAGACGAACGTCTCGTTCTCGTTGACCCGCCAGCCGTGGATCCGGTCGATCTTGGTGGCAGCAATGACAAACGGTGTCTTGCAGTTCCGCAGGATCTGGAGGGCCTCGATAGTCTGGGGCTGGAATCCCTGGCTGATATCGACGACAAGGATGGCCATGTCGGCAAGCGCCCCCCCCCTCGCCCGAAGGGTCGTGAACGCATGGTGACCGGGGGTATCGATAAACAGGAGGCCGGGGATGTTGATGGGGGCCTTTCCCATCGTGCCGCTCATGCTCCGGATGGCATCGATGGGGACGATGGTCGCGCCGATATGCTGGGTGATCGCCCCGACCTCCGAACTGACAACCGAAGAGCCGCGGATGCGGTCCAGCAGGGAGGTCTTCCCGTGGTCCACGTGCCCCATGACGCAGACGATCGGCGTCCTGATCTTCGGGTTATCCGCCATATGTTGCCCCCTGTATCCCTGCTCTGAACTACAATACCGGATACTCCCGGATCCCGGTGCAGCGGCGAATGCCCTGCCGCGCCTTATCATCGGGGAATAATGTTCAGAGCCACCTGATATGTAATGGATGTCTGACCCTATTAATTCTCACTCTCGCATCCTGCGAAGGCCGGAGAGCAAAAGGGATCGCAGACGTATCAGGACCAGAAGACCGGCAGGCGGTGTTTTTTTTCTCATCCCTCCTGATTACTGAAACGGATACTTTAAAGTGCGACCACTTCCAATGTAAAAGGGACATCTGCCAGCAGTCTGGCGATGGAAAACCAAAAACCTGCCAGGGTGGGGTAGTTGGTCATCCTAGGGGACTGTGGATCCCCCGACCCGGGTTCGAGTCTCGGCCCTGGCCTTTTCTTCCATTGCATTTGTCAGTAGTCATCCAGCAGTTCCCGTACGTCAAGCCCCTCGTACGACGTGATCTCCCGAGCAACTGAAGGATCGGGGCATGGCAGAGCATACCGGTTCAGCCAGACGGCGTTCATGCCGTATACGGAAGCGGGAACGATATCGATATTCCAGGAATCCCCGACGTATATCGTCTCGGCTGCTCCGGAGCCGGCCAGTGCAAGCGCCTTTTTAAAAATGCGTTTGTCCGGCTTCCGGTAACCCGTCTCTTCGGAGATTACGACAATATCGATGAGCGTGGAAATTTCCAGGCACGTGATCTTCTCTCTCTGGATACTGCCAAAACCATTCGTGATAATCCCGACCTGCACTTCATCGTGTAACCTCTCCAGCAGTTCCCTTCCCCCCGGTATGATTCTCCGGTTCTTCTGGTACCCGGCATCGTAACGCCGCACGGTCTCCGGGATATCTTCCGGTGCAAGGGATTGACCGAACCGGGCACAGACCCTGCATATCCTTTCGGTTATGGCATCGGCAAGGGGTAATTCCCCAGTGAGAACCTTCTCGAAGTTCGCCCATATGAGCTGCTCGTGGAACAATTCCATCTCGTGGATATCTGCCGATGACAGCGCAGGGAGCATCTCTTTGAGGACAGAAAAACCGCACCTGCGGCTGTACTGGTGGTCGAACAGCGTATCATCGAGATCGAAGAAGACGGTCGTTATCATTACGGTTTCACAGGATCCCGGCTAGTGCCCGCGGCGGTCCTCGTCGCGGTCGATCTGACCGTCCTTAAGGTACACGATCCGGTGGAAATAGTCCTTGTGCCACTCCTCGTGCGAAACCATGACGATGGTCTGGCCGAACTCCTCGTTCAGGGTATGGAACTGGTCGAGGACCGCCTTCGAGTTCACCGTATCGAGGTTGGCGCAGGGCTCGTCGGCGAAGAGGATGATGGGGCGGTTGACCATGCTGCGGGCGATTGCCACCCGCTGCTGCTCGCCTCCCGACAGCTCCCTTGGCAGGTGGCCGAGCCGGTGGGAGAGGCCGACGGTCGAGAGCACTTCCCTGCTGGCCTCCCGGCACTCGTCCTCGGTCTTTCCCTGCGCCATCACCGTGAGCATCACGTTCTCGAGCACGGTCAGTTCCGCCACGAGAGCATAATCCTGGAAGATATATCCCATCTTCCGGAGCCGGTAATCGGTCCGCTCGTCGTCGTCCATATCTGCCACGTCGTGACTATTGATCTCGATCGTGCCCGATGTCGGGAAATCGAGAAGGCCGAGCAGGTGGAGCAGGGTCGATTTCCCGCTGCCGCTCGGGCCCATCAGCCCGAGGAAATCGCCGCGGCGAACCTCAAAGCTGATGCCCCTGAGCGCCGGAACTTCGACGACGCCGGGATAGTAGGTTTTGGTCAGGTTCGTTGTCCGGATCATGCTACCCCCTCATCGCGGTGAGGATCTCCTCGCGGGCGATCAGCCATGCCGGGATGAAACCGGCAATGGCAGAAGAGACGAACAGGAGGATGGCGTTCGTCACGATATCCGCGAGGGTGAACGCGGGCCGGATATCCCCGTCGGGAAACCGTATCGGGTACACGGCAAAGTAGCGATCCATGGCGAACAGGATGAGCATGCCGAAGAAGATCCCCATGATAGCGAGGAGGATTACCTGGAAGACATAACTGTACGTGATGGTCGTCCGGTGGATCCCGATCGCTTTCAGGATCCCGATCTGGCGCCGGTTGTTGAGGGTCTTGATCATGATGACGATGAAGATGACCACGATAGCGATCACGATGCTGACGATCGTCGAGATGCTGTTGATAACCCCGTAGCTCTGGACCACCTGCGCAAACGCCTTCCCCAGCAAATCGTGCCACGTCTTGATCTGTTCCTGGATGCCCATGCCGGTCAGGCTCAGCTTGACCTCCTCCGCGTCCTCTCCCGGGACGGTCCGGACCAGGACTTCCGTGGCTTCGTCGACCTTCTGCCCCCGGATGCTCTCGAGCTCCTCCCACGTAATGAAGACCGACTGGTCCGCCATATATGATTTTGTCTCAAAGACGCCTTTCACGCGGTAGGTCCGGACCACGCCGTTGGTGAATTCGACGTCAATGGAATCCCCGGCCCTGACCCCTCCGAGGGAGGGCATCAGGTCTTCGGATTTGTCCTTGTGACCTGCCACGTAGTTACCGATGATGATGACCCCGGTGTCGCCCTCACCAAGGTACTCTCCGTCCCGTATCTTTCCGGATACGCCGGTCACCAGAACCTCGTCGCGCGGGCGGATAGCGATGACACTCCCGGCAAGGCGGCTGCCCTTGAACTTCATCACCCCGCCAATGTTGTTGTGGGGCGCTGCCCGGAGGACGCCCGGTGCCCGGTTCACCCGGGCAAGGAGATCCTCGAGGTCAGAGATGACCTCCACATCCTCCTTGGGCTGGATGAGGACATCACCTGACTGGTACTCGATGGTCTGTTCCACGAAGAGGTTGATCGCCCCGGTGATGACGGAGGGTAAAAAGATCATGTTGGTGAAGACCATTCCGATGATGACGACCGTCATGACAAGGCTGCCGATACTGCCGCGCCTAAGGGACCGCAGGCCTAAAAAAAAGGAGAGCTTCAGCCGGATGACCGTTTCATTCATGGTTCCTGACCGGTTTCTTCCTGATGAACACCCACCATGCCCCGGCGGCGAGGAGCAGCAGGATAACGACCGCCACGACGATGCCGCTGTAATCAGCGGGCACTACGGAGAGCGAGAGCGGGTGCGTGACCTCGTGGTTTCCCCAGTCGTCGGTATACCGGATGGTGACGTTGTATGCATGCTCTCCCGGCGGAGCGCCTCCCAGACGGAAGAGGGCCGGGGCGTCGTTGCCCGGCTTGATCTTGCCAAGGAAGGCTTCGCGGCTGCCGGAGAGCGGGAGGTCGACTGTCGCGGTTACGGATTTGGCGTCCCCCGTTCCCGTGTTCTCGATGCGGATGATCAGGTTGAACGGCTGGCCGGCAACGATCCGTTCCGGGCTTGTTTCGATCGAAGCAATGCCCACTTCGACATCCCCCCGCAGCAGCAGGTTGATGGTTGCATGCTCCGTGCGTTCCGAACCATCGGTTACATAGTAGGTGACGGTCACCGGGATCGTGGCGATGCCGGGATCGGCTTTCCGGTCGGTAATGAAGGTGATATCGATCGGTTCATGCTGCCCGGCCGGGATGCTGCGCACGTGGAACAGTTCCGAATCACGCGGCCTGACCGAGGTGCTGGCATTGCCGATCCGCACGATGACCTGGTCGGCCGCGCTCGCCCCGCTGTTGAAGAGATCGAGCCGGACCTGTGCCTGGTCGCCGGGTTTCACTGCCGCAGGCGTTGTTATCGCCGTCCCGATCACGGCAAGCCGGGCAACCGCGATGGGGGTGTTCACGTTGACCGGCACGGGATAGCGGGTGCTCCTGCCTCCCCGCGTATCGATCCAGACCTCGGGGAAGTACATCCCGCTCGTTGCCGGGGCGCGGATCAGGAACGTGATCGGGATAGTCTGGCCCGGGCCGAGATCGCCGATACGCTGGTAACTCTCGCCAACGACCACGATACCGTTGCCCTCGAGTGTCGCCTTCTCGATATAGACATTGATGTCGGTGACAGTCACCGTTGCGGCATTCTCGTCGGACATCGCCCCGGTCCGTTCCGTGTAGGAGGCGCTCGATGCGGTATTCCTGAGCGTCACCGTTACGGTTCCCAGGTCCCCCGGCATGAGCACCTGCGGTGTAACCGTGTAATCGCTGACGGTGACGGTCGGCTCAGCGACCGCCGGCAGTATACAAAGCAGCATGATCGCGACGATCGCAGGAATCCCCCATTTCGCATTCCAGCTCATGGTTATTCAACCACTCTCTTTCTCCGCTCTTTATACAATTTGTGATACTGCTCACCGATCTGCCTGATGGTTCGGGGAACCGGCAGGTATCTTATACGGATTGGGGAACACTCTGTACACAGTACATTTTTGTGCATTGATTGCCAACTTTGTACAGCAACCTGCCGGGAGGGCCCGATCCCTGTCCGGCATACGGGAGCACTGAAGATCCTATGGCAACGAACAGGTACGTCCACGGTTATTCCGCCCGCGAATCGGAGCGGCTCGCCGACCAGGCCCAGACGCTGACGGATCTCCTCCACCACGACACCCGCTACCCGGCCGGCTCCCGCGTGCTCGAGGCCGGATGCGGCATCGGCGCCCAGACCGTCATCCTCGCAAAGAACAGCCCGCAGGCACAGATCACCTCAATCGATATCTCCCCCGACTCCCTCAAAAAGGCGGAGGAGAACGTCAGGAATCAGGGTTGTACCAACGTGACCTTCCGTCAGGCAGATATCTTCAGCCTCCCGTTCGGCAGGGCAAGCTTCGATCATATCTTTGTCTGCTTCGTCCTGGAACATCTCGCCGAGCCCGAACGTGCTCTGGCGCACCTCCGTCCCCTCCTGAAAGACGGCGGGACGATTACCGTGATCGAGGGGGACCACGGGTCTGCGTACTTCCACCCGGACAACGATGATGCCCGCCGGGCCATTGAATGCCTTGTGGAACTCCAGCGCCGCGGCGGCGGCAACGCGCTCATCGGCCGGCAGCTCTACCCGCTCATGACCGCCGCGGGATTTTGCGATGTCAGTGTCTCACCGCGGATGGTCTATGTCGACTCCTCCCGCCCGGCACTCGTGAAAGGGTTCACGGAACTGACGTTCACCGCCATGGTCGAAGGAGTAGGGAAGGAAGCCGTTGAGGCCGGGCTGATGACAAAAGAAGCATGGGACCAGGGGATCGCCGCCCTGTACCGGACTGCGGGAGACGACGGCGTCTTCTGCTACACATTCTTCAAGGCGACCGGGCGGAAACACGGGGAACCATGAAGATATCCGTGATCCTTGCCCATCCCCGTCCCGGCTCCTTCAACCACGCGATTGCCGATGCTGCAGCTGCAGCGCTCCGCAGTGCAGGGCATCGCGTTGCATTCCACGACCTGTATCAGGAACGGTTCGATCCGGTGCTCCCGTTCTCCGAGATCGCCCGCGATGCCCCTCTCCCGCCGCACATCGCCCTGCACTGTCACGAGATCGCCCGTGCGGACGGGATCGTGATCGTTCACCCGGACTGGTGGGGGATGCCACCGGCGATCCTCAAAGGCTGGATCGACCGGGTTCTCCGGCCGGGTGTTGCATACCGTTTCGCGGAAACGGATTCGGGAGAGGGTATCCCCGAGGGGCTGCTGATGGCAAAGGCGGCGCTTGTCTTCAATACCTCCAATACCCCTGCGGCCCGCGAGCAGGAGGCTTTCGGGGACCCCCTCGAACGTCTCTGGAAGGACTGCATCTTCTCGTTCTGCAGCGTACCGGTCTTCCGGCGCCGGATGTTCGGCGTTATCGTCACGAGCACGGAGGAACAGCGGAGAGCGTGGCTTGACGAGGTGCGGGAGATGAGCCGGGAACTGTTCCCACGGACCTGAACCATACGATCGGGCTGAAAGACCGGGACAGCGGGGCAGTCTCCCGTGGACGGGCAATCATCCGGTCGCTGCCAGCATTCGATCCGTCCACCGTGCAACATTCTTCCGGATCGCATCGTCGGTATAGGATGCTACCGTGATCCGGTCCCGCGCCAGGCTCAGGAAGAACAGCTCCCCACTCTCGTCGTGACACTTCAGGATCACGGTGTAGCGGTCGGCTTCCGGGACGTGCCGGGCCCTCCCGCGGTGAGCAGCGATATTCGCCACGTTCGCCATGACCGCGTGGATCCCGTCCTCGTACCCTTCGACCGAGTTGTACACCTCGGACGAACTGCCGATCTGCTTCCTGTCCCCGTCCTCGTACACGAACTTCGCGGTGTAGCGCTCGCGGACCTTCACAACCGGCGGATGGTGCTTCCCCGGCGTCCGGTACGATGTGCAGCCGAGCGGGTTTCTCACGATGAGATCCTGCACAACAGCATTGAATGACCCGATATCTGGAAACGGCCGGTCCAGGGTGCAGGTGGCGCTCTTTGTCCCGGCCTTTGGCGTGAATTGTCTCATGGTCTTCCTCCTGCATGCCGCCGTCCCGCACGCATCGCCGGCAGGAAAATGGTTCCGCCGGATCGGCGTTGCGTGGACGGCCGCCGGATTGTATTATCTATAGAAATGGCGCAAGGGAGAAATCCTTGGTGGTCGTGCAGGGGGGTCAGTGGGGATAAATTTTACAGGATCCTGCCGGCTAGGTCAAAAGGGATTCCCGGGATCCGGAGGGAATATTCCGTCGGAATTCTGTTGCTGTTTTGCCGCAGATGACCCGGCTGAAAGGCCCGCGGCCGGGCCGGTCAGGGATTTTTATCCCCACTGACCCCCATAAGCAGCCTCCCGGTATTGTATGGCATAATGGAACGTACACGACGAAATTGTGTATGTCTGTGACAGGCAATGGTGCCCGGAATGCCCGGGGGGTCATTGGGGATAAATGGGAATGCCGGATCGGGGGTTCCGGCCGGACACACCTGTTCCCGTCACAGAACCTCCGGAACAGTGGTGCCCGCCCGCTGCCATCCGATCTCCCGAACCTTTTTCGCCCCCGCCCATCCATAGTCTCCTGAGGCGATCGAATGGATTTTTCCGAATGCACGAAGTTTGCAACCGAGAACCCGGTTACATATATTGCGACAGCAGAGGGAGACCAGCCCCGGGTCCGGGCATTCGCGATGTGGTTCTGTGATGCAACGGGATTCTATTATCACACGGGAACCCCGAAGAGGATCTACGGCCAGCTGAAGAAGAACCCGAAGGTGGAGCTCTGCTTCTACAAGCCCGGCGAGGGTGCGGGGACCATGATGCGGGTTACAGGCAAGGCCGAGTTCCTGAACGACTCGGCGCTCGGGGAACGGCTCTTCCGCGACCGCCCGTGGGTGAAGGGGCTGCTTGCCGCAGCACCGGAGGGAGGGAAACTTGCCATCTTCCGTATTGCCCATGGCGAGGCATATTTCTGGACCATGGCAGACAACATGCGGGAGAGCGAGGCGCCCCGCGTGAAATTCTGAACTTTTTTTACTTTCGCACCCTGCATACCCGCGCCTTTTATCTGCCCGGCTCTCAGGGGGAGATGGAGTGTTTTCATGGACCTGAATACCATTACAAGGGATATTCTGAAAACCATAAACGCTGTAAACCGGAGTTATACGGACGGCTGGCATGAAGAAGAATTCCGCCGGTATATCCACCCGGATATCGTTGCAGTCTTCCCGGATTCGCCCGGCAGGATTGAGGGAAAAGAAGCATATGTTGCTGAATGGCGGGATTTTTGCAGCACGGCGGTCGTCATCCGGCGCCAGGAGACCGCTCACCGGGTCAGCATCTTTTCCGGCGGGAAAGCATCAGTTGTTACGTACCTCTTTTCGGTCACCTTTGTCATGGACGGCCGGGAACAGACCATGCTGGGCCGCGACATGTTCTTCCTCGTCCGGGAGGGTCGGAAATGGCTGGTTGCCGCCCAGCAGTTCTCGGCAGAACCTGAGGATGTTGTATCAATATGAATACTCTGCCGCCCGCAGCAGGTGAATTTACGGAATGTCAGATACAACAGGAGGATAAATATGGATTCTGAGAAGATACGCAGGGAAATCATCGATATGCTTCATGCGATGAACCGGTGCTGGACCGAAGGGTGGCACGAGGAAGAATTCCGGCAGTACATCCACCCGGAGGCCGTGGCCATTGTGCCGACAACCCCCGGGCGGCTTGAAGGAAGGGAGGCATATGTCGCCGGGTGGCGGGAGTTCGCGCAGGCAACCGTTGTCCACGAATGGAAGGAGACCGGGCACAAGGTCCAGATCTATGCCGGCGGGAAATGTGCCGTTGTAACGAATTTTTTCACGATCACCTTTGGCATGGGGCCGGTGAAGCAGACCATGCAGGGCCGGGACATGTACTTCCTGGTGAAGGAAGGCCGGAAATGGCTGGTTGCCGCCG
Source organism: Methanoregula sp. PtaB.Bin085 (assembly GCF_002067035.1). Lineage (GTDB taxonomy): Archaea > Halobacteriota > Methanomicrobia > Methanomicrobiales > Methanospirillaceae > Methanoregula. The sequence continues at coordinate 162,592 of NZ_MVQB01000027.1, read as the reverse complement.
ACCAGTTCTCACCGGAACCACCGCAGGGAGCGACCGGCTGACCGGTACAGGGAAAGGACGGCTGCCGGATTCAAATCATTGCAGGATAAATACCTGAAAGTGACCTCATGGACACCATTGTTCTTGTCGGCTATATCGCAGGGGCCCTTACAACCATATCGTTCGTCCCGCAGGTTCTCCGTGCATGGAAGCTGGGGGAGACACGCGATCTCTCGCTCGCCATGCTCCTCCTCTTTGCCCTCGGGATCCTGCTCTGGACCTCCTATGGTATCTGGACCGGCTCGATGCCGATCATCCTGGCAAATGTCATCACGTTTGTCCTGATCCTCATCCTGCTCGGCCTGAAGGTCAGGAACCGCGACCCGTTCCGTTAACCGCGCGTGCAACGGGAGGATACTGCGGATATTGCTCCCTGCGGCACATGAACCGGCGGGCTGCAGTCATTATCCCGCCCTGCAGGCCGGAACGGCATCATGGGTGCAGAAAAAGCGGGTTGATCTGTCGGTTAATGATGCATAGGGAGAATGAACACCGGCGGAAGCGGCGGAACGTTCCACATGACGACCTGACTGATAGTCCTGACCCCGATGGTGTAACTTTCCACAATGATCATGTGATCGGTATCCCAGATCATCGGGCGGTCCATGGTTTTAACCGGGTTGAACGGATAATAAAATACCCCGATGGCCTGGATGATCAACGAGACAGCGACGAGTATGATAAAGCATGCTTTTCCACAACGGGCAGTTATGTCAGTACGGTCGCCTTCAAGGAATTCGCTGATTACAACTCCGATGTATAAAGCAAGGACGGGAATGAACCCGGTCAGGAAACGCTGCCCGTAGGAAAATGCAGTCGATGACATCCACAGGCTGAAAAAGCTGTACACAAGGATCTGGAGCAGGATGACCGGCCCGAACCAGGCAAGCAGGTTGCGGATCTTCGGTCGTGTCAGGGTACTCAGTCTCAAATACCCGTACACGGAAAAGAGCAGGACGGGGGAGAAGACCAGGAGCCCAAGGTTCGGTGCAACAAGAAGGCTGACGAATCCGACAACCGCGTCGGGGCCAAACGAAAAGATTGCCGCGTTTTTGATATACCCGCCGAAGATATTGCCGAAAATCAGCATATTGTAGAGGAAGAACGGGGCGCCGCCCGCAAGGCAGCCGGCAGCGTAATAACCGATCTGGTTCCGGCACTCCTTTGCAATGTAGACAAAAACCGGGATGAGGAGGACGGCATCGGGTGGCCGGTTGAAGACAAACAGGCCGGATATGATCCCCATGATAGCAACGGTCAGGTATGATGGCTGCCGGTCGTTGAGGATACTACCATATATGAGGGAAATGAGCAGGAGCTCGACCATACCATGCTGCCAGAGCGCCTGGCTGCTGACCGACCAGGTGCTCGTGGCAAAGGCATACACCAGGGTCGTTGCCAGTGCAGTCCTCTGCGAGAAGAGCTCTTTTGCCGAAAGGTAAAGAAGGACGCCGGAAAGAGCAGCGATGCACGCTGCAGAGGTTTTTGCAATCGCTGCGATTAGTTCCGGCGTTACAGGAGCATGGAGGAGCGATGAGAGAAGGAAGGAGCATGCATAGAGGGGAGTAACGAGAACCGGTGTGACAATGGGAAAGAAGGAGACGATCCGGCCATTCACTTCGGGGAAAGCGTATGCGATATCAGGCGTCTGTATCAGACCCTGGAAGACACTCGTGATGAACGGGCCGTCGAAGAAGATGCTGTGATCGTACAGGATGGCTGCAGGAAGAAGCTGGGCCGGCACCGTATCGCCGCTGACGGTGACGATGGAAACGGTGTTGTACGCGAAGAACAGGAATACAAACAGGAGTAGTGTCTCATAGCGAAGAAGAACACCGGTGATGGATTCTGCCTGCGAAGGACCGGCAGTGCCTTTGCCGGCTCTCTTTCTCTGACCCTTGTCACGCTGAACCATTCCTGTGCCTTCCGCCCGGAATTACGTGATATCCGCTATTATGGAAAAAAGATGCGATGTTTTCAGTCCTGGAGGAGTACAAGGCAGCCTGCGATGAGATCGTGGAGCCCCTGGCGTCTCTGCGTGAGGCCGATCGCAAGGAAACCGAGGAAGACGGGGATGGCGGAGACGAACTTGGCGAAATGCCGGAGCGTGACGCGGGCGAAGGTCGGCTTGTTGCCGATCATGTCGGTGACAACGATATGCATCAGCAGCTTTCCTGGAGTGGCCTGGCTCCGGGATGATTCGAAGCCGGCGAAGTAGAGCCACGGGATCACGATCAGCAGCATGCCGTACGCGGCGATGATGGATCCGAGCAGGGCGCCCATGGTCCCTTCGGTGGTGAGGGTTTCCACGGGGATCTTCTGGACGAAATAGAAGTACGAGTTCTGCACGCCCCGGGTGAGGCCGAGCATGGTCATCGCCACCAGGTCAAAGAGTACAATGATGATGAAATCGACAATGAATGCGACAAACCTCCTGCCAAGGCCCGCGTAGACCCCGATATCCGGGCCCTCCTCCTCTTCGGGAGTGATGGGGGAGGGGGCTGCCGGCAGCGGGACAGAGCCGATATCGGCACCGCACCACTGGCAGAATTTTCCGGAGGCATCAGTCTCTTTTCCGCATTTAGGACAGAACATTCCTTAGGCTCCTGATACGTAAAGTTAATCCGGGAGCCCTTTTTAATTTAACTGTTCGTTCCCGCGGTTTTACCCGGTTATTGTGCCCGGAACTGAGGCCGGGGGAAATAAACCAGAAGAAACGGGAATTGTATTCTTTTCCCCGCTATATTCGAGCACAAATCAGAAATACCCACAGATGAAAGCAATTTACATGCAGAAAACCGCTGTTGCACTCGCATGCTCCCTCCTCGTACTGTGTGCGCTCTTTTCAGGATGCACAAGCCCGACCGGGACCGGGACTACCCGGGCACCGACAACGGTCTCCACGCCCCCGCCAGCGCCCCCGACCTCAGAGGCCACCGTGATCCCCACGCCGGTTCCTGTCGAGACCCTGCCCCCCGAGCAGGACGTGGCACTGGTCCTGTCCAAGCAGCGCCCTGATTCGTCGATCCACCTCCTCTACAACGGCGGGAAGGGTGAGATTTTTGTCCAGAACATCATGATGAAGGCCACCCTCAGCAACGGACAGGTCGTTCAGCAGTACATGAACAACGGCGACCGGAAACCCCGACGGGGCGATGAACTTGTAATCGATGGCACACGGGGGACCGACTTTGTACAGGTCTACATCACCAGCGCCGGCAAGACCTACAAGATCCGGGAAGAATCGCTGGTGCTGTCATACCTGTAAAAACCACCCCCTTTTTTACCCGCTGTGACGGGATTTCCCTATCCGGTCCGCGTACAGGTGTGTCGCACACCCGAGGATGAGGATGATGAGGCTGGTTCCCCCGAGCACGAACCACTGCTCCATCCCTGCAGTCCCGATCGCCAGCCGGGTCAGGAGGTTGAACGGGTTGTCCGGCAGGGCAAGCCCCAGCAGCATGACAATGACCAGTGCGGTCGAGAAGATGAACTGGGCAGCAGTCCGTTCTCGGTAATGGAGCGCCGTGAGGGTGCCGAGCAGGACCAGGATGAATGATGTGACCGACACCTGGACCAGAATGAGAACGGCATTCTCGATCGCGATGCCGTTGATCATGAGGAGGAGGATCCATGCACAAGCCTGGACCGGCACCATCAGCTCGCAGGCCAGCACCTTGCCCCAGACTATCTCGGTGAAGGTGACCGGCGTCGAGATGAGGGTCTCGAGGGTCTCGTGCTGGTATTCCTCGGTCAGCAGGTCGATGACGAGCGCCGAGGCGATGATCGCCGGCATGAAGACGAGGAGCGGGATCAGGAGCCCGTACACGAACTCGTAGAAGTCCCCGCCGCCTTGAGCCTTCGGGATGGCAAGCGGGACCGGTTCGTCATGCAGCCGTCCCGCCCGGATCTCCCGCAGGCCGGTCTCGTACTTCAGGAAGATGTCCTTGAGCTTAACGTCGACGATGGCGCTCTGGAGATCATTCTGCAGGGTATACAGGGTGATCTTGACCGGTTCCTGTGCATCCGGCGGGGTGTCCGGGACCCAGATCACGGCGGAGAGCTTGCGCTCTTTTAACGCCGCAACACCATCCGAGAGGTTCATCGGGTACACCCGGAAGTCCCGGCTCGTCGTGAGGTAGTCAAGCACCGGCGAGTCATTGCCGGCATAGGCCACGTTATACCGGAACCGGGAATACTTCGAGAGCGATGACGGGTCGTACATCGAGGTGAGCCCGACCATCAGGAACGAGGAGAAGAGGGCGATGAAGAGCTGGAGCAGGATGGCAAGCAGAATCGTCCGCTCGCTGAACAGACCACGGAACTCCTTCCTTGCAATAATGGAGAGGTGCCGCGCCTTCATGAGAGCCACCCCAGGATGAAGTAGAGGTTATACAGGCAGTGCACGACCATGGCGAGCGCGAGCCCCGGTGCAAACCAGCCCCGGCCGCCCAGCTTCAGGCACGCAGTCACGATGAGCACCCCGGCGAAATGCAGGAGGAGCGGCATCCAGAGGACCCCGAGGGAGAGGAAGAGGATGCTGCCGAAGACCGATTCCGTGATCTGGGCGAGGGTGACGAACAGCAGGAGTTTCTCCCCGACGAGGAACCCGATAGCGGTCGCAGCGCAGGCATACACGACGTTCTTCCATGTGAAGAACGCAGCGTCGCGGGCATAGATCGTGTAGATCCCGATCCCTTTGGCGATCTCCTCGATGAGTGCCGCAAAGAGGAGGAGGAGCACGAGCGAGTAGGGCATGGGCAGGTTGAAGAAGAGCACGAGGCACATCATCTGCACCATGAAGATGAACGGTATCGAGAACCCGGTCAGGAGGAAGAGCGAGAGGAACGGGCGTTTCCGCGACAGGACCTCGGAGAGGAACTCCCGCATCCGGGTCACGAGGTTCTTCTCCGAGAAGAGGCGCTCCTCTTTGAAGTTCCGTGCCGCGACAAAGAATATCACAGCGCTCGTGAGCCAGAAGAGCGAGGTGGAATAGAGATAGTCAGTCGCCGTCCACGCGGTTCCCTGCAGGGAGAGGACAATCAGCGTCAGGGGCGAGATGAAACTGATGACGTGGACATTGGCAAAGATGCTCGGGAAGAAGAGATACGAAGTTGCGACCGTCGAGAAGAAGATGGATATGAAGGAGAGCTCCTTGAAGCTCCGCGAGAGCATGCCGATGATGAGCGCGTTGGCAAGGAAGAAGAAGATGACCGGGACAAGCGGGAGGAGGATGATGAACGGGGCGCCGATCCAGACCGTGAGCCCCGTGCAGATGGCAAGCATCCCGAGGAAGTACGGGAGCATCTTGCCAAGGATGATGGAGCCGGTTTTTACCGGCATGGAGAGGAGGATCTCGCCCTTGCGCTCGATCCGCTCGTTCATGATGCTCATCATGAAGAACTGGGAGGTGAAGTAGAGCGGGAAGATGAAGACGAAGATCAGGATGATGGAATCGAACGGCAGGGGGGGCGACATCTGGGACGGGGTCTTGAAATTGCCCATCGCGTTGTCTGTCGTCAGGATCTCCGTGTACCGCGAGATCTGCGGGTTTGCGGAGCTCGTCTTCGTCAGTTCCTGCCGGAGCTCGTCCCGGGTGAACGCGAGGGTTGGCGATGGCGTCGGGATCTCGGCAACCGGGCCTTCCGGGACGGGAGCCTGCCTGCCCGGGGCTGCAGTGATCGACTGCCCGCTCTGGGTTGCAAGGAAATCGAGTTCGCTCTTCTGGGGCTGGACATCGATCCAGAGCGGGTACGCGGCGAAGAGATCCTCCTCGGCGTTATACACGCTGTTCACGTACTTCCCGTAATTGCGCTCCAGCGTCTTGAGGGCGGATTTGCTTTTCTCGGTGCCCCGGTAAAAGACCTCGCCGTTGATGACGATGAGGTCGAAGGAATTGCCCCGCCAGTCCGGGCTGGCTGCGGAGATCTGGTACACGCTGAACCGGGGGTCGCCGGCAATGAGCCCTGCAAGGGCGGGATCGTTCACCCCGACCTCGTACATGCCGTCCTGCAGGTGCAGCCCGCTCTGGGTGGTGAAGCCGGTGACGAGGACGAGCAGGACGAAGAGGACGATGGCGAGCGGCAGGACGTTTCTTCCCATCACGGAGAACGACTTCTTCACTTCCCATCGCGCGATGGTAGCAATATCTTTCAGATCGCCCATGGTGTCCCCCGGTACTTAATCCACCGTTGCCAGCCTTTATCTATTAATCCCATGGCACAGTCCCGGATATGGGTATACAGAATAGTTCCGCACTGCTTCAAAAAGTACCCGGTGCTGACACCATCCCAACCTATATCAGCACCACCAAATAATATCCGGAAACACAGGCATCATTCATGATCACGGCCCGCAACCTGGTAAAGGACTTTGACGGCTTCATGGCACTCGACGGTGTCAGTTTCTCGTTCGAGGACGGCGAGATCTTCGGGATCATCGGGCACAACGGTGCCGGGAAGACCACGCTCCTGAAAATTATCTCCGGCCTGATTGCCCCGACGTCGGGGGAACTTTTCATCAACGATATCGATGTCATCAAAGACCCGATGGCCCTCAAGGAGAACCTCGGCTATTTGCCCGAGGAGTCCCGGCTCTACGAGACGATGACGCCGGAGAACTACCTTGCGTTCTTCGGCGAGATCTACGGGCTCTCGCCGCAGGAGATCCGGGTCCGCTCGACCCAGCTCTTCGCGGCGCTCTCGCTGGAGCCGAACGGCAAGAAGATCGGGGAGTTTTCGAAGGGCATGAAACGGAAGACCGCAATCGCACGATCCCTGATTCACGACCCGAAGTTCCTCGTGTACGACGAGGCCACGAGCGGGCTCGATCCCATGACCTCGCGGTTCATCGCGGACTATCTCCGCCGTCTCCGGTCTGACGGGAAAACGATCGTGCTCTCGGCCCACAACCTGTACCAGGTCGAGGCGATCTGCGACAAGGTGATGATCCTGAAACGGGGGAAGATGGTGGCCTTCGGCACCATGAAGGAGCTCCGCGACCAGTTCGGGTCGCTCACCTACACGATCTTCTTCTCCATTGCCGACCCCGAAAAACTCCTGGGACACTCCCGGACCTACCGGCAGGAGGAGGGGTTCTTTGTCTGCGAAGCGGAGGATATGAAGGAACTCAATGAGTGCACCGGCATTATCACGGAGGCGGGGGGAAAAGTCGAGAAGATCGAGAGCCGGTACCCGTCGCTCGAGGAGATGCTCGTCAAGATCGGGAAGTAAGGGCGGTCCCTTTCTCAGAATTCCGAAGATGCCGGGTATGGAGCATTGCCGTGAATTGGTATTAAAATCGATAATGGATTTCTGCAGAGCACTTTTTTTATTCCGCATCCTACTGAATAACAGGAACCGGACCCTTACCCACCACGGTAATCGGTCGGGGATCTCGGGGTGCATACAACCATGGCAGATGATTTGAGAATCAGGGAGATGCAGGAGAGCGACCGCGATGCGGTCATGCGGATATTCAACCATTACGCTGCCACCAGCTTCGCAGCCTATCCCGAAGGTCCGCTGCCACCGCAGTTCTTCGGCCCGCTCCGGGAGGGCGCTGTCTCTGCCATTGTCGCGGAGCATGACGGGAACATCGCGGGGTTCGGCCTCCTGAAGCCGTTCCTCCCGTTCCCCGTGTTCCGTAAGACCGGCATGCTCACGTACTTCCTGGCACCGGAGTGCGTGGGGAAAGGGCTTGGCAGCCGGCTGCTGGATCGGCTCATGGCGGATGCCCGCGAGAAGGGGCTGACGATGCTGGTTGCCAACATGTCGTCAAAGAACGATGCAAGTGTCCGCTTCCACACGCGGCACGGGTTTACTGATGCCGGGCACCTGACCAGCGTGGGGGAAAAATTCGGGGAGCCGTTCGATGTGGTCTGGATGCAGCGGGCTGTAGAGTGAACCGGCATTTTTTCCCCCTGTTGCAGGATTTTTTTTAAGTCCGATCGACAGGGAAAAATTCCCTGCTGCCCGGCTCCAAGCTGGAGTGGTATCGGGAATGCCCGGAGGCATTTTTCATGCTCTCATGCCCCTCATGGTGAGAACCACCAGATCCCATATCGCACCGCTATCGAATACCCTCGTACGAAATATATCGGGACAGGATCTCCAGAGGTATCCCGGGCACCCGTGGTGCAAGGGGACCCCCGTTCAGATCAGGACTGTCTGATAGGGCTGCCACAGGAAGATGATTGCAAGCGACAGGAAAAGTACGAAGATTGCCACGCCCAGTAACCCTGAATAGAGCCTGTGTTGCTGCCGCTCGCGCAAGGGGTCGGGCACAATCACCGGACGTTTCTGATACCAGCTGATCCCCGCACCGAGAAGTATTACGAGAATGGCAAGCAGGAAAACCCATTCGGTTGGCGAGCTCAGCTCTGATACCAGCACCCTGAAAAAGTAATTATCATGTTCTTCAACCTGGTAGGGACCGAGAAAGGGGTAGAACCAGCGGTCCGGGCTGTTCCACATGAAATCGAGGATCTGGTGAAGGAAAATCCCGAGTGCAACGCATAAAAAGGAGTTCGAATGGTAATACCTCCAGACAAAGAGACCGGTCAGCAGGAAGAGGAACAGGATAACGAGGCTGTGAAAATAGATCCGGCTGGCATCCAGAACAGACTTCAGTACGATCAAGCCCAGCGGTTTGTCCACGATATCAGGGAGTACGCTTCCTATGGCGCAGAAGATGATAACGTTCTGGTCATGGTATACTTCATAGAGAATGAATCCAGCGATAAGGCCGATGACCATGTGGGCAAAGAACATCATCGGGAGAACGTCCGGCTGCTGATGTGTGATCTGTGTATTTGATCCAGAAGATGTTTTTCCTGCAGGGAATCGGGCGACGGATATTTTCAAACCCGCGAGTGTGCTGCTTCCGTTACGCCGGTTTTGTCGGTATGCCCGTGGCAGGAATTCTGAGCCTGAGAGTATCAGCAAGGGGGAGGGATTGCATTTCCCGGAGAAAAAACCGGAACGGTCACGCCACCCTCACAACCGCCCCGCTGTTCCGCGCAGTGGTGATGAGTGTCGTGCCCCCGCTGTGCTCATTCATGAACGATTGTGCCGCCTGTTCAATCGCCGTCATGCCGGTGTCCCCGACTGCATACACTGCCGGGCCGAACGAGGAGAGGCCGGCACCGGCAGCCCCGGCGTTCCGCAGGATATCAGGAAGGCCGGTCACCTGCGGGGGCTGGTGGGCGATCTCCACCCTCTTGAACCCGAGGGCCTGGACGGCATTGATCGACGAACCGAACAGGTCGAGATCCCGTGAAGCGATCCCGGGGAGCATCCTCATCAGGATTTCGTGGGACAACTGGCGGACCTCGTCGAGCGGGACCGGGCAGTTATCACGGAAGATATCCACTTCCCTGCCACCGCTTGCTCCTGCCGGCACGTTGGGGATTGCAAGCAGGATGCGCCAGTCCGCGGGGAAATCGTGCCGGGCGATCACGGGTGGCGGGCTGACGCCCCGCGATGCGGCGGACGGGCGGAAATCGGTCTTCTCCCCGCCAGCCCCGAACCGGTGGCCGCCGTCCACGATGAACCCGCCATACTCGAACGCGGCCGTCCCGATACCGCTCGTCCCGCCACGGCCCACGATCTTTGCAAGCTCTTTCACCGGCAGGTGCCGGCCGTGGAGTTCGGCAATTGCCCGGGCAACGGCAAGGGCAAGCTGCGAACCGCTCCCGAGACCGACGTGCGAGGGGTAGAAGCTCCGGATCGTGATCGCTACGTTCCCGCCTGCGCCGAGCTTCCGCAGCACATCCATAACGATCCCGCGGACCCGGTCCTGGACAGCCGGGTCTCCCCCGCTGACAGAGAGCGCGGGTGCGAGTTCTGCCTCGAGGAGGACGCCGGGCTCGTCGAGCGTGATGCCGATCCCTCCGTCCACCCGCCCGGATCCGCCGTGCAGGTCGATGAGCGTGACATGGATGCGGGAGGGCGTCCGGACGATGACCCGCCGCGAATCGAGGAAACGGTTGTACGGGAACTGTTCCTCGATGAACATGAGCGGTTTTTCTGCATGGATGATCTGGTACTGCCGGGAAAGAAGCGGCTCGTTTTTGCAGATCCCGAAAATCCGGCCCATCTCTTCCGAGGCCGGCGTGACGCGGGCTGACAGGATCTCCCGCCGGGCTTCGATATGGTGCCTGCTGATGATCCTGCCGATGGGGATATCGGCCTTCATCAGGTCGTCCCGGAACTCAGGAGACAACCGGTTGACGGGGGTATGCGAGATCGCGTAGATGAGTACCTCGTTGTTCTCTTCTGTGCGGATCTCCACCACCCGGTAGTTGACGGGATCGCCCACGGAAACATTCAGGATACCTGCCGCCTCTGTATCGGCGGGGATGACATTCTGGACCAGTGTCCGGATAATCACCTTTTTCCCGGTAATCGATTCCAGGATCTGCGTCACCGATCCGTCGGTGCCGAGCAGGAACTTCTGGACCGGAGAGATCCGGCCGACCTGCATCTCCATTTCGGCAATCGCCCGTGCGATATCCATCCAGTCATCGTTATCGTGCCGGACGATAAGGCTGCTGATGCAGGGATCACCATGCTCCGGAAGGAGGGAAAGGAAGACGATCAGCGGGTCTGCCGGCCGGGCCTTTTCTGCCCCGGCTGCGAACCTGCCGGGGAAACAACCGGCACATGTGCAGAAATCTCAGCGAGCGATTCAGGAGAAAGCCGGCCTTTCTTTCCTGCCACGGCCGCATTCCTGATGGTGAGAACCCGTGACGTCATGACATAGCTCTCGCCGAACATTTCCAGACCTCCGGCTGCAAAGTCGTCAAGGGCCAGCGGCAGGCAGGGCGCATCGAAGGGAGGCCTGCTGCTGACCGGGCAGATGAGGATCCGACCCGGCACATCTGTCCCGATTACCACGACCGGCCGGACCTTGGGAGGTGCCCGGTCGTCAAGCGCAACCGATGCGAGGAGGACATCACCCCTGCTGTACTGTTCCACGATGTACAGATCAGGTATGATTCGGGATAATATGTATGGTTGTCCGGCACTGTATTATTATCTGCAGCCCGGTCAAAGCACGTACGATGGCACACTGTGACAAGTGCAAAAGCGAGGTTCTGCTCCCGTTCACCTGCCAGTACTGCGGGGGGAAATACTGCGCCGGCTGCCGGCTCCCCCCCAACCACGAGTGTGCGGGCCTCGCACGCTGGAATGCCAAACCCCGGCCTGCAGCCGGGATGAGCTATAGTAAAGGTGGCGGGATTACGCCAACCGGCGGGACTGCCCCCGTGACCCGGAAACGGGCGGAGAAACGGACGGAGGAAGGCTTCCCGTACCTGAAGATCATGATCGCAGCTGCTGTCATCATCCTGCTGGGGCTTGCCTGGCTTGCCCTGAGCGGGTACCGGATGTGATTTTTCATCTTCTTTCTCCGGATATGCGGCAGTACTTGAATACCCGAAAAAACCAACATGCAGATAAAGGCGGCTGTCCATGCGAGCGCTCTACCTCTTCATCATCGTTGCGATATTCGGTATACTCATTGTCCTTGCCGCGGCCATCCTTTTCACAAGCCCGGCATTTGTTACAACCGTCAGTTCCGGCACTGAGGCTGGCAGCGTGAAGTACGCACTCGATCCTCCGCCTCTCCCCCCGCCCCGGTATTATACCGGCATCAATGTTTCCAGCCTGAAATCCGATGACAATCTCACCGTCATCCCGCTGAAAAGCCTCCGGCAGCAGGTCACGAACTACTCCTGCGGGGCTGTGGCAGCAATGACCGTGATGTCGTATTACGACATGCCGGTGAACAATACAGATGCCGATGAGATCCGGATCGCCCGTGAAATATATCCCGGTGTTTCGGAAAAGACCGGCCTCAACCCGGAACAGATTGCAGCGTGGCTTAAAAGGCAGGGCATGAATGCCACGTGGGGCACAGGTGGTACCCGTGCGATGCTCCTCAAAAATCTGAAAAACGGCATTCCCACCATGGTGGAATGGATGGACTGGGGCGGCCACTGGGTTGTTGTGACCGGTTATGATACCCGGGGGACGGAAACGGTCTGGGACGATGTGATCATCTTTGCTGATTCCGTGGACTGCCACGACGACCGTGTGGATGGCATCACCTCCTTCAACTACGGGAGGTTCGATGCGATGTGGTTCGATGCGCACTACTTCCCGGAGGGCATGAGGGACCGGGTGTGGGTTGTGGCAGCGCCGGAAAGCCCGGGCCTGCCGGGCTGAGCAATGCAACTGTTTTTCCTTTCCGGAGCGGATGATCGGATCAGGAGAAACGCATGAAGATTACCCGGCTCTTCACCGGATCGGACGACCGCTCCCATTTCGAGGACATCGAGATACCGTTCGAGCCCCGCGAGGCATTCGGTTTCTTCACCATTCCCGAACCGGCCAAGGCCGTATTCTTCCGGGAAAACCCGCCGGGATACGTTTACCCGTGGCATACCGTTGTCTGCCGGGAATATGTGGTGGTTATCGATGGTGAAGCCGAGATCGAGGCAGGGAGCGGGGAGAAGCGGACCTTTAAAAAAGGCGATGTCCTGCTGGCCGAAGACCTGACCGGGCAGGGCCACCGGACCCGGGTGCTCGGGAAGAAGGTCTGGCGACAGCTCTTTGTCACGCTGCCGTAATACCGGCCCGGACTGCGCTTCCCGCAGGGACTGACCGCGGGTCGGGACGACCCTCAACCTTTTTATCTGACTACCGCGGAAGCATCATCAGGGTGTTCGGATGAAGGGGAATGAAAGCGGGGCCAGTGAAGTGGTGGATGAAACGTTGATTATTGCTCTTGGCATCGTGCTTGCGGTCATCACCGTGATGCTGGTAACCGGTGTCATTCCCCTCACCCCAAAGTCGGCATATCTCGTACCCCAGTTCAATATCGTGAATGCATCGGATAAGCCGGTCATCGCGATCTTTCACCGCGCCGGGGACCCGGTATATTTCAACGCTGCACCATCGGGCGAATATACGGCCGAGCTGCAGGTCGATACGCAGGCCGGGTCATTCAAAGCGGTTCCTGCCCCAGCACTCACGGCATTCAGGCCGGGTGACTGGATCGTTCTCTATTACACGGGATCCGGGTTCATGGTTACTCCCAATCTCTCCGGTGCATCCTTCTCTTCCCTGCCTCCGGGAAAGATCACGGTCAGGTTCATCGATACAAAATCGGGTGTGCTGATTGCAAAGGAGGATGTCGTGGCAGGGACAGGGTCCTTGACAGCGACTGTAACGCCAACGCCGACGGCAACTACAAGAGCAACAACAACGGCAACAACCTCTCCCACGACGACGTCAACAGCGTCGACAACCATTACCACATCAACAGCATCAACGACATCAACAACCCCTACCTCCTCGACAACAGCAACGACAACCATAACGTCAGCTACTGTAACGACCACAACGACCTCGGTGACGGCCGTTCCAACATGTACGCCGGGGGCACCGCGTGGACAATATGTCAGCGGTCATTGCCCGTGCGATGACTACGCACGTTCCAGGAGCTGGTGCTGATGTGACGGCCCTTTTTTCTGGTTATGGATTACCCCGCAGACGTTGTCCCCAGAGAAAACAAACCAATCATACGCTTTACCGATCCCGAAAACTGCGCTAAACCTTACAGAAAAAACCCTCCCGTTACGATCCGGTCGTGCAGAGCGCGACCTGATCAGGGCCGGCCCTTGGGGTTCTGTGAACCTGCGTTCATCCGGACAGTGCTATCCGATTCTGATGCGAAGACACCTGTAATCGCAGACCCCTCTGATGAAACCGGCAGAAGCCCTGCCGGTTGTTCTGACGGGATGAATATCATTTCCGGCACTATCTTCACTTGCGAATGCGGGAAGTTTTTTCCATAAACCTTTTTGCAGAACCGAGGCAATACTGCCGTAACCGGAAGAACTGCCATGATCCTTGAACTTCTGAACCTGGTACTGGGCATTGTTTTTGGCTTTCTGCACAAGGGAAAGGAAGACTACTACCTGCTCCTGAAAAACGGGGTCGTGGTCGGCCTGGGCCTCGGGATTATCTTCGTTCTGGCAGCGGACTATCTCTATCCCGGGGGGATCAGTTTTGACTTCAGCATCCTGGGGATACCCGGGATCTTCATCGAGATCTTCCTTTTCCTCGTCATCTTCATCATCGGCTCATTCATCGGCGACAAGCTTGAAGTTATGGCAGGCAGATAATCGGTTTTTTGCGCTGCCAGCCCCTTTCTCTCTCATGAGGCCCCCTCTTTCCGCGCATCATAATATCCTCCGCCGACCCATGTTCTGAGCAGGAGCGACAGATGCCATGAAAATTCTTGCAATCCACGGGAGCCCCCGGACAGTGCAGAGCACCACGCGAAGGCTCGTTCAGTATGTCCTTGACGGGGCAGCGGAAGCCGGGGCTGAGACCGAGATCATCGATCTCTGCGATCTCCGGGTGGTTCCCTGCACTGCCTGCGATGCCTGTTCGCTGAACGGCATCTGTATCAACGACGACGATGTTGCGGGACTTGTCGATCGCATGAAGACTGCTGACGGAATCGTGTTTGCATCACCCGTGTACATCGACAATGTCTCCGGCCAGATGAAGGTCTTTTTCGATCGGCTCGCAGACGCGATCCACTACCAGCTGCTTGCCGGCAAATACGGCTGTTCGGTTGCGACAACGCACATGTCCGGCGGCGATGAGGTGGTGGCGTACCAGAATCACGTACTCAATTATCTTGCCGTTGTTTCCGTGGGCGGGATCAGCGTTGCCACGGGAGGGGAGGCGGCGGCTGTTGATGCAGAGGAACCCCGGGCCCGTGCGCTCGGCCGGAAGCTTGCCGACGCGATCACGCACGGTTTTTCTGACCCTCAGCAGGAAGAGGAGATCCGGGGAAACCGCGATTTTTTCCGGGAAATTGTTGCAGAAAACCAGGACCTCCGGACCGACGATTACAAACGGTGGGTCCGGCTGGGCTGGATATGATGAACAGGGCGGGAACCAGTGTCTGTACTACCCTCTCTCTCAGGAATCGTCACCTGGATACCCTGACGGATCATGCTTTCAGCCGGTAGGTACCCTTCGGAACGGTAATCTCGAAGACCGCACCCCTTCCCGGTGTACCGGTTTCGTGAATGGTGATACCGGTGATCGCGAGGATCTCGCGGGCAAGGAAGAGACCGTATCCCGTGTGCTTCCCGAATCCCTTGTCAAAGATTCTCTCCTTCTGGTCGGAGGGGACTCCGACCCCGTTGTCGGAGACAATGATGGTAAGGGTGTCGGAAGCAGGCCGGCAGCTGACGGTGATCGCTGTCACATTTCCGCCGTGCCGGGCCGCGTTGTCGATGAGGTTGAAGAAGACCCGCTCGAGCATGGGATCTGCATAGATCTCGGCATCGCAGGTGCACGTGAGGGATATGCCGTCGGATTTCTGCCTCGCAATGATGTCGCGGATGCTCTGCCAGCCCGGGGCCTGCACGCCAAGCTCCTGGTACGCCTTCGTGAACGCGATCTGGTGCGCGATCGCAGAGATGGCCTCGTCGATCTTCTGCAGGATTTCGGTGATCTCGGGGGAGGGCTTTTTCATCATTGCTATCCTTGCATATCCCCGCAGGACCGTGATCTGGTTTGCCACGTCGTGCCGCGTAATGCTGGTCAGGAGGTTGATCTTCCGGTTGGCCTCCCGGATGACCTTTTCTGCCCGTTTCCGGTCCGTGATATCAAGGAAACTGACAAGACTTGCCGTGACCTGGCCCCGGGTGTCGGTGAGCGGTGTTCCGAATACCTCCAGCTGGACGGTCGTACCATCGGGACGGACTACAATCATATCGTCGATATGGCGGTTTTCGCCATACATGCCGCGGACGATCGGCATCTCATGCATCGGGTAGCGTTGCGACGTCCCCTCCCGGTAAGCCTCGTACACTTCGGCAAGGTTCTGCTCAGTTGCATCCGGCAGGATCCCGCGCCCGAGGAGCCGTGTGGCCTCGCAATTGGCAATGATCGGTTTGCCCGTCGGGGCCTCGACCATGAAGATCCCGATCGGGACCGTATCGAGAAGCGTGCTGATGAGCCGGTTTCGGGAATCGAGATCCTCGCTCTTCTGGCGGAGTGCTTCCTCGATATTTTTCAGTTCCGTGATATCGCGGGATATGCCAACGACCTGAAATGGCACTCCCGACGCATCACAGATCGGCATCAGCGAATGGTCGAACCATCGTTCCTGCCCCCTGAAGCTCAGTTTCCCCATGCTGCGGAATCCTTTGCCGGTTGCAAGGACGCGGTCGATTGCTTTCTTTTGTCCGGCAGAAACATCCGGCGGGAACAGGGTGTTTCGTTCTCTGCCAAGGATCTTATCCACGGTACAGCCGAACATGTTTGCAGCACTCCCGTTTACGTACACGATACGATCGTTCCGGTCGATAACGAAGATCAGGTCCTGCGATGCTTCCGAAAGGCTCCGGTACCGGGCCTCGCTCTCGAGCATAGCCGCCTCGGCCTCTTTTGTCTCGGTGATATCCCGGCCCACCGACTGGTACTCAACCGGTTTTCCGGTATCATCGAATATGGCCCGGTCGCTCCAGCGCTGCCAGCGGATACTGCCATCCGGCATCGCGATCCGGTGAACGATGATATCGACCGGGTGTTCGGGTGTCAGGGACATAAAAAACTGCCGGACGGCAGGCCGGTCTGCCGGCGGGATATCCGGCCGGAAGCGGTGCCCGATGATCTCCTCCCGCGAAAGGCCGAAGTACCTGCAGTACGCATCGTTGACAAAGACATGCGTCCCGTCCGGCCGGAAACGACAGATGAATTCTGTCTGGTCCTCAACAATGTTCCGGTACCGCTGTTCGCTGGCGATCAGGGCTTCATCGGCCTTTGCACGGCCGATGGCTGAACCGATCTGGGTGGCGATCATCTCGAGGGCGATCCGCGATTCATGCGGGATATCGTCACGCGTATGCGATGCGGTATTCAGGTACCCGACAATCCGGCCCCGGGAGAAGACAGGGACAACAGCAAGGGCCCGGAGCCCCTCTTGATCCTGAACTTCCGAATGAGGAACACCCTCCGGCGCGTTCGTTGTGTACAGGGGCTTTCCGGAAAAAACGATCTGAGCATTCGCTGAACCTGGTGCGTAACGGGACACGGATTCAACAAAGTCTTTCCCGAGATTTTTTGAGAGGGCAAGGTCCACGGAACCGGTTGCCTCGTCAACAAGATAGATACCGCCCGCGTCCATCTCCGAGATCCGTATTGCCGCGTCAAGGCATGCATCCAGGAGCTCATCCCTGTCCCTGAGCTCCTGGAGCCGCATGCCAAGATCACGCTGGATACGGAGGATGTTCTCCTGCTGCTTCTGTTTGGTGATGTCCCTGAACGTACCTTCAACACCGGCAACGTTCCCGGCAGCATCGCGATACAGATGGCTGCTGGTTGCTACCAGGACCGGGGTTCCGTCCTTCTTTTTGAGCATGACTTCATAACTGGTGACCTTCCCGTTCCGGTAGATCTCATCGAGGAATGCTTTGCGGTCCCCGGGGGTGAAATAGAAGTCTTCCGCAATGCGCCTCCCGATACATTCCCCGACATCGTCGTACCCGAGCAGGGTTGCCCAGGACCGGCTTACCTTCACCAGCCGTCCTTCGGCGTCGCTCCGGTAATAGACATCCTGGATCTGGTCGAGCAGGTTTTTGTACTCCTGGTCTGCTGCAACGAGGCTGCGTTCAGCATTTTTCCGCTCCGTGATGTCCAGGAGCGATGCAACACTTTTCGTCGTGCCGGGAATGACATCGATGGTCAGGTAGATGTCCCGGATCTCACCGGATCGCGACCTGAAGCGGAACTCGTAATGCGTAAGGGCGTGTTTCCGGTCTATCCGTCTCAGCCGGTGCTGGGCAAGCATCCGTTCAAGATCTTCTTCTACGACAAACTCTGTCCATTTCTTCCGGTTCTCGATCTCGCCCTTCGGGTATCCGCTCAGCCGCGCGAATTCGGAATTTGCGAGGCTGATTGTACCGTCGTCTTCGATAAGGACCGTCGCAGTACCTGTTGTTTCGAAGACCGTGCGGTACTTCTCCTCGCTGGCATGGAGATTGTCTGTCGCGGTCCTGCGCTCCGTGATATCGATGATGATGCCCCGCACACCGGCAGTTTTCCCGTCCCGGAGGACAGGAGACGAGTAGATGGAGACGGGAAACGTGCTGCCGTCCCTCCGGAGCGCACGGTATTCGATATTGTCTTCCCGGACTTTTCCGTCGCTGATCATCCGGCCGAGCCGCGCCCGTGCCCGATCGCGGTCTTCCGGTGCGAGCATGGCCATCACGTTCATCCCCGTTCTGAGGATCTCCGGGGTATACCCGAAGAGCTCGAAAGCCATCCTGTTTGCATAGGTCAGGTTTGCTTTTTCGTCTGTCTCGTAGATGGCAAGCGGCAGCATGTCCGCAAGATCGCGGAACCTCCGTTCGCTCTCGTTCAGTGCCTGCTCTGCCCGTTTCCAGTCCGAGATCTCGCGGATCGATTCGATGGCCCCGACAATCGCACCGTCCTTGTCGTACAGGGGAGATGCCGTGAACCAGAGCGCCGCTCCCCTGCCCTCGTTGAAGTGCGGGATCGTGATCTCTGAGAAGAGCGTCTTTCCTTCCCTTTTTACAAAGGGATACTTTTCCGCAATGGCCGGGTCATCGTCAAGGACAAGATTGATCAGCAGGGGCCGGCGCTCGTGGTAGAACGGGAGCGCGTATTCATAATTTCCCTTCCCGAGCACACTGTCCGCACTGACACCGGTCATCTTCTCCATGGCCCGGTTCCATGCGATAAGGACTCCCCGGGTATCGATGGCAAAGGTTGCGTCGGGAAGAAAGTTGATGATGTCTGCCTCGCGGCGTTCATGGTCCCGGATACTTGCCTCGGCCCTCCTCTGGAGGATAGCCTTCGTTATCTTGTGCCCGAGCTCGGCAAACTGCGAAAGCGGCTCTCCCCCTTTCTGGAGGTAGAAATCCGCCCCTTCATTGAATGCCTGGATGACAATCTCCTCGCGGCCGCGGCCGGTGAAGATGATGAACGGAACATTCTTGTCCGAAGCCCTGACGTTTTTTAAAAAGCCGATGCCGTCCATAACGGGCATCTGGTAATCGGAGATGATGGCATCGTACCGTTTTTTCCGGAGGATCTCGAGGGCCTCCGTTGCAGAGGTGAGCGTTTCTACGGTAAACTGCCCGCTTTGCTCGAGGAACAGTTTACCAATTTCGAGCAGGCCGGGCTCATCGTCAACATAGAGTATGGAAAACATCCGAAGAAACCGGTACATTCCGGGCCGGGATATTCAGTATGTCAGAATCGGCAACAATGGTATTGAATGTTATGATGAATACTGAAGATATTCCAGGAGCCTGATGGCAGCGGAAGACATGACCGCACGTTTCCTTACCCGACCTCGATGAATATCGATCGGACTGACAGACAAGGATCTCCGGATCGGAAAGCCTGCCGGGTTTTGTCACCGTGTGGAACCATCTCCCCAAAACAGTAAAAAAGGGTTAATAGTTTTCTGCGTTCAGCTCGAAGTATGCCTGCGGGTGGTCGCAGACCGGGCATTTTGCCGGGGCAGCTTTCCCTTCGTGAACATAGCCACAGTTCCGGCAGTGCCATTTTGTCTCGTTTGCAGACCTGAAGACGGTCCCCTTCACCAGGTTCTGGTAGAGTTTCTTATACCTCGCCTCGTGGCTGGCCTCGACTTTCCCGATGCGGGAGAAGAGACGCCCGATCTCGAGGAACCCCTCCTTCTCCGCGGTCTTTGCAAAGGCAGGGTACAGCGTGCCCCATTCCATCTTCTCCCCTTCGTACGCAGCTTTGAGGTTTTCTTTTGTCGTCCCGATAACACCTGCCGGGTAAGCGGCAGTGATCTCAACGTCGCCGCCCTTCAGCTGCGAAAAAAAGAGCTTGGCATGCTCCCGCTCGTTCTGCGCCGTGTCCTCGAATACCGCGGCGATCTGCTCGTACCCTTCCTTCCGTGCAATGCTGGCAAAGAAACTGTAACGGTTCCGTGCCTGCGACTCGCCGGCAAACGCCGCGAGCAGGTTCTTTTCGGTCTTGCTTCCTGAAAATTTCATGGAACAATAACCTCTGCAGAGATCCTTTCCTGCCGCTGGGTATATACCCAGCGATCGGGATATGGCAGATACCCCGGGGGGATCAGGGAACTTCACGCGTGCGGCGGTTCAGGATCTCTTCCTGAACGCCCCCTTTGGCACAACGATCTCGAACCGGGCCCCCTTGCCTTCCTTCCCGGATTCGTGGATCGTGATGCCGGTGATTGCCAGGATCTCCCGGGCAAGGAAGAGGCCGAACCCCGTGTTCTTCCCGTATCCTTTCTCGAAGATCTTCCTTTTCTCGTCAAGCGGGATCCCGACTCCGTTGTCGGCAAACGTGACAAGCAGTTCATCCCCCTGCTGTTTACACCCGGCTGTGATCAGAGTGACATGCTCACCATACTTCATCGCGTTGTCGAACAGATTGTAAAAGACCCGGCCGATCATCGGGTCGGCAAATACTTCATAGGTATCGCAGGAGCACCGGAGCCGGACGTTCCCGGGCCGTGCTTTGCGTATCACGTCGCCGAGATTGAACCATGCCGGTGCGTGAACCCCCAGTTCCTGGTACTGCTTCGTGAACTCGATCTGGCGCTGGATCGTCACCACCGCAGCCTCGATCTTGGCAAGGAAATCCTTCACAACCGGGTCAGGTTCTTTCATTGCCGCCAGCTGCGTATAGCCGTGCACGACCGTGAGCTGGTTGGCGACATCGTGCCGGGTGATGCTGGAGAGCAGGTTGAGCTTCCGGTTGGCCTCCCGGATAGCGGACTCCGACCGCTTATGCTCGGAGATATCGACGAACGATTCGACAAGAACGTCCCTGTTACCCATGGTTACCTGCACGACAGTCTTCAGGACCGGCAATCTCGTTCCGTCCGCCGTTATCAGGATCCGTTCCGATGTATCCACCGTTTGTTTACAGTCAGTAACCGGGCATTTTCCCTCATCAGCAGGGCAGATGAACCGGTGACAGACCGAACCGGTCACCGATTCAGCGGGAAGAGCGAGGAGGTCAAGTGCCTTTTTGTTGGCTTCGAGGATGCGGTGAGTATCCGCATCAACGATAATGATGCCGGTCTGGGCGGTATCCAGGATCGTGCGGGCCCATTCCTCGCTCTGGCGGAGCGCGTTCTCGGCATTGATGCGCTCGGTGATATCCTCGAGAGTTTCCACTGCGCCGATGATTGTCCCCATCTCGTCCCGTACCGGGGCAGCAGTGAACGAGAGCCATTTACCGGAAGTACCCATGTGCGGGAAGAAATCAGTTGCGGTATAGGCACCCTCAACATATCGTGACTTTGCGAACTTCCCCGCATACCATGTATCGATTTTTTCGATATCCTGGTCGACCAGCAGGTCTGCAAGAACCGGGCGTTTTTCCGCATAGAACGCACGCCACTGCATGTCCGTTCCGATAATGTCATCTGCCCGGATGCCGCTGTACTCTTCGAGCGCACGGTTCCATGAAATGACCCGGTGGCCACGGTCGATGACGAACTGGAGGACCGGTGAACCATGCAGGATTGAACTGAGGCGGCTCTCGCTCTCCCGGAGTGCCTGTTCGGCCATGCCGGTCTGGATAACCTGCGATGCTGTAGTGGCCATATCGGCGAGATCATCCATTATCTCCGGCAGTACCGGCAACCTGCTGAAGAAGGCAAGGACGCCGATCGGCTTTCCATCCGCTGAGACCAGCCGGAAACCGGCAAAGGAAACAAGCCCGAGGGAAGCTGCCCAGGGATGATTATGGACACGGGGATCGCGGGTGACATCGTTGGTGATGAACTGTGATTCCTGCCCCGTGGCAATCCTCCCGATCTTGTACGCCCCGAACGGCACCCTGCGATGATCCCCGTCAGTATGGGTGTACCTCCCGGAGCTCACGATGAGGTGAAGGCATTTCGTGCGGTCCCTGCAGATATGAGGCCCTTTTGTCACGTCCGCATGGATGCATCCCCGGCTGCACAGATCCCCGGGCCCCGAGATCCAGATCCGTGCAAAGTCGGCACCGAAAATATCAACGAATGCATCCGTGATTCTTTTCAGTTTTTCCTCAGGGGGTGCGGTCCGGAGCAAATCCTGCTTGAGCGCGCTGATGCGGGCGGTCCGTTCGGCAGCGTCATGGCGGGCGGTGATATCCCGGGCTGCTGCGAAGATCAGGCTGCCCATCGGCAGGGATCGCCACTCGATCCACCGGTAGGTCCCGTCCTTATGACGGAACCGGTTCGTAAAATTGAGGACATTCTTCTGTCCTCTGAGATCCGCTACTGCTGACAGGGTGGTAGGAAGGTCATCCGGGTGGACGAAGTCGAGGAACCGGTGGCCTTCCAGTTCGCCAAGGGTGTACCCCAGCGTCTTCTCCCATTCCGGGTTCAGGCGGCGGAAATGCCCGTCGGTATCCGCGATACAGAACAGGTCGAGGCTCGCCGAGAAGAACCGGTTGAGCTCCTCGGTCTTCTCGCGCAGGGCCTCCTCGGTCTTCGTCCGCTCCGTGATATCCCGGTCGATCCCGCGGTATCCCTGGAAACGGCCGTCATCGGCTGTCCGGACTGTACCGCTTGTCTCAAGGATGACAACCGAACCATCTTTTCTCAGGGCCCTGTTCACCAGCCCCGCTATCGGGAGACCGCTCCGGACAAGCAGATTGAACTCGGCAGAGATCCGTTCAGCCTCGTCGGGAGGCATGAGTTCAAAGGGAGTCTTCCCGATAAGTTCACCGGGTTCGTACCCGAGAATCCGGCTGACCTGGGGGCTGACATACGTGTATTTTCCTGTGGTATCAACCTCCCAGATGAAATCGCTGGTGGTCTCGACCAGTGTCCGGAACTTCTCCTCGCTCTCGCGCAGCGCATCCTGTGCAGCCTTTTCATCGGTGATGTCCCGGATCGTCCCCGCGACAATCCGGCTGCCGCGGTGATCCGATATATATATTGACTTGTCCTCGTACCAACGGTATGCGCCATCGTTCCTGCGTACACGGAACCGGTCTGCCTGGATGTCCGTGCCGGTTCCGGCATGCTCCCGTATGTGGCTCAGAAGTGTCCCGAGATCGTCAGGATGGATGTAATTGGCAAAGTTCTGCCCGATCATCTCATCGGGCCGGTACCCGAGTTGCGTCTCCGTCTGGGGGCTGATATACAGGATCGTTCCGTCGGTGCCCAGCGAATAGATAATATCGCGGTTGACTTCCACCAGCGTACGGAATTTCTCCTCGCTCTCGCGAAGACTTTCCTCGGCTTTCACTTGTGCAGTGATGTCACGGAAGGTGACATACGAAGCCGGTCGCCCGTTCCATGTCGTGGGGGATGTCATGACGTCGACATCGATGGGTGTCCCGTCGAGCTTCAGGAACTGTTCGCGGAGAAGACCGAGGGGTTTTTCGGCAGATTCCTGTATCCGCTTCGCGATCGTTTCTCTGAATGCCGGGGCGATGATGCTGATGGCAGGTTTTCCGATAAAAACCTCCGGGTCCTCGGAACCGAGAAGCATTGCTCCCGTGCGGTTGACATAGACGACGGCGCCGTCCTGGTGGATGGCGATGCCGTCAAACGATGACTCGACCAGCGTGCGGTATTTCTCCTCGCTCTGCTGCAGGGCATTCCGGATATTCCTGTGCTCAGTGATGTCTGTTGCAATGCTGAGGATAACCGGTTCTCCACCCCAGGTTGTCATCATGGCATTGATGAGGAGAGGGATTTGGGACCGGTCTTTCCGGAAATGCTGTGTCTCGAACGATGCCGATCCCCGTTCACGCAGCTCGCGGATACGGTCATTGATCAGTCTCTCGCTCTCCGGCACATCCAGATCATGGAGGTTGATCCGGTAGAATTCGTCCTTCGTATATCCGTGATATTCAAAGGTTTTCTGGTTCGCATACAGGAACCTGCCCTCCGCATCATGGACGGTGACCGACGCGGGTATCAGATCAAGGAGCCCGGCAAGGATCCGGTGCTGCTCTTCGCTTGCCTGCAGTGCACGTTCCGTCTGCTTTATCTCCGTGATATCCCGGCCTTCGGGAATCAGGTAGCGGATCCTGCCATCCGGGTCCACGACCGGTTTTACCGAGAAATCAATGTACGCAAGGTGCCCGTCTGCTGCCGGGTGGGTTGCCTCGAACCGCACGGTCTCGCCGGATGCAGCCCGCCTGATGGCATCTTTGAGTTTTTCCCGGAGTTCTTCTGAATGCGCCCACCACGGAGTCTCCCAGAACGGCCGGTTGACAACATCGGGTTCGGAGGCCCCGATGAGTGCAAGTGCGGCCCGGTTTACATGGATCAGGGTACCGTCAGGGGTCATCAGGCCGATCAGCTGGAAGGACTGGTCGATGACTGCCCGGAACCTGGCTTCGCTCTCACGCAGCGCATGTTCCGCATTCCTGCGTTCCGTGATGTCTCGGCTGAACGTGATAAAACGACCCCCGTGCGTGCCGGTGTAAAGAACACTGACCTCGGTATCGACAATCCTGCCATCCTTCCGCCGCCACTGTGTTTCGAACCGGTCATATCCTTTTCTGAGGATAGTCCCCATATGGCGGGAGGTATCTTCATCAGTCTCCCTGGCTTCCACGTCACGGAGTGAAAGGGCAAGTGCCTCATCGCGGGAGTATCCGAGCGATCTGCAGAAAGCCTCGTTGACATCGATGATCGCCCCGTCCATGCCGATGATACAGAACCCGTCCATGGCTGTCTGCAGGAGGGTCTGGTAATCTTCGGCACTTGTTTTCAGGGCGTCCTGGATTTTCTGCCGGTCACTGATGTCCCGGCATAGAGTCAGGATGTGGACAGACCCTTCTGAACGGAGAACCGTTGCATTGATCTCGATCGGGATGATTGTGCCGTCCCTGCCCGCATAATCGATCTCGAAATTCCGGATGAACCCGTCGCGCAGGCACTGCCGGACCGCTTCTGCATTTCTCTCCTTTTCATGTTCCGCTGTCCATTCGATCACGTTCCTGCCGGTGATCTCTTCAAGGCGCGAATGGCCGGTCAGGCGCACGTACTCGGGATTTGCATCAAGCACGTGTCCGTCCTGGTCGATGATGACGTAACCGGTTCCGGTAGTCTCGATAAGGGTACGGTATTTCTCCTCATCCTGCCGGAGGG
This sequence comes from Methanoregula sp. PtaB.Bin085, assembly GCF_002067035.1. Taxonomy (GTDB): domain Archaea; phylum Halobacteriota; class Methanomicrobia; order Methanomicrobiales; family Methanospirillaceae; genus Methanoregula. Next base: position 137,377 of record NZ_MVQB01000027.1, on the reverse strand, counting down.
CATCTTCAGCTTTCTTCCGTTCGGTGATATCCTCGACGACTTCGATAAATCTCGTTGCCTTTCCCTCATCATCCGGCAGGGGGATTGCATGGATGCGGGCATGGAACCTTGTTCCGTCATCCCGTACTCCTTCGGTTTCCACCACCTCACAGACACCTGTGGCCATGGCCTTCGTTCCGGGACAATGCGCGCAGACGGTATCGCGCTTCTCGAACTCCCGGTAGCAGTACCGCCCCGGCCATAATCTTTCATCCGTCTGGAACATCTGCCCCTGGGCGGTATTCGACATAACGATCCGGTGATCTGCATCGATCAGCGTGATGCCGAAGGGAATATTCTCGACGAGCAGGCGGTATTTCTTCTCGCTTGCACGGAGGGCATCTTCCGCCCGCCTGCGTTCGGTAATATCGGTGAACATCCCGAACGATCCGAGGAACTCTCCCGACGGGGAAAAGAGCGGTGTTGCGGAGGTCAGGCACCAGATGATCGAACTGTCTTTCCTGACCCACCCGCGCTCGTAACGGCCGGGAATCCCCTGCGGCCTCCGGGAGAGCTCCAGTTTCACCGACTCTGCCTCATCCGAAGGAACGAAATCCCAGACCGGGCGCCCCCTCATCTCCTCTTCGGTATAACCAAACAACTCCTGCATTTTCCGGTTGGCAGAGACGGTCCTGAATCCGGCATCGACAATCCAGATACCCTCTTCTGCCGTCTCGAAGACCGTCCGGTACTTCCGCTCGCTCTCGGCAAGCGCAGCCTCGGCCTGCCTGCGGCGGGTGATATCCCGGAACACCACAAGGACTGCCGATCCCCCCTGGAACTGGATCGGTGAGGCGGTCACCTCGACATTGAAGGGTTCCCCATTGAGCCGGAGGAGACGCTCTTCCTTGAGCGGTACTGTCCGGCCCTCTTCATACAGCAGGCGGAAATCTTCCCTCGCCATAGCGCGGTCGTCAGGGTGGATGAAGGGTAAAATGTCCCTGCCCACAACCTCCTCCTGTGTTGTTGCCCCGACAAGACGGAGAGCCTCCGGGTTGGCAAAGAGGATCTTATCCCTGCTGTGGACAACCACGGCAACCGGTGAGAGTTCAACAAGGGAACGGTAGCGCTCCTCGCTCTCAAGGATTGCCGCTTCCATCTTCTTTCTGCCCGTGATATCCGAAAGGACGCCGGAAAATACGAGCTCGTCCCCGCGGGAAACCGGCGTGGATCTCCCCTCAAACCAGATGATCTCCCCCGATGCCCTGATAAAGCGCCCTTCGAAGTGCCAGTCAGCCCTCTGCCCGACCGCTTCATCAATCGAGGCAAGGAAACGCTCCCGGTCATCCGGGTGGACACCGTCAGTGAAGGCGGAGAAGAAGTTATCCAAATCCGGTTCGAGACCGAAGATCTCCCGTGCATGGCTGCCGGCATAGTACAATCCCCTGCTGCCGTCCGGGCGGGCAAAGAACTGGAAGACAACCCCCGGCACGTTGGAGGCGATCTCCTCGAGCTGCCTGCGGCGGGCGCTGATCTCTGCTTCCGCAGAGGCAAGGGAGTCGTACTGCTCTCGGAGTTCCTCCTCGCTTGCGGTGAGCTGCTCGTATGCTTCCCGGAGCGCCATCTCGGTCTTTTTGCGGGCGGTGATATCCACGAACGTGGCAATCATTTCACCGGGCCTGGTCTGGAAAGCGGTCACCGCGAAGGCCCCGCGGATCTGCTGGCCGTCGTAGGTGATCTGGTCCGTCTGCCAGGTTCCGCCCTCAGCGGCAATCCTGCGGTAATGTGCCGGGATCTCTGTTGTGACAAGACTGGGAAACGCCGTCTCGATGGTTTTTCCGATGAACCGGGTATGGTCGACACCAAGGATCCGGTCAGCACCGGGATTGGCACCCCGGAACATAAGCGACCCGTCCGCTTCGAGCGAGTAAAAGTGCATGCCGACCGGTGCATTCTCAATGACGTTCCGGAACTTCGCTTCGCTCTCCTGTTTTATCTCCTCGGCACGCCTCCGCTTGAGATTCTCCCAGAGCCCCTGCACAAGAAGGAGCAGTTCGTTCACATCAGTCTCTGTATACCCGCTCTCCTTGTTCGCGACTCCTGCCACGAGCACGATGTGATCGTTGTCGATGACCGGGACATTCATGTGCCGGACGATATGCGGGTGCCCTTCGGGATATCCTTTCTTGGCCGGGTTCGGGGCAGCATAATCGTTCGTGATGACGGGGCGCCGCTGCCGCACGGCCTCGCCCCAGAGCCCGGTCTTCTCGACCTGGTAGACGATCGGTTTTGTCACCATCGAACATTCGGCCATGGCGTTCTTTGACCATGCATACATGGAAAGCTCGGTCTCATCATCGTTCAGGAAGGCCAGGTACCCGAGCGGGCTTCCGGTGACGATCCCCGCCCCCTCGATGGCATACGCGATAAGTTCCTTCTCGCTCTTCTGTGCAAACTCATAGAACCCGAGCATGTACTTAAGACGCGCCTCGCTGAGCCGGACCCGTTTCTCGCTCAGGGCAAGTTCCTCGTACTGCGCCCGGAGTTCCTCGCCCGTTGCAGCGAGCTGTTCGTTCGCGGCCTGGAGTTCATCGGCAGCCTTCTTCCTCTCCGTGATATCGAGAAGGGAGGCAACACTCTTTTTCGTGCCGGGGATGATGTCGATGGAGAGGAGGATGTGCCGGATTTCTCCGGAACGGCTGACAAACCGGAACTCGTACTGTTTCAGGGCAACGGCTGTATCTGTCCGTCTCCCGCGGTGCCGGGCAAGCATCCGCTCGCGATCTTCCGGAACAACGAACTCCGTCCATTTCTTCTTATTCTCGATCTCTTCCTGCGTGTAACCGCTCAGGCGGCAGAATTCGCTGTTGACAAGGCTGATGGTTGTATCGTCCTCAATCATCAGCATGGCGGTCCCGGTAGTCTCAAAGACGGTCCGGTACTTCTGTTCGCTCTCGCGGATCCGCTGCCCGCTCGCGGCCAGCTCGTTGTACTGCTCTTTCAGTTCCTCCTCGTTTGCAGTCAGCTGCTCGTAGGCAGCCCGGAGCTCCTCCTCCGCTTTTTTCCGGGCCGTGATGTCATGGAACGTTCCTTCAACACCGGTTACCTTTCCTTCATGATCATAGGCAAGGTGGCTGCTGACCTCGACAAATACCGGCGTCCCGTCTTTTTTCCTTAACCGGATTTCATAGCCGGTCACCCTGCCGTTCCGCCGGATCTCGTCAAGGAGCGGTTTCCGGTCGGACGGGTTCAGGTAGAAGTCATCCGCGATGCTGCGCCCGATACATTCGGCGATGTCATCGTATCCGAGGAGTGTCGCCAGCGAACGGCTTGCCCTGACGAGCCGCCCCTCCATGTTGCTGAAGTAATAAATATCCTGGATCTGGTCGAGCAGGCTGGTATACTCCCTGTTTGCAGAGATCAGCCTCTCCTCTGCCTTTTTCCGTTCGGTGATATCCTCGATAACACCCCGTAAGCCGGCAATCCTGCCATCACGATATACAGGCGAGGAAAAGATGGAGACCGGAAACAGGGTGCCGTCTTTTCGCACCGCGAGATACTCCAGACCCGCCCCTCCGTGGTCTCCTGTTGCGGTCAACCGGGAAAAAACCGCAGCAGCGCGTTCCCGGTCCACGGGTGCAATGACGTTCAGGGCGTAGACTCCCGTTTCGATTTCCTCTGCCGTATACCCGAACATCTCCAGTGCCAGCCGGTTGGCATAGGTTATCAGTCCGTCGTTATCCGCCTCGTAGATTCCCTGTGGGAGCAGGTCGGCCAGTTCGCGGAACCGCCGCTCGCTCTCGTTGAGCGCGGTCTCTGCCCGCTTCCTCTCGGTGATCTCACGGATCGACTCGATAGCTCCTGCAACGGTTCCCTTCCGGTCATAGAGGGGAGATGCGGTGAACCAGAGTGCCGCGCCCTTCCCGTCATTGAAGTGCGGGATCGTAATCTCGGAGATGAGTGTCTTCCCCTCGCGTTTCACGAACGGGTATTTCTTCGCAATTTCGGGGCTGTCATTGAGGACAAGGTCGATGAGCAGGGGCCGGCGCTCGTGATAGAACGGCAGCGCGTATTCGTAATCTCCTTTCCCGAGCACGTCCTCCGACCTGACACCCGTCATGCGTTCCATTGCCCGGTTCCAGGCAATGACAACACCGGCGGTATCGATGGCAAAGGTCGCATCCGGGAGGAAGTTGATGATATCCGACAGCCGCTTCTCTGACTCCGAGAGGGCAGCCTCCGCCCGCCTCCGCGTTACGGCCTGCCGTACCTTGTGGGCAAGCTCGGCGAACTGGGCTTTGGGATCCCCCCCTTTCTGCAGGTAGAAGTCAACGCCGTTGTTGATGGCCTCGATGACCACCTCTTCCCTGCCCCTGCCGGTGAAAAGGATGAACGGGATATTCCCGTACGATTTCCGGACCTTCTTCAGCAGCTCGATGCCGTTCATCTCCGGCATCTGGTAATCGGAGACCACGGCATCGAATTCCTGTCCGGCAAGAAACCGCAGCCCCTCATTTCCGGAGATGGCTGTGGTGACCCTGAACTCCCCGTCACTTTCCAGAAAAAGCTGGCCAAGGTCCAGCAGTCCCTGTTCATCGTCAACGTAGAGGAGAGAGTACATAACGGACCCTGGTGCAGGCCAGCTGCGCCTGCTGATGAGTGGCAATTGATTTGGAAATAAATCAACCTTGCGCACACGAACTCATAAAAGAACGGCGAAATGTTGTTTTTATCAATATCCGGGTTAATATATTGTCAAAATTACCGGATCCGGCCGCGTCCCCGGAAATTCCGGGTCCGGCTCACGGGATGGACCGGAACGCCCCGTGCGGGACCGTCATCTCGAACTGAACGCCCTTTCCCGGCTCACCGTTCTCGGTGATGGTAATGCCGGTGATCGCGAGGATCTCCCGGGAGAGGAAGAGGCCTAGGCCGGTATGCTTGCCGAACCCTTTCCGGAAGAGCATCTTCTTGTCCTCTGCGGAGATCCCGGTGCCGTTGTCCCGGTACGTGATGACAAGCCCTTCTGCCGACGCCCGAGATGTAAAGGACATCTGCGTCACCCGCTCCCCGTGCCGGAGGGAATTCTCCATGAGGTTGAAGAATACTTTCACGATCAGGGGATCGGCAAAGACCTCCACGTCGCCGACCTCTATCTTCAGGCCGATGGACGCGGGAATGCTGAGCTGGCCGGCCGCCTCGCGGATGACCTCTGCCGCGTTCTGCCATTTCGGGGCATTCACCCCGATATCCTGGTAGAATTTCGTGAACTCGATCTGCCGCTGGATAGCCCCGGCAGCCAGGTCGCCCTTCTGGAGATAATCTTCGAATTTCGTTCCTTTGAGATCCTCGCGGGACAGTTCAAGGAACGTGCGCAGGCCCATGATCTGGTTCAGGATATCGTGGCGGGTGATGGAGGAGAGCATGTTCAGCTTGGTGAGGGCGGTTTTCAGGGCATCCTCCATCTTCTTCCGTTCCGTAATGTCCCTGATGATCCCTTCCTTCCCGAGATACCTGCCGTCCCTGTCATGGTGCATGTGGCCGCTGATCGATGCCCAGAAAACGGACCCGTCCTTTTTCTTCAGCTCCGCCTCCCAGTCCCGGACAAAACCGCCCTGTTTTCGCATGGTTTCGATCATCTGTATCCGTGCAGCCGGATCGCTCCAGATATCTGCGGCATGCAGCCCGATCATCTCTTTTGCGGAATCATACCCGAACATCGGGCCGGCTGAAGGGCTGACCATGACAAGCCGGCTCTCCCCGTCGAAACGGAAATAGACGTCCTCGATCGTCTCGATGATGGTCCGGTACCGCTCCTCGCTCTCGCGCAGGGCGTCCTCGGCCTGCCGCAGGGGCGTGATGTCATGGATCACTCCTTCGACGCCAAGGATTGTTCCCTTGGCGTCACGGAAGAAATGACTGCTCACGGTGACGTGCCGGATCGAGCCGTCGCTGACCCTGAGATCCAGCGGGAACGCATAGACCGCGCCGCTCTCCTGCAGGGCTGCAATCAGCTTTTCCCGGTCAGCAGGATTTGCATACACCATGGAGACCGGCTTCCCGATAAGCTGGTCCAGCGAATCGTATCCCGCAAGTTTTGCCGCTGACGGGGAAAGCATCGTGATCCTGCCTTCCGTATCGGTCCGGTAAAAGATATCCTGGATTTCGTTGATAATGGTGCGGTACTTCTCTTCGCTCTCCTGGAGCGCCCGCTCGGCCTCTTTTCTCGGGGTGATGTCCCGGATGATCGCCCACATTCCCTGCGGGCTTTTATCGTCTCCCGTGATGAGGGCCGTCCGGAGCTCCACGGGAACGATAGTCCCGTCCCTGCGCCGGTACTCTTTTTCGTAAATATCCGAATATCCCCTTGTCATCACCTGCGTCCGGAGGATCTCTGCTTCGGCAGCCTGCCACCGTTCCGGTGTCAGGTCCTGGTAGGAGAGCCTGAAAATCTCGTCATGGGTATACCCGATCAGCCTCTCGAATGCCGTGTTGAAGTTGGTGATCCTGCCGTCAAGATCGACACTGGCGAAGGCATCGCGCATCCCTTCGTACAGCTGCCGGTAGCGCTGCTCGGTCCCGGCAAGGGCCGCCTGTATCCTCTTCTGCTCCGTGATATCTTCGTGCACCGTGATCCAGACCTTTCCATAGACCGGGTGAATGTATGTCGAGACGATGGCATGGCAATAGAACAGCTCCCCGTCTTTCTTCCGGTTCCTGATCTCCCCGGCCCAGATACTGTACTTGTCAAGTTTTTCTTCGATCTCCTCTGCAATCGCTTCCGGAGTTCTCCCGTCGGGAGCATTGAGCACCGATACCGGCTGCCCGATCAGTTCCCCTTCGGGGTAGCCGAAGAGCTGGCTGAACCGCGTGTTGGTAAAAACGATCCTGCCGTCGGAAGCGCGGATGAGCGCCACCCCTTCTGCCATGTTCTGCAGGATCTCGGAATGCAGGAGGAGTTCGATCTCCACCTGCTTGCGCTCCGTGATATCCCGTGCGACATGGATACTGCCGATAAGGTTCCCGTTCTCGTCATGCAGGGGCGAGACGGTGACAAGGAAGTCCCCGCCGAGTTTTTCTTCATGGATCTCCGCTGCATGCTCTTTTCCGTCTTTGAGGAGCAGCGCGTGGGGGCAGTTACCGGGAATCGTTCCTGAGGCATGGACCGTCTCATAGCACAACCTGCCGGCAGCCTCCCCGGGGTTCATCCCGAGGCTGTCTGCCATGGCCTTGTTGACGCGGAGGATCCGGTGGTCTGTTCCTATGATGGCTATCAGGTCGGGAACCCCGTTGAAGGTGTTCTCCCATTCCTGTTGTGCCCGGACCAGCGCCTGTTCCCTTGCTGCGACCCGTTCGGAGAGAAAGGAGATGATGAGGGCGATGAAAACGAAGATGACACAGCGTGCCGCTGCCGACACAATATCAGCTGTCGCCCCGGGCCGGACGAGGATCACCATCAGGAAATAGGCGGCGGATACCACAAGGGCGAAGACGGTACCGCGCCGCGGATAGAAGAATGCCGCAATGATGATCGGAACATAGAAGAGGTGCGGGATCACGATCGATATCCCGTAAAGGAGCCCCCAGAAGTTGGCTGCAAAGGAGATGGCGAGGGTCAGTGCAACCAGGAATGGTACTGCAGAGGGATTTGAACGCAGCAGGGAAACCAGAGACACTTTCATGGCTGACCGTCCGGGTTACGGGGAGTGTTGTCCTGAAAACCGTGTTTGCATGCGGAATTTATAAAGTACCGGGACGGGACATCAGAGAACCTGATGATCATCCGCCACCGGTATGGTCCCAGTCCCATGAACCAGGCAGGGGAAAAGCCGGCACAACAGGAGCGACAGGATAATTCGCAACATCAGAAAAGGAAACGAATCGCTGTAAACGGGCCTGAAGGGATTTGAACCCTTGACCTGCGGATTAAGAGTCCGCCGCTATGCCGAACTAAGCTACAGACCCGCTGTGTTAGGCCTTATAGTGTGGTCGATGATGCCGAATAAAGGTTGCGGAAAAACACTACGAAAATCCCCCGGGTTCCCGGGTCCGTATCCGAAAAACGCGAGGGCAGTTCCCGTGCAGTACCGGGAGGAATTCCTTAATTATCCGGAAGGCAACATCATCAGTACATGGCGCAGGAAGCCCCGATCGGACCGGGACCGGTAAAATATGCGATTTTCGGGTGCGGGACGAACGGGTACAACATCATCCTCGAGCTTGCCAGGGAGCACGAGCGCGTGATCGTTGCCGACCGGGACGAGACCCGCGTCCGCCACCTCCGCGACCAGAAGTTCGAGGCGTACCAGCGCGACATCACCTCATCCGACATGCTTGCCGGCCTCCCGCAGTTCGACATCGCGTTCGTCATGACCGGCGATGGAGACGCGAACCTTGCGGCAGTCCTTACGATCAAAAAGCGCCTCCCATCAGTGCAGGTGGTGGCACGATCCGTCGATCCGGTAAACGGCCAGAAACTGACCGCGGCCGGCGCCGATTCCGTCATCTACCCTCAGGAAGTGGTGGCACGGCAGGCTGTCCTGCAGGTGAAGAAGCAGCACGCGAGCCGGATCTCCCAGCGCCTCTTCTCGCTGCTTGCCGGATGGGAGGGAACGCTGGGGATCATCACCCATAACAACCCCGACCCGGACGCGATTGCGTCGGCCGTGGCGCTTGCGGAGATCGCACGGGCCGCGAACCCGAAAACGCTTGCCACCCGGATCTTTTACGATGGGACTATCGGCCACCAGGAGAACCGGACGTTCGTGAACCTGCTGGACATCAAGATGGAACACCTCACGCCCGAGGCTCTCTCACAGTGCAGCCACCTGGCGATGGTTGACTGCCCGGGCCCCGGCTCGAACAACGATGTCCCGCCGCAGACACGGATCGACATTGTCATCGACCACCACCGGGACGGAAAACACCCGGCGGCCGGAGGGAGTTTTTCCGATATCCGCCCGGGAGCAGGTTCGACAGCGAGCATCCTGACCCAGTACCTGCAGGAGCTCGATGTGCCGGTGGATAAACGGGTAGCGACTGCCCTCCTCTACGGGATCCGGACGGACACGCGGGAGTTCCGTCGCAACGTTACGCCGCAGGATCTCGGCTATGCGGGGTTCCTGCTCCCGCTGACCGATGCCGGCCTCCTGGACAAGATCATGTCCCCGTCGATGTCGCAGGAGACGCTGGACGTGATCGGTACTGCCATCACGAAGCGGCGGATCCAGAGCGGGTACCTGTTTGCGAACGTGGGGTACGTGATGAACCGCGATGCCCTGCCGCAGGCAGCCGACATCCTCATCACGCTCGAGGGCGTGAACACGGCGCTCGTGTACGGTATCACCGACACCGCCATCGTGATCTCGGCCCGGAACCGCGATGTCCGGCTCCACATCGGCAACGCCCTTTCGGAAGCGTTCGGGGAGATGGGGGATGCCGGCGGCCACCCGAACATGGCGGCAGCCACCCTCCCGCTCCACTACTTCGGGAAGGTGGAGGACAAGGCCCGGCTGCTGGAGATCGTCATCGAGCCGGTGCTCAGGAAGTTCCGCGATCTTGTCGGGCTCGAGAACGAAGGGAAGAAGAATGGCAGTCCGTAACCGGCAGTTCCGCGGCCCAAAGCTATCTTCATGCACAGAGGGACCTGCATGAAATTCGCTGACTGGGAACCGTACTATTCCGAGATCGTCGAGTACTTCGGGTTCGACCGGGCAGCCGACGAGGAAGCTGGCCGCCTCCTCTCCACCCTGCTCGACCGCGATAACCTCCTCTCCCTCGCCTCGCTGGTCGACGGCAACCCGGTAACGGTCTGCGGGAACGCCCCGTGCCTCAAAGACGAGATCGGGAAGATAACCGGTGTTGTCTTTGCCGCCGATGCTGCTGCCGAGGTGCTTGACAAAAACGGCATCTGCCCGGACGCGATCTTCACGGACCTTGACGGGGCAACCGACCGGTTCATCGAGCTGAACAACGAAGGGACCATCATCGTCATCCACGCCCACGGGGACAACATGCCGCTCCTGAAGCACTGGGTCCCCCGGTTCAAAGGAAACGTCGTGGGAACCACGCAGGCCACACCCCTCCCGCGGGTCTACAACTTCGGGGGGTTCACGGACGGGGACCGGGCAGCCTTCGCCGCGGACGAACTCGGGGCGTCCTCCATCACGCTTGCGGGATTCAATCTCGACGACAAGAATGTGGACCCGATGAAGCGCGGGAAACTTTTCTGGGCGAGGAAACTCCTGGCCCTGATCGGGATCACGGCATGAGCGGCACGGCGTTCATCCTCGACGGGTACGTGGACGAGCCGGCCTGCCTTGGCGTGCCGCCGTACATCTCCCCCTACATACGGACCGTTGCCGGTGCCCTCCTTGCGAACGGATACACGGTCCGGTACCTGACCATCGACCAGCTCCGGAAGGACCCGCTGCAGACCGCTGACCTGAACAACGCGGGCCTGCTGGTGATGATCGCGGGGGTCACGGTGCCGGGGAAGTACCTCGGCGGTACGCCCGCCACGCTCACGGAAATCCAGCAGGTCGGGCACATGGTCCATGGCCCGAAGAAACTGATCGGCGGCCCGATCGGGTTCGGGTACGCGGGGGAAGGGGGTGAGAAGGCCATCCGGCAGGTTATCAGCGGGTTCGATGCCCTGCTGGAGGGAGAACCGGCTGTTTCCCTCGACAATTACCTTATGGGGAACGGACCGTCGGGTCTGCTGGATTATGCCCGCACGGACCCATGGAGCATTACGGGAAGCAGTATCATTAACCAGCACCCGTCCTTTCCGTACGTGATGTGCGAGCTCGAGACCGCCCGGGGCTGCTCCCACGGGGCGGCCGGCGGCTGCTCGTTCTGCACGGAGCCGTTCTATGGCATGCCGCGGTACCGCAGCATTCCCGCGATCGCGGATGAGGTTGCCGCACTCCATACCCACGGCGCCCGGCACTTCCGCGTGGGCCGGCAGCCGGACATCCTTGCCTACGGGGCAGGGAGCGGCGAGTATCCGGCGCCGGAACCGGAGAAGATCGACGCGCTCTTTGCCGCTATCCGCACCGCTGCCCCGGACCTGAAGACGCTTCATATTGACAACACAAATCCGGCCACCATCGCCCGCCACGAGGAGAAAGCCCGCGAGGCGCTGCGGGCGATCATCCGGCACCACACGCCCGGCGACGTAGCGGCGTTCGGAATGGAGACCGCGGACCCGGCCGTTGTCACGGCAAACAACCTCAAGGCAGGTGCGGACGAGGTGTTCCGTGCGGTGCAGATCGTGAACGAGGAGGGCGGGATGCGGCGTGACAACGTGCCCGAGCTCCTGCCGGGTCTCAACTTCGTCTGCGGGCTTGCCGGCGAGACAGAACGGACGTACGAGCTGAACGAGCAGTTCCTCGACCGGGTCCTGAAATCGGGGCTTTCCGTCCGCCGCGTGAACATCCGGCAGGTGATGCCGTTTCCGGGAACGCAGGCCTACACGGACAACACGCTCGGAAAGCACGACCGGCGCTTTAAGCAGTTCAAGGAGTACGTCCGCAGCAGGATCGACCTCCCGATGCTGCAGCGTGTCTTCCCTGTCGGGACCGTGCTGAAGGATGTAATCATCGAGGAGTCCGGCGACCTCTCGTTCGGCCGGCAGATGGGGTCGTACCCGATCCTTGCCGGCATCCCGCTCCGGCTTCCCGTGCGAACCGTGACCGATGCGGTGGTTGTTGACTGGGGGATGCGGTCGGTAACCGCACTTCCGGTGCCGGTCCGGATCAACGAGCTGCCGGCAACCGCACTCCGCTGGCTGCCGGGCGTGGGGAAGAAGAAGGTGGCGGCGGTTGTTGCAAAGAGGCCGTTTGGGGATATGGAGGCGTACCGGAAGGTGGCGGGGTCGTCCACAATCGATCCACTCCTTGCATTTTAATTCCGGTGCAGGTTACCGAAGTTCCCGGATTTTTCCTTGATCGCACAACAGTGGGAGGGGGTTGGATGTATTTTTCCCGGACCGGCCGGATCCGGGGTATCGCAAAGATTCACATCGTTCAGTTTCAGTTATTCCGGAAGGCCAGCTGCTCCGGGAATCAAATTAAATAAATCCGACCCCCCCACCAGGGCCTCCGGATTTTTCTGTGAAAACAGCCATTTTTACGACAGAAGGATAGTTCAGTTCCGGTTCCGGGACAAAGGGGGGGTCGAATTTATTTTTCATACTGGCCCGGGATCCCGGCCGGCATGCGGCAGGAGAATACCGGTTTCGGCTCATGAGGATCAGGCTCAAATACAATCATTACGTGAATAGTTCATAATCCTGCACGGTACGGGCCGGTCAGGTCGTTGGATAACGGGGGATAGCAGAACGCATGGACTTCACAACGGCTGAGAAAGAACGGGAACGGCTCAGGTCGCAGTACGCAGCCGGCCAGATCACGGGCGAGGCATATGCTGCCGCCGTGAACGCTCTCAGGGTCACGGATAGCCAGGGCCGGTGGTGGCAGCCGGATCCCGCGGGCCAGGGCTGGCTTGCGTGGAACGGCTCGGCATGGGTGCCCGCATCCCCGCCAGCGCCGGGCTTCCAGACGGGAACGCCAAAGAGCTTCGTCGAGTTCCAGTCCCGGCTGATGACGGTCGAAGAGTTCAAGAAGATGTCAAAGGAGGTTCCGCTGGCAAAACGCCCGCAGAAGTGGTGGGACCTGCTCTCTATCCTTGGCGGCATCGCCTCGGCGATCCTCTGGCTGCTCTACTCGGGGATCCGTGAAGGGTTTGATTTCTTAACACCAGTGCTCATGATTGCCATCCCGGTCTTCATGATCTGGTTCCGGGAAGACCTCGATGTGGCGCTTCTCGGGTTCCAGCCGTACCGCAAAGACGTCAACAAGCTCCTGCTTGTCGGGATCGGCATGGCGTTCCCGTTCCTGACCGCCTTCATCCTGTACAATATCTTCCATATCACCCAGTATTCCCTGATCCAGACGAACATGATCGTCGGGACGTTCGGCGCCTACATCATCACCCGGAACCCGGTCATCAGCGTGGCGGGAACGGGCGGGCAGCCGGGCTCCGGCCAGCGCCCGGTGCCTGCCACCCACGGGATTCTCATCATCATCGCAGCCGCCATCTGTTATTTCCTCTGCCTGCCTGTCCGTGCCGATGACTGCACCCGGGATGTCCTCAACGCCCAGGACTGCCTGCGGACCGGCGGATATGCTGAAGTAATCTCCGGCGGCTTCTCCACGATCCTGTCCACATCCGTCAACGGCCCGACCGTGGTCCAGACCCTCTCCGGCGGCGGGACCCAGACACCCGCGCCACCAGCCCAGCCCGCGCAGCCAACCACCCCGTCCACTCCCGGGAACCCGGCCGACCAGGCCGGTACCGGGGGGCAGCCGGCCGGGCAGACCGGGCAGACGCCTTCAACGCAGACACCGTCAGGAGCGGACCAGGCCGGGACGGGAGGGCAGCCGGCCGGGCAGACAACTCCGTCCACCACGGGGACCCCGCCCGCGCAAACGACAACCCCGGGAGGTGCTGACGGCCTCCCGCCCGGTAGTGACGAACCGGCAGGAACGCTGGCACAGGGTCCCGACAGCCTCCCGGTCAACCCGGACGATATCCAGAATGTCAAGGAAGCCGTCGATGACATACGAAACGAGAGGACCATTGCAGCCGCTGCCGCTGGTGCGACAGCAGCCGCCGGCGCCGGGGCCGCTGCCGCCACCACGGCTGTAAAACCCCCGGTGCCTCCCGGCATTGATCCCAACACCGGCAAACGCATCCTGACGCCGGAGCAGCAGGCGCGGAAGGAACAGATCCTTAAGGAAATGGCGGCTTCTCAGGCCGAGGCCGAGGAGTGGTCCAGCTATGCAAACAAGCTCGATACTGCAGTGACCGTCCTCGAGACGGTGGAGAAGACTGCGGACATCGCCATCGATGTCGGATCAACCCTCTCTCCCGGGGCCGGCGGCAGGATCAAGAACATCTACGCAGCAACCAAGACGATCACCAAGAACATGAGCCAGAGTTATGCCGATGGCAAAGGGCTGACCGCAGGGCTCAAGCAGGGAGTTGTCGAGGCGGCAACCGACAAGGCCCTTGACGTGTTCGCCGGCAAGGTCACCGATAAGTTTGGCGGGAAGATCCCCGGGTTCGGGAAGTTTGAGTCCCCGGCCGAAGACCTCGGGGACATGAGCCTTTCGGCGATCAGGGACCGGCTGAAGAAACCGGTCGATACGGGCGATATCGTCCAGGACCTCCGGAATGCCATTACGCACAACCAGACCGGTCAGGCAGTGAAGAACGCGGCGAAGAACGCGGTGCAGGGGCAGGTCCAGAGCGCGAGCCTCTGGGACCCGTTCAAGAAATTCTTCGGGATATCGAAGTAGGTGGAGACAGGAATGACAGACAAGGTACAGTTTACGATAAAACCGGAACTTCTGGCAGCACTGGGAAAGGTATCAGGAACGACACTGAGCCCGGTCTCCCCGTTCAGGTACGGGAAGGAGATGGATACTGCGGCGGCCACGGCCCAGCTTGCAGCCCTCGGGATCTGCGATGAAAAGGGCACCCTTGCTGCCGACAAGAAGGAGGCAGTTACAATGCTCGCGCAGGCAGAAGCGTTCACCCGCATCTACCTGACAACCTCCTCGAAGGTCATCGAGTATATCGCGTATTTCGGGCCGGGCGGGAAGATTACCGGTCTTACCAATGACAGCGGTATGCAGATTATCACGTTCCCCGCTCCGAATGACGCCATGATGGAACTCGTGCGCCAGACCATAGGTTTCTCAGTCTACCGGACCAGTCCCTTTACGGCACAGCTGACCCGGGCCGAGACACTGGTCTTCGCAGCGGCAGTCGACCTCCAGCGCAAGGAAATGCTCCGGAAATTCGCCGACGGAAAGGCCGCAGACCGGCTTGCGATATCGGCAAAGGATATCGCGGGGATGCTGAAGACTCCCCCGGGCAACTTCCAGTGGCTCTCCAGCGCATTCGCCGATCTCTTCACCGGTGTCAGGATTGCCGATGAGACAGGCGTCGCCCCGCTCTTCGGGTCGCTTGCCGCAAAGAATCTCGTCACGCTGTCGGGAAAAACGGCTTCGCTCTCCGATGAAAGTCTCCTCCTTGCCCGCGGCCACCTGCTGCCGTCGATGTACCTGACCCTGACTGCCGGGAAAGCCCAGCCGTCCGGAAAGACCAATGCCGCCGGATTCTCCTGCATCATCAGCGGTATCCACGACCTCCTTTCCATCGAGTACAATGCGGACGAGGTCGAGCTCCGGTCCGTTGCTTCCGCCGAGATCCACGAGTACGTGAAGGCGTTCCTGACCGATCCCTCGCTCCACGCCGGCATGGACACATTTTCCGGGGCGGCCGGGGCAGCCGCCGGAAAGAAGGAACGGCACTTCTGCCCCCAGTGCGGGGCGTCCCTCAAGCCGGGCCTGAAGTTCTGCAGCCAGTGCGGGGCAAAGATCAGCTGATTATCCGGCCTGAAATACCATTTTTCCGGAACAGAAAATCGGACATCGCTGTTTTTGCATTCAGATCTGCCGGAGCTCGGTCACCTTCAGGATATCCATCCGTGTCACGATCCCGACAATCCGGTCGTCCTGTACGATCGGGATCCGCTCGATATCGTGAGCCGACATGATCTTCAGGGCCTCGATGACCGGTGCTGTGGGCGGCAGGACAATGGGATCGCGGGTCATGATGTCCCGCACCTGCATGGCGTCACGGTCGATGGGGGAGGTCCGGTTGACGTCGATGAGCGTGATCATGCCAACCAGCCGGTCCCGCTCGACCACGGGAAAGCCGAGGTGCTTGCTGGTGTACATGAGGTCGATCATCTGCGGGACCGGCATCGACGGCGCTACCGCAGTGACCGGGCTCGACATCATCTGGCCGACCGTAACGTCCTGGAGCAGGTGGGTGTACTTGACGGCCGTTGACTCCATGTTCGCCCCGATATAGATGAAGAGAGCAATCAGGATCAGGAACGGGGAGAAGGCAAAGAGACCAACGATCCCGAAGATAATAGCGAATCCCTTGCCGATGTCCGCAGCGATCCGGGTAGCCTGGTGGAGCGGCATCCGGGTCGCGAGCCATGCCCGGAGCACCCGTCCGCCATCCATGGGGAACGCCGGGATCAGGTTGAAGAAGCAGAGGATGATGTTGAGGACCCCAAGGTACCCGAAGAGGAACATCAGGACACCGGCCCGGCCCGGGTCTGCGACGGAGGACGCAACAACGTAGACCAGTCCGCCGCATACGAGCCCGAAGACGAAACTCGTTACCGGGCCGACGAGCGCCATCGGGAGCTCGACCTTCGGGTCCGGGACGCCCTCCTCCATGCTCGCAACCCCGCCGAAGATCATCAGGGTGATACTGTTGATGGCGATCCCTTTCCTCCGGGCAACCACCGAGTGGGCGAGCTCGTGGACGAGCACACCGAAGAAGAGCCCGAACGAGGCTACAGCGCCGATGAGGTAGGGCATGTAGCCGGTCGTGATCAGCGAAGGATCGATCGTAACGAGGTAGATCTCCTGGAGCATCTCTATCGTCATCGCAATCTGGCTGCCGATGATCCACGCAAAGAGCGGGATGACGAGGATGAAGGTGTAGTGGATGTAAATCGGGATGCCAAAAATGCTCCCTATCCGAAAAGACCCGTCCATAAACAAGGGATTATCTTTTTAACTCTAAAGTATATACTTTCCTCTGATAACAATGGAAACCCAGATTACGGATTTGTTCGGGCTTCAGATCTATACGGAAAAGGGAATGTTCATTGGCGAGGTCGAGGATGTTCTCATTGACGTGGACGCGAAGAAGATCGAGTCGATCATTGTCGGGAAATGCAATGATCAGCTCTTCGAGCTCAAGAACTACAAGGGCCTCAAGATCCCCTACCGTATCATCAGCGCGATTGACGATATCGTCCTGATCCGCCACCTCCCGGGCGCCTTTACCGGCGGCAGCAGCATACCGGAAGAGTGAGGTACGGGCTGAAAGGACTGGCGGGAGCCACCCGGTTTTTTTCCTGTGCTCCCGCATGGTATTCGTATGGAAAACCGTGAGATCTTCGCAAATATCACAACCATTCCCCCTGTTTTTGTACGGCTTGACGGACGTGCATTCCACCGCCTCGCCGACTGTCTCGGCCTCGAGAAGCCGTTCGACGAGTTCTTCCACAAGGGCATGGTGACCACCTGCACAGCGCTCGTTGCCGAGAGCGGCCTCAACCCCGACCTTGCCTACACGTTCTCAGACGAGATCAGCCTGTACTTCACGAAGCTCCCGTTCAGCGGCCGGGTGGAGAAGATCGATTCGGTTGCCGCGTCGTACGCCGCAAGCTCCTTCACGCTCGCCCTTGGCGGCACGACTCTCATCTCGTTCGATGCACGGGTGATCCCCGCAACCCCGGCCTGGGCTGTCGAGTACCTCGCGAACCGGCAGTCGGAGGCGTGGCGCAACCACATCAACGCCTACTGCCAGCAGGCCCTCATCGAGGAGGGAATGGACCCCCGGAAAGCCGCGGAGAAGCTGAAAGGCCTGCAGTCAAAGGACCTGCACGAGATGATGCACGTGCGGGGGTTCAACCTCGCGGAGACCCCCTCGTGGCAGCGCCGGGGAACTTTGGTTTACAAGAAACTCACGGAGAAGGAAGGGTTCAACCCGATCACGAAGGAGACCGTGATCGCGGAGCGGAGCGCTGTTGTCGCGGAGTCGGATTTGCCGCTGTTTACTTCTCCGGAAGGGAAGGCGTTTCTCGCGAAGGTGCTGGGCGGGGCGTGAACTCCCATTATTAATTACGATATGTACCGCGAGGGAAACGCTCGGGAAGCTCTGTACCCAAAGATAATTGTTGTGTATTTATATATATTAAAAAAAAACACCGGAATCGAGAGAATTGATGAAATCCGTTTTCGATTTTTATTTTGGTGGCTGCGTTTTTGTTCTGGTTTTTTTATTTTTCACCGGATGTACAGGAACGGCGGAACAACTCCCGGATCCAAACTGCACACGACCAACATTACTCTTTAACGATTCGCAGGAAATTACTGAAATCTATGAGATTGACTATACTACTCCCTTTGAGTCTCAAGAGGAAAAGCCCGGCATTGTTCCTCTTGGTGGAGTGGTGTACCGTTCTTCGGGATTTACCAGGATTTTTGATTCCACGGGCAGGCAGATTCTCTTTGTAAATGACACCGAGTCTGTCCACCCGACTCCTGCCGGATTACAGACTGCAGCGTGTATTCAAAGATATATACCCACTACGAGAATTGTTCACGAAGGGCGTGATATTGAAAATATTTATGTGGCAGGCTATGACAAATGCATCGTATCAATCATAAATAAGGGAGGTTCCTGCCTCCCAAACAACATCCCGAAATAGAACCAAACAACCCTCCACAAAACGGATGATCCATTTTTTTAATCGGAAGACCAGGATTTGTTATAAAAAATCGCTGATCGATTTTTCCGGAAACGTTTTTGATCGCGATCATGATCGCAATTTACAAATAATAATCGGATCGCGATTTGAAAAAAAAATTCAGGATCCGGTTTTGAAATGAAAATCAGGATCCGATTTTGATCCGGAAATCGCTGATCGAATCTGAAATGAAAATCGATCGCTGATTTTTCCGGAAAATTTTTCATCACGAATACGATCGCGATCGAGATTTTGAAATCGGATCCCGGTTCGCAATTGATATGGGGATTGTCACTTCCTCAGGAGCTGGCACCCCTCCCGGGAACCTGGCATTACTACCGTCGGAGGGGGTCAATATCACTATCTGAAAAATCCCCATGAGAATTCTGGTACATCGGAGCCCGTTACGGGCCCGGTTGTACCGATTTTCCCTCAACCCCCGGATCCGGGAGGTAATAATTCCCAAAAATGCGGAACCCGGGCCGGAATAATGAGGTGATCTCCGGCAGGAATGGGGGAGGTCATATTTAGCAACGTTACAAGGGCCGGAAACGGGAGGGGTGGTGTATTTGGACGTGGGGAAAGAAAAAAATGGGGGTTCGCATAGTCGATGATGGGGGCTGATGCCCCCATACCCCCTTTACGATGCCTGCCGCCGCCCCGAAGGGCGCCCCGCGGCGGTCTCAATTACCGGTTTTTTACCAGAACCCGAACGTGCCCGGGTGCGAACCCTCGCCGGGTTGCCCCGGGGCGATGACGTTTTCACTCACCGGGAAAATAATTTGGATTCATCAACCGGACAGGTAATACAACACTATCGCAAGCGCCCCCGCCCCCAACGGGGGCAGGGCTGGCGCAAGGGGGGCGATATTTTTTTAAAAAAAGAGAATTGTCTTGTGAGGATCTTTTAAAAAAATTCTCACGCCTTCCCAATCCCGATCGTCATCGCAACGCCCTCGACATCCCACTCCTTGACGGACGCGAACTTCGAAGCATCGGGGGCCGAGCCATCCTTCGAGAACCCGAAGAATTTCGCCCGGACTTCATCGGAAATCATCGCGATCACAGCATTGTCCATGAGAAGGGCAAGCACTTTCTTATCACCAATGGACGCCTCGACATTGATGTTGTCCTCGACCGCGAGATCGAGTTGCTTCCTCATATCCTGGATCCGCCGGATTACTTCGCGGGCATAGCCCTCGGCTTCGAGTTCGGGCGTGAGTGCCACGTCCACGTAGACTGTTGCGTCGGTCATCGGCGCCGAGAAGATATCGGCTGGGAGTTTCTCGGTGAAGGTGACGTGCTCGGCTGTGATCTCAAACGTCTCCTTGCCACTGCCGAGCGTGTATGTTTTGCCGGCATCGACTGCCGCCTTGATCGCGTTCCCGTCCGCAGCCTCAATCAGGCCCTTGACCTTGAACGAGTTCTTCTGGAAGCCCTTGCCGAGCGCCTTCATTACCGGCTCGGCATGCCAGCCAACCCGGTCCCACCGGCCCATGACAACCGAGACCTTCCGGGCATTGGCACGGTCCATGCAGACCGCATTGAGCCGGCCTATTGCGTTGTTCACGGCATCGGAATTGGTGACAACGGTGACCTCCGCAACCGGCCAGCGGAGCTTGCGCCTGCCGGTCTGGCGGGCGTTCTGCACGGCCTCGTCGAACGAGCGGACCAGGGCGACTGCGCCCTCGAGTTCCGCGTTCACGAGCGCTGAGTCGCCGGCGTTCCAGTCCAGCATATGGATGCTGGCCGGGTCCTTCCCGCACCGGAGGTTGCGGTAGATCTCCTCGGTCAGGTGCGGGCAGTACGGTGCGAGCAGGCCGGTGAGCCGGCGCATCACGTAATAGATCGTCTCGTACGCGAAGATCTTCTGCTCGCTCTCGCCCTCGAGCCACATCCGCGGGCGGACGAGCTGGACGTACCAGCGCGAGAGGTCCTCGAGGATGAAGTTCACCAGTTCACGGGTTGCCCGGTGGAGCTGGCATCCCTTCATCGCATCGTCCACGACCATCGCGACCGAGTTGATTCGGGAGATGATGAACCGGTCCTCGTCCGGCATCCGGGCAAGGTTCGCCCGGACGTAACTGTCGTCCCAGACCCCGTCCTTCGACTGCGGCTCGAACTTGTCGAGGATCATGTACGGGAGCGGGAAACGGTACACGTTCCAGAGGATGTTCACGGCACGGTTGATCGTCCCGACGCCTTCCCAGTTGAACTTCAGGTCGTCCCACGGTGCGGAGGACGAGAGAACGTACAGCCGGAGGACGTCGACCCCGACTTTCTCGATCACGTCCGAGGGATTGACAACGTTCCCGAGACTCTTGGACATCTTCTTGCCCTCGGCATCGAGCGCGAAGCCGTGCATACATACGCTCCTGTAGGGGGCCTTCCCGAACGCGATGGTGCTTGCGCCGAGCTGCGAGTAGAACCAGCCCCGGGTCTGGTCCTGCCCCTCGGTGATGAAGTCGGCCGGCCAGAGGGCGTCGAACTCTGCGGTTCTCCCCGGGTACCCGAGCGTTGCCCACGAGGCAACGGCCGAGTCGAACCAGACATCGAAGATATCCTCGACCCGCTTCATGGTGCCGCCGCATGCGCACGGGATCGTGACCTCATCCACGTACGGGCGGTGGGGATCGGCGAGCGGCTTTTTGCTCAGCTCCTCGAGCTGCTGGATCGTGCCGACGACCCTGTACGTGTCGCACTTCTGGCAGACCCAGACCGGGATCGGGATGCCCCAGTAGCGCTGGCGTGAGATGCACCAGTCGCGGGCTTCCTTGATCCAGTCGTAGAACCGGGCGCTGCCGGCCCACTCGGGGTACCACGTGACCTTGGCAACTTCCGAGAGCATCAGGTCCCGCATCTCCGAGGCCTTGAGGAACCACTGCGAGGTGGCGCGGAAGATGATCGGGGTCTTGCAGCGCCAGCAGTGGCCATAGCGGTGGGTGACCTTCTCCTGCGCGAGCAGGTGGGAACCGAGCGCAGCGAGGACGTTGTCGTTCGCGTCCCGGACGTACTGGCCGGCGAATTCCCCGGCCTCGTCCCGGAATTTCCCGGCCCCATCGACCGGGCAGACGATTGCGAGCCCTTCCTTTGTCCCGAGCACGTAATCATCCCAGCCGTGGCCGGGCGCGATGTGGACCATACCGGTGTTCTCGAGCGCAACGAAATCGGCGGTCACGACACGGTGGGCGATGTCGCGCTGGAGCGGCACCTGCTTCTTCAGCGGGGAGTCATAGGTCCAGCCGACAAGGTCGGCGCCTTTCTTCGTCTCAAGGACCGAGAAGTCCTTGTACCGGGCCTTCTTGAGCACGGTCTTGACGAGCGGCTCGGCGATCCAGAGGATATCCTCGGCCCCGTCCTTCTTTGCCCGGACCTTTGCGTACTCGAAATCCTTTGCAACGGCAACGGCAACGTTTGCCGGCAGGGTCCACGGGGTGGTCGTCCAGATGACGAGGAACTCGCCGGGGTGGTTCGTGAGGGGGAACTTGACGAAGATCGAGGGGTCGCTCTCGTCCCAGTATTCAACTTCTGCATCCGCGATCGCGGTCTCGCACCGGGGGCACCAGTTCACCACGCGATGCCCGCGCTCGAGCATACCCTTCTCCTCGGCCTTCGCAAGCGTCCACCACGCGGCCTCGATATACTCCGGCTTCACGGTCTGGTACGCATCGGGGAAGTCCAGCCAGACGCCGAGTTTCCCGAACTGGTCGTCCATCAGTTTCTTGTTGGTGGTCGCGAACGTGCGGCACTTCTCGATGAACTCCTGCATCCCGTACTTCTCGATGTCCTTTTTCGAGGCAAACCCGAGTTCCTGCTCGACCTTCACCTCGATCGGGAGCCCGTGCATATCGTAGCCCGCCCGGTCGATCACGTGCCGGCCGTTCATCCGGTGGTACCGCAGGATGCTGTCCTTGAGAATCTTGTTCCACGCGGTCCCGAGGTGGATATGCCCGGTGGTGTACGGGGGGCCGTCAACGAAAAAGAACGGCTTTCCCCTGCTGCGATGCTGTTTCACTGTTTTGTACGTGTCGCGGGCGTGCCACCAGGCCTGAACCTCGCGCTCGATCGCCTTCAGATCGAAGTTCGCGTCAACTTCCTTCACAAAACCCCTCTCTCTCTGAACGCAGCTGGTGTGCGTGAAGCAATGTTGGCCTCATGACACAAAGTAGTTTTTCTCTCTCTGGCCCTGGTCCACCCGGCACTGCCGGTCAGCGGGCAGGTGTCGCATGCTGCCGGACCTGGATTGCTGGAATCCGGGCAGGAACCGGGCAGGAAGAGGGCGGAGAGGGGGCAGGCGCAGCGATCGCGATCGTAACCAATATATGGGAATCTTATAGATTGAACATCATGAAGATTCACGGGTATTTTGTGCTCATGGCAGTGCTTGTATTCCTCCTGGCTGTTGCGGCCGGGTGCACGACACCGCAGCAGCCGGCTGCAGCAACGCAGGCCCCGCAGACTCAGGCCCAGCAGGCGACCGTCCAGCAGGCGGCACCGACAGCCGCTGCTGTCCGCTCATCCTCAGCAGCGCTCGACACGACCATCAACGTCCACCGCAACGAGCTGGTCTGCATCGATATCCAGGAACGGATGGGCGTGGACTACCTCTATCCCGACCAGCAGTTCAGGCTCGAGGTGTCAAGCGCCGGTTCGGGCACCATCAATCCGACCGTGGTCCTTGTCGACAAGAACAACGAGTTCCGGATCCGCGAAGTCGAGCGGCACTGGGACATGGTCCAGAAAACCTGGGTGTACGACGGGGTCGTGACGGTCCTGAGGCTCTCCGATATCACGAAACAGACCCAAAAAGAGTTTAAGATCAAGGACCAGGGCAAGTACTATCTCTGCGCTGATGACCGCGGAGAGACCGGTTCCACGGACACCGTGTACCAGGTGCCGGTCAAACTCATAAAACTCTGATTGACTCCTCCCAATCCTCTTTTTTCGTGCCATGCTCCGGGCAGTATGTTATTATGGATCCCGCCGGGAGATGTACTGGGAAAAAGCATCCGGCACCCGGCACAGGGTGCCGAGGTGCGTCAAGACCCGGTGCTAGCGTGAGATCCATGACTGAACCCTGTCCCCTGCTGATCGGTGGTGTGAAGAAACAGACAAAGGAGACTCAGAAAGTACGGTTCCCGTACACGGGCGAGGTGTATACAGAGGTCTGCCTTGCGGGACCCGGGGAGCTCAGAAAGGCGGCCGGTGCCGCGTACAGGGGTTTTGAAGAAACACGGCAGCTGCCGTCGCATGCACGGGCAGCAATCCTGCAGAAGATCGCGGACGGGATCCATGCACGGGCGGAGGAACTTGCCAACATCCTCGTCATGGAGGGCGGCAAGACCCGGAAGTTTGCGATAAGCGAGGTCGCCCGTGCAGAGACGACCGTGCGCCTTTCGGCCGAAGAGGCAAAACGCATCAACGGGGAGATCATACCACTCGACCTGTCCCCGGACACGGAAGGGAGGACAGGTTTCATCCGATATTTCCCGCTCGGACCGGTTGCCGGCATCGTCCCGTTCAACTTCCCGCTCAACCTTGCCTGCCACAAGCTGGCTCCGGCGATCGCCGCGGGGAACTCCGTCATCCTCAAGCCCGCGTCCGCGACACCTGTCTCTGCACTCGTCCTCGGGGACATAGTGCTCGAAGCCGGACTCCCCCCGGATGCGATCAGCGTGGTGCCCTGCACGGGCGCCCGGGCTGAGCAGCTTGCCCGCGATCCCCGTATCGCCTACCTTTCGTTCACCGGCAGCTGCTCTGTGGGCTGGCACCTGCGGGAGATCGCGGGACGGAAGCGGGTGGGTCTCGAGCTTGGCGGGAACGCTGCCGTTATCGTTCACAGCGATGCAAACCTTGACTACGCGGCGCAGCGGATAGCGACCGGCGGGTTCATCAATGCCGGGCAGGTCTGCATCTCAGTCCAGCGCGTTCTCATTCACCGGCCGGTATACGACGAGGCGCTTGCGAAGATCGTTCACGCGGTACAGGCACTCCGGGTCGGCGATCCCCGCGATCCGGCAACGGATGTCGGTCCGATGATCGACCGGCAGAAGGCAGAGGAGGCTTACCGCAAGGTACAGGAGGCAAAACAGCAGGGAGCCAGGGTTCTGCTCGGCGGGATTCTCGAGGATACGCTGTTCGCCCCCACGATTCTCACCGATACTACTCCCGGGATGCGGGTGAACAGCGAGGAGGTCTTCGCGCCGGTCATCTCCCTTACACCGTACGATACGTTCGACGAAGCGCTCCGCATTGCGGATACCGGCGAGTACGGCCTGCAGGCCGGCATCTTCACGCAGAACATCAACCGCGCCATGCAGGCGTTTGCCGGCATGGAGGTCGGCGGCGTGCAGGTCAACGACATCCCGACCTTCCGCTCCGATGCGATGCCCTACGGCGGGGCAAAAGGCTCGGGGCTCGGCCGGGAGGGTCCGCGGTACGCCATCCGGGAGATGAGCGAGATGCGGCTGATGGTCATCAACAAGGCGGGGGAGATGGAGTAAGAAGATCGAACAAACCGGGACAGGGGTCGATCTTTCCCGTAGGGAATCTGGATGGTGTGGCGGACCAGGATAAAAATGAGTTATGGTTTTCCGGTTTTCCTGACATGCATCACCGTTACGAGGAATCCGATGATGAGCGTTACCGGTATGAGCGTAGTGGGAAATTCAGGAACAACTACGGCACTTACATCTTTTTCAAAACGTTCGGAACCCTGTGCAGAGATATGCGTTGTGAGTAATGTTCCTCTCGGAAGGGTTGGATTGTTTACCTGAAGTGTCATTGTTCGGCTCCCGTCGTAATCTGCCCCTCCGCACAGGTCGTAACCGTCTCCGGAATCCTTATACAGGCAGTTGTGCATGGGCTGAATCATCTTCATCTGCAGGGGATTCCAGGTCATGATAATATCCCAATCCCTTCCCTCTATCCCCAAATAACCATAGTATACTCCGAAAGTTATCTTACAGTCAGTTAAATGTCCGATTTCACAGGAATTCGGATCCATCCAGAACCCGATATAAGGAATATGAATTCCATCATCAGCAGTGACCGGGACAGCCGGAAGAAAGAGCAGGCCCAGGAATATCAATACCAGATACCTGCGATTCAGATTTCCCCTTATTTCCATGAGAACATCACACCATACATCTCCGGGATATTTAGGAGAATTTCTGGTTTTAAGGAATATGAATAAAATAATAAATCATCTTTTTATTTCGTAATAAAGAGATGCAATGCAGCGATGCTTTGCAGCGGTCTGATCTCCATCCGGATGACCGTCACATGCCCCCGATTTCAACGGAAAAAGAATGGATAAATGGGATACAAGGGATGATGGAAAAAACAGAATTGTCCGGGGAGTTCACTCCACCAGGATCTTCTCCGGGCAGAAGGACTGCATCAGCTGCTCGATGTGGGTGAAGGACTTCTTGTGGTCGATGTAGATCCGGAACGATCCGGCCTTGTCGACCGTAAAGGTGAGGTAGCCGGAGAGCAGCACGGGTTTCTTGAGCCCGATCTTGATGATATCCTTCTTGTACGCCTCGAAGACCTTGAGCTTCTCCAGCTCCCTGATCGATTTCTGCCGGGTATCGACTGACATGCCGAAGAGCTCGTCCATGATGAAGGTGCTGAACTGGACGCCGCCTGCCCCGGACTTCTCGGCATCGAGGTCCGGGTTGCGGATGACAAAGACCCGCTGGTCGGTTGCATAGACGCCGTACCCGCCGGTCGATGACCCGATGGCCCCGGCGATCGCGCCACCGACGCCTTCCCCGGATACCTTGAGGGTGATGCTCGAGATCCCGCCAAGGTACTTCTCCGACGTTGTGGTCTCCTCGGCCTGCGGCTCGCCGACCGTGATGACCTCGATCGCGGCGATCAGGGTGCCCTTCCCGTCATAGACCGGCGATCCCTTGCCCCAGAGCAGCATTGGTTTCCCCTTGATCTTCACGCGTTCCATCTCGCCGATGAACGTATCGCCGACCTTCTTTATCGGCGGCAGGCTTGCAATGACGGGGCTGCCGGGCGGCAGGAAGATGTGGTCGATGAGCATCGGCCCCGGTTTGCCGTAGAACGGGACGGCGTATTCCTGGCGGCCTTTGCCAAGCATCTGGGATGCCGTTACGCCGGTCAACTGCTCGATGGCTTTATTCCACGCGATAATAGTGCCGCTTTTATCGATGGCAAAGACCGGGTTCTCGAGCGTGTTGATGGTATCGACAAGGCCTTTCCAGTCATAGGCTTCCGGCACCTGCTGTGATGCCGGTTTTGCGGTGGCAGGCGACGATGATGCTGCAGGAGCCGGTGCTGCGGGAGCTGCCGGGAAGACCGTGGAGGGAGATGCATGTGCTTTTGCCCCCGCCTGTTCGCCGATCCTGACAACGCCCTCGAGATTCCGGCCCGAGAGCTGGTATTCCGAGACCGCACCACCGGCATCGAAAAATGCATGGTAGAACCACTGGAGTACCGGAGTCTTCCCTCCGGCATTGACGCGGTGCTCCATTGCAATATCCGGTTTCTTGGGTGAGAGGTTCCGGAGCTGGGCGAGGACCGGGCCCTTCTCTTCTGCCGGGATCAGGGAGAAGAAGTTTATACCGAGCATCTCGTTATAGGACTTTTTGAAGAACTGCTGGCAGGTCTCGTTCGTGTAGATGAACGTCCCGTCGGGCTGCATGCGGCAGAGGAGATCCGGCGTGCTCTCGACAACGGAGTGGTAGAACCGCCCCCATTCGGCCACATCGCTGCCGGCCTCGGCCTGCTTCTCGGGCAGCTTGCTCCGGATAAACCCGATCAGGTTCTCGAGGTCCTTTGCCGTGTTGGGCCCTTTCTGGATGAAGAAGTCAGCACCGCTGTTCAGTGCGTCCATCGCGATATGGGCAAGCCGCTTTCCCGTGACGATGACAAAGAGGGATTTGCAGCCCCGTGCCCGTGCCTCGCGCAGCAGCGTGATCCCGTCAATATCCGGCATGGAATAATCCGATACGATCACATCGTAATACTGGCTCTCCAGAATCTCGAGCGCTTCCGAGCTCGTGGAAACGGTATCGACAACAAATCCCGGCTCTTTCTCGAGGACTGCCTTGAAGGATTCGAGAACAGCCGGATCATCGTCGATTGCAAGGATGGACACGGTCTGGGCCTGCGGCAAAGGATATCCCTCAGTACTGTGGGTAGCAAAGTCTCCACTCGCATAGTTAAATACATTACTTAATACCTTTCCGGTTGGAGTACAGGAATGAAAAGCAGAAATAAAAAGGAATATGCCGGAACCGCACTACCGGTCCTGTATGCAGATTGCAGTGATCGGCCATGGGGACGCAGTGCAGGCTGAAAGGGAAGCTGCGTATGTAACAGGGCGCCTTGTTGCCGGACAGGGGGCCGTGCTTGTGTGCGGGGGACTTGGCGGCGTCATGGAAGAGGCGTGCCGGGGCGCCCGTGAGGCCGGCGGGAGAACGGTCGGGATCCTGCCGGGAACGGACGGGGGCAACCCGTACCTCTCCATCACCATCCGTACCGGCCTTGGCATTGCCCGGAACGCCCTCGTCGTACTGTCAGCCGATGCGGTCATAGCGATCGGCGGGAAATACGGCACCCTGTCGGAAATCGCGATGGCGCTCAGGAGCGGCCGGCCGGTATTCGGGATCGGGACCTGGGATATCGACGGTGTCGTGCCCTGTTCCTCGCCGGAAGATGCGGTGGAGCGGGCTGTACATGCTGCGGCAAAAGAGCAGCATCAGAAAAAAAGGACCTGAGGTTACCTGAAGCAGCCGAGCTGGCATCCATGGATCTTGATGCCGTGTGCGTTGCAGTACTCGGCGATATCCTTCTTGTGGATCTGGTATTTCCCGGCAATGGCGAATGCCTCCGGGCACGAGATTCTCTTGCCGATTCCTTCGGCTTTGAATGCCTGTTCGATCCTCTCAGCGTCCATGGTACATCATCGGGTGTGATCGGAGATAGGGTTTGCTGCAAATGACTGCGGTTTTTAAAAAAAATCGCGGGGTTTTCGAAATTCAATTCACTCTTTTTATCACAGGCAATTTTTCACAGACAATAACGGGGGCTGATGCCCTCATACCCCCAAATATGACAGGTGCCGCCGCCCCGAAGGGCGCCCCGCGGCGGCTTCAATATCCTGTTCGGGAATAGTGAAAACGTTTTTTCAAGCTGCACGATAACCCTTTTCCCTCAGTCTGCAATTCCGGTAATTGCCCCGCCGTGCCTCGGAGAGGCCCTGAGGCCCTCATTTTCGGAATTGAAATCGACCATCCGGATTGTGATTATGCTTTTTT
Organism: Methanoregula sp. PtaB.Bin085; assembly: GCF_002067035.1. Taxonomy (GTDB): domain Archaea; phylum Halobacteriota; class Methanomicrobia; order Methanomicrobiales; family Methanospirillaceae; genus Methanoregula. Next base: position 108,685 of record NZ_MVQB01000027.1, on the reverse strand, counting down.
TTATTTCATGAGCCACGGGAGGCTTATTGAACGACGACGCCCAATATCTCCCCAATGAAGATCGCGTTCGTCAGCTCGCTGCTGGACAGGGCCGGGCAGAATATCCGGCACCATCTCCTGCAGCTGCTGGACTCGGGCGATCCCGGCTGGCAGCAGCCGGGCCGTTCGTACGAGTTCATCGAGACTGAGGGCAGGCTTATCCACGCGGAGGGAATCGATAAAAAAACGGACGCCGATCTTGTCATCTTCATCTCACGGCATTCCAGTGTCAACCCGGTCCCGGTCCTGACCGTGCATATCACCGGCAATTTCCGGGAGGCGGATCTGGGTGGCACGCCCCGGACGCTTGCCCCCGCTGCGACCGGCATGATGCAGGCTGCCCTCCGTTCGCTTGCCCGGCACTGCCCGGAGGGCTACCGGGTTTCGTACGAAGTCACCCACCACGGGCCGACCGGCCTTCATCTGCCCTCGTTCTTTGCCGAGATCGGGAGCACCGAGAAGGAATGGACCGACCCTGCCGCCGGCCTTGCCGTTGCGCAGGCGCTCCTCACCGCCGTCCCGCAGGACCCGGTCCCGCTCATTGGTTTCGGTGGTACCCACTATGCCGCACGCCAGACGGAGATCGCCCTCACGTCACGGGGGGCGTTCGGCCACATCGCCCATACCCGCGAGATCGCGACACTGGATGCGGCCATGCTATCGGCCATGATGGCAAAAAGCGGGGCGGTGGCGGCTTATATCGACCGGAAAGCGCTTAACCGCGAAGATCTTAACCGGTTATCAGGCATGCTTGCACAAACGGGTATCCCGCGGCTCTCCGAGAGCGAGATCCTGTCGATGGGGCACCTGTCATGGGAGCGGTACCAGGCTGCACGGCAGATGGCCGGTACAGTATCCCCGGGTGCACGGGTGTACGTCCACGACATGCACGGCAACGAACCCCTGGCGTTCGTGCAGATCGATCCCGTCCTCCTGGGTGAAGCACTGAAATCCGACGAACCGGGCCTGGTCCGGGAACTCTCCGGTCTTCCGGTCATGCACCTTGCAACGCAGGACAACCGCATGCTGAATTCATTCATTACGGACGTCAGTCATTCGTCGCAAATAATAAATGCTTTAAATACATTGTGCGTAAAAATCATACGTAGTAAAGAGATCACTGCAACGGAGAAGGATCTGTTGATCATAACAAAGGTTCGGTTTGACCCGGATAAAGCGCGCGAATTCGGTGTCCCGGCCGGGCCTTTCTTTAAGCAGCTGGCGGGGGGCCAGCCTGTTGAGATCGACGGCAGGACGATCACACCAGCAATGGTATCTTCGGGCAGCGACATTACCATCCACATCCCGGGATTGGAGAAGTTTTCATGAGGTCGATTGTAGAAGAGGCACTAACCAGGGCGAGGGACGATACCACCACAAAGCCCTCGCAGAATAACGAAGACCTTGACCAGATCCTCGCTGAGCTCAAGACCGAGATCGCGGTGATCGGGTGCGGGGGCGGCGGGTCGAACACCATCTCCCGCATGATGGAGGAAGGCATCCACGGCGCCAAGCTCATCGCCATGAATACCGATGCCCAGCACCTGATCCGCACCCACGCTGACCAGCGCGTCCTCGTCGGCCGGCAGCGGACCCGCGGCCTCGGCGCCGGCTCTATTCCCCAGATCGGGGAGGAAGCAGCCCTTGAGAGCGAGCAGGAGATCCGCGCCATCGTCTCCGGTGCCGACATGGTCTTCATCACCGTCGGCCTCGGGGGCGGAACAGGTACGGGCGTCGCGCCGGTCGTTGCCAAGGCTGCCCGCGAAGAAGGAGCCCTCACGATTGCTATCGTCACGCTGCCGTTCGCCGCGGAAGGTGCCATCCGCATGGAGAACGCAGAGGCCGGCCTCGAACGCCTCCGGGATGTTGCCGATACCGTCATTGTCGTGCCCAATGACAAACTGCTCGAGGTCGTCCCCAAGCTCCCGCTCTACGCGGCCTTCAAGGTCGCCGACGAGGTCCTCATGCGTGCCGTGAAGGGAATTACCGAACTCATCACCATGCCCGGGCTCGTCAACCTCGACTTCGCCGATGTCCGCACCGTCATGGAACGCGGCGGCGTGGCCATGATCGGGATGGGGGAGAGCGATTCCGAGGACAAGGCGGCCGATTCGGTCAAGAAAGCGATCCGCTCGCCGCTCCTTGATGTGGATATCAGCGGCGCAACTGCTGCCCTCGTGAACGTTGTCGGCGGCCCGGACATGACCATGGAGGAGGCGGAAGGGGTCGTGCAGGAAGTGTACAACCGCGTGGACCCGAATGCGCGTATCATCTGGGGTGCCCAGATCGACCCGGCCATGGAAGACAAGATGCGGACCCTCCTGGTGGTCACGGGCGTACGGTCGCCACAAATATATGGTCGTAATGAGAAGCTTACCCCCAAAGTACAGAAACAGTTTGAGATCGATTTTCTCAAGTGAGTGAATATGGAAATTTCAAAGCCTGAATTCAAAACGGACGTTATTCACGAGGAGTTATTCCGCAAGTACCTCCGGGTCCTCAAACTCGCGCGCACCCCCACCCGGGAAGAGTTCACCAAGATCGCGGCCGTTGCGGCAGCCGGTGTCCTTCTCGTGGGGCTGATCGGCTTCATCATCATGGTCGGATTCGAACACAAAGCCATGTTCGGGTTCTGATCGCGAGGGTTATGACACAGCCAACCCCCCCGGCATCTGCCACACCTGCATCCCAGCCCCCTGCGGCTCCCGCTGCACCCGAAGTGTTCAAAAACCGCATCTTTGCGATCAAGACCACATCAAAGCAGGAGCGGACAGTAGCCGACAATATCCTCAAGGCGATCGAGACAAAGGCAACCGATATCCGGGTCTCGTCGATCATCGTCCCGAACGAGCTGCAGGGCTATGTCCTCGTCGAGACGCCCGAGGAGCGGAACCGCATCGAGCAGCTCGTGGAGCTGATCGCCCACGCCCGCGTGGTCACCAAGGGCGAGACGAGCCTTGCCGAGGTCGGCCACTTCCTCGTCCCGAAGCCGGTCGTTGCCGGCATCGACGAAGGAACCATCGTGGAGCTGATCGCGGGCCCGTTCAAGGGCGAGAAGGCCGTGGTCAAGCGCGTGGACTCCGGCAAGGAAGAGATCACGGTCGAGCTCTACGAAGCCGTTGTCCCAATCCCGATCACCGTCCGCGGCGACAATGTCCGCGTGGTCGAGAAGGTCAGCGACCAGTAATTCTTATCTTTTCTCCGGCCGTTTTTCCTGGAATATTCCGGCTAGTTCAGACCCTTGGATCCGGATGTCGGTATCAGGGGACCCTGCACGGCCAATCTCCTGCATGATACCATGCCCTGCATTCCCGCTTATATTCCGGGTAAAGACAGCCGGATCGCGCGACAGGCCCGGCCGGAATCCAAGGAACGACACATGGTGCCGGATCGGACCATCAGGGAAAGAAGGGAGAGAACAAAGATGCAGTGAGCCGGGGATGATATGTGAAAACGGCCGGGTTCCCAACGGGGGATAAATCCTTTATGTATCTGCCGGCCTGAACCGGTACAGGCCCTTTGGTATCGTGATCTCAAACCGGGCGCCATTTCCATACATCCCCGTCTCGGCTATGCTCATGCCGGAGATCTCCAGGAATTCCCGGACAAAGAACAGCCCGATCTTCCCCGCACCACCAACCGTGCGCTCAAAGATCCGGGTCTTGTGATCCGGGGGAATCCCGACACCGTCATCTTCAAAGATCAGCAGCAGCCCCTGCAGGGTTTCCCTGCATGTAACGGAAACACGGCTCGCTGTTTCTCCGTGCCGTGACGCATTCTGCAGAATGTTGAAGATGACCCGGTCAATCAGGGGATCGGCATAGATTTCAAGCCCGTTCAGGCTGCAGTCAAGGGCCAGGCTTTCTTTGCGGCTCAGGTGGGCGAACTGTATCCGCACCGAATGTTCCACCGGAATCCAGCGTGACTGGTCTTCCCCCATCTGCTGGTAATCCTTCGTGCTCTCGATCAGGGTGTGGATTGATCCGAGGATCTCCTCCTCCTTTGCGATGAACGAGATCCGCTCCTGCTCGGTGTTCGATCTCTTTTCAAGCTCGAGATATCCCCGCAGTGCCGTGACCTTGTTCTTGATATCCTGGTAAGCCACATCCCTCATCAGCGCAAGCTTGCGGTTTGCAAGACTGATTCTCTCCTCCATCAGCTTGCGGTCGGTGATATCCCTGACGATCATGCTCGTCCGCTTCTGCCCGTTCCGATCGAAAAAGACGGCGGACGATATCTCCCCGGAGAACCGTGTGCCGTCTTTTCTCACCAGGGTCAGTTCGCCTTTGAAAAATCCTGTCCGCTCACGCTCATCCAGTGCAGCGGGAAGGCGCGGATCGGTCATATCGACAAGCCCTGCCCTGCCAAGGGTTTTCATCTCCTCCTCCGTGTGCTGGAACATGCGGCACGCTGCGGGATTTGCCGCAAGGATCGTGCCATCCATGCCGGTCATGAAAATTGCATCAAGGGAATTCTCGTAGAGCAGGCGGAACTTCTCCTCGCTCTCGGCAAGCTGCCGGGTCTTCTTGTCAAGCTTCGCACCTACCCGCTGCGCGTACTCCCGGCTGAAGGTCAAATCATCGATGACCGGGTGTGCGGCATAATCCCTCGGGCACGCTCCGTGTTCTCTGAATGCCTCCCGGATCTGCAGGAGGAGGTCTTCGGGCTCTGCCGGTTTGATGATATACCGGAGTGCCCCGAGGGAGAGGCCGAACTCCTCGTCTTTCTTTTCCGTATAGGTTGCCGTATAGAAAAGGAACGGGATTGAGCGAAGCTCCGGATCCTTCTTGCATTCCCGGATGAGCTGGAACCCGTCCATGACCGGCATCAGGACATCGGAGACGATCCCGTCGAATCGCCCGGCCCGGAGTTTTTCGAGCGCCTCCGCTCCGTTCTTTGCGGTCACGACCGAATATCCGGCGCCCCTGAGCAACACTTCAAGCAGGTAGACATTCCGGCTGTTATCGTCGGCAATCAGGATGTTTTTGCCCTCACCTTCTGCCGGTTCCGTCCCCGGGATGACCTGCACCTCCTTCCAATGACCTATCTTAAACCTGTCGTATATAGTTATCTGACAAATTTCCTGATCTCGTCGAGGATGGTATCCGGGTTGATCGGTTTCTCGATATATCCCGTGCAGCCCGCGGCGAGCGCCCGCTCACGGTCCCCGGTCATCGCATATGAGGTCAGCGCTATCACCGGGATTGTTGCCCCGCCAGGGGAAGCACGGATCTGCCGGGTGGTCTCGTACCCGTCAATGCCGGGCAGCTGGATGTCCATCAGGATCAGGTCCGGATGGTCACGGAGAGCCGTCCTGACACCTTCTTCTCCGGTAACTGCCTCGATCACGGTATAGCCGGCCCCCCTGAGAATGAAGGACATGAGGTACCTGTTCTTCTCATTGTCCTCGATGACCAGTACTGTCGTCATGGTTTCTCCTGTTCGTGGTATATGGCCGGGAACGCAAAGACAAACACGCTGCCCCTCCCCGGCTCGCTCTCGACCTTGATGTCCCCTCCAAGAAACCGTGCAAGTTTTCTTGACAGGTACAGGCCCAGCCCGGTCCCCTCGGCGAGGCGCCCCGGCATCGTGATGCGGCCGAAGGGGCGGAAGAGCTGCTCGAGCTCCTCGGTCCCGATACCGATGCCCGTGTCCCTGACCGCGATCTCCACCATGGATCCTCTCTGCTCCACGGTCACATCAATCCTCCCCTCGTCAGTGAACTTGATCGCGTTGCTGACCAGGTTCATAACGATCTGCTTTATGCGCCGCTGGTCGCTCGTTACGGTGACGGATCCGGAATATTCCATGGCAAGGACGAGGCCCCGTTCCTGTGCTGCCGGGGCGTAGGTGGTCTTCACGTCAAGGATCACATCGGCAAGATCGAAGGTCGAGATACCGGCCTCGATCTTGTCCGCCTCGATCTTGGAGATGTCGATTACGTCGTTGATGAGCGCGAGGAGGTGCCGTGCGCTGTCCTGGACCATCCCAAGCTGCTTCTTCTGCTCCGCGTTGATCTCGCCGGCGAGCCCTTTTGCCATGATGCCGGTGAACCCGATAATGGAGTTGAGCGGCGTCCTCAGCTCGTGGCTCATGGACGCGATGAAGAGGGACTTGAGCCGGTCGAGCTCCTGCAGGTGAAGGTTGGCCTCCGAAAGTTCGCGGGTACGCTCCGCGACCTTCCTCTCGAGGTCCCGGTGGGCTTCGAGAAGAATCTGCTCGGTTTTTTTCCGTTCGGTGATGTCCGTCATCAGGACGAGCACAGCGGGTTCGTTCTTATATGTTATCGGGACTGCCTGGAGGAGGGCCGTGCGTGGTTCGCCGCCGGTGCTGATCTCCACCTCGTAGGGTTGCAGTGGAGCACCCGACAACCGTTCCGCCATCTTTTTCCTGAGTTCGTCTCTCTGGCGGTCCGTTACAAACGACAGGATCGGCTTTCCGATCACTTCCGCTGCATCAGATCCCAGGATCTGCAGGCCGGCCTTGTTGGCGAAACGGACGATCCCGTCCCTGTCATAGATCGCGATGATATCCGGAAGGTTCTCCACGAGACCGCGGTTGAACTCCTCGCTCTCCCGCAGGGCCTCTTCTGCCTTTCTGCGTTTCTCCTCCTCCCTGATAATCCCCCGGGCGCGGGCGATGTAATACGTGAAGAAGAGCAGCGAGAGGATCAGCAGCGCCGAGATGAGGGTGAGGTCGTTCCTGAATCCCACGATGGTGCCGAGGATCTCATCCTCGGGTGTGGAGACGATAACGGACCACGACGTGTTCCCCAGGGTTACCGGCATGTAGACCGCCTGGAATTTCCGGGCCGGGAGCTGCCGTGCAGGATCTGCGCTGACCGTATAGGAAGACATCCCCCGGGATCCGCTCATCGCCCCGCGTGCCATGGCGGAGAACGTCGGGGAGTCATGATACATATCAAGAACGTTCTTCCCGATCTGCCCTGGATCCGGATAGAAGAGCACGACGCCGTTCCGGCTGACTGCCCAGGCATATCCTGAATCGATCACCCGGATCGGGCCGAGGTTATCCTTCGCAAGGGCATCGAAGGGGATCAGGATCGCAATGCTGCCCCGGAAGGTCCCGTTCCCGAAGACCGGCATGTGGAATGCAACGGTCCTGAAACCCTGGACGGAGGTGAAGACATCGCTGATCACCACGGCACGGCTCTCTATCACCTCGCGGACGTGGGACTGGGAGGAGATGTCCGTCCCGGTTGCGGATTCAACCGGGTACGTGTAAGCGATAATCCCGTGCTCGTCCACCCGGGTGATGGATGAGATCTCCCCGGCATGGCTGTCATAGAAATCCCGCATCAGCTCCCTGCCATCAGGATCAAGGAAAATGATGTGCTCGTTGCCTGCAAGGAACGACAGGGAATTGTTATAGGTATCGAAAAAATTCCCGATCCCCTCGGCAGCCTGGCCGGCATGCACCATCTGCTCGTGGTTCACCTGCGCAATGGTTTTCTCTTCAATGCCGGTGTAAACGGAATACAGCAGGAACCCGCACACAACAAGCAGGATAAGGAACACAACTACCTGCCGGATGGAGCGCAATGATATCACCAGGTTCCGGGAGTATCCAATCGGGCCTGACAAACCATGCCCCGGAACAGATGGCCGGGGTATCCGATTCCGTCCCGTCCGGATATCCGCAGGTTGAGAGGGTATCCTGCCTGATTACGGATATATCTTGCGTTTCCGGTTCAGGCCGGAAACAAAGGATTCTTCCGAGATGGCAACCCCCTTTTTTCATGCAGGGTTCCCCGGCCTTCCATTCCTTCCCACTCTTCCCATCCGCTCCTGATCAAGCAGGCCGTCGCGGATGAAGATGATACGGTCGAAGTACTCCATGTGCCATGGTTCGTGGGAGACCATGACGATGGTCTGGCCGAGCTCCCGGTTCACGGACCGGAAGAGCTCGAGGACCGTTCGGGAGTTCTCCGTGTCGAGGTTTGCGCAGGGTTCGTCCGCGAACAGGATCGAAGGAGTGTTCACGAGCGCCCGGGCAATGCTGACCCGTTGCTGCTCACCCCCGGAAAGTTCGTACACAAGATGATGGAGCCGTTTACCAAGGCCTACCTTTTCGAGCACCCGGGCGGCATCATCGTAACAATCATCGAGAGGGCGGCCCTGCATGATCGCCGGTATCGCCACGTTCTCCATCACGTTGAGCTCTGAGACGAGCGCGTAGTCCTGGAAGACGTACCCGAGATGCATGAGCCGGAACAGCGTTCGTTCGCCGTTGTCGAGCCGCGAGACATCGGTCCCGTTGATCGAGATCGTGCCGGATGTCGGTGTGTCAAGGAGACCGAGCTGGTGCAGGAGCGTGGACTTCCCGCTGCCGGAGGGCCCCATGATCCCGACGAACTCGCCCTTGTCGATCGACAGAGACACGCCCCGGAGCGCCGCCACTTCCACCTGGCCGAGCCGGTATATTCTTTTCAGATCCGCAACCTCGATCATACTAGCCCCTCATCGCATCGAGGATTTCCTCGTCTGTAACCTGCCGCGCCGGGAGGTATGCCGAGATGACCGACACGACAAGAAGCAGCGCGATGCTGGTCGCAAGCCCGCTGTAATCGATGATGGGCGTGAGATACCCCATCGGGAACTTCAGCTGGTACACGCTCAGGAACGCGGAGATACCGTTCAGCATCAGGGTCCCGAGAACAATGCCGCAGGAGCAGAGGAAGAGCACCTGCAGGAGATAGCTTCCCACGATCACCTGCCGGCGGATGCCGATGGCCTTGAGGATCGCGATCTGTTTCTTCCGGTTGATGATATTGATGAAGGTCACGATAAAGACGACCACGCTCGCGACCACGAGGCAGACCACGGTCATGATGGTGTTAAGGAGGGAGAAACTGGCAATCGCATCTCCGAGGATACCCTGGCCCTTCTCCTTCCAGGTCTTCACCTTCTCTCCGACACCGTAATTCATGATGGCGTACTTGAGGGATGTGGCGCTGTCAGCCGATGGACCCCGGACGAGAATCTCGGTAGCGATCCCTTCCGTATGCATCACGGAGTCCATCTCTGTCCGGGTGATGAAAGCCCCGGAATCGATCAGCGCGCCCTCGGTCTCGAAGATCCCTTTTACCCGGTAACTCTTCACGATACCGTTACTGTACATGACATTGATCCGGTCGCCGACCTTCACCCCCCCGAGGGACGGCAGTTTGTCCTTTGCCTCGTCTTCGGTCCCGGCCAGCAGGGCACCGATCAGGATCTGGCCGGAATCGCCTTTGGAGAGATAGTCTCCGTCCTTCATCCTCAGCTGGTACTGCGTGACCCGTTGTTCGTCGACGGGGTCGAACGCGGTGAGCGCTTTTGACTGGAACTTCCCGTTCTTCGGGTTCGTGATGGTGACTCCCGTGCTGACCCGGGCTGATGCACCGGTGACTCCCGGGATCCGCTGGACCTGCCGGATAACTGCATCGGCACCGGTAATTGTTGTCTCCCGGTCCCTGGGCTCGATCGCCACGTGGCCGTACTGGAAATCGATCATCTGCTGGTTGTACAGGCTCACCACCCCGCCGATGATCATGGAGAGGAAGTTCATCAGGACAATCACGAGCGCGATAATGAGCACGGTAAGGGCGAGCGTGTTCCGGTTCCCCCGCCGGATGGCCCGGACCGCGAGGTAGAGCGAGACCCGCCAGCCGCCGTCAGTTCCCATTGCCCTTCCCCGGGCGGATCCGGTAGTACCAGTACGCTGCCCCGGCACCGGCGCAGAGGATGGCGATGAGGACGATGACAAGCGGGAGAACGGAGCCGGGAGCGATCATGACCGTTGTCGTCTCGCTGACCGTGTGCGATCCGTACTCGTCAAGGTAGGAGATGGAGATTTTCGTGGGTACGATGCCATCCTTTGTTGCCTGCAGGTAGAAGATCGCGGGGGCGTCGCTGTCCCTGTCAATGGAGCCGATGAAGGCCTCCTTCGTACCATCAAAACCGGAGTCAAGCGATGCCCGGACGGACGTGGCGCGATCGGTGCCGGTATTCTCGATCCGGACGACCAGCGTGAACGGGCTGCCCGGAACCGGCCTTGAGGGATCCGTTGTCACCGAAGAAACGGCGATTTCGGCCTTTCCCCTGAACGGGATGCCGAGCGTTTCGGTCTGCCGCACGGTTGTCCCGTCGATATTGTTGTAGGTGATGACAAGACTGACCGGGTAGATCCCGACCGGCGTATCCCGGTCAGATGCGAACCGGAGGCTGATAGGGAAGGTCTCGCCCGGGTCAAGGGAGGCAATATAGAACCGGCCAGTACTTGCGAGCGCGATGGATTTCACGGACGGATCCACGATAACGGATATATCGCTTGCCCGTGTCAGGCCGGTGTTCTCTATCACGATGCCGGCAGCGATGTCATCGCCCGGAACAACGCTTTTTGGCAGGTTCTTGGTTATTGCAAGAGATGGCTTTTTCTGGGTCGCGATGTCGGTATTGACATTGACCAGGATCGGGTAACGGGTGCTCCGGCCGTCCTTGACATCGATCCATGCCTCGGGGAAATATATGCCGCTCTTTGCCGGTGCCCGTATGATAAACGTGACCTGCACGGACTGGCCCGGCCCGAGTTCGCCGACCCGGTCGAAGTCATCGTTGAGAACCTCTACCCCGTTCTCGTCAAGGTGCACGTTCTCGATGAAGACGTTGATGTCCGTACTCCTGGTCGAGGCAAACGTGCTGCCCATGACAATACCGCTGTTCTCCTTCTCGGTCGCGGCCTGTGCGGTATTTTTAATTATCAGCGTTATCGTCCCGGTATCGCCGGGCATGAGCACCGCGGGGGTCACGGTGTAGCCGTCCACGATGACCGTGGGATCGGCAGCAAAAACCGGTGCGGCAACCAGCGGGAGCAGGATTATCAGGATACCGGGCATGAGCAGCCGTACCCCTGCGGATGTTCTCACATTCTGTTCGCGGACCCGGGATCCGGATCTGTTGTTTCCAAGTGCACGAATCGCCATCTCCTCCTGTCATAGCATGAACGGGAATACTGGTTCCCTGATGAGTGTACATTTGTTCAATTAATTAAACATTTGTTTAGTTTACTGAAAAATGTTTTAATTGAGAAAACGCAAGGTGAATATACACAACCCGCCAATGCAGATACAGATCATGCCACGGATCAACCCGGAGTACCGCGAGGATGCAAAGAAGAAGATCATCGAGGCAGCGGTTGATGTCGCTCTCGATGGCGGCTGGGGCAGCGTGACGCTGGAAGCGATCGCCCAGAAGGTCGGGGTCACCAAGGGAGCATTCTATTCGTATTTTCCCAGCAGCATGGCGCTGATGCAGGACGTCATCATCGCGATGATTCGCAGGATCCGCGATCATGTCCTTGCATGTGTTTCCGGTGCAGATGATATCCATACCGCTCTTGAACGGATTGCCGACTTCATCTTCCTCCAGCCGAAGCCGTTCATCCTCATCTTCATACAAGCCATATCCAGCGCACCGAAGGATCCGGCATTCCTGCAGCGGATCTCGGACCTGTTCGATGAGAACAGTGCCCTGATCATGAACGAGCTTGCCCGCGCCCGGGAGAACGGCCAGGTTCCGGCGGAAGTGGACCTGAGGGAAGCAACCCGGGCAATTTACTGCATGACCATAGGTCTTGGCCTTGCTGCCCATGTTCTCCAGAAAGACAGGAACGAACTCAGGCAGACCTGGCTGACCTCCGCGGAACGTATTCTGCTCCTCGACCGCTGGGAGCAGAAAGGCAGGCGGTGAACCGGGCCGGTCCCGCGATCCGCGATCGGTTCCCCGTCCTCCGGCATCGTGAAATTGTCCCGGTTATGTAGGCTCAGCACGGGCAGGAGACCCGGAGCGATCGTCCCCGTTCCTGCCGAAGCGGTATTCACCTGCCGGCACGGTAATCTCGAACCGGGCACCTGAACCCGGAACTCCTGTCTCCCGGATGGTGATCCCCGTGATCGACAGGATCTCCCGGGCAAGGAAGAGGTTTGTCCCGCTCAGTCCTTTGAATTCCCGGGTAAAGATCCTCTCTTTTTTTTCTGCCGGTATGCCGGGGCCGTTGTCTTCGACAACGATCGTGAGGTGGTCAGCTTCCTGCCGGTACCGGATCGTTATACCGGTTGCCCCTTTCCCATGCACAAGGACATTCTCCATCAGGGTAAAGAAAACGTGCTCAAGCATGGGATCTGCATAGATCTCGAGATCCGCCAGGTCCACGGCACGCGAGATCCGGGAGAAGTCAAGGTGGGAGATCGCATTGAGCAGCACATAATTCACCTCCTGCCACCGCGGCTGGCCGATCCCGAGGTCCTGGTATTTCCTGATGAAGTCGATCGAGTTTCTCACGGTCCGCAGGATATCCTCGCCCTTGGTGAGACGCTCCTGAGCCTCCGCGCTGCATCCGCCGGTCTTTGCCAGCTGGATATACCCGGCCAGCGAGAAGATCCCGGTCTGGACATCCTGCAGGGTCATGGTGTTCAGGAGGGCCAGTTTTTTCCGCGCCTGCAGGAGGGCATTCTCGCTCATCCTGAGTTCCTCATAGTTTTGCCTGAGGTATTCTTCCGTTGCTGCCAGCTGCTCGTACGCCGCCTGGAGTTCCGCGTTCTTCTGTGCCAGTTCGGTCTCCGCTTTCCTGCGGTTCGCCACCTCAGACTGCAGGTATTCGTTGATCGTTTTCAGCTGCTCTTCTGCCCGTTTCCGTTCGCTGGTGTCCCGCACGATACAGAATATCAGCTTCCGGCCGGAGAATTCCGCGGCATTCGTGCTGATCTCGACATCGATTACGCTCCCGTTCTTCCTGCGGTGGCGGGACTCGAAATTGTCCCCTTGCGCATCGATTGTCCGGATCATTTCCTGTATCTGGTCCTGTTTGATCTGGACATCCCATTCCCAGACGTGCAGCTGCTGGATCTCCTCACGCGAATATCCGAGCATCTCCGCGAATCTCCGGTTCGCTTCATAGACTTTACCCTCCTGGTCAAGGATGACGATGCCGTCCCGTGACTGGTCGATGAGAATCCTGCGCCGTGAGATCTCATCGGCAAGCTCCTGCTCGGTCTTCCTGCGACTCGCGATCTCTGCCTGCAGATCCTTGTTCTGCCGTGCAAGTTCAGCGGTCTTTATTCTCACCTGCCGCCGGAGGAGAACGCTCATGGCAACGAAGAGGACGGCAATCAGGGCTGCGATAACGAGACCGCCCCACAGCCAGGGGGGGATTATCCCGCCGTCGGCCTTTATACCAAACCATTTCTGCATTGCCTGGCCGTAGACCGACGAGGGGTTGCCCTTTCCTTCCGCAACATACCGGTCGAGGGCCAGAAGAATATCCGCGTTCTTACCTTTCGGTACGGCAAAACTCATCGGAGTGGGATTGAACATCACGGGAGTCTCGGAAAGACCGTAGGTTTTCGCGTCCTCCTGGCCTGCCGTGTTGAACACCACAAGGGCATCTGCTTCTCCGGCTGCAACTGCCGCAAAAGAATCAGTCGGAATATCCCGCTCAACATACGTGGCATTGACATCGAACTTCTTTGCGTAGTCGCGGAATGCGATCCCGCTGATATCCCCCTTGACTACGGCTACCCGTTTCCCGTCAAGGTCAAGGATCGTGTTGATGCCGGACCCGGGACGTGCATAGACCTGCGACCATACTGAGAAGGGCGACTCGTGACTGAAGTCATATACCTTCTCGCGGTCGGGATTGGCAGCGATTCCCGTCATGAGGTCGATATCGCCGGTCTTCAGTCGTTCCATGCTCTCAGAGAGTGACCCACGGACCCAGATGACATTCCAGCCCTCCTGCGCGGCCATGTCGTTGATGATGTCGACGAAAAAACCTGCCGGCTTTCCCTGATCATCGGTAAAAAGCGTAGGCTTGAGATCGGGGAGGGCGACTTTCACGTCGCGGGCAGCGGCTGCCGGAGAACAGAGCACAGTAATAAGAAGGAGTGCAGCTGCCAGCAGGCTTGCCCACTGCAGGGTGTTGTTCTTTTCGCAGGTGTGAAGAGGCAGCGGGACCATGTTCGAACCTGGCAATCCGTTCCTGGCAGATCCGGAAATCTGGCAGTATTCCGGTTTCTGAATGCTGTTTGATAGCGTGCCGGCCTTTTTATTCTTTTGGGATGCCTGCCATAGAGGAAGGGGTGGCAGGAGATGTTCATCAGGTCATCAACCGATGAGCATTCGGCTTTTCCAGCCCGATTTGACGCCTGATTTTTTTATAAAACATGAAAAGGTGGTGCAGGAAATATCCGTAATGTTTTATGTTCTTTTTCCCGCATTCAAGGCGTCCCGCTTCTTTGCTGCAGCGGAATAGAGCCCCGCAACCGCCCCGAGATCACGTTCAAACTCCGCCATGTCGGTTTTCCTCCCGCCGATAGTCGCCGGAGTGTAGGGGATATCACCGGCCTCCGAGAAATCGTCCTCCGCGATCTGGAGTGCAAAGGATCTGCCGACAGAAGGCTCGATAACGTCGTCGAGCGGATTCTCGCCCCGTATTTTCACGTCGATGTCGAGAGCATTTTTCATCTGCTCCAGGGTTGCCGTTGCAAACCCGAGGACGATCACTTCCCGCGGGTCAAAGATGTTGATGAAGGTGAGCAGCCGGGCACTGCTGCCGCCCGGTTCCTTTCCCTGTACTCCGAATCCCGTTGTGTGGAACCATGCCCTGCGGAAATCGTCATACGTCCTGCCTTCTTTCAGCCTCCGTGTCAGGATGGAGACCGTTGTCATGCGTCGTGGTTCTTCTGCTGCCATGGATTATCGCACCGATACGTATGACAGGGAATTTGCACCGTGATCCGATATCGTGGGTTCCAAAAAAAAGAGACTTCCCGAACCCGGCATCAGGCCAGCAGGGTCAGGAAGAGGACGGAATACAAAATAACCGAAACCGACGGAATGATCCGGATCGACCAGCGGCTTACCATATCGACCATCGCACTATCCTTCACCTCATTGAACCGGTTGATCAGGATACCCGATATCAGCACCATTACGAGCGTAGCATACGTCACGATCATAAAATAGTCAAGGAAGGTCGCGTACTCGACCATCGGCATGGCGTCGGCGATCCGCCAGTGGATGAGCACGGCCGCGAGGAACATCGAGGCGTTGAGGCCGAGCCGTGACGTCACTTTCATCAGGAGTGACGAGAGGGAGACGATGACGATCAGCATCACCGGGAGGAAGAACTTTAAAAATGTCGAGAGCGAGTCCCGCGTTATGTCGTACGAATAGACAACGCGGGAGTAGGCTATCTCCTCCCCTTCGTAGGTGTGGTTCATGACATACGCACGTTTTGCACCGAATTTCCAGCCGGGGAGACTGGCAAGCGGGTCGAGTCCGGTGGAATTCCTGTCGATGACGAGGATCATCTCCTCCATGTTCTTTACCCGCGGCTCGACAACGATCTGGAGCGTGTGCCGGTCGAACGGGAAGCGGTGGAAGTCGGGATCGGTATCAAGAGAGGCAAAGACCCGGAAGTATTTCCGTGTCGGGGTATCGGTAAGGAGCCCGACCGTGTCCGCATGCCCGTTCATCATCTCGAAGTCCGTGGTATTCACCGGCCGGTCGGAGTCCAGCGTGACGTAGAAATTTGTCTGGTACGTTCCTTCCCGGGGATTGTAATTGGAGAAATCCACCACATAGGTCCCGATGCGGACGATCTGCGGACCCTCTGAGGTATTGGATGCGGGAGACGAACCGGCAGGCACTGTAAATACGCCGGTATCGGAAACGGCATCCGGCTGGCCGAACGTGTCAGCAGCAGACGGGCAGGTAAAGCAGGCAATGACAAGAACCAAAAGGACAAGGGACCCGCACTTCCTGTCGCGGCAGGGTGTTGCATTCCTTGTGTTTGTATGCAGGTACGGCGTCCCATGCCCGTGAGTTCCGGTGATGATATCGCCTCTGACAAAAAATCGTCATGCAGTGTAATATGTATTCCGTTCCGTCAAAGGCGTGAGAGAATGGATGTCAGCAGCGCCGGGAAGTATGAATGCCGGATCGCGCCGGGATCTCTGCGATGAAGAAGCAGTTCACGATCACCGTTACCATACGAAGGGACGGATACCGAACAAAAAAAACAATCCTGCCGGGTGAATTGACCGCGGTTGCGTCGCGGCCAGGTAATCCTTTCGGAACCGGGAGCGCACACCCTTACAGGGTATCGATCTCCTCCTCGACATCCTGCCACTCAGCCCGTACCGGTGACCGTGCAGACAATTCGGATTTTATCCACACGATGACGAAGAGGATGACATTCCAGAAAAAGATCCCCTCGGGGGACATGACCGAGGTTGCCGCGGACAGAATCACCGAAATTACCAGGATCCCGATACCATACCGGGAGAAGTACACCCGCCCCACGCTCCGGAGCACTTCCTCAAACCGCGTGTCCATTTCCGATTCGCGGATGTGGTTATAATTCTCCCCGAGGGTATGTCCCCTCACGCGAATAGAATCGCCGGGGATCTGGTGAAGGCGCAGACTATCTTCGTCAATCGTGTAACCGGGACCCGGATACAGGTTTTTCTCCCATGAATCCTCGGGCATATGTGTGTTATAGTAAATATCACCGGGAACCAGTATTTATCGGTACCGCTGCCGGCAGATTCCAGCTTTTGGCTCCGGAATGCAACCCGCCCGCCATGTATCCTGCAATGAATGCAACAGGGATTCCGTTTTCTGGCCTGCGTGGATGGCCAGGGTTTTCTCTCCGTCGGAGAACTCAGCCGGCCCCATGTCCGACACCCCTTTAAATCTGATCTCTCCGACGTGAATTCAAAAACCCGCCCTTCCCTTCGCCACGTCCGCGAATACGTGCTGATGGGTGCCCCTCCACAGAACGCGGATACGGGCGTCTTTTCGCAGGGTGATTTTAGGCGGGACAGCCCCACAATAGCCCAGCAGGCCCGAGGCGGGGATCGGCCGCTGTAAGAGTGCGGCAGCCCGACATTTCCGGGCACGATTTTCCTGGTTTTACGGCAATCGGAGGCCATTTCAGGCGTATCCGAAAACAATAGTGTCTTTTTTTCACGAAACAGTGTCAAATCGGGTACCGGGAAGGGTAAACGGAGGCGAAAATGGCGCCGGATGGGAGACAGTCGGTTTGGGGGAGCCAGGGAGGGGATTCTACCCCCCACTTTGGAAGTCGGTGCGACGCAATCGAAAAAGATTCGGTCGAAGACCTATTTGATTGGTCATCCCTCTCAAGTAGATCCTTTAAAAGACAAAATTTTTCCTTTGTTAATAGGGAATATCAAGTATTGAAAAAACAATCTTATTGTTTGATGAAAATTTATCTCAATATCTTCAGAATTATTCTTTGGGTCTTTCTTTTTATTTCGGGTCTCGCTGTAATAATTTGGGGATTATTTGTTACTTCACTTTTGTTAATTTTTTTTGGAAGCTTAATTGCGTTCAGCCTTTTATTTCCAGTCGTTAACTCAATAAAAAAATCTGAGAAAATTGCTCTAAATTTTCCATATCAGAAAATTAGTAATGAATCATACTCGAGTCCATACCATTCAATAATTATCGCGAACTCAACTAAACGGAGTAAACGTGTTGGTATCTTTGTTGGAATTGATTTGCTTGTTAATAGGATTCAATCTCAAAAATGTAAGTATAAAATAACGTTATGTAAAACTCCTACTGAAGTTAAAAACGAAATCGAAAATCCCAATGCCGTTTGCATTTACTTGTTCGGGCATGGATTTAAAGGCGGTTTAACCTTTTATAATGAGGAATCCATTTCAGAATTTGATTATTGTACAGTCAATCCAACAATTTCAAAAAAATTTATCGGGCAATTTCATTGTAACAGTGGAAATGAACAATCACTTGTTGAATTGTTAATAAAAAACCCTGATGAGAATAATCATTATTTTATGAACGGATTCACAACAACATTCCTACTTTGGTATGATATTCAATTCAAGGTAATCCATAAGATAAAAAAGTGTTAATCTCTTCTCCTTCTCCCCCCACTAACGATCACCTTTATCTCCCCTCCCATCAATATTTACAGACCCAAGCTTGGAGCCCTTTTTCATAAAGGGAAAAGCGTGGTGCAAAGACTATGGCAGAAGTGGTCGAGGTATTAGTACCCGGCGGAAAGGCAACGGCTGGTCCACCCCTTGGACCGTCGCTCGGGCCCCTCGGTATCAACGTGAAGGCCGTAGTCGACGAGATCAACAAGAAGACCGCATCCTTCAACGGCATGCAGGTCCCCGTGAAGATCGAAGTCGACGCGAAGAAGAACTTCACGCTGACGGTCGGTATCCCGCCGACCACGGCACTCATCAAGAAAGAGGCCGGTATCGAGAAGGGATCCGGAGAGCCCAACGCCAAGGTGGCAGGAAACCTGCCATTCGAGGCCGCTGTCAGAATCGCCAACATGAAACTCGAAGGCATGCTCTCCTACGAGCTGAAGACCGCAGTCCGCGAAGTCATCGGCACATGCGTGAGCATGGGAGTCACGGTTGATGGCAAGAAGCCTAAAGAGGTTCTCAAGCTCATCGCCGAGGGCAAGTACGACAGCAAACTCGCAGTGAAATAATCCGAAAACCATAGGAGATCGGCCAAAAGTCCGGTCGCAGAACTATGGAGGAATCTGATGGTTGATAGGGCCAAGATTTTAAACGCTGTGAAAACGGCGATTGAGAAAGCGCCAAAACGCAAGTTCTCCGAGAGCATTGATATTACCATCAATCTCAAGAACATCGATATGGCGCAGCCGAAGAATCGTATCGACGAGACGGTTCTTCTTCCCCACGGGTCCGGCGAGAACGTCGGCATCTGTGTCATCGGGAAAGGAGACATCGTCACGCAGGCAAAGGATGCCAAAGTCGACCTGATCATCGGCCCTGAAGAAGTTGAGCGGCTCGGCGGCCAGCCCCGCGAAGCACGGAAGGTAGCGTCTAAGTACCGTTACTTCCTCGCGGAGACGGCTGTCATGCCCGGTGTCGGACGGTACTTAGGTCCCCGGCTCGGGCCCCGCGGCAGGATGCCCATGCCGATCCCGGCACAGCAGGACATCCGCCCGATCGTCGAGCGCCTGCGCAACTCGGTGAAGATCCGTACAAAAGACAAGACGGTCTTCTCCATGAAGGTCGGTACAACGGCGATGACGCCGGAGCAGGTCGCTGAGAACATCGAAACGGTCGTCAAGAGGGTCGAGTCCGTCCTGGAACAGGGCCCGCTGAACGTTCGTTCCGTCTATGTCAAGACCACGATGGGTCCCGCAGTGAGGCTGGAATAATGGCACTGTACACCCACCACCTCCCCGCGTGGAAGAAGGATGAGGTCGAAGACATCAAGAAGAACGCGAAGCTGTATAAGCTCGTCGGGCTTGTCGACATGTACGGAATCCCCGCACAGCAGGTGCAGCAGATCCGCCGGAACCTCCGCGGGAAAGCTGTCATCAAGGTGACGAGGAACACATTAATCAAGCACGCGTTCGAGGAGATCGGCGGGGATCTGAAGAACCTCTCGAAGTACATCTCCGGTCACTCGGCGATCATCTTCACGAACGACAACCCGTTCAAGCTCTTCAAGCAGCTCGAGAAGACCAAGACCAAGATGGCGGCAAAGCCCGGCGAGAAGGCGCCCGAGGACATCGTTATCCCCGGCGGCCCCACGAGCTTCAAGCCCGGCCCGATCGTCGGCGAGCTCCAGCAGGCCGGCATCCCGGCAGCCATCGAGGGCGGCAAGGTCAAGATCCGCGAGACCAAGACGGTCGTCAAGAAGGGCGGCGTCATCAACGCGAAACTCGCGGCAATCCTCGTCAAGCTTGATGTCAAGCCCATGGACGTCGGTGTTGCCCTGCAGGCAGCATTCCATGACGGCAGCATCTACGAGCCGTCCGTGCTCGCAGTCGACGAGACGGTCATCCTCGGGCAGATCGCGCTCGCAGCCCGGCAGGCACAGGCACTGTCGGTCGAGGCAGCATACCCGACAAAGGACACCATGGCAGCAATCCTGACCAAGGCGGTCCGTGATGCACGGGCAGTTGCGATCGATGCAGCGGTCTACGAGAAGGACGTTGTCGATGCGATTATCGGTAAAGCGCAGAGAGAAAGCCAGGCACTCAGGAACCTGGTAAAATAATTATTGAGATTCAACAGGTGATTTGAAATGGAGTATATCTATGCAGCACTTCTCCTGCACAAGGCAGGCAAGAAGATCGATGAGAACGGCGTCAAGGCAGTCCTGACCGCCGCTGGTGTAGCAGCAGACGAAGCACGGATCAAGGCACTCATTGCAGCCCTCGACGGCGTCAACATTGAGGAAGCCATCAAGGCAGCAGCAGCAGCCCCGGTTGCCGTTGCAGCAGCACCCGCAGCAGCAGGCGCAGCAGCACCCGCCGCCAAGAAGGAAGAGAAGAAGGAAGAGCACAAGAAGGAAGACGAAGAGAGCGGCATGGCAGGGCTCGGCGCCCTGTTCGGCTAAACTTTTCTCTCTTTTACTATTCTGTAAGAAAAACTGTTTTCAACGTCACCGCTCAAACAGAACCTTTCCTGTCTGCAGCGCAGTCTTCACCAGTGGATTATCAAGCTCATCAGTCGTATAGGGAAACACATCAGCGGCAATACCGATTTCCGAGAATGCATCGAGAAAATGCCGGATCCTGTCAACAAACCTGCGTGGATCAGCCTTCAGGACAATAAGAATATCCACATCGCTCCCGGGGACTGCCCGCCCCTCTGCAAATGATCCGAAAAGAACTATCCTTTGTACGTTCGGATCAGTTCTGAGGATACCAACAGCCCCTTCAAGCTGCCGGTCTATATAATCCCGGTCAAGCCAGAAGGTCTTCACAGAACCGTACGACTTCTCCCGCACTGCGGATTGCATCGTCTGCATCCTCCGAATCGAAATGATCTGCCGGTGTTCCTTCTGCCATACCATCCGGGTATCGTGAGGGGATGTAGAAGCCGTCAAGTTTTTTTGCTGCCCTGCGAATCCCTTCGGGAACCTCTATCTTCCTCTCGGAAAGCCCTCGAAGCAGCGAGCCAATACCGTGGCCGATTGCCGATCCGCCTTTTGCCTGGTACACTGCCTTGACTGCTTTCTCCGCTGCCTGTTGTGCAATGAAACACGCCCATTCATGGAAGCCGGCGTCACGGGCATTTTTCGCCATATCCAGATCGCGTTTTGCCTGTTTCATCCAGTCAGCGCTGCGTTCGGCCATATGTTCCGCTCACCCGGGATGCTGCCCGGATGTCTCTTATCACATATCATGGATAGAGGATAATATAATCATGGTGGGACCTGCGGGCTCCCGGACCCGTTGCTGCGTTCTCTTGACGGCAAACGTGCAGGAGTACAAGAAGGAAGACGAAGAGAGCGGCATGGCAGGGCCCGGCGCCCTGTCCGGCTAATCCGAGAGGTTCATCAGAACCTCGAGGAGGAGAAGATTTGCGAAGTGTATCTTCGACTCTCATTTTCAATAAAAATGTATTGAATTTCTGTTTTCAGTGCCGGTGCATACGGGCATTAAAAAAACGCCTCTCCCAGACCTCTGCATGCATCATCCCGCCATCAGCGCAACCGGCGGGAACAGCTTTGCGAGATACGCAGTATCCGGCTGCCCGGTGTACAGGTGGAGCCCGACGATGAACGCATACAACACAAGGAGGATATACAACGCGTAACTCGCGCCGGTGGTGCACGGCTTGACGAAGTGGCTGATCTGCCAGGCCGAGTAAAAGGCATCGAAAATACTGAGGATCCAGACTCCGAAGAAGAAGATTGCGTGGAACCGCGTGAGGATGTCCGTGGCGACCATGTCGAACGAGATGACAATCAGTGCAAGGAAGAACAAAAAACCCTTCATGGTCTCCGCGTTGTAGAACTGGCCGAGCCCCGGGCTGACAAAGGACAGGATGCCTGCGATCCAGGGGTTCCGTGCAGCGACCACGAACGTTTCGGCCTTCAGCGGCGACGGGGCGCTGAAATCCTGCTGGTCGTAGATCCGCTTATGGCAGGCGCGGCAGAAGTACTCGTCGTACGCGATGATTGCTCCACAATACGGGCAGTTCCGCCCGACCTGCTCCCTGCTGCCCATCCAACAACTATCAACGGGATAACGATAAAGCGTTTCTCCCGAATAAAAAAAGAAACGATACCGGGACGAACCCCGGGTACCTACGGGATATAGACGACCTTCCGGACTTCATCTAGGGTCATCCCGTTATAGAGGCCGTCCTGGTACAATGTGCCGATGACCTTCTTGTCGGCTGTCGTCAGCTGGTAATTGGTATTGTCGCCGGCATAAAAAACACTGTCCGGAAAGATTGCGCTCTCGCCGGTCAGGCCCATCTCGTACATCAGGCTCCGGACCAGGACGTGTTTCCGTGCATCATCCTTGAGGTTCGCGTTGATGTAAACCGTGCCGCGGATGATCTTTGCCCCCACAGCATTGTCCTGGCGCAGTTCCCTGCGGGTCAGTGACTCGGTGAACGGTCCGCTCTCGGGCGCTTCCATGAGGCTGATGGCCGAGAGGCCGTCTTCCGGGAGGAACTTGATGAACAGGTCGCCGGTCCCGCTCTCCTTGATATTCTCGGAGATCTTCATGGTCGACGAGACCCCGTTGAAATCAGCGGCGGTCTTTTCGAGCAGGGCGATATCGTCAGATCCTGCGGACAAGGCAACGATGACGACCCGGGGTCTGGACGAGGAATAATCCAGGCGTTCGAGCCGGTTGGTGCCCGCGTAGGCGACATCGAGAAAATGGTTCGCGTAATCATTCGCCGTTGCTACGGTTACCGCTGGGGTTGCGGCTGTCGCAGGTGGTGCGATGGTGGCGATTGTGGTGACCGGAGGAACGGTCAGGACGGCAGAAGGTGTGGTTACGGGAACGGGCGTTGTCATGATCGTGGTGACGGTTGTCTGCGGCATCGTGCCTGCCGCAGTATTGCCGGGTCCGCCGGTGATGACCCATGCAAGACCGACACCGATGATGATAATCCCGATGACCATGAAAATTGTGGAATTATTCATAGGGAAGGTTTTATCCGGGTTTGGATAAACATGCCGATCCATTCGCCGGAGAGTGGCTTCCGGGGCCGGGGATCAGACGGGCTGTGCCGTGTAAATATTGTGTTTTGTCGAGACGATCTTCACCCGCACGTTCCCGGCCTGCTTCCCGCAGTTGTAGACCGAGACCACCCTGTCGCGTGCCACCCCGAGCATCTCGCCCCGGATCCAGCCCGGCGCCCGGATCTCCACGGTGACCTTCTCGCCTTTGTCGAACACGAGCGGGACGAACGGGCGCCGGATGGTCTGGAAATCCCGGGACGGGTCGAGACGGAGCCGGAGGCCGGACTCCTTCTCCCACCCGGCAAGGCTCCGGTTGTAGAACTGCCACCAGCTCTGGGACTTCACACCCTTCGGGGTCCTGCCGTACCGGTAGTGCTCGAACTTCTGGATCCCGAGCGGCGGGAACCGTTTTCCGGCGCCGATCTCCCGTGCGAACCGGATCAGCTTCGGGATCTCATCATCGTTGATCCCCGGGACGTAGACCGGGGCGATCAAAAGGTCGATCCGGCTCCGGGCAACCGCCCGTGCGGATTCGGTGAGCGTATCGATCTCGAACCAGTCCACGCCGGCAAGCATCTTCGCGATGCCGGGATCAAGGGCGTGGAGCGAGAGATTGACCCGGTCGAGCCCGGCCGATTCGAGGGCTGCGATAGTATCAGCATTGAGGAGCGTGCCGTTGGTCTGGAGCGAGATGGCGGTGACTTCCGGAATTTTCCGGAGTGCCGCCACGAGATCAGGGAGCCGGCGGTACATGAGCGGTTCACCGGGCGAGTCGATGTGGCACTCCACGCCCGGACCTTTGAACCGGGCAATCTCCTGCACGGCACCGAGGAGGTATTCCATATCGACTTCATAACTCGTGGCCCGTGTCCTCGATGCCGGGCCGGCATCCACCGAACAGAACGGGCAGTTCAGGTTGCACCCGCAGCTCGGGCGCACCTGCAGGAGGCTCGTGCCACGGTCGATGACGCCGAAATAGAGCGAGCCCATGAGCGGGATCCCCGATTTTTCGGTGATATGAACATGGGTCATAAAAAATGGGACCTGCCGTGCCGGTCAGAGCCGGTCCATGCGGAGGCGGTAGCCGGTCCATACCCCGTTCCCGAGGGAGGGCACGGGATTCTCCATCCGGGCGAAGACGAACTCGAATGCTTCCTGCCCAACGGGATTCCGCCCGGTCCGGGCGCAGTACCGTACAAATGCCTCGTACATGGCATTGCAGGGAATGTGCGATAACGGGTCCGGGATGAGCACATCCTCGTGGAACCGCCAGATGCCCTCGAACTCCCGGTCCTCATCGACAAGCGGACGGGCAAGGTCCTGATCAACGATCTCGGTCGCCACCTGCTGACGGGATACCTGCCGGAGGTCGCGGTAATAGTCGGCAACAACCGTCAGCCCCTGCCGGAGATCGTTGAGTTCCATCTCGAGGTTTTTGATCTTCTTTTCCTGCTCCTGGATTCGATCATCGTCTGCCATTGTTCGTTAGTTCACCGTTTCTTTTCAGGTGAGATAAAATGTACGGGTGCAACAAACCGGTAAGTAACCGGATCGCCCCCTTTACGCCAGCCCTGCCCCCGTTGGCGGCGGGGGCGTTTGCGATGGGACGGATTACCGTTTTCAGGAATGCAAAGGAGGATACTTTTCCATTTCCTGATGTTTTCGCGTCTCCCTTATGAGTGACTATCGCAACGGGGGATGCCCAGCGGCGGGGGCTTCGTCGCCAGGCGAAGCCCCCAAGAGCGTCAGAGATTTTTTGGAACCGGGGGCTCACTCCCTCCGTCCCTTCAGCACCGCACCGGCGTACACGCATTGCCCGTACGAGACGCAGCCGTCGCCGAGCGGGTAGTCGGCGTTGATGATGCAGTTCAGGCCGCTCTTTGCTATCTCCTGCCGGATCGTTTCCCGGATCTGGTGGTTGTAGGCAACCCCCCCGCTGAGAGCCACGTTTTTCATGCCCTGCTGTCCCGCAACCCTGACAGCCATTGCGGCAATACCACGGGCAAGGTTATACTGGAAGGAGGAGGCAATGGATTTGACATGGCGGCGATCCTTAGGGTTTGCGTCTTTCAGTTTCACAAGCGCCGTTCTCATCAGGGCACGGGTTGAGAGCACCTCGCAGCCATCAAGCGATGAGAACGTGAGCTCCCATGGCTCCGGCGCAGCGCCGGCGGCCGCAGACTCCAGTTTCATGGCCGGCTCGCCGTCATAGGTCCGCTCTTTGCAGATCCCGAGAAGGGCGCTTGCCGCATCCAGTACGCGACCGGTGCTGGTGGTTGTCGGTACGTTGAATCCCGTGGCTACCTGCTTTCTCAGAACGCCGAGATCCACATCCGGCCAGCCCCGCGAGGCGAGGAGTGCCAGGATCTCTTCCTCCGGCAGGATGCCGTAGAGCATCCGCTCCGGGAAACGGGTGGCAAGGTCCCCGCCCGGCATCGGTACCGGCTCGAGATGGGCAACGCGTTGCAGGCCGGGCACCTGCCCGCAGAAGATCTCGCCGCCCCAGATCGTGCCGTCGTCGCCATACCCTACGCCATCGATTGCGATTCCGACGCACGGCCCGGTCGTCGCTGCCGCGATGTGGGCACGGTGGTGCTGGACAGGGACAAGCTCGAGACTGTGCTCCGCCGCAAGCTCGCGGGCGAAGCGCGTAGAAAGGAAGCTGGGATGGAGGTCATGTGCAATTACATCGAACTTCGCGCCGAGGATCCGCTGCAGGTTTTTCACGGTCTCCTCCAGGTACGCGAGCGTTGGGGGGTTCCGCACGTTGCCGACATGCGGGGAGGTGACGGCAAACCCGCCCCGGTAAATCGTGGCGTTCGCGTTCAGCTCCGGGCCGACCCCGAGGATGCAGCGGTTCCCGAGGTCGATTGCTGTCCGCTTCGGGGCAATGCCCCGCGAGAGCCGGATGATGAAGCCGTCCCGCATCACAGAATCGTCGCACCGGTTCACGATCCGCCGGTTGTGGACAAGGAAGAAATCCGCGTCGTGGTTCAGCTTCGCCATAGCCACGTCGGTGTCCGTGATCATCGGGTACCCGGGCATGTTGGCGCTGGTCATGATCAGGAGCGGGTGCTTCAGGTGCGAGAAGATGAGGTGGTGGAGGCCGGTGTACGGGAACATGCAGCCGATGGTATGGATGTTGCTGATCTCAGCGTGGGCCGAATGGTCCCGCTTCTCCAGCACAACGATAGGATGGATCGGGCTCTCAAGCAGTCTCTTCTCCTCCGGTGTAACGATCGCGAGGTTCTCGATGAAGTCCGGCCGGACCATGATCGCGAACGGCTGCTCGATCCGGCCGAGGCGCTGCTTGAGGGTTGCTGCAGACTTTTCAATACAGGCCAGGTGGAACCCGCCGATCCCCCGGATGGCGAGGATGGATCCGTTGTCGAGCAGCGAGGCGGCTTCCTTCACCGGGTCGTGGCAGGTGACCCTGTTCCCGGCCCGGTCGGACAGGCTCAGGTCCGGCCCGCAGGCATCGCACGCGATGGTCTGGGCATGGTGGCGCCGGGAGTGGGGGTCACTGTACTCCACGGCACAGGCATTGCACATCGGGAAATCCGCCATGGACGTCCGCTCCCGGTCGTAGGGGATTTCGCTGATGATGCTGTACCGGGGCCCGCAGTTCACGCACGAGGTAGCCCAGTAGTCGTGATACCTCCCCCCTTTCCGGAAGATGTCGGCAATGCAATCGCTGCAGATCGCGATATCGGGCGGGATCATGCCGGTGAACGAGCCGGTCCCGCTCCGGAGGATGAAAAAACCGTCCGGGATCTCCTGGATCGTCCCGGTCACCTCAACCGAGTCGATCCGGGCGAGCGCGGGACCCCGCGAGACTGCCCCGACGAACTCCTCGAACCGCTCCCCGCGGGCATAGATCTCCACCTCGCTCCCGAGGTTCTTCACCGAACCGGAGATGCCGAGATCGCATGCCTGCGCATAGACGAACGGGCGGAACCCGACTCCCTGTACAATGCCGCGAACCGTGATTCTGCCCGTTTTCTGCATGATTTGTGTCGCAAAATTTTATTGATGCGGGGGACGATATAAGTATAGGGTTTTTACCGTGCCGGGCCATATTCGAATCGTAAACGATCCCGTGGAGCTTGTTCCTCTTCTGATGACGTTCAACGACCCCGTTTTCAAAAAGGTCTACGAACTGCTGAACAAGTCATGGATGACCGAAGAGGAGATCCGCTCGCAGATCGGCGATGACAGCGTTCCGCTCTGCCTCCAGATTTTAAAGAAGGGCAACCTCGTGGAGGAGCAGTGGCGGATGCCCAAGCCCGGGAAGAAGCCCGAGAAGGAGTTCCGGGCAACCTACAACAAGTTCCGGGCCAACTTCCAGTGCAACCTCTCCGACCTCTCCGACATCCTCTACATCGCGCTCTCCAACGATGAGAACCTCCGCGATGTGGTGGAGCAGATCGAGCGGGAACTCTCAAAAGGCAACAGCTCCATCAACGACCTCTCCCGGAAGTTCAGTGTCAGCCCGATCTTTGTCAAGGGGCTCGCAAAAAGGATCACCCACATGGACGTGAAGGGGCAGGGACTGGTGCTGCTTGACACCGGGCGCTAAGGATCCCCTGTATTCGATTTTACGCAGCAAGCGCGAGGTCTCGAGACTGCAGATCCTTGTCGAGATCGCAGAGCACCAGCCGGCAGTCCGGCAGCAGGAGATTGCCGAGAAACTGGGCGTCACTCCCCAGGCGATCTCCGAGTATATCCGCGAACTCGTGGAAGAAGGGATGGTCTCTGCGTCCGGCCGGGGCAACTATGAGGTGACGAAGGCCGGGATCGAGTGGGTGCTGGCGAACGCCGAGTCGCTAGAATCCTACGCACGGCACATCAGGCGCGACATCATCCAGCAGGTCTCGGTCTGGACTGCAATCGCTGCCGAGGACCTGAGGGCGGGTGACGAGGTCGGTGTCTTTATGAAAGCCGGCTTTTTGTACGCGGGCAAATCACCGCAGCAGGCAACCGGTTCGGTCGTGGCGGATGCGAAAAAGGACCAGGACGTGGGTGTCTCCCACCTGAACGGGATCATCGAGCATCACGAAGGGAAGGTTCATGTCTGCAAGGTGCCCCGGATCCAGCACGGCGGGTCCCGCAGGGTGAGGAAGGAGGAACTGAAGAAGATCGCCGGCAGTGCCGGGTTGGTTGCCGCCGTGGGACTCGAAGCATGGATCGCCCTGAAGGCCGCGGGACGGGACCCGGACATGTTCTTTGGCGCCCGGGAGGGCGTGATCGAGGCGGCCTTCCACGGGATCGACTGCGTTATCGTGATCGTGGACGAAGAGTTCACGGATTTCCTCAAGCGTCTTGAGAGCGTGAACCTCGCGTACGTGATCCATGACCTGATCGCGCCATGATGATCCTTGTCCAGCCCCAGAAAGGCGGTACCTACAGGCTGCTTTTTTTCGATGGCCGGCATACGCGGGGGGCTGCGTACGTGGAGCTGACCGAAACCCCCCGGGGTCCCCGGCCGACCCGCTACCGCGTGAAGTGGGGTCAGAAGAAGGATTACCACCATACGCCTTCCAGGGACCTTATCGCCCAGCTCCGCGAGGCCGATGTGCGGATGGTGAAGCCGGATGATGAGTTCGAATCATTCCTGTCTGCCTTCCAGGTCCGCACCAGGCCCGTGGATGCCTGCCGGATGTGCCTGCTGGACGAGCGGTACACTCCGCTCAATGACACCAATACGGTAACGTTCGGGAAGGGCGAGCGGATCTGCCTCGACTGCGGGCGGCGGGAGCTGCGCCGCGAGGTCTCCCACATCGGCCGGCTCGGGCAGGACGGGATCCGGCACCTCGAGGACCTGCTCCTGAAGTTCCGGAACCTGGACCGGGTTCTCGCCACCCTCCAGCCGGAGAAGGTGACGATGGCCTCGGCCCTCTTCGACAAGCTCGAGGCCCACCCGGTGATGAAGACGGCGTTGGTGGACGAGCTCCCCCTGCCCCGGCAGTTCGTGGATGCAGCGGGTGTGAAACAGCTGATGCCGGCCCAGCAGCTTGCGGTTGATGCCGGGCTCCTGCACGGGAAAGACCTGCTGGTGGTTGCTGCAACCGCGAGCGGCAAGACGTTCATCGGCGAGATGGCAGGGATGAAGAACTACCTCGAGGGCCGGGGACGGACGCTCTTTTTAGTCCCGCTCGTGGCCCTTGCGAACCAGAAATACGAGCGGTTCACGGAACGGTACGGGAAGTTTGCGAAGACCGGCCTGCTTACGGGAGTCAGCCGGCTGAACCTGCCCGAGACCCGGAAGGTCGGCGACCGGAACCCGAATGCCCCGATCATCGTGGGGACCTACGAGGGCGTGGACAACATGATCCGGTGCGGGCAGAAGATGACCGGCGTTGCCACGGTCGTTATCGACGAGGTCCAGATGCTGGAGGATCGCGACCGCGGCCACCGCCTCGATGGTATGATCGCCCGGCTCAAGTATCTCTGCCCGCAGGCCCAGTTCCTGTATCTCTCGGCAACCATCGGGTCGCCGAAGGTGCTTGCAAAGAAGCTGAACTGCACGCTCGTCCAGTACGCAGACCGGCCGGTCGGGCTCGAGCGCTATCTCCTCTTTGTCGAGCGCAAGCAGAAGATCCCGGCGATTAAACAGTTCACGACCGAAGAGTACAAGCGGACCTCATCGAAGGGGTACCGCGGCCAGACCATCATCTTCACCAACGCCCGCTCCCGTACGCACACGATTGCCGAGGCGCTGGGCCAGCGTGCAGCCGCGTACCACGCGGGGCTCACCTCTGTCGAGCGCCGGGACGTAGAAACCCGGTTTGCTCAGGGGAAGCTGATGGCCGTTGTCACGACCGCGGCCCTCGGGGCTGGCGTAGATTTCCCGGCATCGCAGGTCATCTTCGATGCGCTTGCTATGGGCCGGGACTGGCTCACCGTGCAGGAGTTCAACCAGATGGGCGGGCGTGCCGGCCGGCCGGACTTCCACGACCTCGGCCGGGTCGTGATCCTGGCCGAGCCCGGCGGGAGCTACTCCCGCGAGAACCCGGGGACCGAGGAGGAGATCGCGATCCGGCTCCTCAAAGGCGATATGGAGGAAGTTGCCCCCGAGCATGATTTCGAGAAGAGCTCGGAGGAGTACGTGGCGAACGCGGTCTGCTGCAATGGCGAGGAGGCGGATCTCAACCGGATTAATGAGCTGATGGTCGGCAGCATGGAACCGGTGCTTCCCGAGCTCGTTGCCCACCGTCTTGTGGAGAAGAAGGGAACCCGGCTCATCATGACCCCGCTCGCCCGGGTGATGGCCGAGCACTTCATCGGCATGGAGCGGCTGCTGGAGGTGGTCCGGCTGACAAAGGTGATGAACGATCCGCTCGAGATCATTGCCGAACTGGAAAGCGAGGACGTGCACAGGGAGAAAAAACCGGAACCCTCCGTTCGTGAGGACCGGAAGAAAAACACGACCGGCCCGCGCCGGTACGGGCGGAAGCGGCGGTGAGCGGGGAAAATCGGTATTGCAGCTTGATTATATTGTAATTTTGAAATCCGAGTAAAATTATTCGTTTTTCCGCAAGCAGAATGTTTATATTACGAAAAAATCAATAAGTGGTCATGGAATCAGATGAGGTCCGGGAGCTCCAGGTAAAAAAGGATCTTGCCAACCTTGCCCGTACCCTGACACCCGATAACCTCAACCCCGCGATCATGTTCACCAAGGCACGGGGTATCCGGTCGTGCACCCCGGCCATCACGACCGCAGCCGAGAACGGTTCGGTCTCCGAGCGGCTGAAGCGGGTGCAGATGCCGGCGGAATAATCGTATTCCCGTGTTCAGGTTTTTTTCTCATTTTACTGATGGGACTGATGCCCCATACTCCCGGATCATGACGAACGGTCGCCGGATTCGAAGAACACGAGGCGTTCATCTCCCGTCTTTTCCCCGAGGGATCCAGCGCCCGGAAGAGGGAGAGTGGTGACCTGAC
This sequence comes from Methanoregula sp. PtaB.Bin085, assembly GCF_002067035.1. GTDB lineage: Archaea > Halobacteriota > Methanomicrobia > Methanomicrobiales > Methanospirillaceae > Methanoregula. Next base: position 77,656 of record NZ_MVQB01000027.1, on the reverse strand, counting down.
GGACAGGGCGGTGTGAAGAGAAACCCAAAGGATTTTAACTCGCCCCGCGTCGGCTTCAGGGAGCGTACTTCGCGAACAGGGAATCGCCCCGCCGTACCCCGTGAGGCGCCCCGTGGCGGGGAGCCATCGTGATTATCAAAAGTCACGCGATTTTCATCGTTCCGGTCTGGAATCGACAGGGTTTCATACCCGTTTTTTTCAGAACCGGAATCTCCGTATTTATCTCTTCTTCGCGCTGCACACCCACCGGTCGTAGATGGGATCGGCCGGGTTCTCGGTGATCTCCACGGTCCGCTCCATCTCCTCTCCCCACTGCGCGATGAGCCGGGCTTCCGGTTCGGTGCCAACCGTGATGAGGGTGGTCTCTGTTATCGCGAAGAGCTGGCTTGTGATCTGCTCCCACATCTCCTTTGAGAAGTCGTTGATCTCCCCCATCATGATCCCGATGCCCCGCGGGACGGGCTCGACATACCGGGCAGCAACCAGGGCGTCAAGGAGCATGGTCTCCGATGGGAGCAGGCGGCCGGCTGCAAGCCCGCGGGAGAGGAGAGAAGCATCGTTGTCAAAGGATATCGGGACGTACCCGAGCTCCCGGAGCACCTGCGAGCCCACGCCCGAACCGCAGCAGGCGTCAATGCACATCCCGTGGTATCCCCTGCCCCAGTGCGTTTCGATGAGGTTTTTCAGGATCCCGTACCGGACCGGGTTGAGATCCTCAAGAGCAGGCGGGACATCTCTCATGAGAAGGGTGCTGTAATACTCCCTGATCGCGGCCGTAAAGACCGGACGATCCTCCTGCAGGATCTCGCCATTCATGTTCTCGAACTGCTCGATCAGCTCCACGGTCGGGTTCCGGAACAAAAACGATCCGGCCACCCATCCGCCGGTGCCGTGGAACGCGAGAGCGATCGGTTCGCCATCCCCGTCCACGAGGAGCCGCCCCTCGTCGCCGCCGGCAGTGGCAAGGACGCTGTTGAAGATTGTATCCGTCTGCGCTGCAAACTCCGGTTCCACGAACCGGATATCTCCCTCAATACCAAGGATTTCCTGTACGTTCATGCCCCACGCTCGATCCGCATGCCGTGCGGTGCGGTGATGGTGCCGTCCACCTTTGCGTCTTCGTGAAGGACGATCGACCGTGCAACAACGTCGCCGAGGATATGGGCACCCTTCTTCACATAGACCGTGCTCGCGCTCTCCACGTTCCCGTGGATGGTGACGCCGTCGGTGACGCTGATCCGGTTCTTTGCCCGGAGGCTTCCGAAGATGACCGTGTCCTGCTGGACGTCGATGGAACCGGCCCGGATATTCCCGTGGAGCCGGCACTTCCTCCCGATCTTCATGGTCGAAGGTACTGCGAAGAGTTTCATGTTCAGTTTCGACTTTGCCGGGATCATAAGCGGGATCTTCGATGAGTCCTCGCCGCCCTCCACAAGCCCGTCGAGAATCCGGTCGAGTTCCTTCTCGTTCTGGATGTGGAGGAGGGTCATGAGGTAGATGATGATGAACATGAAGACCGGCATCGGGTTCCGGATCGCGATGTTGCCCTTGGCCGTGAATCCTTCCTTTATCTCGACCTTCTCGCCAATGTCGAGTTCCCCGCTCACTTCGAGTTTTCCATTGATCGTAACACCTTCGCCGATATACGCATCCTCCTTTGCAATGACGTCGTTGCCGATCACGCACCAGTTCCCGATCCGGGCGTCGCCGTTTGCCCAGACATACTCGCGGATCTTCGAGGATTCGCCCACGTACACGTCGGCCCCGCGGAGGCCGTAATCGATCTGGCAGAACTCGCCGACAACGATGTCCCGGTCGGTCTTGATACTGTGCTCCTGCAGTTCCGTCCCGTCCGGGAGGAGGCAGTGGTTATGCCAGTTCTTTGCAGCCCGTTCCTTCATGCATCCCCCCGCATCAGGCACCGAACTTATGTGCCCTGTTGATCAGGTCGAGCGCAATCGGCATCAGGTCGCAGCCGTGAATCCGGCAGAGGCCGCCTTTTGCGCAGGAGTACTCGTCGAACCGGACCACGTCATCCGTCCGCACGCCCTCGCCCCGGATGATGACCGGCACGGGATCGGCGGAATGGTCCTTGATACAGCAGGGGGTGGAGTGGTCGGCGCAGATAACAATGATCGTGCCCTTCAGCGCCAGGAGCGGTTCGAATTCTTCGTCGATCTTCTCGATGAAGGCCTTCTTCTGCAGGGGAAGCCCGTCGTGCCCGGATTCATCGGCTCCCTTGATATTGACAAGGACAAAGTCCTTGCTTCTGAGTTCCGCAAGAGCTGCCCGGATCTTTCCTTTGATGTTGCTGTTCTGCGAACCGGTGATTCCTTCGACCGGGATATGTTCGAGGCCAACCGCCGTGCCGATACCGGTGATGAGGCTTGCTGCCGAGATGACGCTGCCTTTGAGGCCGTACTTCTTCTCAAAGGGTGGCAGGTCACCCATCTCGCCGGCGCCCCGCATCAGGACGATGTTGGCGGGGTTCAGCCCCTTGTTCACCCGCTCGACATTGACGGGATGCCTGAAGAGTATCTCGGAAGACTGCTTCACGAACTCGTTGCAGATATCGGCGGTCTTCTGGTCCGCCTGCGTCTGGCGCAGTTCTTTCACCTTCAGCGGGGGGACGCCCTCCTTCTTGGGATCGTTGGAGGTAACGCAGTGTCCGAGCCCCTTACCCTTCAGGGCGAGGGCGGCCCGGTGGCCTGCCCCGGACCGGAAATCGAACTCGACCCTGAAGCCCGAGAGATCGACCTCCTTCCGGATTGCTTCTGAGAGGGCCTGCGTGTCGTGGATCCGGCCTGCCCGCCGGTCCGTGATGAGTCCCTGCGGGGAAAGGGTGGCGAAGTTGCACCGGAACCCGATCATCCCCGGTTCCATGTGGATGCCCGAGCCCTCGCACTCGAGCGGCCCCCGTCCGGTATAGTATGTGTGGGGATCGTAGCCGAGCAGGGAGAGGTGGGCAGTGTCGGATCCGGGACGGATACCGGGGGAGATGGTGTCCATGATGCCGCAGACGCCCTCCGCCGCAAGCTTGTCGAGGACCGGTTTCTTTGCCGCGGCAAGCGGGGTGAGTCCCCGGAGCTCGGGGCAGGGACGGTCGGAAACTCCGTCAATGACAAGAAAAAGGATTTTGTTCGCGGTCATTCGTATGGAATGGTTGGCCGGGCGGGATTATATGGTTTCCCGGTATTACGGGAAGGATACTGGTACTCCTTCACGAGCCGCTGGAAGACCAGTATTGTTTCAGGTATTCAGCCGGTGTAGTGACAACGGCACCGGATTTCTGGAAATGCCGGACATTACCCGTTATGATTGGCGTCCCGGTATGAAGCGAAACCTCGATGAACGGGAGATCATCGGGATCCGGCACCGGACATGAGAGAGGCCGGGGCATGACGAACAAGCCCTCCCTGCGGATGAACGCGAGAAGATCCTGCACCGCATCCGCGGGAAATCCGAATTTCTTTCTCCCGAGCACATCAGAATATTCTTCGAAGATCCGGATGTCCAGGACCGTGACAACGCTGCCGTTGATAACGAGGTTGAGGATGGCCGCAGGAGGGCCATGGGGGGAGAGGAGGCCCGATACCAGCACATTGGTATCGAGAACGATTTGCGATGTGCCCGTATTACCGCCCCGCACGAACCTTCCGGATCTCTGCGTCTATTTCCCGTTGCGGCAGGGTATCCAGTCCTTTCTCGCGGGAGTGTAACCGGATCTTTTCAAGAGCTGTTGCGGCCTTTGCTCTGCGGACGGTTGCCAGCGTCTCTTCGAGATCGTCGCCAATGGCGACAACGATCGCCCGTGGCTTTCCGTTGACCGTGATTACCGCCTCGTCCCCCTCCCGCACTTCCCAGAGGCGGGCGGGATTGGAGCGGATCTCGCGGCTCGTGATGAATTTCATCAGGTGTCTCCTCAGATGTCCTGCATTATGTCATGCAGTTTGTGGGCATAATGGTTGCGTTGAGCGCAATCAGGAAGCCGGAGTCTCATCCGGTTATCGTGTTCCGGAAAATAATTTCAATCACCCCCTCACCCCCCGCCCGGAATTTTTCAATCGGGATCCGATCGATCGGCCGGACCGCTCACGCCGGAGAATGAAAAAAGTTGTAAAGTACGCCCTTAGTGAGTCAAGTATGTACCCGGCAATCAGGAGAGTACTTTACAACGGATTTTCGCGATAAAAAAATTTCCAGCCACGATCCGGAAATGAGGCTCGAAAATAATAGAACATTACAAAAAGAGAGGATGTCGAAGATTTGCTGCGCAAATCTTCTCCTTGTTCGGGTCTGATCACCCTCAGGATTATGTCGTGTCGACCGGCGCTGCGATCGGCTCGACCTTGGACTTGATGATCTCGACCCGGCGGGTCGGGTAGATGGTCTTGACTGCCTTGAAGAGATCGCGGGAGATCTCGCCCGATACGATCCCGTTGAGGAGCGCCGTCAGGTCCCATGCCTGGCCCTGTGCGGCAACGGCCTGCAGGATCGCGTTGCGGATCGCGTGCTCCTGCGAGAGGTTGGCACGGGCGAACGTATACGTGCAGATGGTCAGCCGGACCTTCTTGCCGTCCTTGGTCGTGACCGGGACAACGGTGTCGATGCGGGAGCTCCGGCGCTTCACCAGCGAGCGGAGATAGTCGCGGGTCACCTCGTGGCCGACGAAATCGGTGTATGCCGCATCGCCGGTCACGGTTGCGATCCTGAAACTCATCTTCATGTGCTGCTTGGCGTAATCGTTCACGATCTCGCCGAGTGTCGCGGTCATGATCCGGCCGACGGCGCTCTCGGCATCGTTTGCAATGGTGTCGCCGATGTATACCTTTCCGAGCGTGTCGGGGGTGTGGACCTTGAACCAGCTCTTGGCTTTCCAGCCTTCAACTCTTCTTCCTACCTGTTTCTTCTTTGCCATACTATCGCCTTCTTAGGGTTTCTTCTGTGTCCTGCGGACGGAACATGCGTCCTCCGCAATGGTAAGGTTCATCAGATAATCGTCCACGGACGCGATCACCGACCGGAGCTGTGTCCCGGTGATCGTGGTTATGACCCGGTCGCCATCCGCCATTGTCTTCATGCTCCTGAGGTTGTCCGGCGCAAGCGCCTGTGCAACGCACGGGGCATTCCCGTGCATGGTCGTGATGGTTCCGCTGATCTGCATCATGCAGCGATCGCCTCCTGCCAGCCTTTTGCAAACATGCCAACCTTGTCGCAGGGGATGGTTGCGCCGGCCCGGAGCAGGTGCCCGCCTCCGCGCCCGCCGCAGGATCCCGCAAGGGCGCGGACGATCGGCCCGAGGTCTGCGGTCATGCCCGGCGGGCAGCGAACCGAGATCCTGCAGGAATCCCCGCTCTTTGCATAGACCAGCACGGGCTGTGCGTGGGGGATATCGCGGGCAAGGATATCGGCGACATCGCTTGCGAGCGTCGCGCTTTCTATCTCGTAGATTCCCGTGGAATCCCCGACCGGTTTTGCGGTCCTGACTGCACCGATGACGTTGCTGCGGTGCTGGCGTGCAATCTCCCAGGCCCGGTCAACGTACGCTGACGAGCGCAGGCAGAGCGTTGCCGCGATGTCGCCTGAACCGGTTTTGCCGCAGGCATCGATTACAGCAGTGAGAGCGTGGGCGTCCTCGATTACTTCGCGCTGGAGGTGGTACGTGTCGCCCCAGACCGCAAGCAGGCTTGCGGCACTGGTCTTCGGTGCCGCTTCGAGCACCACCTGGGACAGGAGCGTCTCCAGCCCGTGGCCGTTCCCCGGTTGTGCCGGGTCGCGGGACATCCCGAGGATCGCTTCGATGCGCTCTTCAGCGCCGCTGATGCCGTCGAGGTACGGGTTGGTTGCCATGTACCAGCGTTCGGTCATGTCCCTGCCGGGCAGGGTGATCCCCCGGCCCGGTTCAATGATCCCGTTCGCGATCCCCTCGTTGAAGATCTCGAGGTTCTTGCCTGTCATCTGCTGGCCGTCGCCGATGATGCCGGGGATGACGAGACCGGCAAGGTCCCGGTTGTCTCCCATCTTCAGCGCAACATAATACGCGGTACCGGCTGCGGACAGTTCGCGGTCGCCGTCGATCCCGCAGAGCCGCGGGTTGACGTGGAACTCCCCGGTAAAGAGCGGGAGGTGGTGGTCGACCACCATCACATCCCGGGGAAGGTCTTCCATGCCCGCCCCGAGATCGCAGAGCAGGCATGCCGCATCGTCCGGCAGGCCGGATACGGCAATCTCCTGCCGAACCCGGAGCCGGAAGCGGATGCCCGCACGGAGCATCGCGTGGCAGAGGATCGAGGCCGCGGCTATGCCGTCTGCATCGTGGTGTGCGAACACCTCGACGAACTCCTGCCTCCGGATCTTGTCTGCAACGATCCCCGCTGCGGTCTCAAGCGACATGGTTGTGTGGACGATAGAGCGGACCCTTACCTGGACAGCAGGATCTCGGTGTTCTCCGGCTTGTAGACCCAGCCGGCGGGCAGTCTCTTTGTTCCCGTGTAGTACCGGACGAGCCTCCGCACCTTGCTCTCGATGAGCTGGAGCTGGCGCTTGTTGTGCAGGTCCTTCTTGTTGTCGGCAAGGTGTTTCCTGAGTGTCAGTGCCTTTGCCATCAGGTCGCGGAGATCCTCGGGGATCTCGGATGCGGCCTTGTTCTCTCTCAGGATGTCCCCGATCCGTTTGCCGGTGGCAAGTTTCACGTCAGGGACGCCGTAGCGGTCCCGGAGTACCAGTCCGATCTTCGCGCTCGATGCGCCTTCCTTCCTCAGATCCAGGATGATCTTTTCGATCGCCTTCGCGTCCGTTGTGGACCATGCGGGGGCCTGTTTCCGGTAGGGGCGGACTGAGCATGACTTGCCCCTTCTGCGGGCATGCATTCGTGCCATTGTGTAGCCTCCTTGTTACAGACAAATACGTAAGTCCAGAAAAGCCGAGGTGTGTCTCTGACTCTCTGTAATCCCAAAGCCGTCTTTGAGGCAGTGCGGTAACGCACGTCGGACTTACATCTGTCAGCACCGTTAAAAGTGCTGTCTATTGAATCGACGGCGGGGATATTAAGGATATCGATACTCCGGCAGGGAGCGGCACACCGGTCTGACAGAATCAGATATCATGTTCTCGACTCGTCAGAATCCTGTGGCTGTATCAGTGAGAGTGTTCCGTGTACGATGAAGAGGAGCATCGCGAGACAGAAGAGACCGGTCATCAGCTGCGGGTAATCGGTGTCGTGGGGATTTCTCAGGAGCGTCCCGATGGAATCGAGACAGAGAAAGCCATAGAACGCAAAGACGGAAATGACGCTCTGTCGCCGGTATTTTGGGTAGTGCGCCATGGAATATATGATGATGATTGCACCCGCTGTCTTGGCAGACAGGTACATCCCGGCCGGCAGGCCGTCCAGTTTTACCCCGAAGAACCAGTCCTCCCAGTCAATGCAGAAGACAAAGAACCAGATGAACGCGGACATGACAAGGAGGAGGATGAGCACAACAAAGAGGAGGGTCTCGGCCGTTTCCAGAATGCGCTTTGTGTTCATCATGTACACTCTTTCACGAAGATCTGCCCGTGTTCTCTATCCGGTACAGGAAACTTACCGGTCAAGATATTTATCACGGCCGGGTCGCAGCACCGCCACGCTGCCTGCCCGCCGGGTCCCGACTCATGAATCACTCCCGCCACCGCTAAATAACTCCTCCGCCAATCTCTCATCACTGATGACCCCCTCACCCATCGAGCTCCATCCCGTAGGAGTTGTCCGCTCTCCCTATAAAACGCGGAAAGACGCCCCCCGGCAGGGCAGGCTCTCCGATACGGTCTCCGAGATCGTAATTGACGACCAGTACGCCCCCGCCCTCTGGCAGATCGAGGGGAGGAAACACCTCTGGATCCTCTGCTGGTTTGACCGGGCGGACCGGACCATCCTCCGGGCGGTCCCGCCCGGGACAAAGGAGGAAAAGGGGGTGTTTGCCATCCGCTCGCCCGACCGCCCGAACCCGGTTGCGATCTGCATGGTTGACCTGCTGGAAGTGAGGGATGGAGTCCTGACGGTGCGGGGGCTGGACGCCCTCGACGGGACACCGGTCATCGACATCAAGGTATTCTCCCCTGAGATCGATTGCGTTCAGAACAGCGGGCGGTGATGAAGGAACAGGGAACCGCTCGAAACCCCCTCCCGCACTGCCCGGTGAGAACCTGCCGGATGCAAAGAGAAGGTATGCGGGGATAACCGGCCGCGGCTCCTCCGGGGAAACGGTCCGTGAATACGGGAGAGTTATCCGTTGGCAATCAGCCGCGAGATATAGTACCGGGCCCAGAGGAATGCCACAAGGCCCCCGAGGATATCGCCGGCAACGATCCCCCACCAGACCCCGTGCTCTCCATATCCCAGCACGATACCGAACAGGTAGGCGAAGACGGCAATGAAGAGCAGGTTCCGCAGGACGGTGATGACCAGCGAGGTCATCCCCCTGCCCGTTGCCTGGAAGATCGATCCCGACATGACGCCGGGGGGGATGAACGGGTAGAAGAAACACATGACGGCAAGGAATGCTGCTATCTCCGGCCCGAGATGGGCGCTCTCCGGCGAATAGGTAAAGATGACGGCGATCTGCCGGGCGAAGATGTAGGTGATGGCGCTGACCACGATGGCGATGGCGATGCCGAGGGTAATCGAGAAGGTATGGACGGTGAGGATCTTTTCGAACTTCCGTGCACCGTAGGCAGCGCCGGCCACCGAGATGACCGCGGTGGCGATGGCGATCATGGGGATGATGGCAAAGAAGACAACCCGCCACCCGGCAGTATAGACGGCAACGGCATCCGTGCCTGCGGTTGCAACCAGCAGGCCGTTGATGAAGATAGCGAGGATCGACATGAGGAAGAACTCGACGCTGGCGGGCAGACCGACGCCGAGGATATCCCGGACGGTCTTCCGGTCGTACGAGAATGCAGCCGGCGCGATCGTCACGTACGTGTCCTTTTTTCCAAAGAACCAGTAGATGAGCACGGCAGAGACCATCAGGAGCGAGACGATCATGCCCCATGCGGCCCCGGCAATGCCAAGGCCTGCAGAATAGATGAGGAGCGGGTCGAGGACCATGTTCAGGCACGACGAGGCGCCCATGACGTACATCGCCCGTTTCGCATCGCCCTCGGCCCGGAGGATGGCGTAGGCGATGTTGGTGAAGAGGATGAGGACCATCCCCAGGAAGACCACCTGCCCGTACTCGGTGGCGAGGCCGGCGGTCGCCCCTGCACCGAAAAGGGCGACGATCGGGCCGGTGAGGAGGATCAGGGGGATGGTGAAGACTGCCGATACGACAACAACGAGGAGGAGCGCGTGGACGGCAGCATTGTCGGCACCCGCCTTGTCCCCCGCGCCGATCCGGCGGGAGATAACCGATCCCACGCCAGCCCCGAGGCCGTTGGAGATGCCGATGAGGATCATGAAGAGCGGGGTGACGAACCCGACGGCTGCAAGGGCGTCGGGGCCCAGGCCGGCAACCCAGATGGCGTTGACGATGTTGTAGGTCGACATCAGGAACATCGCCACAATCATCGGCCCCGAGAGCCGGAGGATCGCTGTCTTCGGGTCGCCCATCAGGAGTGAGACGCCGTCGGTTGCATTGTTGCCGGGCCGGGGTGCGGATCCGGACCCGGGAGGGTTATCTGAGCTCATTGCCACAATCTCCGTTTTTTGCGATAATCGCCATGCTGTTCTCCGCAGCCCGGCACATCAGGCTGTGGAGCGCTGCACGTTCGTCACGGCTGAGGCCGTCGCGGACCAGCTCCTCCCACTCGCGGTTGATGGCCCGGAGGAGCGGGATTGCACGCTCCCCTTTCTTTGTGAGGAAGAGCCGGACTGCCCGCCGGTTGGCCGGGTCAGTGATCCGCCGTATATATCCCCCGTCCTCAAGCTTCTTCACCGCCCGTGCAATTGTCCCTTTGTCAAGGCGGTAGTGACGGACGAGCCTGTCCTGCATGATATTCTCTTCATAGGAAAGGAGCATGAGGACCGGGAACTGACCTGCCGAGAGTCCCATGGGCCGGAGCCGGTTGTTGAGGAAGACAGACTTGCTGCGGCTGACAAGGGAGACGACCGCTCCGAAGGGGATATCGTCCGGCAGATGTGGATCCATGTGAACCGGTATGTTGGGTGGGGAATGTGCATAAATGTTGTCAATGCAACAATTCTCCTGCTGTGCGAAAGGCCGGGTGGCCGGGATCCTGTCAGACAGATACGAACGGAAAAAGGGGGAAGGGAGGCTCAGATGACTGTCAGCGTGACAGTCCCGGAACTGAGTTTCTGGTAGTTCCCGGTTGCATCCGCAAAGGTGATCTGGGCTGCACCGAGCGTGTACGAGCCGGTCTTGTCGGCAGTGATATCGTAACTGACAGTATATTTCCCGCCGCTCTCGATGGGTTTGTCCACTTTACCGGTTATCGCCTGGCCGCTCAGGCCTGACGGGAGTGCCGCATCCCGGATCTCCACATCGGTAAGGCCCCCGGGCAGGTTGTTGGTAATCGTCAGGGTCACGGTTGACTTCTTCCCGACGATGATCCGCACCGGGGCGGCTTCCTTGATCACCTGGACGACATCGGCACCCTTGCCCTCCAGCCGGATCGGGTTGATCACGATGGATGCGGCCTTGTAGAACTCGATGTCCTTCGGGTCGGTATACTGGGCCGCAACCTCATCCCCGATGTTCTCGACCGCGATATCGTTGGGGGCGCCCTTGTTGACGATGTCGGATACATTGAACCTGTACACGTATGCACTGCCCTCGACAATGTGGTCGACGAGTTTCGGGTTATCGTACCCGACAAAGTCCGGCGAGAAGAACAGGTACCACGCCGACATGTTCTGGCTCCAGTAGGAGCGTGACCGGGGTGTGGGATCGTCGGCATAGGTGAAGTTCAGGTTCTTGTTGACGAGCCGTTCCGCGGTGATGTTCTTCCCGTTGACTTTTATCCGCATGAACGACCGGCCGCCACTGAGGCTCTTGGCATCCGCCCGGGCAGTCATGGTGAGGTAGACTTCCGAGGTTGCCGGGGAATCAATGATGGTCTTGACCTCCTCCCCGTACGGTACGGTGATCGTTGCCGGTGAAGGGGTCGGCGTGGCATAGACAGCTTTCTGGTTCTGGTTTTGTGCTTCGGTGCACCCTGCAGTCAATGCTGCAAGAATGAGCATGGCCGCGATCGCGGCAGTGAGGAGTTCGCGTTTCATGATATTACCTGTGGCGCAAAATTCTGAAGTTGAAAATATATAGGCTTGGTTATTTTGTTCCGATGGATTTTTACTCTCTTAATAATGCAATACTATATCATCTGCCGGTTCAATGACGTTTCATCCATGCTCGCGCCCCGCACCCTTTTAGCCTTAGAAAGAAAATGTGACTACTACTGATGGACAAGATCCCTCTTGAAACGGAAGGCGAGGAGTCCGAGATCCGGTTCCGTGACAGCTTCTCCGTCCGCTACATCCAGTCCGCGGCCCTGCTCTGCCGGCTTGCGTACGCGGTCGAGCAGGAATACCAGAAGGCCAAAACGGTGACGGAGGATGCCCGGCTCCGGCACGAGGCGTTCGTCCTCAACGCCGTCCTTTCCTCGGTCTCGTTCCTTGAGTCCACCGTGAACGAGCTTCACGCCGATGCAACGGACGAGGAGTTCGCTGCTGCTGACGAGAAGCACGGCACACTGCTGCGAACGATCGGGAGGCAGTGGCACAACCCGAAGAATTTCGACCGGGCGCCGATGCTCACCAAGTACCAGACCATTCTCGCCATTGCCGGCCAGCCCGGTTTCGAGGAGGGCGACCAGGCGTTCGTGAACGTCCGCGAGCTCATCGAGATCAGAAACCATCTCCTCCACTATACCCGCGAATGGGTGGTGATCCACCACCGGCGGTCACCGGGCCGGGAACCGGAGAGCACGTCGGATCATTTCGAACGGATGCTTGCACGGAAGTTCGCCATCAACCCGCTTGCGGCAGAAAACGTGCCGTTCTTTCCGGACAAGTGCCTCGGCCACGGGTGTGCGGAATGGGCCATCCTGAACTGCGTTATCTTCGTTGACGAGTTCTACCGCCGCCTCGGGCTGCCGGTGCCGTACGAGGGGATCCGGGACGAGCTTTTGACGCGGTAATGATAATGACGGGGTTGAGACCCCCATACCCCCATTTATGATTCCTGCCGCCGCCCCGAAGGACGCCCAGCGGCGGCCTCAACTACCTTTTCCGGGAAACCGAATTGTCCCGTTGTGTCCCGAGTGGGACCCTGAGGCGGGGAATCAGTATCCTGCCTTACACAATGTCCTTGATCCGGTAATGCGGAGGAATCCTAAGTGCCCCCGCGCCCAACGGGGTCAGGGCTGGCGCAAGGGGGGCTGCGGTTCATCAATAACCGCGATTCATTCACTTCCTGCACCAGAAAACACCCTGCATCCCCGAAATCCAGAGGATCTCGGCAACGGCAAACCCCGCATCCTGGAAATTCTGCAGGTGCTCTGTCACCGTAATGGGAAAATATTCCTGATCGAACCGTGCAAGGTGATTGCGGACATCAGTCTCGCTCCGCCCGGCACTGCGCTGGAACGCTCCCCACGATGCCAGCGATCGTGCAATCCCCTCCTCCGAGAACGGCCGCACATTCTCCGAGGTGATGAAGAAACCCCCGTTGTTCAGGAGGGAATAACAGGCCCGCACCGCCTCTTTACGCCCGTCCCGTGTCAGGTAGTGGTGGCACTGGATTGCAGTAATCACATCGAACCGGAGGTCCGTGAGTGGAGGAAGATCACCGGTTCCGCACCGGCCAAGAACGGAATACCGGCACCCCCTGAGGGTTTCAGCGGCAACCCCGAGCATTGCCTCCGCTGGATCGGCGATCCAGAACTCTGTTCCAGGGAACATATCCTGTGCCCTCCGCACAAATGAGCCAGTACCGCACCCGGTATCGAGCCAGGTTTCCGGTTCCGGGCACTGGATCTTCACGAAGTTCAGGATTTCACGCCGGATATCATCGTAATGGGGAATCGTCAGCCTGATCTGGTGGTCGTACTGCTCTGCGTTATGTGACGATGTGTTGTCTGCTTTCTGCATACCTGTAGCAGAAATTCACCGGCAAACCAGACAATCCTTTCCCGCGATATTGCAAGAGAAATCCCGTAATACTCCGGTTCGGAAAAAAACCGGGAAGGTGAGGCTTGAAAAACGAGGACTTACCGCTTCTTTTTCTTCTTCGGCTCGTCCTTGGTCATCGACATCAGGTCGATGATGTAGGATCCTTCCTTGCCGACGCTGACGATCCGCTCGTCGCTCTCGGCCATTTTCTCGAGGTTCAGCTCGTAGGAGCCCGGTGCCACGATCCGGATGGTCTCCACCCGGTCGTACATCTCGATCTCCTTCTTCCCCTTCTTCGGTTCGACGACCTCGAGGATCTCTTCCTTTGACTCCTCCGCGATCTCGCTCAAGGGCTTCTCGTCGAGCACATCCTCGTGGATCTGCTCCTCCTTGACGTACAGGAACTTCTTGTTGCCGCAACTCCCGCAGCCTTTCAGGATCTCGGTCGATCCGTCCTTATACTCGCGCCCGCATTTCGTGCACTTGTGGGGCATGGACTCACCCGAAGTACTCGAGCATGGTCTCGTAGAGGTCTTCTACGTTTCGGCCCTCGAGCCCCGAGATCGCGACCACCGGGTGCTGGGGGAATGCGCTCCGGATCCTGCCCGGCGCGGCGTCGGGGAGATCGATCTTGTTGGCAACGATGATCACCGGCAGGTTGCGGGCCTCGATGATCCCGATCATCATGATGTTGACCTGCATGAAGGGATCGAGGCTTGAGTCCAGCATGTAGATGACACCGTTGATGTCCTCCCGGAGCCAGTGCATTGCCTCAGCAACGCCCTCGGTCGCTTCCCGGGCCCGGATGATCGCCTCGTCCTTCTCCATCCCGAACTCGAGGAACTCGTGGTAATCGATCTTGGTCGTGACCCCCGGCGTGTCCACGATGTCCATGGTCACCGTGTTGCCGTTTGCCCCGGTGATGACGATATCTTCCTTCTTTCGTGCCCTGCGGGTCTCGTGCGGGATCTCGCTGACCGGGCCGAGCGCATCCCCGGTCCAGTCGCGGGCGATACGGTTTGCGAGGGTGGTTTTTCCCGCATTCGGCGGGCCGTAAATACCGATACGGGTCCGTTTCTTCTTAAAAAACCGGGCAAGGAAGCTGGAAAATCTCTTCTTCATGTTGCCCACGGTGTGATACAACCTCTTCAAACTCCACCTCATCGGCTGCAGCTGTAGCGGGATACACGGCAGCCACTGTAATGCTTAGTTATGTATAGAGTATGCAGTTTATTATGTTTCTTATAACGGACGTCATCCCCCCGCCGGAAGACCGATCGCCAGCCGCATGTTCCGTCCCTGCCTATTACCCGCAGGCATCACTCATTGGTCCTGCCAAATTGTATTTATACAAGGGGAAGGGAGTATGCTAATTGTAATCATCAGTTCAGCACTTCAAGGAGGTGACTCATGAAAAAGACACAGGACGCGATCCGGTTTGAGACCCGTGTCCCCCTGCGGGAGGTCATGAAACGCAGGCTGACCACGATCGGCATCGAAGCAACGGTTGCAAAGGCCGCCAAGTCGATGTGCCACGATGCGGTCGGCAGCGTCATCATCCTCGACCACAACAAGCCCATCGGCATCGTGACCGAGGAGGACATTGCCTGCAAGGTCGTTGCAAAGGATCTCAAGCCAAGCACAGTGCACGTAAACGATATCATGAGTACGCCACTCATTACGGTGAGTGCGGATAAGACTGTAGGCGATGCCGCCAGGATGATGATCAGGCACAAGGTACGGAGACTTCCGATTATTGACGGGCATAGCAAGGTCATCGGTATCGTGACCGTCAGGGATCTCCTTGCCGTGTCCAATGAGCTGAACGATCTGCTCATGGACCTCATCGAGATCAACCGCGAGGAGACGGTTGACCCGGGGATGTGCGGCCGCTGCAGCCAGATGTCTGATGATCTCAAGCGGGTGGACGGTGTCCTGCTCTGCCCGCGGTGCCGCGAGGAGGACCACATCACATGAGGACAGCACAGGATTTCATCCTTGAGATCCCTGTGCTGAAACCCGGAGACCCGATAACCAAGGCACGGCAGATCCTGAGGGATGACCGTTTCCGCGAGGTCTATGTTGCCGATGCAAAGAGAAACCTGCTCGGGTACATCGACCTCACGGACGGACTGCGGGTAACCGCAACGAAATCCAATATCACGATTGAAGGGTTCGTGAAGGAGGCGCCGATGGTACACCCGGCGGATCCCATCGAGGCGGCGGCACGGGCGATGCGGAGCTACCGCACCGACAGCGCTGCCGTGGTCGACCCGGAACCCCGGATTGCGGGAGGCGTCCTCCTCGCGGACCTCTTCCCGGTCATCATCTCCCGGCACGAGCTGCACGGGACGGTCGAAACACGGATGAGCAGGGACGTGGTGGTCGTGGAACCGGACGACGGGATCGCGAAGGTCTATGCCCGCATCGTGGAGAGCGGTTTCTCCGCGTTCCCGGTGATGAAGAAGCGGCGGCTCGCCGGGATCATATCGCGGCGCGACCTGATCGGTTCCCGGCGGGTACGGTCTGTTGTCGCCGAAAATGCGAAGACACCGGTCGAGAGTATCATGAACACGGACGTGGTGACTATTGCACCGGGGGAACCGGTCAGCGCTGCTGCGGAACTGCTTGTCAGACATGACGTCAGCCGGTTGCCGGTTCTCGATGGCAACCGCCTTGTCGGGATCATCGACCGGCACGACGTCCTTGCCTCGCTGGGATGAGCGGAACACTTCAGGAACAGGATTACGAGTATGGGTGAAAAAACCGGTGCGGACCCGTCCGGGTCACGCCACCGGCAGATACAGTCAGTCGGAGGGTGATCATGCACCAGAACGACCGGATCGCCAAAGGCGGCGACCGGCTCCTGAAAATGCAGGGCAAGCTCGACCGGGGCCCGGTCGAGTTCAAGTCCAGGATCGCAGAGCAGGAAGGCGAAGTGATGGCGATCGCGACAACGGACGTTATCTCCATCCCCCCCTCAAAGAGTATCATCGGCGCAGTGGAACAGATGACGAAGTGCGGGTTCCGCCGCCTCCCTGTCACCGATCCCGGCACGAAGAAGCTGAGGGGGATCGTCACCTCGGGAGACATCATCAACTTCATGGGGGGCGGCGACAAGCACCGTCTCGTTGAGGTGCGGCACAACGGGAACCTCATCGCGGCGCTGAACGAGAACGTGCGGACCATCATGACCCAGAAACCCGTCACCCTCGGGCACGATGCCAGTATCCGCGATGCGGTCGGCATCATCACCGGGAAAAAAACCGGGGGGATCCCGATCACCGGCCGCGACGGGGCGCTTGCCGCGATCGTGACCGAGCGCGACGTGCTGAGGGTGCTGGCGTCCGAGCGGAGCATGCTGTCCGTCGAGGACGTCATGACAACCGCCCTCCGCGTCACGGAGCCCGACTGCCCGATAGCGAAGGTGACAAAGGACATGACCACGTACCGCTTCCGGCGGCTGCCGGTCGTCAGTGATGACGTGCTCTACGGGATCATCACGGCGACCGATATCATGCGGTATCTCGGGAGCAGGGAAGTGTTCTCCCGCCTCACCACGGGCAACATCGCGGAAGTGACCAGCCTCCCCGTGCGCACGCTGGTCGCCGGCTCGCTCATCACGACAACACCCGGCCGGAGCATCAACGAGGCAGCCCGCGAGATGCTCAAAAAGAACATCGGGGCGCTCCCCGTGATCGAGGACTCCCGTCTGATCGGCCTCGTTACCGAGTTCGACCTTGTGCGGGCATTTGCACGGGAGGGATGACGATGTACGCCCGCGATATCATGAACGCGCCGGTTCATATCGTTTCTCCTGAGGCGACCGTGGCCCATGCCCGCAACCTGATGGTCCGGCATCATATCTCCCGCCTCCCGGTGATGGAGAACGGCGTGCTGGTCGGGATCCTGACGAAAAAGGATATCGCGTACCGCATGCAGAAAGGAGAGCCGGCCTGGCGCCGGCGCCCGCTCGACCGGATCCCGGTGGGAGCCCTCATGACAGAGAATCCTGTCACGGTCCAGCCCGATACCGGGGTCAAAGAGATCGCACGGATCTTCACGATAAAAAACTTCAGCAGCGTGCCGGTGGTTGATGCCGGTGTCGTGACCGGTATCATCACCAAGACGGATCTGATGAAGTCCGTCCTCGTCCGCCGGATAACCCGGCCGGTCGGTGACGTGATGGAGGATGTACCCACCGTGAGCCGGTACCACTCGATCAACCGGGTGATATCCGTCATGCGGGAACGCAACGACAAGGTGCTCGTGCTCGATGATGACGGCACACCTGCCGGCATCATCTCCGAGACCAACCTTGCATTTTACAACGATGAACCGAAGATGTCGGGTGTGATGGGAAAAGACGTGACCATAAAACGGCGCGAAACGGCAGAACGGGGGCCGGGTCCCGCTCTCATGGCAGTTGCATCCGTGACTGCCGGGGACGTGATGACGAGCCCTGTCCTCACGGTTTCCCCGGGGACTCCGGTCCCGCAGGCCCTTGAAACGATGCAGAAACACCATGTCAACAGCCTTGTTGTCGTGGAGAACGGCACAGTAACCGGAATCATAAAACGCGATGATATCATAAAGGAAGTGGCGAAATGACAAAAGAAGTTTTTATCCGAGACGTAATGGCAAAGCCCGCAACAATCGCAAAATCGGCAAAAATCACCGAAGCGCTCGACAAGATGCTCGATGAGGGCATCGATCCGCTCATCGCGGTCAATAACAATTCCGTTGTCGGGACCGTGTCCCGCAAGGCAATAGCAGAGAAACTGGGCAGCAAACAGAATTCCACCATCGCACCCACGGCCATCCACGTGGCGAGCGTGGTCGAGGAGGAGTTCACGAGCGTGTACCCTGACGAGAGTATCAACGTGCTCATCCCGCTGCTCCAGCAGTATAAGCTGGTCGTGGTCTACGATGCCGACCATAAGCTGATCGGCCAGGTCGGCGCCGGCGATCTGCTGAAGAAGTTCCAGCCCGAGGGCGGGATCAATGGGGCCCTCGAAAAGGCGGTCACCATCGAGGCAGAGGAGCGCGTGGTCCACCTCCGACGCCGGATGCTTGACGACAACATCACCCGGTTCATCGTGTCGGAGAAAGAAAAGTATACCGGGATCGTAACGGAAACGGACGTGGCGATCGCGCTGCGGAAGTTCCGCGAGTCGGTGGAAGGAAACCACCAGGACCACCGGATCCGGAACCTGCTCGTCAAGGATATCATGAGTTCCCCGCTCGTCTCTGTGGAACGGACGGCTAAGGTGTCCGATATCGTAGCCCTGATGCTCAAAAAGAACATCAGCTCAGTGCCGGTCATGGACAAGGGGAAACTTGCCGGGATCGTCACCCGCGCATCGCTGGTAAAGGCACTCTGATCACTTTTTTTGCGTCCCGTTCATCCCCGATCAGTCACGCTGCCCGGGTCGTGTGTTCGTGTGTGCAACGCGTAATGCGTATCGTGGCGAAAAACCGATGGAACGGCGCCATGGCGCAGGCAGACATCCTGCCGGTTTTCGGGGTCAGCATGGAACCCGCGATCCGGAACAACGCCATACGCTTCATGATTTTCCGGCGCCGGTTTTTCATCTCCAGGGGATTCGGTATATCCGGCGTGAAGTATACCGCAACCGGCCATACACCGCCAGGAATCCCGATGACATCACCGGATCCTTTTTCTAGGGGTTCTGTTAATTACTTCTTACACCGATAACGGGATTATCGCGGGGAGGCGCCATTGAACCTGAGAAACCGCTCGCTCCTCATCCTTGGCCTGACATTCTTTGTCTTCTTCATCATCATAGCGGTCGTCTCGCTCTCGGTGACCCTCTCGGGGCTCGACCGCATCGAGGAGCAGGACATGGGCGACTCCATGAACCAGAGCCGCTCTGCCCTTGCGCAGGAGTCTGGTGCGCTGCTGAGTACTGCCCAGGACTGGGCATGGTGGGACGATATGTACCGGTTCGCAGCCGACCGGAACCCGGAATTCATCGAGAGCAACACGCAGCCGGACGCTCTGGCAACGATCCACCTGAACCTGTTCATGATCCTTGATGAAAAGGGAATTCCGATCTACGGGCAGGTATTGTCTCAGGGCTATCGGGCAAACGGATCGGTTCCGGCAGATCTTGAAAACCTCGTAACGGGTAATACCCGGCTTTCCCGGCCCCCCGAAGACAGTCCTGGGATAGCAGGTCTTCTGCTTACTCCCGACGGACCCATGATGGTTGCCTCCGTGCCAATCCTTCATTCGGACAGGACCGGGCCGGTCCACGGGACACTTGTCATGGGCAGGTATCTGGAATACGATTCCCTCCGGCGGATCAACGAGTTGACCGGCTTCAGGATGGTCCTTTACCCGCCGACCCCGGGGCGCACTGAAACCAGCCTCCCTTCCGGTCTTGACCGCCTGCCGGGAAAAGAGGAATTTATCATTGTTCCCGATAACGAGAGCTGGATCACCGGCTTTGGCACGATCAGGGATCTCGCCGGGCGGGATATCGTAATCAGCGTTACCAAGGAACGGCAGCTGTACCGGACCGGGTACGCGAATATCGTCACGTACCTTGCCCTTCTCGCCCTCTGGGCAATCCTGACCGGGCTTATCGTCGTCATTGTCATGGATCGGACCGTTCTCCAGCGCATGGGACGGCTGACGGACCATGTGCGTTCGCTCGGTCAGGGCCCCGCAGCAGTTCTCGAACCGGTCCTCTCCGGTAACGACGAACTGGCCGAGCTCGAAAAGACGATTATCACATCCCGCAGGGACCTGCTGATGCGGGAGGAGCAGCTGCGGGTTTTTGTCAATGCCATGCCCGGCCCGGCAGCCCTGTTCTCGCGGACGGGAACGATCCTCCTCGTGAACCCGGCGTTTGCAGGATTCTTTGGTAAAACGGTTGGGGAGATGACCGGGGCCGATTACCCGTCGCTCATATCAGGAGAAGATATCGATACGTACAACCGCTTCGTCCAGGAGGCGATCCGGACAAAAGAAACCATCCATTTCGAGAGCGAGAAGGGGGGCAGGACGTACCTCGTGTCCTACTATCCTGTCCTCGGGGACGATGGCGAAGTGGCCCAGCTCGGTCTTCTGGCCTTCGATATCAGCGAACGCAAGCGCCTCGAGAACGCACTCCAGAGACTGACCAAGAAGATCGCGCTCCTCAACACGGTCATCTTTTCGGATATCCAGAACAAGGTGTTTGTCCAGACAGGATACCTGGAACTCTTAAAAGGCAGGCTTGCCGATCCCCAGCTGAAAAGCTTTCTCGAGAAGGAAGAAGCCGTTGTCCGCGAGATCCAGCAATCGCTGCATTTTGCCCGGCAGTACAACGAGATGGGGATGAGCCCGCCGCGCTGGCAGAATGTCATGGAGGTGATGCTCTTTGCCATCTCCCATCTCGACCTCGGTTCCCTGAAACGGGATTTCAGGCTGGAAGGCTTGACTGTGTATGCCGATTCGCTTCTCGAGCGTGTGTTCATCACCCTCATCGAGAATGCCATCGTCCACGCGAAGGGGGCAACGGTCGTCCGTGCCGGATTTTCCGTTACTGGTGACGAGGCAGTGATCTTCATCGAAGACGATGGCCCGGGGATCGCGGATGACCGGAAGGAGACCATCTTCGAGAAGGGTATCGGTTCGGGAGCTTCGGGAAGCCTGTTTTTGTCCCGCGAGATCCTCTCCGTTACCGGCATGACGATCGCCGAGACCGGGGTCCCGGGTAAAGGGGCACGGTTCGAGATCCGGGTCCCGAAGGGGTCGTACCGTTTTGCCGGGAAGTGACCGGCCGGGCTCCTCATCTCTCCCTGCCACCTTCACGGGAGATCGTTCCCGGCCGTTGCCTGCGTAAGTACCGGAACGGTTGCAGATACCACCGGACCGTCACCTGTATGTAGTTTCCTGCCCAATATCCCGTCCACGGTTGTACTCTATGGCGAAGATACAGATCCGAAATATGAGGAAGGAAGAGCTCCCGGTCGCGGTGGAATGGGCGGTTGCGGAAGGGTGGAACCCCGGCCTTGCGGATGCGGAGTGCTTCTGGCTGGAGGACCCCGGGGGATTCTTCTGCGCCGAGATTGACGGCAGGATGGCCGGGTCCGTCTCCGTGCTCAACTACGACGACCGGTTCGCGTTCGCCGGCCTGTATATCGTGAAACCGGAGTACCGGGGGAAGGGGATCGGGATGCAGCTCTATCGCCACGCCATGCGCCATGCCGGGTCCCGTATCGTAGGCGGCGACGGGGTTGTTGCAATGGTGCCGAAATACGAAAAGGACGGCGGGCTCTTCTTCCACTACAACAATGCCCGGTATGAGGGGAGGGGCGGAGGCCTGATGCCGAAAGGCCTTACGCCTGTGCAGAAAGTGAACTTTGACGATCTGCTCTCGTACGATACAGCGCATTTCCCTGCGAAGCGTGAGAGTTTCCTGCGGTTCTGGATCGGCCATAAGGACCATTTCGGGATTGCCCGTCTGGATGATAGCGGGAAGATCCTCGGCTACGGTGTCCGGCGGACCTGCCACCGGGGATACAAGATCGGGCCGCTCTTTGCGAAGAACCGGGAAACAGCAGACCTGATCCTTGACGGGCTCATCGCACAGATCCCTGCCGAGCCGTTCTTCCTCGATATCCCGGTGCCGAACAGGGCTGCTGTCGCGCTTGTTGAGGAACGGCAGATGGTCCCGGTCTTCCACACCGCCCGGCTCTACTCCACCCGCGATCCCGTGCCGCTCCCGCTTGAGGAGATCTTTGGCGTGACAACGTTCGAGCTGGGATAGCCTTCTGCCTGCCAGTCCCACGTGCTGGATCAGTCCATCTATTTTCCGGCCACAATCGTGCCGGTACATTTTAATTAATTCGACCCCCCCTGCCCATCATGATTGATACCAGATAGTGTCTGCTGTCGTGAAAATCGGTCGTTTTTGCTGAAATCCAGCGGGCGGGATGAGGGGGTCGAATTTATTTTTTTCTGGTTTTCCCGGTCGCGGGACTGGTATGACCGGAATTCAGCGACTGATTCTTCATGGAGACATCTTCCGGGACATCAGAAAAATTAATTCGACCCCCTTGTTACAACAATCCGGAACCGGTATGGGCGAGCGTGCGGGACATGGAGGCAAAAATATTTCATAATATATTTAAGGGATGCTGTTGCCATTTTATCAGGTTCACCTTCCATTGACTTGTCATGCACCCGCTATACAAAATCCCGGCCATTCTCCTCCTGCTCACTACAGCAGTGCTTCTCGCGGCGGGATGCACGGTGGATTCCGCAACCACTTCAGAAACTCCGAAAGAAACCCCCCTGCAAACCAACAACAGTGCATCCTGGATTAAAATCAGCCATATCGGCAGCAGAGATGTCAGGGAAAGATTCTCGGTAACCGGTTTTACCAACCTCCCGGCCGGAACGGAAGTACTCTGTGAGATCGAGTCGCCGTCCGCTGAATTCACGTTCAAAAATGCCAGTGCTGCAGGTACAAGGATTCATGTCACAGGAGGGAAGGGTGGCCGGAATTACACGCATGTTTATATCGATCCTGCGGAACTGGTCCCGGATGATTACCCTGATGGTACCGGGGACGATACGATTCCATTGATCCTTGTTGAACGGGCTGTGAAGGGAGATACCCGGGATACCCTTTCGATTACCCTTGAGAAAAAGCATGACGATATCAATCTGGATCCCATCGCGGACAAACAATACGGGGACAGGTTTACGGTTCACGGTACAACCATCTTTCCTGCCGGTGACAACCTTGAGTTTGAGGTCTCTTCCATAATTAACGGTACAACCATAATGAAAGGAAATATGACGATTAAGAAAGGCAGCGATGGCACGAATACCACTGCAATCGACATCGATACAGCGCTCTTCCCCAAGGTTGAATACGACAAATATATTGTATCCGAGGATCACCATCCCGGGCGGAAACCCGTTTCCGCCAGGACAGGTTTCAAAGTCAGTTCAATTCCCGCGAGCCCGTACTTCATCGGGATCAGTCCCTGCCCGGAGATGGAACTGACAGAGTCATATCATCTTTTCCATCCTGCCGAGACCTGTACTTTCAGAGGCACGACCAATCTCTCCGTTGGCAATGATGTGTCATGGGAGATCCGCCCGATCGCTGCGGCAGATATGCCGGCTTTCGGCGAACGGGCTGGTATTAACGGAACAACGAAGGTAACAAAAGGCAATGCCGGCCTTAACGAGACCACTTTCACGGTCAATGCTTCGGTATTCGACGGGTGCGGGGGTTTTTTGGTAACTGAGGAGAGCAAGATGCAGGACGGTTACGGTTACGATCTCCTGGTTATCGTTCCCATAGTATACCCGGATTAGCGGAACGGTGAATGAAGGTGAACTCCATGAACTCTGTGTACGGGGGAATCACCCTGCTCCTGCTTGCCGCAGCGGTGCTGCTGGCAGCGGGATGCACGGGACAGCAGAAACCGGATTCTCCCGTTGCGATACCCCCCGGCCCGCAGCTTACCGGCATCCCAAAAACACCCCCGCCATTCGAATCCATCGTCCTTGATGCCCGGACCTATAACGTGGGCGAGGTCGTGGAATTTTATGTTGTGGATGCAAACCCGGGGAAAGGTGGGTGCACCGACCACCCGTGCTCGTACCGCATCGCCCGGCTCGTGAAGAACGAATCATGGCAGGTGATGCGGCTGCCGATTGTCACGATGCTGCCGTTTGACGATGTGGCGTATTACGATGAGTCATGCCAGCCCATGCACTTCGCCACGACCGGCTGGATTCCCGGAAGATACCGGATCCAGTACCGGTGCGGGTTATCCGCGGAGTTCGTTGTAAGGGAGGTACCGGAGGCGGGCGTGCCGTGATCCCGCATCGTACTGTCCTGGCTGTATTGCTGCTTATTATCGCGGCAGTGGTTACAGCCGGGTATATCGAGCAGAATTCCGGTATTCCTTACGAAATTCCCGGATATACCAATGTTATTGTGAAGGGTGCCGGATCTCCCGCTGACCTTGCTGCTGGCGGTATCCGGAATCCTGAAAAACTGAATCTCCCATCAGGAATCAGCAGGTATGATCTGGTGACATTCAATATCCCTGCGATGCAGGAAAAATTAAAATCCGGATCGTTCTTTCCGATCCGTATCCGGGGAAAAGAATACCTCGTCAATATCACGAATTCAGACACGACCAAGAGCAGTGACGGGATAATTACCTATGCTGGAAAATTTGCAGATGAAAAAAGGTATAATTTCCAGATAACGGTAGGTCCGGATGTCATTCTGGGATATGCATCCCTCAATGGTGAATTATTTTACATCGGCAGGGCAGAGAAAGATGCTCGGCCGGAATACAACTCATCCCCCCTCCATTATATTTACAGCAGGAACGATATCGGGCCATCGCATCTCTGGTTGCCTCATGAGATTCGTTATCCCCTGGCTATCCTGTCTTCGTTACCGAATATGTTGAAACACCCCGGCCCCCGTCTTTGTGGCGGAAAATTTGAGGTGTATGAAATAGCGAACTGGATGCCAAAAAATATTAGCACAGCAGATATACTCACGGAAAAGGATTTTTCTGAATTTCCCGAACTTGACGCAGTTATGAACGGGGGTAAGAATACCAAAGCGACCTGTGAGAAATACGATGGATATATGTACCCCTCCTGTATCGGTGGAGGAAAGTTCAGTTGCGAGGAAGGTCGCCTGGTCGCGAAATATGAGACAATTCTTTTCTATAATGGCAAATACTACGAACTCAGGAGAACAATTATTTCATGAATTTTAGATTACATTCACTTTCTGTGAATGGCTTCCTTACACAAACGCTTATAACCTCCCCCTCCCCATAGAATAAGCACCATTCATGGAGCGGCGTACCACATACACCGCGAGTGTCTGAGAAGATGCGAGATTCCTCTGTTGAGGTAGCCAAGCCTGGTATGGCGCAGGTTTGCTAAACCTGTGTCCCAAAAGGACTCGAGGGTTCAAATCCCTCCCTCAGCGCTTCAAGAGAAGATCTCACACAACGAGGGGATTGGATGGCTCAGGAAGACGAAATAAAATACTTTGTAAGGATCGGGACCAGCGATCTCGACGGCACCAAGTCCGTCAGGGTTGCCCTGACCGGCATCAAGGGCGTCGGCCGGCATACGTCTACGGTTATCTCCCGGATGGCGAAAGTCGACGAGTACGCGACCCTTGGCCGCCTTGACGAGGCCTCGGTCAACCGGATCCGCACGGCAGTCGAACAATACTCGGGCAAGATCCCGGGCTGGATGGCGAACCGCCCCAGGGACGTCTACACCGGTGAGGCAAAACACCTCTTCGGCGCTGATGTCGGCCTCGCAAGAGATGAGGATGTCAACCTTATGCGGAAGATCCGCTGCTACAAGGGCATCCGCCACGAGACCGGGCAGAAGGTCCGCGGCCAGCGCACCAAGTCAACCGGCAGGACCGGCGCGACCGTCGGTGTCAAGAAGAAGAAGGAAGGGGGGGCGGCATAATCCATGGGATACCCAGGCAAGAATCATAAGGCCTACCAGACCCCCAAGCGCCCGTGGGAGAAGTCCCGCATCGAGAACGAGACCCGTCTCGTGATCGAATACGGTCTCCGGAACAAGCGCGAGGTCTGGAAGTCCCAGGCCCATCTCCGCAGGTACCGCAAGGCAGCCCGCGAACTGCTGGCCCTCGGTTCCAGCGAGGCCCACCGCGACACGTACGAGGCCAAGAAGGAAGAGCTCATCAGCCACCTCCAGCGTGCAGGCCTTCTCGGCCCCGATGCGGGGATCGACGATGTTCTCTCGCTCAAGGTCCAGACCCAGCTCGAGCGCCGCCTCCAGACGGTCGTGTACCGCAAGGGACTCGCCCGGTCGCCGAAGCAGGCCCGGCAGCTGATCACCCACGGACACATCGCGATCGCCGGCAGGCGTGTCAATATCCCCGGTTACCAGGTCTCCCGCAAGGACGAAGGCCAGGTCTCCTACTACGGGACATCGCCGCTCGTTTCCGACGCCCACCCGGAGAAGGTACGGATCGCCAAGCCCGCCAGCAACCCCAAGCCCATGCCGCAGTCCGAAGGATACCGCGGCGGGAGGAGGTAATCCATGGCAGCAAACGAGAAGGAGAAGTGGGGCATCGCCCACATCTTTGCGTCCTTCAACAACACCATCATCACCATCACCGACCTGTCCGGTGCCGAAACCGTGACCAAGTCGAGCGGCGGGATGGTCGTCAAGCAGGACCGCAACGAGAGCTCGCCCTATGCTGCAATGCAGATGGCGGGCAACGTTGCCCAGACCGCCCGTGAGAAAGGAATCGTCGGTGTCCACGTCAAGGTGCGTGCGCCCGGCCAGGGCAAGCAGAGGAGCCCCGGCCCCGGTGCCCAGGCAGCCATCCGCGCCCTTGCCCGTGCAGGCATGCGCATCGGCCGCATCGAAGATGTAACGCCGATTCCCCACGACTCGTGCCGGCCCAAGGGCGGCAGGAGAGGAAGGAGAGTCTGATGGAGATCGAATTCGCCAGTCTGGACGACTCCCTCGCACGATTCACGCTCTCGGGAGCGAGCACGGCCTTTGCCAACGCATTCCGCCGCGCAATGATCGGTGAAGTACCGACCCTTGCCATCGAGGATGTGCGCATCTACGACAACACGAGCGCACTCTTCGACGAGATGCTGGCCCACCGGCTCGGGCTCATTCCCTTAAAGACAGACCTTTCCAGTTACTCCACACAGGACACCTGTTCGTGCGGCGGGGCGGGATGCCCGGGCTGCACGGCAACGTATACCCTCTCCGTCGAGGGCCCCCGGACAGTCATGTCAAGCGACCTGATCCCGCAGGACCCGAAGACCGCGCCGGTATACGACAACATCCCCATCGTGAAGCTCACGAAGGGGCAGAAACTCGTCATCGAGGCCAGGGCCACCCTCAACACCGGCCGGGCACATGCCAAGTGGCAGCCCACGCTCGTCTGCGGGTACAAGAACCACCCCGTGGTCACCATCAGCGATGCCTGCGACGCCTGCGGCCTGTGCGTTGACGAGTGCCCCCGCGGGATTCTTGCAGTCAAGGGTAAGAAAGTCCAGGTTGTACCCGGAAAACTTCCCGACTGTTCGATGTGCAGGCTCTGCGAACGCGCCTGCCTCTCGACCGGCATCGGGGACATACCGGCAATTGCAATATCCGCCGAGAACGACCGTTTTATCTACATGGTCGAGAGCGACGGGTCCCTGCCGGTCAAAGAGATCATGAACCGTGCGCTGCTTTTTGTGAAGGAGCAGGCAGACACGCTGGAACAACAGCTCGGCGAATTATCAGGGGATGAAAAGAAATGACACGAATCATCGAGAAGACGAACCCCCGTCTCACCACCCTCATCTCGCTCCTTAAAAACAAGTCACGCGAGAACGAGGCGAAGATCTGGCGCGAGATCGCAAGCAGGCTCGAGACCCCCAACCGGAACTACGCGGAGGTCAACCTGTCCAAGATCAACCGCTACGCCCAGAAAGGCGAGACGATCCTCGTCCCCGGCAAGGTGCTCGGGAGCGGCGTGCTGGAACAGTCCGTGAAAATCGCGGCGCTGAACTTCTCGGCATCGGCCACAAGCAAGATCCGGGACGCCAAGGGACAGTGCATGACCATCGAACAGCTCATCAGCGACAACCCCAAGGGCAGCGGTGTCCGGATCCTGAGGTGAAGAAGCTATGGTAACCATCATCAACGGCGACGGGCTGCTCCTCGGCCGCCTTGCAAGCATCACCGCCAAGCGCGCGCTTGCGGGCGAAGAGATCGCGATCGTCAACGCAGAGAAGGCCATCATCTCCGGCAGCCGCGCACGCGTGCTCGGCAACTACCAGCACAAGCGGGAACGCGGCGCGAGCGGCGCCCACTGGGGACCGTTCGTCCCGCGCAGGCCGGACCACCTCATGAAGCGGACCATCCGCGGCATGCTCCCCTACAAGCGCCCCCGCGGCGTGGAAGCCATGAAGCGGATCAAGTGCTACGTTGGCATTCCGGTCGATCTCGCAGGCAAGGAGATGGAAGTGCCCGAAGAGGTCCACATGAACCGCCTGAACAACCCGAACTTCGTCACGCTCGGCGCAGTGTGCACGTTCCTCGGAGCCAGGTTCTAAGGAGGCACCCGACATGGTCAAGATCATCAATACAAGCGGAAAACGCAAGACAGCAATCGCCCGGGCAACCCTCAAGGCCGGCAAGGGCGTCATCCGCGTCAACTCGGTACCGCTCGAAGCCTTCGGCTCCGAAACCACCCGGATGAAGATCGCCGAACCGATCCTCCTCGTCCCCAACGCCATCCACGGCATCGACGTCGTCATTGACGTTGCCGGCGGCGGTGTCATGGGACAGGCCGAGGCGGTCCGGACCGCGCTCGCCCGCGGCATCGTCAAGTGGCACAACGACCCCCAGATGAAGGATATCTTCCTGGCCTACGACAGGACGCTCTTAGTCAACGACTCGCGCCAGAAAGAGACCAAGAAGCCCCACGGCCGCGGTGCACGCAAGAAGTTCCAAAAGTCTTATCGCTGAACCAAAAGATATGATGAGAGGTTAGATCGTGATTCCAGTCCGGTGTTTCACCTGCGGAAAACCCATCTCCGCAGCGTGGGAAGAGTTCAGGGCACGGCGGGAGAAGGGAGAGGATCCCAAGAAGATCCTCGACGATCTTCATATTTCCCGGTACTGCTGCAGGCGCATGCTCCTGACGCACAAAGAGATCATTGACGAGCTCAATCCGTACCAGTAAGCAGTGTAAGATGAATGCGGGGTCGTAGGGTAGCCTGGACCATCCTATTGCGTTCGGGACGCAGTGACCTGAGTTCGAATCTCAGCGACCCCATTCCAATCGTACAATTACAAAAAATCCTGAGGACGACACATGCAGACGCAGACATATACCCGGTATGAACGGGCAAGGATCATTGGAGCAAGGGCTCTGCAGATATCAATGGGTGCTCCGTTACTTATCACCACGACGAAGATCGACCCGCTGGAGATCGCGGTCGAGGAATTCAGCAACAACACCATCCCCATTACCGTAAAGAGGAAGTAGAGCGCCATGACCACCATCGAGGTTATTGAACTCCGGAAGATCCTGGACAGCCGGGGCAATGCGACTGTCGAGGCCGACGTGTATACCACGGGTGGCCATGGCAGGTCGGCAGCGCCGGGCGGTGCCAGCACCGGTTCGTTCGAGGCAAAGGTGAAACCGGTCGACGAGGCGCTCGACAACGCTATCCAGAACCTGATCCCGGCCCTGATCGGTATGGACGCGGCCGACCAGGAGGCATTCGACGAGCAGCTCCGGGATATCGACGGCACCGCCGACTTCTCGGGCATCGGGGCCAATGTCGCCGTTGCGCTCTCGCTCGCGAACGCTAAAGCAGCGGCATCGTCACTCGGCCTCCCCCTTTTCCGCTACCTTGGCGGCGCATTCGCAAAGGAGATGCCGCTCCCGCTCGGGAACGTCATCGGCGGCGGCGCGCACGCTGAAAACGCCACCGAGATCCAAGAGTTCCTCGTGGTCCCGGGCGGTGCTGCCGATACCGAAGAGGCAGTCTTTGCCAACGCGGCGGTCCACCGGCATGTCAAAGAACTCTTAAAGAAGCACAGGAAACCCTGCGGCAAGGGTGATGAGGGTGCATGGGCACCGCAGATCGATGATGCCCTCGCATTTGAGCTCATTGCCGAGGCAACCGGTCATGTCACCGATGAGATGAACGTCGAGGTCGACATGGGGCTTGATTTTGCAGCAAGCCGGATGTGGGACGGGAAGGCCTACAGGTACCGTAAGACCGTGCGGTCCACCGAGGACCAGATCGCGTATGTCGCGGAACTCGTGGACAAGTACAACCTCGTCTATGTCGAGGATCCCCTGTTCGAGGACGACTTCGACGCATTCGCCGAGCTGAACAGCCAGATCGGCGGGCGCTGCCTTGTCTGCGGCGACGATCTCTTTGTCACGCAGGTTGACCGCATCCAGCAGGGTATCGAGAAGGATGCCGCCAACTGCGTGCTGATAAAACCCAACCAGGTGGGGACGCTCACGGACACCTTTGACGCTGTCCGGCTCGCCCACACCCACGGCCTGGACACGGTGATGAGCCACCGGTCCGGCGAGACAACCGATACGACCATCGCGCACCTTGCCACCGCGTTCTCCTGCGTTTTCTTAAAATGCGGCGTGGTGGGTGGAGAACGCATTGCAAAATTAAACGAACTGATTCGCATTGAGGAACAGCTATGACCCAAGTAAATGAAATGGAAATCGAATTAAAAGAGCCGCTCATCCCCGTCGAGGAGTACCTTGCAGCCGGTGTCCACATCGGCACCCAGCAGAAGAGCGAGGACATGAAGAAGTTCATCTACCGCGTCCGCGGTGATGGTCTCTATATCCTCGACATCCGGGAGACCGATGCCCGCATCAAGACCGCTGCCAAGTTCTTGAACCAGTACGAGGCCCCCAACATCCTTGTCGTAACCTCGCGGCAGTACGGCCAGTACCCGGCCAAGAAGTTCGCCGACACCATCGGCGCCATGTCCGCCACCGGCCGGTTCATCCCGGGCCTCCTGACAAACCCCGTGCTCGAAGGTTACATCGAACCGCAGGTCGTCGTCGTCACCGACCCGATCGGGGACGCCCAGGTCATCAACGAGGCGGTCCAGTGCGGCATTCCGGTCGTTGCGCTCTGCGATACCAACAACATGACCAAGTTCGTCGACCTCGTCATCCCGACCAACAACAAGGGTCGCAAGGCTCTCTCGATGATCTACTTCCTCCTGACCCGCGAGATGCTCCGTCTCCGCGGTATCTCCACGGCTCTCACCCCCGAGGATTTCGAGACCGATTTCTGATTTTTTTGGTCCCACTTTTTTCCGGTGACCGATATCTGGATATAACAGGAGAACCAGAGGGTAATCCGATGACAATGCGGACATGCGCTGTTGCCGGCATGTTTTACCCGCGGGAGCCCTCTCACCTGGAACAGCTCCTGGAGAGGTTCTTCGCAGGAATAAAGCCGGAAGGAAATCCCCTCGGCATCGTCTCCCCGCATGCCGGGTATATCTACTCGGGGCAGGTTGCCGCCACCGCGTTCGGCGCAATCCCCCCCGGTTTTTCCGGTACCTTCGTCGTGATCGGCCCCTCCCACCGTGGATACATCAACTGTGTCTCCGAAGTGCCGTGGGAGACGCCGCTCGGCGTTGTCGATACGGACGCCGAGTTCGTCCGGGCGCTGGATATCGAGACCGATGAACTCTCGCACCGGGACGAGCACTCGCTCGAGGTGCAGGTGCCCTTCATCAAGTACCGCTTCCCCCGGGCACGGATCGCCCCGGTGATGATGGGCCAGCAGGACTACCCCGGTGCCATACGCCTTGCGGAGAAGGTCCTCCACGCGATCCGCCAGACAAAACGGGACGTGCGGATCGTGGCGTCCAGCGACTTCTCGCACTACGTGCCTGCACAGAAGGCGAAGGCGGACGATCTCTGGGCCATCGAGCCGCTTCTCACGCTCGACACGAAGGAATTCTACCGGCGAATCGCGGAGCGGCGGGTGACTGCCTGCGGGTACGGCCCGATCACGGCGATGGTAACCGCCTGCGCCGGCCTCGGGGCGAAAGCGGCGAAGCTGATCCGGTACGCGACGAGCGGTGATGTGACCGGCGACCAGAGGGAAGTCGTGGGGTACGCGAGTATTGCGGTGATCTAGGTTGGCAACGTGGAGTGCGCCGGGCAAGGTCTTCCTGTTCGGCGAGCATGCAGTGGTATACGGAAAGCCCGGCATAGCCATGGCAATCAAGCCCCGGGTCTTCGTCACCGTGCGGGACACGAAACGGGCCGCCCGCGCCAAGTCCCCGTATATCGACGGATGTTTCGAAGCCATGAACGTGATCGGGAGCGTGTACATCAACTCCCAGATCCCAAGCTCCTCCGGCCTCGGGTCGTCGGCGGCTGTCACGGTGGCCACTCTCTCGGCGATCAACGACGAGTTCCGGCTGAACAAGACCCGTGAGGACATCGCGGACATGGCATTCGAGATCGAAAAGAAGGTCCAGAAGGGGCGGGCAAGCCCCACCGATACCACCGTTTCCACGTATGGCGGGATCGTCCTCATCGCGGGGGGATCGCGGCGGCGCCTGCCCCCGCAGAACATGCACCTCGTTGTCGGGGACTCGCTCGTCTCGCACAGCACGGCACGGATGGTCGAGCAGGTGGCGGACTTAAAAAAGGCAAGCCCGAAGATTGTGGATCCGGTTCTCGATGCTATCGAGGGGGTCACGATGAGCGCGATCCACCACCTGAGCAATCCCCGGGAGCTGGGGCGGTACATGAACATGAATCACCACCTGCTCGAGGTTCTCGGGGTCGGACATCCGCAGCTGGCAAAGATGGTGGTCGCAGCCCGCAGCGCAGGTGCGTTCGGGGCAAAGATCACGGGCGCCGGCGGGGGCGGGAGCATGGTGGCGCTCTGCCCCAAGCAGCTCAAGCATCGCGTTGCCCAGGCCATCGAGAAGTGCGAGGCCCGGGCGATCGTGACCGGCATCGATACGGAAGGCGTCAGGAAGGAGAAGAATGTCTGAACGGCTGATCCTGAAACTGGGCGGGAGCGTCATCACCGACAAGAAGGCGGACTGCGCGGTCAACCGCGGGCAGCTTGCCACCATTGCCTCTGCCATTGCCGGTGCACGGACCGGCGGGATCGTGGTCATCCACGGGGCCGGTTCCTGCGGGCATCCCGAGGCGAAACGTTACCATCTCGACACGGGAGCGAAACCTGGGCAGACCGAGGGGATATTCGTCACCCACCGGGCGGTCAGCAGCCTCAACGGCGCGGTTGTCGACGCTCTCCGGGAAAAAGGGGTGGCGGCTGTCGGCGTCCATCCGCTGCACACCGGCATCGCGGACAACGGGCGGCTGGTCGGGTTCGAGACCCGGCACCTGGAGACAATGCTCGGTCTCGGGATGGTTCCCGTGATCCACGGCGACGTGGTGATGGACCTCTCGCGCGGGGCCTGTATCGTCTCGGGTGACCAGCTCGTCCGCTACCTGTCCGTTGCGCTGAAGATCGGCCGCGTGGGACTTGCCACCGATGTGCCGGGGGTGCTCGACGGGGGTGTCGTTGTACCGTCGATTACGAAAGAGACGGTTGCGGCGCTCCGGATCGGCAGCTCGCGCCACACTGATGTCACCGGCGGCATGAAAGGGAAGATCGACGAGCTGCTCGGCCTTGCGGACGCAGGGATCCGGTCAGATATCTTTCACGTATCGCGAATCCCGGACTTCCTCGCCGGATCCGGCCATGGCGGGACGATTGTCGGGGGAGAGTAGATCGAATGGCAGACAAGAAACAGTTTACATCATCGAGAAAACTCGATCACCTCCGCATCTGCGCGGAAAAAGAAGTAGAAAGCGGCGATGCAGGACTTGCAGATATCCGGTTCGTGCACAACGCCCTGCCGGAATGCGACATGGGGAAGATCGACCTGAAGTGCCGGTTCCTGAACCATACCTTCTCCTCTCCCCTCTACATCTCGGGAATGACCGGCGGCCATCCCGGTACGAAGGAGACGAACGCCCGGCTCGCGCGGGCCGCGGAACGGTACGGCATCGGCATGGGCGTCGGTTCCCAGCGGGCTGCGCTCGAGAACCCTTCGCTTTCCGATACGTTCTCGGTTGTCCGCGACCAGGCACCGCACGCGTTCCTTGTTGCGAACCTCGGGGTTGTCCAGCTCCGTGATCACGGGGCAGAATGGGCTGAACGGGCTGTGGAAATGATCGATGCGGACGCAATCGCAATCCACCTCAACTTCCTGCAGGAGGCGATCCAGCCGGAAGGGGACCACGATGCGACCGGCTGCCTTGCGGCTATCGAAGGGCTTTGCAGGGATTTCAGAAAACCGGTCATCGTCAAGGAGACCGGGTGCGGGATCTCGGCCGGCGCCGCACGGAAGCTCTGGGGTGCCGGCGTGAAAGCCATCGACATTGGGGGCTGGGGCGGGACGTCCTGGGCGGCGGTCGAGAGCGTCAGGGCAGACGAGAGCAAAAAAGCCGGTGACCGGAAACTCAGAAGTCTCGGGCAGGACTTTGCCTCCTGGGGAATCCCTACCATCGTCAGCCTTGCCGAGGTGCTCGCAACCGGCGGGCCGGTCATAGCATCGGGCGGCATCCGCAGCGGTCTCGACATTGCCAAGGGGCTCGCCTTCGGGGCTGACCTCTGCGGCATGGCACTCCCGCTCCTCAAACCCGCCATGACGGGTGACAAGGCGCTGGCAGATGCTATCGATACGATCCACCGGGAGCTCACGGTTGCCATGTTCCTGACAGGATCAGCCCGTGTTCCCGACCTCCGGAAGGCTTCCCTGCATATCACGGGTAAGACCCGCCAGATGATCGATAAGGACAACCCGGCACGGATTAAACGATAACCTGCGAAACCAGGGGATTTTTCACAAAGAATAACCAGTCACAGCACTCAGGAGATACAGAATGGAAATCGAGATAATCGCAGTCGGAGGATACGACGAAGTCGGGCGGAACATGACCGCTGTCCGCTGCGGAAAGGAAATTGTCATTTTCGACATGGGGCTCCGCATCGATCAGGTGATGATCCACGAGGATGCGGAGATCGAGAACATGCACTCCCTTGACCTTATCAAGATCAAGGCGATCCCCGATGATACCGTTTTGAACGCGGCCGACGGGACAGTACGAGCGATTGTCTGTTCGCACGGGCACCTCGACCACATCGGGGCGATCCCGAAACTGGCGCACCGGTACAATGCGCCAGTCATCGGAACCCCGTACACCACGGAGCTGATCCGGCAGCAGATCTCCAGTGAACAGAAGTTCAACATCCCCAACAAGCTCTTCGCGCTCAAAGCCGGTCAGCGGTACACGTTGTCCCAGGGGCTGACCCTCGAGTTCGTCCGCGTCCAGCACTCGATCATCGATTCGGTCATCCCGGTCCTCCACACCCCCCGGGGGGCCATCGTCTATGCGCTGGACTTCAAGCTGGATCGGAGCCCGGTCATTGGCGAACCCCCGGATTTTGCCCGCCTCCGCCAGATCGGGAAGGAAGGCGTGCTCGCCCTTATCGTCGAGTGCACCAATATCGGGAGGAAAGGCCGCTGCCCGAGCGAACGGGTTGCCCGGGACCTTGTGCGGGACACCATCACCAGCTACGAGGATGACAAAAACGCCATCATCGTCTCGACCTTCTCGTCCCATATCTCGCGTATCAAGACGATTGCAGAGTGCGCCCACGAGATAGGGAGAAAACCGGTGCTGCTCGGCCGCTCCATGGAGAAATATGCGGTGACGGCAGAGCAGATGAAACTGGTCTCCTTTCCCGAGACCACGAGCGTCTTTGGCAACCGGCGCACGGTCGACCGGACCCTGCGCCGGATGATGAAGGCGGGAAAGGGACAGTTCCTGCCCATCGTCACCGGCCACCAGGGAGAACCCGGGTCGATCCTGACCCGCATGGCGACCGGGGACACGCCCTACCAGATCACGGGCGGCGACAAGGTCCTGTTCTCGGCCAACATCATCCCGAGCCCGCTGAACTTCGGCCAGCGCCACCTGGTCGAGGCCCGGCTGAAACTGGTCGGGGCGCGGATCTTCGACGATCTCCACGTGAGCGGCCACGCGTACCGGGAGGACCACTACGAGATGATCCAGATGCTCTCGCCGCAGCACATCATCCCTGCGCACGGAAGCATGACCATGAACGCCGAATATACCCAGTTCGCCGGGGAGATGGGGTATACTGCCAACTCCACCGTCCACCTGATGAGGAACGGCCAGCGGCTGAAGATTGCGTAAACGAGGAGAACCATGTCAGAACTTCCATCCTATCTTGCATCGGTTGCAAAAACCATCGATCACATGATCGACCGGTACTTTGTCGACAAGACCGGCGAACTGAACAAGGCCTCGGCCCACCTGCTTGCTGCAGGAGGAAAACGGCTCCGCCCGGCGGTCGTGATGCTCGCTGCAGATACGGTGAAACCGGGCAGCTCGGATGATATCCTGCACGCGGCGCTCGCCCTTGAGGTCACGCATACCTTCACGCTCGTCCACGACGACATCATGGACGATGACAGCCTCCGGCGCGGTGCCCCGACCGTGCACACGAAATGGGATATGCCCACCGGCATCCTTGCCGGCGATGTCCTGTATGCCCGGGCCTTCGAGCACCTCTGCATGGCACAGGCAAAGGACGATGCGAAGGTCCGCGCCGTGACCATGCTGGCGAAAGCCTGCGACGAGATCTGTGCAGGCCAGCACATGGACATGTCCTTCGAGCACCGCACCGATGTGACCGAAGGCGAGTACCTGGAAATGGTGAAAAAGAAGACCGGGGTCCTCTATGCCGCGGCGGCGGGTATCGGCGCGATCCTTGCCGGCGGCAACGGTGTGCAGGTGAAGGCGCTGTACAATTTCGGGCTCAGCACGGGCATAGCCTTCCAGATCCAGGATGACATTATCGACCTCCTGACCCCCCCGGAGAAGAGCGGGAAGGACCAGGCCTCTGACCTCCGCGAGGGCAAGCAGACCCTTCTTATGATACGGGCGCGGGAGAAGGGCCTCGACCTGAAGAAGTACCAGCGGGACCTCTCACCTGCGGATATCCAGGCTGCAATCAGGGAACTGACCGATGCCGGCGTAATCGACGAGGTGAAGAAGACCGCGACCGACCTCGTGGCCGAAAGCAACCGGCACCTCTCCGTGCTCGCTCCCTCGAAGGAGCGGCAGCTCCTGATGGACATCGGCGAGTTCTTCGTAACCCGGAGCTTTTAGGATGGCCGGTGACGACATACGGGAGATCCTCTTTTTGTGCGCACTGCAGAACGCGGTGAAGCACGGGGGCGTGCCGCAGGCGGGTGCGGTCATTGGCATGGTGATGGGTGCACACCCGGAGCTGCGGGGCAGGGCAAAGGAGG
This sequence comes from Methanoregula sp. PtaB.Bin085, assembly GCF_002067035.1. Taxonomy (GTDB): domain Archaea; phylum Halobacteriota; class Methanomicrobia; order Methanomicrobiales; family Methanospirillaceae; genus Methanoregula. The sequence goes on along the minus strand of NZ_MVQB01000027.1, from coordinate 40,586 downwards.
TCTCTGCCATGGCAAAGGACGCTATCGCCGATGTGGCGAAACTCTCACCTGACGAGCGTGCCTCCACCCTTCAGGAACGGGCGCCGGAGATGATGGCCGCCCTCTCGGAGAAGCACGAGCACAGGAAAGTGCTCCCCGATCTCGAGAAGGCGGAAAAGGGCGTTATCATGCGCTTTGCCCCCAACCCCTCGGGGCCGCTCCACATCGGGCATGCCCGGGCAGCCGCGCTCAACGATGCTTACGTAAAGCAGTATGGCGGCCGCTATATCCTCCGCATTGAGGACACCGATCCCAAGCGTGTCGATCCTGAAGCCTACGAAACAGTCCGGGAAGACATCCGGTGGCTCGGCCTCGGGATAACCGAAGTCGTGACCCAGAGCGACCGCCTTCCGATCTATTACGATCTCTGCCGGCAGCTGATCGAGCGGAAGGGCGCGTACGTCTGCACCTGCGACAACGAGCACTTCAAGGAACTCAAGATGGCAAAGCAGGCCTGCCCCTGCCGCGACCAGAGCGTGGAGGAGAATCTGGGACTCTGGCAGAAGATGCTCGATCACTCCTTCCGGGAAGGTGAGGCATCGGTCCGGATCAAAACCGATCTTGACCACCCCGACCCGGCCATGCGGGACTTCCCCGCTTTCCGGATCCTTGACGCCCCGCCTCACCCGAAGGTGAAGGCTCACGTGTATCCCCTGATGAACTTCTCGGTGGTAGCAGACGATCACCTGCTCGGCGTCTCGCACGTGATCCGGGGCAAGGACCACATCGCCAACACCCGGCGGCAGAAATACATCTACGACCATATGGGCTGGGAAGTGCCGGTATACCGGCACTATGGCCGGATGGGGATTGAGGGCGTGGTTCTTTCGACTTCCCAGATGCGTGCCGGGATAAAAGAGGGCACGTATACCGGCTGGGACGATATCCGGCTCGGGACGCTCCGGGCCCTTGCCCGCCGGGGGATCAGCCCCGTTGCCGTGAAGAACGCCATGCTTGCCATCGGTATCGGCGAAACCGACATCTCGTTCTCGTGGGACAACCTCTATGCAGAGAACAAAAAGATCGTCGATCCGGTGGCAAACCGTTACTTCTTTGTGCCGGATCCGGTGAGGATTACAATCGCAGGGGCACCGAATCACACGGCCCGCGCCCTGCTCCACCCGTCTGACGAAGCACGGGGAACCCGCACGCTTGAGTTTACGGGAGACGTCCTTGTACCGAAAGCCGAAATCACCGAAGGGGTTTGTATGATCCGTCTCAAGGACCTGTTCAATGTAAAGGTCGCATGGGACAACGGAACGCCGCTGTTCTCCTACGGCGGGGACTCGCTTGCCGATGCACGGGCCGCGAAAGCCCGGATCATCCAGTGGCTCCCTGCAAAGGACACGGTCCCCTGCATACTCCTGACCCCGGACGGGGAGATACACGGATCCTGCGAACCCCGGGTGAAGGAGGAACTCTCAAAAGTTGTCCAGTTCGAGCGGGTCGGGTTTGCCAGGATCGACAGCGCGACTGCGTCAGGAATAACGGCGTACTTCACCCATAAATGACCTCCCGGCGGATGACCGCCGGAAAAATCCGGGATCCGAACACAATGATTAAGCCGCTCTGTGCAATAACAGGATGATATCCATGAACCGCCACGTACACGGGATCCTTTCCCTCCTCCTCCTTGCAGCTGCTGCCGTTACAGCGACTGTTGCCATCCTCGCGTCATCTGTTGTCTTTGCAGCCCTCTATATCGTCGGGGTTCTCCTTTCATGCCTTGTCCTGATATACTCGGTCTGCATGAAATGTCCCTGCCGGGACACGGACTGCGGGCACATCATCCCGGGGAAACTCACCCGCTACTTTCCTCAGCGCGAGCCGGGGCCGTACACCTTCGCAGACAAGACGGGGATCGTTGTCCCGGTCGTATTCTTTATCGTCTTTCCCCAGTACTGGCTGCTCATGCAGCCGTTTTTCATGTATGTCTTCGTGGCACTCTGCCTGATCGCTGCCGCGGATCTCCAGTTCTTTGTCTGCAGGGGATGCACCAACTGTTTCTGCCCGTTCCACCAGGGCACCTCCGATACCCGGTAATCCACCGGCTGCGGCCGGCCCCTGTACCTTTTTCCCGTCTCTTCCGGAACCGGGCGGCTCCCGATTCTGTTCTGATAGAATACAAATAATAAAACATAAGTAATTGTTCAGCGATCCATGTAGTGATCACGCGTGACCATTCCCGATACTGTCCCTGATGCGATGACGCTTATCCGCCTCACGGATCCCCTCCGTGCCAGGTACCCGGACCATGGACAGTTGATCGCATTCCTCTCGCGTTCGTATGATTATATCAAGAACCTGCCGCTCAAGGGCCTGAGAGAAACCTATTCCCGGGAAAATCCCGAGTTGTTCGACATGGTCCTGTAATCTCCTTCCGGTTGTCCTGGCCGGTGGAGGGTCGCAGGGAAGAGGATGAGGAGACGGGGCGCTCTTTTCCGTCATTCCTGCACGAGATACCCGTTCAGGATGGTTTCAGGAGCGCTTCAACGGTCGTGATCCAGATCCGTTTTGCTTCTCCTCTGTCAAGCCCGGTGCTCATGTCGAGGAGCAGGCCGCCGATGATGGCGTGACTTGCCAGGGCAAGGGTGTTGGCATCGAGCCGGGGCGGAACGAGCCCCTTCTCCTGCTGGCGGGCGATGAACCGCTCGATGACAAGAATGTCGCCGCGACGGTCCTCCTCGAGGATCTGGCGGATCCGTTCGTTCCGCGGTGCAAGGATCATCATCTCCGAGAACATGCCATAGAACTGCGGAGTGTATCGCGAAAGGGAATCGAAGAGGGCTTCGCTGCCGCCCCGGAAATCGCGGTCCCGGTACGAGCGCTCGAGGATGCCCTTCAGTTCCTGCCGGCCCCGCTCCGAAACCGCTGCAAACAGGTCCTCCTTTCCCGGGAAATACTGGTAGATCGCCGGCTTGGTGACCCCGAGCGCCCCGGCAATCTCTTCCATGGTTGTCCCATGGTATCCCCTGACCATGAAAAGGTGGTACGCGGTATCGATGATCTTCTTCCTGACCTCTTCCTTGTATTCGGGAATGATGCGCGGCATGGGATGGAATATCTCCGGCTTGGGTGAAAAATATCATCAGGGACTCGATACTCCCGGTAACTTAATCTTACTCATGGTAAGTTTTATGTCTTTGGGTAGTACACCTGAGACTCAGGATAGGTCGGGCCCGGGCATGTCAGTATGAAAGCATCGCCGGTGGCCTTATGGGAGAACACGGAACGATCCCGACAAAAACGATCATTATATATATTGCGCGTTCTCAATGATAGTAAGTACCTTGCAATGCAAGATACTGTGTTAAGCAATTAACACGGACCTGCCCGGCCCTACCCTCTCCGGATTTTCCGGAATCCAAAAAAACCAGCACTCAAAACACCAGAGAAACCCTGTACCGGTGCCGGGCAGTCCCCTGTATTCGGGAAGAAGCCATGAATATCCAGTTCAAGAAAGGCGTACTTGAAATCTGCGTTCTCTCTGTTCTGGCGCACAAGGACTGTTACGGGTACGAACTGGTCAGCGAGATATCAAAACGGATCGATATCTCGGAAGGAACGATCTACCCGCTGCTCCACCGCCTGAAAGACGAGGGGTATGTTACGACATACCTGCAGGAGTCGGCAGGCGGGCCTCCCCGGAAGTATTACCGGCTGACAGAGAGCGGACGGAAGGAAGAGCACGAACAGAAGGAAGAATGGATGCGGTTTGCGGCTTCGGTGAATGCGCTCCTCGAGGGGAAGAACAATGCAGCAGAATGAACAGGAATTCATCCGGATCCTCAGGACCCGGCTTGAAGGAACGCTCCCGAAAGAGGAGCTCGACGATATCCTCTCGGATTATTCGGAGCATTTCTCGATCGGCAAAACAAACGGGAGAACGGATGAGGAGCTCTGGAAGTCCCTGGGCTCTCCCGAGGATGTTGCCCGGGAGATCCGGGTCATGCACCTGGTAAAGAAGGCCGAGGATAACCGCTCGTGCACAAATATTGTCCATGCGGTTGTCGCCACGCTCGGCCTCGGCCTCTTCAACCTTGTCTTCGTACTCGTGCCGTTCATCCTCCTTGTCGTGATGCTGGCAGTCATCTTCCTTGTCGGGGTGATGATCACCTTTGGAGGGGTTACGGGGGTCATCTGGTCCCTGCTCCAGATCGCGGGAATTTCTGCATACTCCATCTGGTATTCCCCTCTTGCCGGGATCTTCATCTCAATCGGTATGACAACAACCGGGCTGCTCGTCATCATCGGGAACTACTACCTTGGCCGGTTCTTCTACCATGTCTGCATCCGGTATCTCAAGTGGAACATCAGGGTCATAACGGGAACGGAGAGTGCATCATGAAACCTGAGAGTACCAGAGACAATGATCCCCTGGCAGCTGTTTCGGCCAGCATATCCCGCCTGACGATAACCCGGGTGATCCTCTGGCTTGTGGCTATTTCGATCGTTTCATACATAACCGGGTTTGCAATCCTCGCGCTCTCGGGAGGATTTTCGCCCGGCCCGGAGCCGGTTGCATCCCCCTTCAACAGGACGGCATTCAGGTCAGCCAATACCAGTTCGTTCCCGCTTGACGGTGCCTCCTCCGGGGAAGTCCGGATCATCCTTGGTGCCGGTGACCTCACCGTACACGGCGGGGCACAGCAGGACAATCTCATGGAAACAACCGTATATTCCGCAAGTCCCCTTATGCAGCCGGACTATGCCGTGAGCATGAATGGATCGGCAAAACGGGTGGTTATGACCGAAACGGGTCACAAGAAAAAAGACTGGGTCTTTGCCCATTCTCCCGAAAGCTGGGACAACACGTGGGACGTGAACCTGAACAATGCAGTGCCGTTTGCCCTGACGGTGAATTCCGGGGCGGGCGACTGCGATATCCTGCTCGGGAATACAAACCTGACAACCCTTGCGGTCAACACCGGCGCCGGGGACACGACCATCGACCTTGGCGATTACCACGGCGGCCCGTTCAGCGCGGTCATCCATAACGGTGTCGGCGATTTGACTCTCCGTGTCAGAAAGGAGAGCAATACCCGTATCCGCCTCCACCAGGGTGTCGGGGATACCGATGCCAGCGGCCTTGCACAGACTGACGAACATTACACCACTGCCGGGTTCAATCCCACCCTGCCGGTAAACGAGATCGCCATCACCCAGGGCGTCGGGTCGGTTGAACTGGAGGCAGTATGAGCGAAAGAACCATGAACATGACATTATCCCGGGAGATCGGTACCATTGCAGCATTCATCGTGCTGTTCGGGCTGATGGTTGTTTTTATCCCGCCGGCCCAGGCAGAGACTCCTACCGTTACGATCACTGACTACAAAACTGCCCCGGCAGTCATGATGCCGGACAGTATGGGAACCATCACGGTCACCATCAGGAATACGGCTTCAACGGCCTCGGTCAGCGAGAGTACCGCGCTCTCGCCCGATTATGCGGGAACGACGAGGACGACCGATATCAACGTCTATATCGAGAATATCCACCTTGAGGAGAAAGGGGTAAGCGTCCTGACCGAGGATTTTAATCGGATCGGTGACCTGGGTCCCGGTCAGTCAACGACCATCACCTTCTCTATCCGGGCACCATCAAAGAGCGGGATGTACTTCCCTGAGGTCTGGATCGATACCAAGGGCGGCCGGAGTACCCGGTATCCCATCCCGGTCAACGTCAACACCGCCTCCGGTATCCAGAAGCAGGCTATCCTGATCCTGGAAAGTTCGCTCCCCGCCAGCGTCAACCCGGGTGATGATATCCCGGTAACGCTGACGATGAAGAATGCCGGCCAGCTGATGGCGGATGACGTCACCCTGAAGCTCGTCAACGTGAGCACGGATGTCGCGCCGAAGTCCACCGACCTGTACCACCTTGGCACAATCGGCGCCGGTTCGGAGAAGACACTGAACATCGCCCTCCTGTCCGACAAGGACGCGAAGAGCGGGCTGGTCCGGGTACCGGTGACGGTCAGCTACAATGCCCTTGACGGGTCCGTTGTCACCGAGCAGACCGGGATCGACATTATGATGAAGGGCAAGGCAGAGCTCGGGTTCGTCTCGGTCGACACCAGCCCACCCCGCCTGACCGAGGGCACACCATTCGATCTCACGATCCGGGTCGAGAACACCGGTACCGGCGAGGCAAAACAGGTTTCGGCAACCATCGACCTGCCGGTTGAGGGCAAAAAGGAGGCGTTCATCGGGAAAATTAAGCCCGGCAACGATGCGCCGGTCATCTTCCTCCTCGAAGGGGCACAGGGCGGCAATCACCCGTACAACCTGACGATAACCTACACCGACGACATGGGCACGCACACGATGACCCGGCAGATGAACCTGCGGGTCCCGCCAACGGATATGACCGGGACGATCGTGGTGCTGCTGATTGTCCTTGTCATTCTCGGGTTTGCCGGGTACCGGTACTGGTACCTCCCGAAGGTCAACGGCGACGGTAAGTTCCCATGGGAAAGAAAGAGCTGAATGTCGCGTTCCTGCTGGCGCTCAGGTCGCTCCAGCGGGGCAGCCGGTCGAGCGTTGTCCTGACCGTGCTCATCATCGCGATGTGTTTCACCAACATGGTCTTCCTGCCCGGCCTTTTCAACGGGATCGGGCAGAGCATCACCGCGCAGATCGTGGATTACGAGACGGGCAATGTCCTTGTCGGTCCCAAGAGCGGGGAGCAGTACGTCAACGATCTCGATGCGGTGCTCGACCTGATCAACGGCATGCCCGGCGTAGAACGGGCGACCCCCCACCTGACCAAGGCGGCGACCCTGAAGTACCGGGGCCGGGTGCTGGGCGTTTCGGTGCGGGTCATCAAGCCCGGCGACGAGAAGTTCGTTTCTCCCCTGTACTCGAAGATTATCGCCGGCAGCTACCTTGGCGAGGACGATACCGGAGAGGTCATCATCGGTAAGGCGGTTGCCGGCGACCGGACCATCAAGCAGGAGGACGAGTTCCAGCCATCGCTCGGCGGTGTCCAGGTCGGCGACTCGATTACGGTCGAGTACGGGCCGGGATACTCCCGCGAGTACCGGGTCAAGGGGATCTATTCTACCGGATGGTATTCCGCAGACCAGACGATCTTTACAACATGGAGTGACATGGAGCAGGTGGAGGGGCAGACCCTTGACCATGCGGAATACATCACGGTCAAGACCAAGCCCGGGTACACGGAGAAGTTCATCAAGAACGAACTCGAGCAGTACGGTGTTGCGGAGAGCGTTTCCACCATGAGCGACCTCCTGGAAAAGGGGATGGGCCGCGCCCTCCAGAGCTTTGCCATCATCAACATGGTCTCGCTCATCGTCGGCATTGTTATTACGACGGTCGTGCTCTTCATCGTCATCACCATCAAGACCATCAACAGCCGCAAGCAGATCGGGATCCTGCGGGCGATCGGCGTTGACAAGGAGGTCATCATGCATAATTACGGCATGCAGGTTGTGATCATGGCTGTGATGGGGATCTTCTGCGGGGTTATCCTCACGTTCCTTATCTCCCTGTACATGGCTGCCCACCCCGTGGTGACCCCCGAGTGGTCGGCAACCCTGTACCTGACGCCGATGGACTACGTGACCAACAGCCTGATCCTCTTCCTTGCATCGGTTGTTGCCGGCTATGTCCCGGCCTGGCAGGTGTCCCGCGAGGACATCCAGAGTGCGATGAGGGCCTGATATGATCGAGATTACCGATCTGCAGAAGATCTACCGAATGGGCAGCGTCGAGGTCAGGGCTCTCGACGGCGTGACCATGGATATCGCGAAGGGCGAGTTCCTCGGGATCATGGGGGCGAGCGGGAGCGGCAAGACAACGCTCCTGCACATGCTCGGTCTCCTGGACTACCCCAGCTCCGGCAGGATTGTCATCGACGGCACCGATCTTGGCAGCCTGACCGATTACGAGCGGACCATGTTCCGGCTCTACAAGCTCGGTTACGTGTTCCAGGACTACGCGCTGGTTCCCGACCTTACCGTGATGGAAAACGTCTCCCTCCCGGCCATGCTCCGGAAGGACCGGACAGGAGAGCAGATTAAGAAGGACAGTTACGAGATCCTGCAGCGGATCGGCCTGTGCGATCGCCGGGACCACCTGCCCCGCGAGCTCTCGGGCGGCCAGCAGCAGCGTGTCTCGATCGCCCGGGCCATGGTGAACCGGCCGGATATCCTGTTCGCCGACGAACCGTGCGCCAACCTCGACTCCGAGAACTCGCGGATGGTGCTCGAGCTCTTCCGGGAGATCAACGAGGAGTTCAGACAGACCATCGTCATGGTATCCCACGAGGACTGGCACAAGGATTACTTCCATCGCATTGTCCGGCTCAGGGATGGCAAGGTCGTGAGCGACGGGTTCAACGGAAAATCCGGAGTTACCTAGCGGCCCGGACGATCCAGCGTCCCGGCCCCGCATCCACCCCTCCTCTCTCACCTGAAATTCCTGCAGTTTTTTATCGGTTCCCTGCCAACAGGTACCTACACGTATGGCGGACAAGGAACCCGGCAGCGGGACCGCTGCGGCCGACGAGCCCCTGGAGAAGCTGGTCCGGACCGGTCTCTTCATGGACCTCATCATCATCATTCCCGAGACTGTTGCGGTCATCCTCTCCGGCTCCGCCACGCTCCTTGCTGACGTCATCAAGGTTGCCAACGAGATGCTGGCTTCGGTATTTGCCCTCATGGTCATCCGGAGAGTGACCAGAGGGGGGAAATTCTCCTACGATTACGGGATGGGCAAGTTCGAGTCCCTCACCCGCATCATCACCGGCGGCGTGATGTTAGTATCTCTCTGCATCCTGCTCGCGTTCACCACCTTCCGGCTTCTCCATCCCGAGCCGCTCGATACTCATGCAGCGATCATCGGCATCCCCCTCATGATCCTCGCCGCAGCTGCCGACTCCTACCACTGGCGGACCTACTTCAGCAGGGCCCAGCGCGATCCTTCCCCGATTATTGAAGCACAGTGGCGGCTCCGCCGGGCCAAAACCTTCTCTGATCTTCTGATCCTCTTTGCGCTCGTCGTCTCGGTCGTCTTTGCATCCCACCACCTTGCGGAATACATCGATCCGATCGTTTCGTTCGTCATCATCGGGTTCCTGCTGCTCGCGGGATACCGCGAGATCTCATCGTCCCTTCCGGACCTCTTCGACAAGACCCTCGAGGAGGATCTCCAGATCCTCATCCTCCGCGAACTGGCGGACTCGTTTGACAAGTACCACGATTTCCACGGTGTGCGATCCCGCCGCTCCGGGAGAAGGATCTATATCGAGATCTTCCTTGGCTTCGACCCGGAGCAGCGGGCGGGGGACGTGCAGGACTTTGCAGCATCCCTCAAGCAGTCGCTGGAATCGCAGATCCCGGGCAGTGTCGTCTCCATCGTGCTGAGCCGGGGATGATCTGTCCCGTCCCGTGTCCTTCGGGACCGGTCCTTTCAGGTGCAGCACGCGATTGCCGCGGCCCCTACCTTTTTCCTCCTTCCGGCTGACAGTACATCCATAGCACAGTACCGGTCCGGCCATGACTGAAATCCTTATCGAGAACGTAATCCGTTCGCGGCGGCGCACCATTGCTCTCATCGTTACACCGGATGCACACCTTATCGTCAGGGCCCCGCTGCGGGCGCCCGATGCGGTGATTGAAGCAGCAATCCGGGAGAAGAGCGGCTGGATCTTAAAGAAGATCTGCGAGATGAAAAAAAGGCCGCAGGCTGTCCCGCATTCCTACGGGGAGGGCGAGATCTTCTGGTTCCTCGGCCGCCCCTACCCGCTGCACATCGCTGATGACGGAGGCACGACAATCCGGCGCACCGACCGGCTCGTTGTTCCCCGCACCATCCGGCCCGACATCCCGCGGGCAATCCGGCACTGGTACATGGAGGAGGCAGCCAAGGAGATCCGGTCGCGGTGCATGTGGTTCTCGATGATGACCGGGTATTCCCCGACGGGTATCCGGATCACCAATGCCACACAGCGCTGGGGCTCGTGCAACCACCGGGGCGGGCTCAATTTCAGCTGGCGACTCATCCAGGCACCGCTCTCGATTGTTGACTATGTGATCGTCCACGAACACGTTCACCTCCGGCAGCCAGACCACTCGAAGAGGTTCTGGGAGAAGGTGGAGGGGCTGATGCCCGACTACCGGAAGCGCCGGGAGTGGCTGCGGGAGAACGAGCGGCTGCTGAGGATATGAGTTTACATTGTTAAATCTCAGGGAGGGGACAGTGCCTGTCCCCTCCCGAATCCACCCCTCCGCATTGTGATAATGCTGTATTACCTGTTCCGGCACTATCGCAAGTGCCCCCGCCCCCAATGGGGGCAGGGCTGGCGCAAGAGGGGGCATCATCTCAGAATAAAACCCAGAAAATGAAAAAAAACCATAATCTGGTAAAAAATTCAATCAAACCATGGTCTATCCGGACCACATTTTCAAGCAGGGTCCTGGTCGCGATGAAAATATTACAATCAGGGTCTGCTAAAAATATTTCAATCAAAGTCTGCTGAAAATTTTTCAATCAAGGTCTGGTTGTAAAAAGTTAAACGGGTTTTTATCAGGTTAGTGTCCCGCCCACCGTCGGAACACTGCTCCGGAATCTTGCATTTCAATCAAGGTCTGCCGGAAAAATTTCAATCAGGGTTTGATTGAAAATAAAAAACCAGAGTCTGATGAAGACAATGAAATCAGGGTTTGATTGATCCGGATCTGGTTTTCGATCGCGATCATGATCGCAAACATGATCTGAAAATCGCACATTGGTTATTTCGGAAAATACTGCCTGCCAGAAAAACAGTATCAGATCCCCAGCAGCGCCCCCGCACAGATTCCGCCTGCGTACAACACCATCGCACCATGGAAGAGGGGCAGCGCTTTCAGGGCGCCTTCGGGAGTGCGTTGCCGGAGGATGATGATATTGGCGACAATGAGCAGGGCCAGGCCGGCAAACACTCCCAGCCGGGCAAGGCTGCTAAGCCGGCTGATGAAGAGGAATGCCATCATGATATGGATGACCGTGAAGCCGGCTATCCAGATCCGGGTCCGCTCAGCGTCGTATATCGTGGGGATGGTCCGCAGTCCTTTTGCACGGTCGTTTGCCTCGTCTATGAGGTCGTTCACGCCGAGATGTGCAAGCGCGAAGGGATAGAAGAAGAGGAAGAACAGGGCTGCAGTGATATCCGGCAGCCCCGCACAGATGTAGCCGGCAACCGGGAAGAGGGCGAAGTCAGTCCGCCCGATGACCTGCGGGAAGGGAAAGACCTGCGGGATACGCTTCTCCTCCTGGTAGAAGACCTCGACCACGTAGCTGTATGCCATGATGAGCAGCACGTAGACCGAGTGGGGGTAGGGCAGTGTCAGGACGAGAACCGCAGCAATCCCGGCAAAGAGGCAGAAGAGCATGAGCGCATGCCGGGGAGGGATAAGGCCCTCTGCCAGTGGGCGGGTGCCAAAGAACCGCCAGTAGCCGGTCAGGCGGTTGTCTCCGGCGTTCTTTTTGTCGATCTCCCGGTCAACATAGTCGTTCAGCACCAGCCCCGCCTCGAACCCGAAGAACCCGATCAGCGCAACTTTGAGAAGTTCTGCCCAGATCACGGGGCCGGAGAGTCCGGTTGCGAGGAGATACCCGGAACAGAAGAGGAGCGGCCACGCAAACGAGAACTGGATGCGGAGCAGGTCGGCATATGCCCGGAGGGTGGCGTTCATTATCTAATGGTTCGCGGTGTCTGCTATTTCACCCTTTCACCAGCAGACGCGGCACAGGTGATTCAAATCCCCTTTATCATCTCACCCATCCCAGATTAAGAGATGGATTCATACATTATCCGGCCGGAAAGAGCCGGGGATGCCGACGCTATCTTTGAGGTCAATCTCCAGGCATTCGGGCAGGATGGCGAGGCACGGCTCGTCAGGGAACTCCGCCACGACGGGGACTTTTTTCCTGGGCTCTCCCTTGTGGCTGTCTGCGGCGACCGGATCATCGGGCATATCCTTTTCCCGCCAGTCACCATCGTCTCTGACCGGTCCGAAACGGCTGCCCTCGCCCTCGCCCCCCTTGCAGTCCACCAGGATTTCCAGTGCCTTGGAATCGGTGCTGCCCTTATAGAAGAGGGGCTGAAGGAATGCCGGCGTCTCGGGAACCGGATCGTGATCGTCGTCGGCCACCCGGCGTATTACCCGAGGTTCGGATTCGTTCCCGCACGGGAATTCGGAATCCATGCACCGTTCCCCTGCCCCGATGAAGCCTTCATGGTGCTCCCGCTCGAAGACAATGCACTGGATGGCGTATCAGGGACCGTCCGGTATCCGCCGGCATTTGACACGACGGGCGCCCACACCTCATAGTTGTTGACCGGCGCTCCGTCACGCTTTCTTCCCGGTGGTCGCGAGGTAGATCACGAACTGGTCAGAACCGTCGATTCCAAGAATCGCGTTCATCATATCGTCCTCGAACGCCGCGATGGCGCAGACTCCGCAGCCGACAGCCTCCGCGGCGAGGTACAGATTCTGGCAGACATGCCCTGCATCGAGATGGAGGTCGCGGTAGCCCCGTTCGCCATACCGCCAGGTCATCCGGTACGGGACTGCGGTCCAAATAAACGTGACACCGCTCCGGAGGATGAACTGCTGGTCGAAGCACGCGGCAGTGATCCGGTGGGCAAGCGTGGGATCCTGGTCAGCCAGCTGGAGGCGGTGCGAGAGGGCAAGGTAGCGGTACAGGCCCGGGTCGAGCCCGCTCACGGCATTCACCAGCAGGTACGTCTCGAACGCGTGGCGGGCGCCGGCAGACGGGACCGTGCGCATGGTCCAGAACGTTCCGGACACCTGCTGGACACCCTGCGTGCACCAGAGGAGGAAGGAGAGCTCTTCACGACTGAGCGGTGTACGGGCATATGCGCGGACACTCCGCCGCTGTTCGATTGCGGTCCTGAGATCAACCGGGGGGATCTCCAGGATCTCCGGACGGGGGAGATCGAAAAACGGAAGGCCGGGATCCGGCGGGAGTTCGATCGGTGGCTGCGGCAGGCCGCGCTGCTGGTCGCTCTTCCCGATATAGATGTACTTTGTCCTTTCTAAAAATTCCCGTCCGGCGCCGGGGCGCCGGGGGGTTTCTTCGGCTGGCCGTGCCATCCCGGGTATTCACCATGCCCCCCTTGGTGCGCCCTCCTCTTCAGGATATCGGTGGGGGCAACAGAACGCCGTTTCATACACCCTTTTACCTTTGTCCGCCAACATCCTGTACGAGATGGCGACAGCGCCGAACATTTCCACCGGTGATGACCTCGTACGGTATCTCGGCATGTTCCGGAATCAGGACGGCCGTTCCACGGAAACGCGTGAGCTGGGTTCCGGGACTGAAACGGTGAAACTCTTCACCAACGAGTTCTGGACCTCCCGGCAGCGGCAGGCATCCCCGATCCACGAGGTCTCCTACCGCGCCTGCTTCAAGCCCCAGCTGCCCCGGTTCTTTATCGGCCTCCTGACCCGGAAGGGGGATACCGTGTACGACCCGTTCAGCGGACGGGGAACAACCGTCATCGAGGCGGGCCTCATGGGCCGCGACGTTATCGCAAACGATGCAAACCCCCTGTCACGGATCATGACCGAGCCCCGGTTTTTCCTGCCCTCCCTTCCCGTGGTTGAAAAGAGACTCGGTGCCATCCCCCGGGGCGATACGCCCGCGGACATCGACCTTTCCATGTTCTACCACCCCGGTACGGAGAAGGAGATCGTGGCGCTCCGGACGTACCTGCTGAACAGGAAGGCCGGCTGCCGGGACGACATGGTCGACCGGTGGATCGCGATGGTTGCAACCAACCGCCTGACCGGCCATTCGAAGGGGTTCTTTTCGGTCTACACCCTGCCTCCCAACCAGGCAGTATCGCAACGGAGCCAGCAGCGGATCAACAAAAAACGCGGGCAGGAACCGGACTACCGGGACACGCACCGGATCATCCTGGCAAAGACGCGGAGCCTGGTACGGAACATGCCCGAAGCAGAGATACGGAACCTTGCCCGGGCCGGGAAGAAGGCGGTCCTGCTGACCCGCGATGCCCGCAGCACGCCGGAGATCCGGGACGAATCGGTGCAGCTCACGGTCACGTCCCCGCCGTTCCTTGACATCGTGCAGTACCGCGACGACAACTGGCTCCGGTGCTGGTTCAACGGCCTTGCGGCGGATGATGTCGGGAAGTCGATCACCATGGCCCGGAGCGTGGGGGAATGGACGCGGGTCATGGGGGCGGTATTCGAAGAACTGTACCGTGTCACCCGCCCCGGGGGTTTTGTCGCATTCGAGGTGGGCGAGGTCCGGAAGCGGACGATCCGGCTTGAGGAGCATGTCGTGCCGCTCGGCCTTAGTGCCGGCTTTGAGTGCCCGTGCGTGATCATAAACCAGCAGCACTTCACCAAGACCTCGAACATCTGGGGTATCGGTAACATGGCATCCGGGACCAACACGAACCGGATCGTTGTCTTCCGGAAACCCTGATTCCTGCCGATCGCGTAACCAGAACGGCAGGAAAGCAACCTTTTGTATCACGAGAACGTACCACTAATCATGGTCTCCAGTATCAGGCGGTATGCGCAGATCCTTGACATCCTGGGCCAGTACGGTCTCGGGATTGGGCTCGAGCGGCTCTTCCCGGGAAGGGCACGGTTCCGGCTCCCGACGCCCAGGAAACCGGGAAAGGCCCCGGAAGCGTCAACGGTCTATGAAAGGATCCGGCTCGCCCTCGAGGATCTCGGCCCCACGTTCGTCAAGTTCGGCCAGATCATGAGCACGAGGACGGAACTGCTGCCGCCGGAGATGATCGACGAGCTCAAGAAACTGCAGGACCATGCAAAACCGATCCCGTTTGCCGAGATCCACACCACCCTCGAGGAGAACTGCCCCGACCTCGAGCTCTGGTTCTCGGCAATCGACGAGACCCCGGTCGCTTCTGCCTCCATCGGGCAGGTCCACAAGGCGTACCTGACCGACGGCACGCCGGTTGCCATCAAGGTCCAGCGTCCCGGCATCAGCGAGATCATCGAGACCGATCTCTCCATCCTGCTCTCCATGGCCCAGCGGATCGAGCTCGTCTTCCCCGAGTTCCGCCTCTACAACCCGACCGGCATGGTCGACGACTTCGCCCACCAGATCGTGAAGGAACTTGATTTCACACGGGACGGCCGGAACGCGGACCGGATGGCACGGAACTTCCGGAACGCGAAGGGCATCCGGTTCCCGAAGATCTACTGGGAGTTCAGTTCGCCCAAAGTCCTGGTCATGGAATACATCGAGGGCGTCCGTATCGACGATCCCGAGGCGATCACGGCGCTCGGGCTCGATCCCCACGAGGTCGGCGTGAGGGGCTTCAACGCCTATCTCCAGATGATCTTCGAGGACGGATTCTTCCACGGCGACCCCCACCCGGGCAACCTCCTCGTGACAAAAGAGGGGGATATCGTGTTCCTGGACTTCGGGATCGTCGGCATCCTGCGACCGGAGAAACGGCAGAACTTCATCAACCTCCTCTTCGCCCTTTCGACGGACGATATCGAGCTGATGCTGCGCTCCCTCGAGGGGTTCGGTATCGCGATCTCTGAAGAGGATCGCGAGCCCCTGCGGGACGACCTGTACATCATGATGCACGACTTCGGAGGCGGGGACGATGTCGGCCAGCTCAATTTCCAGCTCGTGGTCACCGAGCTGACGGAGTCGATGCGTCGCTACCAGCTCAGGGTACCGATGAACCTGATGCTCCTCTTAAAGGTCTTCATGATGGTGCTCGACATCGGCCTCCGGCTCGATCCGAAGTTTAATTTCGAGAAGGAGGTCACCCCCTACCTTACCAAGCTTGCGGACACCAACACCCTCTCCGCCGGCTACCTCAAGCGGGCGTCCATGACGCTGCTCGATTCAGCCGATGCCATCCTCGACATGCCCCGCAACCTCAACCTGATGCTGCGCCGGCTCTCGACCGGGACCTTCAAGCTCGAGATCGTGGACACGGATATCCAGAAACTGCAGATGGCCCTCGACAAGGCAGCCGACAAGCTCATGGTCGGGATGGTCGTGGCCTCGCTCGTCGTCGGGTCATCGCTCGTGCTGCAGGCAAGCCCCTTCACTCTGCCAAAGGAGATTGGCTGGATCGCGATCCTCGGGTACACTGCGGCGGTGCTCTGCGGGTTCTACGCCATCTACCACGTCATCTTCCTTAAGTTCCGGATGGAGCGGTAGGTCTCCCCTGTCTTTCGGTCATTGAGAAAAACCAGCTCTGGAGAAAATCTCTCCCGGGGTAGAACGTCAGATTGCGAGGGAACCGCGGGCGACCGGGGTCTGTCGACCCTCGCAATTCCATGGGGTGCGTTGTAGGAATGGATCTCTCATGAAAATTACGCTCAATGATAGAATGATGGGGACAGATGCCCCCATACCCCCTTAGGACAGTTGCCGCCGCCCCCGCGGGGGCGCTCCCGCCGCGGCCTTCAGTGAGCGTTTCCCGGAACTTGCTCTGGCCCCGCCGTGCCTCGGAGAGGCCCTGAGGCGGGAAGTTCTCACAAAAATAAGATCCTGAATCCCCGTAGTTTTCATCATTCGGGTGTGAATTTTCGTTCATGCCGGGGTTCCGCAGAACCAAAAATTCCGGAGATCAACTGTTCACGCCCGGCCGCATGCTGCCTTCACAACCCCCCATGCCCGCACCTTCTTCTTATAACTCACCGCTGCGTTCGCGGGGCTCGTGGAGGGAAGTATGACAAACGGTATGCCCGGCACTTCCCCGGCCCGGTGGTAGAATCTGCCGGCAGCGCTCCCGTTCAGTACGATGAGCCTGACGGTGGGGTGTGCCCTGATAAAACCGGCAATATCACTGGGAACGGCATCCCGGATACGGCTGTCCGCACTGCCCGGCCGCGAACAGGACGCGATAACGTCCCAGAGCGCGATCCCGGCTCCGGTCAGGTATTGGCATCGTTCGGTATAGGGTAGCAAAGCAGAGATCCCAAAGAGATCCTCAATCACAGCCCAGAACCGGTTCCTCGGGTTCCCGTAATACTCGCCATGAGAGAGCGACAGGACGCTCGGGAAGCTCCCGAGAACGAGAACGCGGGGGTCCGGGCCGGTAACTGGCGGAAGCCCGCGGGAATGGCACGGTGGTGCAGCGGGTGAACTGGTCATGAGAAGGAGATGAGGTCAGGGTTTCTGGAAATAGAGGTGACAGTGACACGCGCCCTGGTTCTCCACTTCATCCTTATGGTAGATGCACGGGCACTCGATGGCCTTGTCCTTCTCCTCGTCGCCGCTCCGGAGCCGGCAGGGGCAGTACGCCCGCCCGAATTTGTTCCTGTTGCGGACAAGGCCCCTGATGACCGTGGCAAGCTGTTTTTCATCGGGGTTGAGGATCCAGCCGTGGTTCTCTGCATACTCCCTGGCCCAGCGGAGCATCTCTGCCTCTTCATGCGTTGTGTTGGTCATGGTATCGATCCGGCTGTTCTGTCATTGTATGTGTATGCACCGGGATTGTTAGTCTTTGCGATTTCAGATCCCGCAATTCCGCGTGGGGATTATAATTAACGCTTTTTTGTCTTCGCGGCTGCCAGTTTTTTTACTCCGGCCTTCTTCCGGGGGGCGGCCTTTTTCTTGGGGGCAGCGCGGCGGGGCGCCGTGTTCGTTATCCTGCCGGCAACGCGGTTGTAGGTCTCCATCACGTCGCCCTTGTTGAAGCGGTACACGTCCTTATCGAGCGATTCCTTTGTCTTTGTATCCCACAGGCGCATCGAGTCCATGCTGATCTCGTCGCCGAGGCGGATCGTCTTTCCCTGCCTCCCGAACTCGAGCTTGAAGTCCACGAGCAGGATCCCCTGCTTTGCAAGCAGGGCCGATAGGTGGCGGTTGACCGCGAGGGCGGCATTTTTGATGGCCTTGAGCTCGGCGGGCGTGGCAAGCTTCAGGGCAACGATCAGGTCGTCGTTGAGCATCGGGTCGTGGCGCGTGTCGTCCTTGTAATCGATCACGATAACCGGCGGGGAGAGTTTCATCCCCTCTTTGAACGGGTAGTTCCTGACGATGGATCCTGCGGCCACGTTACGGACGATGACCTCGAGGGGGATCATTTGCAGCCGGCGGACGGCCATGCGGTGGTTGTCCAGCATTGTGATGAAATGGGTCTTTACCCCGTGTTTCTCCAGGTATTCGAAGAAAAATGCGGAGACCCCCGCGTTGTAGCTTCCCTTGTTCTTCAGGGTATCCTTCTTCCCGCCGTCAAACGCGGTGATGTCGTCACGGAACTCGACGATGAGCGTGTCCCTGTCGTCAGTCAGGTAGACCGACTTGGCCTTGCCGGAATACAGTAGTTTTCCCTGCTTCATGGTCCGCTGCTCCTTCCATACACTGTTTGTGCGAGCCGGTTTATTAGGGGTTCCAAACTCCTGTCATACCAGCCTTTCTCAATGAACCGGGGATAGATACAGAGCCTCTCGGCAAGGCCGCGTGCGCCGGCCAGTCTCCTGAGCTCCTCCACCGCAGGCCACGGGTGCTCGGGGTTCACGTAATCGATGGTAAGCGGCGAGACGCCGCCGAGATCGTCAACCCCGCATGCGATGAGCGAGGAAGCGTCGATCAGGTTCGGCGGGATCTGGATGGCGATCTCATCCGGCAGGATGTCGCGTGCCATCTGGATCGTCACGCAGATTTCGTCGGTTCCCGGAACGGGGTGCGAAGACATCGGGGTTCCGGGTTTGGGGCAGAAGTTCTGGATGATGATCTCCTGGATATGCCCGTAGCGCCGGTGGATGTCCCGGATCGCAAAGAGCGAGTCCTCGCGGTCGGCCATCGTCTCCCCGATGCCGAGCAAAAGGCCGGTCGTAAAGGGGATCTTCAGCCGTCCGGCATCCTCGATCATCGCGAGCCGCACCTCCGGTTCCTTGCCCTTCGAGCCCCGGTGTGCGGGCACCCGCGCCGTGGTCTCGAGCATCAGCCCCATGCTCGCGTTGACCGGCCGGAGACGTTCCATCTCCTCAAGGGTCAGTATCCCGGCGTTGGTATGCGGGAGCACACCATACGCGATGCTCTTCCGGCACATCGCCTCGCAGTAATCGAGGATCGTCCGGAACCCGCCATCCCGAATCATTGCGGAAAACCCCGGCTCCTCCTCCGGGCGTTCGCCAAAGGTGAACAGGGCTTCGGTGCATCCCAGCGCAGATCCATTCTTCAGGATCCGTTCGACCTCCGCGGGCACCATCAGGCAGCCCTCCTGCACCGGTGTCCTGAAACAACAGTACCCGCACCGGTTCCGGCAGACCGTGGTGAGCGGCAAAAAGACGTTTTTTGAGAAGGTGAGTGGCCGGTCCTGCATGAAAAGTGATGATCGTCCTTTCTCTTGAATGTTGACGTTCTGCCTGCCGTGCTCCCGAATACCCGGAAGGCAATGCTAATGTAGCAGGCAGGTTATAGGTATGTCTGCTACATCGTGCAGCGTAGTGCTGTACAACACGGAGAAGGGATGTCCTCCCAGGGAGAAGGAAAAGAGACCAGTATGGATCCTGCCCGCACGGGCGGGGACGACACTGACGATAAAAAGACGATTGCCGAGCTGACGGCTAAGGTCGCGTTCCTGGAAAAGAAACTCCAGCTTGTCGGAAGCGTCACCCGCCACGATATCCTGAACCAGATGACTGCGATTGTCGGGTACAACGAGCTCCTCAGCATGATGGCGCAAGACCCGAAATTCAAAAGTTTCCTCGAGAAGGAGAAGTCCGCTCTTACCAGGATCCGCCGCCAGTTCCAGTATGCGAAGGACTACCAGAATATTGCCGTCGAACCTCCACGCTGGCATACCCTCAGGAACGTCGTGAACCGCGTCAGCGAGGACTTTGATGCAAAGACCGTCAGGGTCCTCACCGAAACCGGGGCAGCCGCGGTTCTTGCCGATCCGCTCTTCGAACGGGCGCTCCATTACCTGTTCGACAACGCTGTCCAGCGTGGCGGGACAACAACGGAGATCAGGGTTACCCTCCGGGAACAGGGGCCGTCGGGGCTCCTTGTCGTGGAAGACAATTGCACGGGGATCCCCGCTGACGATAAGGAGAAGATCTTCGAGCGAGGTTTTGGAAAAGAGTCGGGCTGGGGTCTCTTTCTCGCGCGGGAGATCCTGGCGGTGACGGGCATGACCATCCGGGAGAGTGGTATACCGGAAAAGGGAGCACGGTTCGAGATTGTCCTGCCCGCGGGATCGTTCAGGATGGATGGCGTGGAGACGCCACGATAATTCGTTTCCGGTATCCTTCACCTGACCTGTATCAGTGGGGCTGGCCTATACCCGAAGCCTTTTCAAATAACTATTCTCGAATATTACCTGAGAAATTATCATGCGGGAAGGAACTGAAGCCCTCTTCGGGACATGTGCGATCGCTCTTGCTCTTGCCCTCGCAGCAGCCGGCTGTATCAGCCCGGGGACAAACCCCCCTGTATCAGTCCAGGCAACAGAAAATGCCACCCCGAACCATCCCCCCCATTACCTGCCGCTCTTTTTTGATTCCCTGTACTCCATGCAGGAGCGGCTCGCGCCCTCAGTCACGCTCTCCCTTCCTACCCGTCTCCCGGAGGGGTATGTCTTCACTACCGGTACGCAGACAGGGGGATACGGGGAAACCTCCGCCGATCAGGCATCTTATACATTGAGTTACCAGCGGGGCCAGAAGGAATCGATCTACCTCCAGGAACAGTCCCGGAATTCAACGACCTGTCCTGATGAACCTGTTTACAAGACCGCGGCCGTGGGAAAGACCCTGACACAGCGCGAGGGAACCGGGGAACTCACCTGGGGAAGGGACGGGTGGTGCTTCACCCTCTCGGGCCCCGTACCCAAAAACGAACTCGAGGCCATTGCCGCTTCCGTACAACCCATACCGTACCGGCAGGGGGTCATGCCGCCGTATGAGTACCAGCCGCCGGCGCACCCGCTTGTCGGGACATTTCCGGTGAACAGGAGCGCGACTGCAGCGGGGCAGACCATCACGATCAGGACATTCTCCTGCACAGCAGATGCCTGTACGGCGGTGTTTCACATCCATACTCTGTCACCGGCTGATCCCCCGCCCTCCCAGGTCGTGACCACGATGCCCCCGATCGGATCCGGCCCGCGTGCAGAGTGGCGGGTTGACGGAGGCCGGCCGCTCCTGACGAAGCCGGGAGGCGGTATGAGGTATAACGAAACCTCGGTATTCTGGATGACAGAGCCGCTGCCAAAGGACTCCCGGGAACTGGTTGTGAACTTCACACGGATTAACGGGATTGACGGCGTCTGGCGGATCACCATACCGCTTGACGGCCTGCAAACCTCCCGGGAGCCGCAACCGAACCGGCAGGAGGCCGCGCTGTGAGAGAGACGGTCCGCCAGCTGATCCATCTCTGCTTCGGCCTCGGGATTGCCGCGCTGGTGTTTTTCCTTGACCATGCCCTCGTCATCGCCATAATAGCGGGCGGCCTGCTTGCCGGGATCCTTCTGGTTGACCTTATCCTCCGCGGGTATCACGTCCCCGTCGTATCCCCACTCGTGCAGTACGGCGACCGGTGCGATCCCCTCCCCGGGAAAGGTGCGTTCTTCTTTGCCGTCAGCGCCCTTGCCTGCATCATCCTGTTCCCTGTTCCGGTTGTCGTTCCGGCACTGGTTGCCCTGTCCGTCCTCGACAGTGTCACAACGCTCGCCGGCCTCCGGTTCGGCCGTCACCGCATCCATAACGGGAAGTCGTGGGAAGGGACGCTCTCCGGTATCGCCGTTACAGTCGTTGCGCTTATCCCGTTTCTTACGATCCCCGGTGCTGTTGTGACATCCGTGATTGCAGGGATCATCGAGCTGTTCTCTCCTGTAGATGACAACCTCATCATACCGGTGGGTGTATGTGTTCTCCTTACGCTGGTGCCGGCGCTGGTGTGAAACGGTTGAGAGCCTCCCGGCGGAATACTACCGGAATACCGGGAATATTCAGCCCGCTTTGTTCCAGCCGGTCCCTACAGGCTGGCAGAAATCCCGGGATTGTCCGGGAATGAAAAAACGACAACTCTGAAAATGATTGTGGTTTTTTATTGCGCCACCAGCCCGGCCTCGTTCATCTTCTTCGGATCGACCGCGATACAGATATCGACTTCCTTTGCCGTCGGGTGCACGAACCGCCGATCATAGACCTCGAAATCATACGTGTATGTCCGGGGAAGGCTGGAGAGCCAGACCTCAGCCCAGATCGCGGTGACCGCATCCGGCATCTTGCCCTTCGCATTGAACACCGCGCAGGTCTGGGCCGGGATCTTCCGGATCTCCATCCCTTCCGGGACAGTACCGGCACGCGTCACTTTGGCACCGATGAGGTACGCATATTCACCCATCCAGTTGCTTGCATAGTCCGAGTACACGGCATACATCACCGGCGGGACAGCACGATTTTTTATCTTCGCGTTCGCGTTCCTCTGCAAAAAGTCCGTCCACGTTGCCGGTATATCGGTCACGCTCCTGCCATCGGCATTCGAGGTACGGCGGGAGATCCCGACAACGATCGTTGCGGGGATCTTCTTCACGGTAAAGGGGGCATCGATATCGAACATTGATAAAATGTCGGCATGCCGGAAGTTAAACCGTCCGGTTTTTCCCGCACATGGATCAGCACCTTTTTTTCATCGCCCGGCATACCCCGGTATACCATGTGTCCCGCGGCCCTCATCCCCTATAAACCGAAGAACCCGAAGACCCGGCTCGCAAGCCTTCTTTCCCAGGAGGAGCGGGAGCGGTTTGCCGCTTCAATGCTCGAGGATGTCAAGGCCGCCGTGAAGGACGCGATGTGCAGCCCGGTCCTCGTCTGCTCCGAACTCTTCGACTCCGAGGATGTCCAGATAACCATCACCGATACCGACCTGAGCGGGAGCATCAATGCCATCCTCCCGCAGACGGTCGGCCCCACCCTGATCATCATGGCAGACCTCCCGCTGGCTGACCGGGAGTCGGTCCGGCGGCTTCTCTCGACTGAAAAGGATATCGCCATCGTTCCCGGGCGCGGGGGCGGGACCAATGCCATCTTCATGAAAGAACCTCCGAAGTTCCATGTCGATTATTATGGTGCGAGTTTCCTCAAACACATGAAGATTGCAGAGGAAGCGGGGCTTTCTGTGGAGGTTATCGACTCCTTCCGGCTCCACACCGACATCGACGAGCCGTGGGATCTCGTGGAGCTGCTCATCCACGGGACCGGGAAGAGCAGGGCATACCTCGAGGAGCTGGGGTTTGCCATCTCGGCTGAAAAAGGCCGGGTGGGCGTGGTAAGAAAGCGATAGGCTTATCGCTCTGCCCTGCTCAGGGCATCATATGAACGGGCAGTCGGGGAATTCCTTAATCGAACTCCTCTATGTTCCGGATCCGGATGTCAACCGGATCATCGATACTTTTGTTTCCCGGTTCAACACGGTCTACGGCAACCCGGACTCCGCCCGCTGGGACATCTCCAAGGAGGACTGGCAGCGGTACGAGTTCCTCGGCGACCGTGTTCTCGGGCTTGTCGTTGCCCAGGCCCTCTTCACCCGGTCGGAAGGTACGCTGAACGAAGGCGAGATGACCCGGCGGCTGGCCGCGGTCGTCTCGAACCGGGCGCTCGATCAGCTGGTAAAAAAGTACGACCGGGAGATCTTCTCCCGTCTCGTCCCGAGTTGTATCGGCGAACAGAAGACGTACGGTGCCCGGATCTCGGGCGGGGCGTTCGAAGCCTTCATTGGTGCCCTGTACTGCGAGGTCGGGCTGGATGACGTGACCTTCTTTGTCACCTCTGTCATGAGAGGCCTGCTCGAAGAGCATGATCCCCGCGACAATGCGATCGGGCTTTTACAGGAATATTTCCAGAAACGGGGCGAGGACCTGCCGTTTTATTCCGAGATATCCCGCACGGGCCCGGATCACCGCCCCCTCTTCACGGTCCGGGTCCATATCCCGGGCGGGAGAACGTTCGATGGTACCGGCATGTCGCTGCCGGAAGCCCGCCGGAATGCGGCGCAGACTGCGCTTGAACACCTGAAATAAGGCCGGATTTCCCTGCACGGCCGCTTTCCTGTCCCGACCGGAGCGTTTATAGGATTATCCCCCATAACGGAACATAGACACGATTCGGCAGGGAACAGCGACCCGGCTATGTTCGAACGGCTGTTTGAGAAGAAGGCAGATGGCATCCTGAAGGGGATGACGCTTGAGTGGAATTGCCCGGCGTGTGCAGGGATCAATTTCAGGATCCTGAGCGCCGCAGAGCGGGCCGCAGGCGAATACCATTCGCACTGCCGGTACTGCAAAGTCAGGTACCGTATTGGTTTCTCCCCTCCCTCACAGGGTATCGCAGGTGAGGCAGAGTTCTACGAGCGGCTGGAGGATGAACACTTCACGGAGGAAGAACAGAAGGAACTGATCCGTGATTTTGCCGAGATCGAATACATGCGGGCGGACAATGCCAACCCCCGGGAAGTGACCGGCAAGGGCCGGATGCTCGAGGAGAAGATCGTTTTTTTCAAACACCGCCGGCGTATCTGAACCGGTCTGCCCCCTGCTCCGGACTGCGGTAAATTTTCAGAACTCTTGCTTCCGGCTCTTTGCAAAGATGCCCATGAAGAGGCATTCATCGGCATCGATGGATTCCACACCCGTATATGTGTCGGATACGGGCAGGCCGGTTCCCCGGACGATCGCGGCGGGCATACATTCATCAGCTTCGCCCATGACAAGTTCGGCAGCAGAAGCGAGGTTGTCTGCCACCGCCCGTTTGGTCACTTCAAGCGTCCTCCCGAAGAGGTCGCTCCTCCCCCGTTCATCGATGACGGACGGGATGCCGGCGCAGCCGATGGCAACCCCGCTGCAGCCGGATCGCATCGCGTGCGTGCGGCTGTCGGCCAGAATAACGCCAATAGCTGCCCCGGTCGCTTTCCTGACGGCGTCCCGGATCCTGCAGGCGCTGGCATCGGGATCTGCGGGGAGCGGCGTAACGCAGCCATGGGGGGCGTTCGAGGCATCAACGCCGGCATTGGGGAGCAGTGTCCCGCCTTTCAGGCACAGCAGGAAATGCGGGATTCCCCCGACAATAGAGTCGCTCTCCCTCAGCACGACTTCGACGACTGCAGCGTCCATCTGGTATGTTGCGGCCAGTTCATGCGCACGTGCGGAGGGTTCGATATCAGCAAGCCGGATCACGTTCCCCTCCGATGTGGCAACCGCAGTCTCGGCAAGGACAAGGATGTCGCCGTCCCGGAATCCGCCACAGGAGATTTTTGCAGCACCAATGACCCGGTCAGCGATAGAATCCCCGCAGTGGATGATGCCCGTGGAAAGCCCGTACACCGAGAACGAGCTGTTCATCGCCGTTTCACCAGGTGTTCGAAGACCCGGACCGTATCCACTGTCTCCTTCACGTCGTGGGTCCGGACCATGGCGGCTCCTTTCTGGAGCAGGGTCATGGTGACAGCAAGGCTGCCGGCCAGGCGTTCCTGCGGCAGCCTGTCCAGCAGGTTGCCGATGAAACTCTTCCGGGAGACTGCGGCAAGAAGCGGGCGGTCGTACCGGAGGAACTCGTCGAACCTCCGGCTCAGTTCCCAGTCGTCGTCTACCGAGCGGAACGGGGTCCAGAGACCGATACCGGGATCGAGGACATAGTTATCGATGCCGGCGGAACTGCAGCGCTGTATGACTGTCTGAAGGGCCGTGTGGGTTGCCTCGACCCCCACCGCATCGCCCGGGGTGTAGTCCGTTGCCATCACGATGGCGGGCAGGCCGGCATCGGCAACCCGTTTCACGTACGCCTCCGAACAGAACCCTGCAATGTCGTTCACGGCATGGATCTCGTGCTTTAAGCAGACGTCCAGGACCCACGGGCTCATGGTGTCAACCGATACCGTGAAGCCGGTCCCGTCGAGCTCCTTTAACGCCTCGTCGATACGCCGTGCTTCTTCAGTCCCGCTGATGGCCTGTGCATGCGGTGCGGTGCTCCGGGCGCCGAGATCAAGGATGTCGGCGCCAGCCTCCACCATCTCCACGGCTTTTGCATGGATCTCTTTTGTGGGGATGAAGGAATCCACGTAAAAGGATTCGGGGGAGCAGTTGATGACGCCCATCACGCGGACCGGGGCGTCCCCGCCGATCGTGACCTTGTTTATCGTGCACTGCTGCATGCTCTCACCTTCGCAGCCTTCAGCGTGTTCTCCATCAGGGTAGCAATCGTCATCGGGCCGACCCCGCCGGGGACAGGGGTGATGGCACCCGCGATCTCTCTCACCGCGGCAAAGTCCACGTCGCCGACAAGTTTGCCCTCCAGCTGGTTGATCCCGACGTCGATGACCGTAGCCCCGGGCTTCACCATCTCCGGGCGGATGAAGTGTGCCTTCCCGACAGCCGAGACAAGGATATCGGCCCGTTTCAGCTCGTCCGCCAGGTTCCTTGTCTTACTGTGGCAGATGGTGACCGTGGCATCAGCGTTCAGGAGGAGGGCTGCCATGGGCCTTCCGACATCGATGCTCCGTCCCGCGATAACGGCACGGGCACCGGCAACCGGGATTTTGTATTCAGCAAGCAGCGTCATGATCCCCGTGGGCGTGCAGGACGTGAACCGGGGTTTCCCCGAGAAGAGGAGACCCATGTTTTCCGGGTGGTAACCGTCAACATCCTTTGCCGGGTCGATCGCTTCGATGATCCGCTCGCTGTCGATCCCCTTCGGCAGGGGGAGCTGGACAAGGATCCCGTCGATATCAGGGTCCGCGTTCAGCTGCCGGACCTTCTCCAGCACTTTCTGCGTGGAGATATCGCCGGGAAGTTCGATCCCGACGGAGCCGATCCCCACCTGCTCGCAGGCCCTGTGCTTCATCCGCACGTACATCTGCGAGGCCGGATCTTTTCCCGCGATGACCGTGGCGAGGTGGGGGTGGAGACCGCATTCCCCGATCTCCTCTTTGAGGATCTCAAGACGCATCTCCGAGCATTTTTTCCCGTCGAGGATCGTGGCCGCCATACAACCTCGGGTATTACTCGGGGTAGAGCGTGAACTTCGACGCCAGGGCCTCGACCTTGCCGCGAACGTCCCTGATGTTCTTCTCGTTTTTAATATCTTTGATCACGCTCGCGATCCAGGTGCCGATGAGGCGCATCTCGGCCTCCTTCATGCCCCGCGAGGTGACAGCGGGGGTGCCGATCCGCAGGCCGCTGGTCACGAACGGGCTTTTGGTCTCGTTCGGGATCGTGTTCTTGTTGACCGTGATCGCGGCTTTCCCGAGAGCGGTCTCGGCTTCGAGGCCGGTGATGCCCTGGTCGGTGAGGTCGAGGAGCATCAGGTGGTTGTCGGTGCCGCCCGAGACGAGACGCAGGCCGTTGTCCATGAGTGTCTGGGCAAGGACCTTTGCGTTTTTGATGATCTGCTTGTTGTATTCGGTGAACGAGGGCCTGAGCGCCTCTTCGAAACAGACCGCTTTTGCCGCAATGGTATGCATCAGGGGGCCGCCCTGCATGCCGGGGAAGACGGCCTTGTCGATGGCAACGCCGAGGTCGGCATTGCACATGATGGCGCCGCCCCGGGGCCCGCGGAGGGTCTTGTGAGTGGTCGTGGTCGTGTAGTTGACCACGCCGACCGACGTCGGGTGCTGCTTTGTTGCAACAAGACCCGCGATGTGGGCGATATCGGCCATGCAGACTGCACCAACGTCGTCGGCGATCTGCTGGAACGCCCTGAAATCAATGGTCCGAGGGTATGCGGATGCACCGCAGACGATGATCTGGGGCTTCTCCTTCTTCGCCATCTCGGCTACCGCACCGTAGTCGAGCATCTCGGTCTTCGGGTCCACGCCGTACTGCGCCACCTGGTAGAACTTCCCGGTGAAGCTGACAGGGGAGCCGTGGGAGAGGTGGCCGCCCTGGTTCAGCTTCATGGAAAGGATCTTGTCGCCCAGTTTTATCGCGGCGAAGTAGACCGCCATGTTGGCCTGCGTGCCCGAGTGGGGCTGGACATTGGCATGCTCCGCCCCGAAGAGCTTCCTGAGCCGGTCGCGGGCCAGGTTCTCGGCCATGTCGTGGAACTCGCATCCGCCATAGTACCGCTTGCCGGGGTAGCCCTCGGCATACTTATTGGTCATGATCGATCCCATGGCTTCAAGAACTGCACGGGACACGACGTTCTCTGAAGCGATCAGCTCCAGGCCGTTGACCTGCCGGAGCCTCTCCTTCTCGATAATATCTGCGATTGCTGGATCCGTTTTTGACAGATGCGACATATGGAGAAGGGTTGGCACGGATCAGGTATACCTTTTTCTCAGGTGCTGAGTGCCGGCCCGGCTGGGACGGAACAATGGCAACTCACAAGTGGAAGAATACTGGCGCATTCTTCTCCACCTCAGGTTTCTCCGACCCCTCGCAAGTCGAAGAGTTGCTTCTGTATATCTTCACCGGTGTGTTGTCTGACGACCCCTCGGATGTCAAAGAACGCTGACGCGTTCTTCTCCGGTTCCGGCTCTGATGAGCCCTCACGAACCAAAACCCCTTTATCCTAATCAGGCGATCAATCTATTAGTAATACGGAGTGCGCTGCACCTGTACCGGCACCGTTGGTTAGCGGGCGGCGCAATCGTGTGCAAAGATCATATATCTTGAGCGCGAACGTTAACACCAGGAGAGAGAAAGAACCATGATGGAAACCTCATTGTCCGCTGCAACCGAGGACCGGATTGCAACGCTGGAAAAGAAGGTCAGGGAGATGGAGGCACTCGTCAAGGGCCTGACTCAGGAGCTCCTTGATCTCAAGTCGGTTGCGATGAAGATGAACAAGCAGAGCGAGGAACGCAGCCGGCAGGAACTGAAGCGGAGCAGCCCCATTGTCCAGGGTACGGCGCCCCAGCCGGCATCAGCCCCTGCCCAGACCCCGTCAGCAACCGGCAGCACCGTCATCCGGCCCAAGAGTGCCAAGGCAGCCGAGCCCCCGGCAGCCCCTCCGGAGCCCGCCATGGACATGATCATGCAGCCCGACGGGACCATGAAGCTCGAGCCCCGGCGCGGTGACAAGAGCTATATCGTTGCATCGGCCGGCTATGGCAGGAAGAAGGGTATGGCAAAGGGCAAGCAGAGCGACATGATCGTCGCGGTGGAAGAAAATAAGGATCCTGCAAAGAAGTAAGGGGCCGGATCTTTGCACATCACAGAACTCGAGATAGACAACTTCAAGTCTTTTTCAAAAAAGACAAAAATACCCTTTCTGGAAGGTTTCAGTGTCATCTCCGGGCCCAACGGCTCCGGCAAGAGCAATATCATCGACTCCATCCTGTTCGTGCTCGCCCTCTCGAGCTCCCGCAACCTCCGGGCCGAGAAACTGACCGACCTGATCAACCTCAACTCCGGCAAGAACATCGCCGAGGTCTCGCTCCAGTTCTCCGACGGTACGAAGATCCGCCGCCGGATCAAGCGGACCGGCAACGGGTATTACAGCTACAACTACCTCAACGAGCGGCTCTGCAAGCAGAGCGATATCGTCGAGCACCTGGCAAAGTACGGGATCATCCCGCACGGCTACAATGTCGTGATGCAGGGGGACGTCACCCGCATCATGGAGATGAGCGACTTCGAGCGCCGGAAGATCATCGACGAGATCGCGGGGGTTGCGGAGTTCGATACCAAGAAGGCCCAGTCGCTTGCCGAGCTGGACATCGTCCGGGAGCGGATCGAGCGCGAGGAGCTCCTGCTGCTCGAGCTCTCCAAGCGGGCGAACGAACTCCGGCGCGAGCGGGAGCACGCTCTTGAGTACCAGAAGTGGCAGAAGGAGCTCTCCTATTACCAGAACTGCCGGTCGGCCGCCCAGCTCCACGACCGCGTCCGGGAGCTCAACACGCTCCTGAAATCCACCGAAGACCACAAACTGAAGCTGACCCGGATCGCCGCGGACAAGGGCCTCGAGGAGAACGAGCTCTCCTACCTCAAAGCCGACCTCGCGGATATCGACGAGCTGATCAACAAGAAGAGCGGGTCCGAGTACCTGAAGCTTATTGCCGAACTCGAGGAGGCAAAGAGCGGGATCAAGTTCTCCGAGCAGACCATTGCCCGGCTGAAAAAGGAGAAGGAAGCCAACCTCGAGACCATCAACCGCGTGTACGTGGATACGAAGAGGGCCGAGACCCGTGTGGCCGAGTGCACGGACCAGATCCGGACCCTGACCATCGACCGGACAAATATCGCGATGGAGATCGCGACAGCAAAGGCCCAGCTGGAGAAGATCGAGACCGAGATAAAGCAGCACAGCGAGGACACGGAAGGGGCCCGCGAGAAGCTCTTCAGCCTCATGCAGGAGGCCGAGGAGAAAAAGGGCCAGCGGTCGGGCATCCTCCACCAGCAGGACATGCTCATCGAGAAGAGCCGGATGCGTACCTCCGAGCTCGAGCGGCTGCAGGGGCTCCTCCGCCAGCTGGACGAGGAGTACGCGGCAAAGCAGGGGCAGCTCACGGACAGCGACACGAACATCGCGGCGCTGCAGAACGAGAAGAAGAACCTCGACCGGAACCTCTCGGAGCTGGAAGGGGCGATGTTTGCCCAGAGAAACACGCTCGAACGCCTGCGCAACGAGATCCGGGAGAACGAGCAGGACGCGATCCGGCTCGAGGCCGCCCAGCAGGCCCGCGGGGAGTCGGGAGGAAAAGCCCTCGAGGCCGTCCTTGCCATGGAAGGGGTCCACGGCACGATATCCGACCTCGGGAAGGCGCCCAAGGAGTACACCACGGCCCTCAACGTTGCCGCGGGGAACAAGCTCCATTTCGTGGTCTGCGACGACGACCAGGTGGCTGCGGATGCGATCCGGTACCTCAAGGAGGAACGGCTCGGCCGGGTCACCTTCCTCCCGCTGAACAAGCTGAAGCCCCCGGCACTTCCCCCGCTCAGGGAGCCGGGCGTGATCGATTACGCGGTCAACCTCCTCGACTACGACCCGAAGTTCGACAAGGCATTCGGCGTTGCCCTTGGCGGAACAGTCGTGGTCGACACGCTCGACCGTGCGCGGAAACTGATCGGGAAATACCGCATGGTCACGCTCGAAGGGGAATTGCTCGAGAAGAGCGGGGCGATTACGGGCGGCGCCACGAAGAAACAGGCCGGTCCCCGGGGATTCGGCGCCGCCGTTGACGACGAGATCATACGGATCCGGTCGCACCTTGCGGAGCTGCAGGGCGAGGCGGCGACGCTCGAGGCGGGGGTCAGACGGCTCACGGAAGAGGTGGACGCGAAGCGGGCGCAGAGGAACGAGATCGACCAGAAGATTGCCCGTATCGGGATGTTCACCGAGGAGTTTTCGAAACGGTTCGAAGCGATCACGGTCGAGAAGCAGACCATCGAGGCGGCGGTTGCCCGGCAGGCCGAGGAGACGAAGAACGGCGCTTCGGAACTCGCGGCGCTGGAGGCGGAACTCGACCGGATGACGGGAGAGATCAACGAGACCGTCGCGAAGATCGACGCGATCAAGAAACGCCTCGACGACACGAACATCCCGGCCCTGACCGAGCAGATGGAGAAGAAGCGCCGGGAGATCGAGGAGGCCGAACGCCGCCTCCGGAACAAGGACGGGGACATCAGCGACGCCCAGCGCGACCGCCAGCACTTTACCCAGCGGATCAGCGAGCTGGCCGAGGAGCGCAAGGGGCAGGACGAACGTAACTTCCAGATCGACACCGATATCGCCGGTGCGCAGGACCAGATCAGGGCTCACAAGGCCCAGATAACGACCCTCGAAGAGCGCCAGAAGGAGTTCTCCGGCGAACTGGACGAGCTGCGGGGGAAGCGGGCCGAGGTCTCCAGGCATATCCAGGAGTCCGAGCTGAAGATCATGAAGTTCGACGCCGACACCGAGCGGATCACGGCCCAGCTGACAGCAATCGACGAGCGGGCAAAGACCCTCGGTATCGAGGTGGACATGCTGAAGCAGCAGGTCGGGGAGATGGACACGAACCTCTCCCTCTCCGAGATTGAGGGGAAGATCGCGGAGGCCGACGGGGCACTGCGAAAGATCGGGGCCGTGAACATGCTTGCAATCGACGAGTACGAGAAGGTCGAACGGCAGGTGGAGGAACGCACCGGCAAGAAGGAGACCCTGTCGAGCGAGCGTGCCACGCTGATCGAACGGATCGAGAAGTACGAACAGATGAAGTACGAGGCGTTCACGACCGCGTTCAAAGCCATCGACGCCAACTTCCGCGAGATCTTCGCCCGGCTCACGAGCGGCAGCGGCCATCTCGTGCTCGAGAACGAGGAGGACCCGTTCGCCGGCGGGATGACCTTTGCCGTCCAGCCGCGGGACAAAAAGGTGCACCTCCTCTCGTCCCTCTCCGGCGGGGAAAAGTCGCTCACCACCCTCGCGTTCATCTTCTCGATCCAGCGGTACATCCCCGCCCCCTTCTACGCGTTCGACGAGGTCGACATGTCGCTCGACGGCGCGAACGTGGAACGGATCGCGTCCATGGTTGCGGAGCTCGCCCCGAAAACGCAGTTCATCATCATCTCGCTGCGCAAGCCGATGATTGATGCCGCACAGCGGATCATGGGTGTGACGCTGCGGCCGGACAAGAGCACGCTGGTCACCGGGGTAAAGGCGAATGGCTGAGAGGAAGAAGGGTAAGAAGAAACCGGCATCCGGACAGGCAGAATCTCCAATCCCGGCGGAACCCGCACAATCACAGCCGGGACCGGAACAACCTGCTGAACAACCTGCGGATCAGCCTGTACCAGTGCAGCCCCTTCCAGAACTCACGGCAACGGAACAAGCCGTTCCTTTGGCACCTGTCGTGGAACCGCCAGTGCCGGAACAACCAGTCCCGAATGAGGCAGGTGGTGCAACTGCCGGAAATGCTGAACCCGCACCTGCACCAGACGCCCCGTCCGGACCTGCTCCCGGCGAAGAAACGGCGCCAGGCCAGATCATAACTCAGGCAGTCGAGGACCCGGTCGAGATCCTGGTCGGCATGGCGGAGCGGGGCGAGATCGACCCGTGGAACATCAACATCATCGAGGTGACCGACCGTTTCCTCTCGCTGCTCGAGCGGCGCCGGGAGCTCAACCTCCAGGTATCGGGCCGGACGCTCTTCTACGCGGCTACGCTCCTGCGGATGAAATCCGAACAGCTCGATGTCGTGGAGGAGGCGGACGACGAGGGCGATGGCGGGGACCTGTTTGGCGATGAGTTCGGCGGCGGCACGGGCGAGGAGATCGATTTCGGCAGCCGGCTCGGCCCCATCGAGCGGCTGGAGCACGAAATCCAGCGCCGGCTCGAGCGCAAGAGCATGCGGAAGAGCCCCACTACGCTCTTCGAGCTGATCACCGAGCTCAAGAACATCGAGAAGGAGGATCGCCGGCGCCGCAGGATGTCCGAGGGGCGTGGCGTGGACCTCACCGACAGCCTCATCGATGCTGAGGACGTTGTCAGCATCGCCCACGAAGAAGGGTTCCAGGAGACCGCGATGACCCGGCTCGCCGAGTACCTCGAAGGGCTGGAACTCGACCAGGAGCTGACGCTTGCGGAGCTCTGCACCCGGATGGAATGGGGGATCCCCGAGGTGTACATCCCGCTCCTCTTCCTTGCGCTGGACGGGCGGTGCAGCCTCCGGCAGGAGGAGTTCTTCGGCGATATCTGGGTGCAGATCCGCCACCCGGAGCCGGCAGAGGCCGGGGGCGGGGCGGCTGAGGAAAGCACCTGAATCCGCATCCCTTTAAATCCGGCACGGCATATGATTGACCAGATACGCGATGGATGTCGGCCGGTTTGTCGTTGAGTCAGCATATTTCACCCGTGCCACCCTTTTCTCAAAGCCGTCCCGCTGGCTGGTCTTCATCCTGCTTGGCCTCCCGTGGGCGGCCCTGTCCTCGCTGATGGAGAGCAGGCAGATCCTTGATGGAAACATCATTCACTGGGCCCTCGTCCCATGGCGGGAAGCCGGCCTGCTGATAGGCGCCGGCGTGTTGTGCAACCTCCTCGTCTGGGGCTGGATCGTCAGGCTGTTCCGGAAAAACCCGCTGCCACCGGAGTTCGACCGCCCCCTCTCCCTCTGCCTTGACGGGATCAAGGCCCACACCATCCCGCTGGTCTGGATTCTGGTTCCTGAGATCCTGGCGTTCATCCAGTTCACGATCGCCGGCAGCAGCACGTTCTCCATCATCCTCTGGCCACCGGATCCTGCAACGATCCAGATCCTCGTCCTGTTAGCCGTCGAACTCGTTCTCTTCTTCTACGCGGTGCAGTACGGCCTGATCGGGATGATACGGTTTGCCCGGACCGGCAGCGTCCGCGAGGCGTTTGCCATCCTGGAGATCAAGAGGACGTTCGACCGGATCGGCTTCGTGAACTACTATCTCGGCTTCGGGGTCGTTGTCCTTTCATGGCTGCTCTTTACCTTCAGTCTCCGCGGGGTCGCGCTCGTGCCGTATGCCGGCCCGGTCATCGCACTCTGTCTCGGTCCCGTCCCGGTCGTCTTCTGCTCGCGCTTCGTTGCGCATTTCTGCGACGAGGACCAGTATTCTCCGGCCACAGGGAACACCAGGGATACGGGAGCGGGCACAGTCTCCCTCCCTGATGGCACCGGATCACTGGCAACCGAGTATGCTGTATGGCTCGCGATCCTTGCCGTGCTCGTCGTCCTTTGCTTCACGCCGTTAGCGCTGATCATAACATCGGTCAGCAGGCTGATCCCGTAGAGTTCATACCTCCTATGCCAGTGCCGGTACCGAGTCCGCCCACGCCTCCACATTCCTGCGGATATTGTCATCGGAATACGATGACAGCGTTATCCTGGTGCGGGCAATATTCAGGTAATACACCTCATGGGACGGGTCATGGCACCGGAGCATGACCGAGAAGAGGTCTGCTGATGAGAGGTGCCGGACCTTCCCCCGGTGCGACGCGATATTGGCCATGTTGGATATGACGGATGCAATGCCGGTCTCGTACCCTTCAACGGAATCGTACGTCTCAATGCTGGTCCCGATCCGTTTCAGTGCGGTGTTCCGGTACTCGAACTTTGCCGTGTACATCTCCCGCAGCCTCTCGATCGGGGGATGGTGCTTCTGCCGGTGGTAGTACGGTGTGCAACCAAGCGGGTTTTTCATGATCAGCGAATGGACGATCTCATCGAACGCAGCGATATCCGCGATGGGCCGGTCCAGCTTCTTGTATGTGCTCTTGGTTCCCGGCCGGGTCCTGAAATCGGGCATGTAGGAGAAGAACGTGCGGGTCCGAGAAATCCTTGGTGGTCGGAAGGGGGGGGTCGGGCAGGGGCATGCAATCTATCCCGGCGCGTTGGCGGAATCGTGGGACCACAGGCTCCATTTCCCGTTCCCCGTTGGAGATCGAGCAGGTTCCGGCGCATGACCTCCGCGATTATTCGTGCACATTCCGAATCTTTCCGGAGCCAAAAGAACGATTGCCCCCCTCCGACCCCCCTGCTGACTGTGGCTGAAAACACCCTTATTTCCACTGGAAGATTACGACGGAATAATCCCTCCCCATTGCTCCATCGGAAGCAGTAGGGGGTCGGGCAGGAGCAATGTGCAGTGTGCCGGAAATTGTGGGTATGCCGTCGCGGATTGGTTGAATCTTCAATAGTGGCCGTACCAACCAGCAATCAGGTTGCTGCTATTCTGATGCTGTGGTAAAAAACAGAGGATCAGGGGACCTTCCCGGGTGTTCCCGCCACCGGGTAACTGTCCGGGAAAAACGCTGCCGAGATCCGCTGCGAGAGGTCCTGCTCAACCGGGCTGACAACGTACTCCATACCCAGCCCATGAACCTGCATCCAGACGATAATCCAGCAGAACGCGATTGTTACTGCCACTTCGGCCGGTATTTTTGTCAGTGCGATGATACCATGGCCGGCAATTACTCCCATCAGGATCATCGCGATGACGTAAAAGGCAGAACTGAGCAAAGCCGGCAGCGGATCGGCAAGCACCTGGGGGGCCTGGACAAAATCGGCAATGGTGAAAACCACCCCGGAGACCGGAAGACAATACGCGCTGATGGTGAATGCCGGGTTCCATGAGAAATTGCCCGTGACATACCACAGCCCGGCTGCAAGCATGATCACTGCTGCAACAAGGAACAGGCAGTTGTTCAGCACTCCCTGGAGGGTAAGGGAAACAAGAAACAACGAATTGCCTGAGATTGTGCTCAGCACATCCGTCATCCCCGGTGGTGCCGGTCTCCACGCGGCACTGGGGTGGAAAAGCGTGAAGGCGTGTATCGAGAGCACGACGGCAAGGCTGCGCAGAAAACCGGTGATAATGGCAAAGAACAGGAAGAAGAGGAACGGGGTGAGACAGTCCCCTGCCCCGAATTCCCCGAGAGCCTGCCCGGGCCGGCGGAGGAGAATGTACATCCGGCGTGCCATGAAGCCGGGGAATTCCCAAAGGGATCCCCACGGTGTCTGTCCTCCACTACCCGCGTTGTCGCCGGGGCACCCCGCCAGGAACTCTTCAGGGGACCTCATTGGTTCGCTCCTCTGTTATCCGGATCAATGTATGAGATATACAGCCCGCCTTTCCCTTCCCCATACCTGATGGTATCCCTCCCGTCGAATTCACCAAAGGCCCAGACACTCTTTTTCAGCGGGATGAAGAACTCGATGACCGTGATCTCCGTACCACGCTCCGGACGTATGATCTTCTGTTTCAGAATGTCGGCGATCGGGGGCGGAACGTCCCTGCCATGCGTGAATGTGCGGACACGGGAGTCGATCGTGCTCGTCACCGATCTCCCGGCCTCTGTTATTGAAAAGACCGGGACGAGCGCCTGGCTGCCGGCCTCGAATGCCACCATGTCGTCGAACACCCATTCCGCCATACCGTCGAGGACCATGGTCTGCTTGTAGTTTTTGGAAAAATAGTCCGCACCCTTCTTCATCCGCCCGAGAGCGCTGATGATACTCACCCGGTACGGTACGCCTGCCTCCGTAACCGTGAAATCCCCGCTTGTCGTGAAGATCTTGAACGAAGTATATGACGGGAGGGGTTTCATGGTCTTCAGATCCCGGATCAGCGTGCAGCCGGGGCTCATGATGAACGTGGCATGGAATGCGACCGGATCCCCCCCGGTCGGCATCACGACACCTTTCGGACCTGCGGTTCCATGGATCAGGATTGGCTTCCCTTCCGTTTTCTGCGGTGCAGCCCGGTATGCACGGATCAGCTTCAGGCGGTTGTATTCCTCAATCCGGCTGCCCCAGAAGAGATAGATTACCACAAGGAGAAGGAAGACGAGAGCGAGTATGACGTATTTAATCAGGCCGGTTTCAAACCCCATACGTTCGGTTAGGAAATGAATCTATAAAAGTAATCCGAAAAATCCGGCAGAATAAAACAAGCATCCGGATATTCTCCCCCTGCCGGAGGAATATATTCCTCTCTCTTCGGGAGGAATACGGCGTTCCTTCCTGCGTTCTCACCGGCAGTCTGATGCGGTACTCATTTGTGGATCACGGTCAGAACACTTCTGGTTATGGCAACCTTCATCCTCGTTCATGGCGGCAACATGTCGACGGATACGTGGAACCGGCTGAGCGGCAGGAACCGGTATCCCCCGGGCGGGCTGCTGCGTGCGAAGATCTGGGATGATACGGCTGCGTTCCTCCGGGATCACGGACACCGTGTCCTTGCACCGGATCTTGCGGATGAGCACACCCATGGCCTGACCGATCATATCGGGCAGGTCCGCAGGCTGGTGGAAAAGGAGGATTCCGGCACAATCATCCTCGCCGGCCACAGTTACGGGGGGATGGTCGTTACGGGGGTTGCCGGCAGGATTCCGGCAAGGATCGGGAGGCTCGTGTATATCGATGCCGCGCCGCCGGACCCGGGCCAGTCGCTCTTCGACCTCTTTATCGCCGGGGGCTTTGACCCGCTGTCCTTTGCCGGGCTGGAAGCCACGAAGGCATATGTAGAGAAGCTGCAGTTCGATCCCGGGAAAACCCGTACGATCCCCCGCACGTATGTCCGCTGCACAAAGAGCGAGTTTATTGGGGTTACGGAGGCAGCAAAGGAAAAGATTGCAGCGGAGCCTGCAGGATGGAGATGTCTCGAACTGCCCACGTCCCACGTGCCGATGGCGACGATGCCGCTGCAGCTGAACAGGATGCTGCTGGACGAAGCGAACCGGTGATAAAAACCGGCTTGCATCCTCCCGGGTGTACATTTCCGGAGATTTCAATGACGGCATACGTTGATTCCGGGATCAGGGTTCCCGACAACACAGCCGCCGAAGAAAAACAGACCCGGGGGGCAGCCCCGGTACTGCCGGCCTTCAGAGCGCCCTCCCGAGCGCAACAGCGCCGGGATAGGGTTGCAAGACATCCAGGTTACGGTAGGACCTGACGGTACCGGACGGGGTTGTATCCAGCAGGATGTATCCCATACCTATGCCATTTCCGATGGATCCCCCGGCGATTCCGGAAGCTGGATTCCGAGTATCGTTCCTGTGAGGAGTATCGGTAACATCGATAATTGAGACAATCCGCGAGCCATGGTCATCCATTTCGGGCGACACGGCGGCAACGAGCATTACATGCCCGACATATTGCCCGGGTTCTGTGCTCGTCACTGAAATAATATCCCCGGCAGCAAGTTCACGAAGGGGGATATTCCGAAAACCGGTGCTGTTGCTCGTGATAAAGCGATAATAGTTGATCGGGGAAGTGATCGTGCATCCGCCGAAGGGATTGGTACACCCGGCACGGGGAACGGTATTCCCGGCTTTCCAGCCGGAAAAACCGGTCACCGTCCGGGTGTTTGCCCTGGTAAAAAGAGCGGTGATGAACCCGGAACAGTCGGTAAAGACCCGGGCATGGAGAGGAGATATAACATCCTGCTGAGTATATGCAGACTGGATGACTGCCTCCCAGCCGTTTGAGGAATATACCGGTTCACTTATCCAGTGAATCTGGTTCTGCTCATCCGCAGGCCAGAAGACGGTATTCTGATGGTACGTATGCGGGATATAGCCGGTAGCTTCCCTCTCCGGATTTGTATAGGATTCCGGGAGATATGCGGGTGCGTCGGGAGCCCTTGTATAGATATTATCCATGAGACTGTTTGCTGCTTCGAGAAGTGCGGCACCCGCCGGGCTCGCGGGAGTGGAATTCCAGGCAAGGGGCGCTATCGTCGCGTTGCCAACGGGGGGATATCCTTCCTGAGAGGCAGGGGAGGGGTATGCCTGATCCGGCGCTGTCGTGCATCCTGCCACAATGATCGCTACGGCAAGACACGTCCAGAGGAGCAGTCGCGTTCCGGATCCCCGAGATTGCAGGATATTCACGGTACCCGGATACGCATGAGGAAGTTTTGTCCTTTTCCTTTGTTCCGCGTCCCCTTTCCTGAAGGCTGCGCATGAAAATCGCAGGATGCAGGGTGTGATCGGCCCATGGTTTTGCCTGGGTTATCAGCTTCTGGATCAGAATCAGCGATCGCTGGTTTGGGGAATACCGGGAGCTTGCGGCACCTCAGGGGCCCTTAAACGCGCAGTACCGTCGGAAAACCTGCAGAACTCTCCCGCGCTCCTGTGTGCGCCCCGCACGGATTTTTCCGGTCCGGAAAAATCCTGTGCCATTTCGCCGGCCCGGGGCCCCGGGATCTGAAAGTCCCAAAATAACCTGCTACGCCCTCTCAGGAGCTGAAATGGCCGTATCTTCCGGACACATAATTTTCACGCCTATAAAACCGGCCCGGAAACCATAGCTGCCCGGGGGGTAATCCTTAAATGCCCGGGTGTGCAATAATGTGATCCACAAATTCTGATGACGAACCGACGAAAAATGCCTGCGGGCATGATCGGTTCCGAGAAAGAATCCGACGCCTGAACGCGTCGGAGAAAACGGGTGAAGGTAACAAGGTATAAATAATACCGTGACCTACACTATAGGCCTGTGTTTGAGTAAACAAACACGACGAAAAACGGAAATTCTCTTTGATGGAGATCCAACGATACCCGGCATGACCGGAGTTGGTTCTGACGTTGGCATTGGCAATGCGGAAATTTGTTTAGTAACCGCTCAATTCCTCGAAAAGTTCAGATAGTGTGCGTATATTTGTGTAATTCTGGTTGATCCTGCCAGAGGCCACTGCTATCAGAGTTCGATTAAGCCATGCGAGTCGAGAGGTGCAAGACCTCGGCATACTGCTCAGTAACACGTGGACAACCTACCCTACAGAAGGGGATAACCCCGGGAAACTGGGGATAATACCCTATAGACTATGGAAGCTGGAATGCTCTGTAGCCGAAAGGTCCGCCGCTGTAGGATGGGTCTGCGGCCGATTAGGTTGTTGTTGGGGTAACGGCCCAACAAGCCTGTAATCGGTACGGGTTGTGGGAGCAAGAGCCCGGAGATGGATTCTGAGACACGAATCCAGGCCCTACGGGGCGCAGCAGGCGCGAAAACTTTGCAATGCGGGAAACCGTGACAAGGGAACTCCGAGTGCCAGCACAGGCTGGCTGTCCATCAGTTTAAATAACTGGTGAAGAAAGGGCCGGGCAAGACCGGTGCCAGCCGCCGCGGTAATACCGGCGGCTCGAG
>NZ_MVQB01000026.1 GCF_002067035.1 Methanoregula sp. PtaB.Bin085 | reverse complement strand
GCTATGGTGTCTTTGATTCACCCACTACTCAGAACACCATCACCGTCCTTAATCAGGGCTTTGCTGAGTATGGAGTTCCCCGCGAGATCCTGACAGATCATGGAACTCAGTTTGTTTCGGCTCGGGACCGGGAGAACGCCCGACACACGTTTGGAGAGTTCCTAGATCAACACGGCATCAAACACATCATCGCACGGGTAAAACATCCTCAGACTAATGGAAAGATCGAACGGTTCTTCGGGGAGGTTGAACGGAAAATTGTCAGGTTCGGTTCTATTGACAAGGTTGTTCGATGGTACAACGTCGTTAAGCCTCATATGAGTCTCAACTGGGATGAACCGTGTAACGTCTTCTGGTACAGATTACCCCCGGAGAGGATTTTGGACTATGCAAAGAAATGGTTATATGTGTAAAATTAATTCGGGATACCACAATTGGATTCAGTGCCTCCTTTGGCAGTCATGAGAAGGCAGAAGCGGAAAACTTCATCAGGAAAGAAGTCAATTCAACTCATGCCTACGGGCTGGATTGAGTTCATCATCCGTCGAAAGCTGGTGAACTCATCCATTGCATTAAGAACTCTCACTCTTCTAAATATATATGCGTTATTATTTGATCTCAATAACTGTTGTTAAAAAAAAATTCCTTATTTGATATCTATTTGAAAGAATACATTTCTGTGTTAATGCAATAATTTCTAACGAGGAAACACACATCTACCAGAGTTTATTATTCTCGCAAAGAATCGCATAACCTCCATCCGATGTTTGAATTATTCCTACCGCCACATTGGCAGTTACATTCGAGACGGCCATATCCCATTGCAATGACCCGTCCGGGGAAAATTTTATCATATGCAAAGTTCCTGCCTTTGCTTTACCAGGGATACTAATAACATACGGTGAAAGAAAACCTGATGAACTGGGGAATCCGGCTGATAAGTAACCCCCATCTTCAGTCTGTGTGATAAACGAACTTGTGTTATACAGGATTTGTCTGGCAACAGCATTTCCCATTCGGTCAAAAAACACGACATTGTGGGGCATCACATAACCGGGAATATCTTTGTACTCCCACTGGAGATCTCTGAATGCTGAAGGTGAGATCTCCGGGAGAGTTTCAAGCGGTGTTGCATTGATAAATGTACTATTCAAGTCCAAAACGACGGAAAATGGTTGATATGATTGATTGCGGACCACTACGATATATCCCTGGCTTTTTTTAAGTTCAATGACAGAAGTTGGTGCGTCTGTAAATCCATGTTCTCTCAATGAATGATACGATATCCCATCGACATGACTTATTGTTTTATTCGATATCAATTCGCCATCGGAATTAAACCGACAGGAATCATTGCCAGCCCCTGTGATTATTTCCCCGTTCGGGGTATTCGCTAAAGTTCCGGAATCACAATTCAATTCATAGGTTGACCTGTTCCAGACAAAATTTCCATCACGGGAAAATTTGATGAGATAGGGATAACGTCCTTGTGGATGATCCATACCATATAATACGGCCGATATCACAAAACCGCCATCAGATGTTGGAATAATTTCTTCGGCCGTATCTTCATCACCGGTATCAATTACCTTGGACCAGAAAAGTGTTGCATTGGGAGTGAGTTTGATTACTACTATATCCTTACTTGGTTTCTCATCACACCCCGCCGCCAGCAGCACCGCCACCATCACGAGTACCAGGGCAACCGCTGTATAGACAGGTCTCCTCCGGTTCTTAGGATCAAACGGGCGTGCGGTCATGCGATGAAAAAGTCGGTGCGGTGCCACAAATAGATTGCGAAATATTTTCCGGGAAAAATTGAGCGCAGGAGACCGGAATTTTTCCGGCATTTCGTCCGGCTCCTGAAAGAAAAATTGCCGGATTACCGATTGAAAAAAGCACCGCCCTCGCATTCCCCCGACGTAAAACCGACCCTCTTCGCAAACTGCCCTGTCGCCCATCCCTGCCATTGCAGATCCCTCACACTTCCGGGAGTCTGCCTCCCTCCCAATTCTCACGTTTAAAGAGGCCCAAAACGGCAGGTTTTTCGGAGCAGAATGGAACTTGTCTGCCAATCAATGCCCAAAATCACCCTCGTTGAAAATCAGGGACACAAAAAAATGCGAATGAGACACAAAATTTTCCCGGAAAAGGGCAAACGGAGGTCAAAATGGCCCCCGCTGGGCATCCCACCAGGCATACCCGGACGAGGTCCGGTCCCGGATATCCGGATCCGGAAACCCCCCCTTTTTTCATTTCCGGCGGGCTGAACTACGCCGGGAAAAGATCGGCCCGTACAGGCCCGCTATTTTAACAGGTCAAATCCCGGTTTAATCGCTTTTTTTCGAAAAATAGCCCATTAAATCAATAATTTTCCCGGCCGTTGACACCTGGCCCCCTCATCCCGGGATCAGGATCGCCGGATTGGCAATCGGAGCCCGTATAGGGCCCGGAATACCATAGCCCCTCTGGGGGGCCAGGACAGGAGGGTGGCCCACAGCCCGGACCTGCGGGAGCCCAACCGTTCATCAGAAAAAACTGAAGGTCCTGCAGAGCCGAAATC
Source organism: Methanoregula sp. PtaB.Bin085 (assembly GCF_002067035.1). GTDB lineage: Archaea > Halobacteriota > Methanomicrobia > Methanomicrobiales > Methanospirillaceae > Methanoregula. Next base: position 59,902 of record NZ_MVQB01000026.1, on the reverse strand, counting down.
CCGGGCGTGAAAATCCGGAATTTTCTCCGGTAAAAAATCCGGAACAAATCTCCGGAGCGTAATGAAAAAATGGGATTTTTTTCCGGTTTTTCATTTCCGGAGTCCCTGAGAAAAAAATTTCCGGGAAATTCCCGGCCGCTTCAGATCTTCACAACATTAACATTCACGCTGTACCCGGTCTCGTTGCCGGTCACCGGCTCCCACGAGCGCATGTAGACGGCCGAGAACTTCTGGGTGCCGAGATCGTTTGCCACAACCACCCATGTCCGGGTCCCGCCGACCCCAACCATTCCTTCGGCTGCCTTGTCCTGCTGGTAATCGGATGACTGGATGGTAAGGCCGGAGGAGACGGTTGCATTCCACTGGAACCCGGTGGTCGGGTTCTCCTTCAGCTGGACGGCAAATCTTGTTCCCTGTGCGATATCCTCAGTCTTTCCCTTGTCGGCTTCTGTCAGGGTCACCATCTTCTTTCCCTCCGCTGCAGTTGTCTGTACGGCTACACCGCTTTTGCATCCTTCCTTGCGGAAGAGCGCCCATTCCTCGCAGGAAGTACCGTTTGTGAACGTGCACATCCCGTACTGGCCACCGGAAGCATCGGTTTTTATCTCGGTCTTTCCACCGGCCTCTCCGCAGTACACGGAAGCCGGGTTCGCCATGCCGATAGCCGGCGCAGCAGTGGTTGCTGCCGGTGCAACACCGGGCTTGCATCCTTCCTTGCGGAAGAGCGCCCACTCCTCGCAGGAGGTACCGTTTGCAAACGTGCACATGCCGTACTCCCCGCCGGATGCATCCTTTTTGATCTCAAGGGTGCCGCCAACATCCCCGCAGTACACGGACGCGGGGTTTGGCATGCCCGCCGGGGCCTGCGTGGTAACCTGCGGGGTGGCCGGTGGCGTTGCATTCTGCTGCGTGCAGCCGGCTGCAAGCACGAGGACGAGCAGCGCTCCAAGGATAAACAGCCCGGACAGGACCTGCCCGGAACGACGTAACGATGTCATGTGTATCCGTGAGAGCGGGAATGATAATAACATTTCTTAGGCTGCGGGATGATTCGCAGTTATTGGTTTTATCCCATGAGGAATCGGAGCGACTGGGGATTTCTAGTTCGGATAATCATAGAATGAACGGAAGTTCATTGATGTACAATAAAAAAAACAAATCAGGATATTAACGAGGGTTCCCCGCCTCAGGGCCCCTCGCGGGGCACGGCGGGGCCAGAGCAGGTTCGGAAAACCGCTCATTGAAGCCGCCGCGGGGCGCCCTTCGGGGCGGCGGCACATATCATAAAGGGGGTATGGGGGCATCAGCCCCCATCATTGGATCTCAGCGTGACTTTCATTGAAATTTTAAGCATGTCCCCGTGATCGAATCCGGGCTGGCGCAAGGCGGGCGATCATTTCATTGTACAATGGATTCTCATACATTTTCCGGATAAAACCCGTCCCTTTATAGATCCCCCGGATAAACACTCTCCCAGGAATTTCCCATGAAGATCTGTGTACTGAACGGCAGCCCCAAGGGAAGGCAGAGCATCACCATGCAGTACGTCCGGTTTCTCGAACTGGCATTTCCCGCCCACACGTTCGTGACCGAGGATATCGGGTTGCGGATTGCTGCCATCGAGAAGGATGAGAAAGAGTTTGCAAAGATCATCGCGTCTGTCTCTTCCGCGGACGCAGTCCTGTTCGCAACGCCGGTGTACTACCTCCTCGTTCCGGCGCAGCTCAAGCGGTTCATCGAGCTGGTCTTCACCCGGAATGCGGCATCGGCCTTCTCGGGAAAGTACGCAGCCTCGCTCACCACCTCCATTCATTTCTTCGATCACACGGCAAACGCCTACCTCCATGCAATAAGCGAGGATCTTGGCATGAACTGGGCCGGGGCCTTCATGGCAAAGTCGGAAGACCTGCTCTTTGAAAAACACCAGCGGAACCTCGTCCTCTTCGGCCAGGACTTCTTCGATACCGCGGCCCGGAGACCGGAAATACAGAAGACCTACCCGCCGGCTGACCATGAGAGCCCGGAGTACCGGCCCGGTCCTGTACCGCTGCCGTTCGATGCCGGCACAAAGAACGTCCTCATCCTGTCCGATGCGACACCCGGGTCGAACCTCGAGAAGATGGTGGGCCGGGCCGCCTCCTGTTTCGGGAAGGCCGCATCCATCGTCCCGCTCGAGGAGGCAGGAATCAAAGGGGGCTGCCTCGGCTGCTGCCGCTGCGCCTTTGACAACACCTGCATCTACACCGACGGGTTCCGTGAATTCTTTGAAGAGACGATCCAGCCGGCGGATATCATCATCTATGCCGGGCCGATCCGGGACCGGTACCTCTCGGCGGCGTTCAAGCAGTTCTTTGACCGGAGTTTCTACCGGGGCCACGTGCCGTACCTGGAAGGAAAGCAGGTGGCGTTCCTCATCCAGGGGCCCCTTTCCCGGTGCTCCACGCTCCGCGAAGTCCTGACCGCGTTTGTCACCGTCCAGGGCGCGAACCCTGCCGGCATGGTCTCGGACGAGAGCCCTGTCTCCGGGCTCACCGATGCCCGGATCGATGCGCTCTGCGGGCACGCGCTCCGGCTTGCGGAGAGCGGGTATATCGCCCCTGCCGGTTTCCCCCGCACCGGGGGGCTCAAGGTGCTCCGTGACGAGATCTGGGGGAACATGCGGGCGATGTTCAAAGCCGATCACGCATACTATAAAGCCCACGGCATGTACGATTTCCCGCAGAACGATCCTGTCAGCCGGATCCGCACCAGTCTCTTCTCCCTGCTCCTGGCACTCCCGCCGGTACGAAGGGAGGCGGAGCAGCATACGAAGGAGCACATGATCGAGCCGTTTGCCCGGGTTTTTACCGACAGTCCTGTCCTCAGGGAGCGGCTGAAAAAACCATAACCGGCCGGTTCCCGCAGCCGCACCGAAGCGGACGATCCCGGGTTTTTATTGTTTTGCCTTCCTTTTCCGGCAGGTGCCCCCGTCCGGAAGGGGATCAGAGGGGCCGCAGAACATTATCCTGCTCACCGATCTCCGCAGGAGCGATAAGCCGGATCATCAGGGGTCTTCCTTCGGGAGGTCTCACCGAGACCGTGAACACCTGGTCTGAAATAACCGGAACCTTCGGGTTGATCCGGACAACGAATTTCTCTTCAAAATCAATCCGCATGTTCCGCTCTCCCCCCAGCTGGTCGGCAACATCGATAATGCCCCAGGAGCCCGGAGGCGGGTTGCCAAAATATCCCTGTACCGGTGTCAGGATCTCGGTACGCACGGAATCCGCATAGGCGATCGTTGTACCGTTCATGTCGAGCGTTTTGATGCCCTGTGCAAGGCCGATGGTGAACGTGACGGTATCGATCGTCCCGCGGGGAACACCCTGGAGGATGACACCCTGCCCCGTGATGTTGCCGAACGTCTGGATCAGCGCTCCGGGCTGGGCACCGCTCCCGCTCACGGGTTGGGGTGGCGGTGGCGTGGTGTCCTCATCGGTGCAACCGGCAACGATGAGACATGCGCACAGGACCAGTGCGATGATCGGCAGGCAGGAGGTTCTCATGGGAGGATTTCCAGGATTGCTGAGGGTAGGATGTGAGTGGGAACTACAAAAACAATTTGGTGATCCCGGCAGGGGGAAAACCTGCCGGAACGCGCCCGTTATTTCTTGTTGAGAAAACCAAGAACGCCTTTCCTGCCCGAAGATGACGACTTCTTCCGGGGCGGAAGGCCGGCAATGTCATGCGGCTGATGGTCTTCCGATGGTGCGGGTTTCTTGCGCATCTCGTCTGCAACGAGCGGGAGATGGGAGTAACGCTTCTGGGGCATCGCGATCTGCTGGTCATGATGGAGCGGTTCCGGCTGGGCGGGAGGAGCTGCCGGGCCGGCACTCGTGTGGGCCGGCGGGACGTCGCTCCAGGGTTCCCAGTCCGATTCCGGCACGATGACCAGCGGCGCCGGTGCAGCCTGCTTCCGCTGGGTGATAACGACCGGTGCCGGGTTGGGCTGGTGGAGGATCTGCGCGGCCGGCCGGCTGAACGAGGATCCGCAGCGGTTGCAGAAAAGCGACTGGCCGGAGGGATCGGGGGCGCCGCAGGAAGGGCAGGTCATGCTCCGGGCAACCGGTTTTGGCTCAAACGTGGTGCCGCAGCGGGTGCAGAACCGCGAATGGCTGTCGATTGCCGGGCTGCCGCAGGTGCTGCAGACGACCGGGACCGGCAGGATCCGGGTGCCGCACCGGTTGCAGAACTGTGCCAGTTCGTCGGAAACGACGGTGCCGCACCCCGGGCAGACCGGGAATGCGGGCTTCTTCTCTTCGGGCACGGGAGCACCGCACCGGTTGCAGAAGAGCGCATGGTCGTCGAGCCCCGCGTGGCCGCATTGCGCACAGGTTTTGGTCATGTACTTCACTATTGATAAAACCGACAGGAGTATAAACGCTGTGATACCCCCGTGCCGCTGCCGGCTGTAACGGTTCAGGGAGTCCGGGAGGGGACCGGACTGGACGGTGGTTCCAGGGGAAGCCGGCCGGGTCACGGGGCGTTGTCAGTACCGGACGGCACCCCTTCCATAAAACCGGCTGCCCTTACCCGTGCAGGGAATCCTTGTTACCAGCGAACCGGTACCCTCCCTTTTTTACCCGCAGATCGAACCGGGCACCGGAATGCGGGCCACCGGTCTCGTGGATCGTGATGCCGGTGAGAGAGAGGATCTCCCGGGCAAGGAAGAGGCCGGCCCCGCGCTTCCTCTCATAATGCCGCTCGAAGATCTTCTCCTTCATGGCAGGCGGAATTGCCGGGCCGTTGTCTGCAAACGAGATCGTCAGCCCGTCTTCGTCCTCGCGGTATGTCAGGGAGATCTCCGTTGCGCCCTTCGCATACGTGACAACGTTTTCGGCAAGCGTGAAGAAGATGTTCTCCAGCATCGGATCTGCATAGATCTCGAGCCCGTCCAGGCTGATCGTCCGGGTGATATCCGGCAGGTTCAGGTGGGAAATACCGTACAGGAACGCGTGATGGACATTCTGCCAGCCGGGAGGATTCTGCCCCATGGTCTGGTACAGGGCAGCAAAGTTCAGGGATGCGGATATCGTTCCGACCAGTTCCCGCTCCCTGGTGACATAGTCCTTTTGGACTTCGCCGGGTATCTCTTCCTGCTGCAGCTCCAGGTAACCATTCAGCGAGAAGACCGCATTCTGGATATCCTGGAAGGTGACCGTATTGAGCAGGTTCAGTTTCTTCTGTGCCAGCGACAGGGCGTCCTCAGCAGCTTTTTTCTCGGTAACATCGCGGATCGTCCCTTCGATCAGCACCGGATTGCCATCGCTGTCCCGGATAATATGGCAGTTCACCGAGGCATTGATATAATACCCGGCCCGGTTTTTCAGCCGCACAAGGTAATCCTGCACCCTGCCGTTCCTTTTCAGTTCGTCAACCAGGGCTCTGCGCTGTTTTTCATCGGGATACAGGGCAACCACATTCGTGCCGATGAGTTCCTCCGGTTCCCAGCCGCTCAGCAGTTTCAGCGACGGGGAAGCCATCAGGATTGTGCCGTTGATATCTGTCTGGAAATACAGGTCGATAAGGGAGTTGAAGATCGAACGGAACTTCTTCTCGCTCTCGGCAAGCTCCTCCCGCTTCCGGTTCAGTTCCTCAAGGTTATTCTTCAGTTCCGCTGCGGACCGGCGCAGCTGGTCGTTTGCTGCCCTGAGTTCCTCGTTTGCATGCAGGAGATCGTCCTCGGCTTTTTTGCGGTGTATGACGTCGAGAGCGATAAAGAACAGGCCGAGCGCAACGATCGCATATGCGGCCATCCGTACCAGGATATAGATCTGCTCGTACTGCCGGTTCAAACCAAAGAGAATGAAGGTGTGGGAGATACCGAAGAGGCCGAAGGCCAGACCGATGAAGAGCGGGGTGCGGCTTTTTGTCTTCCCGTACCACCAGAGGCTCAGGGCGACAACACCGACACAGAATGCCAGGTTGATGAACGTAACCGGGTCTGCATTGAATGTCATCGGGCCTCGTCTCCCGGCAGGTACCGTGCCTCCGGGAGCGGTACCGGCAATAAATAATCATACACCCGGCCTCCTATTAAAATATTTTTAAAAAATAAAAACCCGGTGAAAATGAAATGATAATCGGTAAGACAAGCGGGTCTTTTTTTCAGGGTTCTCTTCTTCGGGATTCCGGAAGGGCGGCCTCACGGTCGAGCGTTTCAAGGAACAGGGAGAGAAACGCGTGCCGGTCACATGCGATTTTTCCTGCCGTGCCGGTATACATCAGGCCGCCGAGGTGCAGCAGTTTTGTATGGATATGGTCCACGCCATCCCGGATCTCCCCCCGGTGCTCCCCTGCCCGGATGAATGTCCGCGCTATCCCCACGGCGCCCATCGCGTCCAGCTTATCGGCATCCGACAGGATCTTTGCCTCCGGCGTTTCCGGCTCGCAGCCCGTACTGAAACGGTGGGAGCGGATCGCATGGGAGATCGCCGGAATCCGGTCTTCATCATACCCGATCGAGCGGAGATAGCGTTCTGCATGGTCTGCGCCTGCGATTTCGTGAGGGATTCCTTCCTTCTCTTCAACAGACCGTGCAATATCGTGGAAAAGGGCAGCAGGGATGAGCACATCCAGGTCTGCATGCTCCTCCTTCCCGATCATCTCGCAGAGGTGCACGACCCGCAGAACATGGTCTATGCCGTGGGATCCGGGCCGGTCCATGGTCTCCTCAACATACCGGCGCATGATTTCAATGGTATTTTTCTGATTCTGTGCCATGCCAGTATACCGGTGGAACCGGCGGGTATTTAAACCGGGGCGGGCGGTCCTTTGCAGGACGGAGAACTCCAGAGCCGCAGAGAGGCCGGGATCCTGTTTAAAGAAAAATATTCCGGGGGCTGTCCGGGTGATCTTCCCGTTCAGGAGAATGAGGGAGTCATCTTCGTATTCCATTACGTGCATTATCGGAATGAATTTCGCATGAAAAACACGCTCAGAAATAAACGATGGGAGCTGATGCCCCCATACCCCTTCAGGATAGTTGCCACCGCTTCCGCGGGGGCGCTCCCGCGGCGGCCTTCAATGAGCGTTTCCCGGAACCTGCTCTGGCCCCGCTGTGCCTTGGAGAGGCCCTGAGGCGGGGAGCCCTCATAAATATCCAGATTTCAAATAATTTTCATCATCCTGGTGAACTCCTGTTCATATGCGTTTTTCCAGAATCGCAGCTTTTTGTTAAATGAAAATCGTTATCAACAGCGCTGATGGTAAAGGAATCTGGGCCTGTTTTCCAGTGGAAATAAAGGGGTATAAAAGAATTATGAAATTGCCGGATTGAAAAAAGGGCTGGCATGCAGTGACGAAACAATGAATACAGGCAGGATTCTGGTGAAAATTCCTGCCCGCTGCTGGTTTTTCCGGATCAAATCTGTCCGGTATTTCCGGATAATATCTGTCCGGTATTTACGGTCCCGGGCAGAGAATGCCCGGTCCGCAATCCTCTTATAATTGCAGCGGTATGAGGCAATGTATGAAGATCCTCATCGTTATTGCACCGGAAAAATTCCGCGACGAGGAATTTGCCATCCCGGCAGCAGCATTGCAGAAGGCCGGCATCGGTTACGATGTGGCCTCCAAGAGACGGGGTCCCTGTACCGGGATGCTGGGGATGAAGGTCAGCGCCACCCTGTCGTTTGAGGAGGTCGATCCCAAAGCCTATGACGGGATTCTGGTTGTCGGCGGCGGCGGCGCACAGATGCACCTCTGGGATGATGACCTCCTTGCGGGGATGGTGAAGTACTTCCAGACAACTGCAAAAGTGGTTGGTGCGATCTGCCTTGCCCCGGTCGTGCTCGCCCGGGCCGGGATCCTGAAAGGGAAGAAGGCGACCTTCTTCAACACCCCGGTCTCGTTCCGCGAGATGAAGGCCGGGGGTGCCATACCGGTTGACCGGCCTGTGGTCACCGACAGCCGGATCATTACGGCGAACGGTCCTGCGGCAGCAGAAGAGTTTGCCGCGACTTTCATTAAAACCCTCACTGCGGTGGAATGGTGACCGGGATATCCCGGTCTTTCCTTTGCAAAACGGGGAATTCAGGATCCCTGGAACTCTTCCCACGTTATCAGGAGCGAGGCGACTGCCCTGACAACAGTCTCGGTATTCTCCGTTCTGAATGTTTTATCGGTAAACTCGTATGACCTGTCTTCGGTGGATCTGAGTTCGGTGATCTCCCAGAGCCCGAAGCCGTCGGTTGAGACAGCGAGGCCGTCGCGGTATTTTTTATGGCCGATCAGGAAATGGCCGTTCCCATAGTTGATGATGATATCGGTATTCTTTGCTGCCGTGAGAACGGATTTCATCTTCTCGTGCAGGTCGTACGGGGTCAGCACGTTATAGATACAGTCAGCAAATTCCTTCTTGGTCAGCATACTGTTCCCCTCATCCGTACAGTATCCTTACGTTTTTTCTCTAAGTTGAAAAAGGAATGTATTTTGGAAACCTGCAGGGTACCGGAGCGGTTTTTTGAAAAGCCGGCCGGAAAACCCGCGGGATCCGGTGCATTGCCTGCGGGCATGTTCATCCGGAGCTGCCTGCGCGCTTTGCTCGCCCGGGGCACATCTTCACGGAACCGGACGACAGCTCTCCGCCGGAGCGCGATCCTGCCTCATGCAAAAGGATAATGGCCTCTCTCAAAGAAAATCCTGTACATGAGATGTTCAGGGATACTCCTGCTGGCCGTGATGGCCTGTATCATCATCGCGGGCTGTACCCAGGTTACCGGGTCGGTCCCGTCTACTCCCACAGCCACGGCAGCATCGCCGGTCCCCACCGAACCGCCGACGCCGGTCCCCACGGTACCCGATACAACGGTTCCCGTTCCCGTGGAGACCGAAGCTCCCCGGACGGTCGTCACCATCGTCCATTATATCCCCCTTGTCAAGGATGTGAAGGACTCAAAACTCCTCTTCTCGCTGCAGGTCCCCGTGACATGGAACCCCTCAACGTACCGGCTGGCAAATCCCGAGAACTACGAAGGGTTCATGTACCAGACGGACCTCTTAAAGAACAACACGTTCTACATCCACAACTACGAGAATTACCGGAACCGTGACCAGAATTACCGTGATGAATGCAAGGCATGGGTCCCCTCGCCCAACATGACCCTTGTTACCATCAACGGCATCCTCTTCGACCGGTTCGAATCAACGGCTAACGGCACGACAAACGTGACCTATGTTTCCCGGCAGGCGAGCATGAACGATTTCGGGTACCTGACCGTGATTGCATACACGGCCGATGCCTCAAACCCGTTCGCTGTCGAGGATTACGACCGGGTTGTTTCATCGTTCCGGTATTACCCGCACGACAAGATCAGCAGCATGCCCGGCAGGGAGATCCCCTATATCATTCCCGATGAAACCGAGAGCGGAGGCACCCGGTCTGCCGTCAAGAGCAGCAGCTCGATCCAGGGAGGAAGTTCCTCGGGATCCTCCTGCCCCGCACGGAGAGGGTAATCCTTCCGTCACGGAAATCAGTCGGGCAGAATCACGCCGGTAATTCCGGCGCCCAGTTTTTGCATCCTCACAGATACCCGGGGAAGGAATAATCCGGACCTGGCATTATGTCCCCGTATCCCGGTTTCGCTTGTCATCGATGGGATGCCCGGTAACATCTCAGTATTCCTGTTGCCGGCGATCCCGTGAGACCGCACGAGCGGTGTCTGGAGAATCCGCCCCTCTCCACAAGGACGTCTCCCCGCGTGGCGACAGCCACAAGGATATTTTATCATCCGGATACACGTTTCCGTATGAAACACTCTGCCATCACCCTTGCATCTTGTATTTTTCTGTGCATCTTCCTTGCCGGGTGCACCCAGCAGGCAGGACCCGCGCCCGTGACAACGCAGGCTGTCCAGGCATCCCTCCCGACACCCGCTCCGGCGGAATCTGTTCAGGCTGCTGCGACAACCGAAGTCCCCCAACAGGTTGTTACGATCATCCGGCAGGTTTCTCAGCAGAAGGATGTCCGGGATTCCGAACTCCTCTTCACGTTCCGGGTCCCCGTGGAATGGAATATTTCAACGTACCGGATAACGACTGCCAATGATCCCGGGATGATGGAATACCGGACCACTCTCCGGGACAATAATATCTTTTACATCATTACGTACACCGTTTCCCGGAGCCAGGACCAGGCATACCGCGACCAGTTCCGGAAATGGGTGCCGGCCCCGGCCGAGACAACGGTAACGATCAACAACATCGTCTATGACCGGTTCGAGTCCTCATCCGACGGCAGGACATCCGTGGCATACGTTGCCCGCAAGGGCAGCGCGAACGAGCGCGGGTTCGCGAGCGTGCTGGTCTTTGTCGCGGACTCCTCCCACCGGTTCGAGAAAGAGGATTTCGAAGGAGTTGTATCCTCTTTCCGTTATTTCAGTGCCGGCGCTGCCAACACCACGCCCGGGCAGGAGATCGAGCGGATCAACCCGCCGTTCGAGTCCTATGCAGGCCTGAGCTCCGGGAAAGCGGGCGCTGCCTCGGCCGGTGTCAGTTCCTCCGGGGGCTGCAGCAGGTGCGGGAATTGACCTGACACTCCCTGCAATCACCGGCCGGGCATCCATCAGCAGTCCTGCGCCCCGGCCCTGTTCTCTCTTTTTCCCGGGACTGCACGGAACCAGGCCCGAAGGTTTCATTCAGGAGCACTGCCAACAACCACGTATCGGTGCTGCATGACCCAGCTTCCTGACAAGGTACTGAAACGTTTGATTGTCCCGCCCGGAACACGAATCAACCTCCGCAGGGATTACGACCCGGGGTATACCGGGGGCCTGTCCTCCCGCGGGGATGCCGGTGAACAGCTCGCAGAAGGGATTGAGCGCCTTGCAGAGCATCAGGACAAGCTCTATGCCCAGAACACGTATGCCCTGCTTATCAACCTGCAGGCCATGGATGCTGCCGGCAAGGACAGCACCATCAAGCACGTCATGTCGGGCGTCAATCCCCAGGGAGTCCAGGTGAAGAGCTTCAAGGTACCGTCCGAAGAGGAGCTGGACCACGATTACCTCTGGCGGAACTTCCTTGCCCTTCCCGGCCGCGGCAACATCGGGATCTTCAACCGCTCGTACTACGAGGAAGTCCTCGTGGTCAGGGTTCACAAGGAGTTCCTCGAACGCCAGCAGCTGCCGCCCGGCCGGAAAACCGATACAATATGGCAACGCCGGTACGAGGAGATCAACAATTTCGAGAAGTACCTCAGCGACAACGGCATTGTGGTACTGAAGATATTCCTGAATGTTTCAAAGGAGACCCAGAAGAAACGGTTCCTGGAGCGGATCGATGAGCCGGAGAAGAACTGGAAGTTCTCGGCAACCGACGTGCTCGAACGCCGGTACTGGGAGCAGTACATGGATGCGTACGAGGAGATGTTCAACCACACGAGCACGCCGTGGGCCCCGTGGTACATCGTTCCTGCCGACCACAAGTGGTTCACCCGTCTTGCGGTTGTCTCAATCATCAATGCCATGCTCGGAAGGCTGGATCTGGCCTACCCGGAAGTCAGCCCCGAAAAGAAGGAAGCCCTTATGCAGGCCCGGAGGATGCTGGAAGACGAGGAGCGGGATCCTGCCCCTCCGGACCGGAAGAAAAAGAAGCGGAAGCGCTGACGCTTCCGGCACCGTCCCTCAGTCCGCCCGCAGCGCCTCGATCGGGTCGAGATCGGCAGCCTTCCATGCCGGGTACACCCCGGAGAAGATACAGATGGCGATCCCGATCACCATCGCCATGGGGACATAGACCAGGCTCTGGAACGTGAAGAAATACTTCGTTGTTCCCACCATGATGAGAACCACCAGCCAGCCGAGCAGGAGGCTCATGATCGCGCCGATGATCGCGCCAACGAGTCCCAGGATGATCGCTTCGTAGAGGAACATCTTCCGAACCTCGGCTTTCTGGGTGCCGATGCTCCGCAGGATGCCGATCTCCCGGATCCGTTCCGTCACCGACATCATCATGACGTTGAAGATGGATGTCGCGGCAACGAGAAGCGAGATGCCGGCAATGGCCATGACGAAGGTTGTCAGGGTCCCGACCGTTGATGTGATGCTCTCCAGCATCCGGCTGCTGTCCTGGATCGTGACAACGTTCGTCTTGCGGTTCAGCTTGTCGGTGATTGCCGTTTTTGTCTCATTGACCGTGCTGATGTCGCTCACGATCACGTTGACCTGGTCGTACTCCTCCTCCCCCCCGAACAGGCCCACGTAGGCCTTCTCGGTCATGATGATGGCGTTGTCGCTGTTGAGATCCATCGACATGCCTTTTTCTTTCAGGATTCCCACGACCCGGTATTTCGCGACCGTTTCGTTCTGGGTTGCATCGCCGATGGTGACCCGGCTGCCGATGGTGAGGCCCTGCCGCTCTGCAAACGAGGGGCCGACAGCGATGGAGCCTGCGGTGTTGGGCAGCACCCCCTTATCGACGGTCAGGACCTTTGGCATGTCGTCATCGCGCATGCCGTAAATCGTGGCCCGCCCGGTATTGTCGCCGACCTGGATCTTGTCGCTGTCCTGGTACAGGGGATAGACAGTCCCGGAAGTGCCGACTGCCCGGATGATATCGTCCAGGTTATCCCGTGTCAGGTAATCCTTCGTGCTGGTCGAGGACGAGGATCTCCGCACGGTGGACGTGCTCCCGCCCCCTCCACCCGGCCCTGCGAAGAATCCCCCGCCACCACCGCCGGTATCCGCCCTCACGACAAGGACGTTGGCCATCGAGGAGAGCTGCTCGGTCACCGACATGGTCATGTTGGCTCCCATCATGCCCATGGACGAGATGGCAACGACCCCGATGACGATCCCGAGCGCGGCAAGGACCGAACGGAGGAAGTGGAGCCGGATGCTCCGGACCGAGAGCTGGAGGATGATGTCCTTTGTGAGGAAATTTTTCTTCTTCATGCTTCCGCCACCCTGCCGTCCCGGATCTGGATGATCCGCTCTGCCTGTTTCCCGATCAGGGGATCGTGCGTGACAATGACAATAGTCCTGCCCTGCCGGTGCAGGTCCTTTAACATATCCATGATCTGGCCGCCGGTCTTTGTGTCAAGGTTCCCGGTCGGCTCGTCGCAGAGGAGGATGTCCGGGTCGTTCACGAGCGCCCGTGCGATCGCGACCCGCTGCTGCTGGCCGCCCGACAGCTCGGCGGGCTTGTGCTTTGCCATCTTCCGGTCGATGCCGACATCGGCAAGAAGCCTGCTGACCCTCCCGGTGGTGTCATTCTCCCGGTGCTTGAGGATGTACGGGTACTCCACGTTCTCATACGCGGTGAGGAGCGGGATGAGGTTGAACTTCTGGAAGATGTACCCGATCGCGTTCAGGCGGAGATCGGTCAGTTCCGTATCGGACATCTTCCGGATGTTCTTCCCGGTGATCTTCAGGACGCCCGAGGTCGGGACATCGAGCCCCCCGATCTGGTTGAGGAGCGTGGACTTGCCGGACCCGGACGGTCCCATGATCGCGACGAACTCCCCGCGATTGATGCAGATCGACATGTGGTCGAGGGCAAGGACATCGCCGGATGGCAGGGGGTAGATCTTGCTCACGTCATTGAGTTCGATGACGGCTGTCTGCTGCATGACACGTGCCCGCAACGTTACTGTTCCTTCAGTTCTTCGTCATCATCGTCCTGTTTCTTCCGGAACCTGCCGGCGAACCCCTTCAGGAGGCCCTTTCTCCATGCAATGATCAGCGCGATGACGGCGATGAGGATGACCGCGATGGGGATGAGCGGTACCTGGTTCAGGCCGGAACCGAAGGAGCCGAACATGCCGCTGCGACGGTTGAACGAGGAGCCTGAGGATCCCGGAACGCTGCCCGGCATCCCTCCCTGGCCGTACGCAGTCGAGTTGCTGCTGCCATCCATCGTGAACTGCCGGCTGAACATGTTGCCGTCGCTGTCCTTGAATCTGACAATGAGCGGGACAGCACCGGGCCCTGTCTTCGAATAGGTAACCTCGAAGCTCGAGAAGTCGTCCGGCTCAAGGTTCCCGATGGCGTACTCCGGGTTCGGGTCGACCGGGGTTGCCGGGCTCCCGACCGTGACGAGGACGGACCTTGCAGCCGTGAGGCCGTTGTTGGTCACGTCGCCTTTCAGGGTAAAGGTGCTCCCGGTACTCGTGCTCTCGATATTATTGATGACAATCTCGGCGCCCTGCTTGTTGTCACCGAGGACTACCGGGAGGACAACGTCAGTGGTGTGCCTGTTGTCCCCGTTCTTGAAACTCACGTGGAACGTGACCGTGGTATCCTTCTTGGGGGTGATAAAAAACGGGACCTGAACGGACTGCCCGGCACCAAGGTTCCCGGCGAACGATTCATCGGGCGAGACCGTTGCACCGACTGTCTCCGGAACGATGAGGACATTGGTGATATTGCCGCTCCGGGAGTTGACGACACTGACATTCACCCGGTCCTTTGTATCGAGCGAAAACCGGTCGGGTTTGAGCGAGATACTTGCCCTGACGTCCGAAGAATCGATCCTGAGTTTTATCTGGGAATGGATTGCCGATGCCCCGTATACGTTGGTGGATACCGTGAAGAGCGGCAGGTAGGTGCCGTCGCTTCCGGTTGCGGTGACCACAAAGTTGAATTCGATGGTCTCACCGGGGCCGATGGACGTTGCCGTGGCAAAATCCCCGATATTAATAACCTTAAGATGGGAATCAATCAGGTTCGGCTGGGATACCGACACAGAGGTGTTGGCAGCGTTCGTCACATACACGGTCACGGTTCCGGTCTCGCCCGGGTAAAAGACCTCCGGGGATATCTCATAGCCTGATACGTACACGAGCGCCGCTGCGTCGAGAGGGTTTGTTACGGAGATCATCGTTCCCCCGGACGACTGCGCAGCGCTGGCCACGGCAGAACCGGCGAAGAGAAGCAGGATGCTGATGAGGGCTAGGGAGTGCAGCCTCAGAGCAGTGCCTTCCGCTCGTTTCCGTACGATAGATCTCTCTGACACGGTATCATGGTTTTGTGCAAATCTCGTTCCAGGGGAATATTCGCGGGACATACTTCACCAGCATGTGCGTGTTGGGGCACACATTATGTAAAGAAAATTTTACATTTTGTCATATATACTTTTTGTTTTCAATGGTATTTTTTACAAAACAACACGCCGTGTTCAGGACGATTGCAGCGGTTGCGCTGCCGGAATCCTCCCGGGACGCGCTGGTGACCCCATGTCCGGATTCAGTCAATCCCGACCGTGATCGGTGATGCCGCCTCGTACTGGAATACGTCTTCGATGGTGACGTTGAAGGTACGGGCGATCCTGAATGCAAGATCGAGAGATGGCACGTATTTTCCCTTCTCGATGGCAAGGATCGTCTGCCGGGTAACCCCGATTGCCTGTGCAAGATCCTCCTGCGTCATGTCGTGCATGGCGCGGAACACCTTGATCTTATTCTTCATCGGTCTCCCAGTCCCCGTATTTGCGGGCATAATAAATCCTGAACGCAACGTACAGGAAGATCATCAGGCAGAGCAGGAAGAGCTGGAAGAACCCCATGAGCCGCGGGCCGAGGATCACCGGGGGGCGGCTTGCGGCATTCGTGAAATGTTCCTGGGGAAACGACGGGATGTACAGGATCTGCATGACGGCACCGATGGAAAATGCGCACAGGATCACCCAGAATACCTGGAAAGTCCGGACCGCAGCCTGTTCGGTTATCCGGGTAGTGCGTTCGTCCTCAATAAAATCGGTCACCTTCGTCCGGATAAGATAGATAAGAACGATCGCGACAATGAATGCCGCCTCGGTGATGAACCGGATATGGTGTTCAACGGAATACCAGAAGACGGCGAGCAGCGCGAGCGCGATACAGCCGACAATCAGGTAAAAAGAGTTCTTCTTCATGCAGTCCCTTTGTTTGGTATATATGACATTTTGTCATATATAGTTGACTACAGGAGACCTGTCGCCGAGCTGGAGGTGCAGCAGGCTACGGATCCTGTGAAGGTGGTGGAGAATATCACCGCTGCAGGTTATGGTGCCGGCAGTACTGAGGTAATCCTGCGATTCCCGTGCCTGTTTTGTATCGCATGGCAGAAAAACCTGAACAGAAAAAAACCCTTATTCATCATCCGCTCAAACAGGTACCCTGAGCAGGACCCGGAGATTCTCCGATATTTCAGGGGATACCAGTCCGGGTGCCGATCGGACGGAACGCATGGGAATTCAGGAAGCAGCAGAGATGGATACTGTTCTTATCGTTGACGACAGTTCCTTTATTGTCGAGGGACTTATCTCATTTCTTAAAAAGAACTACCGCCCTCTTGCTGCATATGGCGGTGCCGAGTGCCTTGAAATCCTGAAACACGAGATCCCTGCGGTCATCATCCTCGATATCATGATGGAGCCGATGGACGGCTGGGAGACCCTTTCCCGTATCAAGGAAGATCCGCGGACCCGCCACATCCCTGTCCTCATGTTCTCGGCAAAAAAGATCAGCGTGGAGGAGGCGGAGAAGCACCGGATCAGCATCGATGATTTTATCACGAAACCGGTCTCCCCCAGAAAGATCATCGAGGCGATTGAGAAGGTCCTTGCCCGCCGGGACACCAACCGCCTGGTTGTCGAACGGTGGCAGGCAGCAGGCATCCCGCAGGAGAAGATCGAGGAGTATCTCTCGCTGACAACGAGCCTCGAGGTGGATCTCAGCCTCTGCCAGAACATGCGGATCCAGTACGATATTGTCCCTCACCCGGAGAATGAGCAGGAAGAATTCCGGGCGGTGATGGATGCTGTCGACGAGCGGATCCGGCACGAACGCGAGCTGATCGAGTCACTGGCCCGGGAGATGAACCGGATCGTTGAGCAGCAGGTGAATGCCCCGCAGCCTGTTGAACTCCGTATCGTTTCTGAGCCGCAGGATGCATCCTCCCCCTTACCCGTACCTGAACCCCTGCCTCTTCCGGATGAATCCCGGGATACCGATATGCCGACAGGCGGAAGCCCGTCGGTGCTCCCGAAATCGCATGGATGCCCTGCGCAAACGGAAGAATCATCGGTTCCGTCCCCGGTGGATGCAGGCACGGGGCCAGTCCCTGCGATACACGAGGTGCCGGCAGAAGACGTTCCTGAAGTACCACCATCCATGTCGTCGGATTGCGTTGAAACGGAAGAAGACCGGCGTGAGCCTGCGGAACCTGAAAAATCCGCTCCGGCAGCCGGCGGGACTGTGCCGGCGCACCGCCCCGTGGACCAGACGGCGGTGATAATGGAACGGAGAGTAATCCCGGCAGAACTTGACCTGCCTCCGGATACCGCTGCCGGGTCTTCCATGAACGGGGCAGGTACCGACGTACCCATGCCCTGGGATACCGGCCGGGAAAGGAGACAGCGCTCTGCCATGCCCCTGACAGAAAAACCGGATAGCCCGAAAAAACCGGAGATGGCATCACACGCTCCGGGCATCCTTGGCCGGATCCTATCGTTTATCCGGTCCCTGGCTGGCGGCCGGGGATAAGGCCGGGCTCCGGAACCAGACTGCCGGTGCATCTGTGCCTGGAAAAATCCCGGGAGCTGCGACCGCAGGGACACGGGACGGTTTTTTCTGCAACAAAATTTGGGGATATCCCAAACATTCATCTGGATCGCCGCATAACAGGAACCCCATGGAGATCCGTGACGGTCTCGGGCTCTCGCCCCGGAAGGTAACATACCTGAAGTATATCGCCGGATGCAGCGGTGCGGTCAGGACGAGTGAGCTGGCGGTCCGGTTCGGCGTTGATCCGTCTACGGTTACAAAGACTCTCGGCGAACTTGCCGACGCCGGCCTGCTTTCCCTGACCCCGTACCATGGTGCCGTCCTCTCGCAGTCTGGCCGTGAGTATGCCGGGTTTCTGACCAAGCGGCACCGGATCCTTGCGCTGGCCCTGACCCATTTCGGCCTGAGCGATGAGGAAGCCTGCGCGGAAGCCAGCCGGTTCGAGAGCCTTGTCTCGAAGGGTGCTATCGACCGCATGTGTCGTGCGATGGGCCATCCCCAGAATGGTGCCTGCGGTGCCATAACCCACGATACCGGGTGCCTTGGAGCCGGCACGGGATCTCAGGATCCTGTCCCGGGTGAGCCGGAACAGGGGGGGCAGCCGTGAGTTCCGCGATGCTCTCCCCCCATATTCCTGACCTTGACCTGATCACGTATTACTCCGAGAGAAAAGACTCGCTCTTCTCCCGCATGAGCCCGTGGACAAAAGCCTGCCTGTTGTTCTGTATCGTCGCCCTTGTCACCGTCATCCGCGATCCTGCCTGGCTGCTCGGGCTGTACCTCATCGTCCTCCTCCTCTACCTCACTGCCGGGCTTCCCGCAGGAAAACTGGTGCAGTGGTATGCCATCCCGATCCTGTTCGTTGTCTCGCTCGCCGGGCTCATGATCTGGAGTGTTCCCGGGACGCCGCTCTTTGCCTTGACCTGCTGCAGCATCACGCTTGTGCTGAGCGATAACGGACTCCTCCTTCTCATCACTCTCGTAATAAAGGCAATTATCACCGTTACATACTCCCTCTTTTTCCTGATGACCACCCGGTACCGGCACTTTGCCGGCCTGATATCCCGGGTGTTTCCCGCTCCGATCGACCAGATCTTCCTTTTGGCATACCGGTTCCTGTTCCTCACCCTTGCCATGACGGCGTCCCTGCTCAAGTCAGTCCGCTCCCGGGGTGGCAGCCTTGCCCGGAGCCTGCGGGTGCAGGGACGGCTCTTTGCCAGCGTATCTGCGCTGGTCTTCATCAGGTCCTTCGAGCGGGGCGAACGGGTGGACAAAGCGATGAGCTCCCGGGGCTTTACCGGGACCTATCCCCTCTCCGGGGATGTTCCCCTTCCCGGGTTTCCGGAGTACGGCCTTCTGGTCGTGAGCGGTGCTGTCGTCATCGCGGCAGTTCTTGCATCGCCATACCGGGGGTGGTGATTCGATGACGATTGTCCGGAGGAGTCCGGAAGCCCCTCACTGCCCGCCGCTCGATCGCGACCGCGAACTGATCCACGTGGACTGCGCAAGCCATACCTATCCTGACGGGAGCATTGGCATCCACGACATGTGTTTTTACGTGCTGAAGAACGAGATCGTTGCCATCTGCGGCCCGAACGGTTCCGGCAAGTCTACCCTGATCGAGCACCTCAACGGCCTCCTGCTCCCGGCTCAGGGGTCCATCTGGGTGAACGGGCGGGTGATCTCCGGAGGTGCTCAGGCCGGCCTCTGGAAGGAGGTGGGTGTTGTATTCCAGCGATCTGAGGATCAGCTCTTCGCACCAACGGTTCTTGACGATGTCATGTTCGGGCCGCTCAACCTGGGTCTCGCACCGGACGAGGCCCGGGCACGGGCAATGGAATCCCTGAAGGCAGTCGGTGCAGCGGATCTTGTCGATAAAATCCCCAATTACCTGAGCGGCGGCCAGAAACGGCTCGTCTCCATTGCAGGGATCCTCGCCATGAAACCGATAGTGATCGCCATGGACGAACCCACGTCGGATCTCGACCCGGTTCATGTCGCGATCATCGAGGAGATCATCCTCGACCTGAAGGAGAAGCACGGGATCAGCGTCGTCATTGCAACCCACGACATGGACCTTGCCGCCCGGATCGCCGACCGTATCTGCCTTGTCAGGGACGGGGCGGTCTTTGCCGAAGGCCTGCCGGAAGAGGTCTTTTACGATCCGGCCCTCATCGCCGAAGCCGGGCTGAACCTCCCTGCTCCCGTACAGGCATACCTGGATCTCTGCCATGCTGCCGGTATTGCCCCCGCAGCCCGCCCGCTGAAGACCGGGGACCTCGTTGCAGTACTGGGGAAGATCATGTCCGGCAGGCAGGCCGGATCGTAATTTGGGGCAACCCCAAAATTTTTTCATAACATTCAATACAACCGGGGGCGATGGTAATCCGGAAAATACGGGATCCTCATGGCACATATTCATCTCGAAGACGGTGCATTCTCTCCCTTCTGGGTGATTGTCTGGTGGGCGGTCGCCCTGGCTATCATCGGGATCGCACTGTTCCTGATCCGCAACCAGCGCAAGCCCGACAACCGCCGGATCACCCTGGCTGCGTTCTGTGTCGCAGCAGCGTTTGTTATCTCGCAGGTCGAGGTTCCGATCGCGGCCGGGGTGCATCTGAGCCTGACGCCGCTCATCGCCATTCTCACCGGCCCGGTTATCGGGCTTCTTGTCGTGTTCATCGCCAACATCCTCTCCGCCGCGATCGGTCACGGCGGCTGGGGGATGATCGGGGCAAATACCCTTGTCAGCCTTTCAGAGATCCTCGTTGCGTATGCTATCTGGCGTGGACTGAAGCCCTTTATCGAAAATGTCTTTGCCCGGGCTGTTGCCGCGACCCTCTCCGGCCTGATCATCGGGAACTGTGTCATGATGGGGATCATCGGCCTCTCCGGGATCCAGGGCTCGGGCCTCTCCATGGAACAGGTGATCACCTCGCTTTTCCTCATTGCGTCGATCAATGTTGCCGTGGCGGTCATCGAGGCGTTCCTGGCCGGCCTTGTTGTCCTGTATATCGGGAAGATGCGGCCGGACCTGGTTGACCGGTAACCGGATGATATGAGAAACTGAAAATCACCCGCTGCATGTGTCCACTCCCCCCGGAGCGATGAAAAGTACCCTGATAATGGCAGAAAAAATGTCGGGAGACGGTACTGCGGACCGGTCATTCCGACCGTCCCGCAATCCCGGGTTGTTGTACTGTCGGGGTATCCTGCTGCCTGTACTCTGCCGGAATCCTATGAGATCCCGTGGGCTTTCAGCCAGCTGACCAGCTCGCTGACCATGCTGTTTCCGGAATCATTCCGGTTGCCTGCCTGAGGCTGGCCGCTGCCCTGCCATCCCTGCCCGTTCCCGCTGCCCTGCCGGGGCGGCTGATCGGGCGGGGTCATATTGGTTACGTTCATACCGGTCATGTTCCCGCGGGGGCCGTGCCATCCGGTCATGTTCATGGCAGTCGCATTATCCGGGTCACGGTCCGGTTTCTCCGGCAGGGCCATGTTCGTCCTGTTCATGAAGCCTGTCATGTTTCCCCGGTCCATTCCCTGCGGACGACCGCCCTGCCCGGGCCCGGCATTGCCTGCCCGGTCGCCCTGCTGGAAGAGACCGTTACCGTTGAATCCCTGCCCGGAACCCGACTGTCCCGGGCCCATATTCTGCGGGGCGTGGTTCGTATCCTGTCCTGCTCCTGCTGCAGCAGCCATGGGTGCAACAACCATGGC
Organism: Methanoregula sp. PtaB.Bin085; assembly: GCF_002067035.1. GTDB lineage: Archaea > Halobacteriota > Methanomicrobia > Methanomicrobiales > Methanospirillaceae > Methanoregula. The sequence continues at coordinate 38,658 of NZ_MVQB01000026.1, read as the reverse complement.
AGCACACCAGAAGACTGCGATCATCAGGCCGAGATGCCTGAATAGTTGCATGGTGTGTTTCCTCCTTTCGGCAACCGGCTCCCGGGCCGGTCTGCCCGCATACCTGTCCCCTCAGTCTGGTATATATTCGGACCATGGAACCGGTCAAGTCCATCCCGGCCTGCGGGATATATTGAACCGGGCGGTGAATATAACCGGAGATACGTCAGCATTGGCCGGTTTCGGCAGACTGTCAGGGAAAAAGGTACAGGAAAGGTCTGATGTCCCACTCGCCAGTTTCAGGTCCGTTTCAGAGTATCCTGCCCCGGATCGAGATCATCGTCTCTTTAACCGGTACCTTCTTTCCTGCGTTCTCAAGCGCCTTCTCCACAACATACCGCACGCCCCCGCAGCAGGGCACTTCCATGCGGGCGACAGTGATGGATCTGATGGTGTGCCGTGTGAAGATCTCCGCGAGTTTTGCGATGTATCCTTCGACATCCGCGTCCAGTTTCGGGCAGAAAATGATGAGGATCTTTCCCCTCAGGATGTCGTCGTGAAATCCGGCGTACGCGAACGGCACGCAGTCCGCCGAGACGAGCAGGTCTGCGTTGTCGAAATACGGTGCTGCGGAATTGAGGAGGCTGAGCTGGACCGGCCACTGCCGGAGCTCTGATGAGGCCTCCACGCCCGCGGGCTGGCGCGGCATCCGCTGCCCGTTTCTTTCTCGGAGGATACTCTGCGCTGCAGTGCCCGGGCACCCGGCAAAGGGATGGACGGAGTGCGGGCCGGGGGGAGGACAGACCCCTTCACCCATGCGCCCGGCAGCAGGGGGGCAGGTTTCGCGGGAAGCGGCCCGTGCCCCGCGTTCCGGCGGGGTGTGGTCCGGGATCGGGATCGCGTTCTCGATCAGGTACTCGACAGCCTGGTTGTAGAGATTGGTCTGGCCGTGCCCCGCGAGATGTTCGAGATGTGCCCTGATTACGGCACTACCCTGTCGTGCAATGGTGGCCATCACCGCCTTCTCATCGTATGGCACGGCCTCGCGTTCGATAACGCTGATTGCTCCTTCCGGGCAGGTGCCGATGCAGGCACCGAGGCCGTCGCAGAAGAGGTCGCTGACCAGCCGTGCCTTCCCGTCGATGACCTGCAGCGCCCCCTCCGGGCAGTCCGGGATGCATCTGCCGCATCCCGTGCATTTCTCTTCATCGATACTGATGATCTTCCGCCTCACAGTGCATCTCCCAGGCGATTGAACCCGATCAATCGTATCTCGTTCTGTGCATCCGGGTTAATAGAGTATGGTATCGTGCGTATCGCCGCAGGGAGTACTGAAACCGGAATTCCATTTTTTCCGTCCTGCAAAGGCATCCCGGGTATAGAAAAAAGGGAACCGGATTTACCTGAATCCGGTTACTGCAGCCTACAAATACTGGGGTAACTGGAACACTGCAATCTTCCCGTCACCGAAATCATATTTGAATTTCAGGAAGGTTGCATCCGGTGCGATGATGAATGCCATGTTGCCGGTCCTGTTCTCAAGGGGCGGGACAGTCTTCCCGCTCAGGTAAAACGGACTCTCCAGCATGGGATCGTCAGAAACCTGGTCAAAGGCAAAACTCCCGGCATCCTCGACGGTCATACCCCTGAGGTTCACTTCCGTTGTTGCATTCAGCTGGAGATTCTCGTACGTGATATTCAGGATCAGGTATTTTTTCCCGATGGCATTGCTCGGGGTGGGATCTTTCAGCTTATCCTTGAGGCTGTATCCGTGCAGGGTCAGTTTTCCCTTCCCGTCCGTTGCAGTCTCTCCAATGGAGAAGGATCTGGACGCGTCGATGTTGGACACGGGTTTTGTCACCGAAGGCGTCACGCTGGCCGTCACATTCGCTGAGGTATTCGCTGCGGAGGTCACGGTCGCATTGACCGCCGGTGTGGCAGACACGTTCGTTGTCCCGTTCGCTGGCGGGACCGGGGCAATCGTGGTCTTTTCTGGGGCCGGCGTTATCTTCAGTGTCGGGGATGTCGTGACGTGCTTTGTCGGGACTGCGGTTGCGGGTGCCTGTTCTTCAGCGGGAGGTGCCGGTACTGTTGCATTATCTTTACCAAATCCCGGTATCATGCCGGTCACGAACCCGGCAACAACGGCAATGATGATAATCGCAACAAGGGCAATCGCGCCAGCGGCGATAACGGACTTCCGGTTGCTCTTTCCTGACGGTGGTTCATCCGCTGCAGGAATATCATCCGCAACAGGTGTACTGGCAACGGCAACGGGCAGTGGGGCGGGGAACCGTTCCGGTTCGGGAACCTTTGGGGGAACGGGGACCGGTTCGGGTTCAGGGATTTTCCGTGGTGCCGGTTCTGGCGGTTCAGGCCTGCTCATATGCTCCAGGCATGCATCGCAATAATCCGTGTCCTCATATGCAAGCGGGGCTCCGCAGGACAGGCACCGTTTACGGGCCAATACAGGCGGGGGAGCCGGCGGCTGTTTCCGGGTTTGCCGGGCCTGGGGCTGCGGGGCTTTTTGCAGGGGAGAGCCACACCGGTCGCAGAAAACGGAGTGCTGATCGGTTACCTTCGTCCCGCAACGCGGGCACAGGATATCCTGTTTTACCGGAACAGCCGGGGGCAGCCTGGTCCCGCATTTGTTACAAAAAACCGATTCATCATCGGGAGCCTGCGTCCCGCATTTCGGGCAGAACTGAACCATACTGAAGTACTGTCTGTTCTGTTTGGATAAAAAAGGAGATATATCGTGCGTAAGGGTCCGGGGATTCACTCCCTGACCTTCCGGCGACAGCCGCACGATTACCCCCGCCCCTGTGTCCCGGCAATTGCCCGGAAACTTCCGTGATTGTCCAACAGGGAATCCCTGCATTCCCAAAAACAGAGAGGATGGGCCGGTGTATCCCTGTTGACTGTTCCGTGGTCCCGGAAAATCACATCATGTGGTACCGTATCGGATATTTTTTCAAAATGTTAAAAAACCTGCAGCAACGATATTCACATCACTGGTACAGCAATGACCATGGACGACGACCTCTCCCGGATTGGCATATCGCTGCCGAAAAACCTTCTCGACCGTTTCGATGAGATCCTGAACTACCGCGGCTACTCTTCCCGTTCGGAGGGGATCCGCGACGCGATCCGGACCTACATCACGTACTACAAGTGGATGTCCGATGTAAAAGGAGAGCGGGAAGGTGTCATCACGATGGTGTACGACCATGACCAGCGCAACCTCCTGACAACCCTTACCGATATCGAGCATGACAATCAGTCCATCATCAAGGCCTCGCTCCACTCGCACGTCACCCACGACCGGTGCCTTGAGGTGATCCTTGTCCATGGCGACGGCACCCAGCTCAAGGCCCTCGCTGAGAAGCTGATGTCCCAGAAAGGGGTTGAGTCGGTCAAGCTCACGACGATATCGCTGGAGGATTAACGGAGTTCTTTTTCCGGTTTTTTCTTGAGGGAAAATATTTGTACCGTCACTGAATGATCCGAAAGTGTAGACTCCCTGCCGCTGTAAAATTATGTTCAAAGAAGTGATGATGGGGACTGATGCCCCTCAATCCCCCATTATGATAGATGCTGCCGCCCCCGCGGGGCCTCAATTTTCCGGTTTATCCCAACAGGTAATTGCGCCGCCGTGCCGCGGAGCGGCCCTGAAGCGGGGAGCCATCGTAAAGAGCCAGCATGGGCTTGGCTGAATAAATCCGGAAAACAGAAAACGGGGGATTTTAATGGGGATTAGTGGGTATCCGGGCTTTATATGTGGCCGGGCGATTTTGACAAAACGGGATGGGTGAGATTCTTCAGCGTTATTGGAAATCCTCTTGGAGGGCAGATTCCGCCAGTGCCCGGGCCAGATCCGGAATAATTGATCCGGTATCGTTGATCCCGGTGCGCTCCGTACTAAAGCCATCCCGGATAAGCCGTGAAGCAGCCCGGGTTGCATCGTCCTCCGGTATAAGACCCCACCCGGCCTCGTCGACAATATGGAGAATTGCTGACACCAGTGCAACCCGTTCCGGTTCCCGTGCCTGCTCTTGCAAACGCTCCATGAACTTTTCCTTTACACGGTTGTCGGAAAACGATCGTTGTGGATGAATATTCGCGCTATTCCAGATATCCTCAACCGTGACACCGAACCGTGCGAGCCGTACGAGCACATCCCGTTGGAATGCAGCCGACAATCCGGTCTCCATCTCCAGTGCTTCTATCGTCGCCCCGATAACCGTGCTCCCGATGAGTTCGCCGAGCTTCGCGTGCTTTCCTGCATCTGACAGATGAAGCGGCGAGCCGGGATCCGTGACAATGGCAATCATATCCGTACCGGACCCGGTTGCAATACCGGTCGAGTATATACTCCGGGCCATCAGCTGCTGGAGTGCTGCAGCCTTTGCCTCGGTCGCAGTCATCAGCGCACGGGACATCGCGTGCTCCGGCAGGTCAGCGCCGATGATCAGGATAGTATTGATCGTGCCTCCCACCGGCTCGAACGTATCGCCATTTTCATAATAAGAGGCAGGATCCCCGGCCCGGCCGCCGTTCCTGTCTAAGCCGGCAGTCACAATGGCAGCTACGGTAAGGTCGCGGAATGTTTCGGAAACGACCGCCGTATTCTTCATCCCCGCACGGGTGACCAGCCCGGTCACGCGAGACGGATCGAACCCGAGATCGGAAGCAACTTCTTCAAGATAGGTTCTGATCCGTCTCCCGTTGTGGCAGGCCTCGCAGGCCTCAAGGGAGATCTGGTGGTTGAAGACCGCCCTGAGATCTGTCCGGTATCCCCCATTCAGCCACGAAGTCGAGAGGACATTGCACGGCCCGAGGAAATGGACGGTCACCGAATTCCCGCAGCGTCCCATCTGTACATTTGCAGGAATGACGGCCCTGTCAATGATCCCATTCACTTCCCCTTCCTCCGGAACGCTTCCGCCGCGGCAACAAACTGCCGGCAGAAAGTATCGTTGAAATACGCATGGGTATACGTCCCGACCGCGTTATGCTCGGTGAGGCCATCGTTCCCCTCACGAATCCCGGTGCCCTGCGTCAGGCAGAGGGAGAATCGTGCATCGCGATCGCATATCACCCGGGAATAATGGAACTCGTGCCCGAGAACGGGAGAAGCACCGGCCCATGATCCGGTATAATCGGGAAAGGTTCCTTTAACGTACCCGAGAGCCTGGATCCTGTCCGTCATCTCTGCGCTGGCAGGCAGGATGCCGGCCATCCGGTACTCGCGATCGGCAGAGATCGATCTGCTCAGGTACATGAGCCCGCCACATTCATCATACACCGGCATGCCACGGTCAGCCATCTCGCGGATGGCATGCCTGCACTGCGAAGTTTCGAGTTGTCCGGCATACAGCTCCGGGTATCCCCCGCCGATGTAAAGCCCATCGGTGTCCGGAAGCCTGTCGTCCATGGGAGAGAAAAATCTGAGTTCTGCCCCGGCCTGCCTGAGCCTGTCGAGATTGTCCTGGTAGTAAAAACAAAATGCCCGGTCCCACGCAATACCGATGACCGCCCGTTTTCCGGCTTCAGGCATCTCATCGGAAGAGGAAATACGCGGCATCTCCGGGGCAGACCGCGAGATCGCCAGGATTGCGTCGAGGTTGCACGAGTCCCGGACAACGGCACCGTACGCCTCCATCCCGTCCGATTCATGTGCCATCACAAGACCGAGATGGCGGCTCTGCACGCCGGGTCCACCCTGGCGGGGGATATAGCCGATGGCCGGGACGTATTCTTCCGCAGCAATCATCGAGCGGTGTCTGGCACTTCCGAGCCTGTTGAAGATGACTCCCGTAATCCTGATGCGGGGATCGAATGCCTGGAAACCACGGACAACCGCGTGGACGCTTCGCGATGCCGCTCCTGCATTAACAACGAGAAGGACCGGGGCATCGAGGATCCGTGCCACGTGGGACGTGCTCGCGAAATCCGTTCCGTCAATCCCGTCAAAGAGGCCCATGGCACCTTCGATAACCGCAATATCCGCACCGCGGGATGCCGAAACGAATACCTGCAGGACGCCTTGTTCCCCCATCATGAACGTGTCAAGGTTCCGCGAGACCCTCCCGCAGAGAGCGGTATGGTGCGTGGGATCGATGAAGTCAGGGCCGGTCTTGAACGGCTGGACTTGGAGACCCCGCTCGCCAAGCGCAGCCATCAGGCCGCCGGCAACAGAAGTCTTGCCGCAACCGCTCTCCGTCCCGGCAACAACAATGCGGGGAATGGTCACCGGCATGAAAGACACCCATGACTGTTGCTTTGCCCGGAAAGGCGAACCATCAGGCCCCCGCCTCCCGGAGAACGACCATGATGCCGATGATGAGGACAATGCTGCCGGCACAGAATCCCGGTGACCGTGCAGCAGGTGCCGGGATCTCCCGTGATGTTTTGTCGGCCATTTCCATGGCGCGGATATCCGCTGCCACCTGTTCGGCTGCATCTACAATCCTCGGCCCGGCACGGCTGATGGCATCCGCATTCACAGCGTAAACCCGGTGGTTCTTTACTGCAGAGAGTGAGGCGTACTGCGGGCTCGTCATGAAATCCTCGAGGATTACGTCGCGTATGGCATTGTCCATGCCGCCTCCCCCGCTGACAATGACGATGTCCGGGTTCTTCATCAGGAACTGTTCGAGGGAGACCGTCCCCCAGCCGTCAACATTGGAAAACGCATTCGTACCGCCCGCATGTGCGATAATATCATCCTGCAGGGTATCGTTGCCGCTCACATAGAGCGGCTTGTTCCAGACAACATGTGCAACGGTCGGGCGCCGGGTTGCAGGATTTGCCGGAGCAATGACTGCAAGACGGGCCGAGAGGTTTGCAGCAAGCGTGTCTGCCGTTGATTCTTCTCCGGTAACCGTCCCGATCCTGCGGATGTCCTCTATCACCTGATCGATGTTATGCGGCGACACGACCATGACCGTCAGCCCGAGGGCACGGAGGCGCCGGACCGTCTCCTTCGGCGTGATATCGGATGCGAGGACGAGGTCAGGGTGTGCAGCGGAGACCTTCTCGGTACTGATGGCTGAATAGCCGCCAATCCGGGGAATTGTTTTCACGGCCGGGGGATAATCGCAGACATCCGTCACCCCGACGACCCTGTCGAGAAGGCCGAGCGCGGCGAGGATCTCGGTGTTGGAGGGGGCGAGCGAGACGATCCGCTGTGGCGGGGCTGCGAGCGTGACATTCGCGCCGGAATCGTCGGTCACGGTTACGGCTGAAACAGGCAGGATGTTCAGGCAGAGTGCCAGTGCAAGGATAAGGATTACTGCACTATGACAGGGAACACGGGTCGTTGTGGGTTTCATGATTTTTCTCCGTTCAGGATTGAGGAAAGGCAGCAGATGCTCTCGTCAGCTGCTGCAAGCCCGCGTGTCTCCACGACCAGCGATGCATCCGTGGGAAGGCGCGGCAGCACTGCAGTAAAATCGGTTGTTCCGCTGCCGCATGCTGCATGGTCGTCAATACACCCGTCATTGTCATGGAGATGGACATGGCAGGAGCCGCCGGCGGCAAGGAATGCATCGAGGTTGCCGTTCAGCCGGGCATGGCCGCAGTCGAGAGTCATCCCGAGCCCGCGCAAGGCCAGTTCCGGGATAAACGCCGGCGTCCGGAAATGGCAGCATTCCCATGCACCCATGTTCTCCACGCAGACCCGCACCCCGTGTTCATCCTGGAGACGGACAATGTCGTCAAGCGAACGAAGGAGGGACGCAGAGGACCGGTCCTTCACCTGTTCGTATGCCGAATATCCGGGATGGACGACACAGCGGGTTGCATTGATACGATTGCAGACAACAAGCACGTCTTCCAGGACGGCAACCGAAGCGCTCCGCATACGTTCGTTCACGGACGCGATGTTGGTCTCGCTTGTCGGGGCATGGACGGTGTACGTAAGCGGGTATTCGTCACAGGCTGCGGAGCCGTCGAGCAGGTTGTGGAGGCCGTCTGAAAGAATCTCGACATGGGTTGTACGGCCGGCGAGAATGCCAAGAGCCTTGTCAAGCGGCTGGTCAATGCAGCAGTAGGTCGAGATGAAGAGGGGGCGTCTGCTCATGGGTCACCTTCACGGTTTTTCCGTTGGGATTCCTGTTCCAGATGCCGGAGTATGCTGTCATGGGTTTCACAACAGGGCGAACCGGCATCGAGGATCTGCTGGTATACGGCTGCCGCTGCGCCTTTTGCAAAGTCATATGATGCAATGTCCCGGCCCTCCGGCAGGTGAATGAGCAGCCGCCCGGGGCCTGTGCCCCGGACCGCTTCGAGGACCGGTAAATTCCCGGTTCCGACCGGATGGGCAGACAGGACAATCCGGTCAGATTGCGCGATCATCCGCTTCAGTTTTTCAAGGGCATGGTCCGAAATTTGGGAGAACGGCATGACCGGAATATACGGGATCTTCAGCACCTTTGCAACGGTATAATCGGAATCCGTTGTTGCAAGGATGCCGGCCGAGACAGAATATCCCCTCCGGTACAGGAAACGGAGGAGTTCACCCCCGCTTCCCCCGCCGGAGATGACAAGAACATTCTGGTTATCTTTGGTATGACTGTCCGCATGCCGGGTTCCGAGGGGCAGCAGGATGGTCCGGCCTGTTGCCGGGTGACTGGTTGTGACCACCTCGGCCCCGTAGACATCCCAGACATTTTCCGGGGTCAGGACCTTGGCCGGCGACCCGTCGGCAACAATCTTCCCGTCCCGGATCATCAGGAGCCTGTCGCAGTACTGGGAGGCAAGGTTGAGATCGTGGAAGACCCCGATAATAGTCCTCCCGGAACCGGCAAGGTCGCGTACCAGCGAAAGTATCCCGGCCTGGTGTGCGAGGTCGAGATGCGATGTCGGCTCGTCCATCAGGATCACCGGCGTATCCTGCGCAAGGGCCCGGGCAATGAGCACCCGCTGCCACTCCCCGCCGCTGAGTGCCCGGATCGACCGGTCCTTCAGCCGGCCGATCCCGGTCCGTTCCAGGGCATCGTTACACCGGGCATAATCGTCTGGTGATAACGGGGAGAACCTGCCTGTCCGGGAATACCGCGACATCAGCACGACCTGCATGACCGTGTAGGCGAACGACCGTTCTTCGTCCTGCGGGACAAAACCAAGTACCATGCCCAGCTCGGCAGTCGTATAGTCACAAACCGGCCGGCCATCGAGTTCGAGGATCCCGGTTGCGGGGAGTATCCGGCTGATCGCCCGCAGGAGCGTTGTCTTGCCTGAGCCGTTCGGGCCGATGATGCCCGTGAAGGTTCCCTTTTCAAACGAGCAGCTGACGGACCTGATGATCTCTTCCCCGTTATACCCGGCAGCGAGATTCTCTGCATTGACCGGATCTGGGCCGTTCATGACAAGGCCCCCCGGCGGTAGATGAGCCAGATAAAGAATGGGGCGCCGATGAATGCAGTGATGATCCCGACAGGCAGATCGGAGAAGAATGTCCGGGCCAGGGTATCCGAGACAACGAGAAGGATCCCGCCGGCTAGGATACTGGCCGGGATTACCATGCGGTTGTCCGGGCCGAGGAGCAGCCGGACGATGTGCGGGGTGACGAGCCCGATGAAACCGATTGAGCCGGCGATGGACACGGCGCCGGCAACAAGAAGGGTGCTGCCGCCAAGCACAGTCCAGCGGGCGCGGGCGGCATCGATGCCGAGATGGGCGGCAGTCTCCTCGCCAAGGGAGAGCGCATTGAGGTCGCGGCCCATGAAGAACAGGAGAAACCCGGCCGGTACAAGGATACCGGCCGACAGGATCGCGTCGGACGGCGATGCATTCCAGAACCCCCCCATGAGCCAGAAGAGGATCTGGTGGACGTTCTGGCCGGCCACCGAGATCAGGAACGAGACGATGGCCGAGAAGAAGAACGAGACGGCGATGCCCGTGAGAAGAAGTGTTTCTGTCGAGATGACGCCGCCCCTTCCCGCGATCAACCAGACAATGAGGATGGCAGCAACGGCACCGATCCATGCACAGACGGGGACAAAGAATCCCCCGAGAAAGACCAGCGCGAGCGATGCTCCCAGCGCCCCGCCGGATGATGTGCCGAGGATGTACGGGTCGGCCATCGGGTTCCGGAAGAGCGCCTGCATGGCTGCACCGGCAACCGCTAAGCTTGCACCCACGGAGAATGCCGCAAGGACACGGGGGAGCCGGATGCCGCCCACGATATCAACCGCCCCGGGCGCCGTTGTGACGAAGCCGAAGCCGGCCGGGCCGATAAATGTGCAGAGAATGATCGTCAGGACTGCCACGATGATGAGAGCGATGATGACGGGGATGGTGCGGGTCACAGGATGCGATCACTCCCTGAACCGGATCCTATATGCTCCTTCATGCTCCATGGAGGGCAAGAGAACGCTCCTGTGCCAGGACAAAACGTAGGAAATCGTCCTTATCCCTGATTGTTCCGGCATCCAGTATCTTTTCGGTCGCGGTATCCGACCGGAACATCTGCACCCGGTCCACCGTCAGGGGCTGAACCAAGTAACGCACCTCAAGCGGATTCTCCGGACCATTCAGCCCGGGTTTCCTGGAGTAGTTGTAAGCGAATGCCACGGACCACCGATCCATCTGCATATCCACGTATACTGTCCCCAGTAACTGCTGGTTGTTGTACCGGACCAGCACTTCGTTCTCGAATTTTTCAATAAGGTTATGCGTTTCCTGCTGTGGTCTGAACCCAATAATCCTTGCCAAGGTCTCTGCCTCCATTTTTCAATTTTTCACTGCCGGTTCTCCGGCATTCGTTTTTATGGTCTTTAAAAAAATCCTGTTTAAGGTGCATAACGCAGTTCCATGATAATGCCGCGTCAGATCCAGCGGGACCTGAATCCGTTATGTCAGGACAACCTCGCCGCTGCTGATCACGCGGCTGCTGGTCTTGTCGATGACCTTGTATTCGAGCCGGGTATTCAGGTATGCCGCTTTTCCGCCCTTTGCATCTTCAGGTCTCCAGGAGATCTGTTGAGCATGGTTATACCCATTTTCCGGTGAATGATCAATGCGGCAGTTATCTGCATAGAGCATAAACTTGTCACCGGGGGAGATGAACCCGTCAGAGTCCCCGATTTCCATGATGTAGGATGTGACATCGGACGGGAGGCATGTGCCCCGGGTTGTCTGAATTTTATCAAACGTGTCGATATCGTACTTGTTATCGCCGCTCTGGAGCTGGATGTAGATATCCGAGAGCGCAAAGGAATCTCCGCCGGTGTTTTCAAAGAGCAGACCGTTCTTTGCTGAGAAACCTGCAGGGTAGGTCGGTGCCCAGTCGGTTTCGTCCGTGTCCTGGATATTTTCAATAACCGCTCTGGCAGAAAGCGATGTTTGCGGTGTCTTGCTCTGGTCACCACTGAGTCCCCCCGCAAATGCGCTCACAACGGCGGCAATGATGATCGTAACGACAAGCATCAGCATAACGCCGACTACGGGCGAGACTGCCGAATCGCTTACTGTCTTCATGGTACAATCACCTCTTTGTCAAGAATGTATTTGCCACTGGGCGTATGCAGGATCTTGACATCAACTACCGATCCTGATTTAAACTCGTAATCATCGTCGGTGATGTCAAATCCGAGGATGGCGCTGGTGCCCTCATCAGAGCCGGAACTGAGAATGTCTCCTGCCTTCCAGGTGAAATTGCCGAAATCCTTGTGAGGGTTATTGCCCGAATAGCCAAGGGACATGTCATTGAGCAGGGGGACTCGCGTGTAGGTTCCGTGCCCGTACAAATCCGTGGCTTCGCTGATAGGCGTCTGCGTGTGCTTAAGGGCAGTACCGTTCGGGTGCGTGAAATACGTGATGATATTCACATCCCTGGTTGGAATGGGATCACCACTCAGATGCTCGAATACCATTTTCAGGTTAACGTAAGCGGGTCCCATACCCCCGTCATCTTCCATGAACTTCACATCGATCGATGCCTGCGGTGCTTTCTTTGTTCCCGTGGAGAGACCCCCGGCAAACGCGGAGACAACCGCTGCGATGATGATAGTGACCACAAGCATCAGCATCACGCCAACTACTGGCGAGACAGCCTGCTCCGGTTCAGTCATCGTTTTCTTTTCCATTCTTCATCTCCCAACACTGGCCATCATGCAATGTGCAAAGATCTCTCTCATTTCAGTGACTGCATGGTATCACCGCTGATGGCTTGATCAATGTAGCTTGTGTTAAAACTATTTAAGTTGATCATTTTAAATTGTTTTAGAACAAATTAACTTGTATTAAGAGAACAACCCTACAATGAAACGGGAGGTCGATTATTATCAGCAATAACAATCCGGCACCGTGTTTGCGAGAGAGAAACCGGCAATTCCTCCTTTCAATTCTGCTCCTGCTTTCGATCGCAGCAGCTGTATCCGGTTGCCTGAAGGTCATGCAACAGTATTCGGATGACGGGAGCATGGCAGGACCAGTTCACGGGCAGGAAAATCATACGATACCAACCAGGATGATACCTCCCGGCATGGTAACGCTGTCCGTCGCTGTGCCGGTGACCGTTACAGATGCTGCCCCTTCATCGCCCGTCTTTGTTACCGATGCACCGCCCTACATGACCCCGGATCCCTACCCGGCCCAGCACGCGATGCGGATCAGTACACCAGCAGAGCCTTCGCGAAACCTCCGGTACCCGGACTTTCGCAGGACCTTTGCATTGAGGGGGAATTCAACCGGCCTTGTCGTGAATGCAACAAGTCTGAACAACGGCCCCCTCTGGATATCTTTCGATATCGAACCATTACACGATTGTCTAGAGGATGCAGAGTCCTGCCGGGGAAATACGGAAAAAACGATCGGCCGCCCGTACTTCACGCTCACTGTCCGCGACAACGGAACCCGTGCCCTTGTGGCAGAGGACGGGTACGGTGGGATCTATAGTTCGCAGAAGACAAACCGCACGATGAAGATCTACGAGGAAGGATGGTATCACCTGACGCTGGAGGGAAACTGGGCCGATGTCACCCTGTCTTTAAGCACCGGCGCGTTACAGAACACGACACCGATGAAGACTGCTGTGACCGGTATATCCCGGAGAGCCACGCTGTCGCCGGAAATCCTCCGGCATTTGCGGGAGGATACGTGAATGAAGACTTATGAACGGATACTTGTTATGGCGGCGATGGTCTCAGCCGGATGTTCCGGTGTTCTTTCTGCCGGAGAGATGGATCCGGTTCAGAACGGCAGGGAAACAGCCAATTCGGCTGTGAATGAGGATACCCACGCTTCTGCTCCTGAATCCGTTCACCTGCCTACCCGGCTCCAATCTCTCCCTCCCTGGCTCGGGAACCGCACGGACACCGGCGACATCCTGATTCTTGCAGTTTTTCTTTTCGCGTTTCTCAGCGGCTATACCGCGCTCCTCATCGATCTTCCCGTTCCCGTACTTGGGCTCCTCGGGCTCCTCTCGCTGGCATCCCTCGCTCTCACTGCCGGGGCGGTATGGCACCGCTTCACCCCTCCGCCCTCGGGAGTGACCCCGGTAATCCCGGTATCGAGTTCTTGGGCAGGAATCGGATCCCGCCCTCCGTCCGGCAGCCTGCAGCCGGCCTGTACACCAGACCTGCCGCCTTTGAGTGCTGATTCGTCCTCTCTCCTTGACCGGTACTGGATCGAGGCCCCGTTCGTCTCCGTCCGGATCGTCCGCAGGGGGAACGAAGGGTTCACGTACACCGTTGATGAGCCCGCGATCACCCGGGACGAGCAGGTCGTGCTGCTCGAAACCTCCGCCCACCTCCGGAAGGTGATCGTGTATGACGACCCGGACAAGCCGCCGGTCTCCGCGCTGGACAACGAAACGCTCGGCGGGTTCATCCGGGAGTTTCACCCGCGTATCAGCTCCGAACGTCTGGAGGTCCTCTCGTACTACCTCCGCCGCGACCTTGCGGGATTCGGCCCGCTCGATCCCCTCATGCGGGACCCGGCGCTCGAGGACATCAGCTGCAACGGGGAAGATCTGCCAATCTTCATCTTCCACCGCACGCACGGGAGCCTGCCCACGAGCGTGCATTTCCGCGAAGGCGAACTCGACCAGTTCGTGCTCAAGCTCGCCCAGAAGGCGGGCAAGCAGATCTCGCTCTCAAGCCCCATGGTGGACGCCACCCTGCCGGACGGATCACGGGTGCAGATCACGTTCAGCCATGTCGTCTCCCTTCGGGGCAGCTCGTTCACCATCCGGAAGTTCCGCAAAGAACCGATGACCCCTCTCGACCTTATCCGGTACGGCACGTTCAGCCCCGAGGTTCTTGCCTTCCTCTGGCTCGTGATCGAGCACCGCCGGAGCCTCATCATCGCCGGCGGCACCGCGAGCGGCAAGACCTCGACCATGAATGCTGTTTCGCTCTTCATCCCGCTGAATGCAAAGATTGTCAGCCTCGAGGACACCCACGAGATCCAGCTCCCTCACAAAAACTGGCTCCCGACCATCACGCGGGAGCTCGCCGCTGCCGGAGCACCCGGAGACATTGATCTCTTCTCGCTTTTAAGATCCTCGATGCGCCAGCGACCCGAGTTCATCATCGTTGGCGAAGTCAGGGGAAGGGAGGCACAGACGCTCTTCCAGGCCATGAACACCGGCCACGCCACGCTCTCGACCCTCCATGCCGGCAATGTCCGGGAGGCCATTAACCGCCTGACCCACGAGCCGATCAGCGTTCCGCCGGTCATGTTCACCGCCCTTGACCTTGTCGTAAACCAGGCAATCTACACGTACGGCAGTAAGCGGATTCGCCGCTGCTCCGGCATCAGCGAGATCACCGTAGACGACAATGGCACCATCGTCCCCCGGACGCTGTACTCGTTGGATATCCACACGGATGCTATCCAGCGGAACCCGGTGCCGTCCCGGGTGCTGGACGAGATCGCGTCGATGCGGGGATGGTCGCCGGAGCGGGTGGACAGGGAACTGAAGAAACGCGAGGAATTCCTTCGTAATGCCGCTGAAGTGCCATCGCCTGATATCTACGAGCTTGCCGATGCCATGCACAACCTTGGTGAATGAGATGCGCCTTCCCATGTTTTTGGATCATACAGGGGCCATCATCGGGAGGGCCGAGATGGCAGTCATGGGCACACACCTCGACCGTGACCTCTGCGCTGCACACATGCCGGTCACAACGGGGCAGTACCTCCGTACTACCCGTATCACGGTTATCACTTCAGCCCTGGCTTTCCTTGCGTTCTTCGCTTTCATCTCCCTGACCGGCATCTCATTTGGTTTGTTTGCCTTCATCCCGCCGGCACTCTTCTGGGTGCTTCTCTTTGTTTCGATGGTGCCCGGGCTCTGGCTGTACCAGGTCCTGTATCCCGGTATCGTTGCGCGGGGAAGGAAGAGCCGGATCGAACTCGAACTCCCGTACGCAGTCTCATACATGCAGGCGCTCTCCACTACCATGCCCCCGTTCGCGGTCATCCGGCGCGTGTATGAGGAACGGCAGATGTTTTCGGATGTCTCAGCCGAGTTCGGCCATGTGGTCAGGGACGTCGAACTTTTTGGCGACGACATGATCACTGCCATGCGCAATCTCCAGAAAACAACGCCGTCGCCGCTCCTTGCGGACTTCTTCAACGACCTGTGTATCGTTTTCGAAAGTGGCGGGGACTTCTCCGCATATCTTGCATCGAAGACTGACTATTTCCACCAGCAGGCCCGGCGCGAGCTCGACCTCGTGCTGAAGACCATGGAGATCATGGCCGAGGTTTATGTATCAGCCTTCGTTGCCGGGCCAATTGCCCTCATCATCATGATCGTGGCACAGGGTATGACCAGCCACTCGGCCATGGCCTGGCTCCTGCCGTTCATGTACATCTGCATCCCGGCCGGGGCGATTATCATGATCTGGATACTCTCACTGATGCTTCCGCCGGAGAACCTCGAGGTCACGAGCAGCGGGAGCGTGGAGTACGGTTCCGGCGCGCCCGTGCTCGGCAGCGATGCCCCGTCCGATCCGGAACTACACCGGCATATCGAAGCAAGACGACAGCGGATACGGATTGCCGATCAGCTGCGCCACCCGTTCCGTGCCTACATGTCCCGGTACAGTTACGGCATGGCTGCAGGTGCAGCCCTGGCCTCCCTTGTGTCTGTCCTGCTCGCGGGCGGGGCCCTGCGCGGGGTTTTCCCGGCCAACACCTTCGAAGCCGGGATCTGCCTTGTCCTCATTGCCTTCATGGCGCCGGTCTCCCTTGCCTATGAAGGGCGGAAGCGGTACGTGAACAGCATCGAGGCAAACATTCCGGAGTTCCTGCGGGAACTCGCGGACATGGAGGAGATCGGGCTGACGCTGCCGGATGCCATCCAGCGAATCTCTTCCGCCAAGCTGGGCCTGCTCAGTTCAGAGCTCTCGCTTGTCTCGCGGGATGTCGGTACCGGCTCCTATATCAGCACCGCGCTCGTCCGGATGGACCAGCGGATCGGTCTCGTCTCGGTCAAGCGGGCTGTCTCGCTGCTGGTCAAGGCCGGGGAGATAACGAACGACCTCCGGCAGATCTTCCTGATCGCCATCACGGACTTTGAGCATTACCTGAAGATGAAGCGGGAGCGGGCCAATACCGCAATCGTATACGTCATGATCATCTACCTCTCGTTCGGTATCTATCTCTTCACGGCGTATCAGCTGAACGGGCCGTTCATGGTCAGTTTCTCAAAGTACAACATCGCCTTCAACATTGCCCGGAATATCACCGACATGTTCCGGATCGGGATCATCCTCGGGCTCTTCTCCGGCATCATGGCCGGCCAGTTCAGCTCGAACAGCATCCTTGCCGGGTTCAAGCACAGCATCGCCCTCCTTGCGGCTGCAATCATCCTGTTCGTATTCATCGTGTGAGCGTGTCCGACATGTATCGCAATACCCGGAAAAACTTTAACGCGGTCTCGGAAGTTGTCGGTGAGATGCTGATGATCAGCCTGGTCCTGATTCTCGTTTCAGTCTTCTCAGTGTCGCTTGCCGATCACCTCCCATCGGAACGAGTTCCGTCCGTCACCATCATGGTGAGCAACGATACCTCCGGGAACATCATGCTCTGGCACAAGGGTGGGGACTGGGTGAAAGCTGATTCGCTCAGGGTCAGAGTTTTTGAAACCGACGGGGATGTCACTACTTATACGTCTGGGGGCATTCCCCCCTTCATGCTGGTACCTGACGTGGATTCATTCGACCTTGAGAGCAACATCACGGTGAACCGGGGCCTGCCGCTTCTTGGCAACGAGAGCGTTTCGCTGTATACCGACCGGGCGGTTCTTTTTTCAGGTACCATTGGAAGGGGTTCACCGTGAAGGACGATGCGGTAGCGCCGGTCATCGCGGTCATGCTTATTCTTGCGGTTGCGGCAACGGCTGTTGCGATCTTCAACGGGGTTTATATCCCGTCGCTTAAGGAGGAATCTGAAACGGTACATCTCCATAACGTCGAATCATCGTTCCAGCATTTTTCCTCTGATATCGAGCGGGCTGTTGCAGAAGGGGCGAACGGGGTGACCGTGAGCGAACCGGTCCAGCTCGGGGGCGGGGATGTCTTTCTCAATCCGCTGCGTTCGGGAGGATCACTTCTGATCATGGACGAGGATAAGCCGGTTTGCACGGTTTCCCTGTATGACAGCAGCGGCGTCCTGATCGGGGAGATGAACAGCACGCTTGTCAATATTTCGTATGAACCCTCGGGTAATTTCTGGCAGGACCAGGGATACCGCTGGCAGGAGGGGTACCTGAATATAACCAAGTATGACGGGAAGAGACAGGGGCCTCTCGGGTATGCCAACATGATTGACGTGAGCAACAATCTCAATGGCACCGGAACACTCGCGGCATTTGCCGGATCGTTCGGGAGTGCGGAATATACCATCAACCGGACGCTTTACCAGAATGTGACACCGACTGCGAATAACCGGTTCACTTTCTCATCACCCGACGATACCTGCTCCCGGATCGTGCTTCGTGCGGTGAACCTCACGACAGCACCGGGGCACTCCTTTGCTGGTGGCAATGGTTTTGGGAAACTCGTGCTGGAGTCCAGCGTTACGCCGGTTGAGTATCATGACATTATTGCAATCACAATCAGGTCCTCTATGAACCCCTTCGGCAACGCGACATTCCGGAACTGGAACGAGAGTTTCACGGCAATGACCGGAGACTGCAGGAACAATATCGGGTATGTTGCTGATCCTCTTTTTTCCGGTGAGGGTTTCAGCATGTTCGCTGTCAGGCAGCAGGTCAGCCCCGTGAACGTCACGCTCAGAGTAGTGACGATTAAAGCCGGCGCGTACTGAATAAACGTGGCTGACGGCATTCCGGTCTGGCCGGCCCCGTCGTTTTTTCAGGAAACAGTCAGATCGTGGATAACATACGTTATTTTCGAAGTCTCAAGCCGTTTCACGAAATCAGAAAATTCCTCGTCCACGATCACGATAGCGCAGTCGATGCCATGGAGCGCCGCCTCAATGATCCCTTCGCGTGCCCCAAAGAACAGGTCGGATTCTCTCCCGGCAGATTTCAGCGCAACGAGCGCTTCAACACCGACAGCTGTGATAAAACGGATCCCCGAGATAACCGATTTCAGTTTTTCCTTCTGTACCCGGTGTGAACCGCCCTGGCGTATCCCGGGTATCTTGCAGATACGGACAACGCCGTCGCGGTGCTCGATCATGCCGGCGAGGTGCGCTATACCGACATCCATTCCTTTTCCGGCATCGGCCACGACCGACCCGGTTGCAGACCTCGGGCCCTTTGCCGCGTACAGGAACCCGTCCTGCATGTAAACTCCAGCCTCGTCACCGGCCCGGAGATCCTCGGCCGCAATCGCCGTCCAGACCGCAACCTGCTGGACGATATCACTCCGGATGTGCCGTGCGTAGGATTCAATTGACCCTGCACTGGCAAGCAACCACTCAATGCCGGCCTTTGTCACCTCGTAATTCCCCCGGCGGCTTGCCGATACGAGGCCTTCGTCTGCAAGCTCGCGGATATATTCCGAGATTGCCTGGGGGGTGACTCCCAGTTTGTCGGCAATCTCCTGCTGGCGCACGGACGGCTGGTGCTCGGCAATTTCAGCAAGGATCTGGAAACGCGAGATCTCGCGCTTGTTCCGCAGGATGGTGTTCAGAGGATCTTTCTTATCCCGGGTCATGGTCCGCCAGCTCCGGATGACTGTTTTTATTATTCCGCGCTTTTCCCCCGCGCCTGCCCGAGCCAGTACCCGAACACCCCGCCGACAAAGATCCCTCCGAGTGCAGCCTGCAGTGCAAAGAGACAGGACTCTATCTCGCCGCTGGGCGGCTCCCACTGGGGGATGAGCGGTGTGAAACTTTCCACGTCCTTTCCGGACAACTCGGCGATAAGGCCGGATCCCACGTTGTCGGATCCGGCGAATTCCGCACCCTTCATTGTCGCGCTGGTGTACAGGAAGAGCCCGCAGAACGCGATGATTGCAACGGCAGTGAGAATTTCGAGCATGTACTTCCGTGCCATCAGGCCTCCCCCCGTGCGGCATTAATCTGTTCCTCAGAAAAGATCTTCAGCCGGATCAGGATGTCGGGCTTGAGCGCCACGATATACTTGAACACCAGCGCGAGCACGATGCCTTCAACAATCGCAAGCGGAATCTGCGTCACGGCAAAGATGGCCATGAACATGATGAACGATGTGGTGATTCCTCCGGTTGCAGCCGGGTACGCGAGCGCCAGTTCAAGCGATGTGGTGACATAGGTGAACATGTCCGCAAGGGCAGTTGCCAGGAACACCGTGACGTAGATATTGACGGGAGTGTCCCGGAGCAGCCGGTAGATGCCGTACCCGACCAGCGGCCCGACAATTCCCATCGACACGATGTTGGCTCCGAGAACCGAGAGCCCGCCATGGGCAAGGAAGAGGCTCTGGAACAGGAGTACGATGGCACAGATAACCGCGGTGATCCACGGCCCGAACGAGATGGTTGCAAGCCCCGTACCGGTCGGGTGCGAACAGCTGCCCGTCACCGAAGGGAGTTTCAGGGACGAGAGGATGAAGACGAATCCCCCGACAACTCCGAGGAGCGGGAGTGCTTCACGGTCCGCCCGCATGACTTTTTTCAGCTGCCATACGCCGAGCATGAGGCAGGGAAGCGCGATGATCCACCAGATCAGGCACCACTGCCACGGCAAGAAACCTTCCATGATGTGCATGATAATACAGGAACAACTTTACTTGTTTTAACTAAATAAATATTGCTTAGTTGTGATCGCGCCGGCAGCAGTCAATCTTTCGCCTTCCTTTGTCAACAGCAACGAGCCCATGTCCCGGCCTGCCTCTCACAATAATAGTGCAGCAGTCCCACGATTCCAGAAAAGGAAAGCCCGGATATCCGCTTATCGGGGGCAGATACAGGCATTTCCCGGAACAATGGTGTCATTTTTCCACGAACCGCTGTCATCCGGGCCGGAAAATGAGGTAAACGGAGGGATGAAATCGTCTCTGTTGACTGTCTCCCTCCCCCAGCCGGGTTTCTGATGGCCCGGGGGATCATTATTCCCCTGCAGGCAGGTCTGCTGCTATCATCCTTTCCTGTTCGGTTCCTGCAAGTGCATTCCCGGCATGACAAACTGGTGTATCACCCGGCACTACCATATCCGCAGACGCTGCCGGCCCGGCATCTTCCGGAATGTATACCGGACTTCCGGCGCCGGTGCAGTTGCCCCGTCCGCACCGGCTTTCTGGATGGCGTTCCATCTCTTCAGCCAGCGTTGTTGGATAAAAGAGATATCTTCAATGGGAAAACGGGATCCGGTATTTCCCTGGAGGAATCACCGGTCCCGCATCCCGGAACAAGGGACGTGGATATGAGTGAATGAGTGAGTATCCTGTGTTCAGAACTCTTCTGCTATACCATACCCCCAGTTGTAGAGCGTGTCGATCGGGCTGCTTTTCGGGAAGAGGGTACAGGTCAGCCCCTTCCCCCGCAGGAACCGTTCTGCGGTTGCGGGGGAGATCGGCATGATCTTGTCTCTCCCGTTCCTGCCGGCATGCCAGAGATGCAGATAATATGTCATTCTCTGCTCTCTATCCGTGTGGAGATAGAGATCCTTTCCCTGTTTTGCGAATTCCGGGGAGTATCTTCTGGGCCTGGCTGCCGCATACAGGCAGATATCGCGTCGGGTATCGGCCTCGATCTTCCTGCTTCCGTCATACAGTTGCGCTTTCATCATCTCAACTCCTGCCCGTGCCGGGACCGGTTTCCCCGCCGGCCCTGCACGGCCAATAACATGAGTGGCTTTGACCTTGTCGAAGGGTCAGGTGTTGCCGGCGGTGCCGGCCATACCCTGTATCCAGTATGGGGGCCGGTTGTTCTTATACTTTTTCAAATTCGTAGCAACTTATAGGCATAAAAATTTAATATTGTAGCAAATTGCGGTTCAGCGTTATGCTGCCCATCGAATAATTTTTTCTGGAAAAAGTGAGTGTCCTCCAGCTACGGATCCGGTGCATCGGCAATATGGGGTTTCCGGTAACTCATGTAGATCTGGTTATGGTGCCGGGCCCATCGCATCATGGGCCGGATCACCTCGCGGAGTTCCCGGCCATGCTCCGTGAGCAGGTACTCGACCCGCGGCGGGATCTCATTATAAGAAATACGTTCAATGAGTCCGGTGTCTTGGAGTTCCCTTAAGACATCGGCAAGCGACTTTGGGCTGTTCTCCCCGCAGTCTTTCATGATTTCCTTGAACCTTATTTTGAAAACAATGTAACAATTGTTATTTTGAGTCATACTGAAATTTACAAATTCAAAAACATTGTAGTAAAAAAAATCACATGATCATGTTTTAATAACACTCAATTTTAATTAATTGTAGATTCGTATGAAAAAGACATGGATGTCCTTCATTATCGTAACAACACTGATCCTTGCATTTGCAGTATGTGCCGGATGTACCGGTAACGCATCTCCTTCACCGACTGCCGCAACCGGGACACCGGCATCATCAGCCACGACAACTATCACGGATGGTTATGGCCGGAACGTTGTTATCCCGTCAAATCCGGATAAGATTATCTGTTCCGGTGCAGGTTGTCTCCGGTATGTCGTGTATCTCGGGGCGCAGGACAAGGTCGTGGGTGTGGACAGTATCGAGAAGAAAGCCCAGTCCCCGGAAGGCCGGGCTTATAGCATCGCGAACCCGCAGTTCTCCTCCCTCCCGCTCTTTGGCGAGATGCGGGGCAAGGATGACCCGGAGAAGATCATCGGGATCGGTCCGCAGGTGGTCTTCAAGAGCGGCTCGACAACGTCCATGAATGCAACGAGCGCGGCGGAAGCCGACACCCTGCAGAACAAGACCGGTATTCCGGTCATCGGGTTCCCGTACGGTTCCCTCCGGACCCCTGCTGAAAAAGCAGATATGTACAATTCCCTGCGGCTAATCGGAAAGACGCTCGGGAAAGATGCACGGGCCGAGGAACTGATCGCATACATTGATGCAACAACCGCAGATCTCGAGCGACGTACGAAGGACATTCCGGCTGACCAGCAGAAGACCGTGTATATTGGTGGCGTCAGCTCGGCCGGCGCCCATGGCATCATCTCGACCGAGCCGGCCTACCCGCCCTTCCTCTGGGTACATGCAAAGAACATCGCAGCACAGTCCGGAAGCCAGCATGCAGATATCTCAAAGGAAGTGATCGTGAGCGGGGACCCCGAGTACCTGTTCATCGATGTGGGCACGACCCAGATGGATAACGAAGGAGCGATCGGTGAACTCAAGACCAACGCTGCCTATTCCAGTCTCAAATCCGTGAAGAACGGGAACGTGTACGGTGTCCTGCCCTACAACTTTTACAGTACCAACTACGAGACCGTTCTTGCGGATTCCTATTACATAGGAAAAGTCCTGTATCCAGACCGGTTTGCCGATGTAGACCCGAAACAGAAAGCTGACGAGATCTACACGAAATTTGTCGGGAAGCCTGTCTTCTCAACACTCAACGGCAACTACCGGAATCTCGGGTTTGCGAAAATTACACTCTGATACGGAAATAGTGCCATGCACCTGGAACAAGGAACGGTCCCCCGGGATTACCAGTCGTACCTTGACCGCAAGGTCCGGTGGATCGTCTTCGGCATCCTTGTCGCATTTTTCCTGTTTGTGATGGCAATATCCGTGGGTGCCGTTGCCATCCCACCGCTTGACGTAATCCAGACCCTCTTTGGGATCTCCGCCTCGGTCAAGTGGGAACGGATCATCTGGAACATCCGGCTGCCGCAGGCACTGGCGGCAGTCATTGCCGGTATCGGCCTCGCCATTGCCGGCGTTGCCATGCAGTCCATCCTCCGGAACCCGCTCGCGTCCCCGTTCACGCTCGGTATATCCAGTGCCGGTGCGTTCGGGGCCGCGGTCTCCGTCGTCCTTCTCGGGACCGGTAACATCCATTCAACCGTGGCGAACCCGATCTCCATCTCGAACCCGTACCTGACAACAGTGGTCGCGTTCATCTTCTGCATGCTGGCAACCGGTGTCATCCTGATGATCTCGCACATCAAAGGAGCGTCGCCGGAAGTGATGGTCCTGACCGGCGTCGCCCTCTCTTCCCTCTTCTCGGCCGGCGTCATGTTCCTCCAGTACTTTTCCACCGATGCCCAGCTGGCTGCCGTTGTCTTCTGGACCTTTGGCGATGTGGGCCGGGCAACATGGGACATGCTGCCGCTGATGTCGTTTGTCGTGGGGGCGGGCACGCTCTATTTCATAGCAAACCGCTGGAACTACAATGCCATCGATGCCGGTGACGAGACAGCGCAGGGCCTCGGCGTCGATGTCTCCCGCGTCCGGCTTGTGGGGATGACAATAGCGGCGCTTATATCCGCCGTCATTGTCGCGCTGCTCGGCGTGATCGGGTTCGTGGGCCTGGTCTGTCCCCACATGGTACGGAGGATCATCGGGGACGACCAGCGCTACCTCATCCCGGGCTCCGCAGTGATGGGGGCGATCCTGCTGCTTGCTTCGGACACGGTGGCCCGGGTGATCGTTGCACCCTTCGTGCTGCCGGTTGCCGTCCTGACAGCGTTCATGGGAGCACCGGTATTCATCTTCCTTCTCTTCAGGGGGTATAAACGATGACAGAAATGCTGACCGTAAACGAACTGAAATTCATGTACCGGAACAGGAACGTTCTCGAGAAGATCGGCTTCTCCATTGAACAGGGACAGGTCGTTGCCGTGCTCGGCCCCAACGGGGTCGGGAAGACGACGCTCTTAAAATGCCTGAACCGGATCCTGCGGCCCCGGGAGGGGGCCGTGATGCTCGATGACGAGAACCTGCTTGGTCTTACCACCATGGAGATCGCCCGCCGTGTTGGTTACGTTCCGCAGCGGGTGGAGACCGGGCGCCTGACAGCGTTCGATGCAGTCCTGCTCGGCCGCCGCCCGCATATCGGCTGGGATGTGACGCCCCGGGACATTGCCATCGTGGATGCAATCTTCACGAAACTCGGCATGGAATCTCTCCGCCTCTCGTATATTGACGAGATGAGCGGCGGGGAACTCCAGAAAGTCGCCATTGCCCGGGCGCTCGTGCAGGAGCCGAAGGTGCTGCTCCTCGACGAGCCGACCAGCAACCTTGACCTGAAGAATCAGGTGGATATCCTCACGACCATCCGCGATATTGTCCGCGACCACAAGATAGCGGCTGTCATGACCATGCACGATCTGAACCAGGCACTGCGGTTTGCTGATACCTTCATCTTCATCAAGAACGGATCGGTGTATATTCACGGCAGCAATGATATCGTGACCCCCTCGGTCATCGAGGATGTGTACGGCCTGCCGGTCATGATTGGAGAATTCGGCGGCATCCGGTGTGTTATTCCCGGTGCCTGTAAAATTGCATAGGAGAATTGTTCATGCACGACAACAACAACCACAAAAATCAACACGGGAACGACACTGGGCACAGCCACGACCACCCGCACCCCCACGATCCCGTGCTCCCGATGGTAACGTTCGATGACTGCATCCGCTTCCACGGGCATTCCTGCCCGGGCCTTGCCCACGGGTACCGTGCTGCCAAGGCTGCGATGGAAGCCCTCGGGGTTTCGCGTCCGGAGGACGAGGACCTTGTCGCCATCTGCGAGACCGATGCCTGCGGCATTGACGCGATCCAGGTGATCGCCGGCACAACGGCCGGCAAGGGCAACCTCGTCATCCACGATTATGGCAAGCACGCGTTCACGTTCTACAACCGGAAGGATGGGAAAGCGGTGCGGATCACCTTCAACCGGAACGAGGCAGCAGAGGACGAGGGAATGATAGCCCTCCGGGCAAAGGTCTTCTCCGGCAAGGCAACGGAAATGGAGGCCGCAGAGTTCCACGAGAAGATGCACAAGGCAACCATCGATCTCCTCCATGCTCCCGCAGATAAGCTGATGAAAATCGAGAAGGTAAAAATGGATGCGCCAAAGAAGGCGCGGATCTTTAAAAGCATGACCTGTGAGGAATGCGGAGAGTCCGTTGCTGATGCAAAGACAAAGATGGTGAAGGGAAAAGTCCTCTGCATTCCCTGTGCGAACGGCTCGCATATTACAAAGAAGAAAAAATGAACCGGCATCTTTCGCGGATATGACAATCCTGAATTTCGAAATCCGGCCGATCGGCCATGTGCGGTCTCCTTACAAGGTTAAGAAGGATGCCCCCCGGCAGGGAAGGCTGTCGGATACCGTTTCGGAGATCGTGATCAATGAGCGGTATCGTACCGGGCTGGATGATGTTGAGAAGAAGTCCCACCTCATTGTCCTGTCATGGTTTGACCGGGCCGACCGGGCCCTGCTCCGGGCAACGCCCCCGCATGAGGGAGTCGAGCACGGGGTGTTTGCCACCCGTTCGCCCAACCGCCCCAACCCGGTTGCATTCTCTGTCGTGGACCTGCTCGGCCGGGAGGGTAATGTGCTGCGGGTCCGGGGGCTCGATGCACTTGACGGGACACCGGTTGTGGACATCAAGCCATATGTGCCGGATCTCGATTGTGTGAAATGAGGGTGGGATGATAGTACATAGGTAAAAGGTAAAAGGCCGCCCTCTTTTTAATTCACAACCTCTGCCTGCCCAGAACCAGCCAGATGAAGAGCGGGGCTCCCAGGAATGCTGTCAGTACCCCGACCGGCAGGGTTGCCGGTGCAATGATGACCCGGGCCACCTGATCCGCTGCAAGGAGAAGAATTGAACCCATGAGGCACGCTGCCGGAAGGAGATACCGGTGGTCGCTGCCGACAATGGCCCGGACCATGTGCGGGCCGAGCAGGCCGATGAACCCGATGATGCCCATGAACGAGACAACAACCGCCGTGATAAGCGAACCAAGGAACATCCCGACCGTGCGCGAGCGCTCCACGTTCACCCCGAGGCCCTGCGCCGCGTCATCGCCGGCATCGATCGCGTTGTAGTCCCAGCGTGAGTACACAAAATACGCAATCGAGGGGATGACGACAAGGGCGATGATGGCAAGGTCACCCCATGTTGCCCGCCCAACATCCCCGAATGTCCAGAAGACGATGGCCGCAACCTGGTCCGCAGAAGAGAAGTACTGGAGAAAGGTCGTGCCCGCCGTGAACAGGGCGGCAAGGGCAACGCCGAGGAGGATGATGACCTCCGGCCGGGAATTCCGGTAGCGGGCAACGAGAAGCAGTGCGGCGGTAGCGAGCATCGACCCGGCAAACGCACAGATGGTGATGATATATGGGTTCCGGACCGTGACGGCATCGGCGATATTATGCGAGAGGGTCCCGGCACCCAGTGCCGTGATTGCAAATGCCGCGCCAAAGCCGGCCGCATGGGAGATACCGAGCGTGTATGGCGAGCTGAGCGGATTCCGGAGAACGGACTGCATCACCACGCCAGCGGCTGCGAGACCCGCACCGGCAACCAGTGCTGCAATAACCCGGGGGAGGCGGATACTCCAGACGATAAGGGAAGCATTGCTTTCAGCGGGACTGACCAGGCTGGAGATCACATCCTGCACCGACAGGGTCATCGCACCGATAACGATCCCGAGGAAGAAGAGTGCCGCTGTCAACCCGCACAGGAACAGGATGAAGACCGTTTTTCTCCGCGTATACTTCTGGTAATCGCCCACACCCGTTCCCGGGAGATTATCAAGATGCATGGATCACCGATCGTGTCTGCATCAGCAACTCTTCTTCTGCGCAACGGTCATGACCGATTGTTCATCGAGCGCGATGACGTCGCGGACAATGAATCCCTGCTCTCCGAGCATGCGGTTGTAATCCGCGAGAGGGACACTATGGCTGAACGAGTACTGCCGCTTGTCCTTCTTAACTCCTTTAATTGCCCACATGTTCCATTCAAGGTTCAGCACGGGGATGTCGAGAACGTTCTCGTTCCCCTGCTTGTTGATATAGATCCCGCCCGGATTCAGCGCCTCATGAATCTTCGGGATGAGCGCCGGGGCTCTGCCCCCGGGATTCGATGACGAGAAGACAATGTCGAACCCGGAACCGAGCGAATCAGTGAAGAAGTTGCCGGGAGTGCAGCTGACCCGTCCGGCCTGGTAATACTCAATGTAGCGCTTTGTTGCCGGCAGGACGCCGGGAAGGTCGAAGACAACTCCGTCCAGTGCCGGGTTCTCCTGGCAGAAGGCAATCGTGTACAGGCCATGGCCGCCTCCGATATCGAGCAGCCGACGTGCCGTCCGGAACTCCGGGAGTACGGTAACCGCTTTTACGGTCTTTGGAAGGATGCTGCATTTCGCGTTCGCAGCCATTGCCGGAATGATCAGTTCGGAAAACCATTCTTCCGGATCGTACATGCGGGGACCGTTTCTGAGGATACTATCAAGGTCGTCCCAGAGACCGGCAAGGTGCATCTGGAGCGTGATCTGGTCCTGCAGGCAGTAAGGGGAAGCGGGGTCCAGGTACTGTCCGGAGAACGGGGTATTGGAGAATTTCCCGTCCTTCTCGGTAAGGAATTGCCGGGCAACGAGCGATTTCAGCAGCAGTTCCGCAAGGTCAGGGTTCAGCCCGAGACGGGAACTGATCTCGTCAGCGGTCACGGGTTCCCTGCACTGTGCAAAGATCCCAAGCCGGCATGCGGATGCAAACAGCCGGAAATGACGGAGGCCTGAGAGGGTCTCCTCAAGGATCTTATCAGGGGAGGTGCCGGATCCGTTGTCCGAAACGTTGAACCCATCTGGCAAAACTCGGGGAGTGTCCTGCATGTTCTGCACCTCCCACTTACTGGGATGAAGCGATATCCAGGGGCTTGTAGCCCCCGAACAACGCCTGCATCTCTGCATAAACCGGCTTTCCGTCAAGTTCGCTGTAGATCTCGTCCGCTTTTTTGCCGGCATCAACGTCGCTGAACTGGTCGGGATAGAGAATCTTGCCCATGTAATACGCATTCGCGAGGACCGTATCGTAGTTGTTGGCGTACCAGTTGTACGGCATCAGGCCATAGACCTGCTTGTTCTTCACGGCTTTCAGTGACTGGTAGACCGGATCCTTAAGGTCGGCTGCGACAAGCGCATAGCTCGATTCATCAATGAAGATGACATCCGGGTCCCATGCGAGGAGCTGCTCCTTATCGATCATGACCTGTCCGCCGGTGCCTGCACCGGATGCAACGTTCATCCCGTTGATCATCTTTAGCGAGGGGTATGTCGGCTCGGTAGAAAGGAGTCCGTGGGCGCCGTTGAAGGAGACGCCGCCGATGTACACCTTCTTTGCCGTGGTCTTTTGTGCATCCTTCGTTCTTTTATTCAGGTCTGCGATCGTACCGTCAATAAAGGCAATGACCGATTCGGCTCTCGCTTCCCTGCCAAGGACCTTTCCCATGAGGCGCAGTGACTGATAGAACTGGGACTTGCTCTTCCCAAGGTCGCCGGAGACCAGCGCTACGACCGGGATTTTTGTCTTCTCCTGGAGTGCATCGGCCTGCTGGCCGGTCCGCCATGTTGCAAAGACGATATCTGGTTTCTGGGCAAGGATCAGTTCGGGGTCATCAACGGCGTTGGTACCGATATATGCCTGGTCAGCCAGTTCGGGATGGGCGATGCTGTACGGCCGGTCCCTGCCAGAAGGCAGACCCATGCCAAGCGCTGTTTTGTTGGTTGCGCCCTTCTCCATCTTGTCGACACCGACAATCCGGTCGGCGGCCTGAAGGTAGACGAGCATCCGTACATCCCCGGCACCGACACCGATGATCTTCTGCGGGGATGCAGGGACGGTCACGGTCCGGTTCGTGAGATCGGTTACGGTGAGGGTTGATCCAGCAACAGGGATCGAGGGAACAGCTGCGGTTGATGACGGTTGTTGCTGAACCGGTGTGGCTGTACCGGGATTCTGGCTTGTACAGCCAGCGATGAGCATTGTGGTTATGAGGATAAGTAAACAGATAATCAGTGTTCTGGCCATATTTTTCATACTTATTATACAAATTTTCAAACTATTTAAACAGGATTTTTCTTTTTTCTCGTTATTAATATTATAACGATCGTGCATTTTTCTCACAACACTATCAATTGAATAAGGATGAATGCGCTGTCGGGCAGGTCACCGCTCTTCCCGTTTCGGCACTCATTTATTCCTTACTCCCGCACGCTGATGTAACCAGGAAGTTTATGAAAAAAGACGAGGGGGATATTTCTGCATTACGGGATGAACTTCCTTCCGGAATTCCATGCCTTGCCAACAACAGGTCCCAGGGAATAATACTCCATTCTCATGACATCGAATGCAAACGTGCCGATCTTCTGCAGGTCGGGTTTTCCATCCGCATCAAGGACCGATTCATCGATCTTCACATCAAGGATCTCCCCGATGATCTGCCGGGCGGAACCAATCTCGTGAATTCCCGATAGCCGGCATTCGAGGACAACCGGAAATTCATCGATAAACGGTGCTCCGACGAATTCAGCCCTGACTGCAGTGAGTCCTGTTGTCAGGAATTTATCCTGGTCCCTGCCGGAGACCATACCACAATAATCCGTTTCCTCAATATACCGTACAGAAGGGATACTGACCGTAAACGCCTTGCTGTTGCTGATATTCGCAAAGGTCTGGTGGGCCGGGTTGATCGTGACGGCAATACAGGGCGGTTCTGACGCACAGATGCCGCCCCATGCGGCTACCATTGCATCAGCCTTTCCACCATTATCGTATGTTCCGATAACGAAAACAGGCAGGGGGTATGCGACCGGCCGGGCCCCAAAGGATCGTTTCATGGCCGGATGTTCGTCTTTTCGGGAATAAATGCTATATGGTCGGGTGCAGGGAATACCGGTAATGCCGGGTTCCTTGCATAAGATCTGATTTGTTGATTCTTTTGTGATATCAGATGCTAATATGATACCATATAATTCATATTTAGTGTGAATAAATATCAAAATCTTTTTACGATCCCCCGGCCAATCACCTAGTCATGGTGAT
The DNA here is from genome assembly GCF_002067035.1 of Methanoregula sp. PtaB.Bin085. GTDB lineage: Archaea > Halobacteriota > Methanomicrobia > Methanomicrobiales > Methanospirillaceae > Methanoregula. The sequence continues at coordinate 8,261 of NZ_MVQB01000026.1, read as the reverse complement.
GAACGATGCCGAGATCAAGGACGCGGTCAGGAGGATCTGGGATGTTTCGTCTTCGACATATGATACCCATGTCGGCCACCGGATCGGGACCCTTGAGGAGAAAGAAGCCTGGAAACAGGAACTGAAGCGAGACCTGCCACTGGAACCGCTTGACGTTCTTGATGTCGGGTGCGGCACCAGGGCAATGGGCCTTCTCTTTGCAGAGATGGGCCACAGGGTTACCGGCGTCGATCTCTCGGAAGCAATGATGGCAAAAGCCCGCGAGAAGGCACACAAACAGGGCCTTTCGATCGAGCTGCAGACCGGTGATGCCGAGCGCCTGCCGTTCGATGGTGGCATGTTCGATGTAGTCGTCAATCGTCACCTGCTCTGGACGCTTCCCCACCCGGAGGTTGCTTTGAAGGAATGGCACCGGGTCCTTAAGGATGGCGGCACGGTCCTCATCATCGACGGGGTCTGGAAGGACCGGAGTTTTTCCATGCGGACGAAACGGATGGTGAGTGACGGGCTTGCCCGGATTTTCGACCGGACAAACCACAGCCATTACAGCAAGGACCTGCGGCGCTACCTCCCTCACGACAGGGGAGTCCCAAAGGAGATCATGATCTCTTTTCTTGAGGAGGCAGGATTCTTTGGCGTGCGTTTCCGGGACCTGATGTACATCCGCGAAATGCAGAAACCCTTCCAGCCATGGTACCGGAGGTTCGCGCCCCAGAAGACGTACTACATCCTTGCTGCAAAAAAGCAGGGCTGATTCGGGAACGGATTGAATTCCAGACAGAAAAAAGCGTGATTCTCATGAGGACAAGAACACTTTCCGTATGCTTACTCGTATTCCTGCTTGTTGCGGGAATTTTTATTGCCGGATGTACGAACACCAGTGCACAGGCTGGTACAGGCGTGAACGCTCCTGTGGTTACGCAGGGAGCATCCTCCCAGGGATCCGCCGCTGCGGTAGCAGGGACCGGCAAGATGCTGAAATTCGGGGAACTCTGGCTGATCACCGGGTTCGATCCCATGAACCAGGGTGTGTTCATCACCGAAAAAGCGATTGTCACCGAATCGCTGATCTCGGCTGACGAGAACTTCAGACTCATCCCGAATCTTGCAACGTCGTGGAAGCAGACCAGCCCGACAACTTGGGAAGTGAAGCTCCGTGACGGCGTGAAGTTCCACAACGGCAAGCCGATGACCGCGGAGGAGGTTAAATTCTCCCTGGACCGCTCGGTGAAGCTGAACTCCGCAAACGGGGTGCTCATGGACTACAAGTCCTGCCGGGTCATCGATCCGCTGACTGTCGAGATCACGACCAACAAGCCAAACCCAATCCTGCCAGAGGCCCTGCACTACCCGAATATGGCAATCATCCACCCGGATTCCCTTGACGCGAACGGGAACTTCTCGAAGCCCATCGGGACCGGTGCCATGGTCTTCGATTCGTTCGATGCCCAGACCCGCACGTTCACTGTGAAGAAAAATCCCAACTACTGGGGAGGGCCGGTCAGCCTAGAAGGGATGATCATCTCCGGGATACCCGACTCCAATTCCCGTGCTATGGCCATCGAGAAAGGCGAGGTTGATTTCACCGTCGATGTCCCGATGAACGAGGTCAAACGCATCGATGCCCTGCCCAATGTCAATGTCGAGACGTACCTGACGCCCCGGGTCTACCGGATGGTCGTCAACTTCAACCGGACACCACTGCAGGACAAGCGCGTCCGGCAGGCAATCTCGCTTGCCATCAACCGGACGGATATCGTCAACGACGTCCTGTACGGCGTGGGAGGTCCTGCCCGGGGCATCTATATCCCCAAGATGGCCTGGTTCAACCAGAACCTGCAGCAGCTTCCTTACGATCCTGTAAAAGCAAAAGCCCTTCTTGCTGAAGCCGGGTACAAGGACACGAACGGCGACGGAATAGTCGAGAAGGATGGCAAACCGCTTACCATCGATCTGGTCTCCGCGCAGGAACGGCCGGGGCTGCCACCAATGGCTGAAGCGATCGGTGACTCGCTGCGGAAGATCGGTATCGATGCGAAAGTAGAGATCATGGCAAGCGCTGCTTCGACCGACCGGCAAAAAGCGGGAAGCTATGACCTTGTCATGAGCCCGTCCAACATCGCCATGGTTCCGGATCCTTCGTATATCATGGAGCAGTGGTATATGACCGGCGGGTACCAGAACTACGGGAAATACAGCAACAAGACCCTTGACGCCCTGATCCAGGACGCCAAGGAGACAACGGACAAGACCGAGCGGTACCGGAAGTTCAACGAGCTTGAGGTTTATGTCCTCGACGACCTGATCACCATCCCGATCGCAGACTACGGTTGTACTATCGCTAAGAAGGATTCCGTGAAAGGGTATAAGTTCGATCCGACGGCTCACGACCTGCGCATGGACGCAGGCATGACCTTCACAGGATAGGGGGAGTGCAGAAGATCCAGTAATTCTCCCCCTTTTGGAGCAACCATGCATTACTACCTTGCCAAGCGCCTGGGATTTCTGGTTCTTACAATCCTCGCAGCGTCCGTGCTCGCGTTCGTACTGCTGCATGCCGTTCCCGGCGGATCAGCGGAGACGATTGCACGCCATACACTCGTCGGCCTTGAGGATTCCGTATCCGATGAAGTCCTCACCCAGGTCTCCCAGCAGTACAACCTGGCCGACCCGCTCTGGAAGCAATACATCACCTGGCTGTCCGGTATCGTCATGAGGGGCGACTTCGGGGCCTCGTTTGTCTACCTTGATACGCCGGTCGCGAGCCTGCTCTCCCTTGCCATAATCCCGACGCTTGTCCTTGCCTGCACAAGCATGCTGATCGTGATCGCCTTGGGAATCCCGCTTGGGATCTACTCCGCGATCCACGAGAACAGTCCGGGAGATCTCGTTATACGGTGCGCAACGGTCGTGAGTATCGCGTTCCCCTCGTTCTGGGTTGCGCTGATGCTCATCCTGGTCTTCTCGCTGACCCTCGACTGGCTCCCGGTCACCGGATACGGGACACCAGCCAATCTCGTCCTCCCGGCAACGGCGCTTGCCCTTCACCCGACCGCGGTCGTGATCCGCATTGTCCGGACAAGCATGCTCGATACGTTAGGCCAGCAGTACATCACGTTTGCCATCGCAAAGGGGCTCTCGTTTAAAAACATTGTCTGGAACCATGCGGTGAGGAACGCACTGATCCCGGTCGTCACCCTGCTCGGTGTCTATTTCGGGCACCTGCTCGCGGGCACGGTCATCATCGAGAACATCTTTGCATGGCCCGGTATCGGCAAGCTGCTGGTCGACGGCGTATTCTCCCACGATATCCCGGTCGTCACCTCCTGTATTGTCGTTATCGTCACCCTGTTCCTGCTCGTGAATCTGGGTGTCGACCTGCTCTACCACGTCATCGACCCGAGGATCCGTTATGAGTGAAGATGCAACAGCCATCCCACATATCCGGGGCGGAACCGCCTCCGGTTATCAGGACCGCTCGAAGAACAGGATCATCCAGGAGATCCGCAGCCGCCCGGGATTCCAGCTCTGCCTTGTGCTGCTGGGGGTCCTCATCGTGGTTGCTGCACTAGCGCCGGTCATTGTACCGTATAATCCAAACGAAACGAGTCTCCCGCACAAGAATGAAGGTCCCTCCCCCGAACACATCTGGGGAACGGACTACCTGGGACGGGACCTGTTCAGCCGGACCCTGTGCGCCGCCCAGACATCCCTCATTATTGCGTTCCTGACGGTCGGCTGCGCCTTTGCCGCAGGAACCGTCATCGGGTGCATCGCGGCATACTACGGGGGCATCGTGGACGAGCTGGTCTCGCGCTGCATCGATCTCTTCCTCGCGTTCCCGGGGATCATCTTCTCGCTCGCGCTGCTTGGGCTGATCGGTGCCGGTATCCTGAACATGGTACTTGCCCTCACCCTCTCGCAGTGGGCGAGCTTTGCCCGCCTCATGCGGGGCGACGTGCTGGCGATCCGGAACCTCGAATACGTGCAGAGCGCCCGCACCGCGGGGCTGCCCGACCGGCAGATTATACTGCGGCACCTGATCCCCAACGCGATCATGCCGGTCCTCGTGCTCGCGACTCTCGATGTCGGCCACGTCATCCTTGCCACGTCCGGCCTGAGTTTCCTCGGTCTCGGGATCCCGCCGGGCATCCCCGAGTGGGGATCCATGGTCGGGGCAGGCAAGGAGTTCCTGCGCACCGCGCCGCTGAACATCATTGTTCCCGGCCTCGCCATCGCCGTTGTCGTCCTGCTCTTTAACGTGCTCGGCGAAGGCCTGCGGGATATCCTCGACGTCCATAAGGATCAGGTGAACATCGCATGACCCTCCTATCCGTTGAAGGTCTGAATGTCCGCTTCCCGACCGGTGATGGCACCGTGCATGCCTCGCGGGACGTCTCGTTCTCCATGGAACCAGGCGAAGTCCTGGGCCTTGTCGGAGAGACCGGCTCGGGAAAATCCGTGATCGGGCAGGCAATCATCCGACTGCTTCCTGCGAGTGCAAAGATATCCGGCGATATTTTCTTTGACGGGCAGGAACTGACCCGGCTGCCGGACCAGCGGATGCACGCGCTCCGTGGCAGGACCATCTCCCTTGTCCCCCAGAATCCCTCAGGATCCCTCGACCCGCTGGTAAGGAACGGCATGCAGATCGCAGAGATCTTCATTGAACGTGGAGAGAAGAAACAGGCTGCGCTGGATGCCGCTAAAAACCTGCTCGTCGCTGTCGGCCTTATCCCGTCGGACCGGATCGCACGTGAATATCCCCACGAACTCTCCGGCGGGATGCGACAGCGGCTCACGACCAGCATCGCGATCGCGGAACATTCCCGGTTGATCATCGCAGATGAGCCCACCAAGGGTCTCGATTACCATGCGCGGGAGACCACGGCCCGGGTGCTCGCAGGAATCCGTGAGCGGGAGCAGGCGTCTCTGCTTCTCATCACGCACGATCTGTACCTTGCAGAACGACTCTGTGACCGGATTGCGGTCCTCTATGCCGGTGAGATTATCGAGATTGGGCCCGCATCGCAGGTTTTTAGGAATCCCCGTCATCCCTACACGCAGGCCCTGATCCGGGCCATGCCAAAGAACGGGCTCGTTCCGCTCGAAGGACAGAGCCCGAGCCTGATGGCGCTTCCCATGGGATGCTCGTTTGCCAGCCGCTGTTCCTTCATGTCGGACCGGTGCTGCACGGACCACCCGGGGCTCATTCAGGATGATCGTGAGGGAGGTGTCCGGTGTCACAACCCGTGCTCCGGCTGACCGGACTTTCCAAGTCATACGGTCACGGCGATATCTTCGCAGGGATCTCGTTTACGGTCGATTGCAGGAAGACTGTCGGCCTTTTCGGCCAGAGCGGATCCGGCAAGACCACGCTCGGGCGATGCATCATGAGACTTGAGGCGCCGAGTTCCGGCCAAATCCTGATGCAGGGAACGGATCTCGCCCGCATGAGGCCAAAGGAGCTGCTCCGGCTCCGTCCGAGTTTCCAGATGATATTCCAGCACCCGGAGGTATCCCTGAATCCCCGAATGTCGCTTGCTGAAAGCGTTGCAGAGCCGCTCATGGTTCGTGACAGGATAGGGATTCAGGAAGCCCTGAAGAAGATCGCGCCGCTCATCGCCCGGGTCGGGCTTCGTGACGAGCACCTGGCCCGGTACCCCCACCAGCTCTCTGGCGGGGAGGTCCAGCGGGCGGTCCTTTCACGGATCTTCTCGCTTGGCCCGAAGCTGGTCGTTGCCGACGAGCCGACATCAATGCTCGATGTCTCCGTACAGGCACAGGTCCTGCGGCTGATGCAGGATCTCCAGAGAGAGACCGGTGTGTCGTATGTGTTCATTTCCCATGACCCTGATGTGATGTGTGCGATGTGCGACGAGATCCTCTGGCTCGAGATGGGAAAGGGGAAAATGTACAGCAGGGAGGAATTCCTTGACCGGGTCGGGACTGAATATTCTGCCGGTGCACCCGTATAACAGTTTACTTGCCGGGAAAGGCCGGGAAGAGCATTCTTCTGACCCTGGTTCCCTTTCCCAGACCGATGGAAAGAGATGCAGGAGAGTGAAGCCGGCTCTTCGGTTCCGGCAGAAACACGTCGAACCCGCCCGTGCGTGAAGCGGGACTGATCATCATGGATATCATCGAAGCACGGAACCTGAAAAAGTCGTTCGGGCCGGTCACTGCGGTCGACGATGTGAGCCTCTGCGTGAAGAAGGGGGAGATCTTCGGTTTTCTCGGGCAGAACGGCGCCGGAAAAACAACCACGATACGGATGCTGACTGGTGTCCTGATCCCGGATGCCGGGATCGTGCGGATTTGCGGAGTGGATATCCTGAGGGATCCGCTTGAGGCCAAGATGCACATGGGCATCATCCCCGAGAACGGTACGGTCTATGCAGATCTCACGGCGGAGAAGAACATTCTTTGGACGGCAAAGTGCTATGGCATGGACCGAAGGAGCCGGGAGGAGAAAGCAAAGGAAATCCTTGCACGCCTCGGGCTGGAGTCGCGCAAGGACGATCTTGTCCGGACCTTCTCCAAAGGGATGCGGCAGCGGATCAGCATTGCCTGCGCCATCGTCCACTCCCCGCCTGTCCTTTTCCTGGACGAACCTACAACAGGTCTCGATGTCCTGAGCCGCCGTCTCGTGATCGACACGGTCCGGCACATGAACCGCGAGGGCAGCACCGTGCTTATCACCACACATAACCTCGAGGAGGCAAATGCTCTCTGTTCCCGTGTGAGCGTCATCCACAGAGGGAAGATCATCGGCACGGACAGCCCGGAGAAGATACGGAAGCAGTTCGACACCGCAGGCTACATCGAGGTCTCATTCGACCGGTCCGTTCAAGGCAGCATGCTCGTCACCGGCAGCATCTCGCGGGCTGAGCCGCACGGGGACAAGTGGCGGGTCTATTCTGACGATACGGACTGGGCGATTAAAGCCCTTACACGGGTCGCAGAGCAGAACAACCTGAAGATCCTCTCGGTTGCAACATCGACCCCTTCGCTCGAGCAGGCATTCATCGAGATGACGGAGGAGGCGTGATGGACCTGAAACGATTTGTCTGGAGCGTCCTGATGGTCACCGAGAAGAACATGCGGATCTACTATTACAAGGGATCGGTCGTGATCTTCGGCCTGCTGTTCCCGTTTATCATGTTCCTCACCTTTTTCATCGGGCGGGACCTTGACCTCGTCCTGTTCTTCCCCGGTTTCCTTGGCATGATGCTCTTCTTTTCCGCATCGTCCACCGGTCCCCTCATCACCCCGTGGGAGAAGCGGGAGAAGACGTACGAGAGGCTCGTCTCCCTGCCGGTGGTCATCGAAAGCATCATCCTCGGCGATATCCTGTCGGGAGCCGTCTTCGGTTTCGTTATCACGACCCTTGTCTGGCTGGCCGGCTCGTTTCTTCTGCACCTGTCTCTTACAAATCCGGCAGCCCTTGTCCTTGCCCTCCTGCTCGGGTCGCTTGCCTTTGCCGCACTCGGGACGTTACTCTCGTCTCCGGCCACAGACACGCCATCCAACATCATGATGTTCTCGAACCTGGTCCGGCTCCCGCTCATCTTTGTCAGCGGTATCTTCATTCCGTTAAACAAGCTGGGGGACTGGGCGTGGACGAACCTGCTATCACCCCTTACGTATCTCGTCGACCTGTTCCACACGGCGATCACGGGCGATGGGGTCTATTCCCCGGTTATTGATTCAGCGATTCTCATTGTCGTGATTATCATCTTTGCATCGGGTGCGAAGCTCATTCAGCAGCATAACCTTCACAATGGGAGATGACCAGGTGCATGATTACTGGGGAAAAACCTGGAACTGTGATATCCCGAATTAATTTTACACATATAACCATTTCTTTGCATAGTCCAAAATCCTCTCAGGGGGTAATCTGTACCAGAAGACGTTACACGGTTCATCCCAGTTGAGACTCATATGAGGCTTAACAACGTTGTACCATCGAACAACCTTGTCAATAGAACCGAACCTGACAATTTTCCGTTCAACCTCCCCGAAGAACCGTTCAATCTTCCCATTAGTCTGTGGATGTTTTACCCGTGCGACGATGTGTTTGATTCCGTATTGATCCAGGAACTCTCCAAACGTGTGTCGGGCGTTCTCCCGGTCCCGGGCCGAAACAAACTGAGTTCCATGATCTGTCAGGATCTCGCGGGGAGCTCCATACTCAGCAAAGCCCTGATTAAGGACGGTGATGGTGTTCTGAGTAGTGGGTGAATCAAAGACACCATAGC
>NZ_MVQB01000025.1 GCF_002067035.1 Methanoregula sp. PtaB.Bin085 | reverse complement strand
GGGGGACTGCTCGTTCTTTGGCGGATCCTTTGTGTGCGACGCTTTCGGCAAGGTACTTGCCCGGGCATCCGGCAGTGAGGAGATCCTGCTTGCCACCGCTGACCTCTCAATGAACAATAATGTCCGGGAATCGTGGGGGTTCTTCCGGAACCGCAGGCCGGATACCTACGGCCGGCTCGTTGCCCCGTTCCCCGGCGAGTCCGGGGTCTTCCCGGCCATCCGGCCGGGCGACACGCCGCGAAACCGCGGATTCCACATGCCCGCGGAATGGGAGCCCCACGATGCCGTCTGGATCTCATGGCCCCACAACGAACTTACGTTCCCCCGCCTGGCTGACGTGGAAAATGCCTGTTTTGCGTTCATTATGGCAGTCCACGCATCCGAGCGTGTCGAAGTCTTCGTCCCGACTGCCGTGATCCACCGGCGGGTCCGGGCGCGGCTCCGCGAGATGGGAGCCGATATGACCAGGATTGTCCTGCACACGAGCGAGTACTCGGACGTCTGGATCCGCGACTACGGGCCGACCTTCGTGGTCAACCGGGCTCTCCGAAGGATCGCCATGGTCCGCTGGAACTTCAATGCCTGGGGAAACAAGTACGAGAACCAGCTTGCCGACGGGAAGATGCCCCATACCATGAACCGGCGCCTCTGCCTCCCGATGTTCGAACCGGGCATCGTGCTCGAGGGGGGATCGGTGGATGTCAACGGGAGGGGGACCGTACTTACAACCCGGGCATGCCTGCTCAATCCCAACCGCAACCCGTCCCTCTCGGCCGACCGGATTGAGGAGCTGCTGAAGGAATATCTCGGTGTCGAGAAGGTCATCTGGCTCAACGACGGCATCGCTGGAGACGACACGGACGGGCACGTCGATGACATTGCACGGTTTGTCAATCCATCCACGGTCGTCTGCGCGTACGAGACGGATATTCGTGACGAGAATTACGCTGCCCTGCACGAAAACTACGAAATCCTGCGCCAGTCGTCGGACCAGGACGGCAGGCCCCTGACCGTGATAAAGCTCCCGATGCCTGCAAAGGTGGCCGACAGCGAACAGCGGTACCCGGCGAGTTACACCAACTTCTACATCGGGAACACGGTCGTTGTCGTCCCCGTCTTCAACGACCCTCACGATGCAGAAGCCCTCCGCATCATCCAGGATCTCTTCCCGGACCGCACGATTGCCGGGATCGATGCCCGGGCTCTGGTCGAGGGCTGCGGGACGTTCCACTGCGCCACCCAGCAGCAGCCGCGGGTGTGAGATACCGGTTCCGACCGGGAATCATTGAAAACACCTCCCCCTCTTCCCCGGCAGGATCCCGCCAACAGCGCAGGAGGAAGCACCGGAATGGCCCTGATTGTCAAGGAAGTCCAGGCAAAATCCATTCTCACCCCTTCGAAGATCTACCCGTACGTGGTCAATCCCTACACCGGCTGCCAGCACGGGTGCAGCTACTGTTATGCCCGGTTCATGAAACGGGTGACCGGGCACCGGGAACCATGGGGGGAGTTCGTGGATGTCAAGGTCAACGCCCCCCGCATTCTCGAGAAGGAGATCCGGAAGAAGAAACGTAATAAGGTCTGGATCAGCGGCGTGTGCGACCCGTACCAGCCCCTCGAGGAGAAATACCGTCTGACCCGACAGTGCCTTGAGATCCTTGCCCGGAACTCGTGGCCCGTAGTGATCCAGACCCGCTCGCCGCTGGTGCTGCGCGATCTTGATCTCATCCGGAGCGCCCCGGATATCGAGGCAGGGTTCTCCATACCGACTGCCGACGATCGTATCCGGCAGATCTTCGAACCTCATGCCCCTGCGGTCGAAGATCGGATCGAAGCGCTGGACACCCTGCACCGGGCCGGTGTCCGGACCTATGCCATGATCGCTCCGGTGCTGCCCGGTGCGGAAGATCTGGTCCGGCTCCTGAAGGGTAAGGTCGACTACGTCTTCATCGACCGGATGAACTACCATTATGCGGACCATGTGTACCGTGAGCACGGGCTGGAGTACGCGCTTACGGATGAGTACTTCGAACGGTTACGGGAGGCGCTGACGGGGATTTGAGAAAGATCTCTTTCTTCTTCTCACGCCCCGTCTTCCTTCCGGCTCATATCCACAGTTGTCGGTACGATACTGACCGTGCTCTTCGGGATCTGCGTTTCGAGTGCCGCCTTGATCCGGTTTATGGTTGCCTGTACGTCTCCCATTTTCCTGTCGCTGTCAAACTCAAGGAAGATCTCGATATAGATGTTGCTGCCGGATCGGCGGGAACGGACACCGTGGAGCGCTGCGTATTCGTTGAAGAAGACGGCAAGGTGCTGGACGATCACCATCTGGAGTTCCTCATCCAGGGTCCTGTCCAGCAGGTCCGGAACGGACGCGGTGATCACACGCCAGCCGGAGAGGAAGAGGACGCCGGCGATGAAGAAGGACGCGACAGGATCGATATAATACGACCAGGCATACTCTGACAGGGCGAGCGAGAAGATGAGCGAGAGCAGAACCGAGAAATCCGATATGGCCTTGGTGCGGAAGAGCCGCCACTGGGAGTCCATGATGGGCGAGGGCTCCCTGAGAGATACGCGGTAATTCTTCTTCCAGAGAAATGTGTTCATGCAGACGCCGATGACCATGAGGACCATGCCAAGATATGCCCCCTCGTGCACGATTGACTCCGGGTGTACAATCCGGTACATGGCAACAAAGAAGACCAGGAGAAGAGAGACAAACATGACGCCACCGGTAATCACGGAGGTCATGGTCTCGAACTTTCCCATTCCGTAATCGTAGGTGCCGCCCCCGCCCTTTGCCATCTTGCGGAGGGTAAGGTACGAGAAGAACGTTGCCAGGATCTCGTTGAGACATTTCACAGCATCGGCAAAGAGCACGATGGACATCGAGAGGACCGCGGCCATGACATCCGGGATCCAGAGGACGAAGTCAACGATGAGGCTGATAAAGACGGTCCGCTGCTTTTCGGCAAGGGATGCTCCGGATCCGTCCCCGCCGGCAGGTGCTGCATGCAACATTGTTGGTATGGAGATACTTGACCCTTAAAAAATAAAAGGTGATTGTAAAATATCCGCCCCCACAAATAAAAGGTGGGGCAGATGGATTTACCTGAACTAATAAAAATCTGTAAAACAGAACAACGGGCATTTGATTACCTCTTACGAGAAGTTCAGAAGATAAAAGGGATTCAATGTCCATCGTGTGGTAGTCCGGACTATTACCTGATGAACCAAACCCGACTTCGTTGTAAACGGTGTCGGAGAGATTATTCCCCATTTACCAACACACCGATATCCGGGCAGAAAATACCCATCGTCTCCTTACTTCTTCTCATAAAATTATTCGAACTGGAAGTCAGTGCCAGGAAAGCATGCAGTCAAGTCGACATCAGTTATCCGACAACCCTGAAGGCATTTGAACTCTTTCGAAGATCAATTGCCTCTCATCTCGCGCGAGAGGATATTCTCCTGAAAGGTGAGATCGAGGCCGATGAATCATACTTCGGTGGAAGACGAAAAGGTAAGCGAGGCCGGGGTGCCGGTCACAAAACGATTGTATTCGGGATCCTGGAACGGGGCGGGAAGGTTTCAGTCAGTATTCTGTCGAATGTAAAAGCTGAATCCCTGTTGAATGAAACAGTTAAAAAGGTTAGAAGAGGATCCATTGTTTATACCGACAAATGGTGCGGGTATGATTCTCTCATGTTCTGTGGATATCGTCACCTCAGTATTGATCATCAATACAAATTCAAGCAGGGAAAAGTCTACATCAATGGCATCGAAGGATTCTGGTCGTTTGCTAAAGAACGGCTGATGAAACATCATGGAATCTCGAAGGAGATGTTCCTCTATTACATCAAGGAAATGGAATGGAGATACAACAACAGAGAAAAAGTGTTATTTGCCGACTTGATTCATATCATTTTAGGGGCTGATCTTTGATAATTACCAAATAAAAAACTCCGGGTTTGATCAGAGAACGAGAATTTTGCCCATGGTCTCGGGTGAACATCAGCCGGTAAAATCTTACCTTTCACAATGCCGCAAAAAAAACACCTTCCAATCAGAACTTCTCCGGGAACGTGATGTCGAAACACGTCCCGGCTTTCGAAACGATTGCGATCGTCCCGCCAAGCTGCCGGACCAGTACCTGGACAAGCTGCATGCCGAGGGTCGAGGTACTTGCGATATCGAAGTTCTCCGGCAGTCCTTTGCCATCGTCGCAGACCCTGAGATGGAACTGGTGGTCGGGAGAGAGACGGAGTTCGATCGTGATGGTTCCCGACGGCCGTTCCCAGAATGCATATTTCAGGGAGTTCGTCAGCAGCTCGTTGATGATAAGTCCGCAGGGGATGGCGATATCGAGGTTGATGTTCACGCTCTCGACGTCGACTTTGAAAGTGATGTCGGCCTGGACAACGTACGATTCCTGCAGTTCCGAGACAAGGCTTTTGATATATTCCGCGACATTAATGAACCCGAGGTGCCGGGACTGGTAAAGCTTCTCGTGCACGAGCGCCATGGACCGGACCCGGCGCTGGCATTCGGCAAGCATCTCCGAAGCCGCCGGGTCATCCGTGAACGTCGACTGGAGCTGGAGGAACCCGGAGATGACCTGCATGTTGTTCTTGACCCGGTGGTGGACCTCCTTGATGATCACCTCTTTTTCGGCAAGCGATGCCTCCAGCCTGTTCTCGTACTGGCGCCTGTCGGTAATGTCAAGGTGGATGCCCACGTACGAAACGATCAATCCGGAACTGTCCCGGAACGGCGAACCCCGGCTGAGGATGAAATGCTCCCGCCCTTTACGGTCAGTCATGCGGTATTCATAGTCCCAGAATCCCCCAACGCGCACAACCTCCTCCCAGTCATGGCGGGTCCGGTCCGCGTCCGCTTCCGGCAGCCGTTTCATCCATGCCAGGCCCCGGCACTCCTCGAGCGTCATCCCGAGCAGCGAGAGGAAGGAATCCGAACAGTACGTGAACTCACCAGCGGCATCCGCAATCCAGACCCCGTACGGGATCAGGTCGCCGGTCATGCGGAACCTCTGTTCGCGTTCCCGGATTGCCGCCTCGGCCTTCTTCCGTTCCGAGATATCCCGGACTATGCTGATCACTGCTGGTTTCCCCATGAATTCGAACCTGCTGCTGCTGATCTCCACGGGAATCTCCATACCTGAATGGTTATGATGGATAGTCTCGAAGATAAGAGTCCCCCTGGCCTCGACCTCCCGCATACACTGCCGGGTCCATTCCGTGCAGCGTTCGATGTCAAGATCGGTGAAGTTCATGGCGGTCAATTCCCCGAGAGGATACCCGGACAGCTGGACAGCAATGCGGTTCGCTGCAAGGATCCTGTTCCCGTAATCGTGGATGATGATGGGATCACCGGCCTGGTCAAAGAGGAGCTGGTACTGGATCTCCGTCTGGCGAAGTTTATCCGAGATCTGTTTCCGTGCCGTTACGTCGACAGCGGAAAGAATGACAATGTCTTCTCCCGTCACCGACGCAGTCACCTGGACCCAGACCTCGCTTCCATCGGCTTTCCGGAATACCGCTTCTTTATCATTGATCATCCCGTCCCCGCCCAGTTGCCGGAGAAAACCTTCAAGATCGGCAGGGTCATTCCAGATCAGCGCAATATCCTCGCCTTCAAGATTCCGGTCTGTGTAACCGAGGATATGCGCAAGCCGCGCATTGAACTGGTGGATCCGGCACGTGTTGAGGTGAAATGTGAAGATAGCTGCCTGGGACCCGGTAAAGATCTCCTGGTATTTCCGTTGTTTTACGATCTCGTTGGAGTATGCCGAGATGAGGACGCCAAGCGATACGAAAATGTAGAACCATGCGAAACTTGAAGCGAGGAGCCGGAGATCGAGCGCCCCGTACAGGTACACGAGGCCGAGATACAGCCAGCCGAGGACGATGGTGAAATAGACACCGGCACGCGGGGAGATATAGGCAACGAGGATGACGGGTACGATGTACAGGTAAGTATAAATCTCAGGAATTCCGTGCTTCAGGCTGAAAATAGACAGGACAATATTGGCAATGGTCAGGAGCCCCGCAGCCGTAAGGGCTGCAAGCCGTTTTCCGCCGATATCAGCCACGGCCGGTTCTCCCGGAACGGGCCATGGGCTCATGCATCGCTGTCATGCTCTTCCGGATTTCTCATCTGTATCGTGGTATTATATAGTTTTATATAAGCCGGGGTTAAGGGATTATCTATCCGGAACTGATCAGGGGGCCGGGCGTGGCTGCGGCCCCCGCGGCAAAACACCGGAGGTTACGGGAAGCATGCAGCAGAAAAAAGTACTCATTGTCGAAGACGAGGGGGTCGTCGCCCTCTCCCTCCAGTCGATCCTGACAAAGATGGGCTATACGATCATCGGGACCGCCATCACAGGCGACGAGGCTGTTAAACTCGCGCAGGAGCGGGTCCCGGACGTCATACTCATGGATATCCACATCAAGGGCACGATGGATGGTATCCAGACCACCGAGAAGATCAACGAGTTCTCGGATATCCCGGTCATCTTCCTGACTGCGTATGCCGACGACGAGACGGTCGCACGGGCATTAAAAACCCGCTCGCACAGTTATCTCGTCAAGCCGGTCAACCAGCGGGAGCTGTATTCCAACATCGAGTTCGCCATCTACAAGCGCCGGTTGCGTGACCAGGCGAGTTCCGCCCGCGAGAAACTCGAGCTTGCCCTGACAAAGATGCCCGAGAGCGGGTTCATCCTCGACCTGAAGAACCGGATCGTGTACGCCAACCCGGCATCCGAGGTCCTCACCGGCAACAAGGCGGAACACATGATCGGCAGGAATTTTTTCGAACTGCTCAATATCACGCCCTCCCAGCGGGGGGAGCCGGAGGACGAGGGAGTCCAGAAGATCCTTGCGCTCGGTGCCATCGATTACCTCCCTCCCGTTGCCGCTCTCTCGACCGAAAGCGGCAGGCGCCGGAACGCGTTCCTCCGGGCAGGCCTTGTCCGCGAAGAGCGGGACGATCACAAGAACGTCTTCATTCTCCTCAAAGACACCGGCCCCACCAACCTGGCGTAATGGCCATACGGGGATATCCCCGACCGTTCAGCTGCCGATATCGTAATGGATACGAAGAAACATTCTCACTTTTTCCGATTCCACGTAACCCTTGTGGAGCCGGCCGAGGATCTCGTCGATCTCGCGCACCTTCTCCGTGATGCGCCGCGATTCGGTATCATCCTTCAGGCCGGCGATCATCGCGATCACGCTCAGGGGATTTCGTATATGGTCGTTGAGCGTGGCGAACTGCTGGAGGTTCTCCTCGATCTGCCGGTAGGACCGCTGCTGCTCTTCCTCGATCTCCTTCTTCCGGGTGATGTCCCGGCCGACCGACTGGTATTCCGTGACATTCCCCGAGGAATCGAAGAAGGCACGGTTATTCCACTGGAGCCACAGGACCTTCCCGCCGGGCCCGAGACAGCGGTACTCGATCATCCCCGAAGGGCGTGCGGGAACGAGCGAGGCAAAATGGGCTGCAACGGCGTCGGCATCTTCCGGGTGGACCGGTAACCTGTAAATGTAGCCGACCGTATCCTTCTCTTCCCGCCGGAAGAATTCAAGGAACGCCCGGTTGGCAAACAGCACGACCCGGTCCACACGGAAGCGGTAGATCAGTTCCGACTGGTCCTGGACAACGGCCCGGAACCGCTTCTCGCTCTCCCTGAGCGCCTCCTCCATACGGATCCGGTCGGTGATATCCACCATGACTCCGATGATTCCCGCCGGGACAGTACCGTTGCCGCCGAACGTCGCCTTCCGCATCAGCATGTCCCGCACCGACTTGTCCGGGTGGGGGAATCGGAGCTGGTACACCTGGATTCCCTCGTGGCTGAGCAGGTACTCGTCCTTCTCGTGCGTCAGCCGGGCAATATCCGGTGGGAGGATCTCGTCCACGGTCTTCCCGATGATGGCGTCCTTTGGCAGGCCGACATAACTCTCGAAGACCCGGTTGCATCCCAGGTACTTCATCGACCGGTCCTTGTAGAAGACCGGGCTCGGGATGGTGTCGATCAGCTGCTGGAGGAACCGCACCTGGTCGTTAAGGGCGACAGTCCGTTCCAGCACCCGGCGTTCCAGTTCCTCGTTCATGGTCCTGAGCTGCCGGTCGGCGCTATGCTTGTAGAGGGCGATCTCGATGACGGTGTGGAGTTCCCGCTCCTCGTAGGGTTTGAGAATGTACCCGTATGGCTGGGTGATCTTCGCTTTCTCCATGATCTTCGGATCGACAAACGCGGTCAGGAAGATGACCGGGATATCCGCGGACGCCCGGATCGTTTCGGCAGCCGCAATGCCGTCCATGGTCCCGGCAAGGAAGATGTCCATGAGGATGATGTCCGGGGCCAGCGTTTTTGCCTGCTCCACCGCCTCCTCACCGGTTGCCACGCTGCCCGCAACCGTATACCCCAGCTGCTCGAGCGTGAACCGCAGGTCTTCGGCGACAATACGTTCGTCCTCGATGATCAGGATACGCGCTGCGGTCATGGTCCATCACAGGTACAATGTTCTCATCGCATACTATCCGTCATATATTATTATCCTGTCGCTTGGGGCAGGTTACCGTCGATCCACGGAAGACGCGTCCGGCGCTGAACCGGCCTGCTGCAGTCCGTCCCATTCATAATCCCCCGACCCGGTGGATGCCGGTCGCCTGCTCCGGCAGGGTAACTGCGATCGTGAATTTCGTTCCTGCGGTCCTGTCGAGGTCTATGGTCCCTTTCAGCTGCCCGACGAGGAGACCGACCAGCCGCAGGCCGAGCGTCGGACTGTTTCTCCAGTCAAGGTCCGGGGGGAGCCCGATCCCGTTGTCCTGCATCGTGAGGACAAGCATCCTCCCGTCTCTCCTCGCCGCGATCGAACATTCGCCTTTCCGCCCTTCGGGGAAAGCGTACTTGAGCATATTCGAGATGAGCTCGTTGAAAACCAGGCCGAGAGGCGATGCGGTGTCGATATCGAGTATCACGTTTTCCATGGCAACGACAAAATGGATATCCGCGGGATTCTTCTGGTAGAACGAGAAGAGGCTTGTCCCGAGGTAGCGGAGGTACCCCCCGAAATCAATGGTCCCGAGCTCGCCGGACAGGTGGAGGCGCTCGTGTACGATGGCGATGGCCCGGACACGGTTCTGGGTATCGCGCAGGGCTTCGGCGGTCTCCGGGTCCTGCACAGCACGCGTCTGGAGACTGATGAGGGAGACGATGATCTGGAGGTTGTTCTTGACGCGGTGGTGGACCTCGCGCAGCAGGATCTCCTTCTCCCGGAGCTGGGTGCTGATCTTCTCTTCGTCTTCGAGGATCCGGGTGATATCGTGAAGGGCTATGAACACGCCGGCAAGAGATCCCCCGCGGTCGTGGAACAGCGCTGCGCTTGCAATGACCGGTGTTGCTGAACCGTCCTGGTTGATGACGGTGTACCGGCTGCCCGTGGCAGAACCGGTCTGCATCACTGAACCAAGACCCTCCAGTGCCTGGTTCTTCTCAAGGATATAATTGGTGAACGGAGTCCCGATCAGGATATCCCGACTCAGTCCGGTCATCCGTTCTGCGGCGCTGTTCACGTCGCGGAGGGTCCCGTCGGGGCCGATCAGGACAAGCGGGTCGACGCTCGCCTCGATCAGGCTGCGGGTATAGATCCTCGCGTTCTCGAGCTCCTGCGTCCGTTCGCGCACGCGCTCCTCCAGCGTGAGATTGAGATCCCGCAGGGCATTCTCGGTCTTCTTGATCTCCGTGATGTCACGGATCGACTCGATCGCGCCGGTGATTTCACCGGCGCTGTTATAGAGCGGGGTTGCAACAATCCAGAGATCGGAAGGTTTCCCGCGAAGGGAGAGGACGTGAAACTGGCCGGACAGCAGGTTACCATCCCGCTGCAGCTTCGGGTAGTGCTGCCGGATGGCATCCGGATCCGGATGGATGACCAGATCTATCAGGAGCGGTCTCCGTTCGCCGAACAGGAGGAATGCATGTTCATAGTTCCCCTTCCCCAGGATCTCTCCTGACGGGACTCCGGTAAGGTTTTGGATCGCGGCATTCCACGCGATGATCTTTCCGTCCCTGTCGATCACGAATGTCGGGTCCGGGAGGAAGTTGATGATATCGGAGAAACGGCGCGAGGAGTCCCGCACTGCTTCCTCGGAAAGCTTGCGCGCAGTGATATCCAGATACGTTCCCAGTATACCCATTGTCTCCCCCCCGGGGCCCCTCAGCGAGACCTTGCTCGTGAGCAGCCAGATTTTCTGCCCCGAGGGGGTTGTCTGCGGCTCTTCGTACAGGATTTTGTCTCTCCCGGTCTGGATAACTGTCCGGTCATCCGCGCGGTATAATTCCGCCTGGTCCCGCCAGGCCATTGCGAAATCGTCCTTCCCGAGGATCTCTTCGGGTTTATCATACCCGGCATCGCGGGCAAACGCCGTGTTGCAGCCGAGATAGACGAGATTTGTGTCCTTCCAGAAGACCCTGGCGGGGATCGTGTTGAGGACGGCTTCGAGGATCTGGTTGGATTCCCGCAACGCAGCCTCGGCCTTTTTCCGCTCGGTTATGTCCTGGTTTACCCCGCGGGCTCCGATGACCCTGCCGTATTCATCCGTGACAACCGACAACCGGACAACGATATCCCTGACCTCTCCGTCCCTCCTTATGATGCGGTGTTCAATTTGGTTGAATGCCGGGGTCTGCGGATTCTCCACCGCCTTCTGGATAACGCGGGCAACCATTTCAGCATCATCCGGGTGAGAGAATTCCCGTGCATAGACCCATGCCGGCATCTGCATGCCCCCCTCCCGTTCCGCTGTCGTACCATACAGGGCATAGAACCGGGGATTGAAGGTGAAGACGCCGGTCCCGGCATCGAACTCCCAGTTTGCCATATGTGCAAGGTCCATGGCATTCTCCAGCTGGACCTGGTTCTCGCGGAGTGCACGGCTGCTCGCTCTGAGCGCCTCCTCTGCCCGGTGTTTTTCTGTTATATCTGAGAAAACGGCAACGAAATGATCCCGGGAAGGCGAATAGACGGAAATGTGCAGCCATTTTTCTGCGGGAGAGAAATAGAGTTCAAAGGATTCGGGAACACCCGTACGGGCCACCCGCCCATAGATTACGAAGAGCTGCGGGAAGGCTTCGCGGATCCCGGGGAAGACTTCCGTAACAGGTTTCCCGGTCACGGTGCCGCCCCCGATGATGCGATCGAATGCTTGGTTGATTGCAAGATAGACAAAGTCGACCGGAGCGCCGTTGTCGTCAAATATCATCCGGCAATACGCAAGCCCATCCTGCATGTTTTCGAAGAGCGACCGGTAACGCTGCTCGCTCTTGCGGAGCGCTGTTTCGGTCAGTTTCCGCTGCGTGATATCCCGGACAACGGATACCACTACCTTTTCTTCGGAAATCATGCTGACACGGGCATTGATTTCCACCGGAATGACGGCCCCGTCCTTACGGATATGTTCTGTCTCGAACACCGCCTGCCCCTTTGTTGCAAGATCATTGCCAATCTCTTCGAGCGGGCGGTTATGGTACCCGGTAACGAGGTCGAGCGGATTCTTTTTCTGCAGTTCCTCCGGCGAATAGCCCAGCATGATACAGGCTGCATCGTTCACGGAAATGATCTGCCGGGGAAGGCCGTCTTTTCCAATCCCGTGGATATGGACTGCGTCGTTGATGCTATCAAAGATTGCCCGGAATTTCTCTTCACTTTCCCGCAGTGCCGCCTCTGCTTTCCTGCGTTCCGATATATCGCGGGCGCTTGCGAGTGCCAGCCGTTCGCCTTTCTGCACGAAAAGATGGGTGTTCACTTCGACCGGGATACTGCTTCCGTCCTTTGTCTTATGGAAGGTTTCAAACGTTGCATGGCCGTCGCGCCGGATCCGGGTCGCAACATCGGGGATCATCCCCATCCCCTCGCCGGCAACAAGGTCCGGCATCTCCATAGCCAGCAGCTCGTCGCGGGAATACCCGAGCCGGAGGCACATTACGTCGTTAGCTTCGATGATCCTACCCGGCCTGCCGTCAGAGTGAATCCGGTGGACGTAGACCGCGTCGTTGACATTGTTGAAGAACTGGCGGAATTTCTCCTCGCTTTCCTGAAGGGCCTCCACCACTCGCTTATGTTCGGTGATGTCCCGCACGGTCCCGGTAAGGTGGCGGACCGCCCCGTCAGCGTCCCGGACAGCAACGCTCGTGATGAGGGCATCGATCAGGATCCCGTCCCGGCGTTTCAGCCGGACGGGAAAGTCCCTCACGTACCCGTCCCGGACGATCTGCCGGACAATGTTTTCCCAGTCAACGGAACTTGCGTACAGGCTTCCAATGGGCACGGCAAACAGGTCCTCGCGCCGGTCGTATCTGAAAAGCTCGAGGGCGCTGTCATTGAAATCAATCCACCGCCCTTCCGGGGTGGTGATGAAGACGCAGTCGCGGGATGTGGTGAAGAACTCACGGTACCGCGCCTCGCTCTCGCGGAGTCCCTTCTCGAGATCCTGCTGCCGGGTTACGTCCCGGAAGACGCCCTCCACCCCCCCGATATTCCCGTCAGGGCCGTACCAGTAATGGCTGCTCGTTGAGACGATCACGGGCTGTCCGTCGCCCTTTTTGAGGGTGATGATATATCCCGATACCTTTCCGTCCTGAGCAAGTGCCCGGAGGAATGCCTCCCGGTCGGCCGGGTTAACATAGAAATCCCGTGCAAGGTTCTTCCCGAGGCAGTCTTCCACCGAAGGATACCCGAGAAGGGCTGCCCAGCTCGGGCTCGCCATGATCAGGGTCCCGTCCGAGTCGGCCCGGTACACGACGTCCTGCATATTGGCAACGAGGGTTTCAATTTCCGCGCTCCTTGCGAAAAGCCGGTTGGAAAGGTATGCAACAACGGACCCGATGAGGGTGAACATTCCTGCCCTGAGCGCGGCCGCCCCGATCTCGATAGGGGAAGACCAGTCGAACCAGGCAACCAGGAGGAGATAGGCAAGCGAGAGTGCGATGATCAGCGGGATGCCCCGTCTGCGGTAATAATATCCGGCGAGTACCAACGGAAGATAATACAGGTGCATGAAGACTGTGCTGATGCCCTGCATTAAGGAAAAGATTGTCAGGAGCAGAACGGCAAATGTGCTTCCTGCGACCGCAGCATGCGGCACCCAGGCCCGGCTGTCACGTAACGAGGCGGGTCTCATCATGGTTCATCCCGGCAATATGAAGGGGATGTCGTTGCAGGAACTATATAATATATTTCACCATCGGGATATTGCACGGGACCGGCATGGAGTTATGGAATACCCGTAATGGTGCAGGAGCAGGAAGATGGTACGAAGAAAAAAGTATTATTTCGTCAAACCCCAATCACGAAGCATACAGGCCGGGGAATCACGATGGATGGAACGTCGTCTGCCGGGGAGAGCGAGCGGGTTGGCAAAACATTGATCTCAGGCTACGAAGTCGTCCTCATCGCAGGAGTCCTCTGTATCCTGTACTTCATCAGCACGGCCGATTTCCTGCTCTTCCATGCGCTCGTGGAGCTCGCCGGCATCGCGGTTGTCTTCTCGATCTTCGTTATCATCTGGAATTCCCGCCGGTTCCTGCCCGACGGTTTCTTCCTTATCGTCGGCATCTCGTTTTTGTTCTTCGGGTGCATTGATCTCGTCCACACCCTTGCCTACAAGGGGATGGGGGTCTTTCCCGGCAGCAATGCCGACCTTCCCACCCAGCTCTGGATTGCGGCACGGTACTTCCAGAGCATCGCGTTCCTTGTCGCCACGTTCTTCATCGGAAGGCCGTTGACAGAAACGAGAAAATACGATACTGCGATCGTCGTCGCGGCCTGCTCTGCAGTTGCCGCCCTGTTTTTTGCCAGTATCTTCTTCTGGAAAAACTTCCCGCAATGCTATATCGAGGGCAGCGGACTTACCCCTTTCAAGATCGTAAGCGAGTACGTCATCTCTGCAATCCTTGTTGCAACCATCCTCATCATGTACCGGAAACGGGACCATTTCGAACCCGGGGTATTCCGGCTGCTGGTGACCGCCCAGGCATTCCTCATCGCAGGCGAAATCGCATTCACCTCATACGTGGGCGTGTACGGGTTCATGAACATGCTCGGCCACCTTTTCCGGCTCCTGTCGGTCTATTTCTTCTACCGGGTCTTCGTTGTTATCGGGCTGACCCGGCCGTACGATCTGATCTTCCGGGAGCTCAGGATGAGCGAAAGGCAGGTGCGCGATGAAGAAGAGAAGTACCGGAAGCTCTTCGACAATATGATGGAAGGGTTCGCATACTGCCGCATGATCTACGATGCGGACGGCAGGCCCGCGGACTGGGAATATCTCGAGGTGAACAAGGCGTTCGGCCGGCTGACGGGGCTCTCCAATATCCGCGGCAGGCGGGCCCTGGATGCGATCCCGGGCATCCGCGAGATGAATCCTGAACTGTTCGACATCTACGGGCGCGTTGCATCGACCGGGAACGCGGAGACGTTCGAGATCGATTTCAAACCGCTGAAGATGTGGCTCCGCGTCTCGGTCTTCTGCCCGGAGAAGGGATATTTCGTTGCGGTCTTCGAGGATGTCACCGAACGCCGCCAGGCTGCCGAAGCCCTGAAACAGGCAAACGCCAAGCTGAATCTCCTCTCCACCATCACGCGGCACGATATCAAAAACCAGATCTTCACGCTCAAAGCCTACCTCGGGTTTTCCAAGGAGACCCTCGGGGACGCAGGGAAGACCGCCGAATATATCCTCAAGGAGGAGAGGGCGGTGGATGCGATCGAACGGCAGATCCTCTTCACTAAGGAATACGAGGATCTAGGGGTCAGGTCGCCAGTCTGGCAGCAGGTCAGGAGGAAAGTGGACGAGGCGGCTGCTTCCCTGCCCATGCGCGATATCCGGCTTGACGTTACCATAGCCGATATCGAGATCTATGCCGATCCCCTGCTCGGAAAAGTCTTTTACAACCTCATCGACAATGCACTCCGGTACGGGGGCCAGCAGATGACACGTGTCCGAATCACCTCGGAGGAATCAGGAGAGGGGCTGCTGATCCGCGTGGAGGATGACGGGGCGGGTATACCGGCGACGGACCGGAAACAGATCTTCGAGCGGGGATTCGGCCGCCATTCCGGCCTCGGCCTCTTCCTCTCGCGGGAGATCCTGTCCATCACCGGCATCACCATCGCCGAGAACAGCGAGCATGGGAACGGAGCGCGGTTTGAGATCGTTGTCCCGCCGGGCGCATGGCGGCAGGCCGCGCCTTCCTGACCTTTTCCTGCGGCAGCCATGAAAAAGACCAAGAACTCACCTGCACAACGCAAATCCACGGAACAGTTCATGGCCCCAAAGACCATCCTCATCCTGGAAGACGAACAGATCCCGGCGCTCGATCTCAAGGAAACGCTCGTTTCTTTCGGGTACGAGATCACCGGCATTGCGCCGACCGGCGAGAAAGCGGTGCGGATGGTTGATGAACGGGTGCCGGATCTCATCCTGATGGATATCCAGCTTGCCGGGAAAATGTCCGGGATCGAAGCCGCCGAGATCATCCTGTCCCGCCAAAGCGTCCCGATCATCTACATCACGGCATACGCGGACCCGGATCTCGTTGAACAGGCCAAGAAGACGAAACCCTACGGTTACCTCATCAAGCCCTACGACGACCGGGCGATCCGGACGGAGATCGAGATCGCGCTGTACAAGGCCGGGCTCGACCAGAATTTCCGGAAGGAATGCGAAATCCTCACGGAGTGGGTCCGGCAGCGGACCGAGGATCTTGCACGGGCGAACGATGCCCTGAAAAAGAGCGAGGCGCGGTACCGTCTCCTCTTCGAGCGATCCGGGGAAGGGATCTTCATCTTCGATGCCGAAGGCAAAACGCCGGGGAGGATCGTCGAGGTCAACCCGGCCGGGGCAGCGATACACAGGTATTCTGCCGGCGAACTGGCCGGGAAGAACATGGCCGATCTCACGGCACCGGAGAAACGAGGATCGGGTGCCTCCGCATTCCGGACCATCCTCGACGGCACATGGATCGGGGGCGAATCGGATCATGTCCGGAAGGATGGCTCCGTGTTCCCGATTGAATACAACGCCGGATTGCTCGAAATCGACGGGCACCGGTATGTCTTTTCCGTCATGCGGGACATCAGCGAACGGAAACGGACGCAGGACGCGATCCTCCGTGCGCGGGATGAGTGGGAGTACACCTTCAACGCTGTGCCCGATCTCATCATGATCATTGACGATAAATTCCGGATCATACGGGCGAACCGGGCGATGGCCGACAGCCTCAGGACAACGCCGGAGTCCCTGACCGGGCGATTCTGCTACGAGGTCGTCCACCAGGCAGGGGAACCGCCGGATATCTGCCCCCACCGCCAGCTGCTCGCCGACGGCCGTGGCCATACCCTCGATATCCGCGAGGACCGGCTGGGCGGCGACTTCCAGCTCTCGGTCACGCCGGTACGGGACAAGGACGGGACGGTGACCGGCAGCATCCACGTCCTCCACGACATCTCGCGGCGCAAGCGGGATGAGAATGCCCTGCGGGCAGTCAGCACCGAGCTCCAGGTGATCATCGACAACGCCCCCGGGATGATCTGGTACAAGGACACGAAGAATAATTTCGTCAGGGTCAACCCGGACGGGGCACGGGTGTTCGGGATGCCGGTGGATCGGATCGTCGGGAAGAATTCTGCCGACCTCTTCCCCGGTCTTGCTGATCGATATTACCAGGACGACCTCGAGGTCATCCGGTCGAAACGACCGAAACTGGGCATCACCGAGCAGATGACCACAGCACGCGGCGATACCCTCTGGGTCCAGTCAGACAAGGTCCCGATCCTGGACGAAAAGGGGGAGGTGACCGGCATCCTCGTCTTCGTGGTGGATATCACCGACCGGAAGATTGCGCAGGACGCCCTTGCCCTTGCCAATAAGAAACTCGGCCTTATGGCCAGCATCACCCGGCACGATATCATCAACCAGCTGATGGCCCTCAACGCCTACATCGAACTCTGCCGGGAAGAGGCCACAGATCCGGCGATCATCACTCACCTGAAAACCATGGCGAAAGTCTCCGCCTCGATCGAACGGCATATCACCTTCACCCGCGATTACCAGACCATCGGCGACCAGGCGCCCGAATGGCAGGACGTAGGCGCGTGCGTGTACCGGGCAACCGCATCGCTCCCCATGAAAAACATCCGGGTAACCACGGACCTCCATGAAATCAAGGTCCTTGCCGATCCGCTTTTCGAGAAGATCTTCTACAACCTTATCGACAACGCCCTCCGGTACGGCGGGGACCGGATGACACAGATCCGGATCAGTTCCCTGGAGACGCCGCAGGGCCTGACCATCGTTATCGAGGACGACGGGGCGATGATCGCTCCGGAAGACCGGGCGCACCTGTTCACGAAAGGGTTCGGGAAGAACACCGGGCTCGGGCTGTTCCTCAGCCGCGAGATCCTCGGTATCACCGGCATGGAGATCCGGGAAACCGGTACGTCCGGCAAGGGAGCGCGGTTCGAGATTTCCGTGCCGAAAGGAGCGTACCGGCTGCGTGCGTAATGGCTGCCCGGCAGGCTGCCGGGTCTGTGGGCATATTTATATTGTCCTCCGGTTTATATCCCCGTAGCCAGGTATCTCTTGCTGGTACCGGGGGGATCCGATGAAACCGAAAGCCGACAACGGTCCAGGATGCATCGAGGCGGGCATCCTGGAAAATGCCCTTGTGATGATTGCCGTCCTCGGGAAGAACGGGAAGGTCCTTGCATGGAACCATGCGGCCGAGACCATCACTGGCTATGCACGGGACGACGTGGTTGGGAACACCGGGGTCTGGAAAAAGATGTACCCGGAAAAGCAGTACCGCAATAACGTTACGCGGCGTATTGCCGGTATCCTTGCGGAAAAGAATTTTTTCGAGGGCCTCGAAACGACTATCACGACCCGTACCGGCGGGAAGAAGACCATTCTTTGGAACACCAAGGAGACGCAGACACAGTCAGGCCCCGTGGTCGTTGCCGTGGGGCAGGACATCACGCAGCTCCGGGAGCTCGATGCGTTCCGGACAAGCGTTGCCGAGAACGCCAATGTCCTGATCGCAGTGCTCGGGAAGAAGGGCGAAGTCCTTCTCTGGAACCGGGCGGCAGAAGAGATCACCGGGTATTCCCGGGAGGAAGCTGCCGGACCGGGCGATATCTGGAAACGGCTCTACCCGGATCCCGAGTACCGGAAGAAAATTACCGGGCAGATTACCGGTATCATCGCAGAAAACGAATTCTTCGAGAACCTCGAGACAACGATAACGACAAAAGGCGGGGATACCCGGATCATCTCGTGGAATACCCGGCAGATTTCCGGCGAAGACGGAGGGCACTCCATTGCCATCGGCCGGGATATCACGGAACAGAAAAAGGCAGAAGAAGCGCTGATCGCGTACATGAGCGAGATGGCGATGCGGATCCGGCAGCCGGTGGGTATCATCCGGGACAACCTGAAGGACATCGCCCGGCTGACCCGCGATAAAAAAGTCTCCGGGGACGAGATCGCCATGCTCCTTGACGCGCAGATCCGCAATGCCACCCAGGTCGAGGCCAATGTGCAGGAGTTCCAGAAGGCGGTGCTCGAGAAGAACCGTGAGATCCCGGATGCCTACCGGAAGTTCCTCGGGGGCTGAACCGTGCCCAAAATCGTCAGCCCGGACGAGCTTGCCAAGAAGGAGATCTTCCTCGTGCTCGCAACGCCGGCAACCATCCGCCAGCGCAATATCGACCTGATCAAGGAGATCTCGGGGCTCGGGTACCATACCATTGTCATCACCACAAATTTCCCCTACGCAATCCTCTCCAAGCTCTATGCCGAACAGGGGATCGATCCCGCGAAAGTATCGTTCATCGACACCGTGACCCGGAATTCCTTGGGCAGTGCGGAGAACATCCCGGGCGTCGTCCGGTTCATCAACAACCCTGCCAACCTCACGGACATGGGCATTGCCGTCACCGAGGTACTCAAGGAACATTCCGGCCAGAAGGTCTGCATCCTGTACGACTCCATCAGCACCATGCTCATCTACCTCTCGTCCCCCAATATCTCCAAGTTCATCCACTTCGTCACCAACAAGCTCCGGCTCATGGATATTTCCGGCATCTTCCTTGCAGTCGAGAAAGGACTCGACCCGATGCTGATGACCCAGCTGACCACGTTCGTGGATTCCGTGATCGATACCGGGTAAGTAGATCCGTATGCGGGTCCTGCGGATGGACATGATCGGGTGTCTTTTACGTCCTTCCAGTTTGTCCCACCCACCACTATTCCCCAAAAAATCCCCTCCACAATCCCCTCAAAACAGCCACAAACGCATTCCGACGGTCCTCTTCTCCGCAACAACCACCAGCCCGTCCGGAGAATTATCGGCCCTTGTATCGTTGCCTTATGTGGCCACATTCCGGGCACGGAAACAGGGGATTTGCACCAATAGGAGGTTAAAATGAACGTTTTCGAAAACAATGGTGCCGCTTTTTGATGAAGTATTGCTATCTGGTCCGGAAAATCGGGTAAACGGGGGTCATTTCAGCCCCCGTTGGGAGACTCTCAACCCGGACCCATGGGAGTGCAAGAGAAATTCCACAATCATACCGGAAGCCACCAGGGCTGTTTCCCGGCTGCTTACCCCTCAACAGCCATCTGCCCGTGAGCCGGACCGGGGGCCGCTGGAATAGTGCAACAGCCCGACAATTCCGGGCCTGAAACATGGGGAATTGCGCCAATCAGAAGATGAAACGGGCATTTCCCGAAACAATGGTGTCATTTTTCCGCGAAACAGTGTCATTTGTCCGGAAAAACGGGTGAACGGAGATCATTTCAGCCTTCGTTGAGTATAACCCTCGCTGGTTCCCATAAGGATATCGAGTTTTCCGGTTGTTGTCCGGATCCTGCCCAGATTTCCCTTCAGGTTTTTTTCTAAAACACCGGGTCGTCCGGACCGTCAACATCTGAAAAAACTCAAAGGACAATGCTCCGTTGCGAATCCACTCAGGAACCCTTTGAGCAGACAACATTAAGTGCAGGCTACCGCACGTACCGGTCCCCTCATGCCCGTTTAAGAAACCATTTTTGTGGTATCAAAGCAAGATTTATGACATACCGGGGAAAGGGAACACTATGCCACCCCCGGGAAAAGCGGAAACGCGGGTCCCTGTCGGGCTCGTCCTGCTGTTCATCGGTCTTGCAGCTGTCATCTTCACCGGGGGATTTGTCTTCTACCACCAGCAGGAGGAGCAAATCCGCGGGCAGGTCACGGGAGACCTGACATCCATCGCGTACCTCAAGGCGAACCAGATTACCGCGTGGCGCGGGGAGCGGCTGGGCGATGCCCGTGTCCTGTCCGGGAATCCTTTCCTTGTCGCCAGCATGGAGGAGTACCTTTCCTCGCCGGCTCCGGAAAAACGGGAGAGGATTCTCTCCCTGTTTCAGGAGATCAACTCCTCGTACCGGTACCGTAATGTCCGGCTTGTCGAT
Organism: Methanoregula sp. PtaB.Bin085; assembly: GCF_002067035.1. GTDB lineage: Archaea > Halobacteriota > Methanomicrobia > Methanomicrobiales > Methanospirillaceae > Methanoregula. The sequence continues at coordinate 16,713 of NZ_MVQB01000025.1, read as the reverse complement.
ACCAGGGGAAGGGTTGCGATAACCCTCGATACCCGGGAAAATTCCCTGGATCCACGGCTGGATGAACAGGTTGCCGGAGCGCTCGCTGCAGGAAAACCCGTTCTCACGGATCTCATGCCGGGCTCTGACACGGCGTCCCCGACCCTGTACGTCATCGCGCCCCTCACCGGTCCGGCAAACGGCAGGAGCGAGCCGGTCGGGACCATCGTACTCACCATCGATCCCGCCACCGACCTCTACCCGCTTATCCAGTCCTGGCCGGTTCCCAGCGGGAGCGCCGAGACCCTGCTCGTAGAACGGCAGGGGGACCATGTGTTGTACCTCAACACTCTCCGCTACCGAAACGATACTGCGCTGAACCTGACCGTGCCCCTCACCCGGACCGACGTGCCCGCGGTGCAGGCGGTCATGGGAACGACCGGCGCGTTCACGGGAACCGATTACCGGGATGTCGAGGTGCTCTCGGTGCTGGTGCCGGTCCACGGATCCCCGTGGTTCATGGTGGCGAAGGTCGATACAGCAGAGGCATTTGCTCCCTGGCGGTCCCGGGCTGCCTTCATCATCGTGCTCGTTGCGGTGACGCTCGCAGGGGCGGGCATCATCGCCGGACTCCTCTGGCAGCGGCGGCAGAAGTATTATTACCGTTCCCTCTATGCAGCGGAATCCGCCCTCCGCGAAGAGGAGGAACGGGGCCGGCAGGCGCTCCGCACCAGCGAACAGCGCCTGCGCAGTTTTTACGATTCCGGGCTCTTCGGCGTTGTCTTCTGGAACATGGACGGAAAGATCACGGACGCAAACGACACGTTCCTTGCCATGACAGGGTATTCCCGCGATGAACTGAACGCAGGGATGATCGACTGGCGCGCCATAACCCCGCCGGAGTTCCGGGCCGCAGACGAGAAGGCAGTCGAAGAACTGAAAACCACCGGCATCAACCACGTGCCGTTCGAGAAGGAATACTTCATGAAGGACGGGAACCGGCTACCGGTCCTCCTTGCCTGCGCCATGCTGGACGAACAGCGGTACAATGGTGTCGCGTTCGTCCTTGACATATCGGACCTGCACACGGTCCGGGCGAAACTGCACGAGAGCGAAGCGCGGTTCCGCACACTTGTTGGCGAGCTCCCCGTTGGCATTGCGATGACCCGGAGGGACGGGCAGGGAGAACTGGCCCTGTACTTCAACCGGAACTTTACAGCCATCACCGGATATACCATCGGCCAGGTCCCCTCGCTGGATGCGTGGATGGCCCTGGCATTCCCCGACCAAGTCTACCGCGCTGACCGGCTGCAGGCTGCGCAGGAGATGTATGAGGAGGCTGCCCGCAGCACGACGAGCCTGCCCCGGGTATCCCGTGTCACCTGCAGGGATGGAGGTGTAAAACTGATCGAGTTCCGGTACACCGACCTGAAAGCATTCGGGTTCTGGACCCTGATCGACATCACCGAGCAGAAGAAGGCGGAGCAAGCGCTCCGCGAACAGGAAGCCTTCACCCGCGCCGTGCTCGACAACCTCCCGATCGGGATTGCCGTGAATTCAATCGATCCGGAGATCCGGTTCGAGTACATGAACGACAGGTTCCCGGCAACCTACCGGATATCCCGAAAAGATCTGGCGGATCCGAACGCATTCTGGGAGGCTGTATACCATGACCCGGCCATACGTGAAAAAATCCGCACACAGGTGCTCGGGGACTGTGCAAGCGGTGACCCCGCAAGGATGCATTGGGCCGACATCCCGATCGCACGGGAAGGTGAGCCCACCACCTATATCGAAGCGAGGAACGTGCCGGTCCCGGACCGGAACCTGATGATCTCAATGGTCTGGGACGTGACCGACCGCAAACACTCCGAAGAGGAGATCCGGTCGGCGAAGGCGTTCCTCGACAGGGTCATCGACATGAGCCCGTTCGCCATGTGGATTGCTGACAGCAGCGGGACAGTCACGAGGGTGAACCAGTCCATGTGCGAAACGATCCGCCTTCCCCCGGAGGCGATTGTCGGCGCCTACAATGTCCTCATGGACGAAAACTTTGAGCGCGAGGGGGTCATGCCGCGCGTCAGGGCCGTTTTCAGGGACCGGGTGCCGGTGCGGTTCAGCATCCCGTGGAAGGCGGCAGATGCCGGCGACGTGGATTTCGGGGGGGCGAAGGATTTGTTCATCGATGTCTCGCTCTTCCCGATCCCCGATGCGCAGGGAGGGCTGGCGAGCGTTGTCTGCCAGTGGGTGGACATCACGGAACAGAAGCAGGCCGAAGCCCAGCGGGAAGCGTTAATCCGCGAACTCGAACGGAAGAATGCCGAGCTCGAGCGATTCACGTACACCGTCTCCCACGACCTCAAGAGCCCGCTCATCACCATCAAGGGTTTCGCCGGCCTCCTCGAGGACGATGCACAGAAGTGCGACCCCGTCCAGCTGAAAAAAGATGTCCTCCGCATCACGCAGGCTGCGGACACCATGCAGCAGCTCCTCTCCGACGTCCTCGAGCTCTCCCGGATCGGGCGGGTAGTTTCCCCTCCGCAGGAGACGGATTTCGGCGGGATTGCGCGGGAAGCGGCGGAGATCCTTGCCGGCCCGCTGGCCGAACGGGGAGCGACTGTTGAGATCGCCCCTGATCTTCCCGTGGTGAATGTCGATCATAACCGGATCCGTGAAGCAGTGGTGAACCTGGTGGAGAATGCCATCAAGTTCATGGGGGACCAGCAGCAACCCGTCATCCGCATTGGCGCAACATCCGGGGAAAGCGGCCCGGTTTTCTTCGTACAGGATAACGGGATCGGCATCGAACCCCGGTACCTGACGCGGATCTTCAACCTTTTCGAGAAACTGAACCCGTCGGTGCCGGGAACGGGTGTCGGCCTTGCCATCGTGAAGCGGATCATCGAGGTCCACGGGGGCCGTATCTGGGCGGAATCGGAAGGGCCGGGGAAGGGGACGACATTCCGGTTCACGCTGCCGGTTGCCGGCGATAAAGATAAACCCGGTGCCTGACAGCGATTAGGATTGCTTACCGGGCGGGATCATTTATTACCAAACGGAACGCAGTTGAAATAACAGCAGAGGCAGCCCTCAGACTATCCGGACAACCGGAGACTCCCGTCGGCTCCCGGCGAACATCCGGACCCTCCCCATGACCCGAATCCTGATCGTTGACGACAATGCGCAGAACCGGTACCTCCTGGAATCGATCCTGAAAGGAAACCGGTACGAAGTGATACTGGCGCAGAACGGCGCTGAGGCGCTGCTCGCGGCGGAGGACAGCCTACCGGACCTGATCGTTGCCGATATCCTCATGCCGGTCATGGACGGGTTCGAGCTCTGTAGGCGCTGGAAGGCCGATGAGCGGCTGAAAAATATCCCTTTCATGTTCTATACCGCGACCTGCACCGATCCGAAGGACGAACAGCTTGCCCGCAGCCTCGGGGCGGTTCTCTTCGTCATCAAGCCCCAGAAACACGAGGTCCTCGGCAGTATCATCAGGGATCTGCTTGTGCAACGGCCGGTAAATCCGGCGGAAAATGCGGTGAACGGAGGGACCGGCCATCTGCAGCAGTACAGCGAAGCCATGTTCCACAAGCTGGAGAAGAAAGTGAAGGAGCTGGAGACCGAGATCGCCGGGCGCAGGAACGCCGAGGAGAACCGTCAGGGAGCTGGAGCAGAAGAACGCGGAGCTTGCACGGTTCACGTACACCGTCTCCTACGAACTGAAAAGCCCCCTTATCACCATCCAGGGTTTTGCCGGGCTGATTGCGGAGGAATCCACCCGCCGCGGGGACTCAGGCGAGCTGCAAACATATGTCCGCCGGATCTCGTCCGCGGTCAACACCATCGATGCCCTACCCTCCGATCTCCTGAAGTTGTCGCGGGCAGGAAGAGCATCGGCACACCGGAACAGGTCGCGTTCGGCACCGTTGCCCGCGAAGCGGTTGACCTCTTCGGGATGTCGCTGCTCGCAGATCGTGGGATTACGATCGGGATCGATCCTGATCTGCCGGTACTCAGCGGCGATTCTCTCCGGCTCAGGGAGATCCTCGTGAACCTTCTCGAGAACGCGATTAAGTACCGCGGCGACCGCCCAGACCTGCACATCCGGATCGGGATTGACCGGTGGGGGATGGAACCGGTCATCTTCGTGCAGGACAACGGCATCGGGATCGAATCCCGGTATCTCCAACGGATCTTCAACCTGTTCGAAAAACTGGACCCGGAATCGCCGGGCATTGGGGTCGGGCTCGCCATCGCACGGCGCATCATCGAGGCCCACGGGGGGAGATCTGGGCGGAGTCTGAAGGGCCGGGCAAGGGGGCTACCTTCCGCTTCACCCTTCCGGCGCAGGACGTTTCCCTACCGTTAACAATAATACCATGAAGATAAAAGAGTGACTTCTATGGCTGAACTGACCGGGGAACCCCTGCACATCCTGCTCATCGAGGACAACGAGGCGCATGCCGAACTGGTCATCCGCGGGATGCGTGACCAGCAGGTGGCGAACCGGATCCACCATATCATGGACGGCGAACAGGCGCTTGACTATCTCTTCCACAAGGGCGCTTTTACCGACACTGCCAAAAACCCCCGGCCCAACCTTATCCTTCTCGATCTCCGTCTCCCCCGAATCGACGGCCTCGACGTGCTGAAGACCGTCAAAGAGTCCCCTGCCCTCCGGAGGATACCGGTTGTCGTCCTGACAAGCTCCGATGCAGAAACGGACATTGCGAAGTCCAACGATTATCACGCCAACAGTTATGTCGTGAAACCGCTCGATTTCAAGACGTTCACAAAACTTATGAAGGACCTCGGGTTTTACTGGCTCGGCTGGAATGCCAAGCCGATCCCGGACTGAGACGGGGTGTGTGCGTACGTCCTCCGAAGGCGCCACGGTACCGGGAAACGACACACTTCATGTTCTGGTAATCGAAGACGACACCTCCCACCAGGAACTCATCCGCATCGCCTTCCGGCGCGATCCGGGCCCGTTCCGGCTTACCGTTGTATCGGATCTCCGCACGGCACGGGAGGTTCTCTCTTCCGATCCACCGAATCTGATCCTCGCCGACTGGAGCCTTCCTGACGGCAGTGGGATCGAGATCCTGCCCCGCGACCGCAGCGGGATGGTGACGATCCCTCTCGTGATCATGACCAGCCACGGCGACGAGCAGCTTGCCGTGGAGATCATGAAATCCGGGGCCATCGATTACATTGTCAAGTCCTCGACGCTGTTCAAGGATATGCCCCGTTTCGCCCTGCGTGCATATCATGAATGGAAGAATATCCGGGATCGGATACGGGCGGAAGATGCCGAACGGGACTCGCAGAAGCGCCTCGCCGACATCATCGGGTTCCTGCCGGACGCGGTCCTTGCGATCGATGGAACCGGGACGGTCATTGCTTGGAACAGCGCCATGGAATCCCTGACCGGTGTCAGCGCCGCCGCAATGCTCGGGAAGGGCGATCACGAGTACAGCATCCCCTTTTACGGGGAACGGCGGCCGATCCTCATCGACCTCGTCCTGGCGCAGGATAAGGAGATTGAGAAGCGGTACGATTACCTCCGGCGGGACGGGGATCGGCTGACATCCGAGACCTTCATTCCCGGCATGTTCGCGGGGAAGGGGGCATACCTCTGGGGGACCGCTTCCCCGCTGTACGATGCAGCAGGGAACCGTATCGGTGCAATTGAGGTCATCCGCGACATCACAGAGCGGAAAAATGCCGAGGATTCCATGAAGCGGAACGAGGAGATCCTCACGCTCTTCATCCGGCACTCGCCGGCAGCCCTTGCCATGTTCGACCGGGAGATGCGCTACATTGCGGCCAGCAACCGCTGGATCACGGATTACCATCTCGAAACAAAGGAGATCATTGGGAAATCCCATTACGAGATCTTCCCGGAGATCTCCCCGGAGATCAGGGCAGTGCACCAGCGCGGTCTTGCAGGGGAAGTCATCTCTTCTCCTGGAAGTTGTTTTATCCGCGCGGATGGCACCGGACAGTGGATTTCATGGGAGGTCCGCCCCTGGAGGGAGCCGGATAATACCATCGGCGGTATCATCATCTTTTCAGAAGACATCACGGAACGGAAGCTTGCGGAGGAAGCCCTTGCCGCACGCGAGGCAACCCTGAAGACGGTCCTGAACGCGACAGAGGACAGCATAGCACTGCTCGATCGGCAGGGGATCATTCTCGACATCAACGAATCCGGTGCACGCCGGCTGGGGAGTACTCCCGGGGAGCTGGGCGGGCGAGCCGTGTACGACCTCTTGCCCCCTGACCTGGCCCGCACGCGCAAAGACCACATCGACCGCGTCTTTGCCGCAGGGAAACCCGAGGTGTTCGATGACCAGCGCAATGGGAGGATACTGCACAACGAGGTCTACCCGGTCTTCAGTCCAAGCAGCAGGAACGTGGATCATGTTGCTATCTTCGCCTGCGACGTCACCGGCCAGAGGCAGGCAGAACGTTCCCTGAGGGAGAGCGAACGGAAGTACCGCTTCCTCGTGGACAATGTACGGGACCTCATCTGGCAGGCAACCCCGGGCCTCGTCTTCACGTACCTGAGCCCGGCCGCAGAAACGCTGACCGGCTGGACGGCAACGGAGCTGACAGGAAAGTCCCTGCTTAGCATTCTTACGGAGAATTCCAAAACAGACGTCCGGGACCAGCTTATCCACCGGATGGAGGAAGCCCGGAGCGGGGAAGAGGTTAGCGCAACAGTCTTCGAGATCGAGGTCCGGAGGAAGGACGGGGGTCTCCGCTGGTTCGAGGTGAGTTCGAATCCCTCCTACGGCCCCGACGGTATCTTCAACGGTTTCCAGGGGATTGCCCGGGACATCACGCAGCGTAAACAGGCGGAACAGACCCGCGAACAGTACGCAGCGCGGCTGGATGCGGCAATGGCGATCGGGAGCCTCGCGTGGTGGGAGATGGATCTTCCGGACGGGAGTGTGCGCTTTGACGATCGGAAAGCGTCCATGCTCGGATATTCCCCGGGCCAATTCTGTCATTACACAGATTTCACCGTGCTCCTCCATCCCGATGATCACGAACCGGCGATGCAGGCGATGCGGGATCACCTTGAGGGCCGGCAGGCACGATATATTGCTGAATACCGTATCCGGACTTCCACAGGAGAATACCGCTGGTTCCGCGACGTTGGCGGCACCACAAAACGTCATCCCGATGGAACACCGGCGACCGTGACGGGCATCGTCATCGACATCACTGCGAGCAGGCAGGCGGACGAGGCACTGCACCGGGCCAGCCGGTATAACCGGAGTCTTATCGAGGCAAATCTTGATCCGCTGGTAACGATAGGTCCCGACGGGACAATCACGGATGTGAATGCTTCGACAGAACAGGCAACCGGCTGTCCCCGGGACCGGCTTATCGGCACCGATTTTTCCGATTATTTTACAGAACCGGAAAAAGCCCGGGAAGCGTATCGCCGCGTATTCTCTGAGGGGGAAGTACGGGATTACCCGCTGGAGATCCGCCGCCGCGACGGGAACTCCATTCCCGTATTGTACAATGCCTCGGTATTCCGCGATGAGAATGGAAAGGTTACCGGAGTGTTTGCCGCTGCAAGGGATATTACCGACAGGAAAAAAGCGGATGATGCATTGCGGGAGTATGCGAAAAGGCTGCAGGAGGCCCAGGAGATGGCACACTTGGGATTCTGGTCGTGGGACATCAGGACGGGAGATGTCACCTGGTCAGATGAAGTATTCAGGATTTTCCGCCGTGATCCCGCAGAATTCACCCCCAGGATGGATACTATCCTGGCATTATCGCCATGGCCCGCGGAGCATGAGCGCGACAGGGAATTGATCCGGAGGGCCACCGAATCCCGCGAGCCGGGCGCCTACGAACAGCGTTTTCTCTGCCCGGACGGGAGTGACGGGTGGTATTATTCAACGTTCCAGGGACGGTATGATGACGAGGGGAACCTTGTCTCCATTGTCGGGACCATGCTTGATATCACCGACCGGAAAGCAACCGAGACAGCTCTCCGCGAGAGTGAGGAGAGGTACCGGACCCTTGTGGAGGAACTGCCGGATCTCGTCATCGTCCACCGGAGGGGTGAGCTCCTGTACATCAACGCGGCGATCATCCGGCTGCTGGGAAGCACGGCTACGGAGCTGCTCCACACGAATATCATGGAGTACATCGCACCCGAATCACGCCAGACCGTGATGACGGCGCTCGAGACCCGGGAGCGGGGAGGATCCATCGCACCCTATGTTGCCCGCCTTGTCCTGCCCGGCGGATCGACGCGGTGGGTGGAAATCCGGGGGGCCCGTATCATGTACGAAGGTCAGCCAGCCTCCTTCAACGTCCTGACCGATATCACCGAGAAGAAATGGGCGGAGGAGGCCCTGTATGAGAGCGAGAAGAAGTTCCGGACGATCGCCGACTACACGTACGACTGGGAATACTGGATAGGAAAAGACGGCAACTATGTCTATGTCTCACCGTCCAGCAATCGGGTGTGCGGGTACGAGCCGGAGGACTTTTACCACAACAAGGATCTCGTCCAGGAAATCGTTGTTCCCGAGGACCGGCAGAAGGTGATCGAACACCAGGAGACCCTCGGTGCCGCACCGGATACGCAGGTGCTGGAATTCCGGATCCTGACAAGGGACAAACGGATGGTCTGGATTGGGCACATCTGCCAGCCGATCTTCAGCCCCGAAGGAGAGTACCTCGGCCGCCGGGGCAGCAACCGCGATATCACCCAGCGGAAGATCGCCGAGGACGCGCTCCGCGCAAGCGAGACCCGGTTCCGGTCGCTGATCCAGAACTCCTCTGACATCATACGGATCCTGGACCGCGATCGGAAGATCGTGTACGAATCCACATCTTCCGAGCGAATCCTGGGGTATCCCGCCGGGTCCCTTGTCGGCAGGAACCCTCAGGACTATATCCACCCGGATGACCGCGAACGGGTCAGCGAAGATTTCCGGGAAGTCATCAAAGGGACCAATAATGGCGTTCCCACCGAATTCCGGATCCTCAAGGCTGACGGGTCGTACCTCTGGGTCGATGCCATCGGAACAAACCTTCTCGGGGTTCCCGGCGTTGACGGGATCGTGATAACGATCCGGCCGATCGAGCAGCGGAAGCAGATGGAGAATGAACTCAGGGAGAACCAGATCCGGCTCGCCACCGCCATGGACATGGCCAGCCTGGTCAATTGGGAGTTCGATGTGAACACCGGTATGTTCACCTTCAACGACCGTTTCTATGCGCTGTACGGGACGACTGCTGAGCAGGAAGGCGGTTACCGGATGCCGGCGGAAACGTACGTGCGCGAGTTCGTGCATCCCGACGATGTGGCATATGCAACCAGTGTCATCGGTAACGTTGCGTCGATAACCGATCCCAACTATTCCGCAGAAGTCGAGCACCGGATCATCCGCCGGGATGGCGAGATGCGGTATGTCATTGTCCGGTTCGGTGTAATCATGGATAAGGATGGCAGGGTTGTCAGGACCCGAGGGGCAAACCAGGACATCACGAACCAGAAAATGATGGAATCGGAGATCCGGTCACTGAACCGCTCGCTCGAACAGCGGGTCGTCCAGCGGACTGAGGAGCTGAACAAGTCGCTGCAGGAAAAGGAACTCCTGCTGCGGGAGATCCACCACCGGGTCAAGAACAACCTTCAGATCATCATCAGTATCCTCAGGTTGCAGAAACGCCACATCACGGATCCCGTGACCCTCACCGCACTCATGGACGGGGAGAGCCGTGTCCGGTCCATGGCGCTCGTCCACGAGAAACTCTACCGCTCAAAAGATCTCGAGCACATTGACATCGGAGATTACCTCAAAGCGCTCACCCAGTACCTTTTCACGACGTACGCAATCGAGCAGCGGCGGATCGCCTTCAGCGTAGCCATCGGCGACCTCTCGCTCGACATCCAGCGGGCCATACCCATCGGCCTCATCCTCAACGAGCTGATCTCCAATGCCCTGAAGCATGCTTTCCCGGAGGGGAGGAAAGGCGAGGTACGGATCACAGGAAAGAAAGAAGAGGACCGGATTCTCATCTTCATTGAAGACAACGGGGTCGGCTTCCCCGACGGCCTCGACTGGAAACACACGCAATCGCTGGGGATGCACCTTGTGATGACGCTCATCGATCAGGTGCGGGGGACCATCGAGCTGGCGACCGGGAGCAAAGGGTCGCGGTTCACCATCTCGATACCGGTGACAGGAGGAAAAAGACCATGAACAAGGCACGGATACTGATTGTCGAAGACGAACTGATTGTTGCAGAAGACTTAAAGATGACCCTTGTCACTCTTGGTTACGAGGTCGTGGGAATTTCAGTCACGGGCGAACACGCGATCGAACTGGCCGGGGAGACGAGACCCGACGTCATCCTGATGGACATCATGCTTGCCGGGGAACTGGACGGGATCGCGACTGCAGGAAAGATCCGGGCGCAGTACGATATCCCGGTCATCTACGTCACGGCCTATGCCGACGAGAACCTCGTTGCCCGGGCGAAACTGACGGAACCATTCGGTTACATCGTCAAGCCGTTCAACGAGCGGGAGGTGAATTCAAACATCGAGATCTCCCTGTACCGGCACCGGATCGAGAGGGAACTGAAAAAACGCGATGCGATCTTGCTCGCGCTGGGCTCCGGTATCGAGTGGTTCCTCCGGGAATTCATCGCCAGCCATACGATCCCCCCTCCTGCATCCTCAAAAGACCGGGCCGGGTACTCCGCGATCCTCGAGAACATCGGCATTGCAATGGACCTGGTCCGGATCGTGATCTTCCGGTCCGATGCCGGCAGCGGGGCACTGTCGCCTGTTGCGGAATGGGCGGTACAGGATCTCTCGCCTCTCCCGAAGGCCCGGCCGGTTTCCACGCTGAATCCGGCACTCCTCGGGCTTGAATCCCGAAAGGAGGATCTCAGGATGGGACGCGCCGTGCCGTTTGGTATCGACACGATCGATCCGTCGTTGCGGGACATTCTCCGCTCGTACCGGTTCAGGAGCATGGTGGCGCTGGATCTCCAGGTCCGCGATCAGTCCTACGGCCTTATCATCTTCGTCAGCGACCGCGATCGTTCATGGCCGCCGGAAGAGCTCGATGCCATGCGCATCGCGGCAAATATCGTTGGCACGGCAATCGGGATATCCGGAAAGAGTGGCTGAATGCCGGGAATCCTGACAGGGCCCGCCCCCCGGGTCGCGGTTACGCCATCGTCGATTCCGGATTTCCCCTCTCGGAGAGATCCCGGAATTTTCAGACCTGTTTGCATAGCGAACGCGGATATATATACGATACCATGCAACAGGTTTTCCATTGGTCCCGGGAGGGGGCGGGATAGCGGGCGTATCACGCGAACGCGATCGTTCCTGACAAGGCTGGAGAATCATGGTGCGGATTGCAATCATCGATGACGATCCCTCGATTGTGGACGTCTACTCGAACATGCTCACGTTCTTCGGATACGAGCCGGTAGCGTACACCGATCCATCCGAAGCCCTGACTAAGATCCCGCTGGAGGAGCATCTCCCATCGCTCATCCTTCTCGACCTGATGATGACGCCTCTTACCGGCCTCCAATTCCTCGAAAAGCGGCGGACCATCGGACGGCTGAAGGATATCCCGGTCTTTATCGTCTCTGCCTGGGATGTCCCGGACGAAGATCGCAGGAAGTATGCAGGGGACTTTTGCGAGATCGTCCGCAAACCGGTATTTCCCCGCGATCTTGCCGAGATGATCCGGAAAACACTCGAGCAGTAACATCGATGCAGTACCGGGTTTTTTCTCATGATTCAGGAAAAATTTTCCCCCGGTTCTGCGGCAATATGTTTTTTGGCTTCCCGTGAGCATTATGGCAGGTTTTTTGGGGAATTACCGGGGGGATGGAGGGGAGGATCCTCCCTCTTACTTTACCTTCACGACCACCAGCGTGATATCATCCGACTGTGGAGCTGTGCCGGTGAACGATCGGATCTCCGCGACCAGTGTATCGAGAAGTGCCCGTGCCGGTTTTGCCCGGTTCTCACGGAGGAATTCCCTGAGTCGCTCCTCGCCGAACGCCTCATCCTTCTCATTGAATGCCTCCGTCACCCCGTCCGTGTAGAGCACAAGAATATCCCCGTGCCGAAGATCAAGTGTCGTTGTGGCGATCGAAACGTCAGGCACGACACCGAGTGCAATTCCCCGGCTCCGGCAGAGTTCCTCCACACGATCGTCACGCACCAGCATCGGGGGATTGTGGCCCGCGTTCACGTAAGAAAACCGCATAGCGCCGGAATCGAGGATACCAAAGAAGACTGTGACGAACATGCTGGATCGGCCGTCCTCGTAGATCCACCGGTTCGCCTGCCGGATCGCGGCGGAAGGATCCGGCACGGCGCCTCCGCTCACATGCAGGAGCGTCCGGGAAAGCGCCATGAACAGCGCCGCGCTGATCCCCTTGCCGGAGACATCGGCCATGACAATCCCCCACCGGCCGTTCCCGGCAGGGATGAAGTCGTAGAAGTCCCCTCCGATCTCCATTGCCGGGATGGTTGCCGCGGCGATGCCGATGCCCGGGATGGCCGGCGCCGATTCGGGCAGGAACGTGTCCTGGATCTCCTTAGCGATCTCGAGCTCTTTTGTGTACCGCTCCTTCTCGGCCGTGGTACGGCGGAGGTTGTCGATACTGGTCATGAGTTCCTTTGCCATCGTATTGAATGAGACAGCGAGGTCCTCGAACTCATCGCCGGTCTTCAGATCCACCCGGTATCCGAGATCGCCCGATCCGATGGCAACGGCTCCCGCTTTCAGCGCATCGACCGGGCGGGTGATGACCCGTGCAAGGCGCCAGGAGAGGAAAACCACAATCGCGAGGAGCAGGCAAAAAAGGGCAGCGAATACGGTAAGCACCTGGCCGGTCTGTTCTGCAATACGGGCGCTGGTCCTGTTTGTTTCAAGTACTATTGCGGTCTCGGTCTTCGCCACCGGTGCGAGGATCTCCTTTACCGGCATCGACACCCCGAAACTCCAGTTCAGGGACGGGACCGGTGCATAGGCAACGTAATAAAGATCATTGCCGAACGTCACCCGCTCGATACCCTTCTTCCCTGCGGTCATGTTGGCTGCCACGCCGACAAGTGCAGGATTGGCGCTCGAGAAGACATCGTCCTGCATATAAGTCTCATTCCACTGCGTGCCGTTTGCCGAGAGCCCGGGACGGCTGATGACATTTCCCCGGCTGTCGAGAAGGACCGGGTACCCGGTGCCGTTGAGCATGATGTCCAGGATATTGGTGTTGATCGATTCAATGGTCACATCGGTCCCGATTACCCAGGTGCCGTACCGGCCCGTCACGGCCCGGGAACAGGTGACAACCAGCCCGTTTCCCGCCGCGTCGACATAGGGTTCCGACCAGACGGGCCTGCCACGGGCCGCGACCGCGTTCAGGTACCAGTCGCGGGTCCGGGGATCATATTCTGCCGGAGTTTTCCCGGTCGCAGGGTAACGCCACATCACTCCCGAGCTGCTCGCGATATAGATGCTTGCAAGATCCGGATCGGATTCCCGGACTGTGTTTAAGAGGTGGGCCATGCCGGCAAGGGCTGTATACTCCTCCGTCTCCGGAGAAACCGTGGTCCCTGCAATGAAGATTACCGGAGACGCTGAAGGCGGAACCGGGCGGGATTTCTCGTTCACGTACCAGGGCGCAGGGATGATACCCGGGGGATCCCGCTGGAGCTCAGCGGCATTGGCTGCAAGGATACCAAGTTCCGCTTCGGTATCGGAGAACACCACGTTTGTCACCGATGCCTGGTCGGATGCCAGACGGAGCAGGTTCTGTTCGGCCGACTGCATGAGCGCTGCGCTGCTGTCATTCACGGCTTCCCTGCCAAGGGTGACGCTGCTCTCCCCGGCAAGGTTCCCGATACCGGTGATCGTAGAGACGGCGACAAAACCGGTGACAAGGAGCGAGATGACCGAGAGGCAGAGGAACAGGAGCAGGATCTTTGCCCGTACGTTGAGGCGGACCGGGAACACCATCAGAAACCTCTCCGGAGTACCGGCATCTCCTCACCGGAAATACTGCCACACTGCTATCCCGGAACCTGTACCAGCGATAAAGACGAAGACGAGCAGGAGGAGTGCTGCCGCTTCGCTGCCCCGGCCCCGGCCGCGCCGGCCGGACTCCTGCGAGGGGGACGAGACGACATCCCGGCGGATCTCGATCTGCAGCCGCCGGGCACGGACGTACAGGATGCAGATGACGCCGAAGAAAAGGATGATGATTCCTGCGGAGCCCATGGTGACGGGAAGGGGTTTTCCTTCCACGCTCATGATCCCGCCAAGCAGGATCCCGAGAAGGAACGTGGCGGTGATAAAATAAAACCATGCATATTCCCGGGGGAAGACCAGTTCCTGCAGTTTCCGGTTCTGGGCTTCGGCTTTCCCGGTCATCTCGAGGTTCTGGTAGATGATCCCGAGCAGTGCGCGGGCATAGGCATTGCAGGGATTGATGGCCACAGCCTGTTCCAGCGCATCGGTTGCTTCGGTGGACCGACCCAGTTTGTCGAGCGCTATCCCCTTGTTGATCCAGAGATCGGCATCGTACGGGTTGATCCGTATCGCCCGGAGGGAGCATGCAAGCGATTCCTCGTACCGTCCGAGGCTGATAAGGGCAACGGCCTTGTTACTGAGAAGGGCGGGGTTATCCGGGCTGGATGCAAGGGCCCGGTCATAACAGGCAACCGCTTCCATGAGCCTGCCTTCCTGCATCAGCTGGCCCGCCTCCTCGCATTCCCCGGGAAGATCGCTGTGCACCATATCCGGTCACATACCGTTTTCCCCGGGGGTTAATAAACAATGCCGGTATGCCACGACGCCGTTGGGGCTGCATACCGGTCCAGGAGTTGCGTCATCATGACGGCAGCGACAGGGAAAACGTGGTTTCAGGATATCCATGAACGCCAGGCGATGAACAGGAAGAGCGCTGCCGGAAGGATACCCTGGAAGGGCGCAGCCTTCGCGGTTGCTGCCGGTGTCGGGAGAGTTACCGGCAGGGTGGTTACAACCTCCCGGGAGGGGGGAATTTCCCGGACCGTTGGTTCCGTGGTCGCGCCGGCAGGAGCCGGCTGCGAAAACTGCGAACGGGAGAAGCCGTACACGGCTGATCCATCCACGGCCGCGATCACGGATCCGTCACCGCTGGTGGCAACGGAACCGGACCGGATCGCGTTCTTCAGAACGGCGGTGCCAAGTTTTGTCCCGGCCCGGTCGTATACCGCAACCGTTTTGTCCATGCTGCCGGCAACAATCGTGTTCCCGTCATCGGAGACGGCAACACTGGTGACCCAGTGCGAAGCCCGGTCCGTCCAGAGAAGATTGCCGTACCGGTCGAGTACCTGGATCGTATTATCGTCCCTGCCCACGACGATCACAGACCCGTCCCGGGACAAGGCAAACCCGAGCGTGTTCCCGCCGGGCAGGGCACGTTCCCATTCGAGCGTCCCGTCCAGGTTTTCGCCAAGACGGTAAAACCGGATGCGGTTGTTGGTCACGCTGACAAAGGAGAGGTCGCCTGCATCGGTTTCAACATACTCCTGCGTCATGTTGGTATCCGTCCAGTTTGAAAAGAAGGTCAGGTTTGAGGTCTGGATCCCCTTCTGCGAAGTGACAACAACCCCGTTGCCGCTCTGAAAGAACCGGAAATGGTTCATCACCGGCATGGTCCTGTTCTGCCGGATCCCGGACCCGTTCTGGCCGATAAGCCGGATGATATTTGCGCCACCGGCCAGGATGAGTGATGCGTCCGGTGTCATGGCAACCTCGCTCACCGGTACATCCAGACGATCATCCCAGAGCATCCGGCCACTCCCGGAGATCAGGCGCACGTTCTGGTCCCGGGTTGTAAGGATGTAATTCCCGTCCCGGCTGACAACCAGTTTTGTGCCGGACCAGCCGGTCCAGAGTTTCTTCCCGTCGCGGGAGAGCGTGATCAGCTGATCGCCCCCGGCAACAACGGTTGACCCGTCCTGGGAGACAGCAACGGTTGTAAGCTCGCCGGATTCAGGCCCGCTGACGATCCAGAGGGGGTTCACAGCACAGGATACCGGCACGAACACGGCGGCAACGATGAAGAATACAAGACAGGATCGGAAGATTGTACCGTTCATGGAATCATCAGAAAGAGATCGGGAGCAGCCCGCGATAAAGATTCCGGCATAAAAAAAATGGTTATTTGTTGCCCGGACGGGAAGCGAGAACGAGAATGAACACCGCAATGAACAACACGGCAGGGGACAGCGGGGATTCCGGTGTGGCAGACTGGACCGGGTAGGGAGTGGGCAGCGTCTGCGGCCGTGTCGTAACCTTCCTGGTTGTCGTCATGGAGGCAGCGATCGTGGTCGTCTCCTCCGGAATTTCTGTCACTGTTTCTGTTATTGTCGGTAGCGGCCTCGTCTCACCGGTAAACGATGATCGCGAAAAGCCATAGACTGCTGACGGGGCAACGAGCACGATGAGCTGCCCGTCGCCGGTCACCCCAACGGAATTGGGCCTGATGGCATTTTTCACCGTGAAAGTCCCGAGGCGCGTGCCGGCATGGTTGAAGACATAGAGATTCCTGTCGAGGCTGCCGGCAGCGATGGTGTTCCCGTCATCGGATACGGCAACGCCATTGATGATGTCCGTTGCATTCGCCATCCAGACCTGCCGCCCGGTACGGTCC
>NZ_MVQB01000024.1 GCF_002067035.1 Methanoregula sp. PtaB.Bin085 | reverse complement strand
AGAGTCCGAATCCTTCGGGAATATCGGCAAGAACGTCTGTTACTGCACGGCCGGCCTGCTCGCCGGGATCATCGAAGGGGCTTTCGGCATCCGGGTGGACGCAAAAGAAACCAAGTGCAAATCCAAGGGCGACGAGCACTGTGTCTTCACGATCACCAGTAAGAAAGACTAACGTTATAAATACTTTTTTAGCATAGTCCTTTTTAGTACAGTTTGGTCGAATCCGGAGACGCATGGCGCCCATACCCCGTATCCTTATTGTGGAAGATGATGAGATCATTGCCAATCTCATCTCGGTGATGCTCGAGAAACGGGGGTACAATATCGTCGGGAAGACCGGGACCGGTGAAGAATCGATCTTCCTTGCAGCAGAACTGGAACCCGACCTTATCCTGATGGATATCAGCCTTGCCGGAGTTATGGACGGGGTTACTGCATCCTGTTATATCTTTCAGCTCTTCCAGTTCCCGATCGTCTTTCTTACAGCACATTGTGACGATACCCTGCTCGCCCGTGCAAAGAATGCGCAACCTCTCGGGTACATTATTAAACCATTCACCGATCGGGACCTTGCCTCGAACGTCGAGCTGGCGCTGTATAATCACTCCATGCGGAAAAAATACCTTGATATGTACCCGGTGGGTGAGCCCAAGAAGATCATGGCAGCGCTCGATATCCTCGTTATAACCGATATTAAAGGGAAAATCATCTTCTGCAATCCTTACGGCCTCCGGTTCCTTGGCCTTCAAAAGGAAGAAGTCCTGATGCATTACTGGCGCGAGGTGATGATGATCATCAATGACCAGACAAACGAAGAGATCCCGGACCCGGTGCCGGAAGTGGTTCAACAGATGCTGGTTGTTACGCATGAGTTCAACACCGCAGTCGTACCCCGGTCAGGCAGGGGGAGAAAAGCGAGCGTTATCATCCGGCCGATCAAGGATGACAATAAAGAACTCATCGGTATATTCTTCCATATCCGGGAAAAGACCCTTGACCAGATCAAGATGGCAAAGAAAACATAAAAATCCCATTTCACCCGATTCCCAACATTTTTACGAATACCAAACTTTAAATAAAGTTTAAATCAACCGGTATCGTACCTACATACCGGAAGGTTACAGATCACCATATGCATCGTGCAGCCTTGTCCTCTGATTTTCATGAGGGGATAATGTGACAGATATCATCTATCATAAGTCCAGGAGAACCGCATGGCATCGCGTTCATCATACATACCTTGTCGATGTCGGGTCGCAGATCGATGTCCCGCTGATGGATGTTTCAAAACTGTACGAAAACTGTATTCTCGATCCACCCTACCCGAAGATCCGGTATTTTGAGATCGAGATTGAGGAACAGCGGGATGCCGGCAGGAAGACCGCAGTCTTCCAGAATATTTTCCCTGTCCATGCGAATAAGCAACCGGACTGGCATTTCCTGAGGTTCCGGATCCGGCGCGGCGACTGGACCATCACGGAGAGAATCCATTTCCCGACCGATACCGGTGAAGCGCAGTGGCTGTATACCGACGATTTCAATATCCTCTTCCTTTCGAGCGGCGGCAGGCATGACATCGAAATGCTGACAAACCTTATCACGGCGAAGCTTGGTATGATAGCGGAGTCGATCCGGAATGGTAACCGGATCCCTTCGGAATTCGAAAACCAGCTTGCCTGCCGCGAGGCAATCGGCACCATGTTTTCCGAGGGAGTTGACGGGGCGTTCCGCGAAGCTGCAGTGTACCGGGACTATGGCGTGATCGTGACAAATCCTCACGAGAAGGATCTCCCCCTCCCGTCAGCGGCAGGTATAACCGCCCACCATGGCCGGGCCAGGGTCAGCCCGGAGAAGGCAGCAGGCCTGCATGTCGACCTCAATGATATTGAAGACCTGAGGGACTTAAGCTGGCTCTCCAACTGAACATGGACGCCGTCTCCCGCCAGTATCCTTTTCTGTGCCTTTTCGTTCTTTTGGCAGGGTCTCCGGATTTTCCTGCGACAGCCGCAGCAATGATCCTGCCATGCTGATGAATGGTACACTCCCTGTCCGGTTTTTCCTGCGCGATATGAAAAAAGGACAGGAAAATCCCGGAATCGGGATTGGCATCGAAATTATGAGAAAACCGGTCTGAAAATTTATAAATAACACAACTGCCAGAATCTGTACGGGATATGACCGGTACTCTATAAATTTTCCCATAATTATCCCGTATTCTGCCTGCGAGATGAGACCATGACCCATGTTGTGGAACACAAAATCTTCCGGTATTCCTGGGAGCTTGTCCGCCACACCTATCTCGTTGACCTTGGGAACGAGATCGATATCCAGCAGGTAGAAATTTCCCCTTCTCACGATGGCCGCATCCTCCCTGGATCCTGCCCGCGTACCCGTTTTTTCGAAGCCGAGGTTGACCAGATCCAGAAGGGCGGGAAAACCGTGTTCTCGTTCAGAAACATCTGCCCGGTGGAAATCTGCCAGAAACCGGACTGGAACCCCTTCAACCTCATGAGAAAGAGCGGGAATATGCGCATTACCCGGCGGTTCCAGTCACAGGAAGGAGATACGGAGATACGGTGGCTGTATACCGACGATTTCTTCCTTATCTCGCTTTCATCCGGTGATCGGCACGATCTTGAAATGCTCATTTCCCTCATCATTGGGAAACTGAATATGATCGCCCTGTCGGTACAGTCCGGGAAGCGAATCCGTTCGGAGTTCGAACACCAGCAGCAGTTCCGTGCCGACATGAGCACGATGTTCTCAAAAGGTGTTGATGGAGCATTCCGCGATGTGCCGGTGTACCAGCAGCATGGTGAGATGACCGAACGCGATATCGATGTGAGCGCTGCGTTGATGAGCGCGGAATTCCAGGATCTCAACGCCTCCGTTGCCGCAGGATGGAACACTGACGCGGAGTCTCCAAATTCCGGGAGCACTCCTCCGGTGCCGGCAGCGACGAATGGCATACCGGCTGAAGAGGCTGTGCCGGAAAGCCCTGTTCCGGAACCGCAGGGTACGGAGATTCCTGCAGCAGAGATGGCAAAGGCAGCGGACAC
The DNA here is from genome assembly GCF_002067035.1 of Methanoregula sp. PtaB.Bin085. Lineage (GTDB taxonomy): Archaea > Halobacteriota > Methanomicrobia > Methanomicrobiales > Methanospirillaceae > Methanoregula. Next base: position 27,238 of record NZ_MVQB01000024.1, on the reverse strand, counting down.
TCATGCCGACGAAAGTATTGTTGCAGAATCTGCTGCAGGAGATCATGCGGGTGCCGCGGGTATCTCTGCCGAAGGCTGTACAGCGGAGATTATTCCTGAAGCGAATATTCCGTTGACCGAAGGCCTGGATAGAATGCGTGAGGATGAGAGTATTCCTTCAGCTATCGCCACTGCCCCCATGGAGGTTACCCCTGCAGGCATTCTCCCCGCAGGGGAGTCTGCTGAGATGCATCCCCCGGCAGGAAAGACGTGCGACAGTTGCGGCGCCGGGATATCAGATAGCACGAAATTCTGCGGCAGGTGCGGGACAGCCGTTGGCAGCACCGTTCTTCCCGGGGCACCGGTGGGAGCCGCTCTACCGGCCGATGGCGGCAATACCTCATCGCCTGCCCGACAGGAAAAGGTGGCAGTCAACCTGAAATCGATCAAAGAACTTGAGGATCTCAGCTGGCTGAGCGATTGAGAGCCGGCCTGCCCCTGCGGGTCATCATCCGGTCGTCAACAGAGCGATGGAATCTCTCTTTTGGTACATTGTAAACCACAGGAGTCTGCTTCAGGTAACCTGCCCGACCACGAAAACAGGGAGCGCAATTGCCGGAACCGGCAAACAGATTATTTCTCTGATTTTTTCTTGAACAGGGCGTTGGCGAACCGGTCGATGAATCCTGCCTTGACTTCAACGGTTTTTTCTTCCTTGTATGCAACGCCGACGAGATCGGACGCGATGCGCTTGATGGCCTTCGATGCCGGGGATGTCGGGAACTTGATGACGATCGGAGTTTTTGCCGAGGCGGCGCGGCGGACATTGGTATCTTCCGGAATGATACCGATGACCTTGACACCCAGGACTTTTTCCATCTTCTTGGTTATGATATCGGTCTTGTCCTGATCCACACGGTTGATGATGGACCCGAGCACATGCCCGCCAACAACCTCGGTCAGGATCTTGGTCTTGAGTGCGTCAACGATAGAAGAGAGTTCAGGGTTCACCACAAGGATGACTTCATCAGCAACGGCAAGAGGGACAACTCCATCCTTGCTGATGCCGGCTGGTGCGTCGATGAGAAGGAATTCACAGCGTTTGACGATCTCACCCATGACGTCCCGGATCCGATCCGGGTCCGCCTGCTGGAACCCCTGGAGTGAGATACCGCTCGGGATGACTTTGAGCCCCGCAGGGCCCTCGTAAATCGCATCGTTGATGTTTCCTTTCCCGGCGAGAATCTCGTGCAGGGTGATCGGCGCATCCTGCAGGCCGAGGATGAGACCCACGTTTGCCATGCCGATATCTGCATCCATAAGGTAGGTCTCCTTGCCCAGCTGGGCGAGCATTGTTCCGAGGTTGACAGAAAATGTGGTCTTCCCTGTTCCGCCTTTTCCGGAAGCGATTGTGTAAACCTTGACCATTGAGCACCCTGTGGTGATGAGTATTTCAATTGTATTTATATAAGATTACTTGAAATTTTCACATATTCGTGTTATATCCATCTGTTTAAAATATCTTTTGTATCACTCTCAATACGTTTCTGTATCTCCCCCGTAATAATACCCTTCGATCGGATAATACCCGTCAGTTCCGAACCGGAATGGGTTGTGCTGAAGAGCGCAACACCAACTGACTCGCGGATTTCGGCATGCCGGCTGAACCTGGCGGCATCCTCCTGCGCCGTAGCCCCACCGGAGGATGCAAAGACCAGCCCGTCGGAGGTTGCAATCGTGAATGAATCAAGGGAGTATTTGTTCACGAGCGCACTGAGGCTCTCCTGGATGTTCCGGCAGTTCTCCACCAGGTCGACTTCCGGGATTGAAGCAGCAGCCTGCTGCCGTTTCTTTGCAGTCCAGGATATCGGGACCGGAATAGGAACCCACCCCTGTTTTGCGGGCGGCTGGTAATCGAGGCGCTGCTTCCGGGAACGACCCCCCTCGTCAGCCCGCTCCCCGAGCATCCTCTTCAGAAGGAGAGCAGCAGGGATGAGGATGATGACCAGAATCACGATGCCGATGAGAATGATATTGTCAATGCCGGGGATAAGTTGAGCGATGGTAATTCCTCCCTTGGGAAGTCGTCAGTTCAGCGCTCCATCAGGTGATCGAGATGGAGCTGCTTGATCATTGTTTTACAATCTGTGCGAATCTTATCGGTCACGTTATCGAAGTCCATGGTGTCAAAGGTGTCGAGGTCCGCTTCGAAGCTGCTCGTGGTCTCGCTGGTTCGCTCGCGCAGTTCTTCCTCGCCGGGTTTTGCTGCGTCTGTATGCCGGAGTGTTGGAACCGGGGGTGCAGGGGGGACCGGTGCCGCAGCCCTGGGGAGCGGGTGCGGCGGCGCGTGAACGGCTGCTGCCGGAGCAGCAGGCGGCGCGGGAATATGGTGATGGACAGGAGCAGGTTTCACCGGGGGTTTCAGGGGTGCAACCGGCGTTCCTCCTTTCTGTGCCATCGCTGCCCGCGGGTGTTGCGATGCAGCAGACGGAGCAGAAGGGCGCGTGGTGGTCTGTGCTGAGGCCTGTCTGACGGGTCTGAGGATCCTGCACGGCTTGTTGAACTCGAGCGCAAGTTCTATCTGGGCGTCACCGAGTACTGAGAGCGCTGCATCAACATCGATATTCCCGGCATTCTGGAGGTCCTCCCATGCAGCATCCCCGCGAAGGTTCTGGATTTTGACAAGGATGCATTTACCGCCTTTGAAAACAAGCGTGCCGTTCCGTGATGATGAAGAGATACTGGCTACACCAGTGAACCGTTCCCCGTCGAGTTCCTGGAGCAGGCTCTCAACTGCTACGTTTTTCCGGATCTCGCGAAATGTGCCCCTCGGGAGTTGCATTATGTGTAGGTTTGCGATGCAGAACTATATAATTTCTTTTTGGCACCTGTCGGATCAGCACCGTCCACACTTCATAGTTTTTCCGCATTTCATCGTTCTCATATTTATACCCGCTTTTTTGGCCTTTGTCTGCCTGCTGCTGTTTTTATTGCATCGGGGAACTAATTTTCTGTTCGGAATGATGAATAAAGACCAACATTTTAATAGATTAAGAATAGAGAGATACATTTATTAAGTGGTGAAAAGATGCTGAAACCATTACTCGAGGAGTTTCTGAAAGTGGAAGGGGTATCAGCAGCGGTTGTTGTTGGAAGAGATGGATTTGTTATCGAGAGTGCGGTCTCCGGTAAAGTGGATATTGAGGCGCTTGGCGCCATGGCTTCAACAGGTCTTGGGACTTCAGAAGCAATGGGCAATACTCTCGGTAAGGGTGAACTTTCCCAGATGCTTGTCGAGCTGGAAAAAGGCCCCATTATCCTTTCACCTCTGTCTGCTGACGAACTGATCGCCCTTGTGGCGGATACTACAGCAAACGTCGGACGCATCAGGTACGAACTCAAGAAGAATAAAGAGCGCATCGTCGCCGCGCTCTGATCCCTCCTCTTTCTTTTATGAAATTACCAGCAGGCACTGACGGCGGGACTATTACCAATCCCCGGGACGAGAAATTCTTCGATGAGCTGACTGCGTTCCGGGGAGCGGTTGAAATACGAACCCCGGCGGGAACCGGTTTTATCCTCGTCAACGAGGGAAGACTCATCGCAGCGATGTTCCGGACAGCATCCGGCTCATTCAAAGGGGGGAGCGCTCTCTCCGGCATGACCGCGGACACCGGTGATGAAAACGGTACGCATACCTTCCATCTCAGGAAGTATAATGACGTCGAATTTGAACGGGCGCTTCAGATCTGCAGCGATTCCGGCCTGCTCATCGCTCCTGAGGAACCCGGTCAGCCGGAAACCGCTGCCCCGGAAGAAGCACCGGCAGCCGGAAGTCCCGGGGGATCAGGAGTAACGCGTCAATACCTGGACCAGAGTCATCTGCAGAAGATCCTGAACCAGCCCGGGGTAATTGCCGTTTCTGCATTCTTTGAAGGTTTTCCTGTCCAGTCCATGGGGGATGCCGATTTCGAGCATGTCGCCGCATCAGCTGAGGATTTCATGCGTGCCGGTGTCAAGATTGCAGAGGAGATGAAAGCAGGGCCGCTCGAGCAGATGATTCTCGAGACCAACGAACATAAGTTCATCATTGCACCCTGTGGCGACCTGTTCCTGTGCGTATTCACTACCGCCGACACCCAGCTCGGCCTTATCCGGGTCGTGCTCAAAAGTATCCAGTCCGAATCATTCCGGTAAATTATGTATTGTTCGTAAAATTCAGGAATCTGGAAAGAATTGGGGCAGTTTTCATTTTACAATCATTTTTATATGATAACTATAGTTAATCACGTGTTTGCGGAGAATACATATACTCTGATGTAAATTATCTTTTACCGTAAATAGTACAGAACCAGCATACGGCTCAAAGCGGAGGTTTTCTGACTTGACAAAAGAAGACGACGATACGCTCGAAGATGTTAATTCCCTCATGAAGATGATCGGGGGAAAGAAAAAGGATGCGCCCCAGAGGCCGCAGGTGGCGGAAAAACCCGCACCGGTGGCAGGCGCTCCTTCGCCCGATGCCGGGGACTTCTCGGCACTGATGAAGAAACTGGGGATGGCGAACAAACCCGAGCCTGCACCGCAACCGGCCGCGCGACCAGCCCCGGAACGTGCCCGGCCCGTGATTACCCCCCAGGAACCTGCGGACAGCTTATTCTCTGATACCGAAGAGCCGGCACCGGCCCCCGCGCATCTCCCCCAGCCTCCGCTGGATCTCAGCGGGAAGGATATGCGCGAATCACTCGGCAAGATGCTGGCACGGGGGGCTGCAACCGCCCCTCCGGATACCGAACCTTTGCCGGTGCCGAAAAAGGCATCTCCGTCACCAGTCCGGACAGCTCCGCAGCCGGCACCTGAGGAAGAGATAGTCGAGATTATCGATGAAGATCCCAAGGCAGCACTCCGGAGAGCAAAACCGGCAGCAAAGGCTCCGGCAAAAACCGCCAGGAAAGCTGCAGCCGTTACCGAACCCACGGAAGAGCCGGAGCCTGCAGCGGTATCCGATGGAGACGAGAAGATTGTCAGCGTTGATCAGATCAGCGACCTGTCCGGGCTCATCCTTCCCAAGGGCGCTACCTTCAAGGTTGACGAGATTAACCTTCACGGGCGCATCAACGCGTTCGAAGGTACCGGGGGCGGTGGGCTTCCCGCGGAATTTGCCGAGATCTGGAAGAAGGAGTTCTCCACCGCCGGTTTCAAGGACCTTGATATCGACGAGGAAATCATCACCGAAAAGGTCAGGGCAAAACCCGAGGCAAAGAAATTCGGGCTTGCATCCATATTCAGGGCGATCCGCCCGGAGCTCGAGGAATATGACCCGAAGGTCCACGGGCCGCTTGTCGATCTATCCTTCACCCCCAAGCCCGGAATCGAGGAGATGGAGATGTATCCGGTCAACGAACCGTATGCCTATGTCCGGATTACGTACGACCACTCCACGCACGAATACATGTATCACGTTATCGAGCCCATCCTCTCCGATCCTGAGAAAGATCTCCTGAAGGAGCTGAAAGAACGCCTGTTCGAGACACTGGACATCAATACCAAGGATATCTCAAAGGAAGATGCACGGCAGAAACTGCGTGCTGCTGCCAACGACATCATGGAAGACTTCGGCCTCCGGCTCTCTCCTGTCGAGCGGGAGAAGATCCATTACAATATGTACAAGGACTTCCTCGGAGACGGACTCATCGATCCTATCATGCACGACAAGTATATCGAGGATATCTCCTGCGATGGTGTTCATACTCCGCTGTTCGCTTTCCATTCGAGTTATGAATCGATGAAAACCTCCATCGCCTATCATACCGCTGAAGAACTCGACTCGTTTGTCACAAAACTCGCGCAGCGCGCCGGGAAGTACATCTCCATTGCCGAACCGATTCTCGATGCCACCATGCAGGACGGTTCGCGTATCCAGATGACGCTGGGGCAGGAGGTCACCGCGCATGGTTCGACATTCACCATCCGTAAGTTCAAGGATGAACCGATCACGCCGACCGACCTTATCGAGTGGCATACGTTCTCTCCGCTGGCGATTGCCTACATCTGGCTCTGCGTCGAATCGGGCAAGTCTGCGATCTTTGCCGGCGGGACGGCTTCCGGGAAGACCACATCCCTGAACGCCATCTCCCTGTTTATCCCGCCCATGGCGAAGATCGTATCCCTTGAAGATACCCGGGAAGTCAAGCTCCCGCACCCCAACTGGATCCCGAGCGTTACGCGTGATTCGTTTGATACGGCGGGCCGCGGGGAGATCAACATGTATGAACTCCTGCGCGCTGCAATGCGTCAGCGTCCCGAATACATCATCGTGGGTGAGGTTCGTGGCAAGGAATGCCAGACCCTCTTCCAGGCGATGAGCACGGGCCACGTTACCTATTCCACAACGCACGCGGATTCTGTTGCCAGTGTCGTGCACCGTATCGAGAACCCCCCCATGGACGTACCGCGGAACATGCTCTCCGCGCTGGACTTCATCTGCGTCCAGGTCCAGGCGCGTGTTGGAGGGAAACGTATCAGGAGGAACAAGCAGATCGTCGAGATCCTTGATATCGATCCGCGCACGAACGAACTGATCACCAACGAGGTTTTCAAGTGGCGGTCGGCAACGGACGAGCACTCCTACTCCGGGAAGTCCTACCTCCTTGAAGAGATCATGGAGGCAAAGGGCTGGAGCGATAACCGGATGCGCGAGGAGCTCAAGCGCCGGCAGGAAGTGCTGGAATGGATGAGGATCAAGAAGATCCGCCACTACAAGGACGTGGCAAAGATTCTCATCTCCTACCACCGCGATCCGGAATCGGTTATCGAGAAAGTAAGGAAGGATCTCTATGAATAGTATTGAACGGTTCAGTTTCAATCTGCTTGGCAAACGGATGAAGGCCAAACGGGAAGAGTACTCGCAGCTGAGAAACGACATCATTTCAGCGAGGATGAAGACCCCGTTCGAGGTATATCTTTCCACGGCAGTTGTCTGTTCCGTGGCTGTCGGGCTTTTTGCCGCCCTCGTCATCGGGGCGTTCTCCTGGTTCCTCAAGCTCCCCGCCCTCATCAAGTACAAGGGTGCTGTGCCGGGTTTCCTTGTCGCGCTCACACCCTACAGCCTTGTGATCGGAACGATCTTCATCACGATCTTCTCCCTGATCGTCTTTGGCGGGATCACCTATGCGATCTTCCTGTTCTATCCCAGTGTCGAGGCGGGCAACCGGCGCAGGAACATCGATGCGACCCTGCCCTATGCTATCAACTACGTCACCTCGATGTCTACTGCCGGCATCACGCCCGCGGAAGTATTCCGTCTCCTCGGTGACAGTCCGATTTATGGCGAGAGCCATGTCGAAGCGCGGTATATCGCGCGGGAGATTGATATCTTCGGAAGGGATCTTATCGATGCGCTGCGCCTGGTCTCGTCAAGTACACCAAGCAAACGGATGAAGGAGTTCCTGCAGGGTGCCATGGCGAGCATCTCGAGCGGTGGGAACCTCACGGAATATTTCCGTACGAAAGCCGACCAGTATGCCCTCGAGAACCGCCAGACCCAGAAACTGTTCCTGGATACCCTGGCACTCATCTCGGAATCCTATGTGACGGCAATGGTCGCCGGTACGTTATTCCTTATCATCCTCCAGTCGATCATGTCAGTCCTCTCCGGGGATAATAACCCGTTGTTCCTGTACGCGGTCATCTATATCATGATCCCCCTTGGCAGCGCTGCGTTCGTGATTATGATCAGTTCCCTGACACCGGAGTCCTGAAATGGCGCTGAAAGATATCAAAGACAATCTCCTCAACAAAGGAGAGCATGCCAAGGAACCGGTGAAACCTGCAGATTTGTCCGCCATGGAAGCGGAATTCAACGAGATTACTGCCAAGCTCGAGGCGGATCGCCAGACCCGGGCGGGGCTCGGCCGGTTCATGAAGCACCCCATTGAGGTGCTGACAGAACGGCCGGAGAACATCCTGATCGTCTGTATCCCGCTCGGCCTGCTCTTCTTCTTCGCAGGATCCATCTACATGATTGCCACGTACGGCATGTCGGTCCTTTACAAGACAACAACCATTGATGATTTTGCCGTGTTTGCCGTCCTCATCTGCATTGTGCCGCTCGCGCTCCTTGACTTCAAGGAGCAGTGGCGGGTCAAGAACCTTGAGAATGCCCTGCCGAACTTCTTCCGGGACCTTGCCGGGATGAACGATTCCGGTATGACCCTTCCAAACGCCGTGCATATCGTTGCCACTGCCGAGTACGGGACCCTGACACCGCACATCCGGAAGCTTGACAACGAGATGTCCTGGGGTGTCGGGTTCGTCGAGGCGCTCTACCGGTTCGGGAAAGGTCTCGGAACCAGGCTTGCCGACCGGAGTGTTGACCTGATTGCCAAGGCAAGCAGAGCTGGTGGCGATGTCAGCGAAGTGCTCCGTGCAGCAGCCAAAGACACGTTCGAGGTCGTGAACCTCCAGCAGGAACGCGCGAACAACATGATCATCTACGTTATCATCGTCCTTGTCGCATTCGCCGTGTTCTGTTTTGTTATCGCAATCCTGGTTTCATCGTTCCTGACCACGATGGCAACAGCCGGTGCAACGGCCCAGGCTGCCGGTGCTTCGGGGTTCGGCGGGAAGATTGATCTCTTCCTCTACAAGCGTCTCTTCTCCCATGCGGCAATGCTGCAGGGTTTCTTCTCTGGCCTTGTCGCAGGCCAGATGGGTGAGGGTCGGTTCGTGGCCGGCCTGAAATACTCGGCCATCATGCTCCTCATCGCATGGGTCGTGTTCAGGTTCTTCATCTGAACAACCCCCTTTTTCCGAATCGGATCCTCGTTCTTCTGCAGGAGTATTCCCGATGACGGACCCCTGGACAACTGGTAAAAACGCCCGGCTTATGAAAACGGGAGGTGGTGGGACCGTCTGCTCAATTTTTTTAATAAATCCGGAATGGAACGATCATAATCCGTTTCCGCAGAAATCCATTCCTATGATATACTCAACGAAATTGCAAGGGCACTCCCATCATCCCCCCTGTGGACGTGGCAGCCCAGAACAGCAAGCTCCCGTAACGTCCCTAATCGATCATACTTTGGAATACCCGGAAAAGGTAATGCTCCACGGGGCGAGGGTCGACAGACACCGGGCGCCCGTGGCTCCATCCTAATCTGATATTATACCACCGGGGTTTTTCTCCAGGGCCCAAAAAACCCTGCACAAAAAAGGACAGAAAAATTACGAGATGTTTTCCGTGCTGTATCCCTTGAGGGACAGCAGTTCCTTGACCCGGTCGCGATGATTCCCCTGCAGTTCAATGGAATTGCCTTTTACGGTGCCGCCGCATGCGAGTTTGCCCTTCATATACTTGGAAAGATCCTCGAGATCGATATCGGTTGGATCAAGCCCCTCGATGACGGTCACTTCTTTTCCGTATCGCCGTTTGTTCACTTTGACATTGATCCTCTGCTGTTCCTTTGCTACCTCCTCACAAATACACAGTTCTTTAGGTAGACCACACGTCGGGCAAATCCCACCAATCATTACATCTATCTGTGAGTTTCTCTTTATTTATTACTTGGCATTGCCGGCGGAAAAATTCCCGGATACCCGAAAAAACAGGATCCCTCCGGATTGCACGATCGGGAAAAAGAGTACCTGTTATTATCATCCGGGTCAGAAACTATTGCAGGATATGTCGCTCTTTGTGATGGGAACGTCCTCCCATGTGGGAAAGAGTATCACGGTCGCCGCGATCTGCCGCTGCCTTCTGATGCGCGGTATACCGGTTGCACCGTTCAAGTCCCAGAACATGAGCCTGAACTCGTTCGTGACACCGGATGGTGGCGAGATCGGCATGGCACAGGCCATGCAGGCATCCGCGGCCGGCGTTCACCCTCACACGGACATGAATCCGGTCCTCCTCAAGCCCAAGGGGGACTGTGTCTCCCAGGTCGTGCTGAACGGCCGGCCGTACAAGGATGTCCCGATAACGGAGTATTACCGGGAAACACCGTTCTTGTTACAAAAGGCACTCGAGTCCTTTGCCCGCCTTGCAGATGAATACGGGCAGGTTGTTGTCGAAGGCGCCGGTGGTGCAGCTGAACTGAACCTCTATGATCGGGATATCGCAAACATCCTGCTTGCACGGGCCCTGAAAATTCCGGTGATCCTTGTTGCCGATATCGAGCGGGGCGGGGTTTTTGCGCAGGTGTACGGGACACTGGCACTCCTTCCGGACGATATCAGGCAGCTGGTCCGGGGCATCATCATCAACAAGTTCCGCGGCGATCCTGCGATCTTTGCCACGGGTGTCTCGAGGATTGAGGAACTTTGCGGTATCCCGGTTCTTGGTGTTGTGCCGTACTTCTCACTTCCCCTCCCGAGCGAGGATTCTCTCTCTCTTGGGGATAAACGGCTCCCGGAAAGCGGCGTCCGTATCGCGGTGGTCCGGCTTCCCCGGATTGCGAATTTCACGGATTTCGAGCTGCTCGAGCAGTATGCCTCTGTTGAGTATATACAACCGGGAACATCTCTTGACGGGTACGACTGCATCATCATCCCGGGGACCAAGAATACGGTTGACGATCTTCTCACACTTAGGCAGACAGAGATGGATCGCGAGATTATCCGCGCACGGGAATCGGGTGTCCCGGTCATCGGAATCTGCGGGGGGTACCAGATGCTTGGGAAGACCCTTATTGATGCAGGGTATGAATCTGCCGCAGGAACCTATGAGGGGCTCGGGTTACTTGACTGTACCACCTGCTTTGCAAGCTATGACAAAACCACGACACAGGTAACGCGCAATGCCCGGCCGGTTCCTCCCATCCTTTCGTCAATGGGGAGGGTTACAGGCTATGAGATCCATATGGGGAAGACCGGGACAGGCAGCTGCCGGGAAGCGCTGGAAGGAGACGGTCTTGTCAGCAGCGACGGGCTGGTATTCGGAACGTACATGCACGGTATCTTCCAGAACCCGAACGCCGCAAATGCGCTGCTCTCGTACCTTCATACGAAAAAAGGTCTGCTTTTCGAACCCATACCGGATGCTTCCTGCGATCCGTACGTTTCTCTTGCAGCAGTGTTTGAAGAGCACGTGGACATGGACAGGATTGTCAGGATCCTGAATGAAAAACCCGCGGTTACAACAATAAGGGAATAAAAAAGCAGGATCAGCTGATGATGCTCGTGATGCTGTGAAATCCCTCGCCCTGGCGGTCAGCGCATTTCACGGCATCGGCTTTTGAAAAATCCACCCGCTCAGTCACCCGGCATTTCATGCAGTAGGCAAGCGAGGGGGATTTGACATACTTCCCCCCGACACGGAACTCCCGGCAGTGGATGCAGAACCCGCAGTTCTCTGTCGGCTCTTTTTTTCCGGGCAGGCACTGGACTGTGCCCTTTGTTACCGGCAGGATCCGGTACTCGTCTTCAGCCATGGTATTCTCCCGTCATCTCTGCTGATATCCCGTTTCACCCGTGAGGATATAAAACCGGAGAATCGGGGGCAAAATAGCACTATCATTAAAACGTCCCGGCACGAAAACTGATGCATGAAGGTGTGCATCATGTGCGGTGGCGAGGGAACCCGCCTCCGCCCCCTGACGTTCGAGCGGCCGAAACCCTGTATCCCCATCGTCAACCGCCCGTCCATCCAGCACCTTGTCTCCCACCTCTCGAACATGGGATTCCGGGAGGTCGTGGTCACGCTCGGGTACATGGGATCTGCAATCGAGGACGCACTTGGCGACGGGTCTCTTTTCGGCGTTGAGATGACCTATGTCCACGAGAAGACCAAGCTCGGAACCGCGGGAAGCGTGAAAAATGCACAGAAATATCTTGACGGCCACGATTTTCTTGTCGTTGGCGGCGATCATGTCACCGACCTGAACGTTCTTGAATTTTACCGGGCGCACCAGAAGGAAAAAGCTGCAACATCCATCGGCCTGCTTTCCATCGATGATCCCGGCGAATACGGTATCGCGGAGATCGATGTAAGTTACACGATCCGGAGGTTCAAGGAGAAACCGGCTCCCGGCGAGATCTTCTCGAACCTCGCGAGTACTGGTATGTACATCTGCAATCCCTCGGTATTCGATCACATCCCGCCGAATACGAAGTATGATTTTGCCCGCGACCTTTTCCCGGCCCTCATGGAGAACGGGGAAACGATCAAGGGGTGGCTTGCCCGGGGCAACTGGACCGATGTCGGAAGCCCGCACTCGCTGCGACAGGCAGAGCGCTGGAAACTGCAGGACATTGCGTTTACTGATATTATCGGCAATCTCTCCAGTCACGGTGCACAGGTGAAAGGCCCGGTCCAGCTCGGTGAATCGATCACGCTGGGGAGGAATACGAAGGTGATCGGTCCCGTGGCTATCGGCCAGGGAACATCTATTGGTGATAACGTCCTGATCGGGCCCTACACGAGCATCGGTGACAAATGTATCATCCGGAATAACGTCAAGGTCTTCTCCTCATCGCTCTACAACCGGGTTATTGTCGGCGCGAACAGCACGATCTCGGGAAGTATCATCGACAACGATACCCATATCGGAGAGAAATGCAGCATTGAGAACGATACGGTCATCGGCCCCCGCGTGGTGCTGCGCGACCGTGTGGTCATCCACTCCAAGACCCGGCTCTGGCCGGAGGTTGTCATCGCGGATGGAACCGTGGTCAAGGAGCATGTGCTCAACGAGAAGTTTGACCTGAAATATGATGGTTCGTAATTCTCCCGGCCAGAAGCGGATCTCCTTTTGACCTGTGACAGAAAATCAGGCTCCGAAGGAACATGCATGACCAGGAATTCATACCCAAACAATGAAAATCCCCTGTACGCCGGATATTATTGAGTGTACCCCGCGCCAATGCCCTGGTACGGTATGGCAGGGAAAGACCGGCTTCCGGAAAAAAGGAATTGAAGCCGCCGCGGGGGCGTCCTTCGGGGCGGCGGCCATGTATTACAATCCGGGGGTATGGGGGCATCAGCCCCCGTCATCGGTCGAATAATGTGATTTTCATGGGAAACCCGCACGGTGCGAACTCATTGTAATTTTTACAAAAGTAACTCCTCTCACCTCACGGAACGTTTCCGGAGTGAGAAGGTTGTAAGACCTTTGAACAGGAAAACGGGAGGTCAGTCCCGTTTCACCAGGCGGTGCGTTATCGCAACCAGCGGGTGACGGGCATAATCGAGAATCTGGACATCGTCAAGAGTCTTCAGGTTCATTGCATGGGCGGTCCGTTCCATCCCGAGCTCGATATCCTCCCTTACATCGATGATGTATGCATCGAGCGCTGTTATGCCGAGCCGCTTTGCAGCAACTGCCCGGTGATGACCATCCACGAGTATGGTGCGCCCGGGTCGTTTGACCACGATGATCGGCTCGGCCAGCCCTTTTTTGATCTCGTAAATCCTTCCTTCCAGTTCGTCTTCATAAATCTTCGATTGTGTGGGGAGGAGATCCCGGATAGGGACCGTTCCCCTGTCAAGGTTCGGATCGACGTTGTACAGCTTCTTTAACGTGGTGATGAAATTGAAGACTTTTTCCGGGGAAACATGCTCGATCTGGGACCGGATCACATCTGAATTCGAAATAATGCCGAGCAGATGGTTCTTTTCATCGACAACCGGTAATTTCTGGATGCCGCTTCGGAAAATAACACGTGCAGCATCGTTGATATCCATCTCCGGGTCAGCCACGATCAGGTTCTTCGACATCACCTGTTCGACCGGGGTTGATGGTTGCACGAACAGGAGGTCCCGGGCGGATATGTATCCCACAACAACGCTGTTGTCGATGACCGGGAAACCGTCATGGTGAGTCTGGTGAATTTTATCAATGACATCCTTTGCAGTGCCGCCGATATCAACACTGACGACATCGTAGGTCATATAATCTTTGACCCGTTTCTTGTCCATCATTACTCCTTTAGTGAAAGAGGCATAAAAGACATCGGACAGGGCAGATGGGCCGGGATGCGAACGATACCTCCCGGTGGTTCTCCTCTGCATATCTCCTGATCCCGGAATGGATGCCAGCTGCCGTAGTCAAAACAGGCGCAAGCGGAATGATTTATGACGGTTGGATGAGGATATAATACGGAGGAACTGAAATAATGGGCGAGAAAAAGCAGAAGGAAGAACTAAAGAAGAAGGTGTATCAGGTTTTCATTATCGGTGCCTGTGTCCTGTTTGTTGTTCTTATGATTCTATCCGGCATGGGCTCGCACTGGCTTACGATGTTCACGGTCATCAAGCCCGGCGATACGGTTGTCATCGATTATACAATATACGATGCTGCCGGGGATCCGGTCATGACCTCCAGCCAGCAGGCCTATACCAGGGCTGCCGAGAAGGGCCGGGACATCATCATCTCGAGGCAGCTCTCGATGACGGCAGGCAGGAACCTGACCTCGACCATTTTTCCGGTCATGATCTATACGAGTACCGGCGGGTGGACAACACAGTACGCACTCTTCTCCTCGGAATATGATGCGATTAACCAGCAGCTGGTCGGTATGAGAACCGGTGACCAGAAACGGATAGCGATCCCCAACAGTTCCATAGAACAGGAATGGTCTGCGGCCCAGCTCGCGAACAACAGCGTCAATATCAGTGAACTCAGGACCGGGGAGTTCTTTGCCCTCGGTGTTTCGGATGATCCCTATGGGATGATGAGAAACAATTCCACAACCTATACACGTGTCGGTGAAATAACCCGCAGGACCAACGAGAGCATAGTCGTTGATCTTGGGTATCCCACGGTCGACATCAGTATCGTGTCTATCAACGCGAAAACCTGATTGTCTCTTTTTTTCTTGTATCCCGATGGAAACACGTTGTCTGATCAAAGAGGCATCTTCGTTTTCCAGGAACGGCCAGCCGCAGGGCTGGCATCCATCCGAAGGCCGACGAGTAGAAAGATGAATTAAACCCGGGATCCATAGATCCGCTTCACGCGGTGGGCAACGGTTTTCCAGCCATCCTTGCGCATGAGCGGGCCGTCACGGAGTTTCAGGTGTGTGATCCGGAACTTCTTTTTCGCCACGGTGTAAACTTCCCCGACCACAAACGGCTCTTCGCCATCGCATTCCTTATAGAGGGGGTGGGTATGCCAGCCGTCATGGATCGAGATCTTGACCACAACAGTCTCGATAGCCCGTGTCCAGAGGGTTGTGACAGATGGGGCCTTTGCACGGTTTACCCGCTTTTCACCGCATTCAATGGACGTGATCTCGACGCCGAACGCATCATCGCCGCATTCAGCAACCAGGTGATCGCCAACGGTACATTCGTCCTCTTCTGCAAGCTCGATGCTGCAGACTCTTGATGTGCCTTCGCGGGATACAATTGCCCTGACCTGGAGTGGCCGGGGCTCGCGCTCTTTTTTGATCCGGTGGTGGTGGCCGCAGGCCGTGCACCGTACAAGAAGGTCGCGGGATTCGGCGACAACTTCATGCTCGGTCTCGTCCCTGCATTCAGGACAGCTGGCGGTGATAAACATTGAATATGAATGGCAGCCCTCACATGATAAAGCATGGAGGCGCAGGAGATCATCCGGTGCCGGGGTCACCCCCTGGTCCTTGGCACCCATCCCACAACATTCGAAGTGACGCGTGAGGACCACCTTACAAAAAACGGGAACTGCATCATCGGCATAGCCTCGGATAAGGGATGCGGAGATCTCTCTGAGACGTTCAGGGAAATCCTTTCACATGATGATGCAGTCCTCCTGACGCATCTTGCCTGCGGGAACACTGTCGTGGAAATACGGTCCCGTGGTTCTTCGTCATTCACCCTCGACCACCCGACCGATCTCGTCTGGAGGAAGAGCGCTTTTGTCTGCGGCCGCACGATAGGAATCCTTTCCGATACGGTGGCCAGGACCCTGCCGCGCGAACTTGTTCAATGTCTCGAACGGGGAGAAGAGATGGTCGTTACCCTGACTGTCACGCGTCCCGGCTGAGCATGGTGACCTTCATCTCTGCCTCGGCAAGCAGGGCCTCGCACTGCCGGATAAGCGCGGCACCCTGCTCGTAGAGCTGCATGCTCTCGTCGAGGCTTGTGTTCCCGTCCTCAATCTTTTCAATGATTCGTTTCAGTTCCTCGATCTTCTTCTCATACGTTTCCGTCATGGTCTACACGCTCCACGGCAACGTCGCTGCTGCCGTCATAGAACCGGAGTTTCAGCCGGTCATCCTTATTCAGACCGGCAGTCCCCCTCACAACTCGTCCATTCTTCTCAGCAACACAATACCCCCGGGAGAGAACGGCACGGGGACTCCTCCCCTCCAGGATCGCACGAAGTTCGGCAATATGGAGGCGGTTGCGTTCCAGCCGGGCTGCAAATCCCCGTTCGAGCCTATCAGCAAGGTCTGCCGTTGCCGTTTTCCGCTCATCCAGTCTGCGGAGGAATCGCTGGGGCCTGAGCCGGTCCCGAAGGCTGCAGATCTCTTCTTTTGCCCATGCCACCCTCCCAAGGAGTGAGGAGTTCATCCGGACCCGCAGTTCCTGAAGCTGGAGGGTAAGGACATTCCTGTCCGGAACAACCAGTTCGGCTGCTGCCGACGGGGTGGGTGCCCGGACATCTGCCGCGAGATCGGCGAGTGTCACGTCAACCTCATGGCCGATGGCGCTGACTACCGGAACCGGACAGGCTGCGACGGCCTTGACAACATCGGGATGGTTGAAGGGGAACAGGTCCTCGAAGCTTCCTCCCCCGCGGGCAACGATCACGACATCGACGAGGCCGTCAAGCCGGCGAACGGCCGATGCGATCTGCCGGTGGGCATCCTCTCCCTGCACGGCAGTCGGGGAGATGACGATCTCAAGCGGATATCTCCTCTCCACGACATTCCTGATATCGTGAATGACCGCGCCGGTTTCTGAAGTGACCACACCAATCCGTGCCGGGAACACCGGAAGTGCCCGCTTTCGGCAGGTGTCAAAGAGACCCTGGGCAGCAAGTTCCTTCTTCCACTGCTCGACCAGCAGGTACTTCTCGCCGAGCCCGGCCTTCTCCATTTTCTTTACCTGAAGCTGGTATGCCCCGTGCGGTGCGTACACGGTGACCGACCCGGATACAATAACTTCCATCCCCTCTTCCGGGGTAAATGCGAGCCGGTCGGCATCCGAGCGCCACATCACGCATTTAATGACCGCCGCAGTATTTCCCCCCCCTTTCTCCGAAAGCGAAAAGTACCGGTGGCCACGGCCATGATGCTTATAATTTGTCACCTCGCCCCTGACCCTGATGTCCTGCAGCCGCTGGTCGTCAAGGAGTTCTGCAATGATGGCCGAGAGTTCGGAGACAAGAAGCGGGGCCGCTGGTTTCCCTTGCGGCTCGTCCGGGGTATTGAACCAGTCCATCAACAACTATTAGGATAAAACCGCATATCAAATTAGAGGGTTATGGGGTCGTTTGCCGTATCCAGCATGTTCTTCCACGAGTATACGACTCCCGAGATCTTCCGCTATGTTTCACGCTCGGGCCTTGACGGCATCGAGTACTGGCTCGAGACCCCGCATTTCTGGCTGCGGGATCTTCCTGCTGGAGAAGTGATCTCCTGCAGGGAACAGCACCCGGAGATCCGGACCCTTACGGTCCACGCACCCATCCTTGACCTGAATCCCTGTTCGATCAACCCTGATGTGGCTGAGGTTTCGATAGGGTACGCTGTCCGCTCGGCTGCCATCGCGGAACGGCTGGGGGCTTCCATTCTCACGGTCCACCCGGGCAGGCGGACGGCAAAGCGTCCGCCGGGAGAAGCAGATTATGCCCGGTTCGGACGGTACCTTTCCGCCCTTCGCACGGTTGCGACTCAAAACTGCCTGAAAATCTGTATGGAGAATATGGAACCCGCGGTAAACTCGTTCCTCTGCACACCGGAGCGTGTCCGGCAGCTGCTGGACGATGAGCCCTGGCTTTTCTTTACGCTCGATGTTGCCCATGCCCTTGCAGCATCCGATGACGAACCATTCCGCTATATCGGGCTCTGTCATGACCGTCTGGCAAACGTACATATCAGCCGGAAGGAGGGGAAGAGGTTACACCTTCCGCTCGACCAAAATCCGCTGATGGTAAAGGTCATCCATGCCCTGAAAGATGCCAGATATACCGGGCCGCTGACGCTCGAGATCGACGATCTGAATTTACCGCATCACCTGACCGCCGATGAGAAGATCGCCATCCTGTCGCACGACCGGGCGTTCATGCATGAATGTCTGCGATGAGCGCTGGGTTTATTACATCAGTTTCCGAATATACTGGTAACACTTTCAGTCGGAATTATCTGCGTGCCCCCGCACGTTGTGAAACACAATGATAGAAAACGCTTTCCAGATCTTCCTTTTCATACTCTGTGTCCTCCTGTCAGCATTTTTTTCGAGTTCGGAAGTTGCTCTCATATCGATAACCCGGGCAAAGGTCCGCACACTCGATAACGAGAACCGGGTAGGATCGCATGCTCTCGTTGCGCTGAAGGAATCTCCCGAGCATCTTCTTATAACGATCCTGATCGGGAACAATATCGTGAATATCGGTGCTGCATCGCTTGCAACTGCGATCGCGATCCAGATGTTTGGTGATGTCGGCATAGGCATCGCAACCGGTTTTGTTGTTATCGTCCTTCTCGTCTTCGGCGAGATCGGGCCGAAGATCTATGCGAGCCGGGCTTCTGACTCATTTGCCCTCGCCGTTGCACCGGTCATCTTTCTCCTCTCAAAACTGTTCTTCCCCCTTATCTGGATCATGGACCGGGTAACACCGAAACTCGGCATCGGCAAGGATAGTTCCGAACCCGCGGTCACGGAAGAAGAGATCAAGGAATGGATCGATGTGGGAAAGGAGGAGGGGACCATCGAGCCCGAGGAACAGGATATGCTCTACTCGGTCCTTGAGTTCGGCGACACGACAGCACGGGAGATCATGACACCCCGCGTCAACGTGGTTGTCATTCAGGATACGATATCGTTCGAGGATGCAATACGGATCTTCAACGAGACCGGGTTCTCACGCATTCCGGTCTATCACGGCCAGATCGATAACATCACGGGTATCCTGAATGTCAAGGATGTCTTCTCCGCCATGGTCTCGCACCGGAAGGATTCGACCGTCCGTGAGGTTATGTACGATCCCATGTTCGTTCCAGAGACCAAAAAGATCGACGACCTGCTGAAGGAACTCAGGATACACCGGGTCCAGATGGCCATCGTCATTGACGAGTACAGCAGTTTTGTCGGTATTGTCACGGTCGAGGACATCCTCGAGGAGCTTGTCGGAGATATCCTCGACGAGTTCGACAAGGAGGAACCCGGGGTTCAGGAACTTGCCCCGGGTGTCCACGTTGTCGACGGCCAGATGTGGGTCGAGGAGATTAACGATACCATGGGGCTTGCCCTGCCGGCAAGCGAGTCCTATGAGACCATCGGCGGGCTTATCATCGACCGTCTCGGGCATATCCCGCAGCACCCCGGTGAAAAGGTTGAGATCGATGACGGCCGGATAACCCTTGTGGTCATGCAGATGCACGGCCGGCGCATCGTCAAGGTAAAGATCGTGAACCATGCTGCCCATGCTGATGGCCCGGGGCAGGCAGACAGTGCAGATCAGGGGAAGAGATGAAGAAACGCATCGCGGTGCTCGCTTCGGGCAGGGGTTCGAACTTCCAGGCGGTGATCGAAGCTATCGCAGCAGGCCGGATCCCTGCAACCTGTGTGGCACTCATCACCGACAATCCGAAAGCCTTTGCCATTGAACGGGCAGGGAAAGCCGGTGTCCCGGTCACCGTCCTTGATTATACCACTTTTGCGTCCAGGGCAGAATACGAAACTGCCCTCCTCGCTGCCATGAAAAAAACACGGGCAGATCTCTATGTGCTTGCAGGGTATATGCGGATCCTCGGGCCCGGGATCGTCCGTTCATTCCCGCAGAAGATAATAAATATCCATCCTGCCCTGCTCCCGAGTTTCACCGGCCTTCACGGCCAGCGTCAGGCCGTTGAGTATGGCGTGAAGGTCTCCGGGTGCACGGTGCATTTCGTTGACGAGAACCTGGACTGCGGTCCCATCATCCTCCAGAAATGCGTGCCGGTTCTCCAGGACGATGACGAGGATGCGCTTGCCGACAGGATCCTTGTTGAAGAACACAGGTGTTACCCGGAAGCGATACGCCTCTTCTGCGAGGGAAGACTGGAAATCACCGGCAGGACCGTCCGGATCCGCTGAATCCAATGAGGATCCCGATACAGGATGGTGTCTGGTTATTGCAATGGTCACTACGGTTTTTTTTACACGGGACATCCATAGTACGCACAACCGGATCCCGGCAGGTGTATCGTGAAGGAGCGTTCGAAGACTCCCGCCACAAAACAGGTGGCAAGGGAACGGATCAGTATCCTGTTTGAGCAGGCGCGTCTGGCCTTCCCCGAGCATCCGGAACGGAGCAACCGCTATGTTGCAATCGCCCGCAGGATCGCCATGCGCCAGCGGGTCAGGGTTGACCGCGGGTTCCGCCGCCAGTTCTGCCACCACTGTTACGCATTTCTCGTGCCGGGAAAGAACATGCGGGTACGGGTGCACCGGGGGAATATCGTGATAACCTGCCTGGAGTGCAAAAAAAAGACCAGGATACGCGTGGTGAGATCAGATGGACAGTGACGACCGGTCAATGCAGGACCTCAAGCCGACGGTCTGGATAGGCAAGCAGGGCTGCAGCGGGACCATGATTGAAGAGATTGCATCCCAGCTGAAAAAGCGGAAGCTGATAAAAGTGAAATGGCTGCAGAACGCCGAGGTCGACCCGGCAGCCGTTGCAGCAGAGGCCAATGCCATTCTTGTCGGGGTAAGGGGCAGGACCATGATCCTTGCGGAAAAGGGCAGGACCCCCCCAAAAACACCGGCGAAATCTCCGGGCACCGCAAGGTCCCGGGTGATCGGGAAACTGAAACCGGTAAAGAAAAAAGAATAAGAAACGGCTCTGGAGAAATCCCTTCCTGCAACGCACTCAGTGGAATTGCGAGGGTGATCCCCTCTCTCCCCCGGAGGGGGAGGCAGCCCAAGGGGGCAAGCTCCCTTGGCCCCCGTATTCTATCATTTTTTTGATACCCGGATAAGCTCATGATCCACGGGGCGAGGGTCGACAGCCCCCGGGCGCCCGTCGTCCCATCCCAATCTGTTGCCACATCCCGGGAGGTTTTCTGCAGAGCCTGAGAAACAAATTCTCACCCTCCGCTGTATCCGGCTGATGAACATTCCTCACTTTTTTCACCGTCGGCGAAACCGCCTGTGGAAATATATAAGAACCCTCCTGTCCTATAAGTTAAGACTGTTATTTCATTATCAACAGTAGAGGTATCAGATGACGACTGTATACGATGTCCCCCCGGACCATATCATCCGCAGGGCTGCCGAGGAGCTCAAGAAGCGGAAGGAGATCGTTCCCCCCGCATGGGCTGCCTTTGCAAAGACGGGCGTGCACAAAGAGATGCCCCCCGAAGATCCCGACTGGTGGTTTACCCGGGCTGCAGCAGTACTGAGACGCGTCTATGTAGACGGCCCGCTGGGTGTCGAACGGATGCGGAGTTTCTATGGCGGCAACAAGAACCGCGGTTCCAAGCCCAACGCGTTCCGCAAGGGCAGCGGCTCGATCCTCCGTAAGTCCCTCCAGCAGCTCGAGGCTGCCGGCCTTATCATACACGACAAGACCGGGCGCCGGGTATCTGCTGAGGGCATGAAGTTCCTTGACAACCTCTCGCAGGAAGTCAAAAAGAACCCGCCTGCACCGGTCCCCAAGCGCGTCAAGCCCGTAGCTGAAGAGCCCAAGAAGGCCGAAGGCAGGAAGGGCGGCAAGCAGAAGGGCGAGAAGGCCCCGGCAGCTGAAGGTGCCGAGGGCGGCAAGGCTGAGAAGAAGCCGGCAGCCAAGAAAGAGAAGGCTGAAGGCAAGAAAGCAGATAAAGCAGAAGCACCCCAGTGAGGTGTACCAATGGGAGACGACGAGCTGGCAGAACTCCGCAGGCGCAGGATGGCACAGCTGCAGCAGCAGGCCGGTGACCAGCAGGCAATGCAGGAAGAGCTCGAGCGGCAGCAGCGGCTGAAATCCCAGATCCAGATGGTGCTCATGCAGATTCTCGAGCCCGATGCACGGGAACGGCTGAACACCATCAAGCTGACCAAGCCCGAGTTTGCCGGTGCGGTCGAGCAGCAGCTGGTTGCCCTCGCACAGAGCGGGCGGCTCCAGAAGAAGATTACCGATGCACAGCTCAAGGAGCTGCTCCGGCAGCTCGCGCCCCAGAAGCGGGATTACTCCATCACACGACGATAATGAAAGCTGGAGTGCTGTACAGCGGCGGAAAGGACAGTTCCCTTGCATCCATCATGCTGGGTACGTATTACGAGGTCGAACTCAACACGTTCGTGTTCGACCCGCTCCGCCAGATCCCGCAGCTGGAGGCTGCGGCGCGTGCACTGGGCTATCCCCTGAAAAAACGGGTATTTCCGGAAGGAATGCTGAAGAACATGGCCGACCTGGTGATTGCCAAGGGGTATCCGAATGATGCCATCAACGCAGTCCACCTGGCAGCCGTTGAATCGCTCGCCGCGGAGTATGACGTGGTCGGGGACGGCACACGGTTCGATGACCGGGTCCCGATGCTCCCGCGCGAGACCGTCCAGAGCCTGATGGACCGGACCGGGTGCTCGTACGTGCGGCCCCTGCTCGGGATCCCCAGGCGCGAAATCGACCGTCTGGCAGACCGGTTCCTTGTCGTTCAGTACGGGGAGACCGGGTCGATCCGGAACGGTGATTACGAGAAAGAGATACGGGATGCGATCAAGGCCCGCGGGTCCGATCCAGCGTCCCTGTTTCCGGCGCATCACGAGCAGTCACTGGTCGTGGGCAGGAAAGCATAAGTGAGTTGGTGACAACATGAGCAAACTAAGCAAAGGCAGGAAGATACGGCTGGCGAAGGCATGCGACCAGAACCGGCGCGTACCCCAGTGGGTAATGGTCAGGACCAAGCGCGGTGTTGTTTCGCACCCGAGAAGGCGCAACTGGCGCAAGAGCACGCTGAAGGTGTAAGCCATGGCAGAGAACATGCAGGAGCACATTTATATCATCCCCCTGCGGGATGCACGGCGGATGCCCCGCTGGAAGCGGAGCAACGGCGCGATCAAGGATATCAGAAAATTCCTTGCCAAGCACATGAAAAGCGAGGATGTCAAGCTCGACAAGGGTATCAACGAGATGGTCTGGAGCCGGGGTGCCGAGAAGCCGCCGTCAAAGATCCGGGTCCGTGCCATGAAGATGGAGGACGGGCAGGTTCAGGCAGAACTTGCACCGGAATCGTAGATGGAACGCACGATCACGTTTGCAGGCGACCCGAATATCGGGGTATTTGCCAGGGTGCTGGGCGACATCGCTATCGTTCCCCCTGAGTCACCGGAGGAATTCAAAAGTGCTGTCCGGGATGCCCTGAACGTAACGCTTGTCGAGACCACGATCCAGGGAAGTTCCATCATCGGTTCCCTGGTCGCCGGCAACAGCCGCGGCGTTGTGGTTTCGGGACTGGCAACTGAAGAAGAGGTCGACAGGCTTGCGGAACACCGCGAGGTTCTGCTGCTGACCGAATCGATGAATGCAGCCGGCAACGTGATCATGGCAAACGACACCTTTGCCGCGGTTCACCAGGATATGCCTACCGAGCTTTCGCAGGTCATTGGTGAGTTCCTCGAAGTGGAGGTAATCCACCTGACCCTTGGCGGTGTGAAGACCGTCGGTATGGCCGGTGTTGCCACCAACAAAGGGGTTATCGTACACCCCCGTGCTACCGAGCGGCAGATCTCCCAGCTTGAGGAGGTAGCAAAGGTACCGGTTGGCACGGGATCGGTCAACATGGGCGGTGCGCTGGTCGGTACTGGCCTCCTGGTCAACGAACAGGGCTACCTTGCCGGCAATGCCACGAGCGGTTTTGAACTGGGCAGGATTGAAGACGTATTTGGTTTTCTGGAGTAAGTAACATGGCAGAACAGAAGTTTGAAGTGAAAGGAACATTTTTAATGGGCGAGGACTGGATGCCGTACACGAAAGTGGTCGAGGCACCCAACGAGAACCAGGCAAAGGAACGAACCCTTGCCGTCATCGGCAGCAAACACAACCTGAAACGGCGCTATATCAAAATAGATGCTGTCAGGGCTGTGTAAGGCCGGAATTTTTTTCCTTGTTCCTTTTCTTAATTGTAAGAATATCCGGGCAGAATTTTTTGTCAGGGAATTGTTTATTGGCTATTGCGTGAATTCTGCCGGGGCAGTCGTTTGCCGATGCACATGCTTCCGGCAACTCCAAGGACCTCCTGATTGGATGACAAATCCTCATGTTTTTATCATACACTCTGTCTAAAATAAATCGCACAACATGACGGCTGATCCCGAGATGGGCTGGCCATTCTTGCACCAACCGCCTGAGATGTAAAAAAAATTCAGGTATATCGGATACAATCGGCGTTGCAGAAAAACCCGGGGCTGGTTGCCGTCCTCTAGTCATCACAAATACCCTGCGTCATATTCAGGATGTGATGTGGATAACCATTATCAAGGCTGTAGAAAAAAGGGGGCACGGTACGAAATCCGCTGGATCAACTCTCCCGGTATACGATATCGCCTGTGTGGACGCGATCAATCACCTTGATACCGATGTCCTGCCCTTTATCGGCTTCCCGAATCGGGATGTGTTCGATCTCCATTGAAGTGACGGCCTGGTGCAGGTCATCATGCGGACCGCGGATGTGGATCCGGTCGCCCCGGGCAATATGGCCTTCCAGGACGACGGCAGCGACACTGATCTTCGGATAGTAGTGGATCACCCTTCCTATCATCGTCTCCATCATCAACTCCCTCCAGACAAGAGACTGATACCGGGTGTAAAAAGATAAACTTTGTCCCTGCGGAAAGTATCTTTGGAGTCAATCCTGTTTTTCCAAGGGAAAAACCATGACGGTTCGGAAATTCGTTCCGGTTTTATAGCGTGAAATTGAAAATTATTACAGTCTTGAAATTTTTAAAGGGTTTGTAATAAAAAAGCCGGTGAAAATTTTCTCTGGTGTGATACGATTTAATTCACCTACCCTCCGACTCCTGAATTCTTCAACAGTCGTTGCTATTGCCGGAGGGCTCCGGCTGAATATTGCATTCCTCCTTGCCTCTGCGGAGATCCACATCTCAGAGTATATCGCATTTACCCTCATAATCTATGCAACCTACACCCTCGATCGCGCTCTTGACTGTAAAGAAGATATCATTAACAAGAGCGAATTCATCGGTGCTGACGGCAATACCGCTATCCTGGTATGCACCATTGCATTCATTGCCGGAACAATCCTCCTAGCGATGGATGGGATCCTTCTTGCGCCGTTCTTTCCCTTCATCGTCGGGTATGTTTACACGCGGGGAATACGGGTAGGTCGCTGTCACCTGAGGCTGAAAGGCGGTGCCGGTATGAAGAATTTCATCATCGGAGTTACGTGGGGCGGAACGATAGCTCTTATCGTCAGCCGCTGGTGCAATGTTGCCATAACGGTTCTTGTCATCTTCCTTTTTTATACGATCAAACTGTTCATAACGTCCTGTATAAACGATTTCAAGGATGTCCGTGGGGATCTTGCAGCCGGGATCCGGACATTACCCGTATCTCTTGGTGAGAGAACGACCAAGGAAGTCCTGCTGCTCATGAACATCGTTCTCCATTGCATCATGATCTATGCCGTATTCTATCGGATCATCGGGAACGAATGGGTCATTCTTGTGTATAGTCTGATTATCAATACCTCGTTCCTTATTGTTTACTCGTCGTCTTTCGAACAGTGTTCCCAGCTGTTCCTGCGGAGGATGCGGTGGATAGTCATTTACTGGGAATCGGCGATAAGTCTTGCACTGCGGGCGGGGGTTGCTGCCTAATCCGGGTTCTTAATGTTATCAGATTGTTCCCTGAAGAATGAAAAGATCCGCTCACCCCAGCATAATGCCGAGTTATCGGTGCTTGTCACATCATGTTTTGAGTCAAAAATATCTGAATTGTAGAAAAGCGAGAGAGAAAAATAAGAATCCGTCACGGCAAATGAAAACTTCAGGTTTTCCCTGCATACGTAGAGTGACGCATTCGCACAACCAAGATACTGTTCAAGGAGATCCGGGTAGTTTTCTGATACAATCTTGTATACATTCGGCGTGAAGATCAGCGATGAGGGCACCCCAGTTTTCGCAAGCGTTGTAAAGAATTCCGGAAATTTCGGGTGGACGGTATGTGAGATACCTTTAATCGATTTTGCAGAAGAGATGTTCCGGAGGAACGGATTGATATTAAAGAGATCCTCATCCGGAACTTCAATAATCCGGTAATCCCCCAGATCTGCGATATCGATCAGAAGCTCGTACGGGAGAACACCGATATTATGTTCTTCCCAGAATTTCCGGTTCCGATCGAAGATCTCCATCGTCCTGATGAGGGGTTCCATATGAGTGGCGAGCACTTTTCCCATCGGTGTAAGCGATAACTTCCGCCGGTCGCGTTCTATCAGTTTCTCTTCCTCAAGAATCTTGATCTGGGGGAGCATGCCGGTTGAGGTGACCTTCAGTATCTGTTTGATGTCATCCCATTCCCGGGGGCCTTTGTTCAGGAGCATCAGGAGGTTGCGTCGTTTGTCCGATGCTGATATGATATTGAGGAGTTCGTTCATAATCTTGCGTAAATATACCAGTGTGATTGTACCACTGCAAGAAAAACCCTCTGAAATTGTTTTTTTATCTATACCTCAGTATATTGTGATATCTTGATAATAATCATCAGGATTTCCAGAATACTCCCTTTTTATGCGCGATACAAGATCAACAAGATTATGTTGCTGCAGTTCCTCCTAACTGCATCCAATCCAACCGGTTTTCTTTTTTTTCCTGACTGCGATCCCTGTGCCGGGGCGAAAACAGATACAGAATTACTATGTCATTAAAAATTTTAATACCATTAAAATCGTCCGACGGATAGCAATATACTATCTCTCTGCCGATATAGTGTCGGAGTAGCGATCCCCTGAACGTGCATCACATCCACACATCACACAAAATCGATCGCATACTCCCCCAATCTCACAACACTCTCTCCTTGACCCGATACCCTGGATACAAGGACTGCTGGCAGATATCATGAAGTTTACGGGATGCGGAGATAACATCAACGGACCGGGTACGGACAGATCCCTGTGCTGTCAGTTCCCTGTG
>NZ_MVQB01000023.1 GCF_002067035.1 Methanoregula sp. PtaB.Bin085 | reverse complement strand
GGCACAGCCATCAGGACCGGCTGCAACCCAGGCAGCTGCGTCCCCCTCTGGTTTCAGCCTCGAGCCCTCTCCCACAGATGTTGTTCCCGACAACAATGCTGTGAGCGTGATTGTGCAGGAGAAGGAGTACAATGCGAATATCCCGGTCGTATTCGACGGAGGAAAAGGACAGTACCTTGTAAAGTCCGCGTCCGTTACCATATACCGCTCTGACGGGACAATGGAGACCGTAACCCTCGGTATCAAGAAGGGCGATCTCGTCAACCTCCGTGGGACAAAGCAGACCGACCGGGTCGTCGCGTATGTCTCGGAAGTAAACGGGCAGACATACAAAGTCGCCGATGTCAGGAGTGAGTATCGCACCCGGTAACGCCAAAAATCCCCTTTTTTCCGATCATTCACGACAATGCAGGTCAACTGGCGGTGGATCCAGGCGGCAAGGAATTCCTGTGCGGTCCTCTCTGCTGCCTGCGAACGCGAAGGTTTTCCCCTGCAGGTCGTCGAGAGCCCGGCAGACGATATAACCTGTTACAGCCTCAACTCCATCAGCGAACCGGCCTTCCGGGACGAGATTGCCAATACCGGGTGCATCACGGTTGTCGGCGGGCCCCATGCAACGGCCTGCCCGCGGGAGGTTGCCCGGTACGCCGACTATGTTGTCGTTGGCGAGGGGGAGTATACCCTCCCGCGGCTGCTTGAGAACCTCCGCAATGGGGGCGATGGCCGGATCCCCGGCGTGATGGCCGGGGACTGGTTCAAACCCGCCACAACATCCGTACGGCTCGATGCGTACCCCGCATTTTCCGAGATCAAGGGATATATCGAGATCAGCCGCGGGTGTCCGCATACCTGCGGGTACTGCCAGACCCCCCGGATCTTCGGCTGCTGCATGCGGCACCGTTCGGTGGACGAGATCGCCCGGTTTGCCCGCAGGCATTCGCAGCTGCGGTTTGTCACCCCGAATGCATTCGCGTACGGTTCTGACGGCATCCACCCGCGATGGGACCGGGTG
The DNA here is from genome assembly GCF_002067035.1 of Methanoregula sp. PtaB.Bin085. Classification (GTDB taxonomy): domain Archaea; phylum Halobacteriota; class Methanomicrobia; order Methanomicrobiales; family Methanospirillaceae; genus Methanoregula. The sequence goes on along the minus strand of NZ_MVQB01000023.1, from coordinate 41,291 downwards.
GAGCGTCTCCTTGCAGCCTGCAAAAACCAGATCTTCTTCGGAACGTTCCCCAGCGAAGTCCGCCCTGAGTTTGTCTGCGAAACATCCCTTGAGCTGGTGACACGGTATTGTGCAAACAAAAAGCTCCATTTCGGCGCCCAGTCCGGCAGCGATCGTGTCCTCGGCATGCTCCGGCGCGGGCATACAGTCTCCGATATCCTCCATGCCTGCGACCTGTGCCGGGAGCAGGGCCTTGAACCGGTGGTCGATTTCATTGTCGGGTTCCCGTTCGAAACGGACGACGACCAGCGGGCCACCCTCGCCATGATACAGGAGGTTGCCCGGAACGGGATGGTCCATGTCCACCGCTTCATCCCGCTGCCCGGTACCCCGCTTGCCGGGAGCGTTGCGCGTGACCTGCTTCCGGAAACAGAGACTGTGCTCGGAAGTCTTGCGTTACGGGGAAGACTGACCGGTTCGTGGAATGACCCGGCGGTAAGGTTTTTCAGGCATACTCCGAAATGATATACCATGACAGATGTGCTTCTCATAGCAGATCTCCATGGTCAATTCGGTAAAATTGATTCATTTCTGGAACTCAATCCGGAAGCGGTATTTATCGCAGGCGACATTACGAACATGGGTCCGGTTGACACGGTCGATGACGTGCTCTCACGTATCGATGTGCCGTGTTTTGCAGTGCCCGGCAACTGCGACCCACGCGAGATCATCGATACGATCGAACACTCGGACACCGTGTGCATGCACGGACACCGGATGAACCTCGGGAAGATGACGATTGTCGGTGTCGGGGGTTCCAACCCGACCCCCTTCGGCACACCGTTCGAGATGACCGACAAGCAGATCGACGACGTGTTGACCTCCGCCATGAAGAAGATGGAGAAAGCCGTGCATAACATCCTCCTCTGCCATGCGCCTCCTTACGAGACACTCGACAAACCGGGCGGAGAGCATGTCGGCAGCCACAGCATCCGGAAGCACATGAAGGCATTTGACCTTGTCTGCTGCGCCCACATCCACGAGGCCCGGGGTGTCATGGACGTTGAAGGCGTCAAAGTCGTTAACCCCGGTCCCGCTATGGACGGCCACTGTGCAATGCTCCACTTCGGCACCGATGCAAAGGACATCAAGGTCGAGCTGCTGACGGTCTAGGCCGGCAGTGGTTCCATTTTTTGTTGAAATCTTTTTTTTTAGATTTTTACCAGAATCCCTTCCTGACGTAATCAGAATAATGATGGGGTCTTGTTATATGTCTGTAAAATCCGATGATGGGGGCTGATGCCCACATACCCCCGGTTATGATAAACTGCTCCACCCCCGACAGGGCGCCCCCGCGGCGCTTCAATTACCCGGTTTCCCGGAAACGTAATGCTCCACGGTCTGACTGGTCCCAAGGACCGGGAGGATGAGAAGAATCCAAAGGATTCTTCGTTGGGCGAGGGTCGACAGACCCCGAGTACCCGTGGCTCTATCTAAACCTGTTGCTCGCCTTGGGAGGTTTTCCTATAAAAATAAAAACAAATCAGATTTACAGTTCGTAAAAAAAAAAGTGCCGGGATTTTATTATTTTCATGCATTGGGGGTGAACGCTCGTGAATTTCTGTATCGATAAATCCGAGAAATCAGACTTCCTTTCCTGCCTTCTTCGCAAGCAGCATCTCGAGGTATGATTCAAGGATCGGCTCCCCCGTCACGCCGATCTCTTTTGCCATCTTCTCGATCACGGATGCCGGGTTATCCGCACCATCCTCTGCCATCACTTCAATCTCGGCAAAGGTGCCGAGCCCCGCTACATCATCGAGGCAGACCGATACATTCCCGAGCCGGTAGTTCTCCCGCCACTTGTTCACTTCCAGCGTCCGGGTGAACCCCAGCCGTTCGAGCATCTTCTCAAAGGTCCCGCCCGATTCTACGGCAAAGTTCAGTTCCTCGCGGGCCTTGAGCCCGAACCTCTTTATTTTGGGTCCCTTGTACGTGACAACCGCATGGTCGTCCGTGTACCGGACCCGGACCGCCTCGTCAGTCTTCCCGAAGTCGCGGTGCGGGGCGTTATAAAATATATCGTGTTCGTGCACCCTGCCGAGCTGTTCTGCCCCGTTCTTCCTGAGAAGGTCCCGCACGCAATCGAGCGACGGGACCCGTACCTTGAGTTCAACTTCGAGCATTCTTGTGCCACACCCTTTATCTGTCTTGATGAGGACTTAATATAGTCAGGTGAATCATGGCAATAAAGGATGGAGATTTTATCCGGCTCAGTTATACCGGGAAGGTCGGGAATAATGTTTTCGATACCACGGATGAGGACGAGGCAAAGAAGGCTGGCATCCACAACCAGAATGCCACGTACGGCCCGGTTACCATCTGTGTCGGCCAGAAGCATGTCATCCTCGGCCTTGACGAGGAACTCGTGGGCAAGAAGGCCGGATCAAAGGGAACGGTCACCGTCACGCCCGAGAAGGCTTTCGGCCAGCGCGATCCCAAACGCGTTCGGTCATTCCCGAAGAGCCAGTTCAAGGAGAAACCCGTCCGCGGCATGCCGGTCCGGCTCGAGGAGCAGGGCGAGGGGACCGTTGTCGATGTTATCGGCAGCAAGGTCATCGTCGATTTCAATGCACCGCTCGCGGGCCAGACACTGACCTACGAGTACACCATCGAGGAGATTGTCAGAGAACCGCTTGAGCAGCTCAAAGGCCTTGTGAGGCTCTATTCCGGGCGGGACATGGAGATGACGCTTGATGACGGAAAGGCAACCCTCATCCTCCCGCCGGGTATCATCTACGACCGCCGCTGGCTGCTCTGGCGCGGGCGCATCATCCACGAAGGGTTTGAGATGATTAAGGGTATCTCCGAGATCGTCCTTGTTGAGACCTTCAAAAAGCCGGAGAAGAAAGAAGAGAAGAGCGAATAATCTTTTTTACCATTCCTTGATCAGGTACCGGCCTGCGGATGCGGACCGGCACGGCTGACTTCCGACAGACCGTCCGGAATACAGCGGCGATCCTCCGATCTGATTTGGCAGGCCGGAATTCCAAAAAGCATCCGAACCGCCCGGCACCGGCCTTTTTAAAAAGTGACGAAACCAATACTGTGTATGGACAGACCTGCACTCCCTGCACCGGTCTTTCTCGTGTTCATCGCCCTGTTTTTGGTCACAGCGGGTTGCAATGACACGACAACCACCGGTTCCGGAACAACCGCTGTACTCACAACAACGCCCGGCCCGCTCTATTCCGAAGGCGATATTGTCAGGAATCCATCTTCGACCGGGGACAATGCCTGGCTGGTCATCGGATACGACAGTGCATCGGACACGTACGAGCGGGCCCTCGTGTATCTGAATGACGAGGGCACCTGGGGATACCGGATGGATGAGCGGACTGAACATGTCAGCCGGGCCCTTATGGAGAAAGTGAATACCGAGATCGTCACCAACCGGCCCCCTTCAGCCATACCGGTAAAAACACCCGCCGTCGTAACAGCGGCCACAAGTGCAGAAACAATAAAACCGGCAGCAGTCACGACAACGGCGACAGCAGCAAAGGGTCCGATGATCAAGAAGATCATCCCGGACAAAGGCGATGCAGGGACAACCGTCCAGGTCACTGACCTTGTGGGAGATAATTTCAAAAACGGGGCAAACGTCACCCTTTCCCGTGCCGGAAGCAATGAGATACGGGCAACCGGGGTCAGGGCAGTGACACCCCAGTCGATAACCTGCACCTTTGCAATCCCGGCAGATGCCCCGGCAGGAAGCTGGGATGTCGTTGTCACGAACCCGGACGGCCAGTCCGACCGGTATACCAATATCTTCTCGGTTCACCGTACGCCGGGTGCACAATCGACAACCTATGCCACCCATGCCGGAACTGTCGGCATTACCTATATCGATCCGCCCAACACCTTCTCTTCCCAGTACAGCAAGTTCACAATCACCGGTTCGGGTTTCAAGAACAATGCCAAGGTCATTCTCAAGAGGAGCGATAAACCGGATATCGAGGCAACGAACGTCATTGTCAGCAGCGATACCCGGCTGGAATGCTTCCTGAATCCGCCTGCCGGATCCTACGGGGTCTGGGACATCAGGATTGTGAATACTGACGGGTCCTATGGGATCTGGTACGGTGCCTTCACCATCAGCTGATCGTTCATCCCTCTTTTTCCCGCGTCCTTTCCATTTCCCCTGATTTCCATAAAGTTGATATTGAGTATCGCGGCATACTGAATTCAGGAGCATCTGTATTTTTTCTGCCACGATCCCCCCAAATGATCCTGGAACGACAGCTGCAGAGAGCGGGCACCGGCTTTCTGAAAATGACCTGTCGGCCCTGGTCCGGGATCTCGGGCATCCGGATCCGAAGGTACAGTGGCAGGCTGCCGAAGCGCTTGGCAGGTGTGGCAGGCAAGCGGTCCCCCGGCTGATCCAGGCACTGGGTTCCCCGTCCGTCCCGGTCAGGCTCGGTGCTCTTGAAGCACTTGGCGCCATCCGGGATTTTCGGGCAGCAGACCGGGTCGCTGTACTCCTCAACCGCGATGCCTCTCTTGAGGTACGGTGGGCCGCTGCCCTTACTCTCGGCGAGATCGGCTCTCCGGAGACGATACCGGCGCTGCTCCCCTTCCTGCGGGACCGTAACCGCTACCTGCGGTACGGGGCTGCAACAGCGCTCTGCAGGCTTGGCTGGAAACCGGAGAACGAGACCGATACAGCATACCTGCTGATCGCCAGGTATGACTGGGAGGGGGTAAAAAAACTTGGTTCCGCGGCCCTGCCCGTTCTCTGGGACCTGTTGAGGGACGATGATCCCGGGACCCGCGCAACCATCGTGTCGCTCATCGGGGGGAATGCCGACCACCGGGCTCAGGCAGCCTGCCAGGGTGCGCTGAGGGATCGGGATCCCCGCGTCCGCTGGCGGGCAGTCCTGGCGGCACTGGACTGCGGGGTTGCCTCCCACGATATCCCCCTGATGGTGGCAGGAAGGGAACGTACCGGGCCGGATCCTGCCGCGGCAGCGATCCTGAACTTCCTCTTCCTGGGTATCGGGTACAATTACATCGGCAGGTGGTGGGGCTTCCCGGTCTTCATGGCCTACATGTGCATCCTCGTTCTCGCCCAGCTCGCCATGGGACCTTGGCTCCCCTACCTGATCGCGTATCCACTGACCGCGATTGCCGCAATCCACACGTACTACCTTGCGGAACGAATGTCAGACCTGTAGGTGATAGTACCGATGCTGCTCGACCTGATCCCGAGGAAAAAACCCGATATCGGAACACTGCAGAGGAACCGGGATATCCCGGGGCTTGTCCGGGCACTGTCGTACCGCGATCCGGATATCCAGTCCGACGCAGTACATGCCCTTGGAGAGATAGGGCCTGAAGCGGTCGCGCTGCTCGTTTCGGCACTCAGAAAAAGGGACCGGAACCTCCGGCTCGGCGCCATCGGGGCACTCGCCCAGATAGGGGATCCCTCCGCCGTGCCCGCGCTGGCCGGTATGATGCTCGATCCGGTGAGCGAGGTCCGCTGGCAGGCAGCCATTGCACTGAGCAGCATGAACAGCAAGGATGCCATCCCGCCCCTGATCCACGGACTGGAAGACACGGACAAGTATGTCCGGTACGGGTCAGCGATATCGCTTGCCCGGATCGGGTACCAGCCCTCCGATGAGACCGGCTGGGCGTGGTACCATGCCGCCATGCAGGACTGGGAGCGGCTGAAGGGCTCGGGAACGGCCGCGCTTGCCCCTCTCGCAACCCTTTGTCAGGATACTGACAGCAGCGTCCGGGTCCGCGCCGTGCAGATCCTTGGCGATATCGGAGACCGTAGTTCCGGTCCTGCCATTGTGCGCATGCTTGCCGATCCCGATCGGAATGTCCGGTGGGAGGCTGCCCTTGCCTCACGGAAGTGCGGTGTCCCTCCCCTCATCCTCCCCCGCGGGTTGTACCAGCGACCGCGCATACAGAAGAACCCGCTCATAGCCGGGTTTTTAAACTTTCTCCTGCCCGGACTCGGGTACGGGTATCTCGGGAAATGGTGGGGCATCATGATCTTCCAGATCGATATCACCGTCACGGTCTGGACTTTTAAGGAGATGGGGGAGACCAATACCTACGGCCTGCTCTTCCCGGTCTATTTCCTGCTTGCCATCCATGCATGGTACCTGGCAAAGAACATGCCGGAGGAACCGGCATAAAAATATTGCGCGGGAAAAATAATTGATTAATTCCTGAATTTCATGAATATTTTCAAGAATCAGTCAGCTTTCTCCTTCTGCCCGAATTAAAAGCCATACGAAGAATATTGAGAATTATTAACACTATTCATAGATTTTTTAGAGTGAATTGTTATACAAATATTTAATACCACATAGTTTGATTACTCACCTAATGTGAGGTGTGGTGATGGTTGAGAGGAAGCGTTCAGGTGTACAAAAAAAGAAACATGAAGACCCTGAATGGTCACGGCAAGAAGTTCCTGAAAAGACAAATAACAAAAAAATGGAACGGATCAATCCAGAAAAAATCCTAAAATTCCGGCAAAATGTCGGAGCAAGGAATCCCTTCGTAATCGCAAAACGCAAGTTGCAGATGATGGGCATGGACGTGTCTGAATACCATCCTGAAAATTTGCCAGAAATGATGGAAATTGCTTTTAAGGATTATGCATATGACGAACTGTTTGATCCCAAGTTCGGATCCCCTGTTTATCATGGGATTTTTTCTGCAACTCTCGGTTTAGCGAAGGTATGCCCAAAGCAATATGCGGAATCATTGTATTATCTCCAAAAGGATCCTGCCCGAAAAGTCGGCAAGGTTCCCTGCTATTGTGACGATATCACAAAAAGTGATACAATGAAAAATCAGATTCCTGCAGGGACACCCCTCAAATATCGGGACACTGCTGCTCCTGAAAAAGATAACTATGATCTTGAATTTAATGATCCGCAACAGGGATGTCTTGCAGACTGCTGGCTGATATCCGCGATCTCATCTGTTGCATGGGCTGAAACGAATGGGTTTCCAAGAAAACTATCGAGAAGCACCACCATAACCCTTTATGCTCCAAAAACGGTTACTACATTTTATCCGTCAAAGATCACCACATCTATGAATTTTTTTACAGATAACCTGGTAACAATCCCTTATTATGCACAAACAAATCCGAATAATCTTGTACCTGGTTATTACGAATGCTGGCCTTCATTTTATGAGAAGTGTTTTGCAGGATATGTACAAAAAAACAGAATACCTGACCTGACACCCCTCCCAATTCATTTCGATACAAATAACAATCCTATTTATTCGGGTCTGGATTTTGGAAGTCCATTTCTCGCAACAGAGGATTTGACGGGAGTGAATGTAATAGATACAACTATTAAAAATACTGAGAACTATCTGGGCGGATCGAATCCCGATTCTGATAATCAGATTATTGAAGATCTCAGAATATATACCTGTGATGGTCAAAATCTCAGTGATGGAATATTTCTTCCCGTAAAAAAACCTGTCACAGCGTATACCTATCTGACAGAAAATGATGTCCCTGCTGCCGCTAACCATGGAAAATATGGATCCATCGTTACGTATGCGAGATGTTCAGGTCTACCAGCAAATCATGCGTACTCCATCCTTGGAGTGTACCAGGTTAATCAAGAAAAACGATACGTAGTTCTGCGAAATCCCTGGGGAACCCACTCGCTTCCAAATTTTGATGCATATACGCAGGCCCATCTCACAACGAACCTGCCGGCAATTCTCCCCCCAAATCCTGGCTCTGAGGGTATCTTCGGTTTGGAAAGCGAGTGTTTTATGAGGTACTTTGAGTCCTTCGGCTGGACAGGGTGATTTGAAAATAAATTATTGTGATAATTGAAGACGAATCAGGGATGTCACTGATCATGTTCGAAGATCCCCGAAGAAAGAAGAAAAATTCTCTTTTTTTTGTCAGTTTTTTTCTAATTGTTTTCATAGTTTATCCTGTAACGAGTGATTCAATTTCCGGCACCCTCACCCCTGTTACTATATCGAACACGAGTGTCCGCCACTGGGAACCTGCAATATTCGGGGATTATATTGTCTGGAGTGATGACAGGACCGGAGACCGGAATATATACCTGTATAACATCGCAACGGGTTCCGAATATCAGATAACGGATGGGCCAGTCGGGGAACTCCAACCGGTCATCTCCGGACATTATCTTTCATGGGTAGATGACCGGTTCTCCTCCTTTGGCAATGAGTATGATGTCGTCCTGTACGACCTCGATACCGGCATCACAATCCGTATCGGCAATGAGACCGGTGATCAGACCAATCCCGATATTGATGGCGACCTTGTGGTCTGGCAGGATGCCCGGAATGGTGACTTTACCGATAATATCTACCTGTATTCTATTTCAGGAGATACTGTCCTTCAAGTGAGTGATAGTGATGGCTCACAGATAATGCCCCATGTCTCTGACAACGTGATTGTATGGGAAAATGGCAGTTACTGGCCTCCGATGGTTTCCGTCTATGATTACGCCGGCAACCAGACAATCTTCCAGCCGGTCAATTTTGGGATGGATGAAGAGCAGATAGAGCCGGCAATTGACAACAACCATATTGTCTGGGTAGATACACATGAAGGGACCTATCTTGTTTACATGATGGATCTGGCAACCGGGGATATTTCCGATATTACGCCGAACTTGGATGAGAATTATTTCCCGGATATCGATGGATCGCGGATTATCTGGAAGAAATATGAGAATGTATTCCTGAATGATACCGCCATCTCTGAATCCGAAACGCAGGTTTCCAATACCGATGGTTCAACCACAAAAGAGAACCTGAGAATTTCCGGTGACCGTATCGTATGGCGTGATTCCGGTAGCCCTGATATGATCTACCTGTACACCATTGGCACTGAGGAGGTCTGTCCGGATGCCGATTTCACCATCGCCCCTTCGCAGGCCGGTGCTGTACCCTTCGAAGTCTCGTTCAACGATGCCTCAGTTGTTTCGCCAACGAATCCGATAGCGCACTGGAACTGGTCATTCGGAGACGGTAATTATTCCTCCCTCCAAAACCCGGTCTGGACATATGACAAACCTGGTAATTATGATGTCCAGCTGATCGTCGATAACCCGCTGTGCAGGAACGCAACTGAGATCGATCCGGCCTATCGGATAACAGCAGGGGCAGCCCCGATTGCCGGTATATCAGCCATCCCTCTTTCGGGAATGGTTCCTCTTGATGTCACTTTCACGGATACATCGGAAGCAGCAACGGCATGGAACTGGTCATTCGGCGATGGAACATATGCAGAGACAAATCCCGTTTCCCACACTTACAGTAACGGTGGGGTTTACACGGTTCGTCTAATCGATGAAAACGAGTACGGGAATTCAACAGCAACGACCACCATCCATGCACTGACTGGTGCAAACCAGGATTTCATCACGGGGATTGAAGGGTTTATCATCGTAAACCGTTTCGGCGGCCAGTTCCTTGTCTACAACGGAACTACCCTCCCCGGGTATTCCATGCCATCTGTTTCTGTTCTCACAACACCGGAGTTGACTGAGTATGGCTGGCAGAACATCACCTTCCGGTCAAATGATAACAGCGGGTTCCGTAACTTCGGCAACGAAACCATTATGGGAAACCTTTCTGGAGTGGTTTTCTATTCTGATGTTATTCATCCGGCCGGGTTCTCGCCGGCCACCGGAGCGGACAGCTCAATTTTCTACATGCTGGAACTACCCTTATATCCGGCAGGAGGAACCATGAATACACAGGTCTGGGAAGGTGTCCTTGATCCGGATCTGACTACGTTCCGTTATATAGGACATAGCAGCGGTTTCTCTCATGTCCTTGGTGTTGCATACACGATTCGGAATACCCTTACTTCATTCACGCCGGGCGGGCCAGCCAGATTATACGTGAGCGTTAATTCCTCGTGGGTCGCAAGTCACGAGGGCCGGGAACATACCTACCTTGTACGGATCGGTGACGATAATATCGGGCAGGTGCTGCCGACCCAATTCCTGTACCGCGATCCGGATACAAACCTTGATTACTTTGTGGCAGATTCACCACGTGGATTATCAAAATTTGGTCTTTCCCAGCTTGCAGGTTCCGGCAACCCACTCCAGCTGATCACCCTCTCCGTAACAAGCCATGTCGGTCCACCTGAACCATACATTCCCGTATCGGAATCCGATGCCGGGATGCCGGCCGGGAGCGTATCCCCATCGATAACATACACCCCTGTCCCGACACCATCACCAACCGCGACACAGGAGACAAAAGTCACAGCGGATCCCGGCGTATCGGCAAAGGTCTATACCAATGCACAGGGAGTCGTATCGCAGGAGACCCGGCTCACGTCATCCGATGGCCGCGCAACCATCACCATCGGCGAAGGAATAACCGCACGCAACGCGGCAGGTGAACCGCTTGAGCGTATCACGATGCAGGTTCTTTCCACGGCAGATCTCCCCCCCGTGCCTTCCGATCCGGTCTTTGTCTTTGACGGCATTGCATACGAGATTGGGCCGGATGGTGCAACCTTCTCGCCGCCGGTCTCCCTCTCATTATCCCCGGTGCAGCCCCGGTGGGGGCGCGATTACTGGATAAAAACCTTTGACAGGAAATCCGGGACCTGGCAGGATCTGCCGACAACCTTTGATGGATCAACGGGAACTGTCATGGCACCGGCATCCCACTTCAGTATCCATGCCCTGTTCACCAGCGCCAGTACACCACCTCCCACCATCCCCGAAACAACAGTACCCCCGACGGTCATGCCGCAGCAGGTAAAAGCCCAGCCTCCGACAACAGCCGTCAGCATCTTTATGAGCATGATGGAATGGATTGCAGGCTTTGTTACGCAGAACCTGGTAATCATAACAGCGGTCGCAGCCCTTGCCGTTGCCGGCTTTTTCATGATGCGGGGGGGAAAGCCGAAGTGGGAGTGAACGGTTTTTTTAGATCGGCGGAAAAACCAGGAGGGATCGTATCTGATAATGATGGGACCACGGGGGCTTGGGGTCTGTTAACCCTTGCCTGCGAAGGACTTTGATGAGTCCTGCGAAGACCTGATGGTCTTCTTGTGTCTCAGGTCCGATGACTCTCAACACTTATCATCCTCACGGGTCTGATGACCATTCGAACCGTGGAGCAGGCCGTATATGGGGTCAAGACGGCTTGTCCCGCATGATGCCTCCTCCGGGGGAGAGATGGGGCATGATACGGTCGCGCTGCTCGTCCCGGCCCTGAAAAGAAAGAACCAGAGATTCCGTTTGGTGCCATCGGGGCACTCACCCAGACAGGGGATCCCGCCGCGGTGTCCGCCCTAGCCGGTATGATGCTCGATCCGGTCAGCGAGGCCCACTGACAGGCAGCCGTTGCACTGGGCAGCATGAACAGCAAGGATGCCATCCCGCCCCTCATCCTCCCCCGCGGGTTGTACCAGCGACCGCGCATACAGAAGAACCCGCTCATAGCCGGGTTTTTAAACTTCCTCCTGCCCGGACTCGGGTACGGGTATCTCGGGAAATGGTGGGGCATCATGATCTTCCAGATCGATATCACCGTCACGGTCTGGACTTTTAAGGAGATGGGGGAGACCAATACCTACGGCCTGCTCTTCCCGGTCTATTTCCTGCTTGCCATCCATGCATGGTACCTGGCAAAGAACATGCCGGAGGAACCGGCATAAAAACATTGCGGACGGAAAATTTTTTATTTTTACGTCAATTTTCAGATATTTCACGTAAATTATCGGATAACGCCAGATGTCTGCAATATAAAGATAGAATTAACATACACTATGGTTTAATCACATATTCAGGATTTTTTTCTCCAAATTGTTATACAAATATTTATTATGCCCGGACTGTAGTATTCAGATAGAGGTGTGATGCCGAATGGTAGGTAAAAAAACAGATCTTTTCGCAACAGGTGCTATCAATCCCTACGCACTGGTTTGCTCAAGAAAAGGATCAAATATCGATTGGAAAAGCCTGGACCCGGCCGAAAGGAAAAAGATCATTGAAGAAGAGCTTCAGCTGCCGTTTGACCAGTTATTCGATCCAAAAAACGGATCTCCCCTGTTCCCGGATATCACAAAGGCTGACAAGAACTCCCCGCAGTCGGCCAGGACCGGTGATTCTGTCCCCCGCTGTTCATCTGCCGTCAGTATATGGAGCGTAAACAATGCCGGAGGATTTGCATGTCCACCACCAGATATCAATGACGTGAACCAGGGTTGTTCCCTGAACTGCTGGTTTACTGCTGCCCTCGCATCGTACGCATGGACCTGGCCGGATCTCGTAAAGAGATCGCTTGTCAACAATGCCACCTGTTATCTGTATCTGTATAAAGGTGATCCTGCCATCATACAGCCACCCTACATGCCCGCTGCTGGTGTAAAATTTACACCGGTCAGGGAAAATGACAAGACCAGCTATGCATTACCATGGGGAGCGAAAGGTCCTGGCGACTGGGTGTACTGCCGGCCTTCGACTGCCAATCCCAACGCTTACTGGTCTGCACTGTACGAGAAATGTTATGCTGATTTCTATAAACTGGATGGTTATGAAAAGGACACTCCCAACATTGCAAAATTTGATACCGGAAACCCGCTGAACAGCCTTACCCACTTGACCGGGAAACGGTATTATACGAAACTGGATTATGACAATGACAAGACCCAGACCCAGTCTGCTTTTAATATGACGGAGTTCGATCCTGCAGATACGAAAGGCGACACGGTTTTTGATACTATATACAAGCGGTGCTATATTGTTGTCAGCGCAAATAATCCTGCGCCCTTTGTCCCCGGCATGACGCTTTACCCGATGACAGCATGGACATATACCACAGCAGAAGAAGCCAATGCTGCCAACAAGGTTGATCCGAAGATCAACCCGGAAAAGAGCGTGAAATATACCAATGACAGTATCGTTGCCCGTCACTCCTATTCGATCCTCGGAGTTCATTATGTAAATAACCGGAAATACATCGTTTTACGCAATCCATGGGGAATGGCGATACCCAGTGCATTCGGAGGTGATCCGAAATTTATCGCTCCTGCGGGATCCACACAGGAGGATATTATTTATTACACGCAGATGGGCGCTGCCCTGTATACCGGAACCTGGACAGTCCCGGTAAATACCGAGAACTACACAAAGACCCTGAACAAGACTGAGATAAAAATCGACCTCAGCCTCAATGACGGGATCTTTGCCCTTGCAGTTGATAAGTTCCGGTGGCATTTCAAAGGATTTGGATGGGTATGGAAAAGCTAGGGGAAAGAACCAGTATCCTTCCCAAAAAATCAACAATTATTACCATTGTCCGGATGAATGAAGCTCGTAAGGGGAAGGGAAAAAAATACAGAGCATTTTTTCGGGCCCTCTGCGGAGCACTTCTCTTCCTGTTACTTATCCCATCAGCCCTGGCGAACCCGTTTGGAACAGAAACCCTGATCCCGACCAATTTTTCAACGTACCAGCAGCATGCGGCCATTTATGGCTCCCGTATTGTCTGGGATGACCCCACCAGCAATGCAGGAGATATATTCCTCTACGATATTGCCACAGGTAATGTGACGCACGTTACGAACGACATGAATACCCAGAAGAATCCTGCAGTTTTTTCAGATCGGATCCTCTGGCACGATCTCCGGAACCGTGCTTCGGGCGATATCTATCTTTTTAACCTGACCACCAGTCTCCTGACCCGGATAACCAGCAACGATGCGGACACACCGGAGTATGCGGCTTTATCCGGGGATAAGATCGTCTGGCAGGACAGGAGGAATGGTGATCTGGATATCTACCTGTACGATCTCGCTTCTGATACGGAATACCTCATCACGCCAGGTACCTCCGGATCCGACCAGGTCTATCCGGCAGTTTCCGGTAACTGGATTGTCTGGGAGGATTACCGCAATACCCTGAATGGCGACCGGGAGATTTACATGAACGATACCGCAACCTGGACGGAGTCGCTCATCACACCTGATAACGGTCTTGGAGTCGGGACAGATGGATCGACAGACGGGGCGTGGCAGGATGCACCCTCAGTTTCAGGAAACACCATCGTGTGGGAAGATAACCGCAACTGGAACACCGACCCGTTCCCGGTGCCAAACATCTACCGTTACGATCCCATAGGAGGGGAACAGCGTATCTCTGATAACCTCGTATCTGCCAACCTGCCCGCCGGTTACGGCATCGATCCGGTGATGTTCCCTTCTGTTGATGGTGACCGGATCGTTTGGATCGATTACCGGGACCAGATGCAAGGTGACATCTATATCAATGACACGGCACGTCTTCCCCCTGAGCAGCTGCTCCTGTCCTCCGGAACAAACACAAAAAAATCGCCCCGGATCTCCGGCAACCGCATTATCTGGATCGAAGAGAATGCAGGCAGCTCAAAGATCCATCTCTTTACCTACGGGACACCAGAAACCTGTCCTGAAATTCTCTTCTCCGAGAATGCAACAAGCGGCGGAGATCCCCTGGCCGTTCATTTCACTGATGAAACCGGGATTACCAGACCATCACACTGGTACTGGGATTTTGGCGATGGATCGGTATCCTACCAGCAGAACCCGGATCACGTCTTTATTTCTGCCGGCCAGTACGTCGTGAACCTCACCATCAGCGATGAATACTGCCGGAATGTATCTGCAGACCATACGATCACGGCAGGAAGCCCCGCGGCAGATTTCACCGGCAGTCCGTTATCGGGAGTCGTGCCGCTCGTTGTCCAGTTCAATGATACTTCGACCGGTTCACCGGACACGTTCGCGTGGGACTTTGAAAACGACGGAACGGTTGACAGCAGCGAACGGAATGCCACCCACACATTCACCATCCCGGGAACATACAACGTCAGGCACGATGCCACGAACAGTTACGGTACCGGAACACGCGTCAGAACTGCATATATCACTGCCCTGCCGGGTGCCCATGAAACAGCATTCACACCGGTAGAAGGCATTATTGTTGACAACAGGTTCGGAGGTCAGTTCCTGATCTATAACAGTTCGATGGCAGGAATACCTGTCCTTCCATCATCAGGAGTACTTATCTCCCATCCTCCTCCGTCATTCGGGTGGCAGAACATCACGTTTGCAGGATCTGATGCAATCGGATTTTCCGATACAGGAAACGGAACATTGTTCGGGAATTTATCGGTCAGTTCCCTCCAGACCTCGGATATTGCAGTAAGGGGATTTTCCCCCTCGGTAGGAGATCCCGTATACGTGAGTGAACGCCTTACCTTCAGCAGGTACCCGTCATCGGGATCTCTCAATGCGGAAATCTGGGAGGGGGCAATAGCATCTGACAGGTCGCTCCTGTCAGATATCGCTTTATCGAGCAGTTTCACATCTGTCGATACCGTAGGCTACTCGTCGAGGTTCACACGGACATCACTCGGAAATATCGGATCCTCCACCATGAACATGAGTATCAGATCAGCATGGGTTGCCGGAACCGGCGGAGCCGCGGCCGGCAGGGACAAAACATACATCATCGCATACGGAACAGATCCTGCTTCAGGCACCAGGGTTGGTTCTGTCCTTGTGACACGGTATATAGTCTCAGACAGTGACCTGGATTATTTTGAAGCAGATATACCGGCTCAATTCTCCTATTTCACCAATTATTATATCACCCAGCTCTCCGGCTCCGGTAATCCGCTCCAGCTGATCACCCTCTCCGTCACGAGCCATGTCGGCCCGTCTGAGCCATACAATCCCGTTTCCGAATCCGACACCGGGATGCCGGCTGCAGGCGTGTCACCAGCGACAACAACCGCCCCAGTTCCGACTCCTTCGCCAACCGCGACACAGGAGCCAAAAGTCACGGCAGATCCCGGCGTTTCGGCTAAGGTCTATACCAATGCACAGGGAGTCGTATCGCAGGAGACCCGGCTCACGTCATCCGATAGCCGTGCAACAATCACCATTGGTGAAGGAATAACCGCTCGCGACGCGGCAGGCAAACCGCTTGAGAGTGTAACGATACGGGTTCTTTCCATGGCAGACCTCCCCCCGGTGCCATCTGCTTCCGTGTTTGTCTTCGACGGTATTGCGTACGAGATCGGCCCGGACGGTGCAGCCTTCTCTCCGCCGGTCTCCCTCACGTTATCCCCGGTGCAGCCCCGGTGGGGGCGCGATTACTCGGTAAAAACCTTTGACAGGAAAATTGGGACCTGGCAGGATCTGCCGACAACCTTTGACGGATCAACGGGTATTGTCACGGCACCGGTATCCCACTTCAGTATCCATGCCCTGTTCACCAGTGCCAGTACACCACCTCCTACTATCGCGACAACGACGATTCCCCCGACCGTCATTCCGCAGCAGGTAAAAGCCCAGCCCCCGACAACTGCCGTCAGCATCTTTATGAGCATGATGGGGTGGATTGCAGGCCTTGCCCTGCAGAACCTGGTTCTCATCGTGGCGGCTGCAGCCCTTGCCGTTGCCGGCTTTTTCGTGATGAGGGGAAGAAGGCCGAAGTGGGAATGATTGTTGTATGATTCCCGAGTAAACACGGCAGGGATCGTATCTGATAGTGGTGGGGCCGGGGGCGATCGGGATCTGCCGACCTCCGTCCCGTCGAGCAGGCCGTATAGGGGGATCAGGGGGGGGCCGCTCCCGCATGCTGCCTTCCTCCCGGGGTGTTCAACCGCGGGGAGGTCGCAGAATGCCATAGGTCATCTGACCTGCGGCAGGACAAGGTCATCAGCGTTCTTCGATGAGCCCGGGCATCACCTTCGCAATTCTGCTGAGTGTTCCGGGAAGGTTTTCCAGGAATATGCTCATGATGCCTGCGGTCACGGGCATCGCAGATTTTTCAGAATGACTTTTTTCGCGAAAATCCGTAGTCAGTAACTCTGCCGATTATCGGATAATTATCCGACAAAACAATTGATTATCCGACAAAATTTTCCTTTTTCCGGGGTGAGCGACCTGACTGTACAATCGGATCATGATTGAAAAAAACCGGGCGGGCGGGGAGGGGTCGATTGAAAAAAAACTCGAGACTGATCTGCAGTGGCAAAAATCAGATTGATCAATGATGGGGCTGATGCCCCCATGTCCCCATACATGATAACCGGCTGCCAACCTGAAAGGGCGCCCCTCTGCGGGTACAATTACCTGGTTTTAAAGAGCCTGGAAATATCCTGCCATGCCACGAATCTGCCCGGATCCAGGAGGCACTCAAAAACCAGATATCATATGATTTTCATCTTTCGGGTTTGAACCCTCATTCAAGCCCGTATATCGAGAGCCGTCTCGTTTTATTTTTGCATCCGGTATCGTAACAGTGCTGCAATACCCCCGAGCGCAACGAGACGTTCGCCGGGCTCGAACGACGAGGAGAGGACGACGACCGTTGCACGCATCGCTTCAGCTTCATCGATCAGGCGGGCGACCTGAGCGTCCCGCAGGAGAGTATCGGCGATGAGCACCTGCTCGGCAGCGCCGTAGCCGACGGCCTCCCGGACTTCGCGGATACCGTATGCAACCGCACCGTCCCGTGATATCCGGAGCAGGACCTCGTCCATCAGCCTCACCTCGCGGGAGAGCTGGATATCGTCCATCAGTTTCTCCAGCGCCCCCTTGCCGACAACCTCCTGCACGGCCCCGCGGCCGATACGCCGCGTCTCGACTACAGCGGCCCGGTCGATGCCCGGGCAGGAACGGTTCCTTGCGAATTTCACAAAATCGTCCTTGACAAACCCGGGACCGGCAATGATCAGCGGGCCGGAGATATTCCGGACATGGTCGAGGAGGGTTTCAAAAAACGCTGTCCGTGAATCGGTATCCGCCCCCTTCCCGCTTCCGGTGGTCACGGTGATAACACTCTCAGGCCCGTACTGGCGGAGCCGGAAGAGTTCGGCCTCCCCCTCCTCGATCGTGAGGATGTGGATTACGCCGAAAACGGAGGCTTTCACGGCCCGTTCCACCCGTTCGAGGTCAATAGGCCGCCACTGCTTGATGACGGATATCTCAAAACCGGTCTCGACATTGATGGTGTGGTGCGATCCCGTGTCGGCACCGTGCTCGATGATCCCCGTGAGCCGGAGCCGGACACCATGCTCGGAGAACTCGGCCTTTTCTATCCGTATGCCGAGCCGGACCGGCCGCTTCTCTACCTTCTCGGGCCGGATCTTGTCGGTTGCACTCTCCACGCTCCGGAAGGTTGTGGCAAACACCAGGTCACCTGCGTCGATAAGGTGCCGGAGGTGCCAGAGATCATCGATGCTCTCCGGGAACAACCGGATCTCGCCGTATCCTTTCTTCAGCTCCCCGTACTCGGCCTTCATGATGCCCCCGCAACGATGTCCGAACCGCCCGGCGGAACGAACGCTGCAAC
Source organism: Methanoregula sp. PtaB.Bin085 (assembly GCF_002067035.1). GTDB lineage: Archaea > Halobacteriota > Methanomicrobia > Methanomicrobiales > Methanospirillaceae > Methanoregula. The sequence continues at coordinate 22,902 of NZ_MVQB01000023.1, read as the reverse complement.
CTGCTCGGTGTTCAGGACTGCCTTCAGTGCTTTTTCTTCGTCGGGCGTCACCTTACCCTTCAGCATGCGGAGGACCTTCTTTGCAACATCGTTCGGTTCGAACTGCCCGGGCCTGAGCTCCACGGAGATCCGGGTCTTTGCCTTCACGACCGCAGGCGGGCCGCCAATGACGGCCGCATGGGGTTCAAGCATCAGCCCGATGCCAGCGGCAAGGGGGACATTCCGGTACCAGGTGCGGTCGCCACGGACAATGAACGAGCCACGGGAGATAAACTCGCCGGACTCCGGCGTCTTGCTCACCTGCGACGGCAGGGCGCTGAACACGTCAGCTGAAAAGTGCCCGCTCCGCCATGCACCGGAGTACGAGGCAGCGAACTGAGCCACCTCGTCCATCCGTTCCGTCTTCCCTTTGACAATGACAACGCTCGCCCCGTGCACGTCAGCGTGGACGAACAGGTCGCCGCCGGTCATGTATTTCTTGACCAGTTCCTCGTTCTGGGAGGCGTCCCGGCCACCGAGAACCACGACCCCGTCGCTTGTCACGAACCAGCGAAAGCGGTGGTACCAGAGTTTCTTCATCGGGACAAATTCACGCTTCTGCACCTTCTTTTTTACCGGGACGTCCTTCATTGCGGCAAGGGCACCGGCCTTCTTCTTTTTGAACTTCTTGATGATATCGTGGTACCTGCCAGCGTTCTGCTCAAGGCTTTCATGGACATGGATCCTGACGACTTTTCCGATATCGAGATCGACCGATGCTTCCTCAGGGTGGAATGCAATTATCTTTTTTGCATCGGCAGACTGGGTGCCCTTCAGGTGTTTTTCGATCTCCTGCCACGAGAGCCGTTTGCTGGCCGCGTCGAGCGATGTTATCACCTGCGTCACGAACGGGTAATTTTCATAGATGGCCGCCACGATCTCCTCGGTCTTTTTGATCCTGTCGTCAAATTTCCTGATGGCTGACTCCTGGTATTTCCGGATACGCTCTTCTTTGGTAAGTACGGGATGGGCACCAGCGGTCTTTTTCTCTTTTTTTGTCAGCGGGAAGAAGGCTTCGAGCGCTTCGGAGAACGTCGGGAAATGCTGTGCATCCGGCTCCCTGAAGAGATCAACCGGTTCGCAGTGTTTCTTTGTCAGGACCGGGTCCCGCTTGTGAAGGACGGCGTTGAAAAGTGTCTGGAGTGCCGGGTATAACGCTGCGGGATCCGCCGAGGCTGCGGGCATGGCCTTATCCTGCCCTGCTTTGCTGCAGATATATTCCGCATAGGTCCCGCCCAGCATGCAGCCAATAGCAAGGGCACGGACCAGGTCACGGTCGTCGCTCTTCAGGGTAGCTGCAAGGTTCTCCTGTGACGCGGTGGGATCCCGGGGGCTCAGGGTATATGGTACCCGGGGAATCACTTCCCGATCTTTGAACCGGTGGTGGCGCAGAGGCTTGATGATCTCGTACGTCTCATCTGCAAGGATGACGTTTCCCTCATCAAATAACTCGATGATGAGGCGGTACGTTATCGTACCCTTGCCGATATCGAAGATGATGATACGTTCGAGGCCATGCTGGCGGACCCCGAGGACTTTCCCCCCGGAGATATATTTCCGGAGCAGCATGGCAAACTGGGGAGGGTTCTTCGGGGGTTCGGGAATGTCCCGGACGAAATGCGCCCGCCTGCCGGCTTCGATGATGAACTGGTAGTGCGCCTTGTTCTCGCCGTTCATGCGCATCGCAAGGGTATGGCTGTCGAACTGGTACACCTTGTCGATCCAGAGCGGGAGCTTCTCAGCAAGTTCTGCCGCGATCGCCCGTGTATCAATCCCGCTCATTCCCTGTTCGGATGCCATGGTTCTTCCTGTTCGTATATCAGTTCAAGGTTGGTTATTGTACGCTAAATATCCAGACGCTGCGTGAACATACCGTACGAGGGAACATCGGATACGGAATGTACCGGGCGATCCATACCAGCCGCAGCAAAGTGGTTTTTTCAGTATTTTTCAGCTCATATAATGGCAGCCCGGCAGGGAATCATAAAGAGGCTGTCATGATCGTTGAGGGCTGCCGGACGATAAATCATCCGGCGGGAATAATAAGTAATAAAATTCATACCCTATGAAAAAAGAACGGCGAATATGAGATACCCTCTGTTATTTCTCCTGCTTGTTACAGCCCTGGTCACGGGGGGATGTGTCAGCGGGCCCCAGAAAGCGGTTGTCATCACCACCCAGCCAACACCGTTGCCATCAGTACCGGCAACAACCGCCACCCCTTCAGACAGGGATCCGATTATCGGTGCATGGGACAACGGCATGGTTTTTTACGGGAACGGCACTGTCGGGAGCGACGGCTTTACCACATGGCGGGCGAACAGGGATGAGAAAAATTCCTATTTTGTTATCCGGGATGAGCCCTCGACAGTAGACCGGTCAAGAAATGTTACCTCATCGGAATGGATATTCGTCCCGGGATCAGACTGTATTTACCGAAGGGGTTTCCCCACTCTTGTGCGCAGGCTGAAAGAATAAATTTACCGCGATCTGATTCCGTGGTTTACCGTGTGGCAGGGCGGATTACCGTCATTCCGGGATTCCTGCCAATACCCTTTCCGGGAAACATGACTTTTTTGTTCAGATCACGGATGCAGGGAAGAGATCCTGAGCGGAGCGCCGAAACATGACGGCTCCCGACGATACCAAATTACATATGGCTTGCGCGCAAAAAAATAAGAAGACGGAGGAGCGCGATTGAGTGAAGAGGTGGACGGGGAAAAGCCTGTACCGGTAAAGAAGAAAAAGACACGGGAAGACAAGCAGGCAGAACACATCGCCCGTATCAAGCGGACGCTCATTGCATCGTTCATGGGTATCGGAACCGGGGCTCTGGCATTCTCCCTGGGGGGTGTGCCGGATGCAGCCGGGCTCCAGAAAGATGTGGGGCTCCTCGGGCTGGTACTGATGCTTGCAGGGATCGTCCTCCAGAAGCACATCTTCATGATCACGGGAATGGATACCGACAAACTGGGCTGGAAGGACTGGTTCTACCAGGGCTTCATGACCTTTGCCTTCTGGTTTATGACCTGGACAATCCTCCTGACCTCATCCCACCCCTGAATACGTTTTTGATCCCCCATGAGAATCGCTGTTGTCCACAAAGACCGGTGCCATGCGAAGAAATGCGGCACCGAATGCATCATCTACTGTCCCCGTGTCCGTACCGGTGACGAGACCGTTGTCATCGGACCTGAAGGAAAGGCGGTCGTATCGGAAGAACTCTGCGTCGGGTGTGGTATCTGCATCAAGAAATGCCCGTTCGATGCCATCGATATCGTCAGCCTGCCCGAAGAGCTCGAACACCCGACCCACCGCTACGGCAAGAACGGTTTTGCCCTCTATGGCCTGCCCGTCCCGGTCGAGGGTAAAGTCACCGGTGTCCTTGGCGCCAACGGTATCGGGAAGAGCACCGCGATCAAGATCATCTCCGGCCAGCTCCGGCCCAACCTCGGTAACTTCGATACAGAGGTCGCATGGGATGAGATCCTGAAACAGTATACCGGCACCGAACTTTTCGATTATCTCCAGACGGTATCGAAAAAGACCCTGAAGATTGCCACCAAGCCCCAGTATATTGATTATATACCGAAAGTCTTCTCGGGCAGCGTAGGCGAGCTCCTGAAAAAGACGGACGAGCGCAACCGCCTCGAAGGGCTCCTGCCGGTACTGAAACTGAACTCCCTCATCGGGCACGACATCACCACGCTCTCGGGCGGCGAACTCCAGCGGGTTGCCATCGCTGCCTGCCTCGCACGCGACGCCGACCTGTATTTCCTCGACGAGATCACCCCGTTCCTGGATATCTACCAGCGGATCGCCGCAGCAAAACTGATCCGGGAGCTGGCGCAGGAACGACCGGTCGTTATCGTGGAGCATGACCTTGCCATCCTCGACATGCTGGCGGATACCGTACATGTCGGGTACGGCAAGCCGGCGGTCTTCGGTATTATTACGAGGCCCAAGGGGGTCCGGGTTGGAATCAACCAGTACCTCGAGGGGTACCTTCATGAGGAGAATGTCCGCTTCCGCGATACGCAGGTGGTCTTTGAGAAACGGGCGCACGAGAAAGGCTCGGACCGGGAGGATCTCTTCAGGATCCCCCCCATGACCAAGGAATACGAGCGGTTCCGTCTCACCATCAGCGGGGGTACGATCCGGAGCGGCGAGGTTCTCGGGGTAGTCGGGGCAAACGGCATGGGCAAGAGTACCTATGCCAAACTCCTTGCCGGTGTTGAAAAACCGACCACCGGTACGCTGGAAACAACGCTCCGGATCTCGTACAAGCCCCAGTACATCAAAGCGGACACCTCCGATACGGTCGAGATGCACCTCCGTCGCTGCACGACAAAGTTCGACACCTCCCATTACCAGCACGAGATCCTGGAACCGCTCTCGCTCGCTCCCATCCTCCAGTCCCCGGTCGACTCGCTCTCCGGCGGGGAACTCCAGAGAGTGGCCATCGCCGGGTGCCTCTCGCGGGACGCTGATATCTACATCCTGGACGAACCGAGCGCCCATCTCGATGTCGAGCAGCGGGTCAAGGTGACACGGATGATCAAGCACCATGCTGAGGGAAGGGAGGCAGGCATCATGGTCATCGACCACGATATTTACCTCATCGACATGATCAGCGAACGGATCCTTGTCTTCGAAGGGGAGCCGGGCGTCAGCGGCACGGCTGCCGGACCGTTCGGGATGCGCGAAGGCATGAACCGCTTCCTTGACGAGCTCGATGTCACCTTCCGGAGGGACCAGAGCGGCCGGCCGCGGATCAACAAACCCGGGTCATTCCTGGACCGGGAACAGAAGGCATCCAGGGAATTCTATTATTATACCGCTGACGACGAGTAGCCCTCCCTGTCATACTTTTAATACGTTTCACATGCTACTCACCTGTATATGCGGGGAGAGAAGCTGTCGGACGCCATTGTCTACGATAAGCTGAAGCTCCTGAAAAGGGATTTTTTCGGATATATTGAGCGCAATACTGCCAAGGTCGACACCAACCTGCCGGTCTTCTACGGCTATGTCATTTCCGCGGTGGATGCATCGTTCCCCAACATCTCTGACGAGGTCTATGACGAATTCATCGACAGCATTACCTTCAAGGTCCTGGATGTCAGCAGCAGCAGCGGCGATGCAGAGTATATCCGGAAGGTGATTGCCAACGCGATCCGGTTCAAGAAGAAGAAGGATGCCGAGATGGGTGTCAATATCGTTGTCGGCCTCAAGCTGGTCAAGGTCGGGGACTATGTTCATGCACTGGACTACCTGAAAAAATACATCGCTCTCGATGCAAAGATCGGCGCCGCGGTGGCATACTGTTATTATGCCCTCTCCCTCCGCGAGTTTAAAACCGACGACACGTCCTCACGGAACTACCGCCCCGGGGAGATGGAACTGCTGGCACGGGAAACCCTCCTGAACCTGACACGGCTGCGTCCGCCGGTGAATAGCCTCCCCCAGCTGAAGGTCGACGACCCGGCATTTCTTGAAAAGACCTTCTGGCAGATGGTGTTTATTGGTCTCGAATGGTTCCCGAGCGAGAAATGGTTCATCGATGTCGGCCTCAGGAATGCAGTCTTCACCGGCAACGCGGATATGAGGAAACGGCTCCTGGAGATTGGCTCGGAACGCTTTTATTCCGACATCCATTTCCTGCGGGAGATGTTTTACTACAACCTCGAGAACCGCGATGCCGGGGGGGCTGCCGGTGTGGTCAACCAGCTGATCAAGCAGTATCCCGACGAACTGGAACCCGTATACCTCGGTCTGAAACTGTCACTCCTGGCAATGAAAAAGAATTCCTTTCTCAGTTTCCGGAAACTTGCAGTAACGAAAGGAATGCCACCATACATACTCGAACTCCTCGACTTCGTATTCGACCTTCTCAACAACGAAACACAGGAGGCATCAGCGAGGATCGCCGACATCGAGGCTGAATATCCCCACCTCAGGTATTACACAACGATCCTGAAGTACATCGCCTCCGAGGTTTCATCCGGCAATGATGTCCGGATCAAGAAAGCAAAGAAAGCACTTCTCGATTCCGTGGACCAGTTCTGCCTTGACGAACTGAACAGGAAAAAATAGTCAGGTCGTGTATCCCCCCAGCAGGGGATTTCCAGCCACGGGTTTTGGCATCTCTGCAGCCCGGATGCAGGGGATCTTCCATGCAGATGTCCGGGAACAGATACGGAAATTTTCGGATTATTGACGGGAGTGAACGACAGGGAGTGCAATGATTCACTTCAACGTCAGTTCCGCGATCCGGCTGCTCCGATCGCCTTCATGATCGGATCAATGAGGGGATTGAGGAATGTAAAAAACGAATCCTCCGGAAAGAAATGGGGCTCCGGAACCGGAACGGTCGTAACGACAGGTACTGTTGTCGGCCGGGTGGTTGGCAGGGGCGTCGGTGTTGTGCTCGGGATTGCAACGGACTGAACGATCTCGATCGGGATTGTGGACGCTGCCTGGTCAGTATAATATCCGACGTATCCCGTCGACGAGAACCAGACCCGGTTTTTTGCATCGATCGTGACAGTCCGGATGACCGGGGAGGTTCCCAGACCTTCAGTCCGTGTCAGGTGGTCGAGCACCCTGCCATCCTTCCAGATGAATATCCCGGTGTCTGTTGCGATGAACAGCCGCCCGTCAGGTGCGGCGGTGATATCGTTGATGACAATGGTCCCGGGTGCAAGGTCAGCAGCTGACAGGACCGGGACAAAGCCATCATCCGGAGCATAGCGGACAATGACAGATGTATTGAAGAGATAGACCCCCCCAAGGGGATCGCGCCGGGCTGTCTCGAGAAAACCCCATGTGCTGTAGCGGGGTGCGATCTCCTCGAACGTGGCCCGGTCTTCCGGTGTCCGGAGAAGCCATATTCCCTCGACCTCCGTGGTGATGACCATCGCGTCTGCACCTGTATCAAGGGCCATACTCTTCACTTCATAGAAGCCCGGCCCGGTCCGTTTCATCGGCTGGTACCACGTCCAGGTTCCGTTGCGGTACCGGTGCATACCGGCATGGCCGGTTGCGATCCACATATCGGCACCCCACCGCTGGAAATCCTTGATGCGGGTCTCCTTGAGGATCTGCTGGTCGCGGATTGACCGGAATGAGTTCCCGTCATAGATCTGGAGGCCTCCGGAATATCCTATCCAGAGGTTACCGGCACTATCGCGTTCGACAGCCGTGATATAATCGTCCATAAGGCCTTCCGAGATGTTCTGGAGGTTGGTATGACGTGTGCTCCAGCTCCCGTTATAGGTTGAAAGGCCAAACGAGGTTCCGATGATCGTCTCCCCGCCCGGCCCGTTTGTCATATCGTTGATCTGATCGGAGTGGATCATCGTCTGCTTCGGGATGAACAGCAGGATGGAATACGGCCTCTGGCTGACATCCCCTGCTGGCGTAGTCGTAATGATATATGGGGCAATACCGGCAGCAGTAACCGGTACGATAAGCAGGAGGAGAAAGAGAAAAGCAAAACCATCAGAGATCGCAGGTCGTACCATCGGCTCTCCGGATAGTGAATTTCCCGTGATTTGAAGGGATGAACGTAACAGAACGGCCGACTTTCCCGCCACAATCTTCCGCGACAAGTTTGATGCCATGGTCTTTCAGGATGTTTTTCACCCGTTCAGCATTCCGCTCGCCGATATTGAGGTTTGCACCAAAATACTCGAACATGCACGCGCCACCTGCCATCTTTGCAACGATGGAGGATCCTTTCCTGCTGCCGAGCTTCGAAAGCTCATTCAGCAGGAGTGGGATGGCGGTGTCCGCGTACTTTCCCGGCCGATCAGTCCTCCCGGAGCTGTCCGGCAGCATGATATGGACCATAGCCCCGGCCTTCAGGGATTCGTCGTAGAGCGTCAGGCCGATGCAGGAGCCGAGGCCGATGGTCATCATCGGAAAGGATCCCACCCGGTATTCGCCGATACCGATCATTACCGTTTGTCCGTCCGTGGAGGGCTGGTCAGGCATCAGGTTCACAACAGTTCATGCAGGTTTCATCATCTTTTCCATCAGCTCGACGATGTGGGCAAGGGTATTGGATTCCGGCATCATAATGATGTCGCTGTCGATCTTGTGTTCCTCGCAGGTGAGCTCGGTCGAAAAGAGCAGTACCTCGTTGACCTCATCACCCATGCTGGCAATCAGGGTCGACATTGCTGCATGGACCATGTCGATGGTCATGGCCGGTGGCGACGGCAGCATGACAAAACCGAGCAGTTCGGCAGTTGCATCAAGGAAGGCAGACACCATGATGTTTCCCACTTCGAGCAGGGCGCTCTCGTCCATCTCGTTCATCGGCCGGTTCATATCAGTAAGACCCAGCATCGTGTTGGTCAGCCTGATTGCAGACTGCCGGGTGATATAGAAAATGACAAAGCCGCCATGCGGGATCTCTCCCTGGAGTTCGAAAGCTACCATTGCCGCAGACTCTTCGCCCATATATTTCCCGAGTTCCGAGATGTCCACGGCCTTGATTGCCGGTACGCTCATATGGACGGGACTTCCGATCATCTGGGAAAGCGTAGTGGCAGCATGGGCTGCCCCGATATTTCCCAGTTCCTGCATTGCATCTGCCTGGACTGCTGATAATTTCATGATTGTCTCCTACATCGTATTTACATCAAGGACCGGAATAACCTCTCCGTCCCCGAGAATGGTTACCCCGCTCACGCCACGGGTGTTTCCGATGAAGCTGGAGAGCGGCTTGACCACAACCTCCTGCTTGCCTTCAACAAGGTCGACCGGGATACAGCACTTCCGCTTCTGGTACTGCACCACGATGAGGATCTCGCATACATCTGACGCACCGACCATATCGGTGAGCCAGAGGAGCTGGAGCACCTCGTCGCGGAGCAGGACCGCCTCGCCTTTCCCGATAGTGTGGGTCCCTTCCCGCTCATAATTGGCAACTTCGACAATGCTGCTGATGGGGATACCAAGCCTCCTTCCATTGACCCTGACGATCATGATATCCACGATCGCCATCGTTGGCGGGAGGAGCAGCTCGAAGCGGCTGCCTTTGCCCGGCGTGGTCTCTACCCGGATCGTGCCTTTCAGCGCTTCGATAGAACGTTTGACAACATCAAGTCCGACACCGCGGCCGCTGATATCGGTAATCTTATCGGCCGTTGAGAAACCAGGCTGGAAAAGGAGATCGATTGCCTGGTCGATCGTATAGGTATCCACAGCATCCTGCGTTACCAGACCCTTCTCCACGGCCTTGCGCTTGACCTTCTCGATATTGATGCCGGCACCGTCGTCGATGAGTTCGATGATGACATTGTCGCGGTCGCGGTGGGCAGAGAGCTTGACGAATCCTTTCCGGGGTTTGCCGGCCTTCTCGCGGATATCGGGTGCTTCGATACCGTGGTTGACCGCGTTCCGGATGAGGTGAAGAAGCGGATCATTGAGACCGTCCATGACACTCCGGTCGAGTTCGGTCTCGCCACCCTCCATGACAAACTCCACCTCTTTCCCGTCATACTGGGCAACATCACGGACCACGCGGGGGAGACGGTTAAAGATATGGTTGAGGGGGATCATGCGGATGAGCATCATCAGGTTCTGGAGCTCGGAGACCGATCGCTCCACCATACCGATGGCCTCGTCCATCTCCTTGATCTTGTGCTGCTCCGCGATCTGTTTGAGCCGCCCCCGGTTGATGACCAGGTCCTCAACAAGGTTCATGATGTGGTCAAGCTGGGCGATATCAACACGGAGGTTCTTGATCTCCCGGCTCTTGTCCGCAGCACCGGGTTTCCGGTCCGCCTCGGCAGGCTTCCGGGGAGCAGCAGCCGGGGATTTTTCCTCGGGTGCCACCCCGTGTGCCGGTCGTATCTCAACCGAAGCTATCTCGGTTCCCTGCGCTGCCGTTTTGAGGGCATTCTCCCCGGCATCGCTTGCGATGGTCAGGTTCAGGACCCCGTCGAAGTTCCCTTCGTCCACCTGTTCTTTCGAGGGAGTCATTGACCGGATCGTCCCCAGCGCCTCGAGATTGCCGATTGCAAGCATAGCCCGGACATCCTTCATGGCACATTCCGGGGATACCGTAATGACCATGGTGTATTCGGGCATACTCCCTGCGGGGGTTTCCCCGTTTCCGGCTGGAGCATCGGGCGGGGTCATCTCCTTCTTTTTGCCCTTTGCGGGTGCTTTTTTCGCCTCCGTCACCTTTCCCCTCTGCCCAAGCCAGTCCTTGAGAGCAAAGACCTGATCGTCCGCATTCTTGGACGACGAGTCCCCGCCACCCTCGATATCATCGATCATCTCCTCAAGGACATCCGAACAGGCCAGGAGCAGGTTTCCCAGATCCTCGGATACCTCCGCGCTTCCGCTCCGGACAAGCTGGAAAACATCTTCCATGGCATGGCAGAGCCGTTCCATCTCGGCATACCCCATGGATGCCGAAGCTCCTTTCAGGGTATGGACCGAGCGGAAGATCTCATCAATGGCATTCTGGTCAGGCCCTTTCTCCAGAATAAGGAGGTTCTTGACCAGGTTTTCATGGTTTTCCCGGGATTCTGCAACAAACAGACCCCGGTAGGCTTCAAATTCGGATGCCATCATCCCTCCATCTGTAACACGACACGTTCAATCTCCTGTGCAATTTTATTCAGGGGGAGGACCTTGTCGACCGCCTCCTTGTTGATTGCGGAGCGGGCCATCCCGTATACGAGACAGTCTTTCTCATCGCAGATGATACTCACGCCGCCGGCATCGCGGATGGCATGGGCTCCTTCTCCGGCATCATTGCCCATACCGCTCAGGATGACCGATACGCAACGCTTCCCGTAGACGTGTGCAGCTGACTCAAACGTCTTGTCGACTGCAGGCCTGACCCCGTGCATCGGGGGTGCATTGGAATGGACTATCCGTCCGCTCTTTGTACCGTTGGGGCCGATGACACCGCTGATAACCGTGTGGACTCCGGCTTTTGAGAGGAGGATCCTGCGGCTCTCAACGATGTCCCCGTTGTCGGTTTCCTTTACGGGGAACGGTGCGATCCGGTTGAACCGGGCTGCCAGTGCCGCCGTGAACCCGGTGGGCATATGCTGCGTGACGATGATTCCTGCCGGAAGGGTTGGCGGGATGGCTGCAAGCAGGGTATCGAGCATCGGGGGACCCCCAGCGGATGACCCGATAAGGACCACCCGGTCGGCAGCGCCGCCGGATTCGACTGATTTATGGGGAACCTCGAACGACGGGAGTGTCATCAGGTGTTTTACTTTACCGATCAGCTCGTCCCCGATCTCCCGCACATGGGGGATATCCTTGGGTTTGAGCATGAAATCATCGGCACCAAGGCTGATCGCCTCGGTTGTGGCCTCTGCGTCTTTGGATGTCAGGGAACTCAGCATCAGGACTTTGGGACGGGGTCTGATCTTTTTCAGTTCCTTGAGAACCTCAAGGCCGTTCATCTTCGGCATCTCGATATCAAGGGTCATGACATCCGGTTTCAGTTCCTGGATCTTCTCCAGGGCTTCGAGGCCGTTGGATGCCGTTCCCACTACCTCGATTGAAGGATCCTTTGAGAGGATATCCCGGATGATCGTGCGCATGAACACGGAATCATCGACTGTGAGTACTTTGACCATAGAACTCAGGCTGCAAGGACGTTCTTGACTTCTTCGAGCACTTTTGGTGCCTGGAACGGCTTGACGATATATCCCTTGGCACCGCTTTTAATTGCAAGCTTCACCATCTGTTCCTGTCCCACTGCCGTGCACATGACAACCCTTGCCGCCGGGTCAAGCGCCTTGATGGCCTTGAGTGCTTCGATCCCGTTCTGCTTGGGCATCACGACATCCATGGTCACAAGGTCGGGTTTCAGTTCCTGATACTTTGCGACGGCTTCTTCACCATCCCCGGCCTCGCCCACAATAGTATGCCCGCCGGAGAAGAGGATATTTTTCAGAAGGGTCCGCATGAACAGTGTATCATCCACGATCAGAATCTTTCCCATGACGATCAAATAACTGATTGGTGTATTATTACATAAAGAAGTTTCTGGGGGAAAAAAAGGAAAAAATCAGTTTGTTTGGGCTTTTGTGGCATCAGAAATGTAGCGTACACCTTTGGTGGTCAGCTGGATCTCCCTGCGGACAATGACAACCTCGGCAAGCCCGAGTTTTAAGATCTTGTCGTAGATGGCATCCAGCTGTTTCGGCGGGATGTTGAGCATGTTCTCGATGGCATGGGAATCCATGCCGGAATATACAAGCATGGCAACCTGCTGGTCGATACTGTCCAGCTCGGTTCCCTTCATATCCATGCCTTTTGTCGTCTCCTTGAGGAAATTATACAGGACCTGGAGGGTGGAGAGGGGGCAGAGCACGAAACTGGATACAACTTCACCGGACTCCAGGTGATCGATCCGGATGACGTCGGTTGGTTTTGCCTGTACATCGCGTTTTGTGAGCTCGATGGCGGCGACATCAACCACAGGGACACAGATCTGCTTGACTCCTGAAGAGAACCAAATCCCAGAGAGGACGACAACGACGCTGCCCTCTTCCCATTTTGCATCCTTGACGAGGACACCGCCCCGGATTGCCGGCGACATGAAATACGCCTTCAGCCGGTACGCGTTACAGAGGGCAAGGATCAGTTTCTTAAGGACCTGGAGGACCTTTTCTACAGACAGGATCTTGTATTTGGCCTCCACGTCCGTCTTGGCGGTGATGATGAGGATATTCTTGCGCTCCTCAACATCAGTGACCGTCTTGAAGAGGATCTCCCGGTTGACCGGCGCAGGGATAACGATGCGGTCCTCCGCGAGACCCAGTTTCGTCACGATCCACTGGTTATTATATTCGATTTTCACCGGAACTTCTTTGAGCGGCACTCACAATCCTCCGTCCGTATGCAGGACAAATCCCCTATCACAATAGTACACCCGCATCTATTTTATTCCCTTTGTGGCAGGGGGTTCTTTTTTCCGGGATGGTTTTCCGGCGCCCATCCGCTCGTACATCCCGCTGAGTTCTTTCTCGATCTCGGTTGCCGGCGCCCTGAAATCCTTGAGTTCCCGCAACAGGCTCAGGTCCTGCTCTTTCTTGACATGCTTGACATCCGCAGCAAGGGAGCTGAGCAGATCCTCGTCGCCGCCGGCGCCGCTGGCGAAGGCTGCCATGTCGGCCTGTGTTGATACCTCATCTTCGACCTCTCCCGCATCTTTTGGGGCATCGGACGGTATCCACGCGGTTTTTACTGCATTGCTGTCGGAGCCGGGTGCAGCGGCCGGTGCCTGCGGTACGGGTGCAGCCGGTGCAGACGAAGGCGCAGGAACGGCATCCCCTCCTTCAAGATCAGCGTCAAGACTGACATCGTCAAGATTCAGGTTATCAAGGTCGCCAAAATCCTCATCCGAGAGACTGCCGCTGTCAAGACCGCTGAACTCGTCAGAGGTCCCACCGGCACCCTCACCGGCCTGTTTGAGGATATCGCTGGCTGCGGAATCGACATCAAGCTCCGGGGCCAGGAGATCCGGGCCTTCAGCAGGGGAGACCGGAAGAAGTCCCCCGGTATCCGGTACCGGAGCGGACGGCGCCGGAGAGGCTTGCACCTGCGCCTCGTCGTCGCCAAGGCCGTCCAGCAGGCCTGCATCAAACTCATCAGCAGACAGTGACATGAACGGATCATCCATGTCAAGCTGAGCGCCACCCGCCCCACCCGCTTTGGCAGGAGTTGCCGGCGCCGCCGCAGCCGGTGGCGGGGCTGATACTTTCTCCGTAACCGTCCTGTCAAGAATCTTGTCGATCTCCTCGACGTTCTTCTCCCGTTTTCCCTTCTGCTGCAGGATCGACCCCACCGAGCGGATGGAGGAAAATAAGGTTGAGATGTGGGAAGCCAGCCCGGGTTTTTCCTCTGATCCTTTCTTTTTCGGTTCTTCCTTTTTGATGGGGGCATGGGCGGGAACAGGCTTTGCCGCTGCCGCTTGCGCACCGGCCGGGGTTTTTTCAAAGATTTTTATGTCATTGAGGCGTTTGAGGATGCCGGATTTGCCGAGACTTGCAATACCCCCCCGGATCTCGGGTATGGTTATGGAGCCGAGTGCGAGAAGGGTGGCGAATCCGATGACGATGAGCAGCGGCAGGAGGGCAGTAAGAGGGAAATCGAACAGAACCAGTACTGATCCGACCACGACGATGATGAGGAACAGGATCGGTTTTCGCAGGTTCTCTTTCATACCAGATACATCCCCAGCGCCCCTGCACCCGACCCGGCCATTTTCGTCAGCCCTTCAGGACTGAAGAATATCCCGACAAGGATGGGCGAGACGATGAGCACAAGACCGGTCAGTGAACAGAATATCGCTGTGTAGAGATAAAACATATACCTGTCTCCACCGCCAACAACCCGTGCGGCAACGATATTGGAGATCGTGATGATGGTCAGGCTCGTGACCACGTAGATTCCCATTTCCTTTTCCGGGAAATTGGTGAACATCGACATGCCCCCGAGGGAGCTCGACGCCGAAACGCCCCCGGAGAGGGTGCCTGTCGCTCCCTGCGAGATCGAACTCTCCTGGAACTTCGTCATCATGACCGCGACGGAACTGGTGAGCACGACCATGATCCGGTACAGGACAACGAAGATCCCTGCCATGGCGATATGCATTGGTACAAGGAGGATGATGAAGCTGCGGGCATGCATGTCCTTCTTCTCCCGCAGGAGGGTCTGTTCCAGCATCGATGACCCGACCACGGTCCCGATGGCATCGGGCGGGCCGCCCAGCATGATGGTGTCGAGATAGATGTTGAGGTACTTGTTGATGAGATTGCTTCCCGACTCCCCGATGAATTTTTCCCAGATCTGCTTGTCATCGAGGCCGAGGTTCATCTTGGAGTATACCGAATTGACAAGGGGTTCTAGGGCCACAAGGGATTTTTTGTCAATCGTTGCAAGGGCATAGACGGCAGTCATCCCCTGCCCCCCCATCACCGCCCCCAGGCTGCGGATGAACGTAGAGAAATCCGTGTCCCGGAGGGTGATGTTGCTGTCGTCAATGAACCCGATGATTCCCATGGGAGCCATGAGAATACCGATAAGGAGAAAGATCAGACCGGCACTCACGCCAAGCAGGATCATGACGATAAGAGCGAGAATGGCCAGGGGAACGATCACCCGCTCCATGGCATGGATGGTCTGCTGCTCCTTGGAAGCACGGGTCGTGAGTCCGTGAGTCTTGTAGTCGTCCGGGACCGATATGAACATGAGGAGATTGCCAAAAAAACAGATCGCGAAGGTGATGGCATAGGACATACCAAGGGTTGTCTCCATGCCGGTGGGGGAGTAGATGGCAATGGAGATCATCAGGGTGACGGCAATGACCGTTCCCGACAGGAGCATGGCAACATAGGCATCCCCCCACTTGGTCACCATCTCGAGGCCCTGCTCGACCTGGCTCCGGTACACGCTCCGAACCGTGGAAAGTTCGTTTTTCAGGTATTCATCATCAGGGACACTGGAGTCGATCGCGTTGGCATACCGGCTCATGAAACTCTTGAGGATGGGATTGCTGATGCGTTCCGCGACAATGCTCAGTCCTTCGGCATAGCTGTATCCCCACTTTTTCACGTATGTATCCACTTTCGTGATATACCGCGACGAGATGTACTCCTTCCGGTTTGCCGCGTACGAGAACATCTCCGGCCGTGAGGCGTTGGCAAGCGAGAGCGATGCCATGTAGGTTGTGGTGAACAGGAGGTCCGCACCCATCTTCCGGTCCTCGGATATCTGGGCGATCTTTGCCTTCAGGTCGGCAACCATACCGGCAAACGGGACCTGCCGTTTCTCCTGAACCGGTGGCGCCGGGAGCTGGGGGATTTCAGCCATTTCAGGAACCTATAGTGAGAAGTCCTTGTTTCTTGATCTTGGTCATCATGTGGAACAGGTCCCAGAACTTGGTATACCCGGCCTTGTGGAGCCGTTCCAGGATCTTTGCCCGTTTTTCGACCTCGAGATAAATCTCAGCCTTCCTGCTCTCGGGCATGCCCAGCATGGTCGCAATCTTATTCTCGAGAAGGAACGAACTGCCCTTGCCGGTCCAGACAAAGGTATCCGATACCGGTTCCCAAGTGAACATCTGCACGAACGTGAACCCCTGCGTCTCCGGGTTGAACCCGACCAGCTCGTTGCAGCTGATCATGCGCCGGACCAGCTGACCGTCGGGGCGTTTCACGGCACTCTGGATAACGACGAGGTTGAGGTTATCGACATAGGTTTTGGGGATATTGATCGGGTCACCGCAGAGGCGCTGGATCAGTTTTTCCACGGATGCTGCGTGGAACGTGCTCATGACCGGGTGCCCGGTCTGCATGGCACCGAAAGCGACGGCCCCTTCCACTCCGCGAATCTCCCCGACAAGGATCTGGTTGGGCCGCTGGCGGAGCGCGGCTTTCAGGAGGTCGAACATGGAAACTTCCCCCCCGCTGCCGCCACCTTCCCCTTTGCCCTTGGCAAGTGCAACTTCCCGGATCCAGTTCCGGTGCGGCACGTTCAGCTCGGGCGTGTCCTCGATGGTCACGATCTTGTTCTCCGGCGGGATGAACGTAGTGATTGCATTCAGGAGGGTTGTCTTCCCGCTCGCTGTCTCGCCGGAAACGAAAAGCGACATACCATATTCAACGCAGATCCAGAGATACGCGGCCGCCGTGTAGTCGATACCGTTGCTTTCGACGATGTTGAGGATGGAGAGTGGGACCTCGTTCACCTTACGGATAGTAAAGTTGCTGCCATGGCGGGAGATGGCAGTTCCGTATACGATGTTGATACGCGAGCCGTCAAGGAGCGTCGCATCCACGACCGGGTTGCGGTAGGTGATCGGGCGCTTGATTCTTTCTGCCATCTTGACAACGAACTCGTCGAGTTCGCTCGAGACCTTGAACTCGATAACGGATTTCAGTCCCTTGAAGATCTTGTGCTCGATGAAGATCGGGCCGACGCCGTCGCAGGAGATATCCTCGATGTACTGGTCCGAAAGGAAAGGTTTGAGCACGCCCATGTCGATCTTGTCGCGGATGAGCAGGTACTCGATTGCCCGGTACTCCTCGTCGGTCAGGATGACCTTGCCGTCCGGTGTCAGGGGGACCTGGTGCTTCTTCTTGGTATCCTTCATCTTCTTCTGGGCGGTGAAGTCGGTGTTCAGGAACGTAACGATCTTTG
This sequence comes from Methanoregula sp. PtaB.Bin085, assembly GCF_002067035.1. GTDB lineage: Archaea > Halobacteriota > Methanomicrobia > Methanomicrobiales > Methanospirillaceae > Methanoregula. Next base: position 5,667 of record NZ_MVQB01000023.1, on the reverse strand, counting down.
TCTTGAGGTCCTGAGATCCCTGCCCGCTGGACCCGGTCATGACAGCAAGGTCAGTGCCTTTGGGCCGGATCACGGCAACCGTAGCAAGCATCTTCTTGATGACTTCCGCACGCTCCTTGTCGCTGATCGGATCGTCCTCGAGCCCGTCAATAAGGTCGATAAGTTTCGTCTCGATTGTCGGGAGCATCATGCTGACGGAATGGAGGAACGAGGGCTCGATCGGGATATAGTAGTTCCTCACATCATCCGGGTCCGGGAGGATATGGACGAACGTGGTATCGTTCACCGGGTAGATGATGTTCGGGCTCTTCATGGAGCGCAGGTCTTTTTTCAGCTCGGATATGAAGAGCGGGATGCCATAGGTGTTGACCGGGAAGACGTGAAGATATTCGAGCAGGTGGGGGCTGGCTTTCACGTACTCCTTGGCATTCGCCGGGAGCATCTTGTACAGGGCGCTGGATTCGATATCGGAATAAAAGTCGATGTTCGAATCAACCGGCTCCGGTTTGAACGGCAGGTTGACTGCCATCGTGGGCGTGCCCATGTCAGACCCTCGCAAAGCTCATCGGGATGATCTTCATGCCATACCCCGGGTGGACCTCGAAACTGACGAGATTCCCCGTTGTCTTGCGGGCCCCGCGGACCTTGACGACCTCCATGACCATGACGTACTTGTCGCCGACGAGGGCTTTTTTCATGTTCAGGTGGGCATCGCAGATGGACCGGACGCGGACGAGCGTGTCCTCCTCAAACGCATAGGTGTGGAGGGTGACAAGGATGGTCTTGCCGTGGTCGACGAGCGACTTGCAGTTGGTAAAGAAGGTCAGGATGGAATCGGTTTCAGCATATTCCGTAAACAGGGTGAGCGAGTCGACCACGATGACCTGGGCCTTGCTCTTCTGGAAATGGCCGATCAGATGGTTGAGGATCCCGGTCATCTCCTCCTTTTTCCATTCGAAGCCCACAACATGGAGGGGGAATACCTTGAGGTAGCCCCAGGCAAAGTATTCAGAGATGTCAAGGCTCATGGACTCCATCTGCTTGATGAAACTCTTGCTCGTGCTCTCGGTTGTGAAAAGGTCAACGGAGAGGCCCTGTTTCATCGCTCCCCAGATAATCTGCTGGGTGAGAACGCTCTTTCCGGTATCGTTCTCGCCCTCGATGAGGGTGAGGGACTCCAGCGGAAGACCGTCGGCAATCTTCTTGTCCAGTTCGCTGTTGCCGGTCGAGATGATCTGCTTGTCCTCGCCTCCCATCAGGTCGGAAATGTTTGCCATGGTACCCTCTTCCTTCAGGTAAATGCAGATGCAGAGACCCCGTTTGCTGTTGTGATCTGGAACCAGCCCGGGTTGTCACCAGCGGAATTTATCCGTATACGGTACACCTCTCCGGGATCCAGTTCGTACGGGTGGATAAATTCGCCATACCGGTTATCGATTCCCCATGCGAGAGGGGTTTCCGGCACCCCTCCGGGAGCATACGGGAAAATCTGGTAATGGTCGGTCAGATCGTTATCATACACTAGTACATCCATATGCTTAAAATCGCCGATGATCTCACTGCCGGTATTGGTGATATTAGCATAGATGATCGACTTGTTCTGCTCAATACTGCTGAGCTCCAGAGAGGTTCGCAGACGGGTTTCCTGCAGAATGGTAAGGTCCTTCTGCGAATTTGCCATGGTCTCCCCGGCAATGAGCGTGCCACTGACGATGACATAGGCTACGATAATAAGGAGAATGACTCCTACCGCTGCCCCGATAATTTCAGATACAGCCATAGCCTGTCAGCTCGCTGTGAATGTGTCCGACCTCCATACTCCATTGGGGAGTGAAAACTGGAAATAGTATTCATGACCGCTGGAAAGTGATACTCCAGTGATGGTGATCTTCACCGTCTCGCCAGAGTCCCATATGTTATTGCTGTTGGTATCGGAAAGCTGGTAGGTCCAGTCACCATATTCGATACGATCGAAATTGCCCGTTTCACCAAAAAAAACGTCACCGTTCTGGATTTCCGCTTCCTGAATCCGTTCAGATCCGATATTTTTCATCCAGATATTTGCGGCTGATCCTGAACCTGCAGTTGCAATAACCTTGAAATCCGTGCGCATCCGGACATCCGATTCATGTGTTGCGGATGAGAATGTCCCTGCCATATTATAGACAACAGGATATACGGCATTTATCAGGACACCGGCAGCTATGACTGCCGTGATCAGGAATAATGCCGTGGTGATTGTCTCGGCTGACATCGATCAGATCCTGTCCGGAAGGTTCATCCATTCGTCATTTTTTTCTTTCTTCCGTACTAAAGGCGGAACATCCCGCAGGGGAGCGCTCTGGATTTCAGGCAGGTCGCTGGTTTTGATCTCTTTTATGGCGGGTTCCTGCTGGCGCTTCTCCATCATCACTTCAATCATATCCCGGTCGAGCGATGTATCGCTCGGGGACAGGATTCGGTTCAGGGCGTAGAGCTCTGCCACGAACTCATCGGGCCCGACCTCGTGCTCCTCGCCGAGGTTCGCCGGCATCAGGCGGGATATCTCCCGTATCTCGTCGCAGGATTCCTTGGTGATGTACCCCATCGCACGGTATGATTCGAGCATGATCTCAAGACGATCGTGGCCGAATTTCTTTACCGACTGGCTGGTCCATTTGAAGAGCTTATACACTTTCTGGAGCCGGAGCTTCTCGTTTACCGGGGGTGTTGTCGGGGAAGCCGGACCTGCCATGATACCTGCCGGGACTTTCTGGGGGGAGACCTGGGATCGCAGGAGGGCAAGGACCTGTTCATCGATAACCGGGTGATACCCGTCTTCTGCGGCCTGAAGTGACGGCTCCTTTTTCCTACTGGCAGATTCGGTCTTCTTCTCCGACTCGATTTTGGCCTCGGTGGCTTCCAGCTTTGACTCCCGGGCATCGAGTGCGGCTTCCCGGGCTTCCATGGCGGATCTCTTTGCTTCTTCCGCTTCCGAATCCGAAGAAGCGGGCTGCTGGGGCGGGGAAACCGGTGCCGGTGCTCCTGCGGCTACCGCTGTAAGCGTGAAAGGATTCTCCAGCTCGTTCATCCGCTCCCGGATATCCATGAGCAGGCGCTTGATGGATGTCTTGATGAGATCCACCTCACGCTCAAGGTTCTGGAGCTTGACCTCCGGATCATCCTCTGATGCGGCAGTAATGATATGGTCGACCTGAGACTGGTTTACCGCCATACAGTATCTATTCGTTATATTACATTCCTTATTAATAATGGTATGTATCGGGAAACAATGATATTTCAGGGTGTCCGGAGAAATAAAAAGAAAAAATTGGGTAAATGAAAGACCGGCGCCTCAGGAATACCGTTTCAGGCCATATGCTGATCTTATGCACGCTCTTTACCATGTGCCGGGCGCTTCATCCGGCACGTTCGGGTTTACGGTGAATCCAGGCATTCCATGTTTTTTCAGGTCGATTTTCCGGCCGATATGACGATTTAAGATCCTGAGAGTCCCTGGAACAGGTGGATGCCAAAAAACGTACTAGTATATAGGAGGGATTCCCACACGTACATCGATGGCTGGGAAAAAGCGTTCCAAGCAGCCCGGAACACATGCAGGGGACGTGGTGGATCCTCCGGCAAAAAACTGTACGGACACAGGCCGGAGTACCGTTTCCCGGGACGAGACCGGACCCGGCACGATCGCCATGTTCAGGAGCCTTGCACCGGCCCTTATTGTCTTTCTCTTCTCATTCTTCTTTGTCATAACCATCTCCAACCCGGCAATCTACATGAACGACGAGTGGATTACGGCCAACCAGCTCCACCAGCTGGATATCGGCCACCAGGTGACCTTTTCCGAGGCAAAGTATGGCGTAACCTGGAACGGGACCGTCTCCGCATACTTCACGTCACGGCAGAACGTCCTGATGTACTCCCTGGCGTTCCCGGTCTCGGCCCTTCCCATGGTGAAACTCTTCGGTTTGTTTGGCGATAATTTCCGCCTGATCGTCATCCTCGCATGGTCACTGTGTCCCGTACTGATTGCCCTGATCATCGATGCATACTACCCGGAGTATGCCCGCGTTCGCGGGATACGTGTGGTCTTCCCTATCCTAGCAGGAGCATTGTTCCTGTTCATGGGGAATATCCTGCTGTACAAGCAGTTCCCTTTCTCGGCCCCGGACGCGCCCTTCGAGGTCGCTGCCCTCGTCCTCACCAACCAGATCTTTTTTGCCCTCATCGCAACGGTGATCTTTTCCATCATCCGCCTGCTGGTAAAAAACACCTGGATGGCCCTGTTCGGGACATGTGCCTCGGTCTCGTCCTCATCCTACATATTCTGGTCAGCGGCAGCAAAGGATCACATCCTCACGACACTGGTATTCCTTCTTGTCCTGTACACGTTTATTCTCTATCTCTTTGGCCGGCAATCCCGGTATGCGGCGCTTGCCTTTGTCTTCTCCGGGCTCCTGATCTGGATCCGGCCCGAAATGGGATTCTTCGTTACCCTCTTTCTGGGATTGTCCTTCATCATCCCGCACATCAGCGCAGCACGGCGCATGGGTATACCAGCAAGGGAACTCATCGTATCCATACTCCCGGCAGCAGGAATCTGTATCGGCGTTGTTCCGTTCATTCTCAACAATATTCTCATCAGCCACAACTGGCTCATTCCGGTATTTGACCTGCCAAGGAATATCCAGGGACCCGGTGCAACGCTCGCAGAACCCCTTCCCGTCAGCCAGGTGATAAATGATCCTTCCATCATCAGCCAGGCCGGCAGCCTATCTCCTGCAGATACCCTGGTACGAGTTGGAGGGATGATCGCCCGGGCCATTTTCGGGGGCCTGTCATATGATAACCTTGTCCGTGGCCTTGCCGGTACCCTGACATTCCCTCAGAATAACAGTATCGGATTTTTGATCATGTGCCCGCTCGCCGTCATCGGCCTGTGTGCCCTTCTTCTCTGGTGGGACAATGTCCTTGCAGCGATGAAGGCAAAAAAAGAGGTGATCGGATTTATCATCCTGATGACCTTTGCAGTATTTTTCAGTTACGCAACGAAATTCAGTTCCATGAACACCAGTCTGGGCGTCCTTCCGGATATGCGGTACCTCTCCCCGGCCTATGCTCCCTGCGGGATACTCGCCGTCTTCATCCTCACCAAAACGCCCTGCCTGAAAAACGATGCCGTGACATCCCGTGCACTGCTCAGGTATTCCTTCTGGGGAAGTATCATTCTGATCCCGATCATATTCTTTGTGATGATCTTTATCCAGCCGTTTACCAAGGATTACGCAGGATTTTCACTGTTTTTTAAACTTGCGGTACTCGTTACCCTTGCTTTCTGCGCAGGAGCGATGATCCTGTCAAGAATATACCCGGACGGATCCTTCATCCGCATGGTACCGCTCTTCCTGGTTCTCGTCATTATCGTGGCCTTCTCATTCCAGATCATGCTGACCTCGCTCTATGGCCTGCTAATGAAGACCAACGGGTATCCATTCTGGATACCTCTCATACGGGAAGGTGTGGGGCTGTTTCTGGAAGTTCAGTATATGGCCCCGGTGTAAGAAATAATCATGCTTGTTCTTTATTGAAAAAACCTGCTCTGTAGAAATCATTATCTAACGAGAGAAAAGAGTGCTGGAGCCGACCGAAAGATCTAAGGTACATTGTCTC
>NZ_MVQB01000022.1 GCF_002067035.1 Methanoregula sp. PtaB.Bin085 | reverse complement strand
GTCACTGGCCTGTCGCCGGGCACACGGCCGGTCTCGTACAGCACGAACGCGGCTGCGAGCGTTGCATGGCCGCAGAGATCAACCTCCTTTGCCGGCGTGAACCACCGGAGGTTCCAGGAACCCGCTTCCGGGAAGAGAAACGCGGTCTCGGAGTGTTTCAGCTCGGCTGCAACCTGCTGCATCCATGCAGCATCTGCAGGGCCGTCCGTCATACAGATACCGGCCGTGTTGCCGCGGAACGCGGAACGGGTGAAGGCATCGACAAGGTGCAGTTCTGCCTGCATGAGAGAGTGATTGCGTGCCGGGGGACATAAAAACACTGACCCGGCATGACAATCCCGCAACGAATCAGTCACAGGACGCCGGTGAGCACCCGCTTCCGGATCACTTCTCTTCCGGAAATCTTTCCAGCACCGGGAAGCGCACCGTCCCCGCCAGAAGTGCCTTCATCAGTTCCTCCGGCGTACTGAACGGTTCGAGTTCCAGCCACCACCGCCCCAGATCCTGCGGGCGATGGGAATCCGACCCGACAGATATCGGCTTATTGTAGCGCCCGGCAAACTCGCGGGCGGCCGCATTCTCCTCTGCATGGATGACCCGGCCATTGAACCCTTCCACGATATCGATACACCTGACGATTTCGGCAGCATATTCTTCCCACAACCTGCTTCCCCGCCACGAGCAGAACGGGTGCGGTAACAGGACGAGCCCGCCCTGACCGTGGATGAGGTCCATCGTCTCCCGGATATCGAGATATGCCGGCACCATCTCAGAGAGGAAGAGCCCGACAACCTCGCCCTGGCGTGTCATGACCTCCTCGGCAAGGATCTCCGGAATTTGCGGATCGATCTTCCGGAGATCGTGACTGACTGCTGCGGAACCGGCAGTTGTATTGTGATCGCACACAAGCGGGAGGATACCGGTCTTTCGGAAGTTGTCGCTGATGATGCCCGGTTCGTTGAACGAGTCCCCGGAGTATACCGAATGAACGTGCATGTCGAATTTCCAGAGATCCGGGCGGGAAATTACGGGACCCATGGGCGGCTTCACACTCTCCGGCCACGGTTACTGACGGATTTTTTTTGCATCCCGTTCGGCAAAGACTTCCTTTGCTGCCGCCATGCCGTTCAGCGCTGCCGGGAACCCGGCGTAGACTGCCATCATCATGATAATCTCGACAACTTCCTCGCGGGTAACGCCGACATTCAGGGCCCCGTGAATATGGACGCGGAGCTGCGGTGCGGCATTGCCAAGGGCAGTCAGGGCGGCAACAACGGCGATCTCGCGGGATCGCAGGTCGAGACCGGGGCGGCTGTAGATATCCCCGAACGGGAACTCGATGGTATACCGGCCAAGGTCTGGTGCAATATCCTTGAGGCTCTCAATGACCTTTGTCCCGGCCTCGCCGTCCACTTCCTTCAGTTTCTCCCATCCCCGGGTATAGCGTTCGCTTGCCATGATACCGGAAGGATATATCGATGGCTGAATAAAAACCCGATGATCCCGGGAGGTCAGGGGGAAAGGAATGAGAAAACGTGGGGTTGGTGAGATTTGAACTCACGATCGACGGGTCTCTCCGACATGCATCAGTGCTCCAACGGGTCATCACAGAATAATCTCAGTAGACCCATTGTTCATCATCTGCGAGCACAAAGAACGCAAAGACCGCTGGAGCCCGTCGCCATACCGGGCTAGGCCACAACCCCGCTTTGTGTCATCAGGAAACTATCTTTTCCCGACTCAATAAAATCGCAGTGCAGAAACTTAAGAGTTGTGTTTCCTGCGGCGCAGCGGGAATCCGGTCTCCGGCGTGGGCCGGTAAATAAGGAATCCCTGACAAAACGGGTGCGCACAGGCATGGCGGCCGCCGCAAAGACTTGCAGGTATCCTGCCGTTCGCGGTGCACCAGATCGGAAAAACACCTGCACCAGATAGCACGATTAAATCAGCATCCATATATTACCCGGCCACCAACCCTGTTTCCATGGATGAGGGCAGTTATACATGCGGGACCTCGGATGTCCCGCTGATGGGGATGACGATAGGCGAGATGATCGACCGTATCGCGGCACGATACCCGGATACCGATGCGATCGTATCCATGCACCAGAATATCCGCTGGACCTACCGTGAATTCATGGAGCAGGTGAACACGGTTGCCCGCGGCCTGATGGGGATGGGCATCGACAAAGGTGCCCGCGTCGGGATCTGGGCCATGAACCACGCGGAATGGATTGTGGTTCAGTTCGCAACCGCGAAGATTGGCGCCATCATGGTGAACATCAACCCGGCGTACCGGACGTACGAGCTCGAGTACGCGCTGAAGCAGTCCGAGGTCTCGACCCTCTTCATCCAGGGACGGTTCAAGACCTCCGATTATGTGGGGATGTTCTACGAGGCCTGCCCCGAAGCGTCCGAGGCCAAGCCCGGGAAGATCCAGAGCGAGAAGTTCCCGTTCCTGAAAAACGTCATCTTCATGGGCGACACGGTCTACAACGGCATGTTCACGTGGAACGACCTGGTCAAGCGGGCGGAGGAGATCTCGGAGGAAGAGCTCGTGGAGCGGGGCGAGTCGCTGACATTCGACGACCCCATCAACATCCAGTACACCAGCGGCACTACGGGATTCCCCAAGGGTGTTGTCCTGTCGCACCACTCCATCCTCAACAACGGCTACATCATCGGCTCGGGCATGGGCTTTACCGAGAAGGACCGGCTCTGCATCCCCGTCCCGTTCTACCACTGCTTCGGTATGGTGCTCAGCAACCTCGCCTGCGTCACTCACGGATCGACCATGGTCCTGCCCGGCCCCGCGTTTGATGCAGAACAGGTCTTAAAGACCATCGAGAAGGAAAAATGCACCGCTGTCCATGGCGTCCCGACCATGTTCATCGCGGAGCTCGCCCACCCCAACTTCAGCAAGTACAATCTCTCGTCCCTCCGGACCGGCATCATGGCCGGCTCCCCCTGCCCCATCGAGGTGATGAAGGAGGTCAATACCAAGATGCACATGAGCGAGATCGTGATCGTGTACGGACAGACCGAGACCGCTCCCGGCGTCACCATGACCACGACAAAGGACCCGCTCGAGCGCCGCGTCACAACGGTCGGCCGGGCGTTTCCCCACACCGAACTCAAGATCATTGATCCGGCCACCGGCAAGATCGTACCACATGGCGGTGTGGGCGAGATCTGCGCCCGCGGATACTGTGTCATGAAGTGCTACTACAACAACCCGGCAGCGACCCACGCAACCCTCGACAAGGACCACTGGAACCACACCGGCGATCTCGGCACCATGGACAAGGAGGGCTACTTCAAGATCGTAGGCCGGCTCAAGGACATGGTCATCCGGGGCGGGGAGAACATCTACCCGCGGGAGATTGAGGAGTACCTGCACCACCATCCGAAGATCGCTGACGTGTACGTTGTCGGGGTGCCGGACCTCAAATATGGTGAGGAACTCTGCGCATGGGTCAAGATGAAGGACGGCCAGAAGATGTCCGAGCAGGATGTCAAGGACTTCTGCAAGGGGAAGATCGCCCACTTCAAGATCCCGCGGTACGTGATGTTCGTGAACGACTTCCCGATCACCATCTCCGGCAAGATCCAGAAGTTCAAGATGCGCGAGGAATCGATCAGGGTGCTGGGCCTCGAGGCAGCAGACAAGGTCGAGACGGCGTAATTTTTTTTAGGATTCGTATTTCCGGTTCCAAGATTAAAATTTTTAAATGATTTTGATTTGAAAAAATAATCGCCCCCTTTGCGCCAGCCCTGCCCCCCGGCGCGGGGGGGGGGCAGGGGCGCTTGCGATTCCTCTGTATTACCGGGAGTCAACCTTCGTCTCTCTTTTTTTACGATTACCTTCTGAGTGACTTTCGCAACCGGGGCGCCACAGCGGCGGGGGCAACGCCCCCTGGAGCGTCATCGGGATCAGGGAGATTCCAATCAGCGCACTGTGTAGTTCCGGTAATCCATCTGCTGCTGGATCTTCTCCCGCACTTCTTCACCGGCGATCTTCCCGCAGAGATAGAGCCCGAGGTCGATACCCGCGGTCACCCCGCCGGCGGTGATCACGTTCCCCTCGTCCACGATACGGTCCGGCACGACCTCGCACGCGAAATTCTTCAGGAACACGGCAAGGGCGGGGTGCGTTGTCGCCCGCTTCGTGCGCAGCATGCCCGCCGCCCCGAGCAGCAGTGACCCGCCGCAGAGAGCCGCAACAGTGGTGGTATCCGATGCAACGGAAATCCACCGGAGGAAAGCCTTGTCCTGCATCAGGCCCTTAATCCCGTCTCCCCCGGGAACGATCACGAAATCGTATTCTGCCAGATTTTTATCAACCCGGTCCGGTGTGAGCACGACGCCTTCCGTTGAACGGACTGCTGATGTGCGTGCGCAGAGGTCCCATTGCAGGGTGTCCAGAAAACCCATGGTCTTCAGCCGGGTGAGCGGATCGAAGACGCCGGCAAAGTCCAGCAGGGTGATGCCATCGTAGATGACAAACGCGATCTTCATGGCAGAATCAATCCTTTCTCAGGTCTTGGCAGCTTTCAGGGATAAACCTGACCGGATATCTTTATCCGGGGATTTGAGAAGGCAGAATGAGAGAGAGAGAGAGAGGGGGGAATATTATAGCCGGACATCCTGCTGGAATATGACCATGTTCGTATCCTTTTCGTCAGTAACGAGCACTTTCCACGTGCCGTGAGGAGAGAAGGGTTGAACAGTACTGGCAAAAACCCGGGACGGATCGTTCGTAATCCAGATCCATGGACTTTCAGTGCCTCCCGTGTTGTAATAAAAGATATAAAACGGCTCTCCTTTTTCAATGGTCTTGCCTCTCATGGAAATTGCGGTCTGGACCTTAAGTGACTTCCCGGTCGGGTCAACCAGCCGGATCCGCGTGAAGTTCACGACCTGGTGCCCGCCCTCCGTATATTCCTGGGTGAGGGAGGCACCAGCCATCTGATAGAGGCGGATTACAGGAACATTCTTCGTAGTGCTGCCCATCACTGTATCGGCCTTGAACGCAGCGAGCGTGGGTTTTGCGGGAAGCAGCGGGATTCCCATGATGATGGCTGCGATCACTGCGGCAAGGGCAACAACAAGGATGATGATCAGGGTTGTTGCAATGGTATCGGAAATTGCAGGATCGGAACGGGAACGCATCCTGTATATATCAGACAGAGAGTGTAAAAAACATTATCAGACAACCCCATAAAGCGACCTGGCTCCGGGCACCGCTACGCGGCATCGGGTATTACCGGTATCACCGCCCGGAGCCGATCGTCACCCTTTATTAGGATTCGCCGGATATATACTTCATATGCGATGTCCCGACTGCGGTTATGATGCGGATGATGCCTCCATTTTCTGTCCCCACTGCCGCTTCCAGTTCCGGGATATCATCGAAGAGGAGCCGCCTCTTGTACCGGATACCTTCATCGACCTGCCCGAGCGCGGGATCATCGCCGATGAGAGGCTGATTGACGAAGCCCGTCCTGAAGACCCTGACAGGGTACTGACCGGGAAGGAGCGCAGGCAGCTCGAAGTACAGCTGCTCCAGCCATCCGTGCTCGTTGTCCTGATCATTGCACTCTTCTCCTACTCGGTCCTGTATACCATCCCCTTCGTCCCCCTTTCCATTGCGGGTCAGAATCTCGGCATCACCGGGATCATCTGTCTTGCCTGCGGCCTTGTTGCCGGGCTCGTTTTCTATTACCTTGAAAAACGTTCGATCCGCAATTTCCGTTTCCGGTAAAAACACCGCCAACGGGGGGAGACGAGGTGCACGCTGCATTGCAGCTGCCGTCTCATGGTTCCCCGGGAACGGCGGCCGTTCAGAATATCCCGAACCATGCGGTATACGATACCGCGATCATGATGATGAGGACGACGATGAGGATCCTGTACACCCCATGGTGTCATACGCCCTGGACCGATGCCGGGTGTGCCGGATCGAGCGTTGACGAGCAGATCCTGCAGGGCGGATGTGCGTGGTGTTCATGGTGCCCCGGGACTTTAAGATGTGTCATGAAGCGCGGGGGGAACAATATCGGATACGAGAATATCGGATTGTGCCTGCGGGGCAGGGTCCGATGCAGGAGATTCCCGTCCCACCGGCATGGGATTGACGGTGTATTGCCGGTGCGAGACGACAGTCACTCAGCACATCAATAACTCATTGGTTCATGGAACCCACCTGCCGATTCATACCCAGAACCGGTGCGGTTTTTCTATTATATCATGCCGGGAAAACGACCGATCATCCATATGCTCCGGGTTCATGGCCGGCATACTGCGTTTTGCCACGAATTCCGGAAGCGGCAGCAAAACAGGTCGTTTTCACCCGGTCCTCCGGAACGCGGCCCTCAAGCCGGATGCTGCCCCTGACGACATCGTCCGCATGTATGACGAGCTCTGATAATTATGACACTACGCAACCTGATTCACTATGGCGGGATACTCCTCCTTCTCATCCTCGTGTTCCCGCAGGCCCAGGCAACAGCAATCAGCGGGGTGCAAATCTTCCCGCAGGACCATGTCTGGAATGTACCGATCGATACCCTCCCGGTTGACACCCGCTCGGCAGACTACGTCAAATCCATCGGTGTATCGGCATCCCTCCATCCGGATTTCGGAGCGAACCTGGATAACACCGGGCCGTTCGGGATCCCGTACAATGTTGTGAATGCTACCGTGACGAAAAAGACCGTGACATTCGATTACGATGATGAGAGCGATCCTGGCCCGTATCCCATACCGGCCAACCCCCTGATCGAGGGAGGAGCGGACAGTGACGGGGATCGTCACATCCTGATGCTCCATACCGATGAAAAGAAACTGTACGAACTCTATTATGCCTGGCCGCAGAAGGACGGGTCATGGACGGCGGGTTCGGGCGCAATCTACGATCTCACAAAGTATGATCTCCGCCCGGACACGTGGACATCGGCGGATGCTGCCGGGCTTGCCATGCTCCCCGGTCTCGTACGGTATGACGAAGTGGCAGCAGGCGAGATCACCCATGCCATCCGCTTCACCGC
>NZ_MVQB01000021.1 GCF_002067035.1 Methanoregula sp. PtaB.Bin085 | reverse complement strand
GATGTCAGAAAACAAATATACTTCTGATCTGAGAAGAAGTAGTGCTCCTTGTTTTGGTTTCCCATACCTTATACAGGGAGCACCTTGTTCTTAGCTTTTCCGGATACTTAACAGGGTTTCAACAGAGCCGATTTTTTCATTCTTTTCTATAAACAAACGTCTGAAAATTAAAAATTTGTTAAACGTTAAAAAAATTACAGTAAAAATACCTAGAAAATACCAAAATGCTGTAATGTCGCCCTTTTCAGACGTTATTGTGCTTGAAGCTATAAATCCAATGACTATCGCAATTATCGGAAAAAAATTGGGTTTTACGTCATTGATTTGACATTGTTTAAGTTGAATTTCGGTATTAACCAAATTAAGATAATCAATTAATTTTACATCATCCGGCATTTGACAATATATTAGGTACTGATGATATTTTAAAAAGAGTGGATAATTTTACACTTCATTCTCGGTACTTTTTTACTAATATAATTATAAAGGAAAATGACAAATGCTCACTTGAGTGGGACATTTATTAAATTCATGTTTTGTTTCTCCTCAAGTCTTTAATTAGTGAGAGATGGGAGAGTTCAAATTGAGAATTTCCACACTACCCCAACAGTCCATGTATCGTTTATAGACATTTTCTGGCAGAAATTGCTTATAAGATGTCCAATTAATCGAACTCACCCCGTGTGACATTATGAAGTTCTTGTTGGCATCGGCGAAACCCAGTTCGTCGGATTTTTGTTCGAAGAATTTACGAAGATCCATCGCATTCAATTTTCCTTTTGTATGAATCATCGATTGGGGATTACGTTTGAACCACATCTGTAAAGAATTTAGATTAAAAACTCTCTCTTCATCCTTCTTCTTTTCAATTACACGCTTAAGATAAGGAACTAATTCAGGGTGGAGAGGCACCAAATGTTCCATCCGAATCTTATCCTGTGATGCCAGCACTTTGAGCACTAGAGGATTTTGGGATAAGGCTTGTTTAAACTGACCTACGGTAAACCTTTCAGTTGTCATAGGTCGTTGCCCTGTGTATGCCAGAAATAGGAGGAATGTGCTGTATCGTAGTTTTTGAGAATCTGACAATGAACTGGTATTATTGATATTCTCAATGGCTCGCTTAATATCTTCCACCACAATTATTCGAGTAGTCATCATCTTGATTTCAAGAACACTTCTTGGCTTCTTGAAATATCTTAACAGATTCTCAAGGGCAGGATCATCTAACTCCTGCGCTAAATACCTGATGAAATTTGAGATGTAGATATGGAGTTTATTCTTATGACTCACTGAATGGTTAGGGTCATCCCAAATTTTCCGACACAAATCAATAAGAATCTCTCGTGATATTCTGCCATCCGTTACTGTTATTAAATAACGAAGAGCATAATGTATGGTCTTTACAGAACTGTGAGAAAGTCCATTACACTGTAAAAGACAGTATGAGTTTAAACTTCTCTCATCAAATACCCACATCGCGCCGCCGTGGCTTAGCGGTATAGCGGCTGATTCGTAATCAGCAGGTCGGGGGTTCAAGTCCCCCCGGCGGCTCTCTGACAGTTTTTGTCATGACCCGGTTTTGGGTTCCTTTTTCACCTTTCACGGTACCTTCCCAAATCCGCATGTACCCCATTCAAGCCGAATGAACTGACGGGGTTCGGATCGCTGTGTCCATGGGATGCTTTTCAGCCTTTTGTACTGATAAAGAGCGCGCCAAGGACAAGGGCTGCCGGCACACCCCAGAGAGGGTTTGCGACGGTAAAAAAGATCTCAAGGACGTCAAGGATCGCATCCGACTGCGGCGACGGGTTGCCGAATGCGATCATGAACGCGACGAAGAAACAGACAAGCCAGAGAACGGTAAAGAGGAAGAGGCCGGTCAGGGCGCCTTTCCAGTTGATGCGGGGTAAATCTTCCGGCATGGTTTTTTGACCGGGTATCGGACAGGAGAGAACCGTCCCTTGTGTTACTCCTTCCTGCGTTCGGAAATATCCCTCACAGTGCTCATAACCGCCGACATCCCGAAATATTCCGTGATACGGCTGGAGATCTCGACCGGGACGTGCGTCCCGTCTTTCTTGCGGTGCACGGTCTCAAAGAGAAGGTGCCCGCGTGCTGAGAGATCCTGCAGGACCTCCCGCGTGAACAGGACTTCGGGACGGGTGTCGATGTCGTGCATGCGCATCTGCATGAACTCCTTTTTCGAGTAGCCGAGGTAGCGGCTCGCGATTACGTTGGTCTCGAATATCCTGCCATCGAGGTCGTGCAGGAAGATGGCATCGCTTGCCCCGTCAAAGAGGGTGCGGTAGCGGAGTTCGGACTCGATGAGTTCGTCCTTCATGCGCTTGCTCTCAGTGATGTCGACGATCGAGCAGACGACCCAGTCCTCGTCGGTACGGGCTGCAGTCACAAGAACCCAGATGACGGTCCTGTCCTTTTTGCGGAGCGCAATCTCCATGTCAGCAATGTGGCCGTCCATGCGGATCTTCTTCATGAATTTCATTTCCTGGTCGTCGTCAAACCAGAGGGTGGAGAACAGCATGGCGGCAAGATCGTCGCGGGCATACCCGAGGATGGAGGCCGCCTGGAGGTTAACCTCCCGGATCTGCTGGAGCTCGAGGTCGAACGTGAAGATACCTGCCTGCGAGTTCTCGAAGATCTGGCGGTACCTCCGCTCGTGCATGAGCTGGCCGGAGAAGGCAGTGATGACGATGCCGATGGAGACAAACACGTAAAAGAACGCAAAACTCGTGGTGTACAGCCGGATATCCAGGGGTCCGTACAGGTAGACAAGGCCCAGGAAAACCCAGCCGAGCAGTATTGTGATGTACACAGAATACCGCGGGTAAAAATAGGCGATCATGATGATGGGCAGGATATAGAAGTACGGGTAGATGTCGTAATACCCGTTCTTTAACGAGAAGATGGAGACAAGGATAATTCCGATGGTGAGCAACGCGGTGACCGAAAGCCAGAGGGTATTTGTCGTGGATATGGTTTTCATCTGCACATCATCCCTGCATCATGCACTGGATGGTGAGTATTCTGGCTGGTAATTATTTATTGTATCCGTCCGGGAAAGGGGGGAGGAAGCGGTTCACCTTTGACTACCGGCTCCTGATGATGAGCCAGCCGTTCTCCCCGGATTTCCTGAACCGGATGAGGTTGTACTTCCCGGCATAGTCCTTCCCGTGGAGGACCACCTCGATACGGTCGGTATCCCAGACAAGCAGGTCATACGTGCCGGAATCCCGGATCTTCACGTCGCCGGCCCCGTATTCACCTTCAGGGATCGTGGCCTCAAAACCAAGGTATTCGATCGGGTGGTCTTCGACCGCGATCGCAAGGCGCCGTTCGCCTCCTTTCTCCGGAAGTCCTTTGGGAACAGCCCAGCTTGCCAGAACCCCGTCATGCTCCAGCCGGAAGTCAAAATGGTGGTGCCTCGCGAAATGCTCGTGGAGGACAAAACGCAGATCCGGCCCTGCAGTCACCGCAAGGCCTCCCGCCTGCTCTCCCGGATAATCCGTTTGAGGTCCCGGGCAGCTGCAGCGATATCGGGGGCCGCGACAACGGCAGAGATGACCGCAATACCGTCCGCCCCTGCTGCAATCACCTCCAGTGCATTCTGCCGGTTAATCCCTCCGATTGCGACAACGGGGAGGGAGACATGCCGGCGGATCTCCCTGAGCCGGTCAAGGCCGTGGCCGGGCCCCGCGTTGTCTTTTGATGCCGTGGAAAATGTGGGGCTCAGGGCAAGGTAATCCGCCCCATCCGTTTCCGCGTCCACCGCCTCCCCGACTGTACCGATCGAAACCCCGATAATGAAACCGGGCGGGGAGAGCTGGCGCGCCGTACCGGGCCGCATGTCTCCCTGCCCAAGATGGACACCGTCTGCGCCGCAGGCCAGTGCAACGTCCAGCCGATCATTGACGATGAACAGTGCACCGGCTTTTCTGGTAATGGCGGCCATCTCCCTGCCGATGGCAACGAGCCCGGCACAGGACCGGCTCTTGTCCCGGAGCTGGATGACATCCGCCCCGCCACGGACAGCCTCCCGCGCAATAGCAGCATGCGATCTCCCGCCGCTGATGATCTCGTCGGTAATGACGTACAGGCCGAAGTTCATATGCTTGGTCACGGGGACCGGATCCGTGCCCCGTCAGCAAGGTCCTGAGGGGTCAGGTTTGCAAGCTCGTCGAACATTGCCACCTTGAAGGAGAGCGGGCCGTGCGCTGCCGCCGCTGCCCGTTCACCGGCAAGGCCGAGCGCCGCGAACGCCGCTGCCGTGGCCGCCACCGGATCGTCAGATACCGCACAGAAGACTCCCGTCACGGATGCAGCCATGCAGCCGGTACCGGAGATGCTGCCCATCCTCGGGTGGCCGTTGTCGATGAGGAGAGAGCGTTTCCCGTCCGTGACAACATCGGTCGCCCCGCTGACGGCAACGGTGAGGCCGAGTTTCCGTGCAAGTCCTCCCGCGATCATGACCGGGTCCCCGGAAAGCCCGTGGGAATCCACGCCCCGCACCACTGCCTCAACGCCCGCCATCACCCCGATCTCTCCGGCATTGCCCTTGAGGACGGCGATCTTCAGTTCATCAAGCAGCCGCTTTGCAGTATCGGTCCGGAACCGGGTTGCACCGGCACCAACGGGATCGAGAATGATCGGGATCCCGCGCTCGTTCGCCATCCGGCCGGCAAGGATCATCGACCTGATCTGAGCTTCGTTGAGCGTACCGATATTGAGTACGAGCGCGCCGGCAATCGCTGCCATCTCCGCTGCTTCCTCCGGGGCATCGGCCATCACCGGCGCCCCCCCGGCACAGAGCGTGATGTTCGCGCAGTCATTGACCGTGACATAGTTCGTGATATGGTGGACAAGCGGTCGTTTCTCCCGCACGCGTGCGAAGAGATCGGCGTAGGGTTTTGTCTTCATGGCATTGCTCCGGTCTGATAATCGGATGAGGATATTCCAGAGTACTATGGGAGCAGGAGAATCATTAAACCGCTGCCTGAAAAAAACCGGCGCTGGATTATTCTGTTCTGATATTTATCAGGAGAAGGCACACTTACCGCGTGATCTCCTCAAGCGTCGCAACCAGCATGTCGACTTCCTCTTCCGTATTGTAGAGAGCGAGGCTTGCCCGGACCGTGCCTTCATGAAGCCCGAGCCGTTCCATGAGGGGCTGGCAGCAGTGGTGGCCGGATCGGACAAGAATGTCCGCGGACTCGTCCAGCTGCTGGGCAACCTCGTGCGGGTGGAACCCGTCGACAGTAAACGAGACGACCCCGATCCGTTCGACGGGTGGTTCGGCTGCATACACATGGACGCTTTGGATCTTTTTGAGCCCGCTGACAAGACGGGCGGTGAGCTGTTCCTCGTGGGCCCGCACCTTCTCCATGCCGAGCCCCGCCAGGTAGTCCGCGGCCGCTCCAAGGCCGATGCCTCCTGCAATATTCGGGGTGCCGGCCTCGTACTGCTGATATCCATCCGCGGCGGTATACCCGTCCGCGGTCACGGACTCCACCATCCCGCCACCGAGAATAAACGGCCTGATGCAGGGCTCCTTCATCCAGAGGACGCCGGTACCGGTCGGGCCGAGCATCTTGTGACCGGAGCAGGCAAAGAAATCGCAGCCGATCCGGGAGATATCGACGGGCATGTGCGGGACCGACTGGGCGCCGTCCACAAGGAGCCGGATGCCCCGGTCGCGGCAGATGCGGGCGATTGCCTCAACCGGTGTGACCACGCCAAGGACATTTGAGGCATGGGTCACAGCAACAAGCCGGGTCTCTGGCGTGATGGCTGCCTCAAGGGCAGCGAGATCAAGCGAGAAGTCAGGGTGGATCCCGATAACGTCAACCTCAACCCCCCGCTCCTTCAGGTTCCGCCACGGCAGCAGGTTGGAGTGGTGCTCGAGAATGGTTGTGATGATACGGTCGCCGGACTTCCACGGGAGCCCCGCGGCAACCATGTTGATTGCCTCGGTGGTGTTTTTCGTAAAGACAGTAACACCCCCCTTTGCACCGATGAATTTCTCCACCTTTTCGTGGGCATGCCAGTAGCGCTGGGTCGCTATCCGGGTGAGGCGGTGGACGCCGCGCCCGACGTTGGCACGATAGCTGTGCTCGAACTCGTTGATCGCCTGGATGACCGGTTCCGGCGAGAAACTCGTTGCCGCGTTGTCGAGGTAGATGATATCCCCGAGAATCGGGAAATCCTTCCGGACAGCCCCGGTATCCAACAGCCCGCCTGCCTGCTGCTCCATTGCCGGTTTCATGGTTCTCTCCTCTTTCATATCAACCGTTGCCTTCACTGCCGTTGCTTTCACCGCCCGCGGACGGCCGGCCGTCAGGGTATGATCATCGCTGACCGCTACCCCGTGCTGCCGGCAGAGCTCCCGCATCTTGGGCGGAAGGGCCCGCCACCGCCAGAGTCCCCACGACGAGTAGGCCTCCGGGTACCCGTGCCTTGCCCCCCATGCTTCGAGGAAAGCCGTCCATCGCCCGGCCGCTGCCGGCTCGATCTTTTTTAAGTCCTCGTACTCGCTCTCGAGCATTGCGGGACAGAGGTAGCAGCCGATCCGTTCGAGTCCCTTGTCGTACAGGGGATTGAGCGGGATCTTCTGCCACCAGAGATACAGGAACACCTCAAGCGCCCGCCAGTTCCGGATTGGGGAGATGTTCAGCTGGAGCGGGTTGGCCGGGTTCTGGCTTGTCTCGTCGAGGCCCGCCCGGTTCCAGGATTCGTACCAGCGGTTCCCCTGGACGGTGACACAGGGACCGGTACCGGCAAGGTACCGCCTGAGCGGGTGCAGCTTCAGCAGCTTGCAGCACCAGCGGTTGTCCTTCCCCGGCGGCCCTGCCTTCTCTGCCGCCTGCCAGAAGTCCCCGCCCTTCCCGATAATCTCCACGCCCTGCGATCGTACGAACTCCACGGTTTCGGGGAACTCAATCCCCGTATCGATGAAGAACGCTTTCGTCACGC
The DNA here is from genome assembly GCF_002067035.1 of Methanoregula sp. PtaB.Bin085. GTDB lineage: Archaea > Halobacteriota > Methanomicrobia > Methanomicrobiales > Methanospirillaceae > Methanoregula. Next base: position 24,299 of record NZ_MVQB01000021.1, on the reverse strand, counting down.
CGGCTTTCCGGGCGATGTGGAGGACTGCCGTGCTGTCCTTGCCGCCCGAGAACGAGACATTCGCCACAGGCCTGTCGTGGAGGTGCTGCTTTACCAGGCGGACAGCATTCCGTTCAAGGTTCTTGAGGTGGTACTTGTTCCGTTCGACCGCAACGTCCCAGCCGGGGTCCGGCAGGGTGCGGGGCGTTACGGGGACCAGTTCCTTCACCTTCACGGTCCCGTCCCGGACACTGCCGGTGCCGTACCTGTTCCGGTATTTCACGATCACGGTGCCGTCTGGTACGGGGGTTTTCAGCGCCAGCCGTTTCCCGCCGACCCTGCCTCCGTCGTTCCGGATATCGGTTTCGCGGTCAAGATCCACGATCCCCTTCGTGGCATGCCCGATAAGGAACGGGAGGGCTTCCGGCGCGATATCGAACGAGAATGCGCGGCCAACGGGATCGAAGGACAGCCACCCGAACCGTTCGCCGTTCATAATCACGAGATCGGCCCGGTCTGCCCCGCCGGTCTTGTTCAGCAGGAGAATTTTCTTCAGCGGGACATCGCCAAACCGTCCGGTAACAAGCCGGCGGATGAGGGCCATGTCAGCCGCCAGCGCCGGGCGGACATCGTACGGCTGGAGGAGCTCGATCCGCTTGCCTTCACGTTTGCAGGCGCAGGTCTTTGCAACCAGCGGCACGTTGCACTCTTCGCACCAGTAGAGCACCTTCTTTACCGGCGGTTCACGCATCACGCTGTACGATTGCGCGGCCGGCATGATAAGAGGAACGATCAGGCCATCCGGTTGTTCACGCGGGTTTGTTCTCGCGGAACGATCCCTCCGGGATCAGGATCTCGAACCGGGCACCTTTGCCGTGCGTGCCGGTTTCCCGGATTGAAAAGCCGGTGATACCCAGGATCTCACGGGACAGGAACAGGCCGAATCCCGTGTGCTTGCCGAACTCACGCAGGAAGATATTCTCCTTGTCCTCGTCAGGGATTCCGACCCCGTCGTCCTCGCAGATGACAAGGCAGCCCGTCCTGACGATCTGGTACGAGAGCCGGATGTACGTGAGGTGCCCGCCGTGCCGGATGGCGTTCTCGAGGAGCGTGTACACCACCTTCTCGAACAGCGGATCGGCGTAGATCTCAAGGCGGCCCATCTCGTTTTTCAGTTTGACATCGCCGAAATCCACGGTGTTGGCAAGGAGGGTGACGATGTTCCGGAGGTACTGCCACTGGGGACGGTACAGGCCGATGTCCTGGTAATCCTTGGTGAACTTGATCATGTTGCGGATAGCCTTGGTGGCCTTCTTCTCGCGCTCGATATACCCCAGCATATCCTTGTCTTTGGAGAGTTCCCGGGACATCTCGATATACCCCCCGAGTACCGTCAGCTGGTTGAGGATATCGTGGCGCGTGATCGAGTTGAGGAGCTTCAGTTTCTGGTTCGCCCGGTACAGCGCCTGCTCGGCATTCCTGCGTTCGGTCGTGTCAGTACCAAAACTGATCACGCCGGTGACCACGTTGTCCTTGTTGACGAGGGGCTTGTTCCTCCAGGAGATCCAGACCCGCTCACCGTTCTTTTTCCGGTGCTCGGTTTCCCGGATCGCGTACCCGTCGGAGCGGCTGGTTACCTCGCGGACAAAATATCCCATGTCCCGTACCGGGTCGGTACCGGTCGCAGCAAGGGGGGTCTCTGTGAGAAATCTGCCAATCAGCTCGTTCTTTTCCAGCCCGAAATACTGCAGGGCATATTCGTTGATGAAGGTGATCCGTGAGTCCTTGTCGAGTTTCAGGATGATGAGATTGGCGTTCTCGATAAGTTCGTGGTACCGCGCCTCGTTCTCAATCAGGATCGACTCTTTCCGGTAATTGCTGACCGCGAGCCGTATCCACCGGGCAACGCGGACATACTGGCGTGAGGTATCGGGGATCCTGGTGAAACAGAAGTCCGCGCCCGCCGCGATTGCCTCGTCCTCGCGGCCATCGGTGGAGGTATCGGTGATGAGGATGAACGGGATATTGTGTTTTTCCCGGACAAGATGGATAAGCGCAATCCCGTCCATGTCCCCGGGAGCCATATCTGCTACAATTGCATCGTACTGGTTCGTTGCGAGGGTGGCAAGGGCATCGCGCCCGGACGTGGCCGTCCCTGCCCGTATATCCCCTTTCCGCTCGAGCGCTTCCTGTGCCAGGATGAGCTGCGGCTCATCGCTGCTGACACACAATACCGAGATCATGTACAGGATCCAGTTGCATGAATGAGCATTATTTGATAACGGGTACATTATTCAATGAAAGGATAAATTTACCGCATCCGCCTGAACCGTCTGCCTGACATTTGTAAGGAGGAGCAACCGTGCGGGCGAACGATAACATAAGTATAATATAATCAGGCCGCTATTGGGAACATAGGTGAAATGACCATGGTGAAACTGACTGCTGAGATGAAAGAGGCGTTTTCCAAAATGAAGGTCTTCCCGGTTGCTACGGCATCAAAAGACGGGACACCGAACGTCATCCCCCTCGCGATGGTTGAGCTGCACGATGACGAGACGATCTGGCTTACCGATAACTTCATGAACAAGAGCATGACGAACCTGCGGACGAATCCGAAGGTTGCAACCTATGTCTGGGGGCCGGAGATCAAGGGCTGCTACCAGATCAGGGGGGTCACGAGCATCAGGACCAGCGGCCCGGAGTACGACGAGATGAAGGCCAACATCAACCGCAAGCGGCCGGAACTTCCCGCACGCTCGCTGGTGATTGTGAAGATCACGGAAGTCTACGAGTGCAAGCCCGGGCCGACCGCAGGCTCGAAACTCTTATGAGTTTCCCGCAGCGAGGATTTCGGAATCCTCACCTGCCCGTAACTCCTTTCGAGTTTCCTGCCATACTGACCTCCGGGATTATGATCTGAACAATAATCCTGTGAAGCATTGAACAGGCAAAACACCACTCTTCCTTTTTGAGCCCCCGGTGGTGAAAACCGCAACCGACACCTGCGGACAAAAAGAGGACTGGACAGCCGGGCTGCTTCATTTCCCGCCGGGCTTTGATCCCGGGGCTGCCGCGACCACGTTCAGTGCCGCGATGATATCCGGCAGCCGTTCGGCCGGGATGCCCATGACCATCTCGCCGTCCTCGATGCCGGAGAACTTCCGCGAGCCGTCGCAGCCGAGCGAGAAGTTCACCTTCCCGTTGAGGTAGGTCTGGGCGCAGGCATCGGCACAGACCGACTGGATGCCGGCGAATTGTGCACCGATCCTTCCCCCGACCCAGAAGAGGGTGCTCTGCGAGAGCTTGAGCATGGCCCACGGGCTGGCAACGATAACCACGACGTGGGGATCGAACGGCGTCTTCTCAAGGGGGGCATACATCGTGGCATAGGTATCCCCCGATTCGAGGTGTGCCACGCGGTCGATGGTCCTCTTGCAGGCTGCGGAGCTCTCAAACTTGCCGAGCTTGAAGTAGAAATCGCCGCTCTTTAATGTGTCGGTGATTTCTTTCAGGCCCAGCGACCATGCCCCGCCGTTGCACTCGTGATTCTCCGCAGTGGCGTAGAAGATCTTCCCTTCCTTCCGGGCAAGACCGACCATTGAACAGTGCCGGATGGTCTTGTCGAGTTTCTCCATGCCTGCAGGGATCTCCTCCTTCGTTGTCGCGAACCGGAATGCTACAGGAGAGCCGGAGAGTTTTAAGAGTTTTTTCAGTGTCTCTGCAGCTTCGGTATAATTGATAGCAATCTTTACTGACGATGCCATTGTCACAAACCTCATGTACACGGATACTTACGGGTGTATATGATACCCATATCGCGATATTCATTTAAAGATAGCGAATCGGGATATCGTAAAGAGAGAGGAGAGAGTGGACGGCCGGCATACCCGAAAAAAGGCACCGGCGGATTCAGAGACCGGCGTATTCCAGGACAAGCAAAAATCCGATCATCCCGGCTTCAAGGATGACGATGACCGCCCATTCCGGCAGCCGCAGCAGTTCCGGCATAGTGACTGCCGGGAAGGGGCCCCGGGCAAGGATCCCGTTCTTCAGCGCCGGGTACACCGCGGCAAAGAGGCCGACCCCGATGAGCGTGCCGATCATCCCGCCAAAGAGCGCGTCGAGCGCCCCGGTCCCCGCAGCACCGGCAACGGTCCCGGGGCAGTAGCCGAGCAGTGCGAACCCGGCGCCGAAGATCAGGCCGCCCACGATATTGGACCCGGCGGTCCCGTCCGCTGCATGGAGGTTTGCATACCCGAAGTGTTTCAGGACCGCAAACAGGACCATGCCGACGATCACTGCCGAGAGCATGAGCTTCAGGACGGTGAAATCCGTCAGCAGGAGCTGGCTCTCGATCACCCCGTAATCGGTGGCGCCTCCCTTCTGGAGGAGGAAGCCGAAGCAGATCCCGACGAGCAGGCCGAGAACGATCTGTGCATGGCGGCTGCCCCGGATCGCTGCCAGAGAGGTCACAGGATCACCCCGATGACCCGGTACAGGATCATGGCAACTGCAATCCCACCGGCGAAGAAGCAGGCAGCTGTAATCATGCTTGCAAGCGAGAGCTGGATCGATCCGCTGATACCGTGCCCGCTCGTGCAACCCCCCGCCCACCGGGCACCGAAACCGAGCAGGATCCCGCCGGCAAGAGCGGCAAGGAGACGTAGTATGGCGCTGTTACCGAACACCGTCGCCCAGAGCGAAGGGACCCACGAGAGATGGAACGTCCCGGAGAGGGACGAGGAGAGAAATGCCCCGATGACGACCCCCGGGATGATCATGAATGCCCAGTCAACCTGCGGGACGATCTCCCGGTAATATTCCATCGTATCCGTCTTCCCCGTATCGACAAAACGTCCGATCAGTCCCCGCGCCTTGACAAAAGCCGTGGAACACCCGAGCGGCCTGTCGGCAAGCACAAGGGACAGGCAGCTCAGTACCCCTATCCCCGCACCGGCGATGTAGGGAGACCACGCAGCATCCTGGAAAATCCCGATCATTCTCTTTCACCCACCCCCGGCAAACCGGGGAGCCTTACATCATACTGACGGCAGGGAACTGATAAACCTGTGTCTGGTAACAAATCCCTGTCAGGCTGTAATCCGGTGATCCTGCCTGCACATACCCTTTTGTATAAATCGGGGTAATATTACTCCGTGAAAGGGATGGCCGGCCGGTATAACCGCCCTCCCGGTTGTCACAGGTGAACCCATGGACTTCGAAGGATTACTGACCGATGCCTTCTCCTATGTCAGGGAGGGCATCTGGGGAAACACGGACCGCTGGCTGAAACTGATCCTTGCGCTCATCTGCCTGGGTCTCCCGTTCAACGGGTATGTCATGAGAGTGTACCGGGGGGCCAAACCGGCGCCCGACGTGGACGAGTGGGGGACGCTCTTTGTCGACGGATTAAAACTGCTGCTTGTCGGGATCATCTATGCACTGCCGATCCTGATCATCTGGATGCTCATCTTCGGGAGCTGGCTCCTCACCGGGTTCAGCGAAAGCGCCGAAGCGGCGATTGCGATGAGCGGGATCAACATCCTGCTGATGATGGCAATGTATGTCTACGAGATCGTCATAGCGCTTGTCATGCCGATCGCGTCGATCCGCTTCGCCCGGACGAACGCGATCAGCGAAGCCTTCAATTTCGGGGGTATCATTGGTACAATCGGGCGTATCGGCTGGCTCAACTATATCATTGCCATCCTGCTCGTCGGGCTGGTTGTCGGTATCCCCATGCTCGTCCTGATCTTCGGGTTCATCATTGTTGCAGCCATCATTGCCGGGATATCCATCGTTCTCCTCAAGGAAGCCGGCCTGCTGGTCTTCTTCGCCATCCTCGGCCTGATGCTCCTTCTCGTTCTCATCATTGCTCCTTTCTTTGGCATCTTCCAGGCCCGCTGCATGACCATTGTCTATGACAGCGCCGCCCCCGCGGAACCGGTCCCATAACTATTTTACACGGGCAGACCTTGCACGGGCAGCCGCCCTGCCGGATCTGCACGGAAGGCTCACAATCCGGGAGTGCAAATACGGGTGTGCAAATACCTGCTGGAGAATAGCCCTGGCCCTGCAGGGGGTTTTACCTACTGCCTGTGCTCACCCGGAAGCAGATGTGCTATCATAGGACACGGGGGCGCTGCAGTCTGCGGGCTCTGCTTCTTTGTCTGCCCGCACAGGAGAACAGAGATACATTCCCCCACGGGAACGCAGAGAATCAGGAAACCAAAGTCATCCAAAAAAAGATTCTGTGTTATTTGTTCAGGGGATTGTCGGTTGTGGCGACCCAGGCGATGGCCCCGTTCTCGTAGCGGTAGGTCGTCGCGTACCGCTTGCCATCGAGCACGATAATCTTGTCGGGATTGGTTCCCTTATAGCGGTCAGCCGGGAAGAGCGCGAACTCCCTGATGACGGGTTCAGCGCCGCCCATGCCCCCTGCATCGAAGGAGTATTCCTGGCTGTCAGGATACCGGATCACGACCTGGACATCCTTGTAGGCACCATCACGGATCTGGACCTTCCCACGGAACTCGTATACTGTGGCAGTGGTCGTGTCCATGCCGAAGTGGTCCACCTTGATCCGGGCAATCTCTCCCGCAGGAAGAGGGGTTATCGGTGTGGTTGTCGTGAGGGGGGTGATTGGTTCCGGGGTCAGTACCGTTGCCGGCGGCGTGGGGCCGGTCGTTGCGGTGCAGCCGGAGAACACGGCAAGCGCCGCAACGGTGAGGATCAGGATACCAGCTGCTTTCAGGTTCATCACTTTAGGTTGCCGGACGGCGGTATTGAATATTCCGCTGCTCGTCGGGATCAGCTACAACCGCAGATATCCCGTCCGGGCCACACACCGGGGGCTCGTCTCCTTTCTTACTCCTGATATTTTTCTATTCGGGATCCCTGAAACGTTTCAGAAATCCCTGCAATGATATTCCCGAGCCCTGCCACTTTCAGGTTCTCGAAGGTCACGACTCCGCGGTACGTGATGACCAGAATCCGGTGGTACGGGACCGGTTTTTCCCCGTCCCGTGTCCGCACGCCAAGGTAATAGGGTTCGAGACGGATATCCGGTCCTTCTGCAACGGACCGGTCGTCCGGCGCCCCGCGGTCAGTATACCAGACCCTGACCTCACGGATATCGAAGCGCCTGTCATGCCAGTACTGCTGGAGGAGCCGGTGACTGGTCAGCATGATCGTCACGTACCTTTGATCAGGATCCGAACATAAATGCCGCGGAACGACGCCTGTCGTTTTTGCAGTACCCGCGGGTTTATAAACACGTATCGCTCAATAGGCGGATGAGGAGTATCATGAAACGCGTTACGATCAATGCGCTGGTCGATATCGGCTGCATTGTGACATTCATCCCGTCGCTCGTCTCTGGCATCGTCCTCTACCTTTTCCTGCCTTCCGGTGGCGGGAGGGGCAGCAGCTGGGCTACTTGGATAGGGATTACCCGGCATGACTGGGTGTTGTACCATGATATCTCGAGCTTTGCCTTTGCCGCCCTGCTGATCATTCATCTCCTCCTGCACTGGCGGTTCTTCCGGAATATCCGGAAAGCGCTTGGCGGTGCGGCAGCAGAACCCTGCGATACAGCGGAGGAACGGTAAAAACAGATTCCCTGCCAGCCCGTAGAATCCAAAAGAGTGATTTCAGGAACGTGTCAGTATGCAGCGGTGTCCGATAGCAGGAGCCTGGTGGCAGTCGCTGAATACTCCGCGTCCCTATGCTTTTGCCCTGCTGATCCTTGCCGGGATCATCCTGGAGGTGATCGTGCATGTCTGGTTCGGCATCGCCGTTGTCTATACCCATTTTTTCTACCTCATCATCGTCATCGCGGGGCTTTGGTACGGGAGGAAGGCGGTCCTGATCGCGATTGTCTTTGGGGCCATGCATACCGCGGATACCTACCTTATTACCGGCATCATCTCTCCTGATGCCCTGATCCGCACGTGCATGTTCGTGATCGTTGCGCTCATCGTGGGCCTGACAAAAGAGCAGTCGGACGAGTACCGGGACCAGCTGGTCACCAGGAACCGGGAACTTGAGGAGGCGAACAACCAGCTCGAGAGCTCAAAGTCCGCTTTCGAGACTGCGAATAAAAAACTCAACCTCCTGTCGGGCATCACCCGCCACGACATCAGGAACCAGCTCCTCGCCCTCCTCGGGTTTCTCGGCCTCTCGCGGATGAAGGCCACTGATCCTGAACTCATAGGGTACATCGAGCGGGAAGAGGCCGCGGCCCTCACCATCCAGCGCCAGATCGAGTTCACGAAGAGTTACGAGGAGATTGGTGTCCGCGCTCCCCAGTGGCAGGATGTCCAGGCGCTTGCGCTTGCGATGCAGGAGCGTGCGACACGGGACGGCATCACGGTATCGGTTCGTACCGGGGAGATCGAGATCTACGCCGATCCCCTGCTCGAGAAGGTCTTCGAGAACCTTGTCGATAACTCCATTCGCCACGGGGAACGGGTCAGGAATATTGCCTTCTCCACGCTCCCGTACGGCCTCGATTACCTTGCCATCGTGTACGAGGACGACGGCATCGGCATCCACAATGAGGACAAGGAACGTATCTTCGACAAAGGGTTCGGGAAGAACACCGGCCTTGGCCTCTTTCTCAGCCGCGAGATCCTCTCCATCACCGGTATCTCGATCAAGGAATCGGGGGAATACGGCAGGGGAGCCCGTTTTGAGATCCTGATCCCGAAGGGCAGGTACCGCATCCCCCGCCCATCGGAGAGCGTGAAGTGATACCCACTGCTTGGCAGGAGTGACTCTGGTTCGGGCGTAGTCTGCATGCAGACCTTTATCCCCCCGGCGCCCGATATCCAGAACAGAGGAATATGCCATGAAGGTAACTGCAGTATCCAGCGTCGTGTCGGGCCCCAACCCGCACCATGTCGATGCACGGAAGATCTACGATTCGCCGCACGCCATGGCGGTCGTGATCACGCTCCGGCCCGGTGAGGCCCTGAAAAAACACATCACTCCCGTTGATGTCTTCTTCTATGTCCTGGAAGGGACAGGCGTATGCGAGATCGGGGACGAGAAGCAGACTGTCGGGAAGGACATGCTGGTCGAGAGCCCGGCACGGATCCCGCACAGGTGGTCGAACGTGTCGGACGCCGTGTTCCGGGTTCTCGTCGTAAAGGTACCGAAACCAACGGAAGAGACAAAACTGCTCTGACAGCGGGCCCCCGTCCTGCTCCGGCAGGTTTTCGGGCGGACCCCGGATCAGGAAAAAGGCTGGTCTTTCCTCCGGGGAATTCCGGGATCATCTGTTGAGAGGAACGGTATGGCGGCTGTAAAAAGGGATCAGGGAATTTTTGCTGCCGCTGCCCGTGCAGAACGGGTGAGGGCTTCGGTATCCAGCGACGGAGAGGTCATGAAGACCGATTCCATGAATGTTGATTTTTCAAAGACGATCAACGCCTTGGGGTTGTCCCTGCCGGTCCGATCCGCAACGATCAGGGCACAGCTCTGGTTGCCGATGCCGGGATCAGGAAGCCAGGTGATCTTGTAGCGGGACTGGTCTGCTTTCCGGTTCATCTCCACGAACCTTGCGTATACCGCTGCTGCATTCCCCGGCGGGTATTCAACAATTGTCTGGCCGAGGAGTACCGCTGTTGCGGATCGTGGCTTCTCGCTGGAGTACATCCGCGTGATGCCTCTCTTTGCATTGAATTCCGAGAATTCGGGATCTGCCAGGTCCGGGTTCGTTGTTATCTCATCCGCTGCCGCGAACGGGATTTCCGACCGCTCAAGGAGGAGCGGGGCCATCGATACGGAAATGTCAGGCTGGCTGGCACGCGGTGCTGACGGGGATCCGCTGCACCCGGCAAGGATGGTTGTAACCACAAGAACCACAAGGACCGCCTGCAGCAAGGGAAACTTCATGATCAGGGTTTTCTCCGTATCCAGAAAAACATTGGTCTGGCAGGCCCTCCAAAAAGGTGATGCAAACACTTTCACGGTTCGCCCGCGCTGGATTGATACCGCCTCCAAAGAACCGGATGTGTATGCGGAGCCAGTATACCAGCTGCCGTCTCGTCTGTCACCGGTGCGGCCATGCATGGACCTATATGGGGATCCGGCTGGAAAACCTTCATCCTGCCGGCAGACCCGTCAGGGTCCAGTGCCCGCGCTGCAAGGCGCGGGTGGCAATGGAAACAAGGAATGCCCGATGATACCATGGAATGACGGAAATCCGATCGGATGAAATAAAAAATTCAATATACAAAAAACCATTCGTCAATACACAAAAAACATATCATGTCACAGGAACACGTAACCCTTATGGCAGAACCCTTCACGTTCCTCGGCTGGGCTTTCCGGTGGCATTCTCATGCCAGCGGCAGCAGGAAGATACTGAACCAGAACCGGCCAAGGTTCACGGACGACTTCCAGAAGGTCCGGGAGATCATGTACGATGAATGGGCCCAGTACGCGTTCAGTTTCCGGGTCCGGAGAATAAATCCCCGGGTTCACCTGTTCATCAGGGGTGAACTGCTGTTGGATAAAGGCAGCACGCCGGTCTTGATGAGCGGGATCAGTGCGGATACAAACGTTGATCCGGAAGAACCATGGCAGGAATTCGCAAAAGACCCGGCACATACTGAGACCAAGGACGATTACCAGGCATTGCTGTTCTGGCCGGCACAGAAGAAGGAGTATCACGCGTACGGCACCACCAGGAAATTCCAGGTCAGGATCGGCTGGAAGAAACGCGGTGAACCCGGCATTATCCCCCCGGTCTTTGCCCCGCCCCTTCCCCCGATATCCGTCTTTGTCAGCGATGTCATCCCGAAGGATACGACACGTCATTCGTAAGAAGGATTCCGGCCACGTCTGGTAATTACCGGGAGATCAGGAAAAAATAATCAGCGTTTCCAGATCTCCTTCGTGCGGTTGGAGGGGACGTAGTAGGCGATCTCGGCTGCAGTGAATTTCAGGATAATAAACTCAGGATTGTCAACGGATCTGAAGTACTGCACGAACGCCGGGCTCCAGTATTTCTTCTTTGCAGCAGCATCGGCAAGAAGCTCCACCTTTGCCCGGATCTCGACGTACGGATCGGTGAACTCCTTTCCCGACCATACCGCGATGGCAACATCCGGGTTCTTCTGCAGCTGAACGACTTTACGGGAGGTTTTCAGGGTCCCCCCGACGAGCGTCATATCGGGAAAGCCGGTGAGAAGCATAAACCGCACCGCAGGCTGTTTCCCGTCCAGTGTTGCAACGGCAGCAGCATGCGGACCCCCGATGACTTTCAGGATCTTTTCCCTCAGTTCCATGCTGCAGAATCAGCAGTTCTCATGGGATAAACGTTTTGCCGGTTGTGCCGGTATACCTGCACGTGAAGATACCTGGAATGCTGCAGATTATATATGAGGGTCTGGTGCGGCACCCGCTCACCGTGCACATAAAAAAATACCAGGAACCTGCGTGCCGTATCATATCCGGGATGGATAAGCGCGGAAAATGCCCGGTTTTTTTTAAGACGTATACAGCCCCGGATCGCGGTATAAAACGATTCTGAACGTTCCCTCTCAAAACCCCGCGGGCCGGGACCGAACGCTGACCTTCGGATTTTCACGACCCTTATAGACATAGGAGATGAACAGGGAATCAGGCGCAATGCGCCGCACGCGGAGTGTGGAATTGTGAAGACCTTCAAGGGAATCTGCACGGCCCTGATCGTGCTCTCGCTGCTCTGCCTCAGTGGTACTGCAGCTGCACAGGACGATACGCAGGCAACCGTGATAACGGACGATATACCGCCATATTACGGGCCCGCAGGCCCGGGAAGTCCCCTGTACGGACTGAAACTGGCTCTCGAGGATATGGATGAATCCTTTACCGCAAACGAGACTGAACGGATCAACAGGCAGATGGAGCATGCACGGCTCCGCCTCTCCGAGGTCAGGGCATCGCTTGAACTGAACCGGAGCGACTCTGCCGAGGAAGCGCTCAACAATTACTGGCTGAAGATGAACCTCACCAACGTTACGATCTCCCGGTGGAACTCGAGCGCCACCGGACTCCTCCACGCACAGGAGCAGATCGCAAAGCACCAGCTCGTGCTCGGGAACCTGCTTGCAGGCCATCCGAACAATACCGGCCTCCGGCGGGCATACAACAACAGCCTGCGACTTGAGGAGAGGTTCGGCGAGAAGACGATGATGAAGTTCAACCGGACAGTCGACAGGAACAACCAGACGATCATGAAAGCGATCCGGCTCGGGCAGAAGGAGCAGGACCGCCCGGGATGGCCGGAAGTGACTGCAACGACAGGACGGCCCGCTGAGCAGGAGACGGAGCGGGAGAAGAACCAGAACGCGAAACCCGAAGTGACCGTACAGCAGCGTGGGAAGCCGGACCAGTCACCGCTGGTAACCCAGGTCCCGCAGAACGAACAGGAGAAGAACAGGAACAAGAACGTGAACCAGCCCGCGGTGACGACCATACCGGTAACGACTCCGCAGCAGGGCAGCGGACAAGGCTCCGGCAACCCGCCCGATGACAAAGGCAACGCCGGCGGGAACAGCGGCAGCCAGGGAAAAGGGAATTCCAGGAACAAGTAACCCGGCATGGTATTGACTGATGCTCCGGTACGGATGGAGTGAACGACGGGCAGTGCCCGGCTTCCTCCTCATCCGGAATCACAGGACATATCCCTCGGACAAACATGAAAACCTCGATGACGCAGGCACCGGCAAACGGGAGATACCGGTCTATCATGCCGAGAGGAAGGGAATCCGGGTATTACGGGGAGCAGCACACCTCCCTTTATCCACCCGGAACACGTTTTTCGAATCATGCGGTTTTTTAATGCCTGAATATGATAGTATCTGAAAGGTGTGGATTCGTGACGCACGCAGGCAGATACCGGATCCTGTTCATCGCAATCCTGTTCCTTGTAACGGTACCTGCTGTTATGGCAGTACCCTCCTATACCACAACGTATACCGTGACCGTGCAGGAGGACAGCTCCGCCCTCTGGCAGATCGAGTACCGGACGCTCCTGGCATCGGAGAGCGACCTTGCGGCGTTCGAGGAATATACCCGCGAGCTGCCATCCGTGTACCTGCCCCAGGTGCAGGACCTGATGCAGCGGTCCGCGGCGCAGGCATCGGTTGCCGTCTCCCGCCCCATGAGCGTCAGCAACGTGACCGGCAATGCCGCTGTCCAGACATCGCCCACGGGCAGGTACGGGCTTATCGTGTACTCGTTCAGCTGGTCGGGGTTTGCGGCACCTGACGGCGATCTTGCGATCGGCGACGCATTTGCAGGCGGGCTCTATCTTGCACGCGACAACACCCTCATCATCCGCTATCCTCCCGGCTGGAGCGTCAAACGTGCCGAACCGGCCGCAGACGATACGCGGGACGGCCTGGCCTGGTACGGCCTGCGGGCATTCAGCCCCGGGGAACCGCAGGTCACCATCGAAAAACCCGCATTCCCGCTCATCCCCGCCATCACCGGCCTGTTCATCATCTCCATTATCGGGGCCGGGTACATGGTATACCGGAGGAGCCGGGACAGGCAGGAGATGCTCCGCGAGTCCGTGGAACCGGAGGAGCCGGCAGTGCCTCTCACCGACGCCGAGGCTGCAGGCCTTGAAGAGAGGATCCTCGCGCTCCTGAAGAACGCCGGCGGTGAACTGCACCAGTCGGAGATCACCCGGGTACTTGGCCTTCCCAAGTCAACGGTCAGTTCCGCTCTCGCCGGCCTCCATGGAAAGGGGATGATTGTCAAGGTGAAAAAGGGGCGCGAGAATATTATCCGGCTGGTACGGAACCGTTCGTAGATCGGAACGGATTGCTGCAGTATTCCGATGGATCCTTGCGGTCAGCTCCGGAGAGATTAACTGGCCTCCTGACCCAGACTGATCCATGAAAGAGGATATCCGGTGGAAACTGATCGCGGGGGCCGGGCTTGTCACGCTCTCCCTCGTCCTCTATCTCGTCCATTACCTGCTCTTCCACGACCTGCACCACATCATGCTCTTCGGTCTGCACGAGCTTGCTTTCATCCCGATCGAGGTACTCATCGTCACGCTCATCATCGACCAGATGCTGGAGTCGCGGGAGAGGCAGCAGCGGATGGAGAAACTGAATATGGTCATCGGTACGTTCTTTTCGAACACCGGCATTCCGCTGCTTGCGCTGCTTGTCCGTGCCGATCCCTGCATCGGGAGCCTGCGCCAGCGTCTCGTTGTCCGTGACAGCTGGAGGAAGGACGATTTTGAAACCATGAAGACAGCGATGAAGGAATATTCCTGTGGTATCGCGATTGAACAGATCGATCTTGAGGCAGTGCGTACCTATCTTCTGAAAAACGAGGACCTCCTCCTCAGGCTCGCCGAGAATCCTATGGTCTTTGAGCACGAATCGTTCACCGACTGTATCCTTGCGATCAACCACCTGACCGAGGAACTGAAAGCCCGGGAAACCCTGTCAGACCTCCCAAAGGACGACCGGGCCCACCTCGTCATCGACTTCCAGCGGGTCTATTCCCGGCTCGTCCCCGAGTGGCTGCGGTACATGGAGTATCTCAAAACCCATTACCCGTACCTGTTCAACCTTGCCATGCGGAAGAACCCGTTCGACGAGTCCGCATCGGTGATCGTCGGGAAGACCGCATAACCTTTTTCGTATCCTCACCAGGCTGTTTGCTCACCCGCGGATCCGATCTCTTATCCCCAGCCGCATCCCAGTACCGGATATGAAAACCGCCCGATCCGGTACCCGCCTGCCCGCACGGAAGGCGGCCGGAACTCCCTACTTCCCGGCCCGGCCCTCCCGGGCCGATTCCTTCACCGAATCGGTGATCCGCGAGATGACCCGGCTTGCCCTGCAGCACAACGCGATCAACCTTGCGCAGGGGTTCCCGGACTTCCCCTGCCCGCCCGAACTGAAAATGGCAGCCTGCGATGCCCTTCATGCCGACATCAACCAGTACGCCATCACGTGGGGGGCAAAGGATCTCCGCGATGCGCTTGCCCGGCGCGTGAAGCAGTACAACGGCATGGCGTATGACCCGGAGACGGAGATCACCGTCACCTGCGGATCGACCGAGGCGATGATGGCCGGCCTGCTTGCCACCATCCGGCCGGGCGACGAAGTGATCGTTCCGGAGCCGTTCTACGAGAACTATGGCCCCGACACACAGATCTCAGGAGCTGTGCCCCGCTACGTCCGGCTGGGAGAGGATTTCGCGATAGACGAGGAGGCATGGAAGGCTGCCTTCACGAAGAAGAGCCGGGCGATCATCATCAACACCCCCAACAACCCGACCGGCAAGGTTTTCAGCCGGTCGGAACTCTCGTTCATCGCCGACCTGTGTATTGATCACAACATGGTCGCGATCACCGACGAGATTTACGAGCATATCCTGTATGACGGTAAGAGGCACGTGTCGATCGCAGCCCTTCCCGGCATGAGGGACCGGACCATCACCATCGGGTCATTCTCGAAAACCTACAGCGTGACCGGCTGGAGGGTCGGGTACGCGCTGGCCGGCCGGGAGATCACGTCCCGGCTCCGGAAGATTCACGACTTTCTGACCGTCGGGGCACCGGCACCACTCCAGCATGCCTGCGTCACCGCGCTGGAGCTTCCGGAATCCTATTACCGCGAACTCGCACGCGACTATGACCGGAAGCGGAAGATCCTGTACAACGGACTGAAAAAAGCGGGATTCTCCTGCGAACTGCCGGAGGGGGCGTATTACATATTTTCGGATATTGCAGGATTCGGCATGGACGATGTGACCTTTGCACGTCACCTCGTGGAGAAGGCCGGTGTTGCCGCCGTGCCGGGCTCCTCGTTTTTCCACGAAGGCGGGAAGACAAAGCTCCGCTTCACCTTCTCCAAGAAAGACGAGACCCTCCTTGAGGCATGCAGGAGGCTTTCGCAACTCTGAATCCCCGGGCCTGACAGAACCCTGCCGGATTCTGCGATACCCGGTTATCGCGAGGTGATTTTTTCAGGGAACTGTAAGCCGGGGCAATGATTTGCGGCGGCGCACTCAGGGACCCCTCTTTTGGTAACCCATGTCGCGGCTGCAGCCGGAACAAAAACGAAAAAATATCAAGGGATTCCTCCAAACAGTTGGTGATATGGAGATCGCGAAGTACGCTGCCGTCTGCCTTCAGGCAATATCGGTCTCGATCCTGGGCATGACATTCCTCGGCATCAGGTCCGACGCGGTCCCGCGGATCGTGCAGCCCCTGTTCCTCGTTCCCTGGTATGTCTACGTGGTCCTGTTCCTTATCCTGCTCGTTGTCGTTATCACTACGAAGGAGAAGATCCGGCAGATCGGGAACGCCCCGCCGGCCCCCCCTGCATTGCAGAGGATCGACACGATCTCGTACAGGAATGTGAACTGGGACATCCTTGCCCCGGCGCAGCACCCGAAGGAGAGTGCAGCCGATTACGCGCGGCGGCTTCCCGGCATCGCGGAGATCAGGATCCCTCCGAAATGCCCGAAATGCGGTATCGAGCTGGAAGAGAGGAAGGCCATGCTCTTCGGGCATATCTGGCAGTGCGTCTCCTGCGGGTTCACGAAGAGGAACCGCGACACGTTCACGACCGAGGCCGGGCGTGCGGCAAAAGTCTGGAAGGGTAAGGTCGAGGCCGGTGCAGCAGCGGCTGGTGCGGCTGCGGCAGCACCGCTGTCGTCCCCCCCGGCAGCACCTGCGGGTCCGGCTGATAAAAAAGAAAGCCAGTGACCTGCCGCATCATGATCCGGCGGGCCTCATGGACCCGTCCTTTTTTATTCGAACTGCCTCACGGCCCCGGGCAGGCATGTCACGACCCCCCGGATACCGGAGACGGTCAGGGTCATGAGGATGGCATCGACAACCTCTGCTTTCGTTGCCCCGGCTGCTTTTGCCATCGGGACATGGGCTTTTACCGCCATCTCGTCGCCCATCGATGCCTTCATGGCGATATAGATCAGCTGCTTTGTCTTCTCATCGATCCCTTTCGAGGCAACGATCGACCTGATGAGGCCGTTGAAGGCATCGGCAACCTCGGGGGCTTCTTTTCGGAACACTTCCATCGGGTTTTCAGTCATGCTTCACCATAGATCCATCCATGGTCCATTCTTATGAAGGCAGGGGTCAGGACAGGGTGAAAGTGGGATCTGACGGCCCGGAGTCGTTCCGAAAACAAAAGGGAATGGTTATGGTTCCGGACACTGACCCTGAGACTATGGAACTGAAATATATTGTCACGATAATGATGCTGCTGGCCGGTATCACGCTCCTGTGCGGGTGCACGGGTTCCCCGCAGGCCCCGGTTGCGACACCGGCACCGGTGCCCGCGGCGACAACGCTGCCGGCTGCCGCAGCACCAGTCGCTACGGCAGCTCCGTTCAGGACAGCAGCCTCCGCATGGACAACGGAGACGCCGTACGAAGGCCACCCGTACACGAAGACCTTCAGCTTCCACGGCTCGGGGGACTACGAGGACTTCACCTTCTCGACCGACCGCGACGCTACGTGGGTCTTTGACCTCACGTACCCGAAGCAGGGCGTCTTCACGGTTGTCCTCAGGGATGCCCACGGTGATCAGCTGGACGTTCTTGCGAACGAAGGGGGCGGCGGCAACAGCCGGAAGACTGTCTTTCTGAAGGCAGGCAACTATGCGTTCGATATCCAGGCAGATGCCCCGTGGTATATCATGATGACCACGGGGTAACCACCCATCCCTCACCCTTTTTTCAGGCCCGCCGGCCGGCAGGGGATAACCAGATGGCTCAGCAAATATAAATCCCCCCTCTGCCATTTTTAAAAAGGGAATAGTATGAAAAACGAACCCATGGAAAGCACAGCATATTACCCGGGAACGTATCTCGCATCCATTCTTGCGATCGCAGCCCTCGCATTTCTGCTCATTGTTGCCGGGTGCACGACCACCCAGCCGGCTCCGACACCCGTCCCGACAGCCCCTCCAACCACCGTCCAGACCCCCGTCGCCACTCCCACGCCCCTTCCGTCACCAACGGAAGATCCCGATGCCAGGGCAGACAGGGTATTTGCGGCCGCGGCCGATGCCTGTTTTGAGAAGACGCCGGTCATCACCAACACAACAACCCACCTTGAATTCGCAACCTGCATGAAGAACACGCCGCTTCCCCCGGGCAACTGCGCCAGGAACTACCGGTACTATGTCCTGAAGGCAACCAACGAGGACATGAACACGGCAGGATTTGCGCGGGAAACGAACACTGCCCGGCTTGCACGCGAGGCATACCGCCGGGGAGAAGGCTATGACGGCGTCCGCCAGGAATATGTCCCGTGCGGGGAAGCAACGCTGATCAGGTCCTCGATTTACCAGTAACTGCCGGATATCCGTTCCAGGATTCACGAAAAACAGGAAACCATCGGACAACCGCGGGGGATTCCGGCCCGGGATCCTCCGCCATCTCCAATGCTGCCATCGATCCGTTCCGGGCCCTGTTATAAAAAAGATCGTCCGGGAATCCCTGTTTCGTCCAGCTCTCTTATCACACCTGCAGGCCAATATGCCGGCAGATACATGCTTTTCACAAGTTCCTTTACGAAAAGCGCAAAGCACCCCGGAGCCGTCTCCATCGCCCGCTTCCCGCCGGATTGGTACACCGGCCGCTGTTATTTTCCGCTCGCCCCGAAACCGGCAATGCTTCAGATCGGGGACTGGGCCGGGTACAGGCGCCGGTACCGGGAGGAGATCCTCGCCCCGCTTGACCCGGACGCTGTCCTGCGGGAACTTGGCGTGGAAGGGGCAGACCACGACGTCGTGCTGCTCTGCTTCGAGAAGAACCGCTCGCACTGCCACCGCGGTCTCGTGGCGGAATGGCTGGAGAAGAAAACGGGGATCAGGGTACCCGAGCTTGACAACGGGCCGGGGATACAATCGACACTTTGGGACCAGGATTGCCGTTGATCATCCCCGTCGGGTTTCCCATTCCCATACGTATATAAATCAACAGCGGCTAAAAGCCCCTTGTCAGTCACTGAGGTGAACGAATGGCACAGAAATTCGACAAGGTACTGGTTGGAGAAGCGCTGGTCGGGGAAGGTCCCGAAATTGCCCACATCGACCTCGTCATCGGGGCGAAAGGGAGCGCAGTTGAGCAGGCGTTCGTCAGCGCCCTCGCCATGCCGCAGTACGGGCATACCCCGCTCCTTGCGGTGGTCACACCCAACCTCCCGGCAAAACCCGCGACCCTGATGGTCAACAAGGTGACCATGAAACACGGCGGCCAGGCCGTTATGATGTTCGGGCCGGCCCAGCACGCCGTTGCGATGGCGGTCATGGACTCGGTAGCCGAAGGCGTCCTCCCGAAGGCCAAAGCCGAGGATCTCCTCATCATCGTCTCGGTCTTCATCGAATGGGATGCAAAGGACAACAGGAAGGTGCACGACTGGAATTACGAGGCAACGAAACTCGCCATCCGGAGGGCGGTCGGGCACGAACCTCCGGTCGACGATATCCTCGCAAAGAAGGATTCGGCAAAGCATCCCTTCTACTGAACATCAGGATTCCTTTTTTTCCCGGGTATTCCCACGGTCACGCAACCTGCTTCGCACGAAAAACCGCAGAAATACCAGATGTAAAAACTGAAAAAACCGGCATATGAAGGATTCCGGCCTGCACGGATGTGTGGGAAAGAGCAGGCCGGTTTTCCCTGTTCGGGATGACTGTTGTGTTTTCCGTGGTGTTATCCAGGGACGGAATCCTCACGGATGGTGAGGTGAGGATTCCATGATGAGATCTTCGGGAGATCGGGGGATCTCCCTGATGACATGAGAAATACAGGTTTTTTCGGACGCTCCGGACGGGAGCTGCCCGAACATCACAGCCGGCAGTACAACCGTATGGATGACGGACCCGGTAATACCGGTATGATCGCCGCTGTGTGAGGGAGTACGACGACCGGTCGCGGTCAATGCATTCCGATTTATACGCAGCATGTGATTATACTAAGAAAGATAGGGTCTGATAAATACCTCTCGGTTTGATTCCGGGATCGCGGGCAGGAGGATACCGATCGCGAACAGTACGCGAATGATGAACCTGTACCCGCGCAGAACACCTGTGTTTTTCGATCAATCCTTATATTTCCCCGTTCCATAACCACACTACCGGAATCGGAACCGGACGGGAGCCGGAAGATCGGTTTTATGAAAGGAAGCCATTTCACCACGGTACTGATCATCGCAGCTTTCGTGCTCATCGCCATTGCTGCCGGTACCGGCCCGGTGCAGGCCCGCACGATCTCCGTGGTGATGGACAACAACTACCCGCCGTACATCTTCCCCGACAGCACCGGGCAGCCGCAGGGGATCCTCATCGACCAGTGGCGGCTCTGGGAGGAGAAGACGGGAAACAGGGCTAACATCACGGCAACGGACTGGAACACTGCCCAGGTGCGGATGGATGCCGGGGAGTTCGATGTCATCGACACGATCTTCCGGAGCGGGACACGGGAGCAGAAGTATGACTTCTCGAAACCGTATGCAACGCTCGATGTCCCCCTGTATGTCGATGCCGACATCTCCGGTATCAGCGGCCCCGAATCGCTTGAAGGGTTCGTCGTGGCTGTCAAATCCGGGGACTATACTGTCGAATACCTCAGGAGCCGCGGGGTCACCAGCTTCCACGAGTACCCGAGTTACGAAGCCATCGTATCCGCGGCAAAAAACGGCGATGTTGTGGTGTTCTGTATCGACAAGCCCCCGGCCGTCTTCTTTTTGCACAAGTACGGGATCCAGAACCATTTCCGCGAGACCGCTCCTCTGTACTCGGGGCAGTTCCACCGGGCGGTAAAAAAAGGAGATACCCAAACCCTGGCGGAAGTCCAGGCAGGGTTCGACGCCATCTCGCCTGCTGAATACGAGAATATCGACCGGAAATGGACGGGTTCTTCGGTCATCAGCACGGAATTCCTCTGGAGCTTTGCCGTCATGATCGCCGGCATCCTTGCCCTGTTTGCCATCGTTGTCCTCTGGAACCGGACGCTCCAGAAGAAGGTGGAGAAGAGCACCGCCCGGCTCCGCGAGGAGGCCCGGGTCAGCGCCGACCGCGCCGAAGCGCTCCGGGAGAGCGAGGAGCGGTACCGCAACCTCTTCGAGCACAACCCGGCCCCCATGCTCATCTACGGGCGCAGCACGCTCCGCCTGCTTGCCGTGAACGAAGCATTCCGGACCTGCTACGGGTACACGCAGGAAGAAGCGCTCGCGATGGTCCTGACCGACCTGTACCCGGAGGAGGAGAAAGAACCGATCGCAGACCTCGCGAAACGGCTGCACGGGTATGCCCGCGCCGGTGAGTGGCACCACCGGAAGAAAGACGGATCATGGATGACCATTGTTGCTTATTCCCACGACATCCTGTTCAAGGGAGTGGAAGCGCGCGTTGCCGTCATCACCGATATCACCGAGCTGAAAAAGACCGCCGAAGCGCTCCAGCTTGCCCACAAGAAACTGAACCAGCTCAACACCATCACCTTCCAGGATATCCAGAGCGCGGCATTCGCCCTGAATTCCTACCTCGAGCTCATGAAACGGGAGATCCGGGAACCAACGTCAATCCCCTTTATCGACAGGCAGAAGGCAATCGTCCGGCAACTGACGGAGACCCTGGACTTCTCGAAAAAATACCAGACCATGGGAATGAAACCCCCGTCATGGCAGAACGTTGAACAGGTATTCCTGTTCGCGATCTCCCACCTGCCGGCGCTTTCGGTCGAGCGGGACCTTGCCGTCAGCGGCCTTGAGATCTATGCCGACCCGCTGCTCGAGACCGCATTTGCCAACCTGGTGTCGGCCATGATCCATTACGGAACGGGTGCGACCCGGTTTTCGTTCCGCTCACGGGAGAATCCCGACGGAAGCATCAGCCTTGTCCTGGAAGATAACGGCCGCGGGATCCCGACGGAAGAGAGAACGGTTCTCTTCACACCGGAGTCCGGCCAGGGGACCGGGGCCGGTCTCGTCCTTGCCCGGGAAATCCTCTCCATCACCGGCATCACGCTCCGGGAAGAGGGTGCCGAAGGACAGGGCACCCGTTTTGTTATCGGGATCCCCCGGAGCGAGTGCCGGTTCACCGGCAGCGGAAACAGTGAAATGAGGACCTCCTGATCGTCCTGCAGCCGGAATTCCGGCGTCTGTGGCAGTCCCTGCAATCCTGCCGCGTGCGTGAGTGGCAGGAAATATTGGAGACCGGACGAAGGGGTGCCTGCCCCGAAGCAGGATGCACTTGTTCCTGTTTTTACGATCCCATGACGATCCGGTGCATGATCAGGAGCGCCCCGCCCCAGACACCGAATGCTCCCCCGAGCGAGGGCACGAACGCGTACCGGCCCATCAGGAACCAGAGGCTGACAAGGAAGAGGACCGAGGGGATGGCAAACCAGAACGAGCCGAGCGCCAGCTGCCGGGTAGCCTCCTGTCCCGTCTCGGAGTATGTGAAGAGGAGAGCAAGTGTTGTCATGATGGGTGCGGCCGCAAGGATCCCGCCATACCGCGGATCGGCCCCCTGCGCAAGGTACGTGACGCCGACGATGACGCTCCCCCCGACAAGGAACTTCAGGAAGGTGTAAATCCAGTCCATGACCGGAATATTTCACCGGGGGGAGAATAAAGCCGGGGGCCGGGGGTCAGTCGCCCGGGGAGAATACGAAAAACCATATCCCCGAGACTGCTGAAGGATAACCGATGGATTCCGGATCCGGTAATCTCTGGCGGACGGCACTCCGGCTCGAATATTTCACGATTGCCTACAACATCGCCGAAGCAGCGCTCTCGATCTTCTTCGGGATGCTTGCCGGCAGCATCGCGCTCGTGGGGTTCGGGCTCGACAGCATCGTGGAGTCGCTCTCCGCCATCATCCTGGTCTGGCGCCTCCGCCGGCACGGGACCGTTTCCCGGGAAGACGAGGAGAAGATCGAGCGGACTGCCCAGCGGTTCGTCGCGGTCACCTTCTTCGTTCTCGGCGTGTATGTACTGTACGAATCCTCTGAAAAACTGCTTGGCCATGAGGCGGTCCAGCCCTCGGCTGCCGGCATCCTGATCGCGATCGCGTCGATCATCATCATGCCGGTCCTTGCGTGGAAGAAGCAGTCGGTGGGGAACGCGATCGGGAGCAAAGCCCTGGTCGCCGATTCGAAGGAGACCATTGCCTGCGCATTCCTCTCGGTTGCGCTACTTCTCGGCCTTGGTGCGAACTACCTCTTCGGGTTCTGGCAGGCCGACCCGATCGCGGGGTTCGTCATCGTGCTCTTCCTGTTCCGCGAAGGGTACGAGGGGTGGGCGGAGGCGGGGGAGGACGGGGATGATCCGGACAGTGACGAGGAACCGGCCGGGAAAAACTCATCGTAACCGGTTTCACGATCCCGTTAC
This sequence comes from Methanoregula sp. PtaB.Bin085, assembly GCF_002067035.1. GTDB lineage: Archaea > Halobacteriota > Methanomicrobia > Methanomicrobiales > Methanospirillaceae > Methanoregula. The sequence goes on along the minus strand of NZ_MVQB01000021.1, from coordinate 919 downwards.
TTCCTGAGTTTCAGGCAGTAGTTCTTCCTTGTTGCAACCTGATCGAGGATTGCATGGAGGGCCCTGGCTTTCCCCTTCATGTCCAGCCCGCCGGCATCGTTCTTTGCCCGCGCCAATGCCCCTTCCAGTTCGGGGATTTCAAGAACTGTCGCGGCAATGCAGAAATAGCTCTTCGACCGCCCTTCGTTAAATTCCTTCAGCATCTCTTTCAGGAGTCGTTCCCGCTTCTTCTGGATCTCTTCAAACGCTTCGATCCCGTTCCTTTGGACGAACGCGATGTCGTCCTCCAGTGTCTGGTAACACTTGAACGAATCCGCCCGTTTCCCGGCCTCGCGGTGCTTCTTCCATCTGTCGCAGGTTTCGTTCTCGCCGCAGTCCCGGCAGAACTCAACGCCTTTCTTCTTCAGGGCGCAGGTGATGAACGGGCAGCCGGCGCCCATCCGGGATTCGGTTTTGCACCCGCCGCACCGGCTGGGGCCGTCTGTATGATAGGAGGGGCAGAGCCGGCAGGAGAGGCCGCAGATGCCGGTCTCGGGATAGCGGATATGCATGTTCGTACCCGGGTGTTTGGATGAGACAGCGGTTATATCCTCTCAAATGTTGTGAGCACTCGTGGAGATTCGTCCCGGATGCGGTTGTCCTCCGGGTGGAGGGACACGACCGGCCAGTTCTGCCAGGGAAATGGGAAAAAATTGGTGAGATTGACGGGAAATTATTCCCCGTGCTTAGGGGATGATCCCTGCGAGGATCTCCGCGATCTTCTGGGCCGCGGCCGGCTCGGCAATCTCGGCCAGCACGAGGCCGGCGAGCGCCACGAACAGGGCCCAGAAGACCTTCCGCGTCTGTTCGTTCCTGCCGAACGCGTCCAGCACGGCGTCCGTGTCCGCCTTCACTGCAAAGCGGATGAGCTTTGGCAGGT
>NZ_MVQB01000020.1 GCF_002067035.1 Methanoregula sp. PtaB.Bin085 | reverse complement strand
CTGCCGGATGCCCGGGCAAGTACCTTGCCGAAAGCGTCGCACACAAAGGATCCGCCAAAGAACGAGCAGTCCCCCTCCTTCCCGACCCGGTTGACAGCTGCGATATGGACGCTGTTTGCGATGGCGTGACTCCTCTGGATCAGCTCCCATGCCTCCTGCCAGCCACCTTCCGGAGGAACGTCTGCGGTAGGATGCCCGATCGCGGTCGGGTAGATGATGAGCTCTGCTCCGTCGAGGGCTGCGCACCGTGCAGCCTCCGGGAACCACTGGTCGTAACAGATGAGTACCGCGATCCGGCCAAACGGCGTCTGGTATACGGGGTAAAAATTCCCCGGGTAAAAGTATCCTTTCTCGAAGAATCCCGGGTCCTGCGGGATGTGGATCTTGTGATAGGGACTGCCAATCATCCCGTCAGGGCCGAGAACCGCCGCGGAATTGTAATAATTCCCGTCAGGAGCCCGCTCGTAGAGCGGGACAATGATGACCACGCGATGCTCCCGTGCAGCCATGGAAAAAAACCCTGTTGATTCACCGGGGATAGTCTCGGTTAAGGAAGATGTGTCCGCACCGGGATGCCGGGGGAAATACGGGGTCCGGTATAGTTCGGGAAGGCAGATGACCTGAGCGCCGGCCCGGGCGGCCTCTTTGACCTTCTCCAGGGCTTTCACCAGCATGGCTTCGCGGTCCTTTTCAACGCCCATCTGGATGAGACCGATCGTGACCTTCCCGTTCTGCATCTGTCGATCAGTAGGAGTTATTTCTCTTCGGATATGATGCTATCTCTTCAGGTTTTTCCTGTCCCGGCCGGACGTATCCTTTTATCGCGAACAGGAAGGATCCGAAAAGAAAGAGAGAAACAAAAGGATTTGGGATTTTTTTAAGAACTGCACGGATCTTTTCCATGACCGTTTCATCCTTCCGGATCACGGAACCGGACGTACAGGATCTCGTCCATCACAACCCCGTGTTTCGTGACGGCGTTCCGGTGCACGGCCTCGCGGACAAATCCGGATTTCTCAAGCACCCGCATGGATGCCGGGTTGTTCGAGAAGATCCCTGCCTGGATCCGGATGAGATTCGTCTGCTGAAAAACAACCGGGACAAGGGCGCGGACAGCCTCAGTGACAATCCCCTTTCCCCGGAAGGGTTCCCCCAGCCAGTACCCGATCTCTGCGGTCCTTTGGTATACGTCCCCGAGAGGGTGGATGCCGATGCCGCCGGCTGCTTCTCCCGTAACTTCGATTGCGAGGAGTAGTGGATGGCCGGGGCCGTTTGCCATCTGGATAAACCGGCGTGCGTCATCCATGGTGTAGGGTGACGGGAACGCGTCCCGCATGCAGGCCGATACCCGCGGGTTGTCCGCATATCGCGCAAGCGACGGGGCATCATTCTCCCGCCACGGGCGGAGCATTGCGCCGGGTATCCTGATTGTCAGCGTGCGGCACACAATAACCGGATTGTATTGTTTTGTGGGTGGATAAATGGCGTGTGTGGGGGAAACGGGTTTATCGTCGCCATACAAGATCGAAGACCCGGCGGCTGACACCGGGCGCGACATTGCCGCAGGCTGATGTGTACGTTACGTCCAGCCCGCGTGCTGCGTACGCTGCAACGAGACCGGGGATCTCCTGCCGGGTCCTGAACGTATAGAAATGTGCCGTGCCGCGGGAGGAGAGGAGCGGGAGCAGGATGTCGAGTGCATTATCCATGCCGTACGGGGCGGGGATGATGATCCGGTCGAAGCGATGAACCGGCAGCAGCGAGGTGTCCAGGGCATCTCCCGGGATCAGGTGGCAGTGTGCGCCGACCTTGTTGAGGGCGCAGTTCTCAGAAAGCCACCGGAATGCATCCGGGTTCTGTTCCACGGCCCATACGTCTGCCCCCCGCGCTGCGGCAGGGATCACGTACGGCCCGATTCCTGCGAACGGCACGAACACGTGCTCGCCCGGCCGGACAAGACCGGTCACCCGTTTCCGCTCGGACACCATGCGGGGGGAGAAGAACGATCCTGCAACATCGAGCCGGTACGAGAACCCGGCCTCGCGGTGAACCGTGACGGTCGAGTTCCCGAGAAGCAGTTCATACCCGGCTGTCCGCAAATCCCCCGCGATCTTACCGGTCTTTTCAAGCACCGTTCCAATATTCTTCCTGCGGGAGACGATGGCCTGTGCAATCACCTGCCGGTATGGTTTCAGGAGCGGGTGAATCCCGATAACAGCAACATCCCCGATTACCGTAAAATGATCGGATACCATTGGCAGCAGTTCCGGCGGCAATATCCCTCTGAGCTGATCGCGGAGGCCCATGATTACCGGTTACGTTCACGGTGTCCCCATTTAATGCGATCCCCCGGGGACGAACATACGGGTGTCACCCTGGCGTTGTGATTCAAACCCATATCTTAATGTGCCATGAGTACCTGTTCCTTCTCTATGGATCAGGTACGGACGGCTGAGCGCATCCTGCAGGCGTATGCTACTGTCGAGGGCGCTGGTGTGCGTCTGTACCGGGCGTTCGGGTATTACGAGCTGCCGCAGTTCGATCCGTTCCTGATGCTGGACGATTTCCGATCGGAAAAGCCGGCGGAGTACCTTGCCGGGTTCCCCCGGCACCCGCACCGCGGCATCGAGACGGTCACCTACATGCTGGAAGGTACGGTCGATCACGAGGACAGTATCGGGAACGCCGGAAGCATCAGCGCCGGCGATGTCCAGTGGATGACCGCGGGTTCGGGAATCATCCACCAGGAGATGCCAAAACCCGTCAGCGGGCGCATGGGCGGGTTCCAGCTCTGGGTCAACCTTCCCCGGAAACAGAAGATGATGGCGCCGCGATACCAGGAGATAAAGAGCGACACGATCCCGGTAATCTCGCCCCGCAGGGGAATCAATATCCGTGTGATCGCCGGTACCCTTGCCGGAACCAGGGGGCCGATCCGGGATATCGTTGCCGACTCGGAATTCCTTGATATCTCTCTTGGCCCGGACCTCTTCTTTACCCACCCGGTTCCGCAGGGGCACACGGCATTTGCGTACGTTATCGGAGGGGAGGGGACGTTTGACGAGAAAGAGGGACACCGGGTGGGAAACCGCGATCTCGTTCTGTTCAGCGACGGGAATTCACTATGGGTCCGTTCATTTGGTTCCGGTATGCGTTTCCTTTTCATTGCCGGAAAACCGATCCGGGAACCGGTGGAATGGCGTGGTCCCATTGTCATGAATACCCGCGAGGAGCTGCGGCGTGCGTTCAAAGAGTACGCTGACGGGACGTTTATCAAAAAGAAACCCTGATCCCCCCGAGGTTCCGTGATGCCGGTCCGGTGCGATATAACAGAACCGGAGATCGTTTTTACTGATGAGAAGATCCCCTGCCGCCAGATCCGTTCGGTGACCGAGTACCGGTTCGACGATATCCGGCCCGGCGACCGGGTTCTCGACATCGGTGCCAATATTGGTGCGTTCAGCATCCGCGCCGCGATGATGGGGGGGCAGGTGACTGCCGTGGAACCGGTGACCGCAGACCTTCTGTGCCGGAATATCCGCGCCAACGGTGTTTCTGTGCAGGTCATTGCCGGTGCTTTGGGTGACGGGAGACCTCAAAAGATTTGCTGGGACGACTGCCGTGTTGTCTGCCGGACGTATACCCTCAGGGACCTGATAACCATGGCCGGCGGGTGCGATTTCCTGAAATGCGACTGCGAGGGTGCCGAGTGGCTCATCTCCCCACAGGATCTCGCCCCGGTCCGCCGGATCGAGATGGAGATCCATACACCTCCGATCAGCGGCCCCGTCAACCCCGCCCTCCTCGAGTACATCAGCCGCTGGTACGATTTCCGGATCGATCGGAAGCCCTGCCACGATATCCTCGGTGTCATGGGCGTTCTCCACGCGGAACGGAAATAAGGCGGATGCAATCCTCATTCCTCCACAGGACAGTTTGCCGTATCAGTTACCGTGTCCCCATCAGCTACCTTCATGTACCTGCCCTGTGAAACCGCACTCAGAGGCACATCTCCATGTGTGACGATATCAGCATCCAGAAGAACAGGTATCTCGACCAGATCCTGGCGGAACGCCGGTCCCACCGGATCTTCCGGTCGGATTTCTGCAGCGAGGACGAGATCCGCCGGGTCCTCCATGCCGGGCTGCTTGCCCCGTTTGCTGCGGCAGCCGTCGGGACCTCCCAAGACTATTTCCGCCGCTTCTTTGTCATGCGTCGGGGGTCGGAGAGCATGAAGGCAGCCTTCCCGCTCGTCCTGCAGCAGGTCCGCAGGATGGCAGCGGATCTTGAAGCAGGGATGCACAACGATCCGGCACTCCGGGCAAAAGCAGGGGCATTTGCCGAAAGGCTTTCGATATTCAGTAAAAAAGGAATTGTTCCGGGAATCGGGTCGGCACCGTACTATATCGTGGTTGCCGAGCGCCGGGGATATCCCCCGGTGGAACTCCAGTCGCTTGCCCATTGCCTCGAGAACATGTGGCTGAAGGCAACCGCACTCGATCTCGGGTTCCAGCTGGTTTCCGTAACCTCACAGATGTCATCGGATCCGGCATTCTGCGCCATTCTTGGCATCCCTCCCGGCGAATGGGAACTGATGGGATGTGCGGTCGGGTACCCGGCGGACGAACTCTCCCCCGCGATCCGCCCCCCGGTCGAGGAGGTCACCCGGTGGCTCGACTGACCGGAGCTTGTCCAGACGCCCGCGGTTTTATGTGAGATTCCGATCAAAACTGCTCAGACACCCGGCGTGATATCATGGCAGGACTCAGCGGTATACAGGGAATGATTGCAGGATATGTTGCCTCTCCCCAGGGGCAGGAAGCGATACGGAACTACCTGTCGTCTCCCGAAGGCAAGAAGATGATCGAGTCGTACCTTGCAACGCCGGAGGGTCAGGATATGGGAAGACTCATCTTCAGCAGGGTGCTCGAGGGACTGGACCTGCCGGCCGGTGTAAAAACGCAGGTGCTTGCGGCTATTGCAGAGAAGAAGCGGGGATAATACCAATCATTATCCGGGGAATATCCTTACCGTTTTTCAATTTGCTCTGTATCTCGTATTTTCATATGAAATGAGACAACCGGTATGCCTTTCTTTCCGGGACATTCTGCAGTAATCGTGAATACTGAGAAAAAAAATCATTCGTTGTAACCGGCATTTTCATCATTGTTGTCGTGAGCCTGATTATCAACCAGGGATTGTGCTTTAACTATGTGGTATCCCACAATATCCAGCACAGTATTGATGAGTCGGTTCGGGAAAATTCAGAAAATATAAAGCAGTACACAATACTATTCGTTGATGTTCAGGATTTACGGGTTGTCAGGGGGAATTACCGGAATGCTGTCGGTCTGCAGACGTGGAGCCTGCAGTCGATGATGCAGAATGCGGGAATCGACACATCGGATACAACAATTTATTACGATACGGATGGCGTCAACTGGGGAAGTATCCGTACAGCAGGGATTCAGACATTTTTTGAATTCAACCGTACAAACGTCAACCTGGATACAATGTATCAGGTATAGGATCTTCTAATACAGAGATTCTGGAAAGGAATCTGGAATCATGCCAGACTGCCGGATTGTTCCCCGGAATGATTCACTGACAAGGAGCAGTCCTCATCCTCTCCGGTAATCCCCTTTCGGGACAAGCATCTCGAAGCGTGCACCATTCCCGTAATCCCCGGTTTCCCGTATGGTTATCTTCGTGATCGACAGGATCTCGCGGATGAGGAACAGGCCAAGACCGGAGTCCCTGCCGAATCCCTTGGTAAAGATCTTCTCCTTGTCCTGCGGCGGCACTCCGACTCCATCGTCTTCGCATACAATCCTGAGTCCGTCAGAACCTTCCTGTACGGAAAAGATGATCCGGCTGACATGGTCGCCGTGCCGGAGCGCATTGTCGATAAGGTTGTAGAAGACTTTCCGGATCATGCTGTCGGCAAAGATCTCGGTCCCGCCCAGGAGGATGTCAATCGTTACTCCCTCGTGGTCGAGCTGCTCCGCAGCCTGGCTCACCATCGGACCTATCCTGTGCCACGAAGGTGCCTGCGCCCCGATCTCCTGGTAGTCCCGCGTAAACGTGATCTGGTCCTGGATGGACATGGAGGTCAGTTCCATCTTCTCAAGGATCTCCTTGAGCTGTACATCTTCCGCGTGTTCCTTTGCCAGGTCGATATCTACAAGGAGGGCAAAGACCCGGTTTGAGATATCGTGCCGGGTGATCTGGGACAGGAGGTTGAGCTTCTGGTTTGCCGTCCCGAGCGCAGCCTCGGCTTTCTTCCGTTCCGCGATGTCGTTCTCCAGTGCGGTATTGACCTCCGACAACTCCTTTGTCCTCTCGGCCACGCGGGTCTCGAGCGACCGCGTCAGTTCTTCGAGCCTCTGCTGGGCCGCACGCCGCTCGTTTACCTCTTTCTCAAGATCGGTATAATTCGTCCGGATCTCCCATACGAGCAGTGCCACGATTGCCATCATCAGGATAAAGATCGCACGGTTCGGGAGGTCGGAGGGATCTGAACGACCGGCGCCGGAAATCATGCTTCCCAGGAAGAGACAGAAGGTTATCGCCCATGCCGTGAAGAACGGGGCATAGCGGTGGGTGAGCCAGACCGACATCAGAAGGGGCATCAGGTACAGGATCCAGATGACAAATCCCAGAGGGATGAACACATCCGCCGAGAGGATACCGAACCCGAGGCCGGCCATGCACAGGAGGATAAAACGCTCCCTCTCCTGTTCGGTCTTCCCGAGATCCACCGAAAACATTGCCCGGCTCCCTGCCTCTGTCAGAGAATTATTTCTGCAATGATAAGTACGTTACCGAAGGCAGCCGGTATACTGGTGCGATTCATTCTTCATCCTTTATTCATTACCTCTCATACCGGGTGACCGGGATCAGCCCAAATACGAGCCTTCTCAGGGTCCTTCCGGCGAGAAGTTTTCCTGCAGGAAAGATTCCGGAAACTGGTGAGAAAAGTGTCACGCTGGATTGTGGGATTCATACAAAAGGTATTTCCATCCAAAACAGCAATTCAACGATAATGATCTCTGTCCTGTACGTGGACGATGAGCCGGAGCTGCTCGGACTCTGCAAGATATTCCTTGAACGGGACGGAGAGTTCAGCGTCACACCGATTCCCTCGGCGCAGGAGGCGATCGGTCTCCTTTCAGCATCGTCCTTTGATGTGATCGTGTCCGACTATCAGATGCCGGATATCGACGGTCTCGAATTTTTAAAAAGGGTCCGGTCCAGGAACGAGGGAATCCCCTTCATCCTGTTTACGGGCCGGGGAAGGGAGGAGGTGGTCATCGAGGCCATCAACCATGGCGTGGACTTCTACCTGCAGAAAGGCGGGGATCCCCGGTCGCAGTTTGCCGAGCTTGGCCACAAGATCCGGAAAGCCGTGAACACCCGGAATGCTATCAATGCACTCCGCATGGAGAACGAGAAGAACCGTGGTCTCATGGACTATGCCAACGATGCTATCTTCATCGCCGATGCCACGACCGGAATGCTCGTGGATGCGAACAGGAAAGCCCGCGACCTGATCGGAAAGAATCCTGAAGAAATCCATACCATGCACCAGACCGATCTCCATCCCCCGGAGAAGAAGGATATGTACCCTGATGTTTTCCTTCAGCATGCGCGCGAGGGGACGGCCTTCCAGACGGATATCATCGCAGGCCACGACGGACGGCATATCCCGGTGATCGCCAGTGCGACCATCATCGATCTCGGGGGGCGGCTCTGTTTCATGGAGATCTTCCACGATATCTCGGACATAAAGATGGCTCAGGATGCCCTCCAGCTGGCGAACAAGAAACTCAATCTCCTTGCCGAGATCACACGGCACGATATCCGGAACAAGCTGACGGTCATGGGAGGGTATCTCGATCTCATCAAGGAGCGCCCTCCGGACTCCCAGCACTCCATGTATGTCCGGAAGATGAAGGACACGGTCTCCATCATCGGTGAGAATATCGAGTTCACCAAGCTGTACCAGAACCTCGGCATCGTTGCTCCGGCATGGCAGAACGTCCACGAGATATTCTTTGCCGCCTGCACGCACGTGGACATCAAGAGGATCCGGGTCCAGTCCGATTCGGAAGGATTCGAGATCTACGCGGATCCCCTGCTCGAGCGGGTCTTTTACAACCTGGTTGAAAACGCGATCCTGCACGGGCACCATGTCTCCGTGGTACGGATCTCGGCCCGCGAATCATCTGCCGGCCTCATCATCGCCCTCGAGGACGATGGGATCGGTATCCCGGTCCCTGACAAGTCGAGGATCTTTATCAAGGGCTTCGGGAAGAATACCGGTCTTGGCCTCTTCCTCGTAAAGGAGATCCTTTCCATCACCAGCATTACCATTGTCGAGACCGGCGACTATGGCAAAGGTGCACGGTTCGAGATGCACGTGCCAAAGGAGATGTACCGCATAGCAAGGGACTCCCGTCGCGATCGCTGCCATATCCTCTCGCCGGATACGGCCGGGGTCCAGACCCCCGAATGATTCCGTTCAGAACAACGTGTGCAGGCCAGCCTGCATGAGCGGCCCGGCAAGCCGGAGGATGGATGGATTCATGAGCAGCCGCCTGACCAGTGCGCCGGGACGGTCCATGTCGCCATACTCTTCGATGGTACTCAGTATCGAAGGATTATCCAGTGCCCGGATCAGTGCGTCGATATCTTCCACCGACATCTTCTGGCGCACCTCAAACATGCGGTACCCGAGCTCAAGTTCCCGCCCGAAATCCTCCTGCCAGAGCCGTTCGTAGCCGGCAAGGGTTGTGTCGTCGTACTGGTCCTTTTCGCAGGCAGTTGCGGCAACCGCAGCAGCGTGGCGGGCAGACCGGACACCGGTATAGATCCCGCCGCCGGAGGTTGGTTTCGGGAACCCCGCTGCATCGCCGACAAAGAGTGTCCGGTCCCGGAAGGTTTTCTTCATCACGCCGAGAGGGAGCGTGCCGGTCACGAACTGGGAGGTGCTTGTCCCGAACTGTTTTGAAAACCGTGCGAACCGCTCCATCATATCCTTCCGTCCGCACATGCCCACACGGATACGCCCGGGGCCGGTCGGGATCGACCAGCCGAAGAACTCCGGCGAGGCGTCCGGGTAGATCCTGACATATCGCGTATCGCATTCTCCCGGCATATCAGCCTGGATGCCGGCAAGATAGGTCCGCGCACGCTCCATACCATACACGCGGGCGATGGTACTCCTCGGGCCGTCAGCAGCGATCAGGATCTTAAAACCGATCTCCTCGACACCGTTCACGCCCCGTGCATATACGGATGTGCCCTTCACGCTGTACACGGAGGTCTTCATCCGGAACTCGGCCCCGGCATCCGCTGCGGCCTCAGCCATCTCGCGGTCGAGGGTTCCGCGATCGACAACCACGGCTTTTGTCTTCTTTGCATCGATCAGGATCTCGCTGCCGGCAGCGGTTATTACGCGGGCGCCGGTCACCCGGTTGAGCACCGGGCGCTCCGATGCAATCCGGCACTCGTCAAAGGCAGCCGTTGAGAGGAGGCCGGCACACTGGACGGGGTATCCAATCGTGCCGTGTTCCTCGATGCAGAGCGTGGAAAGCCCGAGCCGGGCACACTCGCGTGCAGCTGCTGTTCCCGAGGGTCCCGCACCGACAACAACAACATCGTAATTCATGAAAAATGCCTCCACGGCATGGAGTGCCGGGATGTCACGTACCGTATCGTCTCCCTCTCCCTGTATCCTGGAAACTCTGGTGCGGGCATGCGTGTTCAGGTCGTTCGTTGCGATTTGTCAGACGAGTAGAAGCCAAGGATGACCGAGAAGAGGCCGAACACAAGCGCGAAGGTCCCGACAACGGCGAGGAAGAGGTGGGACTCAAAGCCGGGGAAGTAGTAGAAAAGCAGCGCGAGGACGAGGATCGCCGTGATGATCATGACGGGGATGAGGATGTATTTTGTCCGCGGGTGCTCGAGCGCCAGCGTGATGTCGGTGAAACCATTGATGATCGCCACAGCGGCTACTGCGAGGATGAGCATGACGGCCACAAATCCCTGGATGATGATGGAGATCACACCCACGATTAGGAGTGCGGCCGAGAGTCCGAACCAGAGCATCGACTCGTCGCCACGGGCTGTGATGGCAAGGAACAGGAACAGTACCATGAGGAGCCCGATCAGGACCCAGAAGAGCCCGTAAAAGCCGGCCTCCACCTCTTTTGGGATGAGCAGGGCGAGGAACCCGAAGATCACTCCGACAATACCGCGGATAAGGCACGATGTCTTGGAATCCAGCATTGTTCCACCCGGGCGTTTCCGTCCCGTTTTTTCTGTCCTGATCAGTATTTGACACCATCATGATAAAATGTACACTATGAAAACCGGACCGGCGATCATCTGCAGTACCTGCACAATGCCCTGTTCGTGCATGGAATACTACAAATATCAGAGTCAATAATTTTTACTCCGGAGATTATCGTATGGCAGACCCTGGTCAGGCAGCAAACGCTGAGAGTGCAGAAGCGAACCTCTTTCCCTGGTGGATCCTGCTCCTGTGGGGGATCCTCACGATCATTGTCGGGCTCATGTTCCTCCTCTCCCCGGAGGTCACAACGGTCCTTTTCATCACGTTCCTCGGGGCATACTGGTTTGTCGGCGGGATCTTTGTCATCGCGGGCCTCTTCGTTGACCGGACGAACACGGCACTGAAGCTCCTGCTTGCCGGCGTGAATATCTTTGCCGGGCTGTTGATCCTGCTGCACCCGTTTGTCAGCGCGTTCTTTGCCCTCGAGTTCTTCCTCCTCTTCCTCGGGTTCTGGGCCTGTTTCATCGGGGCCGTCCACCTTTACCACGCGTTCGGCTCGAAGGATGCCGGCAACGGAGTCCTTGGCGCCATCAGCATCATCTTCGGCATCCTGCTGCTGCTCAACTCCCTGCTGGTTATCGTGATGCTGCCCTTCATTGCCGGCGGTTTTTGTATCGTTTCGGGCCTGACAACGCTGTACGTGTCGTACGTGGCAAAGAGCGGATGAATGGTTTTTCATCCGGTTTTGCAAAACATTTTCAATCGCAAAAAAACCTGTAGGTTATGCTCCCGATTACCGGGTACGTACTTGACTCTCCAAGAGAGTACTGTACAACATTTTTGTCTGTCCGGCGTGAGCATTCCGGCTGATTGATTGGATCCCGATTCCATTTTTCCGGACAGGGAACAAGGGGTCGGTTGAAAAAAATTCCGGATATCGATTTGGGAATGAAAAACGATCATCATCAATGATAAGGGCTGATGTCCCCATGCACCGGTTGATATGAGTGGCCGCTGATTCGACAGAACCCGATGTTCTTCTCTTCCTCCGGGTCCTGACAGACCTCCCGGATTCTGATGAACCTGTCGGACCCATCGAACCCATCGGGGGCGTTTTCGCGGAGGCCTCAATTCCTTTTTTCCTGGATAGCGGTCTTTCCCTGCCATGCTGTACCGGGGCACCGACCCGGGGAGCACTCAAAAATATCCAAAAAAGGGGGTTTTTCTCGTTCGGCCGGGAACCCGTGTTCATGCATGGTTCTCCAGAGCCTGTTTTTTCCTTGTAAAAATGTTCCCTGAATTCCAAATCCGGGAAAAAATGCCGGCAGCGCTGCGGCCCGATCATAACCTTCAAGATACGGGAAGCTGATTATGTCATGCCTTCGGGCTGGATCGGCTCATCACTTCCTCACACTCTGGTGAGCCGGTTCATCTGAATAGATCATGGTATACCGTTCTGTTTATATGCGTTGCTTTTTTATTTCGCTATGGTATATCCTCACAGTCTGATGCAACCATCAGGTTTTTTCCGGTTTTTATCGAAGATACTCCCGCGGAAGGGACGTATCGGTATCCCTGGCTGCCGCCCGCTCATTCGTTATCAAACCGGAACAAGCCGATTCCGGCATACTTCTGAAGGAGCTGGAGAATCGCAAAGAAGACAAAGGCAAAGAGTACCATACCCGTGATCATGGCGGCAGGTCCGCTGAGGCCGAACGCGGTGATAACCGCAGAGGAGATGGCCCCGGCACAGAGATACGATATGATCACGCAGGCCATGAGTACAAGGATGTTTCCAGCCGATCCCATGTTCGTACCATAATGGACGGCCTTCCTTTTATCTCCGGCGCACGAGATTCTGACGGTGACAGAAACCGTTATTGCATCGGCTGCCAAGATCAGGCTATGCCCGTTGATCCGGATGGAGATTTGACGGAAAGCGCTGCAGGAAGAAAAACCAGCCTGCCGGCAGACCCTCCGGTGAAACGGAAATTCTCGTATTACGTATCGCTCATTCTTGTCAGTCTCCTGATCATGATCGCCATGTTCATCAGTTTCCCGGCAGCAAAGACGAACCCCGGGGTCCGGCTCATGGCAACGAACTGGACGCTGGAGTCCTATACCGATGAAACCGGAATCCTTGTCCCGGCAGGGAGTGGCAGTACGGTGACAGCGGAATTCTCGGAAAAAGGCCGGGTTGTCGGGAATTCCGGATGCAACTCGTATTCATTCCGATATACAACACGGGGAAATACCCTGGAGACCTCGCTGGAATCCGTTACGGATATGAAATGCCGGGATTCCGGAACTGCACAACAGGAATCCGCATTTCTGAAGGACATGGCCGCTGCCGCATCGTTCCGGACCGGCGGGTCGTCGCTGTACATTGACGATGCGTCCGGGAAGACCGTACTGGTTTTCCGGGCCGGATAACCGGCCGGGGCCCTTGTCCGCAGATACCGTTAACGGGTCTCGTGCCAAGTACTGCTCATGACAGACGATCTTCCGGCAGGGGCAGATGATGCCGTCTCCGGCGATGAGGAAAATATTCCTGCGGGGCAAACGGAAACGATGGGTTACGGGTTTTATGCAGCCCTCGGCCTTATCGGCATCCTGGTCCTCCTGATTCTTTCACATCCCCTTGTCCTCCCGGTCGATTCCGGCCTGGAGATGACAAAGACGAACTGGACGCTCCTTTCCTATGCAGATGCCGGTGGTACCCTTGTCCCGGTCATCAACGGGAGTGAGATGACTGCACGGTTCGACACCAGGGAGGGAAGGATGAGCGGCCGGTCCGGGTGCAACGGGTATTCTGCACTGTATACCACAAAAAGCAACGCCATCACCCTTTCCCGTGAGATAATTACGGATATGCGGTGCGACCGGCCCGGTATCATGGAGCAGGAATCGGTATTTCTTGCGGATCTGTCAAAAGTATCATCGTTCCGTGTAAGCGGTTCAACCCTGAAAATGTATGATGAGACCGGCACAACAGTCTTTGTCTTTATCGCATCGTCAGCCATCCGGGACTGAAAGCACAGTATTATAACGACCTGCACTATCCTGGGAGAGAAGGTCTTCGTCTGATACCCCTTTTCAGGGCCCTCGCTGCCGGAAAAAACCGAATATTAAAGTCCATGAAAACCCACTTTTGAAGAAGGAGACACGGTATCCATGGAAGCAAGAAGCGAGAAGAAGGACGGCGTTGTGCTGCTGCATGTCAGCGGGAGGCTGGATGCATTCGGGGCCCGGCAGATGGACCGCTGGGCAAAGGACGCTCTTGCCGACGATGACAAGGATCTCGTTATTGAGATGAGCGGATCGGACTACCTGAGCAGCGGGGGTATCCGGTCATTCAACGGGCTGAAAAAAGAGATGAAACGCCGGGGCGGCCGGTTCGCCCTTGCCGGGGTCGGCGAGTACCCGAAGAAGGTGCTGGACATGGCCGGGTTCTCCACGGTCTTCGATATCTTCCCGGATACCGCTGCAGCAGTTGCCGATATCGTAAAGAAGCGGAAGAACCCGACGCTCTTCAACGAGATATTCTACAAGAAGATCATCGATGAGGGCCTGCAGCTCACGATCGAGCCGGGCTGGAAGACCCGGCCCCCGGTCCTGCGGGTCCTCGGCGACCTTGACAAGGTCATCCATGCGAGGATCACCGAGGCCGACGTCCGGACAAAAAAATTCTCGGAAGTCACCTATTCCCTCGGCCTCGGCGCGCTGGGTTCCGGTATGAAGGATGCGATGCCTCTCATGGGCGAGATGATCACGCTGTACGGCTCGATGGTCTGGCTCCCGACCGATGGCAACAACACCCCTGACTTCCTGACACCCCTGGATGCCGGGAGCGATGTGCCTGTCTATACCGGGTACAACATAACCCTTGACGGTCCGTTCAACGAATACTTCACCCTCGATACGACAAACCCGAATGGCGTGAGTATATCGGACATCTACCGGGTCATCTTCTCGGCAGCCGGCAGCCGGGTGAAGGGCTACACCGGTGTCGTGGCTCTCACCATCTGGGGTGTCATCGAGAGCATCGCAAGCTCCGGTCTCAAAAAGGCACCGGTCGCAGCAGCGGCTCCCCCGGGGGGTGAGTCGATCATGTCGCCCGGCCGGATCCACGAATGGATCGCCTCGGATACCGGCAATACCCACCGGGGTGACACCCTCATCAGCTTCGGTATCGGGATCGACCTGGCAACGGGCGCGACACACTTCAGCCCTGCAACCCTGTCCTCGCTGTACTATGCAAATCCCCTGAATACCGGTGCAGCAAAACAGATGTACCTCCATAACCATGGCGTTGTGTTCAGGAACGTCCCCTACGACGCATCGCTCGACCTCAACACGCAGGTGAAGAAGGTGGTGACGGACGGAGAGTTCGTGGACATGCGCCATCTCCTCGACAGCACCCGGCTGCGGAAGGCGAAGATCGGGATCGCATATATCCAGGATATTGTCCGGGATGCCTGATCTCAGGACGACTTCTTTTTCTGCAGGGTCAGGATATTTTTATCGTTCTCGTAGGTGTACGAAAGCGAATCCATGACCTGCCGGACAAGGTAAATCCCGAGGCCGCCGATCTTGCGGTCGTCGATATTCCCGTCAAGTTCCGGTTCCGGCAGGGACAGAGGGTCGAACCGCGGTGCTGAGTCCATGACAGTTATCACCGCCATGTCCCCGGTGAACCGGCAGGTCAGGTGGATCGTGTTCCCGGGGCTCCGGTACCCATGGACGATGATGTTGGTGATGACCTCTTCGACCGCCAGCTGGGTATCGAGAATATCTTCCGGCGAGAATCCGTATTCCCGCATCGCTTCCTCGAGCCGTGCGGACACGCCCGGGATCTCCCCCACCTCCGATCCAATGGTTATCTCGAACGAGGGATTCATGGTCACAGGCTCCTGATTACCATCAGCGTGATATCGTCCGACTGCGGGTGGCTGCCGGTGAAATTTTTCACTGCATTGAGGATCTCCGTACAGATCGCGTTTGCCGAAAGCTCCGATGACGCGAGGATGACCTGCTGCAGCCGTTCCGTGCCGAACATCTCAAGGTTTTCGTTCTCTGCCTCGGTTATCCCGTCCGTATACAGGATCAGGATATCGCCCTGCGCCAGGTCCACGCTCTCCTGTGTGTATCCGGCATCGTCCATGACACCCATCGCGATCCCGGTAGCGGGCAGCTCCGCCAGGCTCCTGTCGGCTGCACGGAAATGGATGGGCGGGTTGTGCCCCGCATTGACATAGATCAGCTTCCGGGTTGCGGATTCGAGGAGGCCGTACCAGAGCGTCACGAACATTCCGGACTTCGAGTCGTTGGCAATGATCGTGTTCGAATCCCGGATCGCGGCCGACGGCTGCTGCCCGTACCAGGTCGCGTTGACCCGGACCACGATACGGGAGAGGGCCATGAACAGGGCCGCAGGGATCCCCTTGCCCGAGACATCCGCGATCATGATTCCCAGCCGGCCGGTTCCCATCGGAACAACTTCGAGAGGGATAACATCGAAGAAATCGCCTCCGACCTCTTTTGCCATGACGCTCTTTCCCGCAATGTCGTACCCCGGGATCTGGGTGATCGTATCGGGAAGGAAACTCTGCTGGATCTCGGCAGCGATGGCAATCTCGGTATTCTTCCGCTCCATCTCCCGCAGGAGGGTGTCGCGCTCGGCCTGCATCTTCCGCTCGCTGATGAGGTTCTCGACCATGAAGGCAAAGACGAACATCCCAACAGCATTGCCCACGATCATGGGAAATGCGACCATCGACACGATCTCGACAGCCTGACCAAACGGTCGGCAGATGGCAAGGACGAGCAGCATGTGGAGCCCCTCCATGAGGATGGCAAAGAGCACCGCGATCATGATCCCGGCAAACCGGCGCCCGTGCAGGAGCCAGATGAGCCCGCCGATCAGTCCCGCGAGGACCGTTGCGAGCGAACAGGGATATACCGTGAAACCGCCCATGGTCATCCGGTGTGCAGCGCCGATCAGCCCGGCGCCGAGCCCTGCCAGTGGTCCGCCGAGCAGGCCTGCAAGCATCGGCCCGAGGTCGCGGACATTGATGGGAGCACCCAGGAACTCGATACCGCTCAGGGTACCGTAGATCGAAAGGGCCCCGAAGACAAGGATGAGGATGACCTGCGCCCTGAGGGTCGGGTGTCCTTCAAGCACCTCGGGGAAAAAACGGGTTCTGGTCAGGAGATACGCGACCACGATGATGACGCAGATCAGCTGGAGGAGGACGAGCATGGAGGTGAAGAACAGCGGATCCATGATAATGCACGTGTCTATTCATGATTGAACACCGGTTCATTTAATGGTCACTTCAGATCCTCGCATCCTGCGGCGGTGCCACGGATAGGATTATCATGCAAAAATGACGACATGTAACCATATATCCGTTCAGGGAACCTGAACGCACAGGGGGATTCTATGGAGATTACCACCACAACCCGCGATAACGCGACCATTCTCTCGGTTGACGGGAGAATCGATACGGCAACGGCACCGGCACTCGAACAGGCAATAAACCGGGAGATCGAACGCCAGCACCGGAAGATCCTCCTTGACTTTTCCAGAGTAACGTACATCAGCAGCGGGGGTCTGCGGGTCCTCCTTGCCACGGCCAAGAAACTCAAGAACCCCGGCGACCGGTTCGCCCTCTGCAGCCTCTCTCCGGAAGTCATGAAGATCCTCAAGCTTGCCGGGTTCACATCCATTTTCTCCATATGTCCTACTGAGGGAGAAGCGCTTGCCGGGTGGTAACGACCCTTTAACTCCCCTTGCCTGGCAGCCGGTCCCCGGGGCAGACGGAGCATCCATCTGGCCCCTCATCCGGAAGATCGATATCATCTCTTCAAATTCGTACCTTATCGCCACACCGGACGTCCTGATCCTCATTGATCCGGGCGGTCTTCCTGAACAGGCAGAACAGCTGGCACGCGTCATCGGTGAATGCCGCCAGGAGCGGGACCGTCCCGTTTTCGTCTTCCTGACCCATGCACATATCGATCATTGTATCGGCGCACTTTCAAGCCCGGTCTTTGCCTCTCCTGAAACGGCGGTCTTTGCTGTCCAGGAACGGGGCAGCCGGGCCCTTGAACGCGGCGATACGAAACTGACGCAGGCTGACATCCTCGGCAGGGCACTCCCCCCGATGAGGATCGGTCTTGAACTCTTCCCCGGTACGTGGGACGCCGGGAGGAACATCCCGGTCCAGGCGGCTTATCCCAATGGGGCAACCGTTACGGTCACCTATACTGGATCTGGTACTGCAGGGGAACTTCCTCACGGTCGGCTGGAATTCGGAAACGGCCCGCCCCTCGAGATCTACCATACTCCCGGCCACAGTCCCGACAGCATCTGTCTTGGGATGGGAGAACTGCTCTTCATTGGCGATATCCTCTTTGCCGCAAATCCGGGTGTTGCCGGGTTGATCGGATGGAACCAGGAAGCGCTCGTCCGTTCCCTTGGTCATGTGCTGACCCTGCTCGACAACAGCGGTATCACGACGGTCCTGCCCGGGCATGGCAGGGTCGTGACAGCGCCCGATGCTGAAAGGATGCTGTCCGCGGTCCGGACCGATGCGCAGGGGCTCATGGATATTGCCGAGCTGAACCGGGGGCGGGCCGAACAGGCAGCTGCATTTGCCGAGGACTGCATGGAAGAAGTGAACGAACTGTTCACGATCATGGCAGGGCGGTTGTACTATGTCTCGTATGTCCTGGACGAGCTTGGCGAGTCGGATATTGCGCAGCGGATGGAGTCGGTCATCCCCGGGGATACCGTCGATGAACTCCTCGAAGCTTTCTCTGCCTTTGCCGATGAACATCACCGCGGCAGGAGCCTTTCGATCCAGCTGGCCCTCAAGGCCGGACAGGTCATCGGCAAACTCGACCGGTCGTTCCGGAAGGAGGAACTGACCCGCATCATCGATCCCATACTCGTCGACCGGGCCGGGCGTCTCCTGTCGGATTATACCCAGCTGCTTCGCGGATTCAATCCTCCAAGTAATCTTTCAGCCAGTTCCCTCGTCCCGGTCATCGAGGCAATCATTACCGGCCTTACCGTCCCGTCGTGCTCGGATGAGGACCTGTTGTCATCGGCCGATGACGATGATGCATTCATGCAGATCCTTCTTGCGCGGATCGGTTCGCGCCCCCTCCTTGAGGATATCGTCTTCACCCTTGATGCAGACGGTCAATCGCCGCAGGTGTCCGTTGACCGGGAGATCTTCTCCGACCTGGTCACCTACATCCTGGAGGACCTTGTCGGTATAGGATCCGACCGGATAACCATCACGGTCCGGCGGGAAGAATCGTGTGCGGCAGTGATCATCTCC
>NZ_MVQB01000019.1 GCF_002067035.1 Methanoregula sp. PtaB.Bin085 | reverse complement strand
GAGCATATTCGGCGCCCGCCGACTATTTAGATCTTACTGTTCTCTCAGCCCGAGCTAAAAATTAGTGAAGTACTGAACCATGTCAACTGGCCGAACCGCACCGAGCCGCTGATGCCGGATACGGATTTAGACGGTCTCATCGATAGTATCGACCCGGATCCGCTGGATGCCGGCAATAACACGATGTCTGATGAAATGTACAAAAGCCAATTCATCGAGGGTTTATTTGGGTCAGATGCAACATTATCCGATCCCCGGCACCGGAATGAGGCTTTTGAATATGGTCAGGCAATCAGTCAGTTTGCCTGTATCGGGAGTGCCCGGGATTTCATGATTGAAGCTGGTAAGGGACACAAAGGCCCCTACATGTTCCTTCTCGCTGTTGGTTCCATTCCCGAAGGAAAATTACTCACTAGTGAGGTGAAGTTTGCTAAATGGGTGACTAAACTTGATGATGTTGCCGAAAGAGCAAAATGGATGAAGGTGTGGATAAAGGCAAGTCCAACGACGAATAAAGTACCATTTGCAAAACGTATTTTCCCTGATGAAATTGCGAATCTCGAAGCACAGGGGGTGTCACCAAGTGGCATTGCAACAATGGTTGACCGGGGAATCGATTTCTCAAGAATTCAGACTACCGCAAAAGCGGGAGATGATTTCGTACCAATCGAGTGGACACATACATGGGATCGTCATGTTACTGGTAAGGAGAAAAGATCATATTACACAACATTATTCCCAATGAATACGCAGGTGGATTGGGGAGGTAAAATTTATCCGGGAAAAACAAGCATGACCGATGAAGAACTGAAACAAAAAATTATTGAAATTATTAATGAGAAAATGACATCATGGCCAAATAATCGTGTTGAAATAACCAAAGTATTTGATTCTGAATGGAAAGGAATTAAGGAAATGAAAATATATATCGATGAAAACGGTTTGGCAACCGCTTTCCCGACCCGGGGAACTCAGATATATTATTGGAATAATTATCAATGGATAAAAACGCCATAGGTTAAAAAATGATACGAATATCATGGGACCGGAAGGAATTAGCTAATGAATTGAAAAAGGAAATACCTTTTTCCCGTTTAAGCATTCCAGTATCAATCAGTATTGATGGGATTGAA
The DNA here is from genome assembly GCF_002067035.1 of Methanoregula sp. PtaB.Bin085. Classification (GTDB taxonomy): domain Archaea; phylum Halobacteriota; class Methanomicrobia; order Methanomicrobiales; family Methanospirillaceae; genus Methanoregula. The sequence continues at coordinate 63,797 of NZ_MVQB01000019.1, read as the reverse complement.
ATAATCCCCTATGCACAACCCGAATTAAAGTTACTTTTTAACGACCTTTACGCAATTTTCTGCTATCTTGATCCAAAATCTTCTGAGACCAGAAAAACGTATACGTCCCCTCAGGATCACCTGTCGATTCTTGCGCTTGAGATTAGATTCTCTCTCTCAGAAGAAGACCCTGACAAAATGATAATCCATTATCCATCAGATCCTTCCAGTAGTTTGGTGATTGACAGAAAAAAAATTGTTCAATTCAAGGATTTTGTCAAATCCGTCCTTGATGCAAATTTAGTATTTCTTGATGACTGTGTAACGGTTAATCCTGGTTTACAAAATAATCCTCAATGGATGCAACTTGATCACGAATATAAAATGATGAAGAGCTGGTATACGGAAAAATGGAAAAAGTAATCTAAAAGATTACTTAAATCCACGTTCTTTCTTATCTGTTTTGCTTTTTTAGGAACATCGTTGTTTATTTCCCGATGCAATTGCAACCCCCCCAAACCTGTCGTACGTCAACGATCTCGATACCGACAACGACGGCATCCCGGACTCGGTCGAGAAGAGCGGGTTCTACGATTTCAACTACAACTATTACCAGACCATCTATACCAACCCCGACACGGATGGCGACGGGCTCTGGGACGGGGAAGAAGCCGGTACGTTCTGGATGGTCAACGGATTCCGGTACTATGACTTCAACAGTATCCCGACCAAGCCGGACAGTGATGACGACGGGCTTGGCGACGCTGATGAAAGAGATGAAGAGACCAAAGCGCTGATGCCGGACACCGATGACGATGGGTGGACGGACGGTGAAGAAGTCCATTCAGTATATGGATTTAAGACATATCCCACGATGCCGGATAGCGATGAGGATGGCCTTATTGACAGCATCGATCCAGACCCGCTGGATGCCGGTAACAACACGATGCCGGACGAGTGGCATAAGACTGAGTTCATCCAGGGGCTCTTATTCTCAGATTTTGTCTCGAATGATCCCCGGCACCGGAACGAAGATTTTGAATGGGGTCAGGATATCAGCCAATGGGCATGCATTGGTAGTTTCCGTGATTTAGTTGCCCAGGCGTATAACGGGAAACGTGGTCCTCAATTGCTGATGCTTGCGATTTCATCCTATCCCGGGGGTAAAACTGTTGAAGGTCTCGCAAAAATTGAGATGAACGCGATCAAGGCTATCAGTAAAATCGATAAGGCAGAAACGAAGGCAATAAAAATCTCACATTTCCTTGCAGGTAGTGCTGACACAGATGCGGTTGCGTTTGGCAGAAAAATCATTCCGGGGGATATCGCAAAACTCGAAGGGATGGAAGTATCTCAACACGGGATTGGGGTATTTTTATCTCGTGGTGTGAACATCCCCACGGTCAAGAAAGTTATCAAAGTGGGCGCTTCTGATGCCAAGAGCGCAATACCTATTGTTGAAGGGGATCTCAAAGCTGGTGAGATTCATTATTACGGAAGGCATGTTACTGGGGAGATTAATGCAGGCCAAGAAGGAACGACATTGTTCCCTACAACAACGCCGGTTCACTGGCAGGGAAAAGCGTATCCCGGCACATCCACATTGACTAAGGAAGAATGGAAGCCGATACTTCAGCAATGGGCTGATGAGGCGATTCAATCCAGAGGTTATTCAGAATGGCCAACTACCTATGAAAACATTGTTTATACTTTCACATCGGAACGGTATGGTGTAAAAGAAATTAAGGTCGGACTCAATCCGAAAACCGGTGTTGCAACAATTTATCCGCTCAAGGGTTCGCAGGTTTATAAATGGGAAAACAGCCAGTGGATCCTGAAATGATCATGGGGATATGAATGTTTGAAATCGTCTGGGATAAAAAAGAGATTGAGCGGTGTATCCGAGAATGCGAAGGAGACCAGCATTTTCTGGATTTTCTTGCACCAATCCATATTTTTATCAATGGCGAAAAAATCACAAAATCCGATGAAATCCGCGGAAGAGTGAAATCGAATTTATGGGATTTATCCCTCAATTGGTTATTTGTGCTTAAGTCAATCGATCCGGAAAAACTGGGGTATATGGAATTCCATTATAGTTCAAATGTGAAAAACGAAGTTTCTGGTTGGGATTTTAATATCTTCCTGGATCACAATAAAGAAACCGATATCCTGACCCTGCGATATAAGGATCATTCTCTGAATGAATACCGGACCTTCGAGATCCCTCTCAAAGATTATATTGTGGGGGTTCTTCAGGCGAACACCAGCTTAATTGAGTTTATCGGGAAGGTTGCACACGGACGTGAGGAATTTGGGGTGGTTCAGAGTCTCATAGATGGTACCGCAACCATCGATGCATGGTACCGTCAGCGGTATGGAATAAAATCATAAGAGGATTGCTAATAACCCTCTTTTCTCTGGAACATTCCGACGAGTGATATCCGGATTTGCAGGGTTAATCGCTATTATCTCTTTTAAAAAAATCTCCGGATGTCGGCGATGAAGCCGCTTCTTCCGGATCCAACTCCGTCAACAGGTTCCTCTCCGGTCTTCCCGGTCTTGGCGATGGCAGAGATGCTGTTGAAGCAAACGTTCCGATACCCTCATATCGCCCGATGCAAAAGATTCCGGCAGAAACAATGACCGAAGAATTCTCTGATATCCCGCTCTTCATGGAAGAGATGGCAGAATCGATCAGGAAGACCACCGCCGGCCTTGACAAGGCCCAGACATCAGCGTTCTTCCAGCGGATCCTGGATGCGAAACGCATCTACGTGACAGGCGCCGGGCGATCCGGCCTTATCGCCCGCGCCTTCGCGATGCGCCTGCTGCACACGGGTTTTGACGTCTTCGTTGTCGGGGAGACGGTAACCCCCGCACTGCAGCCGGGCGACACCCTTGTCGTCTTCTCCGGATCCGGTGAGACGCACACGATGGCAACCTTCTGCCGGACCGTCAAGGACCTCGGGGGGATCATCTGCCTCATCACCGCATCCCCGGACTCGACCATCAGCCGGATCGCCGACACAGTCGTGAACCTCGGGGACCTTACCGGGTATTACCGCGGCGACACCACGACCTTCGAGATGCGGCAGATGACCGGGCAGTACCGTTCGATCTCAGCCGCCTTTGCCCCGCTTGGCACGATGTTCGAGACCATGGCGCTGGTCTTCTCCGATGCAGTCATCTCGGCACTGATGGAAGCAAAGAAGCAGGGCGCACCGGAGCTCAAAGGCCGGCTCACCAACATGGAATAATCCGGCTTTTTCACGTCTGATATTTCCCGGCCAATACAATAATTTTTTTCCTTTGGTACATTCCAACAATTGATGAGATCCCGGGGTCAGGTACCTGCTGATGAAATCAGGCCAGACCCTCCTTGCAGCAGCAGTCATTATCATCGCAATGATCGGTATCATACTTGTCGGGATCCCCCGGCCCGTTCTCCAGCCCGGCGGGGGTCCCCCCGCTCCGCTTCCCGGAGGGGGGCCGGCGCCACTGCCCGCAGTCGAAATACGATCCTACCAGGGGGAGGATCTCTCCCCGATCAATGATTTTCGCGAGAATTCCATTAAGGGGCCCCAGTACATCAACAGATCCGACTACCGGCTCACCGTGACCGGCCTGACCAACAGCACGGATGTGTATACATACGACGAGGTGCTGGGCCAGTACCCGAACTACACCAAAGTGGTCACGCTTCATTGTGTCGAGGGCTGGGATGTGACCATTCTCTGGGAAGGGATCCTTGTGAGGGACCTCATCCGCCATGCCGGTGTCGATCCCCGGGCGAACACGGTAATCTTCAGGGCCCGCGATGGATACACAACATCGTTCCCGCTCGCGTACGTCATGGACAATCAGATCCTGATGGCGTACCGGATGAACAATATGACCCTTCCCGCTGAACGGGGGTATCCCTTCCAGCTGGTGGCGGAGGACAAGTGGGGGTACAAGTGGATCAAATGGATTGAGGAGATAGAGCTGACAGGGAATGCGGATTACCGGGGGTACTGGGAGCAGAGAGGCTACTCCAACACGGCCGACCTGAACCGGAGCTTCTTTTTCTAATCTCGTCTCCCGGTATGGTGATGCATGTGGGCGGGCTATGCTGCCCGGCTTACCGCTCTCCGGCCTGGCCGGATAGTACCTTCCCTGTCATGGAGAGGATCCATGCCCGGTTCAGGAAGAGGTGGATCGCAACCAGGATGCACAGGATTATCCCTGCCCGGTCGTGGATATCGCTCAGCCACGCCATGGGCAGGAGAAGATCCGTGGTGCCGGCGACCCTGGCAAGAACCGTGAACTTGGCGATCCCTGTCAATGCACTGAACAGGAATGCAATTCCCATCGCGAGATCCACGCACCATCTGACAACCTGCATGTTCATACCTGTCATCTCCGTATCTGTACACGGAGTATGGAGGAGCAGCGTTAAGGACATTGTGAAAGGGACATACCCGGAAGGATTCGTTCCCGCGCCTCTTGGATCAGCCCGCCCCGTTCACGCTGCCGGCAGTGACCCGGCAAACTCCCGGACCTTTGCCGCTGCACGTGGCCGGAGCGGCTTCCCGTGCCCGATGAGCAGGGTCTCGAACGGCAGCGACGCGATCTTCCGGATCGAATTGCGGGATGATGCAATGTCGATGGTGAACCCCGCCGGCCCTTCGGAGAGCGTTGTCCCGTCCCAGCGGAGGAGGTCGCCGGCAAAGAGCGTGCCTGTCTCCGCATCCAGGAACCCGGCACTGCCGGGGGTGTGGCCGGGGAGGTGGACGCAGCTGAGCCTGGCGATCCGGTCGCCGTCCTTCAGGAGGATATCCGGCGGGAACTTCCGTGTCATCAGCCGTGCGAACAGGTCCAGGGCGATACCCCGGAGGCCCGGGTAGCGGGGAAGTGGCCGGGTGCCGGCAACGTACGCCGCATCAGCCTCGTGGATGGCGATCTTCAGGCCGGGTGCGGCAGCTTTCAGCATCTTCGTGCCCCCGACATGGTCGGTGTGGAAGTGGGTCAGGACAATGGTTGCGATCTCCGACGGTTCACGGTTTAGGGTATTCCTGATATATGCCAGGATCGTCTTCCCGCTGCCGGGGAGACCGGTGTCGATGACCACGAGCCCGTCCCTCACAAGGATGTAACTATTCCCGTTGACGCCGTCGACCTGGTGTATGCCCGGCACGATCTCCATGAACGGAGATCAGTGCTTTTGAAAGATAACCATTGCGGGAACTGCAGGGAGGAATCCGGCCTCCCAAAAAGGGTTACCGTATTCTTCTCAGGAGCAGAATACCGGCAACTGCGAGACCGGCGATGGTCAGTTCGAATCCCGGCGACTGTTTCTTCGTGGGTTCCGTGGACGGCAGCAGCGTGGTCGAGTACTCGTTTGCCTGGCCGGCCACGATGCTCACCTGTGTATAGAGTACAGTGTAACCCGGTTTCATGATCGTAAGGTTATGAGTTCCTGCGGCAAGGCCGGGGATAGTTGCCGGGCTTGCGCCCTGCGGGATCCCATCGAGTTCGACAGCCGCACCCGCCGGGTTCGTTGTCACGGAGAGGGAGCCGGTCCCCGGCCCGGTTGCCTGCGAGGACTGGCCAGCTGCTGCGTTTGTCGCCGTGGGCTGGGATGCACCGGCGGAGGATGCCGTGCCCTGCGCAGGTGCCTGCTGGCCGAAGTCATATGGCGGGGCGGTCACGACAGCGGTTGCGGCGGCCGTTCATCATAAACGGGGGTATGGGGGCATCAGCCCCCTTTAGTCATTTTTTTACGTGATTTTCATAGCAAATCCTGCGAGGGATTGAATTGAGTTGTGATGGAACCACGGGCGCTCGGGGTCTCTCGCCCCTCGCCCCGTGGAGCGCGTTGTGTACATAAATCTGTGGGAAAATTAATGTGCGAAAGTGACATCAACGGGGCTTGTCCCCTTGGGCTGTCTCCTCCGTAAGAAAGAGAGAGTCCACCTTACTAATTCACTGATGGCACGGTATAAATGATCCATCCAGAGCACTTTTTTTAACCGGAGTATCTCTCTGACATCTTCATAAACCACAAGCGTGGTCTGTGTCTATTTATCCCGCAACCGCTAAACCAATACGTATCCATGCTTGCCACAGCCGACCTCCACATCCACTCCCCGTACTCAATTGCCGTCTCCCGCTTCATGCAGCCGGAGCAGCTTATCAAAGGGTGCGTAACCAAGGGGATCAATGTGCTCGGGACCGGCGATGCCCTCCAGCCGGACTGGCTTGCCGGGTGGACGCCTTTTTTTGAGAATGATACCGGCATCGTCATCGTCCCGCAGGGCGAGATCGAGGACAGGAACCGTGTCCACCATGTCCTCCTCGCAGAGGACCCCGCCCAGTTCGATCAGCTCCGTGACCTTCTCACAGGAACATGCAAGAGCTTCGTCACGGCCGGCAGGCCGCACGTCTACCTCACGGGTGAGCAGATCGCCAATGCAGCCCACGACGTCGGGATGCTCGTCGGCCCGGCGCATGCCTTCACGCCGTGGACCGCGATGTACGCGTACTTCGATTCTGTCCCGGCCTGCTATGGCAGAGCGACAATCGATTTTCTCGAGCTCGGCCTCTCGGCAGACAGCTCCTACGGTGCGGCCATCCCTGACCTGTATGACGTTCCGTTCCTGACCAACTCGGATGCCCACAGCCCGTACCCCGACAAGCTCGGGCGGGAGTTCAACCGTATCCGGATCGCGAATCCTTCGGCAAAGGCGGTCCTTGCCGCGATTAGAGAGAAGGCCATTGAGATGAACGCCGGCTTCTTTCCCGAGGAAGGGAAATACAACCGCACGGCCTGCACCCGCTGCTACACCCAGTATACGCTCGGGGACGCGATCCGGTATGAATGGCGGTGCCCGGCAGATGGCGGCATCATCAAGAAAGGCGTATCCGACCGGGCAAGGGAACTGTCGCACGGCAGCGATCCCCGTCCCCGCCCGCCGTACCTGAGGGTTATCCCGCTTGCCCAGATCATCCGGACCATGGAAGGCGCCTCGTCGCCGAACACAAAGAAGTGCAAAGCCATCTACGCGAAATTCATTGAAACATTCGGCAACGAGATCGCTGTTCTGATCGATGTTTCTGTTCCGGAGATCCAGGCCGTCCACACGGGTGTTGCCGACGCGGTTGAAGCGCTGCGGACAGAAACAGTTGTCCTGCACCCGGGCGGCGGCGGAAAGTACGGCACGTTCTCGCTCCGGCCGGGTGCGTGACTGACCCCCGGCCTGCTGGTGGTATGGAATGTCAGGTATCCTTCATGCCGAAAATGTATCCGCCGTAACACATATACCGTATCAGGCACAGGGAGATCATAGGTAACAGGAAGGAAATATCATGGCGTTCGGACTGCTCACCAACATCCTGATCGTATTTGCGATAGCACTTGCGGTCGGGATGCTCTTCGACCGGATCCGGGTGCCTCCGCTGGTTGCCTTCATCCTGACCGGTGTCATTGTCGGTCCGTACGGACTGTCCCTCATCCAGGAGCAGTCCGATGTTACGAACCTTGCGGAGCTTGGTATCATCCTCCTGCTTTTCACCATCGGCCTTGAGTTCTCGTTCAGGGATCTCTGGAAGATCCGGTCCATCGCCATTGTGGGCGGCGCCCTCCAGGTCGTCCTCTCGTTCGCGTTCTTCTGCGGCTTTGCGATCGTCATGGGGCTGCCGCCAAACCAGGCCATCCTCATGGGATTTCTGTTCTCCCTGTCGAGCACCGCCATCGTTCTCAAGATCCTGCACCAGCGGGGGGAGATCGATTCCCCTCATGGCAGCATAGCCCTTGGCATCCTTATCTTCCAGGACCTTGCCGCCATCCCCATGATCATGGCGATCCCGTTCCTCGCGAGCATCCCGCAGATCAGCGACACGCCGTTCCTCTCGATCGATTCCCTGATCAGTCTTGTCATCACCGATCTCGTCATCGTCCTTGTTCTCATTGCCCTGGCAAAATGGGTCGTCCCCCGGGTCATGCACGAGATTGCAAAGACCCGGAACCAGGAACTCTTCCTCCTTGTCGTCATCCTGACCTGCTTCGGGATCGCATGGATGGTCACTTTCACCGGCGTATCCCTTGCAATCGGTGCGCTGCTCGCAGGGCTGATCATCTCGGGATCGGAATACAGCCACCAGGCAACCAGCATCATCCTCCCGTTCCGCGACATCTTCACGAGTTTCTTCTTCATCTCGGTCGGCATGCTCGTCGACATCCGGTTCTTTGCCGGCCACTTCTGGTTCGTGGCCTTCCTCATCTGCATCGCCATCGTTGCAAAGGCACTGCTCGCGACAGCCGCCCCGCTCGCTCTCGGGTATCCCCTTCGCACGGCAGTCATCACCGGCCTTGCCCTTGCCCAGGTTGGGGAATTTTCATTCATCATAGCCCAGGGCGGGTTCAATACCGGTATTCTCCCGGCCGAGATATACCAGGTCTTCCTGATCGTAGCCCTGATGACGATGGCGGCAACCCCCTTTGTCATTGCGCTCGGCAACCCGGTCACCGGGCGGCTCTGCAGCATGCCTGCCATGTCCCGCATCGCACGAGGGACCTGCAGTATGGACGATGACCGGAAGTCCCCGCCAAAGAAGGATCACCTGGTTATCATCGGATACGGGGTCACCGGCAGGAACCTTGCACGGACCGCGGCGAATTCCGGTATCACGTACTCCATCATCGAGCTCAACCCCGATCTTGTCAGGGCGGCACGGGCGGAAGGCGAGTCTGTCATTTTCGGCGACGCAACGTCGGAAGGAGTACTTGCCCATGCCGGTATCAGCACGGCACGGATTGCCGTTGTCGCGATCGACGACCCGGTCGCCACCCGGAAGATCGTCGGGATCTGCCGGCGGCTCAACCCGGCGCTCTCCATCATCGTGCGGACACGGTACGTGAGCGAGGCACAGGATCTGCAGGCCATCGGGGCCGACGAGGTCATTGCCCAGGAGTTCGAGACCTCTGTCGAGATATTCACGGTGGTACTCAACAAGTACTTCGTTCCCCGCAGCCAGATCGAGTCGTTCATATCCGATATCCGGGCTGACGGGTATCAGATGCTCCGCAGCAGGAGTCCGCAACACGGGACCCTCCCGGATCTCATGCGGCATATCCCTCATGTCACCATTACCTCGATGGCCGTAGAACCGGGCTCGCCGCTCGATGGCGTCACGCTGGGGGAGGTCAGCCTGCGGAAGCAGACGAACCTCCTCGTCCTCGCGATCCGGCGGGGGAACGACATGATCACCGGCCTTTCCGGTGAGACCCGGCTCCTTGCCGGCGACATCGCCATCATCTATGCAACGCCGGAAGATATTGCACGGGGCGCCCGCCTCTTCTCACGAAAGGACGGGGCCTGACCGTATCACCCTGTTCTCCCGTGATTCTGCCCACCGTCCATCGTAACACTTAATGAAGGAAAAACGCCAACATGATCAGCGAATGCTGAACGTACGTCGGGATATCTGTGGATACTGCGGCTGCTGTGTCTCGGTCTGCCCGGAAGGCGCCCTTGAACTGATCGACGCGTACCTGGCCGTTGACGAGAAGTGCACGAGCTGCGGGATCTGTGCAAAAGTCTGCCCGCTGGGAGCCCTGGAGGTCACCCATGAAAAGTAAGTATGACGTCCTTGTTGTCGGTGGCGGGCCGGCCGGGGCGCTGGCCGGCAGGACCGCGGCGGAGAAAGGCCTGTCTGTCTTAATCGTCGAGAAACGCCCGGCCATCGGCGCACCCGTCCGCTGTGCGGAAGGGATCGGCAAGGAAGCCCTCCACGAGTTCATCGACCCGGACCCGCGCTGGATCTCGGCCGACATGACCGGCGCTGCAATCGTTGCTCCCGACGGCTTTGTCATGCGGCTCGATTCCGCCCTGGCAGGGGGCAAGGTCGGGTACGTTCTCGACCGGAAGATCTTCGACCGCGAGCTGGTCTGGAAAGCGTCCGAGGCCGGTGCCGATGTTGCTGTCAAGTCCCGTGCGGCAGCCCCGATCATGGAGAACGGCGCCGTGAAGGGTGCAAGGATCGAGTTTGCCGGTAAGACAACGGACGTCAAAGCTGACGTGGTCATCGCTGCCGATGGTGTGGAGTCCAAGTTCTCGAAATGGTGCGGCATCGATACCACTGTTCCCGTGCGCGAGATCATGAGTTCGGTCCAGTATGTCATGACCGACATCGATATCGACGAACACGCCACCATCTTCTATCTCGGGAACGATGTGGCGCCCGAGGGATACCTCTGGGTGTTCCCGAAGGGGAAGCGGTCGGCCAATGTCGGCATCGGTATCTCCGGCAAGAAGAGCGGCGACGGCCACCGGGCCAAGGATTACCTCGACAGGTTCGTGAAAAAGACCTTCCCTGATGGCAAGACCATCGAATATATCCCCGGCGGGGTCTCGGTCTGCCGCCCGCTTGACTGCACCGTTGCCGACGGCCTCATGATCACCGGCGACGCAGCCCGTGTGGTGGACCCCCTGACCGGCGGTGGCATCTACAACGCGATGTATACCGGCCGGCTTGCAGCGGAAGTGGCGGCGGAATGCATTGAGAAGGGTGACGTGTCGAAGAAAGCGCTCATGAAATACGACCGGGCATGGCGCGAATCAAAAATGGGCAAGAGCATTGAGCGCAACTACCATGTCAAGGAATACCTCATCAAACAGCCCGATGCCAAGCTCAACGACATCATCCACTCGGTCTCGAAGATCGATATGCAGGATTTCTCCACGATAACCCTGATCAAAGAAATTATCAAGGCCAACCCGAAACTGGTGCTCGAGCTTGGTGCGCTCGCGGCATCACTCCGCTGATTTTTTCAGCTGCTTGTTGAGGAGCCGGAGGCAGTCGTCCTCGGCCTCTTTTTTCGTAAAGACCGTGAAGATGTCCCCCGGCTGGATCTTCACGTTCCCGCTCGGGATGATCAGTTCGCCGCTCTTCCTGCGCAGGGCAATGAAGACAAAGTCCTTGACCTTGAGTTCGCGGATCTCGTGGTCCACGATCGGTGCGCCGGTCTCGGCAACGATCTCGAAGATGGTGCCGCCCGGGATCGAAGCCAGCTGCTGGAGCTGGGGGTTCTGCGTCCAGTAATAGAGGCGGGAGGCGACCAGCTCGTCCGGGTTCTCGCTGATCCGGACCCCGACCTCCTTGAAGAAGTCCGAGTGGGCCGGCTGGTTGACGATAGCGACCACGTTCGGGACACGGAACTTCTTCGCAAGCCAGCAGGTCATGAGGTTGACCGCATCGTCGCTCGTTGTCGCGATCAGGGAATCGGCACGGTCGGCTCCCGCCTCCTCGAGCACGCTCTTGTCGGTTGCGTTCCCCGTGACGGCAAGGACATCGTAGTGCTCCAGGAGTTCGCTGCACCGGGATTCTTCCTGGTCGATCACGACCACGGTATGGGTGTGCTCGACTGCCAGTTTTGCCAGGTTCTTCCCGATGCCGCCAAGCCCTACGATGATGATATACATACCTACCGGTTACCATCACCGGCATTGAAATATCTTGCGCATCAACCTCTCTGGAATGATCTGCGGCGTTGACGAGGCGGGAAAGGGTTCGGTGCTCGGCCCGCTGGTCGTGGCCGGTATCGGCATCTCATCGGAGGAACGGCTTGCCGACCTCGGGGTGAAAGACTCCAAGCAGCTCGTGCCAAAAGAACGCGAACGGCTGTACAGGGAGATACGCAAACGCTGTAAAGTCGCGACCGTCACTATCGACGCGCAGAAGATCGATGCCATCCGCGTTGAGATGACCATGAATGCCTGCGTTGCCCGGGCGCATGCACGGGTAATCACCATGCTCGCCCCGTCCTGCGCCTATGTCGATGCCTGCGATGTCAACTGCTTCCGGTATGCCGAGATGGTGAAAGTCCATCTCGAACCGCCCTGCGAGATCGTATCGGAACACCATGCCGACGAGAAGTTCGCGGTCGTCTCGGCGGCAAGCATCGTGGCAAAGGTTGTCCGCGACCGGGAGATAGCGAAGCTCGCGAAGATCTATGGTGAGATAGGGAGCGGGTACCCCTCGGATCCGGTCACCATCCGGTGGCTGAGCGGCTATATCGGGGAACACCCGCGGCCGCCGCCCATCGCCCGCCGGAGCTGGAAGACGGTCAGCGCCCTGCTGGCAAAGAAGAGCCAGAGTTCCCTGTACGATTTCTGAAACGTGCTCTGGAGAAAATCCCCTGTTCTGACACTTCGGGAGGCATCGAACCGTGCAAGTCGAGATGAGACGGAAGAAGAACGCGTGAGCGTTCTTCGATTTCAGTTTCGAAGAATTGCTCTGCAATTATTTTCCTTCTCCTGGTTCTGATGAATCTGAAACCTTCCTCAGAATGTTGAGGATGAACAGAGCCATCAGCTCTACGAACCTGTCGGAACCCGCCGCTAAAGTATCCCCGTCCGGATGGTGCCGCATTACCGTACCATGAAAAATATGACAGGATGATTCCAGGGAATGCTGCGGAATCCAAAGCGCCCCCGCCCTTAACGGGGGCAGGGCTGGCGCAAGGGGGTATCTCATATGGTGAGATTAATCTCAAAAGAGCACGGAAAAGGATCGAGTGCCGGGAAAAAACCGGGTTCCGGCGATGCTGCCCGGGAACATGGTTTTATCATTTCCGGGCTGCTATAATACATAATGGACTGGATACCCCTGATCATCCTCCTGGTGATCGCGTATGCCTTTGTCGCATACTATATCCACAAGAATAAACTCTGGCCGGAATACATCACGTTCTATGGCCCTTTCATGGCCATCAAAACCGAGAAGGTTGCTTTTTTTGATCGCGCAATACCCTACAGCACCTTCCTCCGGGCATATGGCACACTCGGAGTGGTAACGGTCGTCATCGTCTCGGTCCTCATGACCATCATGCTGTTCTACTCCGTCCAGTATATCGTGACCCAGCGCCCGCCCCTCACTGCGGCAAACGAGCTCAGGAACGTGCTCGCCATTCCCGGTGTCAACGATTTCATACCGTTCACCTTTGCGGTCTGGTTCGGCCTCATCGCAACCATGGCCGTCCATGAGTTCGGCCATGCGGTGCTCTGCCGGGTCGAGGGCATCCGGGTAAAGTCTACGGGGATCCTCCTTGCTGTCATCCCCATCGGCGCATTCGTCGAGCCGGACGAAGAGGACCAGGAGAAGACCAAGGGACTTGCCAAGATGCGGATGTTCGGTGCCGGCATCACCAACAATATCCTGCTTGGCATGATCTGTTTTGCCCTTGTTGTCTTCATGCTCGGGTTTGCAGTGCCGGTGCAGACACCGTTCATCAACTCCGTGTACCTGGACGCTCCCGCGCATGCTGCCGGTGTCGAACCCTTCTCTGTGGTAAAAGAGGTGAACGGCGTTCCGGTCTCCACACGGGACGATGTATCTGCACTCCTGAACTCCTCAAAACCCGGTGACCAGATCACCCTCCTCGTGGACCACCGCGGGACAACCTCGCTCCACACGCTGACGCTCACGGCATGGCCAAAAGAGCTCGGTGAGCGCACGAACGGATTTATGGGGGTCACGTATTACGATGCCGTGATCGCAAAGCAGCAGTTCGAACTTTTCAGGGAGCCTGTCGGGCTTATCATCCTGCTTGCCATCCCGATCTACACCATCACGGAGCCGGCATCGTTCAGCCAGTTCAGCCTTCTCATCATCGACAGCGCTGAAGCGGTTACCTGGCAGGTCCCCTTCCCCGAGTACTGGACGGTGGTCCAGGTTCTGTTCTGGTGCGGCTGGTTCAACCTTGTTGTCGGGACCTTCAATGCCCTCCCGCTCGTGCCGCTCGACGGGGGCTATATCCTCAGGGAAGGTGTCGATCGCATCATGGACCGGCAGGGGTTGCTGAAATATGCCGCATACGTCTCCGGTGCGGTCAGTTCCCTGATGCTTGCGGTTCTTGTTGCAGTTGTCGTCCTGCCGCTGGTGCTGAACGCGCCGAAGTAACCCGCCATTGTCCTTTTTTATCCCTGCTGTTCCACGAAGATCCGCCGGTGGATAATGCGCCAGCAGAGAATCAGTTTTGCCAGATCGGCAGCGGTGACATACTGCCGGTGCCGGAAGATCGAGATCGGGCGGACTCCTGTCTGCTCTTCAATGCTCCTCTCCAGCCTGTTCACGACATGCGCACTCAGTTCGCCGTCGATCACCAGTTCGCCCATCCGGTCCCCGCCTTTCCCGCAGGTCTGGAACTCCAGGGCAAAGTTCCGCTCGGAAAGGGAGAGGATCGAGTAGAGATCAAGGGAAAGGTCGATGTTCTCAATCGTATGCTTCATCCGGTGCTGGGAGAGGGTGACCCGGTACACGTCCCGTTCGTTTCCGAGCGCCCTGCCATACTCCGAGTAATCGATCCCGATGACCGCATCGGCAAACTCTTTCTGCGGGGCAATGTATCTCTCGTACTCCGGTTCGCGCTTCACGATCTCCCCGAGCACGGCTTCCTTCGAATATCCCCGTTTTGCCATATCCCTTTTCAGTTTCCAGTCGTACTTCACCCCGCGGACAGGGTCGACAAAGAGCGTGAAGTCAAGGTACCTGCGCAATACAGGAGTGAGGAGGGTGTGCAGCCCCTCGAGGATCAGGATCTTTGTGGGGCGGAAGATGACCGGCGGATCGAATGTCCCGGTAGTGTGGTTGTAGACCGGCTTCTCGATCGGCACTCCGCGCCGGAGCATGACAAGATGCTGTTCGAGAAGTTCGATCCGGTTGGCTGCCGGGTTGAGGGCTGTCAGGCCTTCGCGTGCCCGACCTTCCCGGTCGAGGCGATGGTAATCGTCAAGGGTGATTGTGGAGACAAGATCGCTGCCGAAGATGTCGCGGATGCCCTGCGTGAACGTGGTCTTTCCCGATCCGCTGTCGCCCGCTACGCCGATGGTGAAGATGTAGGGCGAGGCAGCGATGGTGTTCTTGAAGTTCGGGTGCAGGTGCATGCCTGATTCCGTTGTTGAACGGGATCAGGTAAAAACCATCGCGAACGGGAACAGGAGAAAAAAGTTAAGAGAAGTGGATTATTCTGCCTTTGACGTGTCGTCGAGTTTCTCTCCAGTGACTTTACGCTTGCTGGTGTCCTTGAGTTCTTCCTCGGAGACCTGCGGGACCGCGTCCTGGATCTCCTTGAGGATTGCGTCGACCTCCTCGCGCTGCGGGATGTTTCCGAGGATGGAGTCGTCCATGACCGGCCGTCCGGCAATGTCCTTGGCCGTTTCTTCGGTTGCGCCGAGGAACTTCGCACCCTGGCGTATGAGCTGGGAGACCTCGAAGGGGAAGATGATCTTGGTTGCCTGCCCTGCTGCCATGGTCTTGAGGGCGTTGAGCGAGAGGACAGTGATGGCCCGGTTGTCAAGCGGCTGGGCACCAACCGAGAGGATGCGGAGTCCCTGTGCCTCACCCTGCGCCTGCAGGATCTTGGAGAGCCTCTCACCCTCGGCCTTGAGGACCTTGCTCTGCCGCTCTCCCTCCGCCTCGAGGATCATGCTCTGCCGGAGACCCTCTGCCTTGAGGATGGCCGAGCGTTTCTCACCGTCGGCACGGAGGATGGCTGCACGCCGTGCACGTTCCGCGGCGGTCTGCTCGGTCATCGCGTTCTTGACGGCCTCGATCGGGTCCACTTCCTTGATCTCGACCCGCTCGACCTTGACACCCCACTGGTCGGTCTCCCGGTCGAGGATATCGCGGAGCTTGGCATTGATGACATCCCGGTTATAGAGCACCTCGTCCAGCTCCATATCCCCGATGATGCCACGGAGGCTTGTCTGGGCAAGGGCAACTGTTGCAAGCCGGTAATTTGCTACCTCGAAGTATGCCTTTTCAGGGTCGATGACCCGGATATAGATGATGGCATCAACGTTCGTTGGCGAGTTATCTTTTGTGATCACTTCCTGGCTCGGGACGTCCATGACCTGAGTACGGAGGTCGAGCTTCACGACCGTGGTCAGGAACGGAACGATCGGGTTCAGCCCCTGGTTCATCCGCCCGATGTATTGTCCGAGCCGTATCTTGAGGCCCTGTTCATACGGTTCGACGACTACGAGGCTCTTCGATGCAATATACACGATGACGAAGATCAGGATAAGTGCAAGCAATACGGTAAAGAAATCCATGTTATGCTACCTCTTCAACAACGATATGTACTCCTTCGGATGCGACAACCTTCACTTTTTTCCCGGCAGCAATCGTGCTGCCGGTCGAGTGGGCACTCCACTCCGTTGAGCCGATGACCACTTTTCCGGAGATCGTGGAAGCATCGACCGGGACCTTCACCGTCCCTTCCATCCCGACAACCGAGTCGCGGCTGAGGGTGGTCGGAACCATCTTCGGTGTCATCGTGCTGTACACGCGGATGGTAATATAAGATGCAATGATTGCAACCGCTACAGCGAGGACGATCCCCCACGGGTAGATGAAGACATCCATCCCCATGACCAGGAGAATCCCGAAGATGATCAGGATTGTTGCAGGAACTGCAGCGAAAAACCCCGGGCTGTTTACCTCAATCAGGAGCAGAACAGCTCCCACGATGATGAGGATCCAGCCGAAGGTTACTCCGTCCATTAGTACCATGATCACATGTTCTTTGTGTCCCATCTTAAAATTCTATGGGAAAATTCCTGTACCGTTCATGAAAAACCGGTTTTTCAGCGGGAAAGCGCACCGGCAGCGGATTAAAACGGGAATTCCATTGTACGGCCAAAGGATGAATCTTGGCCGGTGCGATGTGGGATAAACTTCCTTCTGTCCCTTCAGCATAGTGATCTTCGCGCTGAGTAAGGTTATCAGATCTGAACCATGAGAAAAGTGCGATGTTACACCCGTAACAATGCGATCTTCGACCCGCGTGCGATCCCCGAGTCCTGTGCGATCATCTCACATTTCACGCACATCAGGTACGCAACCGGCGGCATGTCGCGGTACTCGCTGAGGGACTCGTAGTTGGCCATCCCTTTCGCAATGATAATGGTACAGTTGTCGATAGCACTTGCGAGATCCGACGGCATCTTGGCAAGGTCAAGACCGATCTCGGCACCGCCGCCGGTCGTTGTCAGGAGATCGGCAACCCTGTCGAAACCGAGAGCAAGGGCGTCTTCCATCGTGGCGTCGTTCAGGATCGGGGCATCGCGGACAGCGACCGTGACATGGGATCCTCTGGCTTTCAGGAAATCCACCAGAAGCCGGTCGAAGACAATCTCGCCACAGTTGTCCGTGATGTAGACAACGCGGCTGCAGCGTTCCAGGATCCGGTCCGTGTCATCGATGTCGAGCCCTTTTCTGAATTCGGTGTCGAAGAAGCGGGAGAAATCAGCAGTCACGTCATGGTCTTTGACCGCGTAGTCGAAGGTGTTCCCGATGACGCTCGCAAGGACATAGTCACGGAAACTCTCCAGTTTCGGCCGGACCGTGCGGCAGACCGCCATGGCCTGTTCGTTGCCCGCCGATTTCAGATCCCGGAAAGGGTCGGGATTCCCGATCATCCGGCATGCCTCGCGATGCATGGCGCTGGCTATCTGGGGATGGAGGAGCGGCGAGTCCCGCATGGACATAAGCATCGAGCGGCATGCAGTAACCGTCTCCCGGGTGCAGGCAGGCCCTGCCCCGGCAAGATCGCATTCGAATTCGACGCGGGAAAGGAGGCAGCCGATGCAGGTGTCCGTGAGCTTCATAGAGTACTGACAGATGTTAGCTATAATGGCGGATAAACCATAGGAAATCTACAGAACCGGAGCAGCATGAAATCCATTCAGTAATATCGTGATCGCAACGGTGCAGGATCGTTCGCCTTATCTCGTACCCCCCGTAATCAGGCGACCTCCGGGTATTTTCTGAATTATCGCGATGATAAAAAGACTGGAGGTTAATATCAAGGTGAATGTGATCGGATAAAACAGGTAATTCTCCCAGCCGAATCCGGCACGATTCAAGATCGTGATTATCTCGCTTAACATGAACAGATGTACGAGAAAAATCCCAAATGAGTAATGACCTATTGTGTCCAGCAGCGTGTACATGGTATTTTTCTGAGAAACAAAAGCAGTGGAAATCAGAGAGCATATGCCAAAAATCACTAGGTAGTATAACGGCAGGATAAAAGCAACAATCCAGTTCCAGGCATAGAGGGGGAGGATTCGGGCAATGTCCGGTTTGTTCCCGAGAAAAAGCTGGGAGATGGCGATTATCCCGAGTGTTGTCCCGATGAGCAGTGGGATTGGATAATAACGAATCCCTGTTTTTGTAATAATTCTTGGAAAAAATTCCTCATTTCTGTCCATAGCGGCCATACCAAGAAAAAAATAGAAAAGGAAGGCGGAAAATCTCGTAATAACACTTATTCCGGAAGGATCAGCTGCAATCTGATTAAACACAGAAGGCACGATATACCCATTATAGACCACTCCTCCAAGAAATGTAATGACGAGGAGGTCCGGTATTTTGTTATGAATCCTGCACCAGGAGAATATTTTTTGCAGAAGCGGATAGGCGAGGTATACCTGGATTATGAGAACAATGAACCAGTACGAGGAAATCCAACCCCCGGTAAAAAATTTGAATAGAATCGCAGGGAGATCATAATTGAGACCCCTCTGTTGTTCCAGAATAAGGGAAATTATGGAGAAAAAGAGATACGGAGGGAGTAAGACGACCAGTCGTCTCCGGTAAAAAACCATGAGATCAATATTATCAGGGTACTTGTTGAAAAGGACAAAACCGCTGATACAGATGAAAAGCGGAACAGCAAATGATGAAAAGGCGTTAATTGCCATATAGACAACTGCAAGAAAATTACTAGAATCCATGAAGACAAAGGCCCCACTGACATGGATGCTAATCACAGCCATGATTGCCAGAGCCCGTAATATTGTAATCTCATCGAAGTAATGCGTTTCGCTATCTCTGGAATAGACGGACATCTTCCAGTATTTATCGTCCCGTTAGTATAAGAAAAGGGTTGAGACAATCCGGGAGTATCTGAAGGACAGATCCAGGTAATGGTATCAATAGGGGTACCTGAAAAAACCAGGGACGAAAACTGCAGTCAGATTGTATCATACAGAATACACCGGCACAGGACGTCCTACGGGAGGAACAGAGAAAAGCCTGATGAAAAAGAAAAGTAAATGGGGCCACTGAGATTTGAACTCAGGTCAGAAGACCCCCAGTCTCCTAGGATGGCCAGGCTACCCTATGGCCCCGCTCTCCTACTATTGGATGATATCGTTTATGTATCTTGTTATTCCTGAATCCCGCCGAAGGGGGATGGAGAAAGGGAAGAAACCGTCCGCGTTCTCCGATTTCTGAACCCTGCCGACGCAGGGTGGTGATGAAGAAGATCTGCAGGCTCTTCGACATCGAAACCCCTCCGAAGGCAATGTGAGGGAGGAGAAAAAACCGAAGGCCGGCGCCGCCCGCAATCCCCTCGCCTCAGTCCTCCGATCACCGGGAGATACCGTTTGCAACAAAAGAAAATTTCGCTGAAGTGGATATGCTGAATAAAAAAAGAGCTGAGGCTCAGATCGGGCCACGCTTGAATTCTTCGACCCGCGAGATCAGGTTCTCGAGTTCAGTATCCGTTATCTTGATCTTGCCTTCGATAGCATCGATCTCGTCCAGCAGCTGGCGGATCCGGACATACATGAGATAGATGATAAACTGCTGGACTACGATCACTGCGCCAAACAACACCAGCATGTATCCTTCGTATGCCATGATCACTCCAAAAATATTCAGAATGCTATCACCTGAATACTGCGCGGGCGAGCCGGTCCACGAATCCTTCCTGTTTGGGCTCGCCGGCGTCATCTTCATATTCCACGCCAGACATCTGGGCCGCGATCCGCTTGAATGCCCTGGACGCCCCGGTCCCCGGATACTTCAGCACGCACGGCGTCTTGTAGGCAGCAGCCCGGCGAACGCTTGCATCCTCCGGCACGACATCAATGACCCGGACCCCCAGGACATCCTCGACGCTCTGCGAACGGAGTTCCGTGTGCTCCTGACCTGCACGGTTCAGGATAGCACCGTACACGTTTCCGCCCATCACCTCGCAGAGGATCTTGGTCTTGAGGGCATCCGCCATCGAAGCAAGTTCCGGGTTCACGACAAGGATAACCTGATCGGCGACAGAGAGGGGGACGACCCCCTCCTTCGAGATCCCGCTCGGGGCATCGATCAGGAGGAACTCGCACCGGTCAACGAGCTTGTGCATGACGTCCCGGAGCTTGTCGGGATCGGCCTGCTGGAACCCCTGCAGCGAGATCCCGCTTGGCACGACCTTCACACCGGCCGGGCCTTCGTAGATTGCGTCCTCGATATCTGCTTTCCCCGCAAGCACCTCGTGAAGCGTCACCGGGACCTCATCCATCCCGAGGATCAGGGCCATGTTCGCCATGCCGATATCGGCGTCAAGGATATAGGTTTCCCGGTCGAGAAGCGCAAGTGATATCCCAAGGTTCACCGCGAGGGTTGTTTTTCCCACCCCGCCTTTTCCTGAAGTGATGGTAAATGCCCGGAACATCTCTATTTCCTATTTCCATCTGTTGGGGAGAAAGGTATATATTGATTATTGAAGCGGGCGGCTCTGACAGGATCCTGTGTGGTTTTTGCGCGGTCACTGAATCGGGAGCTGGCAGGCATCATCAGCAGGACACGGCAGCACGGTCATGCCGTTGCGGAGCCTGCCGCGTTCCACAGCCGGCGGATATCCGGAGCAGAATGCGTTTTTGACCTGCAATTGTCCCGGACTATTCAAAGAACCGTTTTTTTGGGTATACAAAAAAACAATACGTTTTTATGCTTCTATCAGGTATTATGAATTACACAGGGTAGTGCAGCTGGAGCGAAAGCATGTTAAAGGACAAGATCTCTGCGTATATCGACACAATCCGTTCCATAAACGGGATTTCAGCATGTGCCCTTGTATCCCGGGACGGGATAATATCAGGAAAATATTTTGACCGCGAGCTCAACGAGCCGTGGTTCGGAGCTCTGTCTGCGACGATCCTTGCGTCGGCGGAATCTGTGGGGAGTATCATCAGGAGCAGGTCCCTGCTCTCGGTCACCATCCGTGCACAGGATACTTCCATTCTGATCATGGGTGCAGGGGAAAATTTTCTTATTGCAGCCATCATAAGCGATACTGCAGATCCGGTTAAAGTACATGCGGAGATGCTTGCGGTGGCAAAGAAGATCGGAGAGGCTATGTGATGTATACCATACTGGTGGTTGACGACAGCCCGTTTATCGTAGACGTATTTGTTACCATGCTCGAACGCGGGGGGTACCGGACGGTTGCTGCGTATGGCGGGGACGAATGCCTTGAGATCCTCAAGACGGTTACTCCCGATCTTATCCTTCTCGATATCATGATGGAACCGATGGACGGCTGGGAAACCCTTGAACGTATCAAGGAAGACCCGGCTACTAAGGAGATCCCGGTTCTGATGCTGACGGCAAAACAGCTCACTCCGGCCGAAGCGCAGGAATATGGGATTTATATCGAGGATTATGTGTTAAAACCGATCACCCACCGCGAACTCTATGATGCGATCGAGCACGTACTCAACCGCCGGCAGTCCATCAAGTCCGATATGGACCTTGCCCGGCAGTCCGGGTTTGATGCCGAGATCATCTCCGAATATGCCCGGCTCAGCAAGAGCATCGACGTCAACCGCCGTCTCATGAAGATCCTTGAGACGACCTATAATTTCAATGACTCCAAAGTCCGCGTGAGCGACGAGATCTCCCGGGCAATAAAAAGTATGGAGATGAATATCAAGTTCCAGGAAAACCGTCTCCAGCAGATCAAGGAAGAGATGTCGGGGAACAAACCCGCCGGGAACCAGTAACGTCCCCGTTCTGCAGCTGTCAGAAATACCATGCAGGCAAACAGTATCCCGGAGTGGGATTGACCCGCCTGCATGCGGCCCTGCCTGAATTGTGCAGAAAATACCCGTGAGGAATATCTATCGTGGAACCAACGATTCTTATTGTGGATGACAGCCCCTACATCGTCGACGGGCTTGTGGCGCTCCTGAAACGCAAGGGATTCAACCCGGTTGCCTGCCACGGGGGGGAGGAAGCGCTCGCCACACTGTCGACCATGCGGCCTGACCTGATTCTTCTGGATATCATGATGGAACCCATGGACGGCTGGGAAACCCTTGGCAGGATCAAGGCCGATCCGTCATTGTCCGACCTGCCCGTCCTCATGTTCTCGGCAAAGAAGATCACTCCGGAAGAAGCCGAGGCGCACCGCATGAATATCGAGGATTTTGTGTCGAAGCCGGTCAACCCCGCCCTGCTGCTGGAATCGATCAACCGGATATTTGCACGCCGTGAGGCAGTAAAAACCGAGGCAATGCAGGCAAAGGACAAGGGTGTCGATCCTTCGCTTGTCAGTGAATATACTGCCCTCAGAAAGAGCATCGAGGTAGATAAAAATCTTCTTGTCGTTCTCAAAAAATCCAGCGGCACGCATCTGCCCGGAAGGGAAGTCCCCGCTGACGATCTTGCTGCCATCAGCAGGCTCGAGGCAAAGATACTTGCCGACGAAAAAAGGCTCAGTGAACTCAGCGGAAAATTCAGCTCAGGAGCCTGACGGCAGTACGGCAATCAGGAGCTGGATCGGTAAGAATCTTTAAATAGTTTTCTGGCATTGTTATAATGCTGTACATCTTTATAAATTCCGGGGTTCGTAGCTCAGTTCGGTAGAGCGCCTGGCTTTTAACCAGGTGGTCGGGGGTTCAAATCCCTCCGGGCCCGTTGCCACGAGGAATCGTGGGTTTTTTGCGGTGATGCATCTGAGAGGAAATCTGTTCATCCGGGAGGGGGGTTTTCATTGAGCACCAAACTGACTGTGCTGGACCACGTAATGGTGCCTGAACACAAAATCATGAGCGAGGAAGATGTTTCAAAACTTCTTGAGCGTTACAATATCACAACCGAGCAATTGCCAAAAATCTACCATGACGATCCTGCAGTAAAGGAGATCGGCGCGAACGCTGACGACGTCATACGAATCATACGGGCGAGTCACACGGCCGGCAGGGCCGAGGCGTACCGTCTCGTTGTCAGGAGACCAAAGAAGTAATTCCGGGGTTGGTCAGTCTGATTGACAGAAGTATTTTATCGAGGGCGTATTTTTCACGGGAGCATGTTGCGCGCCACCAGCTTGACTCCTTCAATTATTTCCTGAAACACAATCTTCAGAAAGTGGTCAACGAGCAGCGGATTATCGAGACCGACATCGAGAACCGCGGCAAGAACAACGATCCCGTCTGGGTCGAACTGGGGTCAATCGAGGTAAAAAAGCCTCTCGTGCGGGAAGCAGACGGATCTCAGGGTGAGCTGTACCCGTCGGAAGCGCGGCTGCGCAACCTGACGTATGCGGCACCGATCCAGCTCAGCCTCACCCTCGTCCACGGCGAGGACCGGCAGGACCCGATCGTCACGACCATCGGACAGCTGCCCATTATGGTCGGCTCGCTGGCCTGCAACCTGTACGGCATGGACGATGCGCAGCGGATTGCCCATGGCGAGGACGCATTCGATGCCGGCGGGTATTTCATCGTCAACGGGACCGAGCGCGTGCTGATGACGCTCGAGGACCTCGCGTCCAACAAGATCATGACGGAGTTCACCGAGCGCTACAACGAGCGGATCTACGTAGCGAAGGTATTCTCCCAGTTCCGCGGGTACCGCGCACTGGTTGTCGTGGAGCGGAACAAGAAGAACCTCCTCGAGGTCTCCTTCCCGTCCGTAGCAGGCCACCTCAAGTTCGTGGACCTGATGCGGGCGCTGGGCATGACCAACGACCAGGAGGTCGTGAACGCGGTATCGACCGACGAGGATATCCTGACCTTCATGATGCAGAACCTCGAGGAGAGCGAATGCGACTCTGTCGATGGCGGCGTCATGTACGTGGGCAAGAAGCTGGCGCCGAACCAGACCAAGGACTACCAGCGCAAGCGTGCGGAGTTCGTCCTTGACAACTACCTCCTGCCACACCTCAACTACGCGATGCCGGCCAACCTCAAGGAAGGCGACGAGGGCTATCAGGAAGCTGTCCTCTCGGTCCGGCTTGCCAAGGCCCACTTCCTCGGCCGCATGGCAGAGGCCTGTTTCGATCTCGTGCTGAACAAGCGCAGGATCGATGATAAAGACCACTACTCAAACAAGCGGCTGAAACTGGCGGGCGACCTGATGGAGGACCTCTTCCGGATCTCGCTCAACCGCCTGACCAGGGACATCAAGTACCAGCTTGAGCGCGCCAGCATGCGCCACCGCGACCTCTCGATCGCAACCGCTGTCCGCGCAGACGTCCTGACCGAGCGCCTCCTCCACCCGCTCGCCACCGGTAACTGGGTGGGCGGGAGGACCGGTGTCTCCCAGCTCCTCGACCGCGTGGACCACATGGCCGTGCTCTCGCACCTGCGCCGTGTTATATCGCCGCTCTCCCGGTCCCAGCCCCACTTCGAGGCCCGTGACCTGCACCCCACCCAGTGGGGCCGTATCTGCCCGAGCGAGACACCTGAAGGCCCGAACTGCGGTCTTGTGAAGAACTTCGCCCAGATGGTCGAGATCAGCAAGGGTGTCGACAACGAGGAGGAGATCCTGCAGATCCTGCACAGTCTTGGTGTCGAGCACATCCGGGGTGAATCATGAGCAAGAAATCACGCGTCTTTGCAGACGGGGCCCTCATCGGCCTTGTCGACGACCCGAAAGCGCTGGTCGCAACCATCCGATCCATGCGCCGGCAGGGAACGATCCCGTCGGAAGTGAACGTTTCCCACAAGGAGTACAACGGTGACGTCGTTATCCTGACCGACCGGGGCCGCGCCCGGCGCCCGCTCATCGTCCTGAAGAACGGCGAACCCCTCATCACGGACGAAGACCTGGCCAAGCTCGAGAAGAAGGAAGCTGATATCAGCTCGTTTGTCCAGCGCGGTCTTATCGAGTTCATCGATGCAGAAGAGGAGGAAGATCTCCTCATCGCGATGAACCCCGCGGACATCACGCCAGAGCACACTCACCTCGAGATTGACCCCTCCCTGATACTCGGTATTGGTGCTGCTCACGTTCCGTTCCCCGAGCACAATGCAAGTCCCCGTGTCACGATGGGCGCAGGGATGGTCAAACAGGCGCTCGGTTTCGGCGCAGCCAATATGAAGCTCCGCCCCGACACCCGCGGACACCTGCTCCACTACTGCCAGAAACCCCTCACCCACACCCAGACGTCGGAACTGATCGGCTCGGATGACCGGCCTGCCGGCCAGAACTTCGTGGTCGCCATCCTCTCGTTTGAAGGCTACAACATCGAAGATGCGCTCATCTTCAACAAGGCTTCCATCGAGCGCGGCCTCGGACGGTCTCACTTCTTCCGGACCTACGAGGGCGAGGAACGCCGCTACCCCGGCGGCCAGATCGACCGGATCGAAGTACCCGAGGAGGACGTTGCCGGCGCCCACGGTGCCGAGTCCTACAAGAACCTGGACGAGGACGGGGTCATCAACCCCGAGACCGTGGTTGCCGAGAAGGACGTTCTGATCGGCAAGACCTCACCGCCCCGGTTCCTCGAGGAGCCGAGCGGCGAGCTGATCGCGGTCGAGAAGCGCCGCGACACGTCCGTTACGATGCGCTCAAACGAGCACGGTATTGTCGACACTGTCATCATCACCGAGGGAGAGAACAGCTCCCGCCTTGTCAAGGTCCGCACCCGCGACCTCCGCGTGCCGGAAGTCGGCGACAAGTTCGCGTCCCGCCACGGGCAGAAGGGAGTTGTCGGGCTCATCGCCCACCAGGAGGATATGCCGTTCACCGAGAGCGGCCTCTCCCCTGACCTCGTCATCAACCCCCACGCCATCCCGAGCCGGATGACCATCGGGCACATGCTCGAGATGATTGGCGGAAAGGTCGGCTCACTCGAAGGCCGGCGGATCAACGGTACCGCCTTTGGCGGCGAGAGCGAGGCGGACATCCGCGCATCCTTAAAGAAACTCGGGTTTGCCCATAATGGCCGCGAAGTCATGTATGACGGCATCACCGGCAAGGTCTTCAAGGCTGACATCTACATTGGTGTCATCTACTACCAGAAGCTCTACCACATGGTGTCGTCCAAGATGCACGCCCGCTCCCGCGGTCCGGTGCAGGTCCTGACACGCCAGCCGACTGAAGGCCGCGCCCGGGAAGGCGGTCTCCGGTTCGGTGAGATGGAGCGCGATGTCATGATCGGCCACGGCGCCGCCATGGCCCTCAAGGAGCGTCTCCTTGACGAGTCCGACAAAGTGCAGGAGTATGTCTGCGCCCACTGCGGCATGGTCGCGATGCTCGACCGCAAGCGCAACATGACCCGCTGCCTTGCCTGCGGCAACGAGACCGATATCTACTCGGTCGAGATGAGTTACGCGTTCAAGCTTCTGCTTGACGAGATGAAGAGCATGGGCATAGCCCCAAGACTGAAATTACAGGACGTGGTGTAACATGCCATCCCCAAAACGTATCGGGCAGATCGAGTTCGGCCTGTTATCCCCCAAGGAGATCCGCGAGATGAGCGTCCGGAAGATCATCTGGGCGGACACCTATGATGACGACGGGTTCCCGTATCCCCAGGGGCTCATGGATCTCAACCTCGGGGTTATCGACCCCGGTCTCCGCTGCAAGACCTGCGACCAGAAGGCAAGCGAATGCCCCGGCCACTTCGGCCACATCGAACTGGCAAAACCCGTAATCCATGTCGGGTATACGCGGCTCATCCGGAAACTCCTGCGTGTCACCTGCCGCGCCTGCGGCCGGGTGCTCCTCTCCCCCGAGGAGATCGAGAAAGTTGTCGGCACGGAAGACGACCAGACCGGTGACATCCTTTCGGAAAAAGATGTCAAGAAGGAGCGCGTCTGCCCCCACTGCGGCGAGCAGCAGCTCAAGATCAACTTCGAGAAGCCGACAACCTTCTCCGAGGTCATGATCGAGGACGGCAAGAAGGTTGAGCACAAGCTCACTCCTGCCGACATCCGGGCCCGGATGGAGAAGATCCCGAACGAGGACTTAATCCCGCTTGGTATCAACCCGGACGTTGCCCGGCCCGAGTGGACCATCCTCACGGTCCTTCCGGTCCCGCCGGTCACGATGCGGCCTTCGATTATCCTCGAGAACGGCCAGCGGTCGGAAGACGACCTTACCCACAAGCTCGTGGATATCATACGTATCAACCAGCGGTTCAAGGAGAACCAGGATGCGGGTGCGCCCCAGCTGATCATCGAGGATCTCTGGGAACTCCTGCAGTACCACGTGACAACCTACCTCGACAACGAGGTTGCCGGCTGTCCTCCTGCCCGCCACCGCAGCGGCCGTCCCCTCAAGACGCTCTCGCAGCGTCTCAAGGGCAAGGACGGGCGGTTCCGTGGTTCACTGTCCGGTAAGCGTGTGAACTTCTCGAGCCGTACCGTCATCTCCCCCGATCCGAACCTCTCGGTTTCGCAGGTCGGCGTGCCGCGTGCCGTGGCAAACGAGATGACCATCCCGGTCCGCGTGACCGCGTACAACATCGAGGAGCTCAAGCAGATCGTCCGGACCGGGCCTCTCCGCCCCAATGTCAACGCCCCGTGCGGCGCAAACTACGTGATCCGGCCCGACAACAGGCGCCTGCGCCTCGGTGCGGACAACCTGGATACGGTTGCCGACATGATCGAGCCCGGCTGGACGGTCGAACGGCAGCTCCGGGACAATGATGTCGTGCTCTTCAACCGGCAGCCCTCACTGCACAGGATGAGCATCATGGCCCACCGCGTCAAGGTGATGGAAGGCAGGACCTTCCGGCTCAATCCCGCGGTCTGCCCTCCCTACAACGCCGACTTCGATGGCGACGAGATGAATATGCACGTGCCCCAGACCGAGGAGGCCCGGGCAGAGGCAAACATCCTCCTCTCCGTCCACGAGAACATCCTGTCGCCCCGGTTCGGCGGTCCCATTATCGGAGGTATCCACGACCATGTCTCGGGTATCTTCATGCTCACGCATGACACCCGCTGGTTCACCAAGGAAGAGGCACTCTATCTCCTGCGGTATACCAATATCGAACACATGCCCCCGCCAGGCAAAAAGGAGGGTGGTGTGGAATACTGGAGCAACAAGCAGGTCTTCTCGCAGATCCTGCCCGAGCACCTCAACATGGTCTTCCGGGCAAGTTCCTGCCAGAACTGCGACACCTGTAAGAAGGAGCTCTGCGACCGTGATGCATATGTCCGGATCATTGACGGCAAGCTGGAATGCGGTACGATCGACAAAAAAGCGATCGGTGCATTCGACGGCCAGATCGTCAACCGTATCATCCGCCAGCAGGGCATGAAACGTGCGTCGGTGTTCATCGACGACCTGACAAAGCTCTCGATTCGTGCCATCATGTTCGACGGGTTCTCGTTCGGTATCGATGACGAAGACCTCTCCAAGACCGAGTACGGCCAGATCGACGAGGTACTGAAGAACGCGGCGCTCGATGTTACCCGACGGATCAAGATCTACGAGGACGGTCAGCTCGAACCGATGCCCGGGCGCACGGTTGAGGAGACGCTCGAGATGCAGATCATGCAGGTGCTCGGCAAGGCCCGTGATCAGACCGGTCAGATTGCCGGGCGGCACCTGGGTCTTGGCAACAGTGCTGTCGTGATGGCGGTCTCCGGTGCCCGCGGGTCCATGCTGAACCTGACCCAGATGGCCGGTTGTATCGGCCAGCAGTCTGTCCGTGGTGAACGCATTGTCCGGGGCTACGACGATCGTACCCTCCCGCACTTCCGGAAGGGCGACCGCGGCTCGGATGCCCACGGGTTCATCCAGCACAGCTACAAGGGCGGGCTGAACCCGACCGAGTTCTTCTTCCACGCGATCGGAGGGCGCGAAGGTCTTGTCGATACGGCAGTCCGTACGTCCCAGAGCGGGTACCTCCAGCGCAGGATGATCAACGCACTGCAGGACCTCAAGGTCGCGTATGATGGAACTGTCAGGACCACGGGCGGACGTATCATCCAGTTCGAGTACGGGGAGGACGGGACCGACCCGACCAAGAGCGCATTCGGCGACCCGGTCGATGTCAAGGGCATTGTCGAGAGTATCCTCAAGGAGGAGGTATAACATGGTACTTGCAGAGAAATACGCAAAGAAGATCGATGCTGCCGACCTCCCGCAGAAGACGAAGGACCAGCTGAAGAAGTTCCTTGACGAGAAGGAGATCTCCGATGCCCAGTTCAAGCATATCCTCGAGCGCGTGCTCGCCGAGTACCAGAGCACCCGGATCGAAGCCTGCGAGGCTGTCGGTATCATCGCTGCCCAGTCGATCGGGGAGCCAGGCACGCAGATGACGATGCGGACGTTCCACTATGCGGGTGTGGCCGAGATCAACGTAACCCTCGGTCTCCCGCGCCTCATCGAGATCATGGATGCACGCAAGGAGCCCTCGACCCCCACGATGACCGTGTATCTCGAGCCGGAGTATGCCAACGACCGCGACAAGGCGCGGGAAGTCAGCTGGCAGATCGAGGCGGCTCCCCTCCACGAGTTCGGGGACATTACCACCGACATGGAGAACATGCACGTTGTCGTCCACCTCAACACCAAGGTCTGCGACAAGCGCAAGATCGCGCCCCAGCAGATCATGGAAACCGCTCCCAAGAAGATCCGCGACCGCCGCCACTACCGCGATTTCGAGCACGATATCGACGAGGCAAAGGCCACGATCATCTTCTCGCCCAAGGACCGTGAGAGTTACCAGAACCTCTTTCAGCTTGCCGAGCACGTCAGGAACGTTATCGTGCAGGGCATTGACGACATCCTCCGGGTCGTCGTGAGAAAGGAGACCGGGGAGTATATACTTTATACTGAAGGATCCAACCTTAAGGATGTCTTTGATGTCGTGGGTGTGGATACCACACGGACCCGCACCAACAACATCAGCGAGATCGCCTCAGTCCTCGGTGTCGAGGCAGCGAGAAACGCAATCATCCACGAAGCGGTATCCACCCTCAACGAACAGGGTATCCTCGTGGATGTCCGTCATCTCATGCTTGTCGCGGACATGATGTGCATGGAAGGCGAGGTCAAGCAGATCGGCCGTCACGGCATTGCCGGTGAGAAGGAGAGCGTCCTCTCCCGCGCCGCATTCGAAGTGACGGTGAACCACCTGCTCGACGCTGCCGTGGCAAACGAGGTCGATGAACTGAGCGGTGTAACCGAGAACGTCATCGTCGGCCAGCCGATCCAGCTCGGTACCGGCGATGTAAAACTGATCGCAGTCAGACAACAGGAAAACTAACCCCCTAAAAAATTTACGAGGAATTGTACATGGATTTTAATGCCTCACTCAGAAGAGCTATCAAGACAGGAAACGTTATTCTTGGCCAGAACAACACGGAAAAATGCGTAAAAGAGGGCAAGGCCCAGATGGTCGTCGTTGCAGGCAACTGCCCGGCGGCATTCAGGTCAAAACTTGCGGGATACGAGAACCTCTTCATCCACACCTTCGAGGGTTCGAGTGTCGCGCTGGGCAAGGCCTGCGGTAAGCCGTTCATGGTAAGCACCCTTGCCATCGTCACTCCCGGCGAATCAGACATACTCTCCCTCAAGAGGGCCTGAAACGGGGGACAGCTATGGTCGAAGTCAAACTGACCGAGGACTGCATGCGCCTCATCTCCCAGTTCGAGAGCCTGACCGGTGCAGGCAGCCGTGACTGCGTGGTCGATGAACGCAACGGCCGGCTCATCTTCGTCATCAACCCCGGAGACATGGGCCTTGCCATTGGCAAGAAGGGCGCCTCCATCAAGAAGGCATCTGAGGTCATGGGCAAGAAGATCGAGGTCGTGGAGTACAACAGCAACGTCGAACAGTTCCTTAAAAACTGCTTCCTTCCCGCTCAGGTCACGTCAATCAGGTTCGATGGCGAAGGTGACCAGACAACTGCAACCGTGGAAGTCCGGGACGAAGACCGCGGAATCGCGATCGGCAAGGACGGCAAGAACATCTTCAAGGCCAAGAAGCTCTCGCTGCGCCAGCACAACATCGCGGATGTCCAGATCCTGCAGAAACCCATTGACGGCGCTGCCTCTGACGGGCAGGGACCCCAGTAATTTTTTCCGGTACCGGGATCACGGCTGAATCCCGGGAAGGCGTCCCGATGTATCTTTTTGCCCACCTCTTCACCGGTCTCCTTGTCGGGCTTGGGTTCTTTTCTCTCTGCAATGACCGGCGCCTGGTCCCGGTGTGTGTTGCCGGTTCCCTCTTTCCCGACCTTCTCGATAAAACGCTTGTCTTCCTGATACCGGGCCTCATCGGATCAACGCGGACAATCGGGCACACCCTGCTTTTTGCCGGTGTCACCGCGCTTGCCGCACTCATTGTCTGGCACCGGTACAGGAGCATTATCGGCATCGCATTTGCCGGCACGGTGCTTGTCCACCAGCTCCTTGACCTGATGTGGACACAGCCGGTGACCTGGTTCTTCCCGCTGCACGGCATGTTCCCGTTCGTACCGGTCACGGGCGGGTTCCTGCAGTTCCTGGTGATGGAACTTACAAATCCTTCGGAATGGGTGTTTGGCCTTGCATCGGCTTTCATTGTTCTCGGAGGGTGCGCGGGTCTCCCCGGCCCGGGGTCATCCTCTCTCTCCGGCCGTTCCACCGCCATCATGCAGTACGGAGTGGCCTGCCTTCTCGGGATTACCGGTGCCTGGCTGATCATGACCGGCATGGATCCGGTCTCCGCGACAGGTACAGTTCTCTATGCCGGGCCTGACAAAACGCTGGTGGCAGGTGTGGTTGCGCTGTCCGGCGCAATAGTCCTGTTCCTGGTACCCTCCCTGAAACGGCAGGTTTTCCTTTGAGGAATTCCGGTTCATGCATCCGCGTGTGTATCCACCGGGATCCCTGTCCTGACCCGGATAAAGGGATCTATCCCGTCTGATTTCCGATGATAAGAATACCCGATTGCCGGAACCATCCATCCCCCCTGCCACAAGGCTGGATACCTAAAGGATTTTAATAAAAAAAATGCCAGTCCCGCCGGGAATTGTGCCTGCAGTGTTTGCAGCCTGAACCGGCAATCCGCCAATGGGAAAAAACGGGCCTGGGGGGATTCGAACCCCCGGCATCCGGGTTAGAAGCCCGGCGCTATGTCCAGGCTAAGCCACAGGCCCATACTGACGCCAATAACATTCGTGTTTCGGGATAATATCTGTTTCCTGACAGGAAACATCAAAAAAGGATTACTGTTTCTCTATCTTGTCGATGATCTTGTCCAGCCGCTTTGTGATGTCCTCGAGTTTCTCTTCCGTTGAAACGATCTCCACGTGGCTCATCGCGAACCATATCGTCGTGCAGCCGACACCGAACATGGCAATGGAGAACATGAACATGGTTGAATCGTGGTTGACGGTCATGTTGTACACGCTGTAGACGATCAGGTATCCCCCGGCCAACAGGATGAGGATAAGGAAAACGACCTGAGCCCACTCCTTGGGCCCGTATGTTTTACACTGTTCGAGGAGACTTGTTTCTGGCATGGTACCCGTATAGTGAGATTCAATCCTGTGGTATATATAGTGTAGGACAAAGGGGGAATTGCTGCTTCAGGCGCGTTTCCGGTTCTTCAGGATCCTGTCAAAAACCCGGTCAGCCTCTTCCTGGTCTTCCTTCGTCGGGACCTGCCGTCCCGTGATGACAATCCCGTCATCGTCAAGGGTAAACCGGTTCCGTTTCCGTGGCATGCCCTCCGGTCCCCTGTCGGTCTTCACTGTTAATTCACATCCTTCACATAGATGAGCCGGACATGGTCAAAAGAGGTTGTCTGTGTTGTCCGGTTATGGAGCAAAAAATCCGCCTTCACGGTGAGGTTTTCAACATTCACGGATTTGATAACATGCCAGCTGGTCTTCCGCGGGAGCAGAAATTCCCGCTCGTCTTCGTTGATGTAGAGGGCATTATCACCGGCCTGCCTCTCCAGCACGATAATGTTCCGGTACCCGTCCGGGCTCCGGGAAGTGAAGTCGTCGAGCGACAGGGTGATGTCGTAGCTTGTGGAGGCAAACGCCGGCTCGCGGTACTCCGCATTGTCGAGCACGGCTGCGGCAAGGCCCGGGCCGATCCCCCGGAACAGGACAACATCGCTTGTCAGGACGGATAGCCCTTCCGCCTCGTCAAGCCTGTCCTGGATGAACTCAAAGAAGATCCGGTGCTCTTCGGGATACGCTGCCTTCTGTTCAGCCGTGCTCCTCTCGTACCGGCGGAACTCCGAAGTATTGTCCATGAACCCGGGGGACATCCACCACGCGATCGCGGCCGTGGCGGCCTGGGAGAAGTTCCGGGCAGTGTACGGTACAAGATCTGCGGCAGGTGGCTGCGTGAGTTCCAGATCGGCGGAAGCAAGATGTTCCGGTATAACGGGTCCGGATACTGCCTGAGCTTCCACGATCGGATTGGGTGCCGGAACAACAGGTGCAACTGCTGGTACTGAGAGCGTCGCGGCCATACAGGGGCACTGCGCGGCAGAGGATACAGGCGCCCCCCCTCCTGCGCTTCCCGCCAGGGAAACTGCAGCGGTTATCACGACGATGGCAAGGCAGAGTGTGGCGACAAAGACCGGAAGTCCGGGAGAGGATCCTGTATCAGCTGTCATCGGGAGATCACCTGATGACGCTTGTTGTTCTCCGGCGCTGAATAACCTTGCGGATTCGTGATAATACAGGTTCAGGATCAGACTTCCGTTTTTTTCGCAGTCATGGCGTGATTTAAAAACAGCCCGGCCCTACCGGGATGTAATGCCTGGTATCGCGGTCCGGGAAATCACTGCCGGAGAAATCTGGTTATCCCGCGGCGAAATCGTCTGCAGGACGGGAACTGCCCGGAAAATGAATAAATTTCATAACATATATCAGGCGTCGGAACCAAATTCAGTTATCCAAAGAAAATGAGATGCATTGGCATGAATGGTTTGAGGATTATCATTTGTTGGATCCTTCTGTTATTTCTGGTGTTACCAGTGACTGCAGTTGGAGGCGATGCGATATCTGGAATCTCCCCCTCCTCGGGTCAAGCAGGTAATAGTTATACTGTTACCATCACCGGTGCCAACTTCACTAACACAAGTGGATCCGTCAGGTTTGAAAAAGGTAGTGACGATTTCAACTGTAATTCTCCGACAACTTGGGATTATATATCTCCAACTAATAAAATCGTCTGTAAAGTAAAAATACCATCGAATGCAGATCTTGGATATTGGAATCTAATAGTCGTCAAGGGTTGGGATAAAACAGAAATTTTAAAAACCAACGCATTTGCCGTATCTGAGGAAATGTCTATCACATCTATCACTCCTACGTCCGGTCGAATGGAAACCGATGTCGATTTTACCATCGCTGGGAAGAATTTTAATAAGGATTATATCGATGATGTTTTCCTTTCAATCGATGATTTTGATACAAATATTTCGGCCGATGATTTTAAAGTTGACTCATCAACCAAGATTACTGGTACTTTCGATCTCGGTGATGTCGACGAAGAAGGTGATTACGATATATGTATCATAGACGATTTCGGTTCAGTTGAGTGCAAGAAAAAGGCATTTGAGGTCATAACCAACGCGGAAGGGACGCTCGAGATTGACTCAAACCCCTCCGGCGCAGCTATCTATATCGACAATGTTGCCAACGGGACCACTCCCCGGGATATCGATATCCTTGTCGGAACCTATAAGGTCATCCTGAAAAAGGCCGGATACCAGGACTGGTCAAAAACCGTAAACGTTCAGGAGGATGAGACAACAACGATCGACGCGACCCTGTATGCTGCCCCGACAGCCACACCGACGCAGACGCAATCGACCCCTTACCCGACAGCTACGCCCACGACCGCGAGGACAACGATCAAGTCGACCATGAAGATCCCGACAACCTATGCGGAAGTTCCCACCACCACAGCAGCTTCGCCAATTGAACCCTGGGTGATCATCGGTGCGGTCTGCCTTGCGCTCATTGCACTCAGGAAACGCTGATTGGCAACCAGCCGGTCATCCTTTTTTTTTACACGGGCAGATGACGCTGCCGTGAAAATGAAATAAAAATCAAAAAATATATCATAGAGCGCGGTGCCATTTTTCTTATCATTTCTGGAAACGGGAAAGGATTATCAGGTGTACTCCATGAAAGAACGAGATTTCACTAACCTTGCAGGATTTTTTATCCTTATTGCTATGCTCGCAGTCCCGGTCTCGGCAGCGAATTCGATCGTGCTGAACGCGGGAAACAGCCAGTCGGCAACGGTGGACACTGCTGTAACCACTCCGCCGAGTGTCATTGTCAGAGATGCGGCAAATGTCCCGATAGAAGGTATCGAGGTCACTTTTACCGTCACCACCGGCGGGGGTTCGGTAACCGGGGGGAGCGATACTACTGATTCGGATGGAGTTGCCACTGTCGGCAGCTGGAAGCTGGGCACAACAGCCGGATCGAACACGCTCACTGCTTCGGCTGCAAACGGAACCACGTCCTTTGTCTTCTCTGCAACCGGCACAGCAGGACCTGTCACGCAGATCGTGAAGAATGCCGGGGACGGGCAGTCGGCTACGATCGGTACGGCGGTCACCACCCCGCCGAGTGTTAAGGTGATGGATGCTTTTAATAACCCGGTGAGCGGCGCGTCGGTCATATTCTCGGCAATGCCGGCCAGCGCCTCGGTATCCGGGGGCTCGCAGACAACCGGCAGCGATGGTATCGCTACAGTCGGGGGCTGGACATTAGGCACGGTGACCGGATCAAATACCCTGACGGCAACATCCGGTTCGCATTCGGTGATCTTTTCGGCAACGGCAACGGAATCAGCAAACCCGCCCACCATCACCAGCATTTCACCAGCGGTGGGTCTGAACACCGGCACAATCTCGGGTGTCGCGATTGCAGGAACCTATTTTTCGTCCGCCGGGGTAACGGTCAACCTCACGAGATCGAACAGGGCCAACATCACGGGTACCTGCACCCGGAACAGCGCGACATCCCTTACCTGTTCCTTCCCCCTTTCCGGAGCAGATGATGGATCGTGGAACGTGATAGTTACCAATGCCGATGGCAAAACCGCCACGAAGAGCAGCGGATTCACGATCATCAAAGAGTCTGACAGCGATGTGACCATCACCTCAATCAGCCCGGCAACCGCCAGGGCCGGCGATGATTTCAGTTTCACAATAACGGGGAAGGATTTCATCACCAGCATGGTGTACGAAATTTACCTCTACAATGGCGAATCGGACAATATCACGGCCGATAATGTCGCAGTCCAGTCGGCGACCAGCATCAAAGGGAAGTTCTATCTCAACAGTGATGCGGATGTGGACACTTATTATGTCTGTATAAAGGATTCTTTCGGAGGTATCGAGTGCAAGAAAAACCTCTTTAAGATCACGACCAACAAAGTCGGCAGCATTGAAATCGACTCAAAACCCACCGGCGCCACAATTTATCTTGATGATGTCGCAAACGGCACGACACCGAAGACCATCGACGACCTGACAATCGGGTCCTACAAGATTGTACTGAAAAAGAGCGGGTACCAGGACTGGTCAAAAACGGTAAAAGTCGAGGAAGATAAGGAGACGGAGGTGGATGCCACCCTGTACGCTGCCCCGGCAACAACGGCAACGCCAGTATCCACGACCATCCGGACATACACGTACGCGACAACGCCACCGGTAAAATCCACGACCGCAGCCCCGGCCTCACAAAAAACGAAGGCCCCGATGCCGACAACGTGGGCCGAGACCCCGGCAGCGACAGAGGAGTCGCCGGTCGAGCCCGCGTTTATCGTCGGTGCAGTCTGCCTTGCCCTCATTACTCTCCGGAAACGCTGATCCAGTCGCGGGAAGAGAAGTACCTTTTTTCCGGCATTCAGAACCTGTCCGGGGGTAATTATCACCTGCCAAATACACGCAGGATGAATGCATATCCGTCCCTCTCGTACCGTGAACGAACCAGAACGGATACAGGAGAATGAACCCTGCTGGTACCTGATGTCCCCGGCCCGCAGGTAGAGGACACCATCATTCTCGTCAGTACGACCCGTTGAATGAGAATAGCCTCATTGAGAAGGTATATGAAACAACGACACCAAATTTCTTCATCCAAATCTCCGGTGAAGATGTTCCAGCATGAAACGATTCTCCCTCTGTATCTGCCTCATGATTGTGTTCCTGTTTGTCCTTGCTGCAATACCCCCGGCTGCCGCTCTCCCGAGGATCACCGGTGTCTCCCCGAGCACTGCGCCGAACGACGGCACGTTCACGCTGACGATCACCGGAACAGAGCTGACCGGTGCTACCATGGTGAGGCTGAATAAATGCAAGCTCAAGACCGGTGGGTCCAGTGAACCCCCGTTCACCGGAACAATAAAATCTGCCGGCCCGACGAAGATTGTCGCCTCATTTAACCTCAACGGCAAAAAAGTCGGCCAGTATGATGTCTCCGCCCTTGTTCCCACTGACATATCATCCGATAACTGGGCTGTCGGAGAAGGAATATTCCAGATATACGATTCCACCAGTTCAAAACCGACCACCACGACCACAGTCACCGGGACAAAGACGGTGACTGAAACAACACCTGAAGACTCAGGCGACGGGGAAAACAGCGTCTTCTTCGAGACGAATCCCACCGGTGCAACGATTTACCTTGATGGCGATGAGATCGGCAAAAGCCCGTTCATATTCAGGACAAACAAGGACGGGACGCACGATGTGCTGGTGAAACTGGAGGGATACGAGGATTACTCCTCGACCGTCACGATTGTGAGGAACCAGCGGGTTTATTTCTCCTCAGGGGCACTCATACCGCTCCCCCCGAATAGTACCTCATCGGCAAACGGATCCGCGATTCCGGGCAAGACTCCGACCAAGACAAGGATTACCCTGAAACTCACGCCGCTGGGGACCGTGGAAACCCCTGTGGAAGAATCCCCCGTGGGTCCTGCCACAATCCTCTGGGCAGTTGCTGCGGCTATGGCGTTTGTCGTGATTCGGCGCCGGTAACACATCCCGCTCTCTCCTCTGGTTCCCGCAGGTATCGCCGGCTTTGTCTGACGGGATGAGAAAAGAAAAAATGGCTCTGGAGAAAACCTGCCGACGTATGGATTTTTGTTGGGATGGAACCACGGGCGCCCGGGGTCTTTCGACCCCCGTCCCGTGAAGCGTTACCGTATCCGGGCATCTCCTCCATGATCGACAACGGGGGTCAGGGGGGCCTGCACCCATGGGCTGCCTCCCTCTTTGGGGGAGAGGGGGTCTCACCCGTTAATTCCCAGTGTGCATTGAAGGAATGGATTTTTACAGAACCGAAAAATTTACCCTGCATGGTAGCAGGAGGACTTGAGCACTTCCACCTCAACGGGACTGGTCAGTCCTTCGTGGTACACGCCCTTGATGACGGAGGATGCACAGTACTTCACCTGCACGCGGGCGGACATCCGCTCGCGCTCCTCATAATACCTGCCACCCTGCGAATATTCCACGAGCCGTTTCATCGTGATGCTTGTCGAGAGCACGTACACGCAGATCCCCGCATCGCCCGGACCCAGGTCGTCGAGATCGATGGAGGTCAGGAAGATGTGGGTATCGGGGCCCGGTTCGACCGAGTTGATGGTGATGATGTTGTGCGTGCTCTGGAGCTCGATCGTGCGGGGCCGTCCCGCCTTGATATCCTTGATCACTTCGGGGGCAATGCCGGTGAGTGCAGCACAGCGCATCAGGAATCACCCGTACATCGGCAGGTCTTTTTTCGGTGTCTGCTCTGCCTGCTGCTGGACTTCTTCAGCGAGTTTTCCCATGCTCTGCTCGATCTCGACCGCCTGCTCGATCAGGGGCTGGGTATCGAGCCCGAGATCGTAAAGCTTGTTGAGGACCTCGATGGTTGCGGCAGATGCCCGGGGATCGGGGGCGTTCACGGTCTCGCCCAGCAGGCCGTAGCCGTTGATCCCCCTGACCTTGCATTCTGTCAGGATACTCGAGGCGATACCGGAGATGCTGCCGATCGGGAGCATGATCGTGTGGTCCTGAATCCGGGCGAGGGCACCGGTCGACGTTGCAACGCCGAAGACCCGTTTCTCCGGTTCGTTCGTGACGATCCCGGCAATCGTGAGGACCTCTTTGGGCTTATACGGTATCAACCAGTCGAGGATGCCGTTGGAGATCTCGTAGCAGATCATCGGGGAGATCGGTATGTCCGCGACGATGGCAGTAATATTGAATTTATCGTTGTTCTTGGAATAGAGGCGGACCGGGTCGTTGATGATGCCACGGTTCATCATGGCGAGCGGGGGGAAGAACTTCGAGGTCATCGATCCGACCTGCTCGAACTCCATCTGGTCCACCATGTACTGGAGTGCGATGGTCCCGACAAGCCCGCTCCCCGGAAAACCCATGAGGACCGCCCCGTTGAGCGGCAGGGGTTTTGAAAAGATCCTGAGATCGGTTGATTGTTCTGCCGTCATTAGATTAACATACACCCACGAGTAAAAAAGTATTATGCAAGAATACCCCATCAAGCGAGGGCTGACAAAAGATCTTGAGGAACGGGCCGTTGCGCAGCTGAAGGTCTGTTTCGGAAAAGAGCCGGAAAAGACCGACAAGGGGTACCGGATCAGGTACGGGGCACTCAAGCGTCTCGATGTGATCATCGGTGCCGGCAGCAAGTCGGTCATCATCGACACGGAGTCCGATACCGGCACTTCCGATGATGTGATCATCGATACCAACAAGCGGTTCCGGACTTACCTTGACGTGGTCACCGGATTCACCACCAAGGAACGGGTCAAGCGTGCAAAGAGCACGGTTGAGGACTAAATTCCCGGCATGATCGTGTGTGAAGCGTGCGGGATGGCAGTGCCGGATACCAGCACGTTCTGTACCTCCTGCGGGGCGATGCTCCCCGCCCCGGCCGGATCCGATCACGCCGGTGCGGCTGAACCAGGCAGCGGCGATCGGGAGTTCCTGATCTGGGAACGGAAGATTCCGCTGATAACCAACCCGTATCTCGTTGCTCAGTGTATCGGTATCCCCCTTCTCCTCGGGATAATTCTCGGGTCAGTCTTCCGTCTCATAACCGGGGCAGACGATATGCTCCTGATGTTTGTTGTAGTGGGCGCTTTCATGGCGCTGGTCTTTCTGTTCGTGACTGCCATCCTCCATATCGTGACCGGCGGAGGACTCCTGACAACATTCTGCATCGGGCCCGATGGAGTCAGCCACAGGGCCGGCAGGATGACCGCAGGCATTGACCGGGCGGCAACGGCCGGTGCGGCACTCATGGGATCCATGGGGGGCACGGGTGCCGGGCTCATCGCCATATCGCAGGAATACAATACCCTTGAATGGAACGATGTCCGTTTTATCTCGGTCTATCCCTCCCTGCGATCCATTGTCTTCCGTTCACCGTGGCTGATCAGCCCGGTCGTCCTCTACTGCACGGAAGAGAACTATCCCCGGGTGCTTGCGTTTGTCCGGCAGTATGCTCCTGCCGCAGCTGCCCGGAACATGCGAATCTGAACATTCCCCCTGACAAAAGCAATCCTCTTAAGAGAGCGGGTACAATGACTCTTACGTGATTATCCTATGCCGTTCTGCCCCGAATGCGGTAAAAGTGTAGGCGCCACGCAGAAATTCTGCCGATCCTGCGGGGCGTCGCTTGCCGAAGAACCGCCCGTTGCTGCATCAGCTCCTGCATCAGCCCCTGCAGCAGCTCCTGCTGCGTCGCCGCCTGTTGCCGGGCCTGTCTGCCGATCCTGTGGCGCATCTCTCGCACCCGATGAGAAGTTCTGCGGGGTCTGCGGAGCAAAGGCAGGGAATGCTGCAGTTTCCGCCCCGGCCGTGGCGCCGTCACCGGTGTACCAGGCTCCCCCGCCACCCCCGCCGGTCTACCAGCCCCCGCCGCCGGCACCGGCGTACCAGCCCCCCGCCCAGCAGTATGCAGCCCCGTTCGCCGCTCCGGCCGGGCTTGTCTGCAAAGCGTGCGGCAACCCGATCAAACCGGGCGACAAGTTCTGCAGCAAGTGCCTTGTGAAAGTCCCGGAGATGCCCGTTCCCGCTCCGGCACCCTACCAGCCTCCGGCACCGGCCTACCAGCCCCCGCCGCCTCCGCAGTACACCCCTCCGGCACCGGTTGCCGCCCCCCCGGCTGCCCCTGCCGGCGGGCTTGTATGCAAGGCGTGCGGCAACCCGATCAAACCGGGCGATAAGTTCTGCAGCAAGTGCCTTGTGAAAGTCCCGGACATGCCCGTTCCCGCTCCGGCACCCTACCAGCCTCCGGCACCGGCCTACCAGGCACCCCCGCCGGCACCTGCAGCAGCCCCGGCACAGGGTGGCTATACCTGCGCCTCCTGCGGCAGCCCCGTCTCCGGCTCCGAGAAGTTCTGCGGGATCTGCGGGTCGCCCGTTGTTGCCGCAAAACCCGCCGCCCCGCCTGCCCCCCCGGCACCTCCGGCAGGTAAATTCTGCGGCAGCTGCGGTGCACCCATCACCGGTACGACAAAATTCTGCGGCAGCTGCGGCGCAGCGGTCGGTTCTGCCCCCTCCGGTGGTGGTGATCCTTCCTTTCGGCCCGGCGTCCCGGTAACACCGGGCGGCGAAGAAGTCATCGGTGTCATCGCCAATACGCGGAAGGTGAAGTT
Source organism: Methanoregula sp. PtaB.Bin085 (assembly GCF_002067035.1). Taxonomy (GTDB): domain Archaea; phylum Halobacteriota; class Methanomicrobia; order Methanomicrobiales; family Methanospirillaceae; genus Methanoregula. The sequence goes on along the minus strand of NZ_MVQB01000019.1, from coordinate 22,155 downwards.
CCTCGGCGCATCGTGGGACACCTGGAACATTGTCATCACCAGCCGGCGCATGATCCTCGTCCAGATGACCTCTGCGATGATCACGGCGGCAGTAGCAGAGGCTCAGGCAAAGGCAAAAGCGGAAGGCAAAGGATTCTTCGGGATCATGAAAGACCAGATGGCCGCCCAGTTCGGGTATGCAACCCGCTACGAAGCGATGCCTCCGGATATGGCACTTGCAGAAACCCCCGGTAATTTTGCGATCGAAAATTCCCGGATCACCGCCATCAACCTCAAGCTGAAGGACACGGGTTCCGGCGACTTCGAATACAATGAATTCAAAATCTCCATCGAGTCGGCCGATGGCAGGCACGAGTACATGATGGCGGAAGACGACCGGTATATCAACCTGCTGAAACAGGTGTATGGTGACCGCGTGCACATGCCGTTCGGGTACTTCCGGGTCGGGGCAGCGCGGATTAAATTCTTCTGATTTTTCCGTTTTTCCCAAAAAAACGGGTGGTTTACCCAGTTTACCCAAAACTATTAAATAAAAGGCAAAAAACTACTACCTATGGAACAAGGACTCCGTTACATGAATACCATCCTGGTATTCCTTACTGTCGGCCTGATGATCTTCAGCGCGTACCCGATGATCGAGAGCGGCGGTATCACTATCGTGATCCTGATCTTTGTGCTTTCGGGCATTGTCGCGCTGGCTACGTTCATCTATACCGGCGAGTTCAAAAGGGAGAACTAATCCCACCCTTTTCCTTTACGGTCAGGGAATTCCGTTCTGACCGACCCTTCTTTTCAGCGCTGCATGCGCATGAGCAGGCAGGCTGCCGCAAGCGCTAGAAGAACGGGCAGGGGATCAGCCGCCGCATACGTTGTCGGCCTGGCCGGAACCGCTGGTGACGGAGTTGCCGGAACGGTTGTCATGGCTGCCGTGGTCACGGTCGTGGTCGGGACCGGTGCCGGATTCGTTGTCGGCACCACGGTGAACGTGTCCTGTACAGAGGTTATCGTGATTTCTGGGACAGCAAAATCCCCGAGCACGGTAAAGCCGTAGATGTTGCGCTGGTCGGCAACCACGATCTTCCTGCCGTCGCTGCTGACAGCAACGGAGCGGGGCTGGATGATGTCGTCGGTCTTCTTCCAGGTAAGGATGCTGCCGCTCCGGTCAAAGACGGTGAGATTCCGGTCGATCCCTCCGGAAGCGATCACCGATCCGTCACGGGAGACGCTGACTGCATTGACCCACTGTCCGGTCCTGAACTTCCAGCGGACAGTGCCCTTTCTGTCGAGAACCACCACCTCTTTGTCCTGCCCTCCGAGAACGATGACGGAGCAGTCGGACGAGCAGTCCATATCGATGATCGGCTCTTTTGTCAATTCAGAACGCCAGGTGAGCATCCCGTCATTCCGGTACGATGCCGCCTCCCTGCTCCCGGCGGTGATGATGGTTGATCCGTCATTGGCAATACAGACGAACCGGTCGCTGCTTTCGGTCCTGTTGTCATACCATTCAACCTCCAGTTTCCGGTTGAAAAAACGCAGTCCGCTGTCTGTCGTGGCAACAATAAGGTCCGAAACGGGGGAATACGTCAGGGAATGTGCCGTTGCATTCATGGTGCGGGCAACATAGTCGCCATACCTGTTCCATGAGATGTAGTTGCCTTTGTCGTCAGCTGCGATGACAGATGATCCGTCCGGCGACACCGCCACGGCCTTCACATACCCATCCATGTTGCGGGTCCAGTTCTCGACGCCGTTTTTGTCATAGACCGCCACCTTGTTTCCCTCGCCCAGTACAACCCGATTACCATCCAGGCTCAGTGCTGCAGCCTGGGCAGGACGGTATCCCCAGTGGATGGTGTAATCCCACGAACGGATGTAGATAGAACTGCCCCCGGCATAGATGAGCGATGCATCCGGGAGGGTGATGATACCGAGATACGGCCCTTCTTCAGGAGCTCGTTCCTTCCAGTCGGTTTTGAGGATTGCAGCCCCCGCCGTCACGGCGAGGCCTCCCGCCAGGACAATGCACAGCAGGAGCAGCCGGACCATGTTCCCTGTCTTCATGCTCGTATCTGCAACCGGTTACCCAATGCGGGTATAATGGGTTTGTGGATGGAAGACCGGACACTCTTTGGAAAAACGGGGACCCGTGAGGAAAAAGATTACCGGAATTTCTTTCTGGCAACGATCGCGGCACCGAGCGCTGTGATCCCGGAAATCATTTCGAATCCCGGCGTCTTCCGCGTGGGGGGTGCCGGGGTCGGGGGCGTTGCCGTTCCTGCGGCCGCGAGTTTCGTCATCACCAGCACCAGCTCCTTTGTCTGCCCCCCGGTCACCGGAGCCGTAACGGACAGGTCCGAATAGCCATCCTTTTTCAGGAGGATCGTGTGTGCCCCGGGCGAAAGGCCGGGAATCACGGCGGGGGAGATCCCCTGCCGGACACCGTCGATATACACGGTCGCGCCGGCGGGGGATGTCTGGATCGAGACGGAGCCGGTGGCTGCCGCTGCCGGGGCCGCGGTTGTCCTGACAGCGGTTGTGGGAATTTCGGTGATCCGGATAGTGCCGCCCGGGGCTCCGCCGCCCAGAACGATCTCACCGCCCATGTAGTTTTCCGCAAGGGTGCCTGCGGGAATCGCGGCTATACAGAGTATTGCAACAAGAAGAATCGTTCCTTGATTCATACTCAGCTGTACTGCCCCAACCATTTTAATATTACAGTTATTCCCGGCGGCATCATGGATTCCGAAGGACTGGAAAAAGGATTACGGGGATTTTCTGCAAAGAACAACGCCCGCGGCGATCAGGCATGCCGCAGCAACGATCCCGGCTCCCGGGGCGCCGCTCCTCTTCGTTGTCGGGACAACCGGTGCCGGTGCTGCTGCTCCGCTGCTCTTCTGCAGTGCGGAGGAGTATGTGTGTGTTCTTCCCGCGGAAACAACGACCGGGATGGACAGGTCATCATAACCGTCGAGCCTCAAAAGGAGCGTGTGGCTGCCGGGAGCGATCCCCGGGATGGTGGCAGGGGTGATCCCCTGCTTGATGCCGTCGATATAGATGACAGCACCGGGCGGATCGGTGGCGATCGCAAGCGATCCGAGGTTTTCAGGGTTCGACTGCGTTCCAAGAGCCGATTTCAGGGCGCCATACTCCGGAGAACCTCCGGATGGTGTCGCGGTAACGGTACTGGTGGCAGTCACCGGTACGGTTGTCGGGACAGGAGAGCGCGTCGTCCCCTGGAAGAGGTGCGCTTCCTGGTCATAGTACGCATAGGTCACCTTGCCGGCACAGACGCTCCGGTAGGCGATATAATAGGTATAGCCCGGCTGGGAGATGACAATGTGATGGGTTCCCGGTGTGGTTACATAGTAGTTTACCGGGTGTTCCTGGTAGGTCCCCGACCCGTCTGCCTGTACCTGTTTTCCGTCAATAGTGACCTCGCTGTGACCGGATAACTCCACGATCGCAAGGAGGCTCTGGCCCTTGAGGCCCGGGATGGCATGGTCGGCGCACGTTGCACCCCCGACTTCCTTGTAATAGATACTGTCGTTTGCCGTAATGTTCTGGAACGCTGCCGCCGTCCCGGCAAGGATGAGCAGGGCAGCAACCAGGATGAGCAGGGATCTCATGCTTGTTATTTTCATATGCTTGCTTTTATGATCTTCTTTTTACACAAGGTTCCGGCCGATCCCGTCCGGAAAAAGGAGGTTTTTCCAGCATGTGCCGCTATTTCCGCAGGAACAACAGGACCCCGAGCGCAGCAAGACCGCAGGCTGCCCCGAATCCCGGGGACTGTGCCCTTGTCGTTGGTGTCCGCTGCGTGGTGGCCGTCGTGAGCGGTGCTGTGGTGATTTCCGCGGCCAGCGGCGTCAGGCCGGTGGAGAAGTCGTTCCGGATTCCTGCAGCAACGGAGACAGGCGTCGAGAGATCCTGGTATCCTTCGCGTTTTAAGAGGACAGTGTGGCTCCCCGCGGCAAGGCCGGGGATCGTTGCCGGCGAAACACCGCGCTGGATACCGTCAATGTAGATGGCAGCACCCGATGGCGTTGTTACCACAGAGAGGGAGCCGGTGCCCGCCGCGGTGGTCCCGGCCGCTGCTGTCGTGCCGGCAGCCGCGGTTGTCGCAGTCACGGCAGCCGTAGTGGCCGTCGTGGCTGTGGTGGTTGCCGCCGCGGTCGTTGCGGTCGTTGTCGGAACCGCCGTTGTTGTCGTTGTCATGGTCGTTGTCGTGGTTGTGGTGAGCGCGACAAGATCCTTGTGGACATACGATACCTTCTGGGAACAGATATTGACCGTCCCGGAGTAGCTCTTGTAACCGTCCCGCGAGAAGGTGATGGAATGAGTACCGGTCTCCACGAAGCCCGTGTATGGCGTGTAGACGGGCGGGTTCAGGCAGATCTGGTCCGGAAAATGGCCGATACAGTGCTTGTACGTCCAAGGGGAACCATCGAGGTACACAGTTGCGCCGTCGGGAATGCTGTCGACATCGAGTTCCCCCATGCCCGCCGGTGTCCCCACCTGCGCGGAGTCATCCGAGCATTCGGTATACCCGGCCAACGTGTAGATACCCGGTGACAGGACGGCACTCCCCGCGGGGGTTATGCCGAGTTCTACGGCATCCGCAGCCTTTGCAGTCACGGTGCCGGTTAGCAGGCAGATACAGAGTACGAGGATAAGGAGTTTCATACCATCCGGTATAATGCGGAGGGTAATATTATTTTTGAGGGGATGAGATCTGCTGAATACCGCATCATAAGCGGACGGGAAAAATGAAAAACCGTGCGGGGAACAGGAACCGAAAATATGCGTTTCTGGAATCCTGTTCGTGAATACAGCCGATAACCCGCAGGACTTCATGCTGCCGGAACCGGAAAACAATTGATTATTATTTTCAGGCTCGGGAACTCATCGATCGATCCACCAGCGCCGGGCCACGAATCCCCCTCCCGCCAGCAGGCCGGCAGCCGCGATGACAAGGATCACGTTCAGGAGCGGAGAGGGCGCGGACGGTTCCGGCACCGTTTCCGGGGGAGCCGTAGTCTGCGTTGTTACCGGCATTTTCTCAGGAATTGCAGGGGCAGGGGTTTGTATGTCCCCGATCGCAGGTGCCAGCCGGTCCACCGCCGGAACAATAATTACGGATTCCGAAGGTGTTCCCATAATCGCGAACTGCGAGAACCCGGCAGACTGCGCCGAGAAAAATGCCGTGTCGTCCTTCGTTGAAAGGTACGTTGTCGGCAGCGGCTTCCAGCAGTCGGGCGTCATGCGGTACAGAACGATTGTTTGTGGATCGACACGGTCCGCATCCAGCCACGATTGCGGGACGGTGAAGTTGATCACCGCGTTTGTGATTGTACCATACCGGGCCGGTTCGAGGCTGAAGTACTGGAAGGTACTTCCTGCCGGCGGGTTACAGCTGGCGGCAGCCCCGTGTTGTTCGGTACCGGTCACGATCAGCTCCGACAACTTCGTCCCGGTCACGGTTGCCCGGTGCGCCTTCGAGTCGCCTCCGATGTTCACGGTCACGGTCATGAGCGGGTACCCGGACGATCCGGTTGTCGCCGCTGATCCACTCCCGCCGCCCGGTGCGCCGGCGCCTCCCCGGGGCCAGCCATCGTCGTTGGGGACCTGCGTGGGCGGCGGGGTCCACGTGCCCTGTGCGGCGTTCAGGGCGATATACAGGGTCTGGCCGTCAACAGTGCCGGAGATGTTGGCCGCACCCGGCTGGAGGGTGATCCATGTTGTCCGGCCGGCCCCGTTTGCCGATCCGTACGTCAGGGGTGCAACAACACCGGGACCCGATACCAGCGCGTAGGTGTTCGGGATGGCGTTGGGCACGAAGATGCCCCCGCCGGAGGTATCGGTGCCGGTGTTCGTGAACGTCAGGTTCGTACGGATCTCCGAAGTCTGGGGTATGGTGAGGGAATACGGTGCAGCCGTGATACCGAGAACGAGCCACGGGGCTGTTGTCACGCTGCCGTAGACCTGCGGGGCCGGGTCGGCGTTGGTACCCCACCAGTTGTTCTCCGCATGGACGGTCCCGCCCATTGTCCGGATTGCCGGGCCGGTGCCCGTTGCGGTGTTCTGCCAGAACCGGCAGAAATGGATTGCCGGGGGGTTGCCGCTCAGGATCGCGCCGCCATCGGGGGCAGAACATCGTTCGAAGTTCGAGGATGTTATGGTGAGCGAGCCCCGGTGGGTGAGGGCGATCGCTCCCCCGCCGCCGGATACGGCCCTGCTGTTCGTCATGGAGATCCGGTCAAGGACCACGTTGCCGCCATTGATAAACAGCGACCCCCCGTAATTTTGCGCTGAACTGCCGGTGAAGGTTGTGGAATTGCCGATGCTGAGGTCCACATCCTCAGTGAAGATCGCGCCCCCGTTGTTGGAGGCATGGCAGCCGGAGAATGTGGAGGAAGAGATTGTTCCTGCCGGTGTCGTCATGTAGGGCGGGAAATAGATTGCGCCCCCGTCATATGCGCTGCAGGTGGTGAAGGCTGATCCGGCAACATTGTTGCCATAAATGACTGCTCCTCCCAGCGCGCCGGTACCCCCGGCAACGGAACAACTGTTGAAGGTGGAGCGGATGATATTTTCACTTCCATAGATTGCACCGCCTTCAGCCTGCTCGCTGCTGGTCGCCGAGCAGCGGGTGAAGGATGAACCGGTGATATTCCTGATATTTGCCGTTGCACCTCCTGGTGCGAACCTGCCTGCGGAAACAGAGCAGTCGGTGAACGAAGTGTCCGAGACGTCATCGAGAAAACCGATTGCGCCGCCGGACGCAATGATACCTCCGGAAGCCGAACAACCGGTGAATGCGGAGCGGGCGACCATTTCTCCATTATAGACAGCACCGCCTTCGGCCTGATTGCTGCTGGTCGCCGAGCAGCGGGTGAAGGATGAACCGGTAATATTCTCAAAAGCGCACGCTGCACCGGCTGCCGCGATCGAACTTCCGGAAGCAAAACAGTCGGTGAATACAGAATCCGCAATGGTGTCTCCATAATAGACCGCACCGCCAAAAGCCTCGTCGGTGCCGGTTACCGAACAGCGTGTGAAGGTGGATCCGGTGATCATGGTGAAACCGGCAACCGCCCCGCCACCGGCATCCCCTCCTGAGGTTACCGAGCAGTCCGTGAAGACTGAACGATCAATTTCCGGTATCAGTCCAGAGATCCACCCGGTGGTAATTGCCCCGCCCATGCCAAGATCATCGCCCGCGGTTACCGAGCAGTTGGAAAAAGAAGAGCCGCTCACGCGTTCGGACCCCCAGACAGCCCCGCCGCCGACATTGGAAGAGCCGCTTGCGGAACAATTGATGAACCTGGAATCTGTGATAACCACCCCGAGGGCTGCCGCACCCCCGCCGCTTATCCCGGTTTCCGACGCAACAGAGCAGTCGATGAAGTTGCTTCCGGTGATATTCATTGCAAGTGCAACTGCGCCGCCCAGTGCATTTGTCCCGGATGCCGAACAGCGTTCAAACGTGGTCGACGTGATGGAATATATACCGATGACGGCACCGCCTATCCCTGTGTTTCCGGATACGGAGCAGTTGGTGAAGGTGGAGGAAGCGATAACCGTATTACTATCTCCCGCATAGATCGCCCCCCCCGCGTTGTTCCCCCCCTCGCCGGATGCCGAACAGCCGGCAAACGAGGACCCGGTGATACTGAGAGGGCCATATGCGGAGATCGCGCCGCCCAGTCCTTCTACAGAATCTGCGAGCGTGGTCACCTGGCAGTCGGAAAAAGCGGAATTCGTGATGATGAGCGTACCTGCCGGGTCCCCGGCAAGGATTGCTCCGCCTTCAGCAGGTACAAAGATATCCGCTGAACTGACCGATCCGTTCCGCAGGGCGAGGTTGTCGATGGCAAACGTGAAAGGGCCCATGACATTGAAAACCCGGCCGGCATGTTCTGCATCGATGATGGTGTTGCCGCGGTTGCCTCCGAGTGACGTGTTGGCCCGGATGGTGATGTTCCTGTCGATGACGATGTCGTGCTCCCGGTAAATCCCCGGGTCGAGCCAGATGGTGTCGCCGTCAGCCGCGGCAGAGACTGCTGCCTGGATCGAGTCGGCGGGTCCGATGCTGATGGATTCGGCTGATTCAGGTATGGCGGGAATGGCATGATCCCTGTTTTTGCCGCTGGCACTGTCTGCGCCATGGAGCGCGGTGGTGAAAAGACCCGGGTGACCGGCCAGGATTTCCTGAAGGACGGTATCGTCCGCTGGCGGGGAAAAAAACTCAACCGGCGCAATGTCCGCACGTTGAAAGGTATAATTCGCAGCCGATGACGGAGCTGCGAAAAGCCCGCACGCAGATATCGATACAACCAGGAAAATCAGGCAAAACTGTCGTAAATCCATCCCCCACCAGCCACAGCAACGTCTGCAAGAGGCCGGGACAACCTTCCCCGATAGTCCCGCACTCCGGCAGTATCCCGGAGAATTTTTTTCAATGGGAGATTAATATTCCGAAATGAATCCGGCATCTGTGAATACAGGACTGGCAGAAAAAGAGGGGATTGTCCGGTGACGACACCGGACGATCTCAGATGCCATCGTAGAGGCTGATAATGTCGGCAAAGTCGATACGGCCATTGCCGTTGAAATCGAACGCCATGATCGGTTCGTTTGCCGCAATCCAGTCCATGGTGTCATAATACAGGACAACATCGGCAAAGTCGGCACGGCCGTTGCCGTTCGCATCCTCGTAAAGCCCGTCGCCATCGGGATCGGTGGGAAAATGTGCGGATCCGGGGATGGGGATGACGGGGGTGACTACGGGTTCGGAAGAGAACTTCTCGAACCGGTCATCTGCGATATCAACGACATACACGCTCCCGTCACCATCGACCGAGACGCCGTAGATGTTCTCAAACTGCCCGTTGCCCATGCCCGGCGACCCGAACTGCGTGATATACTCCCCGCCGGACGTGAAGATCTGGACGCGGGAGTTCCAGGAGTCGCCAACATAGATACGGTTCTGGCTGTCAACAGCAATACCTTCCGGGTACCACAGCTGGCCGTCACCGGACCCCATTGTCCCCCATTCGTCCAGGAAATTCCCGCCGGCATCGAACTTCTGGACACGGTTGTTGGAGGTATCAGTCACATACACGTTCCCTGCAGAATCGAGAGCAATACCGTACGGTTCATAGAACATGCCGGCACCGGATGTGCCGTACGAGCCCCACGCGGTGATGAAGGTACCGCTGGGATCGAAGGCCTGGACCCGGTTGTTGTAGGTATCGACAACATAGACGGTCCCGTTCGGGGCACACACGATACCTTCGGGGGAGTTGAAGTTCCCGTTCTCGATGCCATACTGTCCCCACTGGAACTGGTAATTTTTGTCCGGGCTCCAGACCTGGATCCGGTTGTTGTACGAGTCGCTGATATAGAAATACCCCGAGCTGTTGATCGCCATGCCATAGGCCTCCCGGAACTGGCCGGCGCCGAACTGCCCCATATAGGTACCGTCCGGAGTGAACTCCTGGACACGGCCGTTGCCGTAATCCAGAATGTAGATGTGATTATCCGGCCCGATGGCGCTCGCGGTCGGCCAGATGAACTGGCCGTCACCGTTGCCACCGGTACCCCAGGTCCCCCGCGGAGTGCCCGAAGGATCGGTGATCACGATGCGGTAACTGTTGTAGTCGGCGACATACACGTTCCCGCTGGGATCGGTAGCAATACCGTACGGGAACCAGAACTGTCCCTGACCTGCTCCGCCGGATCCGAACTGGTTCCGGAAGGTGCCGGCGGAATCGAAGACCTGGACCTTGTACATGCTGTCATCAGTTACAAAGATGTATCCGCTGCTGTTGACCGTGATCCCGATCGGTTCAGAGAAGGAGCCGCTGCCATACCCGTACGAACCCCACCTGGTGAGGAACGAGCCGTTGGTGTCAAAGACCTGGACGCGGTAGTTGTCCCTGTCCGTGACATAGAGACGATCGGAAGCATCTGCAGCAATATCGACAGGGAAACTGAACTGGCCGTCACCGCTGCCGGAAGATCCCCATGCCGTGATAAAATTCCCGCCCGGGCCGAATTTCTGGATCCGGTTGTTGTCCGTGTCCACAACGTAGACGCTGCCCGCGCTGTCGAGAGCGATCCCGCGGGGCTTGTTGAAGTTCCCGTTGCCCGTCCCCTGCGATCCCCACTTCGAAACGTACGCGCCGGAAGGCGAGAAGACCTGGATGCGGTTGTTGCCCTGGTCCACGACGTAGATGTAACCGCTGGCGTTCACGGCAACATCGCCGGGACGGCCGAGCTGCCCGTTGCCGGTCCCGGATTCGCCGATGATGCCGAGCAGGGTCCCGTCCGGAGCATATTTCGAGATCGAGTTGTTCCAGAAATCGATTGCGTACACGGTGCCCGATGCATCGGTCGTGAGGTACTGCGGGTGGATGACCGTAGCGGAAGGCACCGCCCATTCAAACGTGAACGACGGGCCGCCGGAAGCGTCCATGGACTGTGCATCCATGGCCCGGAATCCCGGTGCCTGCAGGTGATACGCGGGGATGGTTGCATTTTCCCGGGCAATATGGATATTCACGGGTGCCGTAACAGTATCGGCTGCTGCTGACACCATTCCTGTACATAATCCGCTGACGATCAGCAGGATGAAGAAACGGAGTATGCTATGGTATCGGTCCATAAAATCATATCCTGTATGAATATGCGGGGAAAAAATCCCGGTACAGGGAAAAGTGCAGGCGGGAGATGATATTTTTACGCACTCCGTACGGTTACTGCACCACTCCTTTCGATTCTATGGTCTTACCGTGATGATGGTTCAATGAACCTTGGGGATATGGAAAAAAAGAGAAAAGGAAAAATGATTATTCGATCATAATCGCCGGCTTGAACGGCAGCGCCGTCGCAGCCTTGGTGTGCCCGGCTCCTTCCGCTTCCACAATGTGGACCGGCACGCCGGACACCTGCCTGTTCAGTCGTATTCCTCGAAGTCCGACTGGCCATCAGGCCAGGAGGGTGAGAGGAAGGCATCAGCATTCTTCGAATAGCGCCGGGTTCTGCCTGCGGATCCACCACCGCCGGACCATGAACCCGCCACCCGCCAGTATACCAATCGCCGCGATAACGAGGATGGCAGTCATGACCGGTGATGATAGTGCCGGCTGCGGTGTCGCGGCGGGCGGTGCGGTGGTCTGCGTTGTGACCGGTTTCTGCGGTACAGCTTTCCCCGCTTCCGGAAGTTCCTGTACCGGAATGACCGCGGTCGCCTGCGTTGCCATAACTGCCGGAGCTGTGGTGCCCGGTGTCCCGGCAATCGCAAAGAGCGAGAATCCGGGGGATTCCGCAGAGAAGAACCCGGTCCCGTCCTTTGTATTCAGGAACGTGGTGGGCAGCGCCTTCCACCCCCCGTCCGCGGTCATGTGGTAAAGCACGATGCTGCCCGGGGCGATACGGTTCTCATCGAGCCAGGATTGCGGGACGGTGAAGTTTACCCGGGCTTGTGTAATCGTGCCGTACCGTGCCGGTTCAAGCCGGAGGTACTGGAACACGATCCCGGGCAGGGCGGTCATGTTGAAGCCCGCGCTGTTCTGCACGGTGCCGGTCACGATCAGCTCCGAGAGTTTCGTTCCCGTGACAACCGCCTGCCACGCCTTCGAGTCGCCTCCGATGTTCACGGTTACGGTCATGAGCGGGAACGGTCCGGCTTCCGTTGCTGCCGGCGTAACGGACGGGAAGCCGTCGTCATTGTCGCGGTTATCAATCGTCGTCTCGGGAACTGTGCCCGGAGAAACGACCGTGATATACCCGACCCGGGTCTGCGTGGTTGTGCCGAAGGCACCGGAGGCGGTCAGGCTGACTGTGTACGTGCCGGTACTGGTGTATGTATGCAGCGGGCTGGCTGCAGTGGTATCGGTGGTATTGAACCATGTGCCGTCGCCAAACGACCAGTTCCACATCGTTGGCGAGCCGACCGATGCGTCAGTGAACTGCACCGAAAGCGGGACAGTGCCGGATATCGGCGAGCCGGTGAAGGCTGCACCATTGACGGTGATCGGTACGCCGACAGATTCACCGTCGACCGTGACATTGACCATCGCCATCGTGCCGGCCGGGGACATAAACGTCGTCGCGTTCGTGCCGGATACCATCCCTCCCGCGTCCGGCACCAGGCTGCCGGTACCCCTCGTCAGCGTGAACACGGTCAGGATATCGTCCGGGACATGGCCGTCCGCCACGGGATCGTGGTAATATCCCAGGTTGTCGTACGTCAGGTTCGCCGTGACGGAGGCAGTCTGTGCTGGTGTGACAGACGACGGGTTCGCGACGGCACCGAGCACCAGCCACGGGGAATACGTTGCGGGCCCGTAGATATGCGGGGAGGGATCATCGTTTGTGCCCCACCAGTTGTTCCGTACATCCCATGTTCCGGCATAGCGGTATATCGCCGCCCCCTCGCTGTCGCAATCCGAGAAGCGGGAGAAATGAATAGTTGCCCCGCCGTCGTATCCTCCCCACACGGCTCCGCCTTCCGGGCACGAGCAGCGGGTGAAGGACGAGGAGGTGATGGCAAGCGTGGATTCATCGAACGCGATCGCTCCGCCACGATACGATGCATGGCAGTCCGTAAATGTCGAGGAGATGATAATTGCGGGCCCGCGGAAGACCGCGACTGCCCCGCCCAGCCGTCCGGTGCATCGGGAAAAGGTCGAGTTCTCGATACGGACGGTAGTTAATATCGCATCGATTGCACCTGTGGATTTTTCCGACCGGCAGTCCGAGAAGGTCGAGTTCTCGATACGGACTGTGGTGGATAACGCAAAAATCGCACCCGGGAAATTGTCCGACCGGCAGTCCGAGAAGGTCGTGGAGGTGACCGTCAGAGGTGAGCTGACCACATAGATTGCATTGCCATCTGTCGAACTGCCGCTGGAGATGATGGACGAGGAGATGGCCAGAGTGCCTCCGGACTGTCTGATTGCACCGCCGCTTTCAGTATGCGTGCCGTTCTTCAGGCTCAGGTTGTCGATCGCAAGGTTATATCCCCCGCGATTGTCGAAGATCCTGCCGGATGCCATCGTGTCGATGATCGTGTTGGCCGCCGTGCCGCCGCAGGATGTGTTGGCCCGGATGATGATGTCTTTTGAAACGATGATGTCAATCTCCCGGTACGTTCCCGGGTTCAGGATGAGGGTATCACCCGCAGCTGCATCCGTGATGTTCTGCCCGATCGGGTCCCCGGGGTTCAGCGTGTGATCGGCAGCGGCTACCGGCCCGGCAAGGGCCAGCAGGATAATGAACGGCAGGCAGACCAGCTGGCAGAACGATTGCTGTTGTCTCTCGCTGGCCGGTTCCGGACGTAACGGAACGAAATGCATCAGGCAACCACCTTCGGCGATGAATGAAAAGTGTTATTCATGGAATGATATAGTCATGTCGAAATGCAAGTCCTGGCATAGGGTATCGGATCTGACAACGGTGGATACCGTCCCGGGCCGGGAAAAACAAAAAAAGCACTTGATCGCGATCGCAAGCCCGGGCGGCGGGGCTGTCGCGGCTTTTTTCACTATGAACGCATCAGCAGCGGAGTTGTGGTCCGGCACACCGGAGTTTTCCAACGAAAAACTGTAAAAAAATGATCCGGATCAGTCAAAATCGCCAAACAGTGCGGGGTTCTGCCTGCAGATCCACCACCGCCGGACCATGAACCCGCCACCCGCCGGTATACCGATTGCCGCGGTGACAGGGACGATGTTCAGCAGCGGCGATGAGGCAGCCGGCTGCGGTGTCGCTGCTGGCGGTGTGGTGGTCTGCGTCGTGACCGGATACACCATCCCAGTCTCTCCCCAGAACCGGGGCGGCGCATCCGTTATCAGGACAATTCGCTGCGGAAGATTCAGGCAGTGTTCGCTTGTCCCGGTTGTACCCTAACTTTCCCGGGATGGATGAGGGGTGTTGCGAAATATTTCCCGGGAATCTGGCCGGATGGCCGGGGAAAAAGAAGGGATTATTCAATCATGATCGCCGGCTTGAACGGCAGCGCCGTCGCAGCCTTGGTGTGCCCGGCTCCTTCCGCTTCCACGATGTGGACCGGCACGCCGAACTCCTGCGCAAGGAATTCCTTCGCAGCATCGAACATATCCTGCACGCTGATCGGGTCCTTCAGGAGCGGCTCGACCATGTAGGGCGGGAGGCGGTGGATGAGCGTCGTGATCTGCCTGGTTGCATCGGTCGCGGCCCTGCCCCGCCAGCATATGACCGGTCAGGAATTGTCATTTCCTGCCATGCTTCCGGATATACTCTTCAAGCGCCTGTCCCGATGCATGCCACGTATCATCGATCTTGGTTGCATCGAGAAGCCCTTTCCTCGCTGCAAGGCTCAGGTACTCCTGCGAGTAGGGAGATCGTTTCGCCAGCTCGCCAAGCGGGACGAGTTCCGATTGTTCCCCGGCAACCGCGAGCCATGAGGAGAGCGAGTCGCTGACAGCCCGGGCAATGAAACGGGTGAACGGGATAAGATCCCCGGAATCTGCATCGCGGAGCGCCCGGTAGTACTTCTGCCGGTCTTTTGTATCGAGAACGATCGGCGGGTAGCCCTGATGGAGCAGGAACAGGTTCGTCAGGAGCCGGGCCACCCGGCCATTGCCGTCAGTGAAGGGGTGGATTGCCACGAACCGGTGATGGAGAAACGCGGCCATGGCAACGACATCCTTGTCCGGGCTGGTGACTGCACCGATCAGGGTGTCCAGTTCGCGGACAATACGGGACCAGTCCGCCGGGGACTTGTGAGCGCCGGTTATCCGGACATTGCGGGTCCGGTACCGCCCGGCATCTTCGAGAATTCCCCGGGTGACGATCTCGTGGACCTGCTGGATTGTGACATGGCTGATCGGCGCTTTTTTTTGTGCCAGCCTGACGATCATATCGTATCCTCTGGCATTATTGGTCGCTTCCAGGTGTTCGCGAAGGGTTTTACCGCCGATGGTGATTCCTTCTTCGAGAACGAGTTTTGTTTCCGATAAGGTAAGCGTATTTCCTTCAATGGCATTTGAGTTGTACGTGTGCCGTACCCGGATCTCCTCGTGGAGCTTCGCATCCAGATCAGGACTCATCGGGCGCAGCGCATCCAGCCGCGCCTTCTTCTGCCGGATCCATTCCATGAGATCATGAGTGCGATCTTTCATATCGGTATCGGCTGATTTTTCGCTGATCCGATATTAGCATCGCAGGTTCATGAATGTTGTTCCGGCGGCTCCCTTTACACGTACCGGGAATTCCTCTGCCGGTTGTGCGATCCCGCAGGAATGCCGTGGAAAAAAAAGTTACTCAATCATAATCGCCGGCTTGAACGGCAGCGCCGTCGCGGCCTTCGTGTGCCCGGCCCCTTCCGCTTCCACGATGTGGACCGGCACGCCGAACTCCTGCGAAAGGAATTCCTTCGCAGCATCGAACACGTCCTGTTCGCTGATCGGGTCCTTCAGGAGGGGTTCGACAACATACGGCGGGAGGCGGTGGATGAGCGTCGTGATCTGTTTTGTCGCGTCGGTCGCGGCTTTGCCCCGCTTGCGCATGGCCGGGTCCTTCATGATCTCCTTGACGACCGTGCCCTTGTCGCTCGCTGCGGCGATCGTGCGGAAGATCTCATGCTTCCACTCCGGGGCGAGGGCGATGGTTATCGCCTTGGGCTGGAGCTGGATCAGCTTCAGGATCGACTCGATGTCCTCGACCGTGCGGGCAAGGAGCTCTTCTGCAAGCTCCGCCTTCGGGTTCACCAGTTTCGGGTCAGCAACCGGCCACGGGGCGAACGAGACGAGCCCTTCGCCCGCGAGCTCCTTCCAGAGGTGCTCGGCGGTGAACGGGATGAACGGCGCCAGCAGGCGCACCCAGACCGAGCAGAGATCGTGGAGTTCGCGGCTGCCGTCGCAGTCCTTCGGGAGCCGGCGGCGGTACCATTTCAGGTCCTGCTCGATGCCGAAGTAGGACTCCTGCAGGGCCTGCCGGGTCTGGAAGTTCTCGAGGGCTTCGGTGGCCCGGGCAATGTGGGCCTGGAGCCGGCTCGCGAGCCAGCGGTCGATGTCGTGCGGCTCGCCCGTGGCGTCCTTGATCTCCACGACGGTGTTGTGGAACCGCTCGATCTGTTTCCTCGTGGAGAGCACGAGCTCGTTCCGCCAGTCAAAGTCCTGCCATGGCTCGGCCGAACCCATCAGGAACATCCGGACGGTGTCGGCACCGAACTCCTTCACGGCGTCCTCCAGCAGGAAGACGTTGCCCTTGGAGGACGACATCTTGGCGCCGTTCAGGAGGCCCATGCCGAAGACGACCATGCCCTTCGGGAGGAGCTCCTTGTGGCCGGCAAAGACGGTGGTGTGGTGGAAGACCTGGAACGTGAGGTGGTTGGAGATCAGGTCCTTGGCGCTGAACCGGAAGTCGTACGGGTACCAGTACAGGAATTCTTTCCGCATCGCGTCGAGCTTCTTCTTCTCCGGCAGGTCGTCGGACTTCTTCCCGAGGAAGATGTAGTCGAAGACTTCGGGCGTCAGGAGTTTCGGTTCGATCTCCCGGATCTTATGGGCGATGGTGTAGTACGCCATGTAGACCGTGGAGTCCGAGAGCGGCTCGATGAGCTGGTTGGTGTCCCACGGGAAGCGGGTGCCAAGGCCGACGCGCCGGGTGCAGGCCCAGTCCTTGAGCCACCAGATCGTCCGGTCGAACTCGACCCGGACCTCGGTAGGCACGAGCGCCATGTCGTTGATGTGGTCCTGGACCTCCTGCTTCCACGCGGGGTCGCCGTATTTCAGGAACCACTGGTCGTGGAGGATCTTGACCTTGACGCGGTTGCCGCACCGGCAGACGACCGGCCGGAGGTCGAACTCGTACATCGGCACGGAGTCGTACTTGGCGATCATCTCCGCGGCCACGTCGTCGCGGGCAACCCGCACCGGCTTGCCGCCATATTTGTCGAAGAGTTTCCCCTTCGCAAACTCGGCGGAGTAGATCTCCTGCGTGAGCGAGTCCATCCGCGGGTCCATCTGGTCTTTTATCCCGGCCTTCTCGACCGCGTCCATTGCGGGAATTTCACCGTAGCCTTCGACTTTGATGAGCGGGATAGGTTTGATCGTCGTGTACTTCCCCTTCTGCTGGAGGTCGCGGAGCGCGATGTAGTCAAACGGGGCGTGGGCGGGCACGCTCATGACCATGCCGCTTGCCATGTCCGGGTCCACGAACTCGGCAGGGAGGATCGGGACCTCGCCGCAGAGCGGGTGGCTGACTTTTTTGTCAATGAGGCTCGTCCCCGGGACATCCTCTTTGATCTCGACCGTGTGGTCCTGCAGGGCGAGCTTCTCGGCCGCCTCTTTGCTGACGATCCACGCTTTGCCGTCCACGATTGCCTTCACGTACGTGACCTTCGGGTTTGCCCAGAGGTTGGTGACGCCGTAGATGGTCTCGGGCCGGAGGGTTGCGCACGGGATGAAGGCGTCGCCGTACCGGAACATCATCAGCGTGAACTTGATGACTTCGGCCTTGTCGCCTTCCAGTAAATCATGGTCGCCGACCGGGTTCTCGTCCACGGTACAGTACCGTACCGGGTGGGCGCCCTTCATCACGTGGCCCGCTTCATAGAGATGCTTCCACTGCCACTCGATGAACTTCGAATAGGTCGGGTCGACCGTGATGAACCGCCGGCGCCAGTCGATGGAGAGGCCGCAGGCAGTCATGACCCGCTGGTACTCGTCCGCGAAATGCTTCACGATCACGAGCGGGTCGGTGAAGTTGTCGAGCACGTTCTGCGGCACGCGGTACAGGTCGCGGTAGAGCCGGATGGTCTTCTCGTCCTTCCTCGCAATGCGCTTTGAGATGCCGACCACCGGCGCGCCGGTGACGTGGAAGCCCATCGGGAAGAGGACCTGTTTCCCCTTCATCCGCTGGAAGCGTGCCACGATATCCGGCACGATGTAGGTCCGGCCATGCCCCACGTGCATGGCGCCGCTTGGGTACGGGAAGGCGACGTTCAGGTAGTACTTGGGGAGGTCCGAGGGATCGGAGTGGAACGCGTGCGCCCACTTCTCGTGCGCCTCCTCCTCGAATTGTGCGGGATTGAATTCACTCACGGGTTTCACCTTATACCGGCCGCAGCCTGATATTCTCGTTGTTCTGGTAGCGCCGGATCATCTCCTGCGCAATGCTTGAGTTCTTGGCAAGGACGATCTCCCCGGTCTCGTTCACGGTGGCCGTAAAGAGGTATTCCTTGCCGGCGAAGACGTCCACGATCCGCCCGCTCTCGCCCGGGGCGATGATGGTGAGCTGCTTCTTGTCGGTCTGGATCTTGATGCCGCCGCCGAGGTTGATCTCCTCGTCTCCCCTGGGCTGGGCAGCCTGCCGGTCGAACTCGGAGCGGGGCTTGATATCGATCCCGATGCCGATCTTGTTCACGATGGCCGAGACGTTCTTGCCGCCCTTGCCGATCGCGGCCGGCACGTCCTTGTCGTCGATGTAGACAACGGCTTTGGTGTCGCTCGTCATCTGGACATCCACGATGCCGTCCGTATACCGGCCGATCTCGCGCTGGATCTCCTTCTCCATCAGCTTCCAGCCGGGCCGCTCGTCGCTCTCTTTCTTTGGCTCAGCCTGCCGTGCGGGTTTCTCGGGCACGAGCGGCTGGCCGACAAAGTGGACCGGGCCGGGCCCTGTCTTTGCTGCCGGCGCAGCGGCCGGTGCCGTGACCGGGATCACGATGGTTTCGCCGTCATACCGGAATACGTCGAGGACGAGTTCGCCGGTTTCGTGGTCGGTGACCGTGGTGACCGGCCGGATGTTGAGCTCGCCCGCCATGCCGCCGGGAACCTTGACGGCAAAGCCGATGTCGTAGACTTTCGTGATGACGCCCTGCTTCACGAAGATGACCGTGTTGATGATCTGCGGGAGGACCGAGAAGTCCACGCGGTCGCTGAAGCGCTGGATTGCGTCCTGCACACCGCTTGCGTGGATGACGCCGACCATGCCGATGCCGGCCAGGCGCATGTCGGCAAAGATGCTGAAGTCCTCGTTCTTGCGGAGCTCGTCGAAGATGACGAAGTCCGGCCGGACGAGGAGGAGCACGTCCGCGGTGTTGGTCATGCTGCCGTCCAGCGCAGTGTACTGGGTGATGTTGTCCGGCACCTGCAGCTCGCGGGGGGCCTCCATGGTCTTCACCACGAAGCCGCTGTCCGAGAGGAACGTTGCCACGTTCTGGGCGAGCGTGGTCTTGCCGGAGCCGGGGGCGCCGACAATGATCATGCCCCGCTTCTCGCTCGTGATGCGTTTCGTGATGATGTCGGACTTCTGGTAGTCCTTTAAGGTCACATCCACGATCGGGCGGACGGCCGTGATCTCCATGCCGTCCGAGAACGGCCTCCTCGCGATCGCGATCCGCATGGACCCGATCTGGACGACCGTGACGCCCCGCTTCTCGACTTCAATGAAGCCGTCGGGGTCGCGCTTGGCCCGCTCGAGGATCTCCTGCGCCAGCGCCCGGAGCTCGTACTCGCTCGTGGGCGCGTCGCGGATCTTCACAAGTTTCATGTCCGCAATGGTCCCTTTCTTTGCCATCGGGGGCACGCGTTCCTTGAGGTACACCGCGATGGTGTGCTCGTCAAAGAACTGGTCGATCCCAAGCGGGACAAAATCGGTTACCTGTGGCTTTAAGTAGATGACATCGAGCCCCTTTGCCCGTGCCACCTCGGCCTGCACGTTGTCGCTTGTTATGAACCGTGCAGCATTCTCAATGGCGATATTCCGGATCATCGCGTCGATCTCGCCACCACTGGCGAGTTTCACCTGTTCGAGCGACGGCCGGATCCCGGAGAACTTGAGTTCAATGGTTTTTTCCTCGGCCATTTTGCACAGCGACTGGAGCTCCGCGAGCCCCGAGAACCCGATCTCGCGCCCGTTGTTAGCCTGGGCCTCGAGTTCCGCAATCACCGCTTCCGGCACGATTATTGTTGCACCCTTGTATTCACCGGCTTGTATCATCGAGGTTATGCGCCCGTCGATAAGGACGCTGGTATCTGGTACTAAAATCATATGATATCTCCATATGGTCTTTGCTATGGTATGCTATGCTATCCATATTCTGTGTACACTATTCCCGGCCGCCGGATCCTCCATGCACTTTATTGATCCTTTGGCCAGTGATCAACGCCTTGCAATGCGTTGATGTGTACGATATTTGAGAAGGATGTTTATATACATACGGGATACGCGAAGCGGAGCCCGTATGGGAGAAGAACGCCCGCGGGCGTTCTTCGACTCATTGTGAGGGGGGGCCCGAGCCCGAGAAGACCCGAAGGGGCTTCGAGTCATACGAGGTACGCGCAAGTGTGGCTCGTATGGGAGAAGAATGCAAGGCGTTCTTCGACTTGTGAGGGGTGCACCACGAGATGGGCCGGAAAGGAGAGATATTTGGGGAGGATCCGACTTGGTGTGGGAGAAAAATGTGAATTGTAATGTTTTTTGATTCATTGTTTTAAACCCATATAAGATACCAAGCATTTTTATTTTTGTATTTAATACGTAATACTCGTGGTAGATGAATTAAGTTCAGAGATTTCTGAATTAGAAAGAATTAAAATCGCGATTAATGAGGCATCTGATCACACAAAAAAACAAATCGATTTCATAGACTCAAATTTATATATTGGAGCTCTGTTGTCAATAATCGTGGCAATTGGATTGACTTCATTTACAAACAATTTTCCATATTGGATTTATGCATCTTTTGTGCTTTTTATTTTATATGGTTTATTTTTTTTAATATCTCAAATTTTTAGACGGAAAAATCAGATTAAAAATCAATCCGACTTGCGAAAAGAAATGGATGTGATATTTAATTCAAATATCGAAAAAATTGCGATTGGATTTGACTTTATAATTAAAAATGTCGCGCCTCTGATAAAAGCAATTTCGATAAATTTTCTCGTTTCATTCCTTTTAATCATTTACCTCGAACCATCGTGGTTCAAGGTTGACAATTTATTATCGTATTCACCGATTATTGCGTGTCTATTATGGGTTTTCACTCCGTTCCTGCTTGTTGATATAACGAAAAAGGTTAAGAAACTTGTTGAGAATTTAAAAACTGAAGAAGGAATAAAAATATTTTCAGAATCTAGCTTTCCCATTATAATTTTTTCATTAATCAAAGGGGTATTACTCCTTGTTGTTCTTGTGTCAATGGTAATTCTTCCTTTTGTATCACTTTGGGTAGTTTTTCCTTCTGGTGAAAATATTTCTAATGTATTACCGCGGGTTATTCTTGTAATGATTTTTCAGATGGTTGTGATATTACTACTAACAAGTTATTTTAGTGCATTAGCCGCTAAAAAGGAATTGTCAAATTCAATAACGAATTATTCCGATTTAAATTCACTAATAAACTTCTTTATTATCAGGAAAAAAACATCCGAAGAAAATGTCAAACAAATCAAAAAGGCATTTTTCACCGCGAAATTATATGATGTGGCTGTCGATGATTCGTTATTATTCATTTACGTATACATGTTAATTCCAAATCGGACAAATGTTCGAGAAGTATTTGGTGATAATTTTAACGTTGAAAGCAATGCAAAAAAACAATCTGAGTAAAAAGGGTAATTATGGGGTATATTGAAGAATACTTCCACAAAAAATCAGAAGATATCGTTGAAATGGATATTTCTTCATTTATCGAACAAAAAGTGCAGGAATGCCTTACATTAGATTATAAGGATTTTCAAAAATTTGACGACCCTGATGGATTATCAGAGCACATCTCTGCTTTTGCAAATTCAACGGGAGGTTTATTAATTCTAGGGATTCGAGAAGTTGAAAATTATCCAACAGAAATAACATGGGGTGATCTTCGACGTAAAACAAGAGAAAGTCTTGAAAATCGTCTTCTGTCGAGAATTTATCCAAAAATTGATGGAATGAGAATTATTCCGATCTATAAAACCGGATCAACCAACGAGGGAATTTTTTTAATTGATATCCCCCAAGGATTTAATCCACCTTACATGGCTGGCGATAAAAAATACTACAAACGATTGAATTTTCAAAAACAGCCGATGGAAGGTTCAGTACTTCACTAATTTTTAGCTCGGGCTGAGAGAACAGTAAGATCTAAATAGTCGGCGGGCGCCGAATATGCTC
>NZ_MVQB01000018.1 GCF_002067035.1 Methanoregula sp. PtaB.Bin085 | reverse complement strand
GACATTGTCATCACCGAGAACGATATCAAGAACCTGATCATGAGCAAGGCCTCAGTCCATGCAGCCTGCGTTACTCTCATGAAACAGGCCGGGGTCACCCATACCGAGATCTCCACGATCTATTTTGCCGGGGCCTTCGGGAATTATCTTGACAAGAAGAATGCCACTACCATCGGCCTGATTCCCGAGATCGGATTCGACCAGATCAAAAACATCGGCAACGGGGCCGTGGCAGGTGCCAACATTGCCCTGATCAACCGCAGGGCACGCAAAACGCTTGACGAGATTGCGTATAAGATAGCCTACATCGAGCTGAATGCCGAGTCCTCGTTCATGGACGAGTATACATCCAGCACCTTCCTCCCCCATACCGACCTTTCGCTCTTCCCGAATGTACAGAAGATGCTTGACGCCTGCCGGATCAGGAAGGGGTGAGATCATGGCAAGAATGATACCTCCGTCCAACTCGTCAGCCACGGGCGTGGGTGCGCTCCCCCATACCGATCCCGGACAGGCATGCGACGATGTCCTTGCCCTGTTTCCTGAATTTCCCTATATCCCGACACTCCCGGACCGGAGCCAGCTCGAGAGTATCGTCTTCAATGATTCCGAACAGCTGCCCGGGCGTTTGATCCGGGACGATCGGCTTCTCTTCGACAGCAACCATGACCAGACCGCAGCCATGGAGAAGGTTTACATGGACTATGTCGAAGTAAATTTTCACGATTATGGCCTTCACCGCGAATACGCCTCCGCGTTCATCGAGATGATGTCCCGAAAACTCCCGGGCGCCCGGGTCCTGAAATGCCAGGTGACCGGGCCGGTAACGTTCGGGATGCAGGTTGTGGACGCCGGCAAACGGCCGATCTATTACGATTCGCAGCTCGCTGACGTGCTCTCGAAGATGATCGCCCTCAAGGCCCGCTGGTGTGAAGAGGAGATGCGAAAGAATACCGGCGTATCAGAGACCCTTGTTGTCCTGAACGAGCCGTACCTCGCATCGCTGGGCTCATCGGTCGTCCCGGTGGACCGGGAGACTGTCCGTGCTGGCTGGGGAGACATTGCGTCCCTTGTCCAGGGTGGACTGGGCGTCCACTGCTGTTCGAACACCGACTGGGAATTCGTTCTCAGTCTCGATCCCGCGGTTGTGTCGCTCGATGCATACGCCACGTCAAAGGAGTTCCTGCTGTATTCTGATGCGGTCATCTCCTACATGGAACGCGGCGGAATCGTGGGATGGGGTATTGTGCCGGCCGACAGCAAACTCTTTGTCACCGAGACTACCGACAGCCTGTATGAAAAATACCGCGCGATCCGCTCCCAGCTCTGTGCCCGGATGCCGGAGAAACTGTTCGATGCCCGGTCCCTTATCACCCCAAGCTGCGGCATACGGTTCGCGAGCCGCGAGGGATCGCTTGCGATCATGGGTGCTGCAGCCGAGATCTCCCGCCGGATCCGGAAAACCTCAGGCATGGGATGACCTTGTCCGGGAAGCCGTTCACGATAGCCCTCTCCGGTAAGGGTGGGACCGGGAAGACAACGGTGAGTTCGCTCCTCATTCGATCGTTCATCACAATGGGTGAAACGCCCGTCCTCGCGGTCGACGCCGATCCGAACGCGAACCTCCACGAGGCCCTCGGGGTGAGTGTACATGAAACCCTTGGGAGCATGCGCGAGGAGGCTTTCACCCGGACCATACCCCCGGGCATGAACCGGCATGACTACGTGCGGTACCGCTTCCGCCAGGCGCTTGTGGAATCGGAGGGATTCGACCTGATCGCAATGGGGAGGCCGGAAGGGAGCGGGTGCTACTGTTTTGCCAACGATCTTTTATCCGAATGCATGGGGGAACTCGAACGCGATTATCATTTCATTGTCATCGATACCGAGGCAGGCATGGAGCATATAGCACGGGGAACAATCGGGAAGCCGGACCTCCTTCTTATTGTCAGTGATCCCGGGGCAAGGGGCCTCCGGACCATCGCCCGCATCCGCGAAATTGCGACACAGCTGGGTCTTGAACCGGAGAAGATCCAGATTGTATTCAACCGTTTCCGGGGCGGAACCGCACCGGTGGATATCGGGACCGGGCAGCCGATCGCGATAATTCCTGATGACACTGCGGTCGAAGATGCAGATCTCCGGGCCACGCCCGTATCGCTGGTTCCCCCCAACAGCCCTGCAAAGGCAGCAGTAAGCGAACTGGCAGAGAAGATCCGGCAGATGGCAGGCAAGCGGAATCAGGAAAAAGGGGTTTGAAAAACCGGGATAGTTACAGGAAAACCGCGACGGCGATGACCGTAGTCCAGAGACCATTCTTGTCGCCCTCGGCCGACTGGCAGGTATTAGTGGTCTTGAAGATCTTGCCGCTCGCTTTGTAGATCTGTTCGCGTTCCGACCATGCCGCATTGACATCGAATTCTATGCCCAGGGTCGTTGCAAGCATGGTAGCCGCGAGATCCTCGGCATATTCCCCGGTCCTCTTCTCGGTCTCCCCGTAGGCATGGTGCTCGGAGAGGTAGCCGTACTCTTCTGAATCGCTGGGCATCGCAAGGCCGATTGCCGACGAAACGAGGCGGTTGGGTTCGTTCGTTTCATTGCGGGCCATGACACAGTAGGTGATGCCGCCGGGTTTGAGGCATTTCAGCCCTTCGGTTTTTGAGATCTGCCTGCAGTTGGGGGGGAAGATGCTCGAGACATAGACAAGATTGCATTTCTCCACGCCGGCCTTCCGGAGTGCAAGCTCGAAGGAGGCGAGACGGTCTTTATGGACACCAACACCCTTGGTGAAAAAGATCCGTTGTGGGACAAACATACCCTATATTTTTTTATCCCCTGCTCTTTTAGGTTACGGTTGCCGGAAGGCTGAAAGCGCTGCGAGGAAGTCCGGGTTCTGCTGCCGTATGTTTCTGCACAGATGATATACCATCATACCTGTACAATTCACCGGACCGTTCCGGATAGAGCAGTAAGGATAACGGGGAGATCCGCGGGAGAATCCAGACAATAGTCAGCCCTGACAGGTAAGCGATCATCCGGGAAACGATCACCATACCTTGCGTATACCGTCCTGAAACCGAGCATCTTCGCGGGTTCAATATCGCGACGCGGGCTGTCGCCCACCATCAGTACCTGTTTAGCTTTCGCCTGGAGCATCTCAAGAGCTGCGAGAAATGGGGTGTGCGCGGGTTTTTTTACCTGCACAAGATCGTATGTCACCATGCAGGAGAAGAACTGGATGAGCCCCGATCTTTCCAGCCTCCTGACAGCGTCGCGGGAATATGCATCGGTGATGATGCCCATGGGAAGTTCTCTTGTGCGGATCTCTTTGAGGGTTTCGACAATTCCCGGGTAGGGGGTGATTTCCCGGATCTTCTCTTCTTCATAGATCCGGCACGCCATCCCGAACGATTGCTTTTCGGTGATTCCGCAGTCATGCATGAAATCCCGTATGTTCTCATAAGACTCATACCCGTGAACAGGCCTCAGGAAATACGGGTAGAGCTGATGCTTCCCGTTCAAACTGAATGCCTTCACGACCGCATCGCAGGCTGTCATCTGCGCCCCGACAAGATCGAATAAGGTGTTATCCATATCGAATAAAAGGGCACGAACCGGGTTTTTTCCCTC
>NZ_MVQB01000017.1 GCF_002067035.1 Methanoregula sp. PtaB.Bin085 | reverse complement strand
ATAAACGTACTTGCGGTGGTATCCCCGCGGCGTGATGATTCCTTTGACATCGTCTCCCCTCCTCCAGATCCTGCTCTCGCTCCCGCCAATGATTACCGTAGTATGCATATCAACATCCTTGTAATGTCCTTCGATCTCTGCCAGTGTCGTGATGATGGTATTCTCGTCATCCCGGAGGGCATTCTGCACGATGGCGACCGGTGCAGTACCGGGAAGGTATTTCCGGGCATGGTCCACGGCAATGGCAAAATTATGCGGCCGGCCCCTGCTCCGCGGGTTGTACAGAACAACCGGGATGCCTGCGGAGAAGAATGCATCCAGCCGCTTCTCGATAATCTCCAGCGGAGTAAGGAGATCGGAAAGGCTGATTACGGCAAAGTCCCCGGAAAGAGGCGAGCCTGCCCGCGATGCAGCGGCATTGGCTGCAGTCACCCCCGGGATGATCTCCACGTCAATCGTTTCAGCGGAATGTTCAAGGACCTCAAGAACGATGCTTGCCATGCCGTATACACCTGCATCGCCTCCTGACACGATCGCGACGTTGCGGGTCCGGGCAAGGTCAACCGCCTCCTGTGCCCGCTCAACCTCTTTTCCCATGGAACCGGAGATGACCTTCTTGCCATCAAGAAGGGGTTTGAGGGGCTCGAGATAACTTGAATGACCGATAACAACATCGGAAGCAGCGATCACCTTGAGCGCCCGGACCGTCATGTACTCCCGTTTTCCCGGGCCAAGGCCGACAATGGCGAGGCTCCCCTTCCCTATTTCAGCGTGCGATGGCAACCGTGACTCTCCCGTACACTTTCTTTTCCATGATGAGCTCTTTATACCTCGACGTTGCAAGTGCGCAGGGCGCTGCAACGCCAAGGAGACCGATCTTCGATGCCCGCGACGGCCCGGTTCCGGTCTGTGCGTTTATGGTTTCATCGTCAAGGAATATTAAATTGCCAGACAGGGCACCGACCGCGGCGACCAGTCCTGTTTCGTGCAGTTTTTTATCGGTCGTGGCATAGATAAACACGTCAGATATGGAAATACCGTTTTCGGACAATGCCGAAAGGACGGCCTGTTTGATCTCTTCCTCTCCGGTACCTTTCCGGCACCCGATCCCGATCGAGTATGTGCCTCTCCTCACAAGGATGGATACATCGGGGCCCGCAATGACCATGGACGGTCCCCCGATGGAATGGATCGGCAGATCCCGTTCAAGAAGTGCTGCATTCACGGACCGGGTGGAATCGCGGTTGATAACATCCGTGCCGGTCCGATCCGCGACCGACTCGACCGAGTCCCTGCCCCGCGATTCTGTAGCTGTCGTGATGACTGGTATAAGACCCAGGCCGGTGAGCTCCTTAACAAGGTCATTGGCACCGTGATGCCCCCCGAGGACCGGCACCGCATACCGGAAATCCGGGCTGATGACAACGACCGCTGGATCCGTCCACTTGTCACGTATCAGCGGTGCAATTTTCCGGACAACAATCCCCATCGACATCAGCGCAACAATCCGTTTTCTGCTCCGGAATGCCTCCGGGAAAATTTCCGGAGTAAATTCTGCAACTTCTGCACCAAGAAACGACGCGACCTTCCCGGCATCTGCCAGGAAATACGGGAGTGCAATGACAACTGTGTCGGTCATGAGTAAAGATGCGATCGCTTGTACCCGGAGCGGGTACCCTGGACAGCCCTGCCGACAATGAGAAGGGCCGAACGGGTGATACCTGCATCCTTTGCTTTCTGTGCAATGTCTGCAACCGTTCCCGTGATCACCTGCTGGTCAGGCCAGGAGGCGTGGAAGACCACGGCTGCGGGAGTGTCGGGAGGGCAGCTCAGTTTTTTTGTTATATCAGAGAAATGATCGCTGCCAAGGAAGAAGGCCATGGTTGCAGGGAACTGCGAGAGCCCGGCAATGTGATCTGCTTCGAGTGTCTTTCCTGCCGGACGGGTGACGATCAGGGTCTCTGATACGCCCCTGGGCGTATATTCAGTGGTGAGTGCTGCTGCTGCGGCAAATACCGATGATACGCCCGGGACGATGCGGACGGCAATACCCCGTTTCTCGAGATCCGCGATCTGTTCGACGATCGAACCATAGAGTGCCGGATCCCCGGAGTGAAGCCGGACCACGGTCTTTCCCTTCGCTGTCCGGTCCGCCATGAGGTTCACGATCTCGTCAAGGTGCATGCCCCAGCTGTCCACTTTCTCGGGAGCGGGGCTCGATGCAACGAGAGCGGGATTGACCAGCGATCCGGCATACAGGAGGACATCGGCCCGGTCAAGCAGGGCCCTTCCCCTGACCGTGATCAGATCCGGGTCGCCCGGGCCGGCACCTACGAACCAGACAACCTGCTCACGATCATTTCCGGGCATACATCACGCTCATGTAATCGCTTGTATCGGGAAGGTCGTTGTCCCGGTATACCTGCATGTCAGGGAAGAACATCCGCTCGACCAGCACGAACTGCCGGTACCCCTCGGACCGGAGCTGGTCTGCCCGTTCCTTCGGCCTGCGGACTTTCAGGAGGATTCGCGTGTCGGAGAGGGTTCCGTCAGAGACCATGAATCCCTCGTTGACCGGGATTCCTGCAGCTGCCGCGAATGCCGTGATGGAGCTGATGCCGGGTTCGGTCCGGTATTCGATGCCCGGGCAGGTCTTCTCGATGACCGCACAGAGCCGCGAGAAGGTCGAGAAGAAGTTCGGGTCCCCCAGAATCCCGAAGACTGCCAGCCCGTCTTCGGCAACCGGCACAATCTTTTTTGCATTCTCTTCGAGACACTGCTGGATCTGCTTCTCGTCGTCCGTCATCGGGAAATCGAGCACCACCGGTTCGCGGTACGGGGCGACAAGGTCCCGGGCGATCCTTCCCGGGACAAAGACAGCATCTGCCTCATTGAGGAGGCGGACGGCGCGAAGGGTCAGGAGTTCCGGGTTTCCCGGTCCGAGACCGAGGCCTATGAGCATGCAGCACCCCGGGCAACAATGATGAATACAGGATCGATTGGCCGGAACATGATACTGCCGCCAATATCGTGCGATCGCGAGACCTGCACCTGCACGACCTCGGTAAAGACCCCGAGTTCCTTCAGGGATGCCACTGCACATTCGAGCGTGCTCACCATAACCGCGTTGATGACGATGGTCCGGCGCACGTTCTTTACCAGCACCGGAAGTATCTCCGCAATGTTCTTTGTCCCGCCAAGAAATGCACAGTCATAGATCCGGCCGCTCTTCAGGAACTCTGATGCATCAGTACAGGAATAACCGATGTTGGAGACACCGGCCTTCCGGGCGGTCAGTGTTGCCGTTGCTATTGCCTCCGGTCGCCGGTCAACCGCATACAGCATCTTTGCCTGTTTTGCCATAGCAACCGAGACCCTGCCGGTGCCGCAGCCGATCTCGAGGACCGTGTCAGCCGGGCACAGTCCGAGTTTGAACAGGGAGACCGCCATGATTTCGTCCTGGGTCGGACCGCCGGGAAGGTGTGACTCTGGCATCTGCACAATTTTGGTTGTGTTAAGGTATTAATGCTTGTTTCACAAAACTAATAGCGGGAAACTTTATGTTTTAACCCATCCATTATCTTGTATGTCACCACAAGCACCAGAAACACAACAGGACACTGACCCTCCTATCAGCATGTTCTTAGAACGGTATCGAAAAGCAACGGGATATATCTACCGTTGCGGGGTTCTTGAATTTCTGGATTTCATCAACGGAAAGCGGATGCGGGGATTCAATTGCACGACGGATGAATTTCAGCAGTATGAGCAATTCGCCCGGGACTACCTGACCGGCAAACGGGACAAAGCGCGGGATTTCTTCTTATTTGTAAAAAAGATGGATGAGAAGAAGGTCGCACCCAAGACGGCGCACACCCGGTACATCGCTGTCCGTGAGTGGATGAAGTTCCACGATATCGTGATCCCCGATAAAATCCGTGACGATGCAAAGCGGTTGAAACCGAAAGGCGGCAGGCGTACGAACTTTGAATACTTCGATCGCAAGACCATAGGGGAAATACTCGCACACGGAGACGCCCGGTTTCGTGCTTTCGTTCTGGTCCTTGCATCCAGCGGGATCCGGCTGGGGGAAGCCCTTAACCTGAAATGGCGGGATCTCAACATCCCCGACCGGCTAAAGTATCCGGAGCGCCCTGCATCGCTGTTCATCGCAGAGAGCAAGACCGGCAATTCCCGTAAGGTCTACATCAGCCGGGAGGCCGAGGCCGCGCTGGATGAGTGGCGGAAGGTTATTCCGAAGTATCGGGCGGTCGCTGAGAAGAAAGCCCGGAACCTTGGAAAGGAGGCAAGCCACGATAAAGACGCGATGTTCCCGATCAGCGAAACCGTGGTCTATGAATTATGGGATGGGGTTCTTCGAGATGCAGGATTAATGAATAAAGATGAGAGAACAAACCGGACCCGGCTTAACATCCACCGGCTCAGGAACTTCTTTTCTGTTCAGGTCGCCTCCGTGAATAAGGATGTTGCTGAGATGTTGATGGGGCACAGTGACCAGTACGGCGGGGCATATACCGGACGCCCTGATGCTGAGATCGAGGAGGTATACCGGCAGGCCGAACCGCTCCTCTCAATATCCGGAGCAACCGGGAGATCCGCCGAAATAGAAGAGCTCCGCCGGGAGAATGCCGATCTTCGTCAGAAGATGGAAGATATCGGGCCGGTGCAGGACGATATCCGCACACTCCGGGAAGAAAACCAGAAGCTCAAAACAATGATGGACGGGCTCTTTGTACAACTCGCACACATGGCAGATATCGCAGATCCGACCGGCAAGCTCAAGCCCGACCGGAAAAAGTAAGTGGATACACACATTTTTTACAAAGACCCGGATCGGGATTTTCCAAAGTTTCCAAAGTCCCGCTTTCTACTATTGTCCCGCCCGGTCCGGTGCGGTCCCGGCCCGGTGCCCGCTGCGGCTGCTTGCGAGATTTCGATCTGATGGGTGATTGTGCGATCGGACCTGAGAAACGGCCACAGAATCGTTATATGAGGCTTTGTTATCGCGGGTCTTTTCCTATCTGCATATGCAGGAAGGAAACGGGAGGGTTCTAGGAAGGAAAAGGATCAGAAATCGCTCTCGCCCGTACTGTAACTCGTGCGTTTGATCGTTGTCAGATATAACTGAACGAAAAGGCCGATTTCTATCAGCACGATCATTCCGTAGAATGTTGCAAACGAGTGCATGACGGGGACCGCCGAGAGAAGACCTTTCGGCTGACTCGCTACCCAGACTGCAAGCCAGTCAAGGATCGTTCCTGCTGTGAATGTCACTACGATGAGGATCACCGTATTGATGATCAGGAAAAACGCGCTCCCAAAAAATTCGTTAAAACTTGCCATTTTTACACCTCACCCGATTGATCTCTGATGCATTCCGTCCAATAGTTTATGCCCGCCGCCAGCAGGATCATGATCGCCATCGACGGGAACGCGACCATACAGAGTAGATTCATCGTTGTGAGCCGGTCCTGACTCATCGGCAGACCGGGCGATCCGATCATGGCGTTGTTCGTGAAATTGATCCAGTCTACGACCGGCGCAACCAGTATGATCACGATCGCGCTGACGACGAACACTAGGAAAAGCCCTGCGAGTCCGCCGGCGCTCGCCTCTTCCGTGTTGATTCTCATCGTGTTTTCCTCCCGACCATCCACAGAACGGCGATCAGGGCAAGCGCCAGAGTGATGAGGACCGCCGGGATCATGTAGTTGGGCGCCTGCTGTATCATCGGTGATATGTAGTTCTGCGATTGATTGAACGTCGATGACTCGTTGAGATACGCCTCAGCGTTCGGAGGATTTGAAAGGAGCCCGGCGACTATCGCCGTTCCCGCAACAAGAAGTAGCAGGAGGACCAGAAACAGGAAAATCGGGCTCCGGCTCATCGGCGTGCCCTCCTATGCTTTTTCTTCCGGGCCGGTGCCGCCCTCTTCGGGGAGCCGAAGAGTACGGCCGTGAGCCGCCCGAACGCCGGCCGGAACAATTCGGTGTATCTCCTATACCGCTGCCGCCGGAGATCCCCGCCGCCCCCGCCGAGTGAGGGAAGGAAGGGAGGTAATTCTATCGGGACCGGGAATAAAGGTGGGGAATGGGGGGACCGTGGGGTTTTTGATGTCGGATATTTCGCGGTATATGGTAGGGAATATTTTGGGAGTCCTACGAGCGATGAGCTCTTATATATCGCACTTGACAGACGGGCGCTTGTCATTGCACTAGATAGTGCACGGTATGTAGTAGCGGATTTTGAGATACTTTTTTGGGGCTGGAGGTACAGTTCACTGTATGTCAATGCGCTGGACGCACCCACGATGGAGCTGGAAAATCTGGTTCTTGAGGATGCTTCGGAGAATGGTCTATTCGAAGAGCGAATGGCTCGGGTATCACCAGAGCGGGCAAGCGAGCCAGAACCTTGAATTTGGCTTTTGGTGGAAAGTATTCCACTTCGAGAGAATATCCCATATCCCGTACTAAGTGCGGAAGCTGCTGTGAGAGAATATCCCCCGATCTTTGCTGATGGCCGGTAGTAGTCCGGCATTACCCGCGATGCAGGTGTTTTAGCGTTCTTCGATGATCCGATCACATCGTACCCGATCGATCGTTGTTCGACGATTGGGATACGGGTTCCCCCGAAGTGAGATTTTCCGAATCCTCCGATCTTCGTGTAATATTTTCTACCGGTGATCTCCACTATTGAAAAGTCCGGGATTACGGCTTCATACTCTGCTTTCAGGAGAGGCATATACCCCTGACCGGCGGGAACGGATCGGGATCTCTTTGCAACCCATTCATTCAGACGTGTCCAATCGCCGCCGAAAGTGGTTTTCCGTATGGATTTTGGAACGCTTTCCAATCCCTGTACAATCGTTGAATACGCCGTTGGCGTCTTGAATGGAAGTTCAAATCCAACCATCTGCGGTTTGTTTCCAACCTTCAGGAAGTATGATTCCAGAATTGGCGCGTTATAAATTCCACGGACTTCCGATCCCCCAGACGTTTCAAGGATATAGGATTCTCCGATGGAGACTCCCCTTGTTCTTGACGAACTTTCCAAAGCGTTCCAAAGGGTTATCTCACCTGCCCGGGCGTTGGGGAGCCGTGCTATGGGGTGTCCTCCGCGCCCATGCAGGTAAGGCACCGCCAGATCTCCCTCTGCCATCGTCTTTGGAGTGGGATAGAGGATCCCTTCCTTGAATGACTTCGCGAGCAATTTGCCAGATTGGATCGGGTTCAGGGGATATCGGCCTTCAGGTCCGTATCCGATGGTTTCCAGTGGTACATACTCCTTGCCAGCAGTCCTAGCAAGTCCAATCCCTTTCTGTGTGAGGATTCCACCAGCCCGGAAGAGTCCGTATGTTCCGATGAGCGCAGTACTGAACTTGACTGGATCCTGTACAAAAGAATCAACAGTCATGGCACCGCCGGCGGCGGCAAGGCCCGGGAAGTTCCAAATGGTCTTAGCGGTCCGCTCTCCCCCGACAATTGACATACCGATCGTTTCGGGAATGGCACCGGGAACGGATATGAAACCCAGAGCAGCGGACTGGATGATCCCTTTCCCGATTGACTTTTCAACCGGGGCAACAAGCCCTTCCCGGTATGCTTTCCCGATGGTCAGGAGAGGGGAAGCGATCCCATAGGTCGCCATCTTCTCATTTGGTTCGGCCCCTACAAACTCAGCGGCTAATGACTTATATCGCATTTCCGCAACGTCGATCGGTGAGCGCGCCACGGAAAGACCCGCATACTCAGAATCCAGCGAGAGTTTCTGAGATAAAAGGGCGTTATATCCATCTGTTGTAGGAGAGAGGGAATACTTTGAGAGATCTTTCTCATACTGGAGTACCCGCTCATTGTATCCCGCTGCCATTTTTTTATATGACGGAGAGATGACTGATGCGGCAAACTCGTATTCCTTCATCGCTCCGAAGACCCCCCCACCTTTCGCAATATTGGAAAGGATCGGTGCCTTCGTGACGAATCCCTGTATCCCCTCTATTGTTTGGGGATTGACCCGCCGGCCCGCCTCATAGAATCCGCCGAGGATCGGGATTCCTGCGATTCCCTTCTGGATCTCTCCGAACCAAGACATTTGGCGGGGTGTTGCGGTGGGTGCGCTGCCTGATTGTATATCCCCGCCCGACACCGCCGGCGCTGGTTTCGATACGTTGGCGAACGGCGCATCTGCCGCCTTGATCATGTTCGCGCATCCCGCCACGATTTTTGATCCGACAAGCCGGCCGTTTCTGCCGAGGTTTTCCGCGCCTTTCACCGAAAGGATATCGCCGAACGCGAGTGGCCGGGCACTGAGAACGAGCCGGGGAGATTCTGTACGAGGACCAAGCCCCGTGAAATCGTTCCGCACTCCGAACGCCGGGAAGTACGCGGGCATCTGTGAAGACACCCCAAACGCGGGAGCACTCTCTCCGGATTTTGTACCCTTATCCATGAAGAAAATCGGTTGTGTGCTTTCCCCGACACTCCAAGGGATGTTGGCACCAGGGAGATCCGCTTTACCCCGGTTTACCGCCAGAGGATCGAGGTATCGGGCAAGGTTCCATCCTGCCCGGTTTTCGCGGTTCTCATATGTGATGCCGCCGAGCGTGCGGCCGTCGCTGAACTGAACAACCCCGCCGTATGCTTCGCTGCCGAGCCTAGCGAGGTAGTCACGAATATCATATTGCCCGGCGTTTCCACCGGCAACGATCCGGAGAACTTCCTCACCTGTGAGTCTGCTTTCCGCAAGCTCCGGGGCTGCTACGGTCGGAGTGACAAGCCCGGCCACTCCCTCCTGCACACGACCACGACCATACACGGCCGGGGTTGCGGCCGCAAACCCGAACATTCCGGACTGTCCGGCGTTCCGACCTGCACCCCCGAAGAGGATAAACGGTTCTAACGCACCGGTATCCGGATTGCGAGCCATCCGCTGCGCGCCGGCTTCGTTCCGTCCGAGCCGTTCATAGTACGCAAGCTCGCCGCTCTCACTGACTCCGACCTTCACGTTTTCGAGTTGCTGTTGTGCGTATCGTCCTTCCGGCGTATAGAAGCGACGGACCACACCATTCGCTGCATCAACTGGATTGTAGTAATCAAGGGCTTTGTTTTTTTGAGGGCGTGAAAAGAACCTGTCCTGTTCCGCTTTTTGCTCGGCGATGGCAGATCTGACTGCACCGGGGTTTGTGATTGGATTGAAAAACCTGTCCTGCTCGGCTTTCCGCTCGGCGATATCGGCGCGAACTACATCGGGTGATATTATCGAGGGTTGTTTTGGGGTTGGGGTGTCTGGTGTACTTCCGATGCCTCTCCCGGTCATCCCCCCAACAACCCGCCGGGCTTCCTGCATGGCCTGATATCCATACGAGCCTCCAAGCGCATCGTAATACTTCTGCTGGACTTGTACTTGACCCCCAGAACTTGTATTCAGTGGGACGCGTGCAGTACTCCCGGGACTCTCCCCAAGAGACAGGGATTGGTTTTTGTACATGTTACCGTAAATGTCGGTCGAATATGGCTTTGTCGTTGTCGCGCCCGTCCGAGCGTCGCGGTAATATTCAGGCATTTCACACCCCGAAAAAGGCGTCTTGTTCGGCTTTCCTTTCGGCAATATCTTCGACGATCATGGCTTCCCATGCTGCGAGCTGCACACTGCTATTGTCCAACCTTTCTGCATATGCAGAAAGATTCCCGCTCTCGTTATCTGCGACGGCGAGCGGGGCGGCCGGGCTGTCGTTGATGCAGGCGCAACAGAGCGTGACGATCGGATCGCCGCTCTCGCCGGCCTGCTCCGTGCAGGCGCTCACGCACATCGCCACGGCGAGAAACACCAGCGCGAGCCCGACGTATGCGCTCAGCTCCTTGACGCTCATGTGCTCGCGCTCGCTCATCGCCGCCTCACCGCCTTCCTCCGCCGGCGCCGGGGTGCCTGCGCGTATCTGAAGGAGCAGCAGCGCGGGCATTTCACGGGGTGCGGCGTTCTTGGGAGCCAAGTATATCCGCATCGCTTACATCGGCAGGATTTCATCATCATGATGGAGTGGATTTTGGAGATATTTAGACGTTTGCACGGATTTACTGCCTGCATATGCAGATTGGACGGCCTAGAACGTTCTGATTATGATTATCATCATTATAATCAATCAGAATAGGGAAAGGAAGAGGGTTAGGGGTTTTCTGGCGGTAGCCCAAGGTTAGGCAGGATGCTGTCGATGTTCGGCGCGGTCCCGTCTGGGATCGGTTCGCGGACCCAATATTCGATCACCGCCGATCGAACGACGATCCATCGGATTGAGTCCGGCGGCAAACCATCCGGCGGTAGCGGGAGGTAGATCCCCTGACGGTTCAGATAAACCCGGTCCTCTCCGTAGAGGTGAGAGATCCATTTCCCATACACGACGATGAACGGGGACGGCTTTTTTTTCGGCCGGTGCCTGCCGAGTTTCCAAATTATCGCCGATACGGTGGACTGCGCCAAAGATCCGGTCCGGATCTCCTCCGGTATGTCCTCCCATCTTACTGTGGTGGGTGCGCTCTCGCACAACCAACCGATCAAGCGGTCCGCATCGGCGAGGAGAGGGGAGATTTCGTCAGAGTGATGCTCGATCGTGATCTTCTCAGTCCGAGTGACGGGAGCGCTTTTTGGCTTTTTTGGGACATCGGAATTTTTCACGAACTCTACCATTTTTTTCTGATAATCATCTGAAAAAAACGAATTCGGCAAAAATTCGCGCTCGCCGGTAGGGGTCATAATAGGGGATCACCCCCCCGGGGGGGGTCATAATTCAAACCAAAAATCGGCCAGAAAAAAATTTTTTTTCGGACTTGGCTTCGGTCGCCGCTGCTCATGCTTGTGGTCATGAGTGTCGCTCCTGCGCTGGTTCGCATCCAAAATGTCTGTGGATATCTAATGCTGACTGCGTGGCGAACGTTTTCCAGCAGCGATCACAGTATGGCAGGCTCAAATCTATGATGAGATGGCATCGCCGGCACCGGATCTTACCTACGGACCTGTATGGGATGCGCTCGCCACACGTATGCCGCCGCCTCCACCCGGTCACAGGGTCCGATACCGGGATCTCTTCCTCATGGGTGGGTGCCCGGTTGGATGCACGGGCCTTCTGCCGCTTGGACTTGGTAGTTGTGCTGCGACTCATTGTGCACCCCCCTCCCCCCACTGATGAGGATGAGTATCATCTTCATTAACAGATGCGGGAAATTTCCGATCTGCATATGAAGGTAGATTCCCCCGGGGGGTTATGGGGGGGTTATGTGTTTTGTGATCTACGACGGTGCGGGGGGTTAGGGGGGTTTGCCCGTGGCCCCCGGCCCTGTACTGTACAAGGGGTATGATTTTTGCGCTGGAGTCCCGGAGGAGGCATAACCCCCCTAACCCCCCGGTCAGGCGTAAAAATATCATTTCAATAACCCCCCTGATCTTTCTGCATATGCAGTTTCCAAGTGGCGACACCATGAGACTCATCCCCCCTCCCAAAGACCAGCCCGCTCACAAAATGCCGGCCGTTCTGTTTTGCCAGCGCCCGGCCGAGCACCCGGGAAAAACTCTTTTTCCCGTGCAGGGCATCTGAAAGGAAGTCCGGCAGACAGTCCGCGAGCCGGTCTGATCCGGATGCTACATTGAGCGAGTCCTCCTCACGCATCATCTGAGCTTGGAGGTCCGCCACTGTGATCGGCCGCGAGTGCCATATCTCATACCAGCGCGAGAAGAACGCCTCCCACTGCCGGCTCTCCTCATCGACGCTATCATACATGCTTTCCAAGTTCCAAAGGAACTCCGGAAGTCCGGCATGTTCACAGATCCCTCCGATGGTGTCCCGCCATCGCTCAAACCCTCCTACCTTCGGCACCGCTGCGCTCGGCGTCGGCCGCCCGGCAAGTACCC
Organism: Methanoregula sp. PtaB.Bin085; assembly: GCF_002067035.1. Lineage (GTDB taxonomy): Archaea > Halobacteriota > Methanomicrobia > Methanomicrobiales > Methanospirillaceae > Methanoregula. Next base: position 12,659 of record NZ_MVQB01000017.1, on the reverse strand, counting down.
ATGATCGAACGATGGTAAGGATAGCGGAGAGGATCCGGCTCCTGTTTTCCAGCACCCACCTCTCCAAGTGCGGGTGCCTCCACTGTTTCTCCCGCTGCCACGGCCGGGCGCTATTGCTCCGCATGTATGCCATGTAGCACCTTCGTCCGAGATCGCCGCCGAGCTGGATATTGTTGCCGGTGGTGATCCACGTCATCGTGTGCCGATATGATACCGTCCGGGATCTACCGAGCTCCCGATCCTCCCACTGCCGGGCAGTCAGGACCGCTGCGAGGCTAGGCGCCCGGATCCTATCTTCGACGTTATCAATCAGGGCGAGTGTCCGGCCGGTACTGAGCAGGGCGGTGATCCGCTTTCGCCACTCTTCGTCATGGTCCGGAGCGGTGACGATCGACGCGGGCTTGCCTGTAACTACCAGCGATATACAGGACGTGACCAGCCCGGCGCCGGTGCCGGCTTGATTTTTTGAGAGGATGAACATCGGCACCAGCCCGTCTATCGTCGGCCGTATAGCGGCGCTGATCAGTGTGGCGATCGTGTTGGTCCGGCTTGCCTCGTCGGTAAACGGGAAATCGCAGAAGATTTCCCGGAGGAGATCCACCGCTGCCCGAACATCCGCTTTCGTCGGATGGTCCGGGATCTGCGGGCTCATAAACCCCGGCGGCGGCGCGTAATAGAAACCTGTTGCGGGATCGTATCCCTGATCCTCTCGTATCGATCCGTCCATGAGATTGATCGTCGGACATTCGGCTATCCCCGTGATGGGGTGGATAGTTTCCCCCCACTGCGGGGAATTCAGGATATCAAGGATCACTTCTTTCGGCGGCGGGATCGGTTTCTCTTCCAGCCCGCCCCGGATCATCTGCACGGTATCGCAACACCTCTCTATGATTCCGCGCAGGGCCGGCTCGTTGAGCTCTTCAATATACGGGATCCCGTCCCGCGTATATCCTACCCGGCAGAGGTTCCGGCCCCGAACGAATACGAACGGGGGATCGTTCACGTCGGCGAGCGCATCAAGGGCGGTGAGTGTCTGGTCCCGGAGCCGACCCGGTACGACGATCTTCCATTCCCTGTAGGGATCCTTAACCGGCACGGTTCCTTCTGCGATGTGCGGCGGCTCGGCCGGGATGAGTATATACATCCCAAGGTAGAGGAGACACGCATCCATTGTATCGGCGTCGATCTTCTCATCGGCATTTTCGATGTAGAAGATCAGGTGCTCCGGTGAGATCTCGGCCTGCTCAATCTCCGGCGCTGCTGCTGCCGGTGCCGCGTCCGTGTCCGTCATCAGGTTCTCCCGCGCAGATACCCCCGGACGGTGATCCGTGTCGGGATCTGGCAATTCGTATTCTGGCAATCTGACTGCTCGGTGAGCCCGGGAACGATATCGGCGGGCAGTGGGATCACAGATGGCATCCCGCACTTCGGGCAGGTCCACATGATACGGTGAGTGGTGATATACCCGTCCGCGATCCGGAGGAACGGCTTCACAGCCGGCGGTTTCCACGGCCCGGGATTCGTCCGGAATTTCGGCAGCGTGTGGCCGCCGGACCGGCTGGTAGCAGCGTATAACTTTTTCAGGGCGGTATATTCAATCAAATCGATCTCGCCAGCTTCGTATTTTCGGTCGATCGTTCGCAGATCAATTGGGATGAAGGAGTCATATCTCATGTCTCGCCCCTCCCGCACGGATCCCGGAAGGTCGAGCCGAACACCAGTCCTCTGCGCTGGCCGATCTCCTGCCCCCGGATCTCGGGTGTCTCTTCCGGGTGCTTGTCTTCCTCCTCCTCGTTCAGGGCAAAAAGCGATTGAACCAAACTGAATAAGCACGTCTCAAACGAGGAGCACTCCTCTTCGATACAAACAGGCGGCGGGTAGTGCCCGACACGCGGAGCACACAGGCGGCCATGCAGGAGCCCCTTGTATTTCTCCGGCACTTTGGGCGGATCTTCGATGACGCTCACGGCAGCCTCCCCCGTCGGAGAAATAAGTTATAATCATTAGAGAATCGCCAATACATCTCCGGATCCATCTCGCGGCTGATGGCTACCATAGCCTCAGCGCGATCGACGGGTTCCAGCCGGGCGAGTTCCTTGATACAACTACGGTACTGCCCCTGAGTCAGTGGCTCGCCGCCGGTCAGGGCGTCGACGATCTTCCGGGCCCGGGGGCTGATAGAAAGGTCTTTCCCGTCAGAAATAGATACTATCATACGACGTGCTCACCTCGCATATCATCGTGGGTTCCGTCAGTTGTCTGGGCGGTCTGCTTGGCGGTAGTCGCCCCGGCAACATCTTTTTTCTGCTCCATCCTCGATACGGCATCCTTTATCGCCTTCCGGCAGACTTGGGACACATTGAGCCCGACGGCATGCGCCTTCTTTCGGAGCGCCGGCGGGATCCTTACTGTTGTCATCTGCGGTTCTCTGCTCATCGTTCCACTCCTATATACTCCTCCGTATTGCTCTCGACTATAAAAAGGGCTCCCTTATTGCGGCTCAATACGCTGCCCGTTTGCCATTCTGCGCGTGTGGAGAGGAGTTCCGATGATTATAACCGCTATAAATCCACATACGATGATTATCATCGACGTGAAAGCGCGCAGAATCGATCCAGCGGATCCCGCGATTATCCGGACCGTGCCGCACCCCCCGGTCATAACGACCACCCCTTTCCGTTCTGCATATGCAGAAATATTTGCGGCCTTGTAATCTTCCAAAATTACAGGTTTAAAAAGAGAGGAAATATAATTCTGTTTTTTCTCAATGGATTGAGCCCGGAATCAGATTTTTTTGGATCTCTGTCGTAAAAACGCGCTCTGTCTTAACAAAATATGTCCGCTATACGTTATTGTTAATGCTTGTTTTATCGACGAAAACTGACGGCGGTACCTGCATGGATATACCTGATTACGGGGTACAGCATGATTCCGCGTGGTATCCCTGAAGGACATAAAGCCCGCAACGCATTTCTCCTCACCTGCCGAAAACCGGTACGGAAAACCATGAAGTACGAGATCATTGGCGACAACCAGCAGATGGCAAAGATAGATCTGCAGCCGGGCGAGGGGATATTTGCCGAGGCAGGATCCATGGTGAACATGAGCGGAAACATGGGAATGGAAGCCCAGCTCAAGGGAGGCCTTATTGCCGGCCTGAAACGTGCCGTAACCGGCGAAAGCCTCTTCCTTACCCGGTTTACACCTGCAGGCGGGGCCGGTTTTGTCTCATTTGCCGGGACGATGACCGGCAGGATCTTCCCGGTCAGGATCTCGGCGGGAAAAGATTTCATCGCCCAGAAGAGTTCGTTCCTCTGCTGCGAGGAACCCGTCACCCTTGACATCGCGTTCACGAAAAAACTCAGGGCAGGCCTGCTCGGGGGCGAGGGATTCATCCTCCAGCGGATGACCGGTGACGGTACAGCCTTCCTCCACTGCTGCGGGGATATCATCGAGCTGGACCTGAAGGACGGGGAGGTCGTCAAGGTGCAGACGGGCCTTGTCGTGGGATTCGAGGACACCGTAAGCTACGATATCGCGCTCGCGGGCGGGATAACGACTGCTCTCTTCGGGGGCGAAGGACTGTTCGTAACAACGCTGACCGGCCCGGGAAAGGTCGTTCTCCAGTCCATGGATATTGCCAGGATTGCTGCCACCATCACCCCGTACATCCTGATACCGCAGCGGGACGGGAAATAACAACACTGTTTTGAGGCTCTGGAGAAATCCATTCCTATGACACATTCAGTGGAATTGCGAGGATGACCCACTCACTTACCGGGGGAGGCATCCCGCGACAGACTCCGGGTGCCCACAACTCAATCCAAATCTGACACCATACTTCTGGAGGAAATCTCCGAAGCCTTATTTTGATCGTCTGCTTTTCCAGCCAAGCTTTGCGAGAAGTGCAGCAGTCTCATCCTGTGCCTTCTCCCTGGGCCCCCGCGGCTGGACAACGAGCGTGATGGCATCTTTCAGGAGCACGCTGTTGTCCTTCCCCCTGCAGAGCGGGTAATCCCCGTTGAAACGGCGGAGAGCTTTTGCGAACGCACCGATGATCTTCTTCCGGTCACGGAGCTGGGTCTTTTTCAGGTTCATCAGGTGCTCAAAGATGGAGATATCGATGAGCGTGCTTGCCATCCACCCGATCTCGCACGTATAGCCGAAGATCCACGCAATGGAAGAGTTCTTTGTCGTGGATATGAAGTCGTTGATATTGTTGCCAACGCTGCAGGAACCGATCAGGACGCCCTCGATGTTCGAGTAGTTCCCCGCATCCTTGACCGCCTTGAACATGGCAGGGATCTTCATACCGGTCCGGGATTTCAGCCCTCCGATACGCTTCCCGGTCCCGTGGGCTGCGATATAGAGGAAGAGACGGTCCTCGCGGGTGTTGGTCAGGTCGTCCTCGAGCGCCCTCCGGAATCCGGTCTTCTCGTAAAAGTTCGCATAATAGATATTGAAGTCCCCGCTGTAACTCTCGAGTCCTTCGAGAAACGAGAGTACCGACGGGCGTTTCGGGTTCTGCTCCGGTGTCCACCAGAGCCCTTCGATCACAAGGAGTGCTGAGCCGGACATGCCATCACGCGGATTTATTTCCTACCTTTATGAGAGTCCGGACATGTGATAAACCTTGTTCCGGCAGATGGAGACCTGCAGTATGATGAATGTATACATTGGCTCTGAAGAACCGGGCATGAACTGATTGTGTTCACACACGTACAGTGGAAGTCACTTCGTTCTGATCCTTACCGGATTCATGGCCGTATCAATCGCGAAAAGATGGTGTCTGTAATGGTCCCGATTACCGGGTATGTACTTGACTGACTAAGAGCGTACTTAACAACTTTTTTCCATCTCCGGCGTGAGTGATCCGGCCAGTCAATCGGATCCCGATTGAAAAATTGCGGGCGGGAGCTGAGGGGTCGGTTGAAAATTTTTTTCCGGAGATCGATTTACCGTAAAAAAATGTTGGGGGACTAAATGGATTATGGTAAAACCCCGCGTAAGGCCCCGGTAAGGCAAGTCAGAGCTGGAGCAGGTCCTGTAAAAACAGTCATTGAAGGCACCCGCATGAGCGTGATACAAATTCTCTCCGTGAACTGGTTGAAGATTTGCTCTCTTCTCCTGTCTTAAATCGACGTTTTCCTCAATTCTCCGGCCAATCCTGACCGTTTGTTCTTCGCCGGCTCACTCCGGGGCATCAGGTCCGGCAGGAATGAGGTGGCAAGAATCCTGAGAATCATCAGACCGAATGATAAAAAGAATCCACAGGACTCTTTGCCGGGCGAGACCTGACGAATATTTCGCCTGCGACACAGGATTGATTTGCATACGCCATCAGGCCCCGGGAAATCGAATCCCGCAGTCATGAGAATTGAGAGAGCCGGGTATTTGAACGGCAGGTACCCGCGGTCTCATCGCAACAGGATCCAGGATCCCTGTAAAATTGTATCCGGAGCATATAAATCGGATAAGGAATGAGCCTGTACATCCACCAGTTCCATACTGGCAGAGACTGCCAGATTGGCTGCACCGTTGTGACGATATGCCCGACCCCGCTGATAATGATCAGAATACCCGGCCGCCACCGGATCCTGATGACGGGTTCCGGACAGAACTGCCGGTTAACCTGACTCTCGAGAACCTCATCGACCTGACCGGCGAGATGGAGCACCTTAACGAACTTGTGATGCTCAGTCTTGAAAAGAGCGGGGGATTCACCTGCAACGAGGCCTATTTTTCCTGCGTCCAGCCAACACTCGATCTGCTGGAGGTCGAGATTCGTATCCGGTACCAGCCCGGGATGAGCAGAAACGAGATGAAACTCATCATCCAGGACTGGATTGACGGCGAGATCCGTGAACTCCAGTAACAGTCAGAACAGCCCCGCCGCCCATGCACTCATGTTGTTGATCCCGTTCGTTATGACAACACCCGGGTCGATGCCGAGCACCGGGAATACGAAGATGAAATACAGGATCGTGCCAAGCAGGCTGCCAAGGTTCCCGAGCGCGGCAACAAGGACCACCTTGAACAGCGGGATCTGCGCCATCTCCCGGATCGATTCGGTTTCGTAGATCTTCCGAAAATCGGTCAGGGGTGGTTTCCGTACGCGGGCCTCGACATACGCCCCGAGCCAGCCGGCATGCAGCATCGGGTTGAGGGAGGTCATCCATGCAACACAGAAACAGGTGAGCGCCGAGTACGGGTGACCTCCGGCGAACAGAACGAAGAGACCGGAGAGGACGCCGTGGATGATGACCCAGAACAGGAATGCCTCAAAGAGGACACCCAGCCCCACCCCGGAAAACCAGATCGCAGCAAGCAGGAAGAGAAAGAGGCCCGTAACCGCGAACCCGAAGATCTTCCCCCACGGCAGCGACCGCGGCTCGCCGACAAGCGTATCGAACGGGGGAAGGGTTGCGGGGTTATCGAGGTAGCCGGAGATGCCCTGCCGGTGGCCTGCACCGACCACTGCAAGAATCCTTCCCTCCGGCCGCTGGGCCTTCAGGAGCACGAGCTGGTGCGCGATGAACGCGTCGCGCTCATCGATGAGCGCGCGGGCTCCGTTGGGCGAGAACTTCCGGAACTCCTCCATGACAACATCGATGACGTCCTGCTGCTTGAGCGACTCGATATCGATCTCCTGCCCGCTGTCAATCTCGGCGATCGATATGACCAGCGCCCAGAACATCCTGATCTTCTCGATGAAACCGAGCGAGTTCCAGAACCGCAGGAGCGTGACCCGGATGTCCCTGTCAACAAGGGCAACGGGGATATTCCGTTTCTCGGCCTCCTCGATTGCCGCTTTCATCTCCGCCCCGGGTTCGACACCCACGTCGAGCCCGATCTTGCGCTGGAGATAGGCGAGGAGCCACTGGACGAGCAGGGAATTGAAGTTCCTGACCTCGAGGACATCCCTGACAGAGGGATCGGCCGCTTTGCGTTTGAGCGCGTTCAACCGCGCCGGGTCCAGTTCGACCGCGACAACATCCGGGGTATATTCCCCAATCGCTGCACGGACCTCGTCCACACTCTGCTGCGAGACATGCGCTGTCCCGACAATCCGGATCTCTGCCATGGTCTTCCTATAATTCCATTCCTATTCGCCTTCAACACAGATTAAGGATGAGGTGGACAGGTCTCCCCTTCAGCCGCAAACCGTATCATGAGCCGATCTTCTGCATCACAGGTGCCCGGGCGGGGACGTGCCGGCAAGATCCTCCTGGATCCCCTTCACCATTCCCATCGCAATGATAACAACCGGGACAATCTCGAGCCTGCCAAGCCACATGAGGAGGGTGAAGAGCCATTTGATGGTTACCGGGCTTGCCGGCGTGATAAACCCGACGCTCAGGCCGACGTTGCTGAGCGCGGAGATCAGCTCGAACATGACCTCTTCCAGCCGGAACGCTGTGATGTACAGATGCAGGGTGACGATCGTGGCAAGAAAGATCGTCATGACATAAACGACGATGACGAGCAGATTCTTGGAGATTGCCAGTTCCGACATCTCTTTCGATACGGTCCTGCCGCCGAACCGGAGGGGAACGTTTACCCGGCTGCTCACGAAGAAGCGGCGGAACCACCACTTCCCCCCTTCGTATGCCATGAGGATGCGGTTGACCTTGACGCCCCCGGCCGCGCTGCCCATCGATCCTCCGATGAACATCATCATCGACACAATGGCAAGGGGGATGATTGCCCATGTATGGGGACTGGAATTCTGCAGCCCGCAGGTACAGAGGCCGGAGACTGCGGTGAATGTTCCCTGCCGGAATGCCTCGGCAGGCGCGATATTGCTGAAGATATAGAGATCGAGCGAGGTAATGAGGCTCCCGATGACAGCGATGAACAACAGGACGCGGAAGATGCGGTCCCGGAACATCTGGCCGACCCTCCCGTGATAGAGGAAAAAGAAGATCTTGAACGGGACTGCGCCTGCCAGCATAACCGGAATGAGGAGGAGTTCGAGCATCGGGTTGTTGTAATACTGGAGCCCGCCGGCATGAAGGGTGAATCCTCCCGTGGCGATGGCTGTCATCACCAGGTTAATGGAATCCCACAGCGGTATCCCTATGAGCATGATGAGGCCGGTGAATGCAAGGGTCAGGACGGTATAGATCATCCACATGCGGCGGCCTGACGATGTTGTGGCGGATACCAGTTCCTCCTCCCTGCCCTCGGCGCGGTACAGGCGGAAGAGCGAGAGCCGTGTCTTCCGGTGCAGGGACATGCCGAACGCGATGATCCCGATCCCCCCGACCCAGTGCATGAGCGAGCGCCAGAACAGGAGGGTTTTCGGTGTCGTGTCGAGTGAGGTTATCATCGAAAAACCCGTTCCGGTCCAGCCTGACATTGCCTCAAAGACAGCGTCGGAAAACGACATCCCGTGACCGTACACGAACGGCAGAGCGCCTATGAACGCGATGGCGAGCCACGCAAGGGCAACGGCACTTATCGTTATAGAGAACGAGGGCTCGACATCACGGTGCGGCAGGTGGGAGATGAAAAAACCAAGGAGAAGAAACGTGAGCGGTGCTGTCGCCATGGGCAGAAGGAGATCCCATTCCCAGAAAACAAACAGCACGAGGAACGGGAGGAGCGAAGCAATACCGAGGAACTCAAAGATGAGCCCCATGTCATGCGCGATCATGGCGATATGCTCGATTCGCGTCATCTGCTACCCATCCGGATTTGGAGGTTTATGGTGTTATGGGTATCGTTGCGGATGCGTAAGGATTACCCGCACCTTTTATCCCGACACGGGATAACATTTCTCTGTCCATGCGTGCGCTGAAAAATACGGACCTGCTGCCGTTTGCCGTCTTCGGCATTCTCATGCTCGTCGCGATCATGGTATTCTGGTCGGTGATGGACATGGTCCTTCTGGGCGGTTCGCTGGCCATCGTCCTGATACCCCTGCACCGCCGCCTCTCGGCCCGCGTCCGGCCGCTGTACTCCGCTGCTCTTATTACCGGTACTGTCCTTGCTGTATTCCTGGGCGCATGTTACCTGACACTCCTGCTCTTTTCGGCGAATGCCGGCACACTTTCCTCTATGTTCTCTGCAATCGGTTCCTGGCTTGATGACCCGTCCACAAACCCGCTGTCCTACGGGGTACCGTTCAGCAAGGAGACCCTCTCGTCCATGCTTGCACAGGGAAATGCCCTCTTTGTGGATTATGAAAAGACCCTGATTGCAAACCTTTCCCTGATCCTTTTCAAGATGTTTGTCTTCTTCTTCTCTCTCTCCGCGCTGCTCTATCACGGCGACTGGCTGAAAATGAAGTCCCTGTCCCGCATGCCCCCGGTCATCCGCGATTATATCACCCGGTTGTCTGATGTCACGGTCGATACCCTGTATGCCATCTACGTTGTCCAGGTCACCATCGCCGCTCTCACTTTCTTCATCGCCCTGCCGGTCTTTTATATCCTCGGGTATGGTAATATCCTGTTCTATTCATTCCTTGCCGCATTCTGCGAGCTCATCCCCATCCTCGGCTCGTCTTCAACCTTCGTACTGATCGGCGCGTACGCCCTTGCGCTGGGGGATACCCGGGGCGTATTTGTTGCGTTCTTTCTCGGGTACCTGATTGTGTCCTGTGTACCTGAGATTTATGTCCGGCCAGTTCTTGTCGGCAGGCGGGTGAAGATCAGCGCGTTCATTATGCTTATCGGGATCCTCGGCGGTATCTTCACCATGGGGCTGGCCGGGTTCGTCCTTGGTCCGGTGATGATGGTGCTCCTGATCAATGCTTTCCGTATCTATACCAGCGGGCGCAAGGAATGGCTGTAGCCTGTCTTTCTTCATGCGACCGTTCCTCAGGAACATACGCCCCGCCGCACCATCCCCAAAAGGAAACCATTATCCCTGTTTCTGATAACAGGTTATGAACAAATGCCGGGCACCAGATTCTCCATGCAGGGCGTTGTCAAGTCCATGGGACTTGTTTTCGGCGATATCGGCACGAGCCCCATCTATGCCCTCACGGCCATCTTTCTTTTAATCCAGCCAACCCCTGAGAACGTCATGGGGATTCTCTCGTTGATCTTCTGGACGCTCACCATCCTTGTCACGGTTGAATACACCTACCTTGCCATGCACATCGGGAAGAAAGGTGAGGGCGGCACCATCGTTCTCAAGGAGACACTGCTGCCCCTCCTCAAATCCGGCAACCAGGTTGCCCTGATCTCCTTCCTCGCAATCGTGGGGATCTCCCTTTTCATCGGCGATGGTGTCATCACTCCAGCCATCAGTATCCTCTCGGCGGTGGAAGGAATCCTTTTGATCCCCGGATTCGAACAGACACCCCAGACATTCCTGATGATGTTTGCCGGACTTATCGCCATCTGCCTCTTTTCGTTCCAGACGCGGGGAACGGAACGGGTTGCCTGGACGTTCGGCCCGGTCATGGTCCTGTGGTTCATCGCCCTTGGCGGATTCGGCCTGATTGCGCTTGCAGGGGCTCCGTCCGTCCTCGCTGCAGTGAATCCGCTGTTCGGCATCAATTATATCCTCGGACATGGTCTCGAGGGTTTCCTCATCCTTTCCTCGGTAATCCTCTGTGCAACGGGAAGCGAGGCCCTGTATGCCGATATGGGGCACCTGGGAAGGGAGCCGATCATCCACGCATGGGGACTCGTTTTCATTGCTCTTGCCCTGAACTATTTCGGGCAGGGGGCATTTGCCATGACCCATCCCGGTGCAAAAAACCTCCTTTTCGAGATGGTCCTGTCCGAAGCGCACCTGCTCTATATCCCGTTCCTCCTGCTGAGCATTGCTGCAACCGTCATCGCCTCGCAGGCAATGATATCCGGAATCTTCTCCATCGTATACCAGGCCATAACGACCCGTATCCTCCCGCTCCTCCGCATCGAGTATACCTCGCCCCAGCTCCGGTCCCAGATCTATATCGATGTCGTGAACTGGCTCCTGCTGTGTGCCGTCCTGCTTGTTATCGTCATCTTCCGGAGCTCAAACAACCTCACCCTTGCCTACGGCCTGGCCGTGGCAGGCGACATGGCCATCACCGGTACCATGATTACGCTCATCCTGATGTTCCGGGGCGAGATCATCAAAATGACCATGGCAGCCGGTATCCTCTGCGTGAACCTGATGTTCCTGCTCGCAACCTTCCACAAGATACCCTACGGGGGTTATATCTCGCTGCTTATCGCATTCATTCCCTTCTGCATCATCATGATCTTTGTCAGGGGGCAGGACAAGCTCGCAAAGGCGCTCCAGCCAATCCCCCTTGACGAGTTCCTGCCAAAGTTCAACGAGGTTTACCAGTCGGTCAACCGCATCTCCGGCACGGCACTCTTCTTTGCCCGCGATTTCCGCAGGCTCCCCCAGTATATCCCCCGCATCATGTTCACGAACAACATCGTTTATGACGATAATATCATCATCTCGATCATCCGGACCGAACAGCCGTTTGGCGTAACATGGGGCGTGACCCGCGAGATAACCAAAGGCCTCTCTATCTTCGAGATCTATCTGGGGTATATGGAGATTGTTGATATCGGCACCATTCTGAGAGAAGCAGAAATCGAAGAGAAGACCATCTTCTATGGCATGGAGGACATTGTCACGACCCACGTCATCTGGCGCATCTTCGCAGCGTTCAAACGTCTCTCCCCTTCCGTTGTGCAGTTCTACAAGCTTCCGTCCGACAAGATCCACGGCGTGGTTTCCCGGGTCGATATGTAGATCATTTCCCGCGATACCCTCTTATTACGGCCGGACAAAAATATTCTGAAGCGGCAGGTGGGACGGGACAACCCGGCGTACCCGGGCACCGACCCCTCCGCGGATCAGCTGTATCGCGTGGATATCCGAGTCCGGTCAAAGGAGCGGGATTTAGGGTCCCGTCGCGCAGGCGTTCGCAGGTTCAACTCCTGCTCCACGCATGGAAAAATGGTTTGGAGAAAAAGGTTTTTCCCGCTGTTCACGGGTCTTATACCCACGTATCCAAGACAACCTGATCGACATTGCCTTTGAAATGGCCCGTGACAACGATGCGGTCCCTGCCCGCAGTAATATTCTTTGCACCGGCGCCATTAATGGCATTGTAGACATCCCCAATCTTCGGACTCGTGATCGTCTGCCGCGTGGTTCCATCGGGCCACAGGATCGTGAGGGATTCAAGACTTGCATGGTCGGGTCCGCCCCGGTAGGTGAGATACATAATATTTGCACCGGGCTGGTCGGCCGTGATGACAACGGTGCGGGAAAGCGGGACCGTCTGGATCCACCCGAAGGCGTATGCCGCAATGATTGCGGCCATGATCACGGTAAGTGCAACTATCAGAATAACACCGATTACTTCGGAGACAGCGGATTCGTTTGCTTCAGTATGCATGGTATTCACTTTCGGGAGATTTATTAAGCACTGAATCACACTGTATGTACCACACTTGATTTTAATATTATATAAAATTTTGTTTTGGTTATCTTTGTTTTTACACAATTTTACAATAATTTCTTGGGTATTTTTTGAAATGCGGACACCATAGGAGTTTCTTTGGAATTGAATGAATATCTGTGGCAGACAAGACGGGAAAAGGGGGGATTCTAGGAATCACGATCTCTAGCTCCCAAGATGCATCCTGTCACAAAAAAACCGGTTGTGGAATGACGTACCGGGTTCT
>NZ_MVQB01000016.1 GCF_002067035.1 Methanoregula sp. PtaB.Bin085 | reverse complement strand
ACCGAACATATCAGTCATGTTTGACATGAACAGAACCTTGAAGGTCAGCGCAATGGCCTCAAGCGAAGGGTCGTCCTCCTTCTGTGCCAGGTCATACATATGAATGATGTTCTTGCCGTAGGTGGCGTAATGGTTCCAGAATCCGTACCAGTCCCTTGAGTCTTCCAGGAAGTAAAGATGCTCCCTTCTGGTAACGCCACCGGTATGTGCCGTGAACTGGATCAGCTCATTGTTGTAGTACCAGGTGCGGTTCAGCCACTGGTTGGCCGAGTTGTATAGTATGGGTTCGAACATGCCGGAAGGCTGTATCATGCCTACCAGGGTCCTGTTCGGGTTGGTGTTGATCTCCTCAAAATTACCGGTACATGACCAGAGTGATCCGAGAACAAGCCCGCAGATGATCAATATTCTTAGTTTTTTCATTTGTTGCCTGTTTTAAGTTTAGAACGAGAGTTTCAGGTTCACACCCAGCGTACGTGTCATCGGGAAAGCTCCTGCTTCAATACCGCTGAAGAGGTTGGTGCCGGTACCTGACTGGAGATCAGGGTTGCTGACGGTCACGTTCCACTGGCCGGTTGCTGCACCGAGCAGGTCAGCCGTGCAGGAGATCCGCGTCGGGGATACCACGGTCACGTTCGTTGCAGTGATCGTGGACGTGCCACGGCTGAGCCTGACGGTCGCCCCGGAAAGGAAATTCGTTCCTGTGATACTGTCAATCTGAACCGGCACCCCGCTGTACGCGACAGCCGGGGAGATCGCGGTGACCGTGGGGGCCGCGTTGCTGACGGTAAAGCCGTTCGCGAGAGGTGTTCCGGTCTGCCCGTCCGGGTTTCTGACGACAACCGTATACTGTCCGGCTGCTGCCCCTGCAAGGCTGAACGTTGCGGTGAGCTGGGTTGATGATACGAAGCCAACTGCGGTTCCCGGGATATCGGGATATCCTGAACGGGTCAGCCGCACGGTTGCCCCGCTCTGGAAATTTGCACCGGTGACGCTTGCGCCGGATACCGTGCTTCCGGTAACGCCCGCGGAAGGCGTGATGCCGGTGACGACGGGTGCGGGGGATGTTGTCGGGGGAGTGATGATGGTATGGGACGGGCCGGGCCCAATCTCGCCGAAATTGGCAGATGCCAGCGTGTATGCACCGGGCACGTAGATGACCCGGACCGTCTGGGGTGTCCCGGCGATCGGGGTGGCGTTGACAAGGGTATCGCCGACCGTCCACGTCCACGGAGCAGGGCTCCCGCCCCTGCTGAACGGGATTGCAACGCCGTTGACAAGGATCGAGATCTCGTCGCTCTTCAGCGAATCCCCGCCGTCGTGGTAAATGGTGATCCGATCGCCGGTGCTGGAGATAACGGCACTCACTGCCGGAAGTTTCTGCGGGGTTCCCTGCGAGGTCAGGACAACACCGATAATGGCTACGGCCATGACAACAACGGAGATGAGCATGACCCCACCCAGTACTTCCGATGCTGCCACATCGCCCGAATCCCGTCTCCTGCAAGTCATAGATAAGTTCCCCGTGAATACTCCTGAGATGGATAGCGTATCTGCACACTTGTTCTAATACATTGGGATTGCCGGGAATTTATATACGGATCAGGTTATTGAATACGAGGCTGCCCCGCCCACATAATAAACGCGTCCCGAGGTTGTGTCGAGGTTCATCGTTCCTCCTGAAGACAGGGGCGTCAGGCCCACGACCACGATGTGAGATGAATTCGTGCCACTGATGATGGTTGTCCCGTCGACAACCAATTGTGTCCATGCGCTGTGTGACGGGACATCCACTGTCAGGGTCGAAACATAGCTGTCAAAGCCGCTGATCCAGATACTGTTCAGGTTGGCAGTACCGTAGTCCACTCCGTTTATTGAAAGCCGGACCCCGTTGAAGTCAAAGGTACTGATCTGCGTTGATGTTGCATACAGGAGTCCTTTGCCATCATTACCAACCGTGAGGCGGACCGTATCGCCCGGATTGAGGTTGTAGGTTGTAGACCCGTGCCGGATTGATGAGTACAATCCCGTCACCCGGAACTGCATGTAGGTTCCCTCGACAAGATCGCCCTGCCGGTCCGTGTTGAGCGTCACCTGATGCACCGGGACAGGAGTTGTCGTTGTTGTTGTCACGGGGCTGGTGACGTTGATATACCCGACCTTCATCTCGGTATCGCTTCCCCAGGCATTCGTTGCGGTGAGGCTGACCGTGTAGTTCCCGGCTGCAGTATAGGTGTGAGATGCGTTCCGCACGGTCGAGGTTCCGCCATCGCCAAAGTTCCACGACCAGGATGTCGGCGAACCGGTTGACATATCCGTGAACTGGACCGTCAGGGGCCGGGTGCCTGACCTCGGGGTTCCGTTGAATTCGGCAACCGGTGCTGCATCCGTCACTGTGATATACCCGGTCTTGGTCTCGGTATCGCTTCCGCCGGCATTCGTTGCGGTAAGGGTCACTGTATACGTCCCGGTCGTGAGATATACATGTGACGGATTCTGCAGGGAGGAACTCCCGCCGTCGCCAAAGTCCCACGACCAGGATGTCGGCGAACCGGTTGACATATCCGTGAACTGGACCGTCAGGGGCCGGGTGCCAGAGAGCGGGATGCCGGAGAACCCGGCAGAGGGTGCCGGAAGAGTTGTCGTCGTGGATGTTGTTGCCGTGGGAGAGGTTGTTGCTGTCCCCGTGGGTGTAACCGTATGGGTGGGTGCGAGGGTGGGCGGCAGCAGATGTACCTGCAGGATGACCTGTTCGCTCCTGCCGTTGAATGCAATGATCTGTATCGAACCGGGGATATCATTTGGGGAAGCGACATGGTATTCCAGTGTATCGCCAAGGGACCACCGGGAGGGCTGAATACCCTGCATCAGAAACTCAGAAGTCCGGTCAATATCGTCAGCAAGGATCCGGTACTCCCCCCGGGCCAGGGTATCCCCGCCGCTGTGCCGGAGGAAGACCGTGTCGCTCGTGTTGAAGACATCAACGCTGATCGCCGGCACCTTTTGCGGGACAGGGCTCGAAAGGATCGCAACGCTGGCGACCGTGATCCCCAGCGCAACCACCGATATCAGGATAACGGCGCCGAGGGCATCGGACAGGCCGGCGTCTCTTTTGCTCCGGTCATTCATAGACTCCGCCTACTCCGTGGACCCAGGTTGAATAGGTTGCATTGGTCACCGTGAGCCGGATATCGTTCACATCTGGATCGGCTGAAGGCCCGAAGATCTCGATATAGCTCTCGTTCCTGACCCTGCTGACATTATATTCGCCCGCGGGGATCCCGCTGCCCTTCGCGGTGCTGTCAAAGAAGCTCTCCCACATGGCGTTGGCCTTGGGATCGCTCGTGTTGACACCGATCCAGACGCGCTTTGTATTGCCGGTGATCTCGTCTCCCTTCACGTAGGGGATCGGATAGACCGATTCCAGTTTCGTCCTGACCTGGACGGGGCTGTTGCCGCCGATGAGACCGCGGTTGTCCGGGTTGAACGAGAGAGCGTTGATATTGACGGATATCAGGTTGCGGGCCGAATCGTTGGTAAACGAGATCTCCGGTGGCAGCTTGTACGAGACATTCCCCTCGGCCTGCGAAAGGAAGACGCCCCCCATCTGGTAATAGTAATCCTGGGGGATCCAGTAGTTGTTCTGGGCCCTGTACTCGATGGATCCGAGGGCGATGGGGGTGATCGTGTACGGGTTCATGTCGACAAAGTCGTAGGTCGCGTTGCCGGATGCTGAAACCGCATTCAGGGGCTTTCCCACACTCAGGTTGACCATTTCATGGGGGCGGATCAGGGTTTTGAGACCATAGGCCTCGTCCATCAAATCTACCGGATAGACTGTATTCGACGAGATATTGGTGTATACTGTAAAATCCTGAAGGATTGGGACGCCTCCCTTTTTCACCGAGATTGCGATGTCCGACCGGTTATAGTTATACGCATCCACAAGGCTCAGGGTATACTGGCCTCCGGCCATGGGCGGGGGATTCAGAGTATAATTCTGGTAATAGGTCAGTCTCGGGGTGATGTTGATATAGGCCACCCAGTCCCGTCCGGTAATGTTCGCGCCGAATGTCCCCGAGGGGCCCAAATCAACCGGTTGGACCCCGGAGATATTGACATACAGGTGGTCAGGAGGATAATTGGGGACCAGCGGGACACCTTCCCCGAAATGAACCGACATCCGGTACGTATCATTCAGCACAAGCGAGTGCGACGAGATATTCAGGGTCTCGTGGACGGGAGTCCGCTGGTTGATGGCGATGATTCCGCCGGAGCTGACCGGGTTCATGATCGGTATGAAACTCACCATGCCCTGGGTATACCCGCCACCGGTACCGAGGTAGAAAGAGCTGCCGAGCGTTGTCCCGACCTTGTTGTTATTGAAGAGGGAGTCGAGGCTGATCTTGTAGGCCACGAACTGGTCCTTCACCTCGTTCATGTGGAGGATCTCGTTTTCGCGGCCCTGTGCCGGGATCCCGTACGTCAGGTACAGCGAGAAGACGAGGACAAGAACCCCGAGAATGAGGACAAAACCGATGACTTCGGAGAGGGCACGATCAGCTGGCCGGCGATCCCGGCAGGAGGGCATCATAATCTAGTGATGCGTTTAGTTATGGCGCATATAAATGTTGTTCGCCGGAAAAATATCTCCGGGGTCTATAAAAGACGCCAGACCGGTTCCGGTCCGGAGGCTGCAGGGTGATCGCAGGAACGGGCACGAATCCCGGTTCCTTTGGAGGTGGTTCCTTTCAGAAGGGTTTTCTGCTCAGCTCGCGAAAAAATAGGGTACAATCCCAATATCTCCGGATCGTATTCAGGAAACCCATGTCCCTTTCCCAAGGCTGTGTTCTCTGCCACCAGGGCGCAAAGATGGTGCTCTTTGTTACGGGACGCTGCCACCGGACGTGCTGGTACTGCCCGCTCTCCTCTGAACGCAAGGGGACGGACACGGTCTTTGCAAACGAGCGTCCGGTTGACATACCTGCACAGATCATCGAGGAGGCGGAGTCCATGAGCGCCCTCGGGACCGGGATCACCGGCGGCGAACCGCTCCTCTGCCTTGACAAGGTCACGGAATACTGCCGGATGCTCAAGGAGCATTTCGGCCCCGGGCACCAGATCCACCTGTACACGGCAAAAGCCCCGTCCGTGGAAGAACTGGCGCAGATGCAGGGGCTCGTGGACGAGATCCGGCTCCATCCGCCACCGGAGGACTGGAAGGATATCCTGGACTCCCCGTTCATGGTCTCGGCCCGGCATGCGAAGGAGATGGGGTTCGATACCGGGATCGAGGTCCCGGCCCTGCCGGGGCTCGAACACCTCATACCGGCACTCCCGTTCCTTGACTTCCTGAACATCAACGAGCTCGAATGGGGGGAGAGCAATGCCTTCCACATGCGGGAACGTTGCTACGATCTTGCCGATCCGCTGCATAATGCCATCGAAGGGGCGAGGGGATGGGCAGAGGAGATCTGCCGTCACGACAAGGTCCACTGGTGCTCCTCGGCCTTCAAGGACTCCGTCCAGCTCCGGGAGCGGCTGAAGCGGATCGCCGGGAACACGGCCCGGCCGTTTGATGAGATCACGGATGACGGGACCATCGTGTACGGGATTTACAAACCCGGATCGGGCAGCACAGGCCCCATCGCGCCGTTCTTCCGGGAGCGGTTCGAGCCGGACAGCTACGAAGTCTTCCCCGACCGGGTCGAGACGGCATGGTGGCTGCTGGAGAAATATGCAGACGAGCTCGACGGGAAAAAACTGGTGATCGAGCGGTATCCCAACAATGGCATGATCGTCGAGGTGACCCCCCTGTGAACTTCAGGAGCCTGATCGAACCGCTCTACGAACGGTTCCTCCGTTTCCAGTGCAGGCACGTCCCCAACCACGTCGCCATCATCCAGGACGGCAACCGGCGCTACGCGAAGATGGTGGGTATCGATACCGCGAGCGGCCACCGTGCGGGAGCGGACAAGACCGAGGAGATCCTGGACTGGGCGCACGAGCTCGGCATCCGGCATATCACGCTCTACACCTTCTCAACCGAGAATTTCTCGCGTGATAAAAACGAGGTCCGGCACCTCTTCGACCTGTTCAAGGAGAAACTGAACCAGGTCGTGCAGGACGAGCGACTGAAGAAGTACCGGATCCGGATCCAGATGGTCGGCGACCGTTCGCTCCTCCCGGACGATCTCCGCAAAGCGGTCGATGATGCCGAAAACCTGACCCGCGACCATGACGGTTTCTTCCTGAACATCGCGCTTGCCTATGGAGGGCGGAACGAGATCGTGCTCGCCGCCCGGGAGATCCTGACCGAGGTTGCCGCCGGCAGGCTTGCGCCGGATGCCATCGGTGTTCACACGGTCGAGCAACACCTTCACGGCGGCAAAGGCATACCTCCCGTTGACCTGATCATCCGGACCGGCAACGATTACCGGACCTCCAATTTCCTGCCCTGGCTTGCGGGCGGCCACGAATCCGCGGTCTGTTTCTGCGCCCCGTACTGGCCGATGTTCCGGAAGATCGATTTCCTGCGTGCCATGCGGATCCACGACCAGCGGGTGGCGGCAAAGAACGCGGGAAATCACGGGGGGTAAGAATCGGATCGCGTACTATATTGCATCCCAGCGACAGATCTGGAATTGATCGGATATGACGGGAAAGAAGGGGGGACGGGAAGCCTGGCACGAGACGGTGGTTGTCCTGCGGGCAGATATCTGCCGGCTGGCGGCTGAAAAGGGGATCGATATCAGCGATGCGTGCAACCGGGCTCTCGCCGTCCTCACGGGGGCTGAATACCCCGCGAAGGAGGCCGGTGCAAATAACCTGCCCCGGCCGGTTATCATCGCCCGCAACGGATCCCTGCCCCGGGCACCAGACGGAACCGGGAAAGGCCCGGCAAAAAAACTGCACCCGGTCATCAATGCCGATGATCCGGCTGCCCCTGCCAGGGTCGCTCTGGCAAAGACCCCGGTGAAACGGGCCCCGGAGGAATCGCAGGAGCCGGTTACCGTTCCCGCCGCCAGGCCTGTTCCCTCTCCGGCCGACGAGACGATCGCGGCACCCTCCCCCGCTGAGAAAAAGCCTGCTTCCCGCAAAGGGCGTGCAGGCACCGCAAAGAAACAGCCGAAAGGGGACCGGATGAAGGTCTTCTTCTCCCAGAAGATCGCCCGCACGGACGATCCGAAAGCGACCGTCAGCAAGGACGAACTGTACGGGGTATTCACCCGGTTCTGCCGCGAGCACCAGGTCACGACGGTCCCGGACCGGAGAACCGTCACCATCGCCCTCAAGAACCAGTTCGCGCTTTCAGAAGAGAATATCGACGGCGTCCCGTGCTGGACCGGGATCCGGCTGAAGTAACCGTCTCATTTCCCGAACCGGCGGATGCGGGACTGGTAGTCCCGGAGGATCCGGAGGAAGTCGACGGAGCGGAAGAACTTCCAGTTCACGTCGGAGAAGAAGAGCTCGGAATAGACCGACTGCCAGATGAGGAAATCGGTCAGGTGATCGCCGCCGCTCTTGATCACGATATCCGGCGTATAGCGGAACGTGAGATAGGAATCAAGAAGCTGTTCGTCCACGTTCTCCGGCGGGACGTGATCGCGTGCCATGCGCCGGATGCATTCGGTGATCTCCTCCCTCCCGCTCTTGCCGATGGCAACCACGACGTCCATGCCGGTCCCCGTCACCTCCTTGCGATCTCCGTAATGGAGGCTGAGCCGGGCTATGGTCCCAATTCTCCGGATTGCCGGCAAAAAACGTTCAGGATCGCAGGGTTCCGGCGTTGCGATATGGAACGTGAGGCCGCGGATCCCCGCGGATCCCGGAGGGGTGCGCTTTGCCACGGATGACGAGATCTCATTGCACCATGATGTCACGCGGTACAGGTGATCCGGCGCATCCGCCATGTCCTTTGCACCGATCATGAAACAGACCTGTCCCGGCAGAACGGTAATCTGCCGTTTGAGCAGGCGGGCATACAGCCAGTACAACATCTCTTCCAAAAGTATGGTGTTTGAAGTTAAAGAGCGTTAAGGATGCCGCGCTGTGGAGAAAACCTCCTGAGATATCGCTTAAACGTATAATACAGCCTCGGGCGCCCGGGGTCTGCCGACCCCCGTCCCGTGGAACACTACCTTTTCCGGACATCTTAAAAAAACGAATATGGGGGTCAAGGGGGCCTGCCCCCGTGGGCTGCCTCCCCCTCCGGGGGAGAGAGGGGGTCACCTTCGTAAATTCCTCTGAGTGTTTGTTTAAGGATTTCTACAGAGCCGTATGCCGGGAACGTGATCGCTGCCGTGCGGTTCCGGAATCATCACAGGAACAGACCAAGGAGCCGGATCGCCGCTGCCCCGAAGGCGATGGCAAGGGCGGTCTCAAGGAGGGTGATCCCAAGAGCCCGGCGCCAGCCGAACTCGCGGGCAAGCGCCAGGATCGTGGAGATGCAGGGAACATAGAACATAGTCACGAGGGCAAAGACGATCAGCTGGGCAGGGGTCATGATGGTTGAGAAGACCGTGGTCCCGAAGATAGCAGCAAGCGCCAGGATGGTCATCTCCTTGCGGACAATGCCGAAAATGAATACGACGCCCGTCATCAGCGGCAGGCCGAGGAGGGCCACGGTTATTGGCGAGAGAAGGGCATTGACCGGGCCGAGGTATCCCAGGGCATATGCGGCCGTGATCACGATGCTCCCGAGGATATAGGACGGCATCACGATGCCAAGCAGGGATTTTGTCCTCTTCCATGTCTGCCCGATCACGCCGGGAATGCGGGGGAAATGGTAATCGGGCATCTCCATGATCATCCCCACGGACTCGCCGGGAAGTGCACGGAACGCGATCCTGCCGAGAACCACGAGAACGATGAAATCGAAGAGGTAGAGCGCCAGCGCCCACCAGATATTCACGAAGGCAGCAACGATTCCGAGGATGACGATAGTCCGCGCCGAGCAGGGAACGAGGGTGACAAGAAATGCTGCGAGGAACTTCTGCTTGGGGGACTCGATGATCCGGCACGAGAGGCATGCCGGCACGGTGCAGCCGAACCCCAGCACGAGCGGGATGATCGCCTTGCCGTGGAGCCCCATCTTATGCATGCCCCGGTCCAGCATCAGCGAGAACCGGGTCAGGAACCCGGAGTCCTCGATCAGCGCAAGGAAGAGATAGAAGGGAATGACGTACGGGATGATGAGCGTCAGGGCGGCGACAAGACCGGTCCAGGCACCGTTCAGGACGATATCCGCCAACGACCCGGTGATGAGGGGTTCTACAGGGGCGATGAGAGAGAGCCAGAAGAGAAGGATTCCGGAGATCCATGCGCCGATAACGAAGGTCCAGACCAGGAGGCCGCCGATGGTCATGATGAGCAGGAGATACCCGAGCACCGGGTGGAGTGCCAGCCGGTCGATCCGTTCCGTGAGGCCGGCCTCATGATCGCGGGGCGTATGGATCTCCATCACGTCACGGACAATCCTCTCTGCAGCATGGTAGCGCTCGCCGCTCAGTACTGTGCCTGCCGGTTCCCCGTGGATCGTCTCCAGTTCCCGGGCACACTCCCGCGCCAGATCCACAGCGCCGGGCGCCTGTTTTCTCACAACCCAGAGAGTATCCGGGTCGCCTTCCAGCAGCTTGATGGCAGTCCATCGCGGGGGGTACCCGCCTGCCCCGTCCGGAATCTGCTGCAGAATCCTCGCGATACAGTCTTCCACCTCCTTTCCGTACAGGATCGTGTGAGGCTCCGGGCGGTCCTGAACCGCCCTGATGATCGCATCCGAGAGTCCGGCAATTCCCTTGCCCTGGACCGCAATTGTCGGGATGACCGGAACGCCCAGCAGATTCGATAATCTGCCGGTATCGATGGTGATCCCTTTTTTCCGGGCAAGATCCATCTGGTTGAGCGCCAGGATCATCGGGCTTCCCAGCTCCGCGAGCTGGAGCGTAAAAAAGAGGTTCCGCTCAAGTGCCGATGCATCCACGATATTCACGACAACATCGGGATGATCGTGGGCGATGAACTCGAGGGAGACCTGCTCCTCGGTCGAGAGAGCTGTGATGGAGTAGATGCCAGGGAGGTCGATCACCCGGATCCGCTGTCCCTGGTATTCAAGGATGCCTTCCGCCCGCTCGACCGTTTTTCCCGGCCAGTTGCCGATCTCCTGGTCAACGCCCGTCAGCTGGTTGAAGGTTGCGCTCTTGCCGACATTGGCATTGCCGGCAAGGGCGACAACATATTCGCGCCGGTCGCCCGGGGCGCGGGTTCCCGGGCGGTTGTTCATGCCGTCTCCCGCACCGATCATGAAGCCTTCTCCCGGCATACCGAGACAAAAATGTGGTCTGCGATAGCGCGGTCGATAGCAAGCCGTGTCTTCCGCACGCCGATCTCGATCGGGCCTGAAAGCGGGGCTTTCCTGATCAGCTGGATCTCAGCCCGGAGGGTAAGACCGAGATCCGCGAGGCGCTGGACAACGCTGCTGTCGCCCCGGATAAACGCGATGGTTGCCTTCTGGCCGGGCTGGATGGACGTAACCGGGACCAGGGGTTCGTCCCGGGGGGTGGTGGAGGGGGGTGCGTTCTCCTCAAGGCAGGCAGAACAGCTCTCAACGTCCCGGTTGCATGCCCCGATCAGGCTCCCGTGCGGACACCGGGACGGTGCGTTGAGCATCTTGCAGAGGGCGCATTCCGTTTCGTCGGACAGGGTATGCTCCATTTTGCAGGCCTCGTCGTGGACGTTCTTTGTGCTGATATGGAGCACGTCGGTGAGAAAAACCTCGAGAAGGCGGTGGCGGCGCTTGACCTTCCGTGCCATCTCGCGTCCCTGGCCGGTCAGCGTTGCACCCTTGTACGGCTGATACTCGATAAAACCCTTGTCGGCGAGTGCCTGGAGTGCCCCGGTCACGCTTGCAGGCGCAACTTTCATGCACTTTGCAATCGCCGAGGTTTTTGCCACCCCTTCCTTCTCCTCGATATCCAGGATGCTCTCGAGGTACTCTTCCAGCTGCTCCGATGCCATTCCATTATTTTTAGGTCTACCTAAATTAAGAATATTTCGGAAGCCCTAAATTTTTCCAGTCCGCGCCGGTACGAAGAAACCGGCAGAACAGGATGTTCGGGACCTCACGGATCGCGGATCCGATCCGCACGTGCGGCAGATGATGATGCTGACCCGGTGGAAAATAAATCCGACCCCCTCCGGATACTCCGCTCTTTCAACAGGCAGCAGTGTATCAACCTTACGTCAGAAAAACAGGCCCGGGTTCTATGTTCTTTGGCACTCCATGGGATTTTCCTGAGGGGGGTCGAATTTATTTTTCTCATTATTCCATGGAAGGTACTGGCCCTGCACCCGGCAGGGAACTGAACGTTCGTCGGAATTTTCCGGCAGGTTCCGGCTCCTGTTTTTACACAATCGAAAAAAAATAAATCCGACCCCCCCCATGCACCTGACAATCCGGTCACTTTTTTCACATACGCTTCTGCCGGTTCCTGGTACCGGAATGATCCCCCTGCCGGGTTTACGGGCTGGCAGGGGCGCTGCATGGCCGGGCCGGCCGGACGCGCCGGGATTCTGGCCCACCATTCTGCCCACCATTCTCTGCCGTATATCCGGCCGTGGCAATAGGAGCAATTATAAACATTCTCATGAAATGATCAAACGATCAATGTACTCTTATAAAACAGGAATCTCCCAGATTGATGACGTCACCGGAGGATTTGAGGCCGGGACCAATATCCTTATTCTTGCGCCCCCGATGAGTTTTGCAGATGTCCTTGCCTATGCCCTGATCAGGCCCCTTGATGGGGAATATGCCATCATCCTCTCCACCAACGAACGGGCTGCCGAGGTTGTCGATGCGTTCCGGCTCACCGGTGCGGACAAGCGGTTTATCGGAGTCATCGACGCCATCACCAAGAGTTCCACTCCCTCCATTGCGGATACCCAGCGCCTCGTATTTGTCTCAAGCCCCACAGACCTGACCGGCATCGGCATCAAGTTCTCCAACATGATCGAGACCATATTCGAAGGCGAGTTCTCGGAGGGGGAGGCAGGCCTTTTCCCCCCGCCGATCCGGTTCTGCGTCAACTCCATCTCAACGCTCCTGATGTACCGTCGTCTCGAGGTCCTGTACCAGTTCCTCCACGTGCTCACGGCCAAACTCAAGAAGATCGAGGGTGTGGGAATCTACCTGCTGAACAGTGAATCATTTGACGACAAGACGCTCTCGATGATCAAGCAGCTGATGAACTGCGTCATCGAAGTCAAGATCGAGAATAACATAAGTTACCTCCGGATTCTGGGCATCCGCGGTGTCACGAGCGAGTGGCTGAAATTTTCGGTTGCCAAAGGCCGGGTGACCATCATCCCATGATATCGTCGGGAATCACGCTCATCGATGCTATACCGGGCGGGAGAATTCCTCAAAAAAGTCCGGTGGGATACAGCATGGAACCGGAAGCCGGCGGCCGGCTGTTCATTGTGCCGGCACATCACGAAGTTCACCTGCTGACGGGTGGAAGAATGTTTACGAACCGGCTGACTGTTCCCTCATTCCAGAGAGCGTCATCATGCTGACATTTGTCGGGCTCGGCCTTTTTGACAAAACAGATGTCTCGGTAAAAGGCCTTGCCTGTATCAGGCAGGCTGACCATGTCTTCCTCGAGAGTTACACGTCCTGCCTGATGGGATCGTCGGCAGACGATCTTGCTGCATATTACAACAAGCCGGTCCACCGCCTTTTCCGGGAGGATGTCGAGCAGCACCCGGACCACCTCCTTGACCTCGCACAGGAGGACCAGGTCGTCTTCCTCTGTGCAGGTGACCCGATGGTCTCGACAACCCACGCAGATCTTCGGATCCGGGCAGCCGAACGCGGGATCAGGACTGCTATCATCCACGCCGCTTCCATCGCGAGCGCGGTCTGCGGTCTCTCCGGCCTCCAGAATTACCGCTTCGGCAAGTCCTGCTCCCTGCCCTTCCCGCAGAAGAACTGGTTCCCCACGACACCTTTCGACGTTATCACCGCAAACCTCGCATCCCGCCTCCACACCATCGTGTACCTTGACATCCGGACGGACCGGTTCATGACGATTCCCGAGGCCGTCGGGCTTCTGGAGCACATGGCTCACGATCGGCAGGCAGAGATCCCGCTCTACGTCGGCATCGCACGTGCAGGCTCGGATGATGTCATGGTCCGGGCCGGATCTGCAGAAAAGATACGCTCGCAGGATTTCGGCCCGCCGCTGCATATCCTCGTAATTCCCGCTGAGCTGCACGATATGGAACGGCGGTACCTGGAGATGTTTGCCGGCTTATGAAAACCGGGAATTGCCTGGATCTCCTCGCCACGCTGGCTGACACGGCATCCGTGATGGCGCCGGAGGGTACCCCCCTTCACCGGAGTGCCGATGCGGTCCTTGTCATGGCCCGGGCATACGAACGTGACGGGAGGACATTCCTTGTGTCGGGCGATCCCGTCAACGCCCTCGCCTGCGCATGGTACGGTTCCGGCTGGCTCCACTTCGGCATCTCGTACGGCCTGCTGGAGACGGGCATCCCGGCCGGCTGCCCGTTCCTGTCTCCCTGCGAGATCATTCCCCCGCAGTGTACCGGTAAGCTTGATGAAAAGACCCGCCGCTATCAGAGACTCCTTGATACGGCGCAGGCATCGGTGAAAACTGCCGGGGAGCCCGCAACAATCCATTCCAGGTTTGCAGATCAGGTACTCTTCATAACCTCGCTGTACGCTCTCCAGGGAGGGAGATATCTCATGGCCGGAAAATCCGAAGACGCCCTTGCCTGCTTCAGTTACGGGCACGGGTGGCTGGATGCAGGGGTCACGGCCGGCCTGTTCACGATCTCGGATCATCACGATCTCTTCACGGTCTGACAATACCAATGACTGGCACAGGTTTTTTGGTCGCAGGCGGGCAGGATTATCCCGTTGCATTCTGTGGGATCAGGAGTAAAAGCGTTTATACTTTGCATTATAATTTCTAGAAATACCTGACACAACCAGGGTTTTTTCAGGGGGTCAACCGGCATGGATTCATCGCAGCGGAAATGGTTGTTCATCTCGGTCGGGTTTTCACTGCTCGTCCTTGTCATCATCCTGTTCCTCACCATCAATGAAAAAACCATCACATATCTCCGGGAGATAAACCCGCTGTTTCTCATCCTCGCGTTCCTGACCCATATCCTGACGATGTGTTTCTGGGCATGGCGGGTCCAGAAGATGACACTGTCCCTCGGGTACCGGATCGGGTTCTTCTACAGCCTCAACCTTGTCTTTGCCAACCTTCTCGCGGCAGCAATCACGCCGGCACAGGCCGGGGGAGAGCCCGTCCGCATCCATGAGCTCTACAAAGCGAATGTCCCGCTCGGCGACGCGACCGCCATCGTCATCATGGAGAGGGTTCTTGACGGGATTGCCCTTGCAGTTCTTGCAGCCTTTTCCATGATCTTCCTCACCAGCCAGTGGAAGAGCCTGAGCATGATCTCGGAGATCATGGTCTATATTACCGGCATTTTTGTAGCAGGATGCCTCTTTTTATTCTATCTCGCTGTGCAGCGTCCCGATATGGTAAAAAAAGTTGTTTCCTGGTGCACGCAGTTTTTCACCAGGACCTGGGAGAGCAAACGTGTCGAAGCACTCCTTGCCCGGGCCGACAAGGAGATCGATAACTTTCAGAGCGCAACCATCCGCTTTGTCCATACCGCCAAGGGAGGGCTGATCTGGGGATTTCTGTTCACCCTCCTCTACTGGGTATCCGAGATCGTAACCGCCTCCCTCATCCTCGTCGGGCTCGGGCAGCCGCCCCTTGTCCTCGAGTCGTTTGTCATCCAGCTCATCCTCGCCATCCTGATGATGATGCCGCTGACTCCGGGCAGTTCCGGTATTGCCGAGGTCGGTGCCACGTCCATGTACGCCCTCTTCATCCCGGCCTCGATCGTCGGCGTCTTTGTGGTTCTCTGGCGGGTCGTGCTGTATTACTTCAACATCGCGCTGGGTATCATGTCCAGCCTCATCATCGTGCGCCGGGAAGCAAGGAAATGCCAGTAAAATTCCGGCCCCGACCTTAACCATTATCTGGGAGAAGGGCAATCACTGTGCACGGTATGACACAGGTACGGTGCGAAGTCCAGGGCGTGTTCGTCGCCTTCAACGATGCCTCAACCGTACCGCTGGTCATCCTTAATGACGGAGATGGCCGCATCCTTCCTATTTTTATCGGCATCTGGGAGGCGGTATCCATCAACAGCGCCAGGATAAAGGAGGTGCTTCCCCGTCCTTTCACGCACGACCTCTTCCTGGACCTGTGCGCCAAATTCAACATCAGCATGCGGTCCCTGCAGATCGACAGCATCGACAACGGCGTCTATTATGCCCAGCTGGTCCTTGTTTCGGATCAGCACGAGGAATACCTCGACTGCCGGCCCAGCGACGGGATTGCCCTTGCCCTCAGGGCGGATATCCCGATATTCGTTGACGAGAATGTATTTGCGGCTGCCGGGCAGAAGAACACCGATCTCCCGAATATCATGGATCTTGCTACATTTCTGCAGAAATAAGCGGGGAAATGAAGAGAGAAGAATCAGGTGCGCCGCCGTTCCAGTTCAGCGATGACGTCGTCAAAGTCGACATCCGCAGCCCGGAGCGCAACGAGAATGTGGAAGAGGAGATCGGAGGTCTCCTCGACCGTCCGTTCCGGGACGCCGTTTTTTACGGCAATGATGAACTCTGTCGACTCCTCGCCCACCTTTTCGAGCACCTTGTCGATACCTTTCTTGTCGGTCAGGAGCCGGCTCGTATAGGAGTCCGGCGTCGGGTTCTCTGCCCGGCTGCAGATGACCTCCCAGATCTCTGCGAGTATCTTCGGATCCACCTTCTTCTTCATGCGGTCTCCCGGGGGAGGAGCACTTCCCCGATCTCGAATCCGCAGAACCGCCGGCAGAGGATCCGTGCTTTCTCGATATTACATCCCGCTTTCCCGATTGCGATGCCGAGATCACTGCGCTGGCGCACGAACACGTTCACCGGCGCGTCGTCTGCCCCGCGTTCGATGCCGGTCACTTCCGCCGGCTTGAAGATATTCACAACGAACTCTTCGGGCTTTTCCGCGTGTTCGACCATCTCGATCCTCTTGCCGAGCACGTTCTGGAGCCGCCGGATATTCTCGCCTTTTTTACCGATCGCAAGCCCCATGTCACCCTGCCGGATGACATAGATGACCCGGTCGAAACGGTCATCGATGACGCAGTCGAGCGCGGTTGCTTTTGTCAGGATCCTCAACTCCTCAATGTACCTTCGTTCCTTGAACCCGATATTCCGCTCCATGATAAAATCAATCCTATTGTATCCGCTGTTTTTGGGATATTCGAAATTTGTATTCGCGCAGATAGTGTGCCCGGATGCATGGACAATATGCAGGTGGTTTTTATCAAATGATCACGCTGCTATTTTAAAAAAGTTGTGAAACTGACCGGGACGTCAGCCGGTCAGATCAGGTAGGTGATGGTCACCGACGCCGAGACAGTGATGTCTCCCGACTGGATAGGCGTCTCCGCTACAGCCCGCGGCGCTGCATTATCGAGAGCATAGTTCTGGAAGTAGACCGGGGAATAGCTGCTGCCGGTCTCCGCACGCTGGACACCCCGGATGACAGTCCCCATGGCAGCGGAGATGGTGTCAGCATCGGATTTTGCCCGGGCAACCGCTTCTTTGAGGGCCTCGGTCCGCACCTGCTGTGACTTTTCATCGGAGAGCATGAACTGGATAGAGTCTGCCTGGTTGATGCCGCTTGCCACGGCAGTATCGATGACCTCTCCGGTCTTGTTGATGTCATGGAGCGTAACGGTCAGCCGGTTGGTGACCTGGTACGTCTTGATCTTCGGTTTTAAGAGTCCGACGGAGTCCTCATAGATCGGGTAGATGTTGTAGCCGGTTGTCTTGAGCGCATCCCTGGGTATTCCCGATGCAAGGAGTACATCACGCACCTTTGACATCTTCACGGCATTCTCCGTCTGGGCCAGTTTGACGTCCTGGTTTTCCGTCTGGACTGCAAACGTGACCTGTGCCCGGTCGGGAGTTGTAATAACATTGCCGGTACCGGTGGTCTGTATAACATGCTCGTTTGTCGTTTCAGAGGCTGCAGATGCACAGCCGACGAGAGCAAGGGCAACGATGAGGCCCAGCGTAAGGATTCGGATAGTTCCTTTCATGGTATTTCGCATAATCTTCTTCGGAATCTGGATTAAAGGTTGCTTTAGGTGCGAATCCAGTCGCAGTTATGCCGAGAGTTCCTCTGAGCAGTCACGAAGGGCGCTTCTTTAAAAAAACCGCCGTCTTGTGACATACTGCTTGTAGAAATGCACATGATGCTTCAAAGGGAGTCAGACTTGCTGATAGGGTTTCTCCTGAAAATCGCGCTTAAAAAAATAGATGATGGGGGCTGATGCCCCCATACCCCCTTTTTGATTACTGCCGCCGCCCCGAAGGGCGCCCCGCGGCGGCTTTCAATAACTGGTTTCCCGGAACCTGCTCTGGTCCCGTCATTGCTTGAAGAACCAGAAAGGTTCTTCTCGCGTTGAATCCCTTTGGGATTCGACAACCCGGAGAGGCCATGAGGCAGGGAGCCCTCGCAAATATCCGGAGAGTATCTGGTTTTTTATACATCGGGTGTGAACTCCCGTCCATTCCAAGGGGGTTCCACTGCTGTCGCTCGCGCACCCCGTTGCAATGACGCCGCATTACCTGTACACAAATCGGGAAGGTTGATAACCGGTAATGCTGCGGAATCCTAAGCGCCTCCGCCCCCAACGGGGGAAGGGCTGGTGCAACGGGGGCGATCATTTCTGCATAAAGCGATCCGTCGCGAATGTCACGCAATCAAGGTGCACCACTGTAAAGATAGATTATCCCGTACGCCCAATACTACAGACGAACGAGCATGACAGCAACTATCGTAGAGAAGATATTCTCGAAAAAATGCGGCAGCGACGTGAAGGCAGGCGACGTGGTCATGGCCCCGATTGACGGGGCGATGATCCACGATATCACCGGCCCGCTTGCCATCCAGAAGTTCTACGAGATGGGCGGCAGGAAGGTCTTTGACCCGAAGCGTGTCATCATGCTCTTCGACCACCAGATACCGGCTGATTCCATTGAGGCGGCAAGCAACCACGTCTACATGAGGAAGTTCGCCGCCGAGCAGGATATCTTCAACTACGACATCAACGAAGGTGTCTGCCACCAGGTGACGATCGAGAAGGGCAGGGCCGCGCCGGGCGAGATCGTTGTCGGAGCTGATTCCCACACCTGCATGTACGGGGCGGCCGGGGCCTTTGCAACCGGCATCGGATCGACCGATATGGGATTTGTGCTGAAATTCGGTGCACTCTACTTCAGGGTGCCCGAGACCATCCGTGCCGAGGTATCGGGGAAGTTTTCGGACCGCGTCGGGGCAAAGGACCTGATCCTCGCGATCGCCCACGATATCGGTGCCGATGGGGCGACCTACAAGGCCATCGAGTTCACGGGAAAGACCGTGCGCAGGATGGGCATGGCGGGACGGATGACATTGTGCAACATGGCTATCGAAATGGGGGGCAAGGCCGGCATCGTTGCCCCCGATAAAGTGACATGGGAGTACATGAAGGGCCGGCGGAATATGAAACCGTTCACGCTGGACAGCGACGACGGTGCACAGTTTGCAGAGAGACGATCATACAATGTTTCCGATCTTGAACCGCAGGTCGCAGTCCCGCACAACGTCGATACCGGTGTCCCGGTCAGCAAAGTCGCCGGGACGCATGTCGACCAGGTATTCATCGGCTCGTGCACCAACGGGCGCTTTGAGGACCTTGCGG
This sequence comes from Methanoregula sp. PtaB.Bin085, assembly GCF_002067035.1. Classification (GTDB taxonomy): domain Archaea; phylum Halobacteriota; class Methanomicrobia; order Methanomicrobiales; family Methanospirillaceae; genus Methanoregula. The sequence continues at coordinate 139,880 of NZ_MVQB01000016.1, read as the reverse complement.
AAGCTGCTGAGGTGCTGGGAAAGAAGAAGTTCAGCCCGAAATGCCGCGTGATCATCATCCCGGCCTCCCGCGACGAGTACCTCAAGACCCTGAAAGCGGGGCTCATTGAGCGGTTCGTGAGGGCAGGCGCACTTGTCGAAGCACCGTGCTGCGGGCCGTGCATGGGCGGGGCCTTCGGGCTGATCGCTCCCGGCGAAGTGTCGCTTGCAACATCGAACCGGAACTTCAAGGGCCGGCAGGGTAGCACGGAGGGCAAGGTCTACCTCTGCTCCCCGGCAACGGCTGCTGCGAGCGCGATGAGAGGCGAGATTACCGACCCGAGGGAGGTGTGACATGGCAGCAAAAAAGACGGTCCCGGTAAAAAGGGTCATGCTCCCGGAAACGCAGGTTTTGAAGAATGCACGGGTCTGGAAGTTCGGCGACGATATCGATACCGATGCCATCATCCCCGGCAGGTTCCTCACCATCAACAACCCGGACGAGCTGGCAAAGCACGCGTTCGAAGGGACCAGGGACGAATTTGCAAAGAAGGTGAAGGAAGGAGATGTCATCGTCGGGGGGCGCAACTTCGGCTGCGGCTCCTCGCGCGAACACGCCCCGCTCGCCCTGATGGGAGCCGGCGTGAAGGTTGTCATTGCCCGCTCGTTTGCCAGGATTTTCTTCCGGAATTCGATCAACGTCGGCGTGCTTCCGGTGGTATGCCCCGATGCAGACAGGATATCCGACGGTGCGAAGATCGCCCTGCATATCAAAAAGGGGTACCTTGAGGCGGACGGGAAGAGATATACCATCGAGCCGGTACCGGAGTTCATGCAGGGCATCATCGATGCCGGCGGACTCGTGGAGTACGCAAAATCGTTACAGGAGGTGCCGGCATGTACACGGTAGCCGCAATCGGCGGGGACGGGATCGGGCCGGAGATCGTGGCCGAGGGGAAAAAGGTACTCGAGGCTGCCGGGGAGAAGTACAACTTCGATATCCGTTGGACTGATTTCGATATCGGTGCCGACCGCTACCTTTCCTCCGGGGAACTTCTCACAGAAGAGGACTTAAAGGAACTGAAGAAGTTCAGGGCGATTTATTTCGGGGCCATCGGAGACGAGCGTGTGAAACCCGGGATCCTGGAGAAAGGCATCCTCCTCGCTCTGCGATTTCATTTCGACCTGTACATCAACCTCCGCCCCATCCGCCTTCTCGAAGGTGTCGAGACCCCGCTGGCCAATAAGGGGCCAAAGGATATCGACTTCATCGTTGTCCGCGAGAACACGGAGGACTTCTACGTCGGAATCGGATCCCGGTTCAAAAAACACCAGACGATTGAACTCGATGTCGTCCGCGATATCTACAATGTGAAGTTCGGCCTGGATGTACAGAGCGATGCCGATGAACTGGCATACCAGATCGGGGTTATCACCCGCGAGGGGGCCCAAAGGGTCCAGACGTATGCGTTCGACCTCGCGATGCAGCGGAGGAAGAAGCTGACGTCGGTGGACAAGGCCAACGTTCTCTCCGACGTGTACGGCCTCTGGCGGGATGTATTCACAGAGACTGCGAAGAAATATCCTGATGTAACGACCGAGTTCAACTTCGTTGACGCGGTCACCATGTGGTTTGTCAAGAACCCCGAATGGTTCGATGTCGTGGTCACCCCCAACATGTTCGGGGACATTATCACCGATCTTGGCGCCATGATCCAGGGCGGGCTCGGCCTTGCCCCGGGCGGCAACATCAACCCGAAGGGTACGTCCATGTTCGAGCCCATCCACGGCTCCGCCCCGAAATACAAGGGCATGGGCGTTGCCAATCCCATCGCAACGATATGGGCGGGCTCGCTCCTGCTCGATCACCTTGGCGAACGCGAAGCTGCTGCCGCTGTTGTCAGGGCCATCGAGAAGAGCATCAAAGACGGTGTCGTGACAAAGGATCTTGGCGGCAAGGGAGTCAGTACCTCCAAAGCCGGGTCGTATATCGCCGAATGCGTGAAGAAGGGCACGTGATCCTTCTTCGTACGAGAATCAGGATACTGTCCGTGAATTCTCTGGTGCAGCGGATACTGCCAGGAGGGGAGAGCGTTCCGTCCGCATCCATGCAAAAACAGGTCGCGGTATTGGTGTGCGAACGGGAACAGTCCACCCGGTTTCTTCGGGAACGAAAGAACTCACAGGGCACACGTGTCTCTCAGGCAGCACCTGTCATTCAAAGCGGACGGGAAGATGAACCGGTGTAACGATCAGACCGATTCCTCTTCCGCCCCCTCATCGCGGGCGAAGATGGAGCGGATAGCCTTCAGGGGCGAACGGGCCGACACCCGGGGTTCCTTCGGACGCACTCCCTTGAACAGGATCTCGGCTTCGGCAGCTCCTTCGTCGACATGCATCTTCTCGGTGATATCGACCATAGAGCCTGCAATGGCAACGGTCTTCCCGTTCTTCACCACCGGGATCTCGTTCACTTCGACCCAGATCCGTTCCCCGTCTCCCCTTTCCATCTCGAGCCGGTACGGGGGTTCCCTCTTCCCGCACGATACTGCCCGGAGCGTCCGTTCGAGGCCGGCGGCGTTGACCGGGTTATCGGTCAGGTAATCGGTCCATGCTCTTTTCTTTGAGCCCCGGCTGCACCTGAGTAGGGCACGGATACGCGGACTGACATAGAGGAGACGGTGATCGGGTGTGTGGGTGTAGTACATCTGGCTCCCGCTTTCAAGAAGGAGCATCAGCTCCTCGTCCCGCTTTCTCATCGCCTTCTGGTCATTCTTGACCGGCGTCATGTCACGGCCGGTCGCGACAAGGGCAACGGGGGCCTTGTTCCCGTCGAGGATGGATCGTATTGACCAGCTGATGCACCGCATCCCTTTCGGGGTCTGGAGCCACTGTTCCACGATGCAGGTATACGGGGGGCGGAAGAGCTTGGTCATCTGGGTCGCGATAACATCGGAATACTTTTCTCCCGATACGGGCATGAAGACACTGCCTGCAAGATCTTCCCGGGTCTTCCCGAGCAGCTCGCTGTATGCGGAGTTGGTAAAAAGGAGCCGGCCTTCCAGACTGATCTTGACAATGAGATCCTGCTGCTGTTCCACAAGATCCCGGTAGGTTTCATCCGAAGTATCCATGGTTACGGCCTCGTCTTCCTTAGCGGATCACATCCGCGGTTCCGCATAAAAGGGGAGGGAATTTCTCCACACTCAGTCATCTGCTCTGGAACTATTAATGTTGTACGATTATCGTATGGCGGTATGGTACGGTACAAGGCCAGAGATCCAGGCATTCAATATCTTCAAGAGCCGTGAAAGTCAATTATTCATCGCACGATGAGATCTGTATCTGATATCCTTTGCCTTGAAGACCTTTTCTTCCATAACAGCAATCAGGATCCATCCGGCACGGCAATAGAGTCCCCGGGATACACTCCTCTCACCTACCGGGAACTCCAGGACCAGATCCGGTATGTTGTGAAATCGCTCGCCGGACAGGGGCTGTCCCGGAAGGACCGGATCGCTATCGTTACTTCGGGCGGCCCGGAAACCGGTGTACTGATTATATCAGTCATGACCGGTTTCACCGGAGCTACCCTGAATCCCCAGTTCAGGGCCGGGGAATACCGGCAGTATTTCCGGAAGTTCCGGATCAATGCGGTCATTATCCGGCGCGGGGATGCAACACCGGCCCGTGAGGCAGCGGAACAGGAAGGAATTCCTGTTATCGAGATGATACCGGAAGGCGTCAGGGCAGGGAGATTTTCCCTGGTTCCCGCTGCACCTTCGGATAAGCCGGCAGTTTTTGCTGGTCCCGATGATATCGCCATCCTCATCCAGACCTCCGGAACCACTGCTGCGCCGAAAATCGTGCCCCTGCAGCACCGGCTCATCTGCACGGTAGCCAGAAGGGTCTGTGCAACATTCCGGTTCTCTCAAACCGACCGCTGTCTTCATATTGCACCGTATTACCATACGATGGGGATTTTCGGTAATTTCATCGCACCCCTCTGTGCCGGCGGCACCGTTATCTGCACGCGGGACTTTATTGCTCCTGATATTGTCATGTACCTCAGACAATACCGTCCGACATTCTATTCTGCCGGGCCGGCAGTACACCAGGCTATTCTCCGGGAGCTGAAGAAATGCCCTCCCGGCGATCTGAAGCCGAACTCGCTCCGGTTCATCAGGTCCGCGTCAGCCGCCCTTCCCGACAGGATCCGCGACGAGCTCGAGACGATCCTCGGGGTACCGCTGATAGAAACATACGGCATGTCCGAAGTCGGCGGTGCAATCACCACCAATCTCCCTCCCGCAAAGAGGGGATCTGTCGGCAAACCGGTCGTGCCTCACCTGGCAATCATGGATGAGAACGGGATAATCCTGCCGCAGGATACCGAGGGAGAGATTGTCGTGAAAGGGGAGGTTGTCTTCCAGGGGTACGATGATGCAGCGGATGAGAATGCTTCCGTGTTCACCAATGGCTGGTTCAGGACCGGCGATATCGGATACCTCGACGCCGAGGGATACCTCTACCTGACCGGGCGGAAAAAGGAATTGATCAACAAGGGCGGGGAGAAGATCGCTCCTGTTGAAGTGGACGATGTTCTGTCGTCACATCCTCTGGTGAAAGAGGCCATGTGTTTCAAGATCCCGGACCCGGCACTAGGCGAGGATATCGCAGCGCTGGTTGTCAGGAACAGCCCGGATCTGACAGAACTGGAACTCCGGGCATATCTTCTCGACCGTATCGCGCCGTTCAAGGTTCCCCGGAAGATCCATTTTGTGGACGCGGTCCCGCGGAATCCGACAGGAAAACCCTTGCGCAGGGCCGGTACAGAAAAATATTCTGCAGACGGCTGATCATGCCGGATGGAAGAGCCGGCACCCGTATGATCATTCCTGATCAGGGAATACCTGGTGCCCGAACCAGGGCGTTATCCGCTCTTCGGCTTTTTTCAGGACAACCGTAAAGAGGAGGCCCAGGAGGGCGCACAGGAAAATACCGACGTACAGTTTTTCGATCTCAAACGTCTCCCAGGAGTTCCAGATCATCGCGCCAATCCCGTAATTTGCCGAGACAAACTCAACGCCGACAACAACGATCAGTGATGTGCCAAGGGCGAGCCGGATACCGGTAAAGATCAGGGGAAGGCTTGCCGGCAGGATGATCCGTGTCAGCAGCTGCCACTGTGATGCACCGTAGTTCTCTGCAACCTCGAAGTATACCCTGCTGATGTTCCTGACACCGGCCATGGAATTGATCAGGACCAGGAAGAAACACCCGATCGCAACCGCAGCTATCCTGGAGGTTTCGCCGATGCCGAAGATAATCATCAGGAGCGGGAAGATCGCCAGCTTGGGGATCGGGTACAATGCAGCAACAACAGGATCAAGAAGCAGCCGGGTTCTTTCCGACGCACCCATAAAGAGGCCGAGGAGAATCCCGGGAATCGTTCCCAGAAGGAACCCTGCAAATACGCGGAAAAGGGTAACAGACAGGTTTTCCTGCATTTCGCCGTCAAGGAGCATGGATATGCCGGATGCGATGATGCGGGAGGGAACCGGAAAGAAGAGGGGATTCAGGAATCCCATACGCCCGCAAATCTCCCAGAGTACCAGTATGCCGGTTAATGACAGCAGCGGAAGAACAGTATACCGGGCCCGGTCAGTTCCCTGCACCATGATTGTCTCCTCCGATCGATCTCCCCACTTCGGCCCGCAGGATATTCCAGATTCGTATCCTTATATCGATAAATTCCCGTGTGCTCTCGATCCGGAGATCGCGGGGGCGTTGAAAGTCAATATCAATGATTTCCTGAATCTTCCCGGGACTGCCGGACATTACCATCACGCGATCCCCGAGCAGGATTGCTTCATCGATATCATGCGTGACAAAGATGACGGTTTTCCTGTGCTCGCTCCAGATATTCAGAAGCTCGTCCTGCAGGATAAGCCGCGTCTGGGCATCGAGCGAACCGAACGGCTCATCCATCAGAAGGATTGCCGGGTTGTTCACGAATGCCCGTGCTATAGCAATCCTCTGCCGCATCCCCACGGACAACTCGTGAGGGTTTCTCGTCGCATAGCTGGCCAGCCCGACCTTTTTGAGAAATTCCATTGACTGCGCATAGCGTTCTTTCCGGGGAACGTGCCTCATTTCAAGGCCGAATGCCACATTGTCGATGACATTCATCCAGGGAAAGACGCCGTGTTCCTGGAAGACCATGGAATTCAGGGGTGTTCCCGGGTTATCGCCCGTATACGTGACAGTTCCCTCCGTCGGAGGAAGAAGGCCGGCGATTATCTTCAGGAGCGTGGATTTGCCGCAACCGCTGGGACCGATGACGGAGAGGAATTCACCCTCGCCGGTTTCAAAACTGATAGTATCAAGCGCCCGTGATGCGGTTGTTCCCTCACCATAGAGTTTGCAAATATTCCGGCATTCCAGTTTCATTGTTTTCCCGGGGTTCTTTCGGTATTATTGAGAACACCGTTCGCGTACTCTGCGAAACTCATATCGAAGAGCTGGTCGTCGTCCAGGTTCAGGGTGATTTTCTTATGGTCGTACATCCAGTCCATATAATCCCGGACCGGGCCCCGGGGCACGTACCCGTCTTCCCGTATAGGGAACCAGCATGTCCGGTTCAGAAGGTCACGGTCCAGACCCGTGTAATTGCTGATAATCCGCAGGTTCCGTTCCGTCTTCCCTTCGTTATACTGCCGCACCCCTTTGAGGTACGCGACCATGAACCTCCTGCCGAGTTCCGGATCCTTGTCGAGGATCGCCGGGCCATAAAAGAGGATAAACGGGTAGTCAGGAATGAAATCCTCGGCAGGCGCAAGGACGACTGCAGTGCCGTTGTTCACTGCCTCTGTGAGGTAGGGCTCGGTAACCAGGCCCGCATCGATCGCCCCGTTCGCGAATGCGGGGATGACCATCGGGAATGCCATGTCGATGGTGTCGACATCGTCCGCCGACAGGTTCCCGAGTGCCAGTGCATGGTAGAGATCGTAATCCGAGTCCCGCTCCGCAACCTTCCGACCCTTGAGATCCGAGACGTTCCTGACGGCTCCCGAATCGGACAGGTCTTTGCGTACCATCAGGGCATATGCGGTGCAGGGTCCACGGGCCACCCTTCCCTTATCGGCAACGATCCTGACATGCTCGCCTTTCGTGATCGCATTCACCAGGCCGATCTTCATGGGTCCCGCGTACACTCCGATATCACCGTTCAGTACGAGGGGAAGTGCTGCTGCAGAACTCTGCACTTTCACGAACTCAACGCTGATCCCCTGTTCGGCAAAGAATCCTTCCTCATTCGCGATATGGAGAGGTGCATAATCGCTCGTCGGCAGGTATGCAACCCTGACCGTTTTCATGGCAGGGGGAGGGCTCGTACAGCCGCAGGAAAGGATGCTAAAAACGAGTATCAGGATCAGGACTGATGCGGGCTTCATGGCAATTGCACTTCCAGAGATTTCAACGGAATCTTATATATAAACGGTGGTTTTCATTCAGTGCAGGGGTGTAGGCATTCTGGTCCGATACAACCGGAACGGGTTCGGTTGTATTATCATAAAGGGGTTCCTTTCCACGGTAAAATCCCGTGCCAGGTTCTCCGGAACCTGTACATCACGGTCCTGCATTCAGAACCGGACCGGTTTCCGCAGTCCCCGGTGTCCGGAACCAGAAAGCGCACATTGAATAATTTCCATCGACAATCCTGTATGGAAACCGCCGTGAAAGACGAATCGCAGCTCTGCGTCAGGGGAATGATCATCAGCGGGAGCCAGGACCCTGACGCGCCCGCGATCGAATCGCCGGGTCTTGAACCGCTCACCTACCGGGACCTTCGTGAGCAGATAGCCTGTGTCGTCCGATCCCTGAACGAACAGGGCTTCCGGCCTAACGACCGGATCGCGGTTGTCATGCCAAACGGCCCGGAGACCGCGGTTGCAATCCTGGCGGTCATGGCCGGGTTCACCGTCGTTCCCCTGAACCATCAGATGAAAGAAACGGATTTTTCCGATTTCTATTCGTTCCTGGGGATCAGGGCGGTCGTGGTCCGGGACCGTGATACGCCGGCTGCTGTTGCGGCAGGAATGCAGAAGATCCCTGTTTTTACGGTCCGGTGTTCCGGAAAAACAGCCGGAACGTTCACCCTCACGCCGGGATCCAGTACCACAGGGACATCTCCCCGGTATGCGGAACCTTCGGATCTCGCGGCTATCAAGCTGACGGCGGGTACGACGGGAAGGCCAAAAGCGATCCCGCTGACGCAGGCACGCTTCTTCAGGGGCGTCGGGATCCTGAACGAAAAAGCCGGCATCACCAGCCGGGACAGGAACCTCCACTTCCTCCCGCTCGACACGGGATTTGGCTTCGAGACTGCCCTGGGTGGAACGCTTCTCACGGGAGGAACCCTTGTCTGTCTCCGGGAGTTCGTCCCGTCTGATTTCATCCAGGCCCTGAGCGCCTGGAAGCCCACCTATTTCTGGGGAGGGCCGGCGCATCACCACGCGATTGTCCAGGAACTGAAAAAAGATCCCCGCCCCTGGCCCGGAAACCACACACTCCGGCTGATAATCTCCGGATCGGCAGCCATGAATCCCGCAGTCCATCAGGAACTCGAAGAAAGGCTTGGAGTCCGGGTTATCGATATTTACGTGATGTCGGAAGCGTATATTGCGATGAATGTGCCGTATAAACGGGGATCCGTGGGAATCCCCTTTATTTCGGAACTCGAGATCCGTGATGACGAAAACCATCCTCTCCGGCAAGGCGAAGTGGGCGAGATCGTTGTCCGGGGAGACCTTGCCATCAGCGGGTACCTGGATTCCCCGGAAGAGAATGCGGCTGCGTTTGCCGGAGGGTGGCTCAGGACCGGGGATACCGGGTATCTGGACGATGAAGGATACCTCTTCCTGACCGGCCGTAAAAAAGAGATCATCAACAAGGGAGGGAGGAAGATCAGCCCCGTGGAGATCGATGCAGTCATGATCTCACATCCTGCGGTCGCGGATGCCATGGCATTCCGCATCGCTGATCCGGTGCTGGGCGATGACATTGCCGCGGCAGTTGTGAAAAAAGATGGCGCACTTGTTGCTGAAGAAGACCTGATCCGTTTCTGTGTTGACAGGCTCGTTCCGTTCAAGGTGCCCCGCCGTATCTTTTTCACCGGTTCAATCCCGAAGAACACGCTTGGCAAGCCATTGCGGGAAAAGGGAACAGAGATCATGCAATCGGTGATCGGGACATCCGGAAGACCGGCAGCCAACAGCACAGACAACAGTACAGGCCTGACTCCTGTCGAAAAGAGGCTACAGAAGATCTGGGAAGAGATCCTTGACCTTCCGGCGATTTCTCCTGACGATGATTTTTTCCGGTGCGGAGGGAATTCGCTGACTGCCATAGAACTGCTCATCAGGATCCAGCGCGAATATCATACAAACTTCCCGCCGGATACCGTCTACCGCTACCCGACGATACGGCAACTGGCATCCCTGATCGCGGAAAAGGAGAGAAAAGCACCGGTATACCATCCGCTGGTTGTCCCTATCCGCGAAGGGGGGAGCCTGCGCCCCCTATTCTGCATCCATGCACTGGGCGGGTGGGTAGACCATTATACCATGCTCGCACCTTTTATCGATCCGGCCCGGCCGGTTTTTGGGATACGCGCAAGGGGCCTGGAACCTGAAGAAACAACTCCCCTGACCGTGGAAGAGACTGCAGGAGAACTGGTGGAAGCGCTCAGGAGCGTGAGAAGGAACGGGCCGTACCTTATTGCGGGATTTTCCAACGGGGGTATTCTTGCCTTTGAACTCGCATGCCAGCTGACAGAACGGGGGGAGAGCGTAGATTTCCTCGGTATTATTGACCAGTCCGCTCCTGCAACGGAAGTCCGGTATCTGAAAACACTTGCTGCAAGGCTGTTCCCCGGCAGGATACTGGGGAAGATACCGGCTTTTTTTGAGTCCCGGCTCAAGGCAAATCCGGACAGCGGATTGTACTACCTCGTATCAAAAACCGCACAGACCGTTTTTAACAAGGTACTTTCCCGGCCGGGAACCAAATCCCTTCCCCCTGAGGTTTCCGATGCCCAGTTTTCCGCGAACTTTGATGAGAACCTTTTAAAACCTTATCCGGAAGCCAGCCATGCCCATATGAAAACACAGCTGAAAGCTTCGCAGACATACCTGCCCCGGAAATATTCTGGTGATGTATTTCTGTTCTCTACCGGGCCGGATCCCGTCCTCTTTCCCAGGGACGAGACCCGCGGCTGGGGTTCCTGTACACTTAGAAACGTAACAGTTGTCGCGGTCCCGGGGAACCACAGCACCCTGTTCGATGAGCCCAACCTCGGAATACTGGGGATGCGGTTCAATGAGAGCCTGAGCAAGGCTGATGACCATGGCGAATGAACAGGACATCATGCTGGTTATCCGCACGATAGCCACACGATACCCGTTCCCGGACACGGTATCCGCAAAAACCTCCATTCCTGAAGGCCGGGAGATCCATGAATGGACCGTTCTTTACCGGGATCTTTACGATGACTATGAAACCCTTTCAACAATCATCAGCCACGATGAACGGCAGATCGCTTCGCAATTCAAAAAAACAACCGATGCCCGGGATTATTCACTCCGTCACGGGTATCTCCGGCTCGTGCTCGGCCGCTATCTCCATATCGACCCGGCTCTTGTGCCGCTCGTGACCGGTGAGAACGGAAAGCCTGGAATCCGTTTGCCTGAGGACACCCCCCCGCTGTCCTTCAGCTTCTCCCACTCGCGGGAGATGGTTGCCCTGGCAGTTGCAGCACGGCCGGGTGTCGGGATCGATATCGTGCAGCCGGATGAGCGGTACCCGGTTCAGGAAATGATGGATTATCTCTGGAGCCCGGAAGAACGCACGGAGATGCGGAAGATCCCCGAAGAGAGGCAGCGCGAGATGTTTTTCAAGGTGTGGGCGCTGAAAGAGGCGCTCCTCAAGGCATGGGGCGGCACTGCCATGATGATGAGGGAGACAGACATTTCCGAAATCATCGGTTTTTTTGCAGAGGGACATCAGGATCCGGTCCGCTGCCGGATCTCAGGACATTGTTTTTTCGTCTCCGTGTCCCCGGCAGGAAACGGGCATTACTGCGCTATTGCTGCGTGCGAGAGGCACAATAATATGGGTCGGGTTTAATTCCCGGCCGCTATGATATTTTTTAGTTTCCGGCTGACTGCCGGGATCAACGATATTATACAAGTGCGCCGATCGTCTGCTGCCCTTCTACAATACGGCGGAACCTGGAGCCGGTCTGCTCGGGAATGCGTGCGATCGGTGCAGTCCGTTCCCTCCCGAAGAGGATTGACCGAAGGGAATTCAGCGAGACCGTGAAATTTCCGCCGTTAAAGAGCTCGATGTTCAGGGCCTTTCCGGAATGGGAGATCTGTGCAAGCCCGCGGGTTACTCCCAGGTAACAGGAATAATTGCGGGTGAGCTCCTCGACCTGAACAATCATTCCGCCGGAGATTGCCCGCACCAGATCGGAGCGGCGGATGGCGAACCGTTCGCCGCGGATATGAACATCCACGACCTCGTGGACCATTCCTTCGCTGTCCGCAGCCCTGCACCCGGTCCTCTGGAGATACCCTGCTTTTTCCATCATACGTTACCACGTTTCTGCAACATCACGTTGATGACAAGGGTATTTAATCCGTCAGCGTGCGCAGGGTGAAAGTGAACACGGGGGTATCTTTTCCCGTTCTCTCGATTCCATTAGGATTCCGAATGTGAATTGTCCATGCAGGCGTTCAGGACCTGCTCGATGAAGAAAAGCGTCCCGTTGATACCAGCAAGGGGTACCGGGCAGAGCCTCACGGAACCCCTCAGGGGCGGCGTCATACCGAGAAAAGCCCTCCTGCCGGTTATGGATCGTTCAAAGGATGACCCGATCACCAGATCGGGATCATGCTGTCCGATACATGACCGGGCTTCATTCAGTCCCCGGACCATCCCGCCAGGAAAGCGGGAGGTCCCGCCAGTATTCCTGAAGGCTATGAAACGGATGTCGGCATCCAGGTACTGCACGAGAGCCTGTGCAGCGAACTCTGCATAGGATGCACCTGAGAAGATAACCACAGATGGCGGATCGAACCGGCGAAGGTACTTATCGCAGATGCGGACAATCTCCTCCTCCTGGTGCGACAGGTCCCGGAGAACCGGATCGATATTCGCTCCCTCGAAGGTATTCCCCAGCCGTTCAAACGTTGCCCGTAACGTTCCAGGCCCGAGGGTTCCCCCGAGGAATTCCCCGACATGCGCCGGGTAATCCCCGTTCGTGCCGATTGTGCAGGCCGCGGCTGTATCAATCTTCGGGAGCGAATCACGGCAGAATACCGTTGCAACCGGGATCGATGCCATCGCAAGCAGCCGCCGGATCTCCTGCAGGTTGCCTTTATAAAACGGATCGAGCAGGCAGATCCCGTCGATATTGACTCCTTCAGTTGCGGCATCCGTCCTTGGCAAGAGCAGTGAAAGGGCCTTTGTGTATCCGGCCTCCGCATCACCCGCAAATCCCGGACTGTCAACGAGGAGAACATCGTGCTCTGCCAGGAGGGCCTGGATATCCTCCCCGAGAATCGCAGGGACGCAGGTCGTTATAACGGCGATGCGGTTGCCATTCCCGGCAAGCCCGCCGATCACTTCGCGCAGCCGGTCCTCTGATCCGAATATGACCTCATTCTCCAGGATGAATGTGCCATGAAGAGGGGCATGCAGGAGTGTCGTGGGATAATAGTAACATCCGCTGGATCCGTGAATAACAACGCTCATGCCGTCGAATCCCGCAAGGCATGCAGCTGCACCGGTCATGGCACAGGGCCAGAGAGGATTATCACATTCAGGCATGGATAGCCCTCCTCCACCGGTGGAGCATCCGCCGGATCCCGCTTGTTCCCACGACAGGCTGGACCGGAAGGGGCCGGGCCTGCTCGTCCGGCCCGACCCGGATGTTCAGGGCATCGGCTGCTTCCTGCGCTGCCCGGACACTCCCGGAATCCATGACCGGCGAGGTAAATACACCCTTTGCATCGTGGATATCTGCAAAATCCGAAAGTATTTCTGCCTGCAGGGACTGTTCGATCTCAAGCGCCCGTTCCGGATTCCTGCCGCAGGATGCTGCAACCGCACTGATGAACGCAAGGGTGTCCGAGAAGCCTGCAGGGAAAGACTCGATATACGGGGTTCCGAAACGCTGCAGGAGGTGATTGCCAACCGGTACCAGGGCCGGATCACGGAGGATGTTGAGCCGGGCAGCGCCCAGGAGCCGAATCTTGTCAGAAGATAGGTCATGCACGAAGCGGATCCCCACGGGAAGACCAAGGAGCGAAAGCAGGCGGGCAACTTCGGCATAATTCTCCCCGACCTCGTACTCGAGATTTTTTTCACCGATGATATTCACGGACATGGTTTTCTCACATGGTTCTGCACTGTCAGCGAGTGAAAGAAGAGCATTGTTGACCCCGTCCTGAAATGTTCCCCCGAGAAAACCCGCGGTCGGGACAGGGATGACCTGCACCCCCCAGTCCCTGCTGCAGACCTCTGCGATATCATCGCCAATAGTAGCGACAACACAGGTCGAGAGAACGAAAACTGCTGCAACGTCCCTGTCGCAGACAACCTCCAGGGTCCGTGCGAGCGCCTCTTCCCCCCCGAAGACAATATCGCCTTCCCCAAGGGCAGATGAGACAATATCAGGGACGGAGACTTTCTCGTTATCGAGCTGCGTTGCGTGAAGGAGAGAGAAGTTGTGATGTGCGCACCCGCGGGGACCATGGATGACGCTGGCTGCATTCCGGATATGCGTCGTTACCGAGAGTGCTCCCGTGAGGGTGCAGCCGCCGGATCTAGATGTATGCGTAGGCGAGGGTTTCAAGCACATCGATCTCGAGGGGTGTCGGGATGGTGAGTCGGGTATTCTCCATTATACGGGCGGCGAGCGAGCGGTAGCGGTCAGCCTGCGGGGATGCCGGTTCATGTTCGATTACCGTCTTCCGGTTCAGTTCGGCAAGCTGCACGATACGGTCGCGGGGGATGAATTCCACGAGATCACTGTTGACCCGGCGGGCGAATTCGGCAACCAGTTCCTCCTCTTTCGGCTGACCCTTTGCGTTACAGATAACGCCGGCGAGCCGGCACTTGCTTTTTGCCCGCGACGCCAGCCGCTTTATTGCTTTGCAGATATTGTTTGCCGCGTACAGCGACATGAGTTCCCCCGAAGTGACCAGGTAGATCTCCTGTGCATACCCTTCCCGCATGGGCATGGCAAAACCCCCGCAGACAACGTCTCCGAGCACATCATAGACGATGACATCCCCTTTGAGGGCGCCGAATTTTTCGAGCAGCTGGAAGGTGGCGATGATGCCCCTGCCGGCACATCCGACACCGGGCTCCGGCCCGCCTGCTTCAACGCACCGGACGCCATTGTATCCCCGGAAAACAATATCGTCAAGCGAGAGCGCTGCATCGCCCCTCTCACGGACAAGATCCATAACAGTCGGTATGAATGTCCCGTGCATCAGCATTCGGGTGCTGTCCCGCTTGGGATCGCACCCGATCTGCAGGATATCCAGCCCCATGCCGGACAAGGCAGCGGAAAGGTTGGCCGAGGTCGTGGATTTCCCGATGCCTCCCTTGCCATACAGGGCGATCTGCTTCATGAGCATACTATGGGGCGGCTGTTTATATGAGATTTCCTGATGTTAACAAAAGTAAAGTTGCGTTGGACATCAATCCGTGCCGTACCACTATTCGGGTTCGCGGACAAGGGCAATGAAGAGCATCACAACCGGTATCACTTCCAGGCGCCCGATCCACATCACGCCGATAAAGATCCATTTCGAGATGACCGGCATCTCCGGCGATACATACCCGATCGACATCCCACTGGTGGAGAATGCGGATACCACCTCGAACACCACTTCGGTCAGTGAGAACGAAGTGAGATGGCACTGGAGTATGGCGAGTGTTGCGATGAAGATTGTGATGACAGAGAGGATGATGACCAGCATGTTCTTGGCTGCCTCCAGTTCCGCCGTTGCCCTGGGGATCGTCCGGCCCTCGATCCGGAACGGGAGCAGAACCTTGCCGCTGACAAAGAGGCGACGGAACCACCAGACGAGCGCACGTATGGCAAGCGCGATCCGGTTCAGTTTGATTCCCCCGGCTGTACTCCCTGAGCAGCCGCCGATAAACGCTATCATGGTCAGGAAGAGCAGCGTCACGCTGGCCCATGTATGCGGGTTGGCAGTCTGGAAACCGGTCGTTGTTATTGCTGAAACGGTCATGAACAGCGCCTGAAAAATTGCACGGGAGAACCCGAGGTCCTCGAAGAACATAAGGTCATAGGTAAGGACAGCAATGCCGATCCCGAGGAAGACAAGGAAGAGCTTGACCTGCTCATCGCCAAAGAGGCTGAGGCGCCGGTTTTCAAGGACAAGGTAATAAACCCTGAAAGGCAGGGCCCCGGCGATCATAACGGGAATGAGCAGCAATTCGAGCAGGGGGCTGTTGTAGTAGGAAATCCCCTGCGCATGGAGACAGAACCCGCCGCTGGAGATCGCCGCGAGGGCAAGGTTCACCGATTCCCAGAGCGAGAGCCCGGCAAACAGGATGAGACCGATCGCCATGAAGGTCAGAAAGAGGTAGATCTTCCACAGTGACCGCCCGGTGGCAAGCACGCTCGGCATCAGTGGTTCATCGCGGCCCTCTGAACGGAAGATGCGGGACGGGAAAAGCCCGGTACTGCTTGCCGTCGTAATGGCAAATGCAACGATCCCGATCCCGCCAATCCACTGCATATACGACCGCCAGAAGAGAAGCGTCTTTGGTGCCGTGTCAACAGATGCTATCATTGAGAACGCCGTACCGGTCCAGCCGGCCATCCCCTCGAAGAGTGCATCGGTAAAATTCATGCCCAGACCGATCATGAACGGGATGCCGCTGATGATGGCGCAGAAGAACCAGAAGAGCGCTACCGAACTCAGGGCCATCGAGAGACGGACCCCCCGTTCGCTGCGGGGAACACTCCGGAGGATAATCCCGAGAATGAAAAAGATGAGCGGGACGGCCGCCATGGGGATGAGCATATTCCATTCGGCATAGAGCACAGCGATGATGAGCGGAACGCAGGTCACCGGGGCGACAAAGACAAAAATATCCCCGAGATCGGCAACGATTGTGGAAAGATGCCTGAACCGCCGCATCACTATCCGGTTGCCATGGGCATACTATTAGTGTTTGCTCTGATGGAGAGGTCCGTCAGCTGCGAAGGCCGGCAGAAAAAAAGGGGCGTGAGATTACGGGCGGTTGGTCCAGAGCCCGTGGACATTGCAGTACGCCCTGGCCTTCACGTTTGTATCAGAAAGGCAGAACCCGGCCTCGGGTTTTCCACCGGGGGACAACCATCGGGTGGTTTCACCATTTGCGTCCTGCACCTCGATCCACTCGATAGAATGTTTCTCCTCCATCGGGTGGGGAACAGATCCAAGTTTTACGATGATGCCATTGGCAGATCTTTCGATAACAGGCACATGCTTTTCCTTACCCGGGTCGGTCGTCTTCTCCTGCTGGGATATCATCGGTTTGCCGCAGCAGACCATGGTCCCGCCAGAGGCGTGGACGACTTTTGTCATGTTCCCGCACACGTCGCATTTGTACACTTCCAGGAGTTTTGTCATACACCGTCCCTCCTGATATCAGACGATATTGTTCTCCTTATGCTTCCGTGCAATCTCATCTGCGAGCCGGTCGAGGGCCGCAAGCGTCTGTTCATCCGGGAGTCCCTTCACCATCACCGGCTCGAGGACCTCGACCTTGAGATGATCGAGCATCTTCACAATCGTCTCGGGCGCTTTCCCGCCCCAGCCGAAGGAGCCGATGACCGATGCATACCGTGTCTTGGGTTTGAGGAGGTTTGCAAGGTAGGTTGCGTAAATTACCTGGGGATGCGGGCCGAAGAGCACGGTCGGGGTCGCTATAACCACGGTAGCTGCATCGACAAGAGCGATGGCGAGCTCCCCGATGTCGGTGCGGGTCAGGTTGAAGGGCTTGACCGTAACCCCCCGGGCCATCAGGGCATCGGTGAAGTGGTCCACCATCTTCTGCGTACTCCCGTGCATCGATACATAGGGAATCACGACTTCGTTCTTCACTGCATCGGATACCCACTCCGCGTAGGAGTCCAGTATCAGCTGGGGTTTCTTATGGATCGGGCCGTGGCTCGGTGCGATCAGGTCGATCTTCAGCGGACGGATCTTTTCAAGATGCCCTTTGATACTGCTCCGGAACGGCATCATGATCTCGGCAAAATACCGTTTCGCAGGAACGTAGAACTCAGACTTTTCCGTTACAAAGAGATCGGTGGTCGCTGTGTGGTGCCCGAACAGGTCGCAGGGGAAGAGGATCCGGTCTTCCCTCAGGTAGGTGACCTGGGTCTCCGGCCAGTGAGTCCAGGGAGTAAGGATGAATTCGAGCGTCCGGTCACCGAGAGGAAGGGTTTCGCGGTCCTTTATGATCATGAACCGGTCTTCCGTGAGGTGGAGGAGTGCGATCAGCAGGTCGCGACATTTCTCGTTTGTCACGACCCTGGCATCCGGGAAGAACTCGAGGACCATGGGCAGGGAGCCGGCATGGTCCTGCTCTGCATGGTTGATGATGATATAGTCAATACGTTCGATCCCCAGTTTCACAAGGTTCGAGATGAGGTCGTACTCTTTTGTGGGATCAACCGTGTCGATGAGCGCAGTCTTTTCGCTGCCGCGGATGAGGTACGCGTTATAACTGGTGCCGCTGGGAAGGGGGATCAGTTCATCGAAGATCCGCCGGTCAAAATCCAGCGCTCCCACCCACAGCACACCGGGAACAATTTCACGGGAAACCATACACAATCCCGCCTAGGCCTCTTTAAACAGCCGCTTTTCTGCACCGCAGACCGGGCAGGTCCAGTCACCCGGCAATGCAGTAAATTGTAACCCTGCCGGGATGTTCTGTTTTGGCTCACCTTTCTCCGGATCATATTCATGCCCGCATATCATGCAAACGTATTTTCCCATAGGGTAAAACTCCTGAAAATGCTGAATAGTACATCAGTAGCGCAGGGTATTGCATTAATGATTTCGATTGAACACTATATCCGTCGATCATGAACGGGGATCCGGAAAAACTGCCGGGTCCTCAAGACGATAGTGATCGAAAAAATACTTGAACGAACGGTTATGCCGGGCTGCCGCTGAAGGGGAAAACGACTTGAGGATCTCGAACATGAAATCGATCCGGGAATCGAACGCCGGCGGGATAAGTGCGTTGAAATCCTCTTTCGTCATCTCATCGGTTGAGGGCATGAGCGGAAGGCCGAACCTCTGCAGGGAATCATCGGGAAGGCCGGCATAATACCAGCTCTCGATCTCCATGATGACGATGACGATATTGCTGCCGCTGATATTGGAATACCAGTGGTACAGGATCTGTTTCTTGTCCCTCACCGATCGCTCTGTATCGATATCGGCAACAAAGATGTAATCGGTCTTCATCTGCGAGAGGCTTTTTAAAAAATTGTTGACTTTCACGCGCTTGATACTGGCATACGGAAGCAGCTCGACAGAGTCGTAACGTGAAGTAAACAGCGGTTTCATGACCCGGCCGAAGAAGCGGACATCGTCCTCGCCCTCGACTAGGATATAGAGCCGGTTCTTCATGGATCAGAGTCCCAGCAGGTTCTGGACGTACAACTCTTCGATTCCGATCTCATTGGCAAGGAATGTCCTCACCTCCTCCTTGTCACCGGGGCGGGAAATCACGGAGAACCCCTCGCTGTCCCGCGTGATGAGGAGGATGTCGTCAAGGGCTGTATGCCGGACCACCTCGGAACTGTGGGTGGTAATCATAACCTGCTTCTTCTCCGAGGCCTCTTTCATCATCTTCATCAGCCGTGCAACGAGGAACGGGTGGATATGGCTGACCGGTTCCTCGATGATAATGAATGGCCGGTCCTCGAAATACAGCGCGATTATCATGGCAAAGATCGCGATTGTCCCGTCGGACAATGACGACGCAGGGAGGTCCCTGCTCTTTGCGTACCGCTCGCGCATGGTAAGGATCAGGGAGATGTCCATGAATTTCTGGACAGAGAAATCCTCGACAAACGGCAGGACATCACGGAGCAGGTTGGCGAATTTCCGTTTCTTTTCCGGGTTTTCGAGAATGGTTTTTACGACAAGGGCAAGATTACCGGCATTCTCCTCGAGTTCGCGTTTGCCGGTGATGACCACGCCCCGCTTCGGGAGCTTCGGGTCAATATCGTAAATCGCGATACGATCGAAAAATTTTTCGAAATGCGGGAGCGGGTACCCGTAGAATGTTTCGAGCAGGAGGGTTCGTTCCGGGAGCTTTTTTCCCTGGAAAAAGATCGGGATGATGTCGTTCTCTGTGAGCGGACAACCGGGAGGAATATTCACAGCATACCTGACCACGCCATTCTCGCTCGAAACCTGGATTGATCCCCTGCCGATAACCCGGTTTGTGTCTTTATTGTTTCGATCCACGCCGCAGGACGAGATTTCGCACCCGATGGTAAGCCTGTCGCCGGTTATGGAGAATCCGTCGCCGGTTGCATCGAAACGCAGGGAGAACTCGTACGATGATTCACAGGAGCGTATCTCGAGCATGGTTCCACCCATGCCGGTCCGGTCAAGGGCATCCTCACGGCGATCCGGCTCATACGTGACCCTGACGACAAGGTCACGGCCGGTACCGATCTTGGTGTTCCTGATATAATCCGCACCTCCCTGCATCGCGATCGCGTTGATAATGCCATGCCGGGCTATATCCCGCAGGAACCTGAACGCACTGATGAAATTGGATTTTCCCGCAGCATTGGATCCGATAATAACGTTGAACCGGGACAACTCCACGTCAAGAGAGGAAAAACTTTTGAAATTCTCGATATGGATCTGTTTGATCGGCATACCTGCTCCTAGTAGTCATCGTCTCTTTTCCGACAAAAAGAAGGTATTGGTCTTTTTAAAAAATGGTCAGATTTTAAAGGCAAGGTTGTTGAGGGCCATGATACCGTAGTTGATCCATGCAAGGTAACAGACCCAGAGGAAGTACGGGATCAGCAGCAATCCGCCATAGGTCGAGAACCGGAATACCTGAATCACCGTGCATGCGAGTGCAGCCCAGTATGCGATCATGAACATGAATGCAAAAAAGACGGAATGGATGCCAAAAAAGGTATATGCCCATGCAATTGCGAAGATCAATTGCAGGCCGAAGAGGAGCAGGGCCATCGTGACATCGCTGTCACCGATACCATGCTGCAGGATCAGGAAGAGGACGATGCCCATCAGGGCAAAGGAGATGATCCAGACCTGCGGGAATACCCATGCCGGTGGTGAAAAGATCGGTTTTATGAGACTGCCATACCAGATCGGCATGCTCGGGAGGGCCGGGTACCAGCCAATGTATCCTGCAAGCAGGCAGACTGCAAGGGAGGCCACGAACGTGATAAACGTTTTTGAAAGGCGTTTAATGTTCATTTGTTCACGAATATCGTTTTCGATACGGGAGAATATATATTTTCTTGAACTTGCGGGTTGTATTTACCAAAATGAAAATAAATTGAGGTTATTTTCCTTTCCGGTAAAACCGGAGCGAATCGATCCATGAGAAGACACCGCGCGCCGGCCTGTCGGGGAATACGCCTTCGGCCACGGACTTGACCTCTTCTACCGAGTAAAAGGCATTGGGATGGTACTCCTTGATAATCCTGACAACGTGCGGGAGATCCTGACGCTGGATGATGGTGAAGATCATTTTTACCCGGCCGGTCGCCCCCTCCCCGTCGATGCTTGTCACGCCGTATTTATGGGATCGCAGGTACTGCATGAGCTCCGAGGGGTCCTCTTTTGTGATAATCCTGACGCTGGAAAGGCCGATCGAGATCTTCTCCTCGATATACATCCCGATGAATGTCCCCGCGGCAAAACCGGCCCCGTAGGCAACATACGACACCGCGTTTGTCAGGTTGTTCATGACCTGCCCGATGGCCAGAAGCCAGATGATAACCTCGAAAAAACCGATGACAGGAGCCAGGTAGCGGATCCCCTTGGAGATGAAGATGACGCGGATGGTGCCCATCGTGACATCGCAGATACGTGCACAGAATATCATGACCGGCAGGATCACGTAGGTAAAGATTTCCGGTGTCAGGAACGACCAGTCCATGATCAGGTATTGTGTACCGGTTCCCGCCGTTAATAGTTTGTGATAACGCCCGATACCCTGCCCGGAATACAGGGAGGTATCCCTTGAGCGGACTCCGGCTGTCTTATCTCTTCCGTCTCATGAACTGTCAGTCGCGTTGGTAACGGTGAATTTTTTTACCCAGGTTCCCTTCATCCCGTCCCTGATATTAAGGACGGTGACCGTCCACTCGCCCGGAAACGCCCCCCGGCTCTTTGACAGATCGAGGGTGCAGACGACCTTGGAAGAGTCCATCGAGAGGGGGTTGTCACAGACCAGTTCCGTCTGGTTGTTTGCAAAACTCACCTTCACTTCGTTGCGAAAGTTCTGGCCACTGATGGTCAGGGGGACTTTCCGGTTCATGGTGCCGTTCACGGGATACATACCGGCAATGATGGGTGCAACGTTTCCGATGGTGAACGCTGCCGGCAGCGAATCGGATTTCCCGTCCGGATTCGTTACGATGAGATTATAACTGCCCTCGGGTTTTCCATGGAGATCGAAAAAACAGGAGATATCGAATGCCGTCACCGATGTCACGGTGCCATTGACGGGATGGAGGCCGGCCCGGTATAATTTTACCATTGCGCCGTTCCGGAAGTTGGAACCGGAGATGGTGAGGGTTACGATGGAATCCCTGACTGCCGAGGATGGTGAAATCCTCGCAATAACCGGTGCATTGCCGGAGATATCTTCCGGCAAATCCTGGCCAAGGGTCGGTGTTATGATCGGAACGATCGAGACGGCAACATGGCCGGCTTTGACGGTATATGTCTTCTCAAGAGCTGCCCGGGAGCTCTTTTCCATCCTGTCGCTGGTCCGGTGGCCCCATGAGCCATCAGCATTCTTCTCGATGATAGCACGCGTGTACTGGTCCGTGGCTGCATCGTATCTGAGGATCATGTAAAGCGATGATGAGCCGGACGAGGCTGGTGTTGCGATGATGTCGCCCTCAGTGTACCGGGGAACCGGCAGGGAGGGGGTTGCGGCCGGCGTTTCACCGGGTGATGAATCATCAAGGCACCCGCAGATGATGGCACTGATAATGATGAAAACGGAAAAACCAGCGAAAATCAGGGGATTTCCACGCATAGTCCTATTTTCGCGCCATGAGGGTTAAGATTTTTGCCGCCATGACCCCCTTCAGCGGGGAACAGAGAGGGGGATTTCTCCTGCTGCAGGTTAATCCTGAGTCCGGACTACGATCGTCGTGTAATTCCGGTGCAGGTATACCGGGATGGCACCGAGGGCTGCCCCGGCAAGGAGCGATGAAAGCCATACTGCGGGGGAGATTGCCTGCCACGAGAACGAATCTGGTATCACCGTCCCGCTCAGTATCAGCAGACCGGTGACAACCATGACCGTTGCACAGACATCCCGGACAGCAAAGAAAAAGAGAGCAGCGCCCATACCAATGCAGACCGGCCAGAAGAGCGAGCCTTCCATGCGGATCGCAGGATTCACGGCAACGATCGCTGCAGCAAACAGGATGCTGGTCGTGACAATCCCGGTCGGGATCGAGAGCACGGCTCCGCCTTCCCGGAAAAATGCCTGGATATGGGTGCCAAAAAGAGCCCAGCAAACCATTACGGACGCGGCCGCGGTCGGAAGGAGGAGGAGGCAGGCTCCTGCAAAGGCCAGGCGATCCGGGCCAAAGGGACTGAACAGGAGGACAAGTGCATATCCGGCGATGCCGATGAGGGAACAGAGGATGAGAGTCCGGCGGGAACTTGAAAAACCGATCTGGAACATATTGACGGCACCGGAAAGAAATGCCTTCCGTATGCAGAGCAGGGGGAGTATCATACCGGTGAAGATACAACTGATACCTGTATAAACAGCAAAAGCCACGGGATCCGGTTCCTCCAGCAGGCGGGGCATACCGGCAAGAAGGAATGTCTCCAGGAGCCACGCGAGATAAACCAGAAGCGGAATAGCCAGGAGCCGGACTGCGGGAGAATAGGGATTTGATGCTGTAGCATGGGTGGGGGTCACATTGCTCACCGCGAAACGGTCCCGGTGTGTCCCGGAAGTGTCCGCAAGACAAGATACGGGAAGGGAAGGTTTCTGTCAGATCCCGATTCGCTTCCCGGGATGATAAGGGAGACGGAACGACTCAGCCCCTCTTTTCCAGGAGTTCCCGCACAGCCTTGTCCCGTCCTGCAGTGCCAGGTCCGGGACCTTTCGTGTGCGCCTCAAACACCGGCGATTGTCTCCGGTAGAATGTTCCGAGTGCGATGGGTGCATCGGTCGTGTAGTCCCATTCCCGCGCCTTCATGCAGGCATCCTCAAACCGTGAGGGATCGTGCCCGTTCAGGTCATAGACCCGAGGGGTGTAGTAATCGGCAGCAGGGAAGAAGGTCGCACAAATCTGCAGGACGTCGATGAAGGCGAATCCCCGGTGGCTGATCCCTTCCCGGAACAGTGTCCGCAGCTGGTCCATCTTCTTTGTATATCCCCGTGCCACGTACGTTGCCCCGGCTGCAAGCATCAGTTCAACAGGGTTCAGGGGATTTTCAAGGGTCCCGCGGGGGGTGGATTTGCCTTTGAACCCGAGGGGGGACGTGGGCGTGTACTGCCCCGTTGTCAGGCCGTAAACCCGGTTGTTGTGGACGATGACGGTCAGGTCAATATTCCGCTTGGCGGCAAAGAGCAGGTGATCGAGCCCTTCTGCATAGCAGTCGCCGTCGCCACAGCAGCAGATGACAGAAAGTCCGGGATTTGCAAGCCGGATCCCTGTCGCCACCGGGATCGTCCTGCCATGCAGGGTGTAGAAGGAGTTGATGTTGAGATAGTCGGCGATCTTGGCATGGCAGCCGATGCCGGAGACCAGGACAACGTTATCAAGCAACGTGCCTTCGCGTTCCAGGTCTGCCAGCACGTTCTTGAGCGTGTGCTGGATGGTGAAGTTGCCGCAGCCAGGGCACCACGTGTTTTTTGCATCCGTGATAAGCTGGCGGGGCGTCATGGGAGCACCCCGCGGATCTTTTCCGTAAGTATCTCCGGTGTAAAGGGACGCCCGTCATACCGGAGTATTTTCTCGTTGCAGGTGATGCCGTACTGCAGTGCGAGAGCTGCTAGCTGAGCGGTTGCGTTCTCTTCAACGGCAATAACCGTATGCACACCCTCCAGTGCCCTTTTGAGGGGAATTTCCGGGAACGGGGAGAGTACAACCGGCCGGACAACCTGCAGGCCAAGATGGCCGGCAACTTCCCTGCACACCCCGTCGGTCGACCCCCAGCAGAGCAGTGCTACAGGGGCCGCGGGGGTTCCGGAAACTGCCACCTGCGGGTACCGGTCCATCGCCTGCCGGAGTCCGTCCTCCTTACGCATCCGTTTTTGTGCCATACGCTCCACGGGGCCGGCCTCTTCGGTCGTGATTCCCGCCTCATCATGGGCATAGCTGTTTACCTTGACAACCGCCCCCGATGTGCCGAAAAACGCCATTGGTGATATACCGGAAGGACTATCGGAATACCGGTGGTAGGTGCCGCTCCTGTCCCATACGGAACTGCTGCTTTTCGGGATATCCGGGACACGGGACATGTCGGTGCTGTAGGTACCCTCCGACAGGGTTTTATCGGAGAGGATGAAGGCGGGCACCTGGAATTCCCACGCGATATCCATGGCAACGGCTGACCAGTACAGTGCCTCTCCGGCAGTTGCGGGTGCAACGATAAAACGGGGGAACTCCCCCTGCCCGGCATGCCGGACAAAGAGCAGATCGGCCTGGCCGGTATACGTCGGCAGGCCGGTGGACGGCCCTGTCCGCTGCGAGACAAGCAGGACAACCGGCAGCTCGGCCATGCCGGCAAGGGAGAGCCCCTCGGTCATCAGGCAGAACCCGCCGCCGGATGTACCGACCGCTGCCCGTTTTCCGGCACTGGCAAAACCCAGCGCCATCAGGATAACGGCAATCTCGTTCTCCGGGTGCACAACAGTGATGCCGAGAGTCTCCTGTTCTTCTGCAAGGAAGTGGAGAAGGCTGGACGATGGTGTCATAGGATAGGAGACATAGGCTTCAAGCCCTCCCCGGACAAGGCCGATGCCGACAGCCTCGTTTCCCGTGAGGAGCGGTACGGGAGGATTATTCCCCGGAGCAAGCGGTCGGACGGTTGAGAGCATATCGTACGCCCTTCGGGCAACGTCGAGGTTCTGCCCGGTCTTTTTCGGGATATGGGCAGAGAGAACTGCTTCTGCTGTTGCCCACGGGATCCCTGCAGCCTTTGCAAATCCGCCGATGATCGCCGAATTCCCCATGATCTCCGGGGCATGTTCCCCTGACAGGATCTCACGGACCGGGACACCCTGGCCCGCTGCCTTCACGGTATCCCGGTTGAAGATGACCGCGGTACCGGCATTCATGGCATCCCGGTGTTGTTCCAGGGTATCCTGGTCCAGCGCGAGGATGAAATCCGCGGCCTGCCGGCAGGTGCCGACTGCCGTTTCGCTCCCCCGGACGATTGCATAGTTATGTCCCCCGCGGATGAGCGAGGGGTAATCGAAGTACAGGTAGATCCGGTAACCGGAATGGTTGAGCAGCTGGGCAACCAGCGCTCCCGCACTGTTGATACCGTCGCCTGCTTTCCCGCCAATCAGAACCGAGACCTCGTTCATGCCATTGCTCCGCATCTTCTGGTGCTGCCGGGTCGTGTAAATAGATTGTCATCGTATCAATACTCGTCTGTTTCCGGATACCGGGGCGGTGTGATTTCCAGTCCGTCCTTCCCTTCCCAATCGACCCACCCAATCCATCCCGGACCGGGTTATATTGATATAGAGAGGCGTCTTCTATCTTTTTTACACCCTGCCGGATAGTACCGGTGGAAGCCGGGCCCCGGTATGGCAGGAACGAGGAACGGAAAACAGGCTGCACAGCAAAGGATTTTACTGTACGCTACGGCAAAGGAGGGGGAAGCTCTGTATACGAACGACCTGATGTCAGATAAACGGGCATATTCCATACATACGACCAGCGGCATGGATATGGACGGCCTGATCAAGGCCATACGCCATACGAATCTCGGTATCCGATGGAGAGCCGCGCTTGCCCTCGGTGATATCGGGGAACCCGCAGTCAAACCCCTGATCCGTGCCCTCAAGGAGACCGATCAGGATGTCCGGTGGCTCGCCGGCCTTGCTCTCGGACGGATTGGTGCTGCTGCCATCCCCCAGCTTATCCGTGCCATGTCTGAGAACGATTACGATGTCCGGTGGCATGCAACGCGGGTCCTTGCCGAGATCGGGGAACCGGCGATCAAGCCCCTCATCGCTGCACTGCAGGAAGAGGACAGTGATGTCCAGTGGAGGAGTGCGTTTGCCCTTTCGCTTATCGGGAAACCTGCCGTCGAACCGCTTATCACCTCCCTGAAAAGCCGGAAATGGTGGGTCAGGGTCAGGGCGATCTGGGCGCTGGGGGAGATCCGTGACAAACGGGCCGTCGAACCCCTGATCCAGTCAGTCAACGACCAGGACTGGTATGTACGCTGGAGCGCGGCGGATGCACTCGGCAAGATCGGCGACAAGCGTGCGGCCATGTGTCTTGGCAAGGCACTGAAGGAGTCAGACTCGTTTGTCCAGGTCCCGTCTATCTGGGCGCTTGGCAAGCTGGGGAGCGGCGCACCGGTGGATTCCCTCATCCAGTCCCTGAAAAATTCCGACTGGTATGTCCGCTGGGGTGCCGTTGAGGCCC
Organism: Methanoregula sp. PtaB.Bin085; assembly: GCF_002067035.1. Lineage (GTDB taxonomy): Archaea > Halobacteriota > Methanomicrobia > Methanomicrobiales > Methanospirillaceae > Methanoregula. The sequence goes on along the minus strand of NZ_MVQB01000016.1, from coordinate 112,919 downwards.
TCGGGAACATCGGCGATGAGCGGGCGCTCGAACCGGTCAGGAAACTTCTCCACGACAAGGACGAGTATGTCCGCAGGGCAGCAGAAGACGCGATCCGGAAGATCGAGAGCAAAAACAGCTGAGCAGGCCGGCTGCGGTACCGGATTCCCGGTCAATTTTTCTGAATCTGTTGTTCAAGGATCTCCTTGAGATCGCTGATCTTATAGGGTTTCGAGAGCTTTCCCGAGAACCCGTACTGCTGGTAGTTCTGTACTGCCGGGTCACCGGAATACCCGGTTGAGATGATGGCCTTCACCGAGGGATCATAGGATTTGAGCAGGGCAATCGTGTCCTTCCCGCCAAGGCCGTCCGGGACCGACAGGTCGAGGATCACCAGGTCAAATGGAACGCCCGACTCCTTTTCCCGTTTATACAGGGCAAATGCAGCGGCACCGTCCCGTGCAAACATGACCTCGTACTCAAGGTACCTGAGCACTTCGAGCGTCACGTCGAGGATGATCTGTTCATCATCCATGAGAAGGACTTTTCCCTTGCCGGTCATACACACCATTCGGGTTTCTTGGATTATTCTTGGTGCAGGGAAATATATAGCATATTGTACCAGGTGCACCGGCAGGGCCAGTTGCTGCTGCACATTGCCCGGTCACCGGCTGCCGTTATTCCCATTCCCGACAGGAGAGCCTATTTTTTCCGGGCCCTGAGTCGTGCCGCTTCTTCCCGGTCCTCAACCCGCAGGAGGAATGTCCCATGGCAGGGTTTGGTGTACGGGAAGATGATAAAATCCCCGTCAAGGCCGATGGAGATTGGCGGCAGGCCGATAACGTGGACATCGAAGACCTTGAACCCGGGCGGGACATCAATATATTCCCTGAAATGGGATTTGATATAATCGCGGGACTCTTTGAATGTTGCATCACGCAGGACGATCTCGTAATTCATTGATTCTACGCATCCCATGGCTTCACCTCGTCGATCGCTTTTTTCAGGGGAAGGGGGTTGTGGACGGCTTTTGCCGCAATGGTCGTGCAGGGGAAATCGATCTTATGTACCTGGTCTTCAAAATGCTCGCCATAGACAAGCGTATAGAGCTTCGCCTTCGAGATGGCACCCATGGTCGCGGCATAGCTGACACCGGCATCGTTGTGGATGAAGACAAAGCAGAGATCGAAGTCCCTCTTCGCGTCAGATATCAGGGCAACCGCACGATCAAGATCCATGACCTCGCCCAGGTAATGGCGTTCCGTGTCGGCCACCACAAGCAGCGTGTTGGCTGCCTTGTTGCCGGCAACAACCGGGGTGATACCAGCTTTTTTCAGCCGGTTCAGCAGGTACAGTGCAATGGAGGTCTGCACAGGCACCTGCGGGCATCCTAAAACAAGGAGTGCTGTTCTTTGTCGGGCTGCCGTTTCGCTATTCACCCTTCATCAGTCCTGCCCTGCTGCATGTACACTCTCATTAACCGGTTCTTGGGAAATAACCTTGCGTAGCGGATATTTTTTTCGGACAGCGGGGATTCCGGGTATCCGTTCAGGACGGATACAGATGGTGAACCGGTCCCGCGCGAGGAACCGATGAGCGTAATCCCCGCGGATTCAGATGCCGCCATCACCCTGCCGGTTGACGCGGCACGCGAGACGATCCCCGGTGTCCCCGCGGGGGCGGACTTCCGGACTATACCGGCCGCCGGCCCGTACTGCTGATGACACTGCGGGAGAGGTTGATTCCGTTCAGCACAGCATACCCCCACCAGACTGTCCACGGCATTGTGCCTCCTCACATCGCTGCTCTTTGCGATCAACCGGCCATCCTGGAAGAACCCAGAGAAATGGACCCCGAGGGTCTTCATCCGGCGATCGCTCTCGATCTCCTTCGTAACCCCGATGACCTCATCGGGAGAGTGCCGGATATCCGAAACAACGCAGCCGGGCGTTGTAACAAAACTGAGGCCACCTTATAATCCCACTTCCCGCTTTGCCCGGCGCAGGTCGCAGCCGGTATCCCACCAGACGCGAAGACGGTCTCCCTCTCCCCTCACCGTGTCGGCACAGCGAAGGACCCCATCGCTCACCGGATGGCCGCGCCCGGTTCCCGCAGCAGGTCGCGGCTGGCCACCATCTCCGTTAGCGGCCTGTCGTTGAGCAGGAGATTGGACCGGTCTTCGACAACGACTGCATCATCGTTCTCCTGCGCATTCCCGCAATCGACCCGTGTGCTGCGGTGCGTGGAGATCATGTGCCGCACGTCTCCCCGTATACCCAGCCGATATACGGGGCATACCCTGCTGTTACCGGCAGGACGATGATCTCCGGTATCTCGTACGGGTGCACCATGCGGATCGCTCTGATGGCTTCCTCAGCAAGGCTCCGGCGGGTCTTGATGATAAGCAGGTGCTCCTCGTCATTACAGTTCTCCCCCTTCCACCGGTACAGGGACCGGACCGGGACGATGTTCACGCATGCGACAAGGCTGCTGCCAAGAAGTTTTTCTGCGATTGCCGCGGACTGGTCGGGAGGTACCGTGGAGAAGATCACGCAGATCTCCTGCCCACCTCCCGCATCGGTTTCTATCTCCATATGACTGGTGTTGCCCTTTCCGGGTCATAAGATTATACACGCCGTTCCCGCGGTGGGTAAACTTCTAGAGATACCGGCGCGAATAGTATGTGCCTATGTACGCGAGCAGAATGAGCAGTCTCCCGCCGTATCTTTTTGCACGGATCGACGAGATGAAAGCAGAACAGCGGAAGAAAGGTGCAGACCTCATAGACCTCGGTGTCGGCGACCCCGACCTCGCCACGCCGGCCCATATTGTGGAGGCACTCTGTACTGCCGCCAGGGACCCAAAGAACCACCACTACCCGGATTATGCCGGCATGCCGGCGTATCGCAGCGCCGTTGCCGGATGGTACAAAAAGCGCTTCGGCGTCACGCTCGATGCGGGAAAGGAGGTCCTCGCCCTGATGGGCTCCAAGGACGGCATCGCCCATATAGCGGAAGCCTTCGTCAACCCCGGCGACTATGTCCTCGCCCCGAGCCCCGGCTACCCGGTATACCGCACCGGCACACTCTTTGCCGAAGGAAAAGTCCATGAAATGCCCCTTCTCAGGGAGAATAACTTTATCCCCGTGCTCGCAGATATCCCGAAGAAGGTCGCAAAGAAGGCGAAGATCCTGTACATCAACTACCCGAACAACCCGACAGCGGCAGTTGCTCCGGACGGGTTCTACAGGGAGGTTGTTGACTTTGCCCGGGAGAACGATATCATCGTCGTGTCGGACAACGCGTACTCGGAGATCTCGTATGACGGCTACCGCGCCCCCTCGTTCCTCGAGACCCCCGGCGCCATGGAGGTCGGGATCGAGATGCACTCGCTCTCCAAGACGTACAACATGACCGGCTGGCGGATCGGGATGGCGGTCGGCAACGCGGATGTCATTGCAGGGCTCGGGCGGGTCAAGACCAACGTCGATTCAGGGGTCTTCGACGCGGTCCAGCACGCGGCCATCACCGCGCTTGGCGGACCGCAGGACTGCGTGAAGGACGCCTGCAGGATCTACCAGGAGCGGCGTGACGTGCTGGTGAAAGGGCTGCAGGGCCTCGGATTCAATGTCCCGCTGCCGAAAGCCACCTTCTATGTCTGGGTCCCCGTAAAGGACTGCATGGCTTTTGCCGGGCGGCTCCTGACGGAGGCGGCCATTGTCGCAACGCCGGGCGTCGGTTTCGGATCCAGCGGGGAAGGATATGTGCGGTTCGCGATTACCCGCGATGTCACCCGGATACAGGAAGCGATAGGCCGGATGCAGAGGATGAACCTGTGAGACTTCCGCACCACCGTGCCGTCAAGAGCGGGAATCTGCATACCGGCGTGCCGGACTGCGTTGCTTCCATGGAAGGTCTGCCCCGGAAGACGTGAAGGGAGGGATATCCCGTGCACTTCCACTACGCGCTGGTCGACGATCTCATCTCAAAGGAGGAGTTCGAACGGCGCGTGGAGAAGAAGATCGACGACTGCGGGGATCTCGTGGACGAACCGACAGCCGCCATGATGGTGGTCGGCGAACTCGGACGGGAACACGTGAAGATCCGTGGGCTGTCGGCAAAATCCAGCCTTTTCTCGTTTTTCGGGAAAGTCCTTGACAAGACCGAACCGAAGGAGTTCGATCGGGCCGATGGTGAGAAAGGATGGGTCGCCACGCTCCTTCTCGGGGACGAGACAGGCACCACCCGCGTTGTTCTCTGGGATGAGAAGGCCGGGGCTGCGCTGGATACCGCTATCGGGGACGTGCTCGAGGTAATCGGGCGCCACCCGGGGAAGAGTACGCATGAGATCTATGCTCTCGCCCTCCGGAAAGCCGGGTGTGAGATTACCTGCACGGTACCGGCCGGTGCCGGCGGGCTCTCGACAGAACCGGTGGAACGGGATGTGGTCCTGCTGGCGGTGGATCCACCCCGGACGTTCACGAAACGTGACGGCAGCACGGGCGAAATGACGGAGGCAGTTATCGGAGACAGGGAAGGCACTGCCCGGCTCGTGTCGTGGGCGCCTGCCCTGCTTGCCGGTTTTCCGGCCGGCACGACCGTCCATATCGTGAACATGAAACCCGGCAACCGCCCGGAAGGCCGGAATTTCAGCATCGATGAGAAGAGCAGCGTTGCTCCAACAGATGCAGCGGTTGTTGTGCCGTTCACACCCCTCCATTCTGTTCCAGATCAGGGAATATACTCTGTGAAAGGGAGGGTAAAACTGGTCCAGCAGCCGCGATCCTTTACCACCCGGAACGGATCTCAGTCCTGGGTGCGGAACATTATGATCCATGACACGGACGAAGAACTGAGAGTCGTGCTCTGGGGGGAGACGGCACTGATTCCTGTCGTGGCTGGCGACGAGGTCGAGATCTACCATGCCACGGCAAAGGCCGGGCGGTTCGGCGGGATCGAACTGGGCGTGGGAAGGGGGAGTGTATTCCGGGTGCTCCGGGAGATGGTCCGCCCGATTGAATTCTCCGGTACGATCATCGCCTGCCCGGGATCGGTTTTCATCGATAACGGGTCCGAACGGTACCTTATCGAAGGAACCTTTGTTCACGGGACCGAGATAAAGGTCCGGGGCATCCTGTCCGGCAGCAGGATCATCCCGGAGCAGACGGAACATGTTGTTCCCGATGCCGCTACGGTGCTTGCCGATCTCCGGAAGTTCAGGGAAGAGCTGAAATCCTGACCATCACTTTCACCCTGCGCAGAACGGGGGTTTATATCCCAGTCTTTAACATGTTGTTGTGCCATAGGAGTGTATAAGAAATGGCTGAAGGACCACTCGAAATTGAAGATTTACCGGGCGTCGGCCCGAGCACTGCAGACAAGCTCCGGGAAGCCGGTTACCTCTCTGTCGAGAGCATCGCAACAGCATCACCCGCGGAACTCTCCGAGGTTTCTGAGATCTCCGAATCCACAGCCAAGAAGATCATCAAGGCTGCCCGCGAAGCGGCAGATGTCGGCGGATTCAAGACCGGCAAGGACATCTTCGAACAGCGCAAGGATGTCAGGAAACTCTCGTTCCGCGTTCCCGAGCTCGACACCCTGCTCGGCGGGGGTATGGAGACGCAGGCCATCACGGAGCTATATGGTGAATTCGGTTCCGGTAAGAGCCAGATCGTCCACCAGATGGCAGTGAATGTCCAGCTTCCAACGGAGCATGGCGGGCTGGAGGGCAGCGCTATTTATATCGACACGGAGAACACGTTCCGCCCCGAGCGTATCGAGCAGATGGTCAACGGCCTTGGTATTGACGACGTGCCCGATGTCCAGGAATTTTTGAACAATATTCATATCGCCCGGGCGCATACGTCCGACCACCAGATGCTCCTCATCGACAACTCCCGCGAGCTTGCGGGCGAACTCAGGACAAGCGATAAGCCGGTCAAGCTCTTCATCATCGACTCCCTCACCGCGCACTTCCGTGCAGAATATGCCGGCAGGGGAACCCTTGCCGCCCGGCAGCAGAAACTGAACCGCCACATGCACGAGCTCTTCAAGCTCATCGACGAGCACAATGCTGTCGGACTTGTTACCAACCAGGTCATGTCCAACCCTGCCGTCTTCTTCGGTGATCCGACGAAGCCCATCGGAGGCAACATCGTCGGCCACACGGCAACCTTCCGACTCTATCTCCGGAAGAGCAAGGGAGGCAAGCGCATCGCACGTCTCGTGGACAGCCCCAACCTGCCCGAGGGAGAAGCACCATTCATGGTCGAAGAGGCTGGTCTCAAATCGTGCTGAAGGCGCTCCTCACGGATATCGACGGGACAATAACGACACCCGACCGGAGGATATGTACCGGATCCATCGAACTGATCCGATCCCTGATCGACAGCGGTACCGAAGTCGTGCTGGCGAGCGGGAATACCCCCTGTTTTATGGATGCCCTCTGCAAAATGATCGGTACGAAAGGGACGTACATTGCCGAGAACGGGGGAGTATTCCGGATCGGTTACACCGGCCAGCCGGTTATCCGGGGGAACCAGGTCGTTGTCAGGACTGCGCTGAAGACGGTGCAGGACCATTTTTCAGAGCAGGGAATTGCCCTCGATCTCTACAGTCCCACGTACCGCTTCTCGGACCTTGCTTTCGCACGGACAGTGTCCGCAGACGAGGTGCGATCGGTGCTCCGGGATCATCCCGTGCAGGTCATCGATACCGGGTATGCAATCCACCTGCAGGTACCGGGGATCAACAAGGGGACCGCACTCGTGGACCTCGCGGGAAGGATGGGCCTTGCCCCAACCGACTTCCTTGCCATCGGCGACTCGGTGAACGACATCCAGATGCTGAAGACTGCCGGCATCGGCATCACCGTGGCAAATGCACACCCGGATACGAAAGCTGCAGCGCAGTATGTTGCAAAAAAAGCGTATGGGGACGGGTTTGTTGAAGCGGTTGAAAAATATTCTTCTTATTTCCGGGCAAGGTAGCGGTCAACGACGATATAGTCCTTGATGTCCTTGACTGCCTCGAAGGGGATAAGAAGGAGCTTGTCGTCCTCGAGGGTGTAGCCCTCCGTGGAGAAGGACTGGTCCGGGTGGATGATCATTTCCTGAACCTGGCCGGAGTCGAAATCAACCCGGATGTTCTTTAATGTCCCGATGAGCTTCCCGTCATTGCTCATGATCTTTTTTCTTGAAAGGCTGCGGGCAAATACACGAGTCATAAAAAAAAGAGCGACGTATAAATATATAAACTGTTCTAAAACCGTAAGAAAAAGAGTATTTTCTCAATTGAAATGTGCCGGGACGTTATTTGAACATTTCAGCGGCCATGCGGATGTCTGCGCCGCGAAGGGTCTTCCTGCCGGCATGATCGGACATCTTCTTTGCCTCCTTGGCGAGGAACATCCCGTACTCCTCCATCAGCTGGGCAAGGGTCTCCGTGGCGTCAGCGCTGACCCGGTCCGCACCAGCCTTTTTGATGATCCGCTCAACGGCAGCCTGCGATAATTCGGTCATGATCCTGATTCCTCCCATACCATTTCACTCAAATTATGTAAAGATATTGCGTTTGCTGCCGAAGGCTGGCAGTGGCTGAGAGGGGCTCTGGAAGGTTCTCACCCGCGAAGCCTTCGCAAATACTTCGAAATTCTGTGATTATTAACCCGGTTAATGCTCTTTTACGACAAATATATGATCGCCCCCCTTGCGCCAGCCCTGCCCCCGTCGGGGGCGGGGGCGCTTAGGATTGCCCGCTCATTACCTGTTATTCAACCACTCTGATTTTATGTACAGGTAATACGGCGTTATCGCAATGAGGGGATGCCCCAGCGGCGGGGGCGGAGCCGCCTGGCGACGCCCCCAAGAGCGTCAGAAATTTACTGATAGGATTTCGATCGAATATTACCGGTCATTCCTCCGCGGTCCTACAGCGAAGGAAACACCCGGATGACGTCCGACTGGGTGAGGATACCAACCGGTTTTTTGTCCTCGACAACGATCAGCCGGCCGATCTCCCGTTCCTTGAACCTTCGTATGACTTCAAAAAGTTTCACATCAGAGGAGATCTCTTCGACTTCGGGAGTCATCACTTCCGAGACCGGCGTGGTCAGGGGGAGATGATTCTCGATGGCACTCGCGATATCGCTCATGGTGACGATCCCCGAGAGAACACCATCCTCGATGACAGGGGCACCATGAATGCGTTCGTGGTTGAAGAAGACCAGTGCATCATGGAGGGTATCGAGGCTCCGGAGGGTCTTGAGGGGCGTTGACATGTAATTCCGGATGGGCTGCTTGGGGAGGGAGATCATCTCCGATGTCGCAATGAGGAGGGACTGCTTTGCCTCGTCCTTGCCGAAGACCTCGCCCCGGATCAGGAGCTTGTTGACCGGTGTCGGGCCGATAGTGATCTGGTCTCCGATCTCGAAAAGTTTGGCGCTGCCCCGGAGCTTGATGACAGCATGGCAGATATCCGGGTGGCAGAGCGTGGTAAAATCGATCTCCTGGGCGCTTGCCCCCTGGATGACCTGTCCGTCCCTGCTGATGGGGACATCGTAATCGGCACCCGATATGTTCAGGTTAAGCTCATTGTAGGCAAGGGCGGTGGGGATGTACCCGCCCTTCGGGCCCGGGACACCGTCGACAAGGCCGATCGCTTTCAAAGCCTGCATCTGGTTGCGGACGGTTCCCGGGTTCCGCTGGATCCTTTCTGCGATATCCTCTCCCTTGATCGAGTGCGAATGCTGGTGATAGAGAGTGATGAGGGTGATGAGGATATCGCGCTGGATGAGGGAGAGGTCCATAACGATAATCCGTATGACAGTCCATCAATATATAGGTAGGCGATTTGTGGAATTCGAAACAATGCCGACGGTGCCGACAGCCGACGAGATCCTTGACCGGAGCTTCCGCCGTGCGGCAAAGAAGATGCAGGAGAAGGAGAATAAGGAGCGGGCCAACACCGAATTCGTCCGCGCCGTGGGTGCCGCGATCCACGACCGCATGGTGTACATCATCCGGGGATTTCCCGAGTTCGAGAAACTTCCTCCGTTCTACCGGGAGATGGCCGACATCCTCTTCGGGATCGACCGGATAAAACAGTCGCTCGGTGCCGTCGGCTGGGCGGCGAAGCACACCAAGATGGTGGGGAACCAGCTCGTGCTCCAGTCGCGGAGGGCCGAGGATACGCAGGTCATCCGCAAGCGTGCAGTAGCCCGCCTCGCCTCGATGGTCCACCAGATCGACAAGGACCTGCATTTCCTCAACGAGGTCCGGAACACCCTGCGCCAGCTTCCGCACGTGGAGGACGCCTTCACGGTCGTCATCGCCGGGTATCCCAATGTCGGGAAATCCTCGTTCATCCGCCGTGTCTCATCCGCGGAACCGGAGGTGGCTTCCTACCCATTCACAACCAAGGGCATCATCGTGGGGCACCGGAATATCGGACGGGGAACGATCCAGTTCGTGGACACGCCCGGGATTCTCGACCGGCCCGCGGAGGAGCGGAACGCCATCGAGAAGCAGGCGCTGTCGGCCATGATGAACATCGCGAGCGTCGTGCTCTTCATCCTCGATCCTTCTGAACACTGCGGGTACCCGATGGAGATGCAGCTTCGGCTTCTCGAGGACGTGAAAGGCATGGTGAGATCTCCCGTCATCGTTGTCGCGAACAAGTCCGACCTTACAACCGCGGACGGGTACACGGCCATGTCCACGCAGTCGGGCGATGGGATCGATGTGGTGCTTGAATCCATTCTCAGCCAGCAGCCGAAACGAACCGAGGAGGACCGGCTGAAGGAAATCCGGGCGCCCATCGTTCACGCGGAGGATGCGCCGGAGATCGATCCGGTGACGGGAAGGGTTAAGCGGAAGAGGATCCGGAGGCCGAGGAAGCCGAGGACGAAGACGGAATAGGTTAAAAAACACAACCGGCATCCGTTTTATCCCAAGTAAAAAACTTATATACTGTTGTATACAATTAGTTATTGTATTATTTCCCCACCTTGCCCTGCAATGTGGGTCTATTAACCCCGGGGGGTTATTTTATAACCCCCTGAACTTTACTATTCTCATATAATTCATCCATAGAGTAAATACCAGGAAGTATTGAACTTGTCACAGAAAGTGTGCGTTTTCATTGACGGGAGTAATTTTTACCATGGTCTGAAAGAAAATTTTGGTAACACCCATATCGATTTTTACAAACTGAGCACGTCACTCTGCGGTCCGGACAGGATGCTGGTCAGGACATACTACTATAATGCACCCGTTAACAAGGAAGACGATGAGGAGATGTACAAACACCAGCAACGGTTCTTCGCCAGTCTTGATGCAACACCATACCTCACAAAAAAACTGGGACGCCTGGAACACCGGGATGGTTCGGTTGTTGAGAAGGGTGTTGACATTTTCCTCGCTGTTGACATGCTGAAATATGCCTATAACAATTCATACGATGTAGCAATCCTGATTAGCAGCGACGGTGATTTTTCCGAGGCGGTTAATGCCGTGAAGGATCTTGGGAAACATGTTGAGTACGCTCATTTTTCCTCCGGTCAGTCAAAGCACCTGCTTGCCTGCAGTGACCGGCATATTCTTCTTACGAATGATTTGTTAAACAGGTGTCTGACTCCGAAGAAGAGTTGATCTATCCCTGTTTATCTCAAGCCAATACATGGGGAGTGAGTTACCTTCCCCCTTACATTGCCAGGTATCGCTGTCACTATCCGTTTCATGATCAGGGTTCAGAATTTTCTGGGAAAACCGGAAAAGGTTTTTACTCTTCCTTCCAAGGTATTGCCGATGGAAAGCATTTTCGCCCTTCCCGAGTTCCAGATGAGCCTGCTCCTTTTCGTGGCGCTCGGAGGATACCTGATCGCATCGCGCATCAACCAGTCCGCTGTCATCGGCCTGATCCTTGTCGGCCTCATTGTCGGCCCGAGCGCACTGGGCTGGATCACGTATACCGATTTCGTCCGGGGCCTCGCCCACCTCGGGGCAGTCATCCTCCTCTTTGTCATCGGCCTCGAGTTCAATGTCAAAGAGATCCTCTCGCTCCGGAACGGCGTGATTGCCGGTGTCGGCGTTATTATACCGTGGATTGGGGGGTACTGGATCTCGCTGGTCTTCGGGTTCAGTACCGCAAGCGCAATCTTCATCGGTACTGCCCTTACGGCAACCAGCATCGCAATTACGGCGAACGTGCTGAAGGAGATGGGAAAACTCCAGACCGGGGCGGCAAAGGCAATCATCGGCGCGGCAGTCATCGACGATGTTCTCAGCCTGCTCGCTCTTGCGATCAGCACCGATGTGGTGAGCGGCACCCTCTCCGCTGCGGGGATTGCATTTGTGGCTGCGAAAGCCGTAGCGTTTATTGTCATCGGAGGGGCATTCGGCATCTTTGTTGTCAGTAAATACATCGGGAGGCTGGATGAGACCGGGTTCTGCAAAAAGTTCCCGGAGTTCATCTTCATCTTCGCGATGATGGTGGCGTTCCTCTACGCGATGTGCGCAGAAGCTGTCGGGCTGTCCGCGATTGTCGGGGCGTTCATTGCCGGCGTCTCGTTCGAGCGGGTTGAAGTGTCCCACAGCCGGAGCTTCAGGGAGGGGGCGGAGTACCTCCAGATCATCTTTGCCTCGATCTTCTTCGTATCGCTTGGCATCCTCGCCGATATCCATACCGTCACACCGGAGATTGCCCTGTTCCTCGTGGTCCTGACCATTGTTGCAATCCTCACCAAGGTCATCGGCTGCGGCCTGCCGGCCACCCTGATGGGGCTGTGCCGGAAGGACGGGCTTATCGTCGGTTTCGGCATGGCGCCCCGCGGCGAAGTTGCGATGATCGTTGCCCTCATCGGGCTTGAAGCAAAGGTGATTGACCAGAGCGTCTATGTTGTGCTCGTGCTCATGAGCCTGCTCACAACCATCATCACCCCGATCGTGTACCGGAACTGGTTTTTCCGGGGCGAGTACTGCACATACGATGCCAGCGGGAAATGTGTCGACGGGGGGAAATAATCCCGTTCCTTTTTTGCTCCTTTCAGTTTCACCTGCCGGATGCCGGGAACGCCTGCACCGAAAATCCCCGGATTGACCTATCCGGATCAATGGTTTTATTGGCAGGAGATGCACGACAGATACCTGAGTGAGACCCGACAGTGATGAAGGAAAAGAGCCATGTCCCATGGCCTGCACAGAACCGCACCGTACTCTGGATAAAGGGGAGGTCTGATCCTTGTGCAGGGTATTATATTGAAAAACGGATTGAAGAATGACCGTACCCGCATTCCGGATCTGATATCGTGACGGAATCCCCGCTGCTGTCAGAACGGTCCCGGCGGGTTGCCGGCCTTATATGCGGGCCGCTCATCTTCCTCCTCATCCTGTTCTCCGGATCCGGCATCCTTTCGTGGGAGGCACGGATCGTTGCAGGTGGCACGCTCTGGATCATTGTCTGGTGGGTCACCGAAGCAGTGCCGATCGCTGCAGCGTCCCTCCTCCCGATCGTCATCTTCCCGCTCTCCGGAGTCATGGAAACCGGCACGGTCACCGCAGAATACGGGAATCCAATCGTCTTTCTGTTCATCGGCGGGTTCCTGATTGCGATAGCGTTGGAGAAGTGGAAGGTCCACACCCGGATCGCCCTGCAAATCATCAGCCTGATCGGCACCAGCCCGCGCCAAATTATCGGGGGGTTCCTCGCAGCCACCGCGTTCATGTCCGCGTGGATCAGCAACTCGGCGACTGCTCTCATGATGCTGCCCGTGGCTGCTGCCGTTACGACACGGTTTTCCCCCGGTGAAGGTGACGGGGAGTTCCGGACCGCACTGATGCTCGCGGTTGCCTACGGGGCCTCCATCGGGGGGATTGCAACCCTTGTCGGGTCCCCGCCGAACATGATCATGGCCGGGATGTACAGCACGCTCACGGGTTCCGGGATCTCGTTCCTTGAATGGTCAGCCTTTGCCACGCCGATCGCCGGGATCCTGCTTCTCCTTACCTGGATCTATCTCGTGTTTGCCGCCTTTCCCCAAATCAGGGGCGGTGAAACGACCGGTATCAACAACCAGATCCGGGAGATCGGGCCGGTCTCCACGGAAGAACGCCGGGTGCTGGGCGTTTTTTTCCTGACCGTTGCGCTCTGGATAACCCGGGCATTCTGGGGATCGTACTTCCCGATGGTGACGGACGCCGGCATCGCCGTGCTCGGTGCCGTCCTGCTGTTTCTCCTGCCGTCCGGCAGCGGCGGGCGGATCCTTGTCTGGGAAGATGCTGTCCGCCTCCCGTGGAGCATCGTCCTCCTCTTCGGCTGCGGGTTTGCCCTTGCAAAGGGGTTCGTGGACTCCGGCCTTGAATCGTGGATGGCCGGCCGGCTGAACCTGCTTGTTGGTGTCGACCCGCTGGTCCTGCTGTTCTTTGTCATCGTCATGATCCTGTTCCTGACCGAGGTCACCTCCAATACAGCCACTGCCACGATCTTCATGCCGGTTGCCGCAGTCCTTGCCACAGCCACAGGATCCAACCCTCTTTCCCTGATGGCGGCGGCAGCTCTCGCGTCCTCGCTCGCCTTCATGCTGCCCGTCGGGACACCGCCCAACGCGATCGTGTACGGATCGGGATACGTGACCATGCCGCATATGGTCCGGGCAGGCTTCTGGATGAACCTGATAAGTATCGTGGTCCTCATGATCTGCATCCCGCTGTTCATCGGCCGATCCTGAAGATCCCGGCCCGCGATTGGAGGGATCCTGCGGCGGTATGCGAAGGGTATGGCAGGGCATCCTCCTGCCCGTGAACATTGCCTTAAATAACCGGACTTCCATCTATCTTTCAGGAGCATGGAGTATGTTTGAGACCGTATTGCTTCCAACGGATTTTTCCCCGGATTCGCAGAAAGTCCTCGCGTACGTGAAAGATATTCCCGGCACAAAAAAGGTCGTCCTGTATCACGTGGTCGATGCCACCCGCCCTTCCCTGAGGGGATGGGAGCACGGACCGAAGATCGAGAACGCGAAGATACTCCTGGACGAGAACCGGCAGGTCCTTGAACGGGACGGGAGAGAGGCACATGTCGTTGTCGAGGTGATCGTGGATCCCGTCACGCAGGGCACGGTCCCGCTGGCGATCCTGAACAAGGCCGAAGCCTGTCATGTCTCGCTCATCATGATGGGGGCACGGGGGAGGAACACAATCCGGGAGATCCTCCTCGGCAGCGTATCAGCCGGTGTTGTCCGCAGTGCACGGATACCGGTCCTGCTCATGCGGTTTCCTCCGGGCACTGCCGCCACCGGAACGCGTTTGGGCCTCTTCTCCCGCATCCTTGTTCCGGTTGACTTCTCGGACCTTTCACGCAATGCATTCTCCCATATTCCGAAAAATCCGGTTCCTGAAAAGGTCATACTTCTCCACGTGGTGGATAAGGGGGAGTCCGAAGACGAGATCCAGGCTGCGGTTGGCGATGCCCGGGAAAAACTTGCGGCCATGGAAAAGGATCCCGCGCTTGCCGGGCTTTCCGTTACGTCCCTGGTCCATGTCGGGTATCCTCCCGATGATATCGTGGCAACGGCCGATCGGGAAGATGTCACCATGATCCTGATGAGCCCGCAGGGCGAGGGCTGGGCCCGGGAACTCCGGACGCTCTTTCTGGGCAGCACCACGAATGCAGTTGTCCGGCGTGCCTCCCGGCCGGTCCTGATCACCGCCGGCGACAGGGCCGGATAGCCCGGGATTGCCAGATACCGTGAAAAATTCCCTGAACGTCTGGTGAAACCATGGACTCGTGGGCCCTGTTCTTTGCCATCATCCCCGGCATCATCCTCTTCCTGTACGGTATCGAGCAGTTCTCCCGCGAGGTGCAGGTTGCAGCGGGGGAATACCTGCGCGGCATCATACAGCGCCTGACAAAAACGCCCGTCCGGGGAACCGCTGCCGGTGCGGTTGTCACCGCCATTGTCCAGTCCAGCACTGCGACAACCGTCATCACGGTCGGGCTCGTGAATGCCGGCATCATCTCCTTCACGGCATCGCTCGGCATCATCTTCGGCGCGAACCTTGGCACCACGATGACCTCGCAGCTCGTGGCCTTCAACCTGACCGCCTTTGCGCCGCTCTTCATCCTTGCCGGCTTCCTGATCGGCATCATCCCCGGGAAGTACCGCATCTTCGGCAGGCCGGTCTTCTATTTCGGCCTTGTCTTCTTCTCGCTCTCGCTGATCTCCGGTGTGATGGCTCCCTACCGCACGGACCCGCAGCTGCTGGAACTGATGGGCATGATGGACACCGTCTTCCTGCAGATCGCATTCGGGTTCCTCATCACCAACATCTTCCAGTCGAGTTCGGTCACGACCGGCCTTGTCGTTGTCATGTCCCAGAACGGGCTCATCACTCCCGGGGCTGCCATCCCTGTTCTGCTGGGCGCAAACCTTGGCACACCAACCACCTCGCTCCTGGTTGCCACCCGGATGAACACCTCGGCGAAACGTGCTGCCGTAGCCCATTTCCTCTTCAACTTCCTTGGCGTCCTGATCTTCCTGCCGTTCCTTGCACCCTTCACCGCGCTGATCCTTGGCCTTGGCGGCGATGCCGGAAGGCAGGTTGCAAACGCCCACCTCCTCTTCAACCTCGTGTGCTGTATCATCTTCCTCGTCCTGCTCGGGCCGTTCACCCGTCTTGTGATGCGGGTGGTCCCGGGCCGGGAGGACGATGTCGTGTTCATGCCGGCCCACATCAGGCATCCCCTTCCCGCAGCAACACCGGAAGCGATCGCGATGCTGGAACGGGAGATCTGGAACATGCTGACGATCCCGGGCAGGCTGCTTGCCGAGATGGAGGGCATGGTTGCAGACCCGAAGAAGTATTCCCCGCAGGTACGCCAGCTCCGGGATTATGCGACCTATCTCGACGGCCAGATCAGCGAGGCTGCTCTCGGGCTGTCAGGCCGTGACCTCTCCCCGGCGGAAACGGAACGGATTGCAGGACTGGTCCGCATCTCCAAACTCGGGCAGGTGCTCGCCGACCAGACCGGCGAACTTGTCGAGATCCTCCACGCGGTCCAGGAGAAAGGCATCGCCCTTTCAGCGGCGTCACGGGCCGCACTCGAGGACACGCTCATTCCCTGCAGCATGAACTTAAAAACCCTTGAGGGTGCATTCCCGCTTATCAGCGATGACATCAACGAATCGATGAGAAAACAGGACGACCGGCTGCGGAGGACCATCACGAGCCAGTACCGCGAGTATCTCCGGCGGTTTGCTGCGGGCAGGACGCCGTCGGGAAGCGAGTTCTCCCGCATCCTCTTCCAGATTGAGGGAATGGCAGGAACCATACGGGAGATCCGGAAATCCACGCGGCTGCTGGATCGCAGCTGAAACCCATTGGGGGGCGGGGCACGGAAGACCCTGCCGATACGGGATCTTCGCAATGACTTGTAACCACCGGCAATACTTTATACCCTGCAGGTGACGGTATCATGCTTACGTATGGATCTGCCAAACGCCCCCCACGCACATTCTGCGAAGGACGTCTCCCGCATTCTCGTAACCGGTCCTGAAGGGCTGACAGACGCAGAAGCAAAGGCCCGTCTTGAAAAATTCGGGAAAAACACCCTGAAGGAGGAGAAAACGGGCCGGCTCGTCATCTTCCTGCGCCAGTTCAACAGTATCCTTGTCTATATTCTGATCATTGCCGCAGTCATCTCGCTTTTCGTGTCCGATATCAAGGACTTTTTCATCATCATCTTCATCATTGCGGTCAACAGCATCATCGGGTTCTGGCAGGAGGTGAAGGCAGAAGCGTCGCTGGAGGCCCTGAAAAAACTGACCGAGAGCAGAGTCTGCGTTATCCGGTCCGGTGCAGAATGCATCATCCCGTCCGAGGACCTGGTGCCCGGGGACCATGTGACGCTGTCGGAAGGCGACCTTGTCACCGCAGATATCCGGCTCGCTGACAGCGCTGCGCTCACGGTCGATGAATCATCACTGACCGGGGAATCGCTGCCGGTGCTCAAAGATCATGCAGCACAGGTGCCAAAGGATGCACCACCCTATGACCTGAAAAACACCCTCCTCTCGGGAACTGCCATTGTCCGGGGTTCCGGAAAGGGATACGTGGTGGCAACCGGAAAAAAGACCTATTTTGCGGGAATTGCCGCACGTGCGCAGGAACGATCGCCTGACAGCCCGTTCACGAAAGCGATCGCCCATTTCTCGCGCCGGTATATCCTCCTCCTTCTCGGGATCTTCACGGTTGTCGGGGCCATCGCCTTCCTGCAGGGCCGGCCG
Organism: Methanoregula sp. PtaB.Bin085; assembly: GCF_002067035.1. Classification (GTDB taxonomy): domain Archaea; phylum Halobacteriota; class Methanomicrobia; order Methanomicrobiales; family Methanospirillaceae; genus Methanoregula. The sequence continues at coordinate 95,660 of NZ_MVQB01000016.1, read as the reverse complement.
CTTCCGGAGATCGCGTACCTTCTCGTTGCCCAGATGGTCTCCGCGGTGCCGGAAGGCCTGCCCATTGTCGTCACCATCATCATGGTGGTCGGCGCTCTGGCGCTCTCGAAGAGGAAAACCCTTGTGCGGTACCTGCCGGCCGTGGAAACCCTGGGGAGCGCAACGGTGATCGCGTCCGACAAGACGGGAACGATCACGGAAGGGAAGCTTGCGGTCCACGATTATTACGCCCTGGATCGCGAGGCGCTCATGACTGCCGCAGCCCTCTGCAACGATTCCCGGGACGGCGGCGGGGACCCTGTCGATGCTGCCCTGGCGGCATGGGTCGACGGATATGAGCAGATCCGGGCACACAATCCCCGCCGATGGGTGTACCCCTTCGATACGAAACGCCGGCTCATGGCAACGGCGAACGTGGTGAACGGGGAAGAGCGCTTCTCTGTCAAGGGTGCGTACGAGGAGCTGAAGAAGCATGCGGACAATGCCTCTGCGCTCGGGGAGGTCGAGCTGCAGATCGAGGCCATGGCCGGCCGGGGGCTCCGGGTGCTTGCGTTCGGCGCCGGGAAGTGGCTCTCGGAGGACCCGGCCGCGTGGCGGTTCTCCATTGTCGGGATCGTGGGATTCATCGACCCTCCCAAGGAGAGCGCTGCGGAAGCGGTACGGGTTGCGCAGCGGGCGGGTATCCGGGTCATCATGATCACGGGCGACCACCCGCTCACCGCACGGGAGGTTGCCCGGTCCGTCAATATCTGGAACAACGGCGACCGGCTCCTGACCGGCCCGGAGATCGAGGGCATGAACGATGACGAGCTCGCAACTGCCCTGAAACATGCGACCGTGCTTGCCCGGATCCTTCCCGAGCACAAGTACCGGGTCGTGAAGACCCTGCAGGAGCACGGTGAGATCGTGACCGTCACCGGTGACGGTGTGAACGATGTTCCGGCGCTCCGGGCTGCCGATCTCGGCATTGCCATGGGCTCCGGGTCCGAGGCGGCCAAGAGCGCGGCAAAGATGGTGATCGTGGACAACAACCTCTCGGTCATCGTGGACGCGATCCGGAACGCCCGGGTCATCGTGGACAATATCCGGAAAGTCATCTATTATCTTGTCTCCACATCGATATCCGAGATCGTGCTGATCAGTTCCACGGTCTTTTTCGGGCTCCCGCTGCCGCTCCTCCCGATCCAGATCCTCTGGATCAATCTTGTCACGGACGGGGTGCAGGACAAGACCTTCCCGTTCATCCGTGAGGAGGGAAACGTGATGAAACGGCTCCCGAAGGATCCCGCACAGCAGTTCTTCGACGGCCGGCAGATGCGCCGGATCCTCACCTTCGGCATTTCGATGGGCGTTATCGGAGCCGTCCTGTTCTGGCACCTCCTCGGGACGTACCCGTACGAGGTGGCCGTCACGATCATGTTCACTGCCTTTGTCTGCTTCCAGTGGTGCAACGGCCTGCAGGCACAGCAGGAGCACGAGCCGTTCCTGCTTGATATCAGGAAAAGCCTCACGATCAACCCGTACATTTTCTTTGGTATCGGTGCCGGTATCATCCTCCAGCTCAGTGCGCTCTATGTAATTCCGGGGATCTTTGGCGTTGTCCCCCTCTCTTTCGCACACTGGGGATACGTTGCCCTGCCCGTCCTGGCGGCATTTGCAATCGTCGAGGCGATCAAATGGCTCGAGTACCGGGAGAGCCACCCGGCAGAGTGAACGGGCGGCATGCGGCAATGATACCGGTTTTACCCATGATAACATCCTTTGGTTCCGGAGGACCAGACATACATATGTCCGGTTACGGCAGGAGGGCAGTGTGATGTTCGGCAGGTTTACGTACCCGTGCAGGCACACCGGAAAAGAATTTTCCATCAGCATCGGGCGGGAGGGTGAGTCGTACCGCTACCTGCGGGAATGCGGGAAGGCCCGTGTCGAAAAGATCATCGCATCCGCCGATCCCGTCATGTTCATTCACCCGGTGGAGCCGGTCAACCTCCCCAAGGAGGTGACCCGGTTCCTCGAGATCGTCTTTGATCCGCTGGTTATCGAACCGGAGTCCGGCATGAAGGTATACCTCACGTTTCCGCTCGAGATCGGGGTCTTTGTGGCAAAGGAGGATGAATACCAGCTTCTGGACGTTTTCTCCCGGTGCCTGCCCAAGTATTCCCTGTACGGCTCTCCCGAGAACGGCGTCATCACCCGCTTCCACCGGAGCCGGGTTTCTGACACGCCGCCAAATCCGGATCCCGCCTGCGAAGGGGTCCTGGAACTCACGATCCGGAACAAGAGCCGGGGATGGGTCGAAGTATCCCGGGCGGTCTTTGAATGTTATTTCATGCCGATCTATTTCGACCGGATGGTGGCCATGACCGGCGAGATGGTCCTCTTTTCGAAGATGATTGCCGAGACCCGGATCCTTGAACAGCCGCCACGGCCGGGGATGACGCCTGCAATCCCTGCCATCAGGGCCCGGAAGCTTCTGCTCGTGGATGTCGAGAAGAAGAGTTTTCTGATGGAACACGGGGTGGCGTGAGATGCTGGAGTTCCTGTCCGCAACGGTCTACGGCAGCGTGACGGTCTCTGACCTGATCGTCTTTGCGCTGATCGTGGCCGTGTCCTTCATCATCGCGAACCTTGCCGGCGTGTATATCAAAAAGAGCCTCTCCGACCGGGTCCGGAAGGACGAACTCGCCAAGATCGTCAGGATCACGCAGGCGGTGATCATCCTTGCAGGCATATTCCTCAGCCTCCCGAGTTTCCATGTCGAGTTCAGCGAGCTCCTCCTCATCGGCGGAACGGCCGGTATCATCATCGGCTTTGCAAGCCAGCGTCTTGTCACCAATATCGGGTCGGGGATATTCCTTCTGGTGGAGCGGCCGGTCAGGATCGGGGATACCGTGAAGATCGGCGAGACTGCCGGGACCATCGAAGACATAAGGATTCTCTCCACGACCCTCAAGACCTTTGAAGGGATCTACATCCGTATCCCGAACGAGACCGTCTTCAACTCCGCGATCACCAACTACGTTGCCAACGAGGCCCGGCGGTTCGAGTACCGAATCGCCATCCGTTACGCGGACGATGCCGGAAAAGCCATCGGGATCATCAGCAGGCTCCTTGCTGCGCACCCGTTTGTCCTGTATAACCCTCCCCCTTCCGTATACGTGGACGAGCTTGCCGACAGCGGGGTGATCATCATGGTCAGGATCTGGGCGCCGTCCCGGGAATGGTGGTCGGTCCGGACCGAGATGCTCTGGGCGATCAAGCAGGCGCTCGAGCAGGAAGGATTCCAGATCCCGTTCCCGCAGCGGGTGGTATGGATGCAGGGCGGTGTTCCTGAGGGGAAAAAGGCATAAGGATCCCCTTTTTTGGAAATTTCAGTTTTTCCCGGGCCACTCTCTGCGGTACTTGCGGGAAAACAACCGCCCGGTTTCCGGTATTGGTCCGGCACAGGAGACCCCCGTTCTTTTTGGGGAATGCAGCAAAGGTCCGGTGATCTCCCCGTTTTTTGGCATGAAGACTTTCTGCCATAACAGAGCGTAATCCGCCCGGCCGTCACGTACCCATGACCCCTCCGTCCCACAGGTTCCGGACGGCAACGAAAGAAAAAGCCGGCGGGCTGGCCGGATGTTTTTATCCCCAATGACCCCCCTTTATCCATGTCCGTCCATGAGAGGGATTTTACGACGTTCACTTATGAAAATTCCGGATATCCCTGCGTAAAATATGGGGGGGTCAGTGGGGATAAATCCGGCCCGGCTGGTGATGGGGCCATCAACCGCCATGGCCGGTTCGTGGCCGGGAGCCCGCAATGTCTCGTCATGAATCCTGCCTGATACAGTTATGGAACGGAGGGGCGGGCAGTTCCGGCCGGAATCTGATTTTATCCCCACTGACCCCCCATCCGGACCGGCAACACCCGGGGACTTGGACATGTCACAGGAACAAGGTTTTTCGATTCAGGGCAGGATGTTATTGTTATCCGGAATATCCAGGAGACAGGAAACCATGCCCGAGAGCCAGCTGACACCTGATTTGCCCGCCGGCACCGGCCAGAAGATACCGTGGCGATGCGCAGTCTGCGGTTTTATCTTTACCGGTGAGAAGCCGCCAAAAGGCTGCCCGGTCTGCCACAGCCCGTCGTCCGAATTCATCCCGGATACTGCAGGGGAACATCTCACCTATGATGGCGAACCCTTCGATGTCCTGCTGATCAACGGCAGCACCCACCGGGCCGGCAATACCGGTTACATGGCCGATCTCGCGGAGGAGGAGCTCCGCGGGCTGGGCGTGACATACCGCCGGTATAACCTGAGCGAGTTCAGAATTGATCCCTGCTGGTGCTGTTACGCGGTGCGGGCGCAGTCCTGCACGTATCCCTGCCGGAATGCAAAGGACGATATGCCGGCATTCCACCGGATGCTTGCCGCGTCAAAGGCGGTCATCGTTGCTTCCCCGATCAACTGGAACGGGATGTCGGTGCGGCTCAAATCCTTCCTTGACCGGACTACCTGCATGGAGAACCTCTATCACCTCAACAAACCCGGGCTGACCGGGGGCAAGGTTGCCGGCATCCTCATCAACGGCCACGAGGACGGGGCCATCAAAACCGCAATGGACATCTGGCTGAACTTCCAGCAGATGGGGTATATTCTCGCGCCGTTCGGCATCGGGTTCCGGACCCACGGGTCGGAATACAACAGCAGCACGGACCGGGAGTTCTTCAGGAATGACAGGTTGATTGTCCGGCAGGCAAAAGGCGTTACCGGCAACGTCATTGCGCTGATGAAGGAAGGCCTCGAGGAACGCCTGAAGGGCCGGCTGGTGCCGGTCACGGAATAGGCAGAAATGCGCCCGCATCATCACCTTTCGGCCGCCCATGCCATGACAGGGCCCTCACAAGGTATGGGAATGCTCACAGGTCCTGCAAACCCTGGAGGAATCCGGTACGCAGGAATATCCTTCACGCACTCATCCTTCAGCAGCCACGGGTTCCGGGAAAGACAGCCAGCCATGAAGATCCCCTGCCGGATTACACGCACGAGGTACCGTTCTCATGATCCCGGTTGTTGAGTACATCCTGGCCGGTGCGGCCGTTCTTATCCTCGTCAGCATCATTGCAAACAAGGTCTCCGGCAGGCTCGGCCTGCCGGCACTCCTGATATTCATCATCGTGGGGATGCTTGCCGGTTCCGAGGGACCGGGGGGAATTTTCTTTGACAATGCGCAGGCTGCCCAGTCCATCGGTGTTGTCGGCCTCGCCCTCATCCTCTTCTCGGGCGGGCTGGACACCCGGTGGACCGAAGTGAAACCGGTCTTTAAAAAGGGGCTCGCGCTCTCCACTGCGGGGGTTGCCCTCACGGCCCTGATCGTCAGCATTGCCGCGGACCTGCTGCTCGGGTTCACGCCACTCGAAGGGTTCCTGCTCGGCGCAATCGTCTCCTCGACCGATGCCGCCGCGGTCTTCTCAATCCTGCGGTCGCGCCGGGCAAGCCTGAAAGGCAGGCTCCGGCCGCTCCTTGAATTTGAGTCCGGCAGCAACGATCCCATGGCCATCTTCCTCACGATCGGGGCTGTCTCCCTGATCATGGTCCCCGGCACCTCGTTCTTCTCCCTCGTGCCCCTCTTTATCCAGCAGATGGCCGTCGGGGGGCTTTTCGGGTACGGCATGGGCAGGGCTGCAGCCTGGCTCATCAATGCGGTCCGGCTCGAGTACGAAGGGCTCTACGCGGTGCTGACCCTTGCCTGTGCCATTTTCATCTACAGCACGACCGTTATCGTCGGAGGCAACGGGTTCCTTGCCGCGTATATCGCCGGCCTGGTCATCGGCAATGCCGCGATCGTCCACAGGACGAGTCTGATACGGTTCCACGAAGGTATTGCCTGGCTGATGCAGATCGCGCTCTTCCTCACGCTCGGCCTTTTCGTCTTCCCTTCCGGGCTGATGCCGGTCATCCTCCCCGGGATAATCCTGGCATTCGTCCTCATCTTCATTGCCCGGCCCGTTGCGGTGTACCTCGCGCTCATGCCGTGGAGGATGGAACGGAACGAAAAACTCATGATCTCGTGGGTGGGATTGCGCGGTGCCGCCCCGATCGTGCTGGCAACCTTCCCGCTCCTTTCGGGGGTCCCGGAGTCGCAGACCATCTTCAACATGGTCTTTTTCATGGTGATCGCGTCAGCCATCCTTCACGGGACATCGATCCCGTTCGTTGCCCGCGTACTCGGTCTTTCTGCACCGCTCCCGAAAAAATCGCGGTTCGGGATGGAACCGGACCCGGATTGGAACGGCAACAGCGAACTCATCGAGCTGGTCATCCCGCCCGCTTCACCGGCCGCCGGTAAGCAGGTTGTCCATACCGGTCTTCCGGCCGGCACCCTCATCATCCTCGTTGCCCGGGGAGACGACCAGTTCAGTCCCCGCGGTTCGACCGTACTGGTCGAGGGGGACTCGCTGCTCATCCTGACCCCGCCCGGGAATGCAGATCAGGTGCGGACCATCTTCCTCGGTCCCGGGGGAAAAAGCAAAGAGCCCGCCCTTGATATCCCCGAATGGTGGTTCACGTGGGGGAAACGGTGAACAGGAGGCGTGCTGTCACCCGCCCTTCTGCAGTCTCGCCGCGGAACCCGCCGGGCATACCGGCCCGGAAAGATTCATGCCTGTATGTTTTTATGGGATGATGGAGCAGGTATCCTCTAAAGGAGTACAGGATACACGAGGCACTTTTCCATGGAGCGCTGGTCATCGCATGTTGCGTTCATCCTTGCAGCGGTCGGAGCCGCGGTCGGGATCGGGAACATCTGGCGGTTCCCGGCCCTGCTCGGCCAGAACGGCGGGGGTGCTTACCTCATCCCGTATCTTATCGCGGTCTTTGTGTTTGCGCTCCCGCTCATGATCCTTGAGATCACCATGGGGCGCCACTACCGCGGCACGGTGGTCAGCGCGTTCCGGGCGCTCCGCCCGGAGTTCCGCATTGCCGGGTGGCTGCTTGTCGCCATCCTGTTCCTGATTCTGAGTTATTACATCGTCATCACCGGCTGGACCCTTGCATATTCCGTCTTTTCCGCAACGGGCAGCGCAACCACCTTTTCTGAATTTACCGGGTCGTACCTGCCGGTTGGGTACGGGGCCCTTGCCATCGTGCTGACCGGGATGGTTGTTGCCCTTGGTGTCCGGGAGGGGATCGAACGGGTCTCGGTCCTGATGGTCCCGGTCATCGTCATCCTCCTTACGATCATGACCCTGTTCTGCACAACGCTGAGCGGGTTTGGCGAAGCGATCCGTTTCCTCTTTACACCGGATTTCTCGGTCCTCACGCATGCCGGACTATGGGTTGCAGCGTTCGGGCAGGCGTTCTTTTCCCTCTCGGTCGGGGAGGGGATTCTGCTTACCTATGGTGCGTACATGGCAAAAGACCAGGATATTCCACGGGCCAGTATCGTCATCTGCATCGCAGACGTTGCCGTTGCGCTGCTTGCCGGGCTGGTCATCTTTCCTGTTGTCTTCACCTTCAGCCTCTCCCCGACCGCCGGAACGGAACTGGCGTTCACGACCCTGCCCCTGGCATTCTCCCTGCTGCCGGCAGGACACCTTTTCGCGGTTGCATTCTTTATCGTGCTCTTCTTCGCTGCGTTCACCTCTGCAGTATCGATGCTGGAAGTCGCTGTCTCCTCGGTGCAGGAAGCCGCCAAATGGGGCAGGAGAAAAACTGCAGGTATCCTGACCGCCATCCTCCTCATCGTCAGCCTCGCTCCTGCGCTCAGTTACAGTGCCATGAACCTGAGCCTGCACGGGATTCCCGTGCTGGATATCATGGACGAGACCATCGGGACGCTCGGCCTCCACCTTGCCGGAGCCATCGTCGCAATAGCGTTCACGTGGTTTGTGCCCCGCGGGATATTCGAGGCAGGGGTCGGCCGGGATTCCTCCCTGACCCGGGCGGTTTTTCTTCTCTGCAGGTACGTCATCCCCTCCGTCCTCCTTGCAACCATCGGCATCCACCTCATCGCCGGTTTTGAGATTCCCGATGCAACATATATCGCCGGCAGGCATTTCCTGGATGCATGGCTCCAGAGCGGAGGGCTGGCAACGTTCCTCATGGGGATTCTCGTTGTGGTCCTCATTATTGAAAGAATCCGAAGGTAAATCTGCACCTCCGCAATGAGGATATTAAACTATCAGACCTCACCGGAATAAAATGACCCTGGAGCGGAACATAGCAAAAGCCTTCGCGCTGGACGATATGACCTGGCGCCGCCACGCGAACCCGTGGAGCGTTGCCCTGCGCAACACTGCCCTCCCGCTGCTCGTTCTCGCGATCTGGAGCAGGCTCTGGCTGGGATGGTACGCCCTGATCCCGCTTGCCATCGCGATTCTCTGGATATGGTACAACCCCCGGATCTTCCCGGAACCGACATCGTTCGACCACTGGGCATCGAAGGCTGTGTTCGGGGAAAGGGTCTGGCTGAACCGCGACAGTGTTCCCGTGCCGGCGCATCACCGGAAGGTCCCGAAGGTCCTGTCGGCGGTATCCGGCATCGGGATGCTTTTTGTGTTCTGGGGCATTCTCGTGTTCGATCCCTGGCCGACCCTTTTTGGCATGGCGCTCGTCTATGCAGGCAAACTCTGGTTCCTTGACCGGATGGCGTGGCTCTGGGAGGATATGAGAAACAATCCTGCATATTCCCGGCTGGCGTCTCTTCCCGATCGGGAATGAGAACCTGAAGAATCCCCAAATCCTCGAGTGAATGTACAGCATTCACAGGTTTTCTTTCCTGATCTGGCGCCCGCGTGCCCACCAGAGGAGGAGCGCTGCAACGAAGAAGAGCAAAAAGAAGGTGAACCGGTTGAGGATTGCGATATTGACCGGGATCCCCTGCGGCGACAGGTAAAAGCCCGCGATAAGGAACAGGACCGTGACGGCAAACACCGTGGGGATCGCGAAGTACCTTCCCGACCAGAAGGAGAGGACAAGGGGAATGAAATAGAGAAGCCAGACCGGCTCGCCCAGCGGTGTGACTGCATCGAGCAGGTAGACCGTAAGCATGATGAGAGCAGTGACGAAAAGGATGCCTCCATCCGAGACAAGAATGCCGGGAAGTATCCGGGGGGCTGGTTGACCGGAACGATGGCGGGAGGGGGGCATGGCCTTGAACGCATCCTGGTTGGATCCGGATAAGTATCGGTTCCGGGATGTGAATACCCTTCCGATGCACTCCAGGCCGGATTACTGTCCGAAAAAAATCCATGGGGCCTGAACAGGTTTTCCTGCCGTATCCCTCCTCCGGATGTTAAAAACAGAAAGGGTTTAAAACATGAGCCCCAAGGGAAGGTCACTGAGCGATGCAGCAGGTTCAATGAAATTCTGTTACTATCATCCATGATTTTACGCGCCGCTCAACCCCTGGCCCTCTGACGGGCAGAGCACTACCCCCCCAAACGAGGTAAAGCGATGATACCAAAGTATATCACATCTGTATCCGAACTCGACAACCTTGTCGGGCTCGCCCCCAAGGAGAGAGAGAAACTGGAGACCGTGACGGACCTGTTCCCGTTCCGCTCCAACGAGTACTACCTCTCCCTGATCGACTGGAAAGACGGGCACGACCCTCTTCGGAGGATCGTGGTTCCTGATGCTCAGGAACTCCGGAAAGGAGGATCTGCCGATCCTTCCTGCGAGAAAGAGTACACAAAACAACCCGGCCTGCAGCATAAATATGACCAGACCGGCCTTCTCCTGCTCACCGATGTCTGCGGCGGTATTTGCCGCTTCTGTTTCCGGAAACGCCTCTTCATGACCTGCGAACGCGAGACAGTGAAAGACGTTTCCGCAAATATCGAATACATCCGAAATCACCCGGAAATTACCAACGTCCTCCTGACCGGTGGCGATCCGCTCACGCTGGAAACCCGGCGGCTCGAGAAGATCCTCCGCGAACTCAGGGAGATCCCGCACGTGGGCATCATCCGGATTGGCAGCAAGATGCTTGCCTACAACCCGTACCGGATCCTCAACGACCCGGACCTCACGTACGTTCTTTCGCGGTACAGCACGCCGGAGAAACGCATCTACCTGATGGCGCATTTCAACCATCCCCGCGAACTGACTGACATATCGATCCGGGCTGCCGAAGCGCTGCAGAAGGCCGGTGTCGTTGTCGTCAACCAGACCCCGATCCTCAGCGGTATCAACGACAGCCCCGAGACCCTGACAACGCTGTTCCGCTCGCTCTCCTTTGCCGGCATCTCTCCCTACTATGTATTCCAGTGCCGGCCCACGACCGGTAACTCCCTGTTCCAGGTGCCGCTCGAGGAGTCCTACGAGATCCTCCAGAAATCGTGGCAGGCCTGCTCCGGGCTTGCGAAACGTGCCCGTTTCGTCATGTCCCATGCTACCGGCAAGATCGAGATTGTTGGCAGGACCGCGGAACATGTCTTCATGCGGTACCACCAGGCGGCGGAGAGAGCGGACATCGGGAAGTTCATGGTCTTCCGGTCGAACCCGATCGCCCGGTGGTTTGACGATTATTCCCATGCGCTGACGGACTTCGAGCCGAAGAAGGTGTGGCTGTTCTGAGCAGGGCGGGTGCATGACATCATCTGACATACCAGGAATGAATACGGGACTTCTTCCTCCTGTATCCGTTCCTGTCCCGTACCGGATCATTGCCCTCATGCAGGAGCGGAACCGGCTCTATTCCTGTTCCCCGGAACACCTGGCTGCCGGCATCCGGGCATCGCGGTTCCGGTGTGCCGGGTGCGGTGCATGCTGCACAAAAGCGGTCAGCAGCCATATCTTCCTCCTTGACCGCGATGTGGAGGCAGTACAAGCGATCGACCCTGCCGCATACGTCCCGGCCCCCGATCCGGAATTCTGCGACCAGGACGGGACGCTGTACGTCTCCGGCTATGCCCTCCGCATGCGGGACGATACAACCGGCTCCTGCTGGTTCCTCGACAATGGCCGGTGCCGGATCTATGACAAGCGGTTCTCCGGCTGCCGGATTTACCCCCACATGTCGCGCCGGTCAGCCGATACTTCAGGATCGGTACGGTGGCGGGGATTTGCACGGAAGTACCGGCACGGGCATTACGATGCGGAACTCTCCGGGGACGAAAGCCTGGTCCTTGCCCGGCAGGTGATGGAATACGAGAACGCCTACCTCTCCCAGCAGATCGCGTTCCTCGAAACCATCCACGAGTATTTCCTGATCCATGATCTCCGGCACGATCCGGTCATGCACCGGCAGCAGGTGCAGCGGCTCCGGCATGGGGGGAAGGTGACCGTCAGGGTATACCATGCCGGGGACCTGGAAACATGGAAAAAAGCGGATCCTTCCGGATACCTGCGATAATGTCAGATCACATTCAGGATTCTGTCGAGAACCGCCCATCCAAGGACAACCGCTGCAATCCCCGCGGCAATTATCTGGAGAAGACGGATAGCATCGATCCCGTCCGGGTTTGCCCCGATCATGTCACCGGTGATTTTAAAGGATCCCGGATCGTCATCACCGGCCTTCCCGCTGCCGGTATCTTCCTTCCCGGTTTTTCTCCCCTTTTTCATGAAATCTGATGGGAAAGACGCCTATAAACCCTTTCCGGGCCGCCGGTTCAGAGATCGCCCGTGCAGGCCGTTGTGATGACCTTGTTCTCGGCCCTGCGAAGGTACTCGATCAGCGTGGACTTGCTGTAGCCGAGCTTCTCCGCGAGTTCCGTTGCGCTGATCCGCCGCGGGTATTCGTAATACCCGTCACCAATTGCTGCCATAAGGACAAGCCGTTCCTTCTCTGTGAGCTGCGGGAGGATCCGGTACCCCCGGTAATCAGCTGCCTCGTACGCGACCGACGTGACCGTGCCGATGAACCGGGCGAACTGCATGACCTTTTCGAGCGCCGGTTCCGGGCCGGTGCAGCTGAACGTGATCGACTTCTGCGTGAAATGGAGCGGGCGTTCCCAGACCACGTCGACATCGGTCCAGTGCAGCATCGACCGGAACTGCGGCGGCATGCTGACTTTCACCAGGCAGACATGTTCGCGGCCGTGGGACTCGAACGTATCAAGAATCCGGAAATGCGGAGGGAACCGGACCTTATCAGGGGATTGTTCTTCCGTGAGCAGGATCCTGGCAATGCCGAGCGTGTACCCTTTCGCGGTATCCTCCCGCAGGATTTCGAGAACCTCGATCTTCTCGTAAAATCCGGCCGTTGCCCTGATGAAGCCCGCGAATACCGCGTTCAGGGTCACCGAGACTGTTAGTTTTCTCATCTTCCTGCCGGAAGGTGCGATGCCGGAGATGATGAGGTTTCGGACATGTACGGAACAAGGCTGGTAATCCCGGCCGTGCAATGCACCCGGGAGGAACAACCGTAATGCAGTTCGTTTTCCCGACAGGGTACCTCGCGTTCAGTCCCGTGACGATCATCAATTACCAGCTCAATCGCTGGTATTCGCTGGGGTATGCCCGGCTGGAAGACATGCAGGAGGCCGGCCGACAGGTCCGGACATTCGATGACTGGAAAAGTGTCATGACCGGCCTTGCGGAAGAAGCTGAAGCCGAAGATCGGTGGATCAATGCCGCGTTGTATTATCGTGCTGCCGAGTTCTTTGTGCTGCCGTCAGACCCGGACAAGGAGCGCCTCTATGACCGGTTCTCCGGCCTGTTCTACACCCGGGCATTCGCCGGCGAGCCGTTCGAACGGCACCGGGTCCCGTACGCGGGAACATTCCTTCCCACCCTCCGCGTTCCCGCGATGCAGGGTGCGGCGAAGGGATCGATCGTCATCCACGGCGGGTTCGACTCATTCATCGAGGAATGGTATTCCTGCGCCACGTTCTTTGCTTCGCACGGGTATGACGTGATCCTGTTTGAGGGACCGGGGCAGGGCGCTGCGTTGAAACGATCCGGTCTTCCGCTGACGCACGAGTGGGAGAAGCCGGTGAAAGCGGTTCTCGATCATTTCCGGCTGGAGAACGTCACCCTGCTCGGGATCTCGATGGGCGGCTGGTTGTGTTTCCGTGCAGCCGCGTTCGAGCCGCGAATCAGGCGGGTGATCGCGTCCAGCATCGCGTTCGACTATATGCTCATCCCTCCCCGGCCGGTCCGGTGGCTGGCAGGGATCCTGCTCCGGTTCCCCCGCCTGATGGACCGGCTCGCCCGGCTCAAGATGAACGCAAATTACCAGGAGCGGTGGGGGATCAGCAACCTGATGTACATCACGAAAAACCCTTCGCCAACAGGCGCATCGGAAGTCCTCCTCCAATTCAACGGCGCGAACCAGCACCCGGAGCTCGTGAAGCAGGATGTCCTGATCCTCACGGGAGCTGAAGATCATTTCATCCCGCTGAAGATACATGAGCTGCAGGTGAACGCCCTGAAGAACGCCCGGTCGGTGACTGCGAGGATCTTCACGCGGGAGACGCAGGCACAGAACCACTGCCAGATCGGGAACATCGGGCTTGCGCTGGGCGTGATGCTGGAGTGGATTGAAGAGAAGACCGCACATGGCATCACCGGGCCATGATACAGGGTTGAGGAGGGTATTCCCGGCCGGAAATCCTCTGACATCCTGTGAAAGAAACCTTTTATTTGAACGACAGTCAACGATATTCAGTCACGTGGCGATGAAGTCCGCCGTCAACCGCCGGAATCCCGACTGATGACTTCTGTTTTGCAGATACAGGGATTACCAATTATTATCAGATGAGGTAAATCATGGCACAACAACTCGGGGGACAACCCATACTGATCCTCAAGGAAGGAGCAACCCGGAGCCGGGAAGAGGAAGCCCGGAACAACAATTTCGCGGCCGCAAAAGCCGTTGCATCGGCCGTACGGTCAACGCTCGGCCCGAAAGGCATGGACAAGATGCTTATCGACAGCATGGGCGACATCACGATAACCAACGATGGTGTCACCATCCTCAAGGAGATGGATATCGAGCACCCTGCGGCAAAGATGATGGTCGAGATCGCAAAGACCCAGGACAACGAAGTCGGCGACGGTACGACATCCGCGGTGGTCATCGCCGGGGAACTCCTGAAGAATGCCGAAGGACTGATCGCGCAGAAGGTGCACCCGACGGTCATAGCAGAGGGGTACCGGATGGCGGCGGAGAAATCGCTTGAGATACTCGGAGGGATCGCCATCGCGGTAAAACCCACCGACACGGCGATGCTGAAAAATATCGCCGGTACTGCCCTGACCGGCAAGAACGCGGAGGTCCAGAAAGACTGGCTCTGCGATGTGGTCGTGAAAGCCGTTGTATCGGTCACCGATCCGGACGGGAAGGCCGATCTTGCCCACATCAACGTGGAGAAGAAGGCCGGCGCCTCGGTTGACGACACCGAGCTCATCGAGGGCATGGTCATCGACAAGGAACGGGCCCACCCGGCTATGCCGAAGACGGTGAAGAATGCCCGGATCCTCGTCCTCAATGCCGCGCTGGAATTTAAGAAGACCGAGGTTTCCGCAACCATCCGGATCTCGACCCCCGGGCAGGCGCAGGCGTTCCTCGACGAAGAGGAGCACATGGTCCGGGCAATGGTGGACAAGGTGGTTGCGAGCGGCGCCAGCGTCATCTTCTGCCAGAAAGGAATTGACGACGTTGCCCAGCACTTCCTTGCAAAGGCTGGTATCCTCGCCGTCCGCCGGGTCAAGAAGAGCGACTGCGAGAACCTTGCCCGGGCAACGGGTGCCACCATCGTCAACAGCATCGACGCAATAACCGCACAGGATCTCGGTACTGCCGGCCTCGTGGAGGAGCGCAAGATCTCCGGCGACGAGATGATCTATGTATCAAAGTGCAAAAACCCGAAAGCGGTCTCCATCGTCATCCGCGGCGGAACCGAACATGTTGTCGATGAGCTCGAACGGGCCGTCCACGATGCCCTCATGGTGGTTTCCGTTGTGATTGAAGGTAAGAAGATCGTTCCCGGAGGCGGGGCCCCCGAGACCGAGCTCTCGCTCCGGCTTCGCGAGTATGCGGCAACGGTCGGTGGCCGTGCCCAGCTCGCCATCGAGGCATTTGCAGCCGCGATGGAGATCATTCCCCGGACCCTGGCCGAGAACGCCGGTCACGATCCCATCGACCTCCTTGTCGACATGCGGGCGGCCCACGAGGCCGGGAAGAAGACCTTCGGCATCAATGCCGATACCGGGAAACCTGCCGATATGCTCAGGGCCGGAGTCGTGGAACCGCTGCGGGTGAAGACCCAGGCCATCTCCAGCGCGGCAGAAGCGGCCGTGATGATCCTTCGTATCGACGACATCGTTGCATCGGCAAAGGCCCCTGAACCGGCGCCCGGTGCCGGCGGAATGCCGCCGGGCGGGATGGGGGGCATGGGCGGGATGCCACCCGGTATGGGCGGGTACTGAAGGCTCCCTTTTTTCGTTGCAGGGGAAGACCGGTGACGTTCTCCCGTCCGGTGGTTCTCTGAGTTCAGGGTACCGTTCATGCCCGGACCGTGAAAAAAGGGGTTGGCAAACCGGACCGCCCGGGAATTTTTTACCGGGATACTCCGGTTGTCTGTTCTTGTGCCGGTGCTGAACCTGTTGGTATCCCGAGGAATATCTGGTTGTAGAGATCCCTGGCAAAACCTGTCTGCAGCGGTTCGCCCCCGATCATCCGGAATGTGCGCTCCCCTTTGGGTTTTCTCTCAGCGCGGAGAAACAATGCATTTCCCATCGTTTTCTCATGCATGCCCGTGCCCGTTCGCCCAGAATGCCATCATGATCGTGCCTGCCGCAGCTACAATCGCCGCGAACGTGAACCCGGCACTATAGCCAACGAACGCCCAGATGAACCCGATGAGAATGCTCGAGCAGAGATCCCCGATACCATTCATGGTCGCGAGCGCCCCGAATCCGAGACCCCGCTGCTTCTCCTCAATCATCTCCCCGGCAACAGCGCTCTCCAGCGTATCCTCGGCAGCGATGAATATCCCGCACAACGCGAAGAGGATTCCATAGACAATGGGATCCGGGGGGGCAAGCACGAACCCGGCGAAGGTCAGGACGGCGATCACATACCCGGCCACGAGCAGTTTCTTCCTGCCGAACCTGTCCCCCAGGGCCCCGAACGGGTAACACGCAGCGGCATAGACAATGTTCCGGATCATGTACAGGATCGCCCCTGCTGCCGTGGCCTGCCCAAACCCGAGCGAAGGGGTGAGCATGACCACGGCAAATGCGATCAGCAGGGTGTGGGAGAAATCCGCAATCCCGAAGACAAGGATCGCGGAAAGGTATTTCCTGAAGCCGGCCGGCAGTTCCTTCAGCGACGTGACCAGCGTACGCGTGTCTCCGGAAGGTGCCGGATCTTTTTCCTGCACGAAGAACCAGAACGTCAGTATGGCGAGAAATCCCGGGATCAGGGTCAGCCAGAAGATCTCGCGTGTCCCCATGTACGCGACCAGCAGGAATGCCACGGCCGGCCCGGCAATCGCGCCGAGCGTGTCCCCCGCCCGGTGGAACCCGAATGCCTTCCCGAGATCCTTCTCCTCCACCGACTTTGCGAGGATTGCATCCCGGGGAGGGCCACGGGTTCCCCGGCCCATCCAGCCGACGACTCTCCCGAGGAGGACAACCGGCCAGGCTGCTGCGACTGCCACGATTGCCGGGAAGATGCCGGTTGCGACATACCCTGCAAGGGCGAATTCCCGCCGCTTCCCCAGCTTGTCCGAGAGATAGCCGGAGAGCAATTTCACGAAACTCGATGCCCCGTCGCTGATCCCCTCGATGATACCGAGCGCGTACACCGGTGCCCCGAGCGCGATCAGGAATGACGGGAGCAGGACCGTCACCGCTTCATGGCCGAGGTCAGAGAAGAAACTCGTAATGCCGGCGCCAAGGACGGTCCGGTTGAGCCACCCTTCTTTTTCCATGACTAACTCCTGCACCAGAAGTCATCATCCCCGGAGGGCGGATGACGGCGGACTTCATCGCCGCATTCTTAATGGTGATTGTCTGTTCCGGGACAATAACATACTGCAGGATGCACGGTATTCCTGCTTACCGCCCGGATTTTACCTGGCGCGGGACATCCCGGACAACAGCCATCCCGTACGTCCCTGTGTCCGCCGGTGCCATATCCGTTGCCCGGTCACTATCCCCGCCGGCCCGGATCTCCGGCCCGGCCGCTTCCGGCAGGTCTGCAATCCGTCCTTCAGGTATCCCGATGGCCGATACCATTACGTTCTCCGGTTGTTGGAGAACCATTGTCCGGAAAACATGTTGCACTGTCCCCACTCCTTCTAACGGATCGGTTCCATCCCGCCCATATCCTCGGCATGGACCGGCCGGAACCACTTCTCGGCAATGATGGTCGGGATGACGGCAGTCGCTATCACGACACCGACCAGAACCGAGTACTGGGTCTGCGTAATATATCCCTGCTGGAGCCCGAAGACACTGGCGATGGTCCCGAAGGTCAGGCCGGTAGACATGAGGAGTGTTGTGTACATCTCAGCCTTGTGGCAGTACCGTTTCGAGAGCTCATAGACCCCGGCAAACTTTCCGATCAGCTTCAGGATGAGGAGCATGGCAAAAAGGCCTGCGGCGCTCGTGATGAGCGGAACCGAGACGTTCAGCCCACTGACAATGAAGAAGACCGGGGTGATGATGACGTAGGCAACGGTACGGAGCTTCATCTTCATCGCCTTCATCCCGGCCATCTCGACATACCCCTGTCCGGCCGTGAAGGTCTTACCCATGAAAAGACCGAGCACGAATGCCGGAAGGACAGCCTGCCCGTCGCCAAGACCCGCAAAGAACATAAAGATGAGCAGCAGGAGGAAGACGAACTTCACTTCCGGCTCGATGACCTTGTTCCGGATCATCGGGTGCTCAAAGAGCAGGTGGGAATAGCGAATGGTTATGACAATAACCGCGACAGAGATGACGACGAAGAGCAGGGTATAGACCGTTGGCTTCAGGAAGAGCACGCTCAGGGCGATCGCAGTCAGCATATCCGTGACAAAGGTCGAGGCCATGATGATCTTCCCGAATTCGTGGCGCGAGAGATTGCTCTCGACAAGGACGGAATAAACCACGGCAAGCGATGTTGTCGAGAGGGCGGTGCCGGCGATGAGAGCGGCCTGCAGGGTCCAGCCGTCGATGAAATACGTGTACCAGAAGACCAGGAGGAACGGGCAGAGGAACGAGAAGAATCCCATAAGGAAACTCTCACGGTATTTCTCCCGCATCAGGCCGGTATCGATCTCGGTTCCGGCAAGGAACGTGAGGATGATTCCGCCAAAGGTGGCGAGGTAGAGCATCCATGGTTCCGTGTGGACGAAACCGAGGTTGCCCATGAGCGCCCCCAGGAGTACTTCGACAATAGCGACAGACAGCCCGAGCCGGAGCGAGATCAGGCTGGCAAAGAAGATCAAAAGCCCCATAAGGAGCGGAATTGCACTGACGGATTCCACACTATCACCGGCATGTTGCAGGAGTCATCAGCTTTTGAAAAAAGCGGTTCATGGTGGAACCCCATCACCAGTTCGGATTGGTAGTATTCCTTTGCCGGGATCTGACTTGAAGGTTCTTTTTACGCAGGGTCGCGCATAAACCCGTCACCGCACCGGCACACGCCAGAGTAACAGGTAAAGGATTCATGTCGTTCAACCTCCATCCGCAGTTTGAGAACAGAAGTCATTAGTCGCGGACAGTGCAGTTGGAGGCGGACTTCATCGCCTTCATACTGCTGTGATGGATGAATGTAAACTCCTTGCGGTGGAGGCAGGTCTTTTGTCTAAAACCAGCAAAAATCCCGGTTTTTTTCCGTGGGTTGTTCCCGGGTTCTGTCCTATTTTCCCGCGCCGAAACTGATGTTCGTGTAATAATACGCGATCAGGCCGAACGTACTTAGGATACCGAGAATCGCCAGACCCAGGATCACATTGCCCCGGGTATCCTGCCCTGATACCCCCGGCACAGGACCGGCAGAATGATCCGGGGGCGGGATGACAGCATTCACTGCAAGAATGGCAGCAATAAGTACAAGAACGCCGGCTAATCCTCCGATCAACACATTATTTTGGTGGCCGGGCATGAAATCCGCCCATACTCCTGCTCACGGGTTCCTTATGTGTTCTTCTTCGGCCGTGCCGGGACTGCCAGCGCCCGCCGGATGAAATCCTCCTTCCTGCTGAAGAACAGGTCGTCGTGCCCGGTCCATTTCTCGCACCCTTTCACCACCACGGCCGGAACGCCGTTGTTACTCTCACCCATGACGAAGTTGGCAATGCCGGCAATCTCATCGACAACGGCTTCCTCGGTGATCTTCAGGACGTGGCCGAAGAGGTCCGTGTCGCCCCGGAAGTCCCGGATGGCAAAAATTCCGCTCCAGCCAATGGCATTGCCGGTCTGGCCCCGGCGGAACGCGCGCCCGCAGGTGTCGGTGATGATGACGCCAACATCCCTGCCGGTGATCTTCTTCAGAGCGTCGCGGACCTCCGCTGCCGCAGCCATTGGATCCGGGGGCAGGAGGATCACCATCTCATCCTCGATGTTGCTCTGGTCCACGCCGGCCCGGACACCGATATGGCCGCCTGCAACTTCCGAAAGGATGAACGGGAATTCGATCAGAACATCAACCGAGGCATCGAGGATGGACTGGAGGAACCGGGGGTCTTCCCCGGTCATCTTGCTGATCCGTACCGCCCGGGGCGTGGGTGTTATGTCGGCAAGCCGCCGGGTATGCCCCTTCGCCTTCGAGTACACCGATGACGCGATGGTCACGATATCTCCATCGTCAAGAGCAACGCGTCCGGCAATCAGTGCAGGGAGGTCATCTCCCGCATGGATCAGCGGGAGATCTTCAATCGGTTCTATGGTGAGCTTCATAACGATCGTGCTGCCTGTTCAATGCTGTTCCATCCTTCATCCGGGTTCGGCGCAAAGGATTGCATGCCACGAGCGTATCCCCGACAGGCTGGAAGAGAGCGGGAAACCGGTCCGGGATCCCCGACACAAACGTTCTTCCGCTCCATTCCGCGAGGATGATGATACGGTTCGTGGCAGAAGTCATCAGCCGTAAACGGCAGTTAAGGCGGACTTCATCGCCGGATTATTTCTGATGAACAGTAATTTCCGGCATCATGAGATATGTATTTCGCTTTCTATCCATGACCAAACCATCATACCGGTGCGCTGACCGTCGCCGGGATTCCGGCAATACGGTCATGGGAACCGATGATTTGAAAACGGAATGTCAGCAGATACCTTCATCGCTTCCCAGTCATACCGCAAAAAGAGATCAGTAGGTTGCCAGGTACCGGTCGATCTCCCACGGGTGGACCGCGAGCCGGAATGCATCGGTTTCGGCAACAGCAATGTTTGTCAGGGTGTCGACGATGTGCGGCCCGAGGGCATCGCAGATGACCTTGTCCCTGAGAAGCTCATGGTGGGACTCGGCGAGGCTGCCGGGGAGCATCTCGATCTTCAGCTTCTTGCGCTCTTTATCGCTGAGGTGGTAAATATTGCGGTCGGTGCTGTCCGGGGGCATAATCTTGTTCCTGATCCCGTCGAGACCTGCGGCAAGCATGCAGGCAAATGTGAGGTACGGGTTGCACATCGGGTCCGGGCTGCGGAATTCCGCACGGGTCCCGTTTCCTCGTGCCGCGGGAACGCGGATCAGGGCCGAGCGGTTGGTGGCGCTCCACGAGATATAGCACGGGGCCTCATAGCCGGGGACGAGGCGTTTGTAGGAGTTGATGGTCGGGTTCGCGACGCGCGTGATAGCTTTAGCGTGTTTGAGGATGCCGCCGATGTAATAGAGAGCCGTATCCGAAAGGCCCTTCTCGCCGTTTGCATCGAAGAACGCGTTCTTCCCGTTCTTTGAAAGGGAGGCGTGGGTATGCATGCCGCTGCCGTTGATCCCGGCGATCGGCTTTGCCATGAAGGATGCATGGAGGCCGTACTTGAGAGCGATTGCCTTGGTTGCGAACTTCTGCGTGATCACACGGTCGGCCGTCGTGACGGCATCCGTGTACTTGAAGTTGATCTCGTGCTGGCTTGCTGCAACCTCGTGGTGGGACATCTCGATCTCGAAACCCATCTTTGTCAGGGAAAGAACGATCTCGCGCCGGACGTTCTCGGACGCATCGTTCGGTGCGAGATCGAAATACGCTCCGGTGTCCGAGAACTCCGTTGATGGTTTTCCATTGACAAGATTGAACAGGAAAAACTCGAGCTCGGGACCCGTGTAATACGTGTACCCGGACTTTGCGGCCTCGGCCATCATCCGTTTCAGGACATACCGGGGATCGCCCTCGAACGGCTTGTTGCCGTAGGTATAGACATCGCACATGAAGCGGGCAACCTTTCCTTCTTCCGGGCGCCAGGGAAGGACGGCGTACGAAGCCGGGTCGGCCTTGAGGAGCATGTCGGATTCCTCGATCCGGGTGAATCCCTCAATGGAAGACCCGTCGAACCATGTCCCCTCGGTCAATGACTTCTCGGCCTGGGCGACCGGGATTGCTGCATTCTTGGGCATGCCCAGTACATCGGTGAACTGGAGCCGGACAAATTTCACATCATCTTTCCTGATCCGTTCGAGCATCTTGGTAACATCGGCAGTTGGCATGGGACACCTCTGGAAGCGGATGAAAGGGCCGGAACAATGGAAGGAGACACGGGATGTGTCAGCAGACGATCTTCCCCCGGTTTGCCGGACCCGGATATTCCGCAGTGTGGTAGAAGTCATCAGCCTGAGCGGCGGGAATGCGGCGGACTTCATCGCCGTGCATGTAGGTTTTGCGAGAAGTATATTTCCAACAAATGATATTTAATTCTTGTGTTATTGCCATTCATGCCAATCATTCATATTATGACCATGCCGGTTCAACATCGTTGTGATATGCGAAGCGATGAAGTAAAAAAAGGGAACCAGCGGGCGCCCAACCGTTCGCTGCTGCGGTCGCTCGGTGTCACCGACCGCGAGATGGACCTGCCGTTCATCGGGATTGCCAATGCGTGGAGCGATATCGTGCCGGGCCACGTCCACCTGCGCACGCTCGCACAGAAAGTGCGGGAAGGCATCACGGCAGCGGGCGGCGTCCCGTTCGAGTTCGGGGTCATCGGGATATGCGACGGGATCGCGATGGGGCACGAGGGGATGCGCAACGCCCTCCCGTCCCGCGAGAATATCGCGGACTCCATCGAGCTGATGGCCAACGCCCACTGCTTCGACGGGCTGGTCTGTGTCGGCACCTGCGACAAGATCATCCCCGGGATGCTCATGGCGGCAGCCCGGCTCAATATTCCCAGCATCGTCATCACCGGCGGGCCGATGCTCTCCGGCCACCTTGACGGCAAAGAACTCTCGCTCATCGATGTGTTTGAGGGTGTTGGCCGGCATGCCGGCGGGAAGATGACAGAGAAGGAGCTGTGCACGCTCGAATGTGCAGCCATGCCCGGCTGCGGGTCGTGCCAGGGACTGTATACGGCGAACACCATGGCGTGCATGACCGAGGCGCTGGGCATGTCCCTTCCCGGCTGCGCAGCAACGCCGGCCGTCCACGCGGAAAAACTCCGGCTTGCCCGCGCAACAGGGGAACGGATCGTGCCGCTCGTTCAGGAACAGATCCTGCCCCGGCAGATCCTCACACCGCAGAGTTTTGCCAATGCCATCAGGGTGGACATGGCGCTCGGCGGCTCCACCAACACGGTGCTCCATCTCATGGCAGTTGCGCAGGAGGCAGAGGTCCCGGTCACGCTTGATACGTTCCGCGATATCGCCCGTTCAACACCGCACCTCTGCCACATGCAGCCTGCCGGCCCGCACTCCATGGAGGCTCTCTTCCATGCCGGCGGCGTCCCGGCGGTTATGAACAGGCTCGTGAAATCGCTGGACAATACCATCACGGTTTCCGGGAAGAAGGTGAAAGCCATAGCCCGCGAGCACCCGGTGAAGGACGAGCGGGTCATTACCCGGCTTGACGCGCCGGTACACGAAGCCGGCGGCCTCAAAATACTCCGGGGTTCCCTTGCACCGGACGGGGCGGTGATCAAGTGCGGTGCCGTGGACGATACCATGTGGAAACACAAGGGTCCCGCCCGGGTCTTCAACGGCGAGCAGGAGGCCATGCGTGCCATCCTGAAGCGGGAGATCCGCGAAGGCGACGTCATTGTCATCCGGTACGAAGGGCCGAAGGGTGCTCCCGGGATGCCGGAGATGCTCTCCCCAACGTCTGCACTGATGGGGCAGGGGTATACCCGGGTCGCCCTGATCACGGACGGGCGGTTCTCGGGCGGCACGCGGGGGCCGTGCATCGGTCACGTGGCACCGGAAGCAGCAGCAGGAGGCCCGATCGGGTTCGTGAAGGAAGGCGACATGATCCAGATCGACCTGTATGCCGACAGCGTGGATCTGCTTGTTCCGCCAACGATCCTCAAAAAACGCCGGGAGGAGACCAAACTGCGGAAAAAAACAGTGACCGGTGTCCTTGCCCGGTATGCAGCGCTGGTCAGCCAGGCGGATAAGGGTGCGGTGCTGCGGAACGGCTGAAAAAGGCCCCTTTTTTACAATACCAATAAATCATCCTTCACCCGTAGTTCTTGTATACGGGCGATGAGGTCCGCCGTCAACTGCCATCCGGGCTGCCGGCCTTTTCGAACTGTGCTTTCAGCGATTCCTGGCTCTCGTCGAGGAGCTGTGCAAACCCGCTGCCCAGGCCCCCGTGCCCGATATCGCGGATGACCGCGTGAACAAAGATCTGGTACAGGAGATACCGGTCATTGAAGAGCGGGTCCTCCACCCCGGCGAGACGGTTCAGGAGGAGGGCTGGCCCGAAGGTTTCCCGGAGTTTTTCCGGCGTATCATACCGGGAAATGGTCTCAAAGAACGTGTGGGACTGCACAATCATCCTGCGGAGCATTTCAGGAAGCGGATCCGGAAGGAACGAATAATTCCCGGTAAACATCGGGGAGAACCAGGATTGTTCACGGATCTCCGGGCGGAGAAGCACGAACTCCGGGTAGCCGTAGATCTTCAGCACGGCATCGCGGGAGAGGTTCAGCTGGCATATCCAGCCGGATTCCCCGTCGCGTTTCCGCAGAATAAAACGGGCCCGCTCAAAAGAGTCGATATGTTTCCGGATTGTCACGATCCTGGTGAAACCAACCCCGGTCGCAAGATCGATCTCCCGGTGCGGCCCGCCATCGAGAAGGATCCGCATGAGTTTCGGTTTGACCGGCGATTTCATCGTGCTCCTCCTTCTCCGGACCCCACTCCGGCGCGGTCACAGGCTTCCCGGACAACCGGAGAAGGATGCTTCCCGAGCCGGTCTGCAAGCGCCCGGCTCTCCGGAGAGTTGATCCGTGCAAGTGCCGAAACAATTTCACGCAGGGTATACACATCCTGCCCCGCCGCGATCATTTCGGCAAAGAAGGGGACGGCCCGTTCGTATCTCCGCTGGCCGAGGATCCGGATCGCCAGCATCCGCTGTTCCGTGATCGGATGCCGGAGGGTGAGGAGCAATCGTTCCTCGAAAGGATGTTCTTTCCAGGAATCAAGCGACTTCCCGCACCTGGTACAGACTTCGCCGGCCTCCTGGCCGGATATGCCGCAGAACGGGCAGAAGAACGTTGTGCTCATCCGGCACCTCAGTCGCAGCACCGTTCCGCAGGTTTCCGGGCGAGATTCACTGCCACGCCCCGGTCCAGATCATCCATCATCTTCATCGCCGTCACGGCAAGCCAGGTATTCTCCAGCGTTGCCGATCCCCCGAAGACTGACCGGCAATACCCGCCATTCTCACGGATGCACTTCACGATGAATTCCCTGCAGCGCCCGAACGCTGGCGAGGGGTACCCGGTCAGGGAACAGGCAAGAATTCCGGCATGGATGTGTTCGAGGAACGCGGGCCGGGCACCTGGTACGGACAGGAAACCGTACTCCGGGTCCTCGCATTGTGTAAGGAAGGTTCCTGATTCTTTTTGGGGCGATGACGGATCGAGAACCTGAAGGACAGAAAGCGCATGGGCGGTCTCGATCATGGTCGAAAACGGCTCCCCGAAGCCGCCGTCGGGATGGCGGTACCGGAGGATTGCCCTGAGCAACTCGTCCTTTTTGCCGGGGGGCACTTCGATCCCCAGGTGCCGGCACAACCCCGTAAGATGGTACAACGGCTCGAAGAGCGACGAGGATTCGACCGGCCGGGACGTATCCCCCGGGGGTACCATGGCGCTGAGGATCCAGTCCCGCGGATCCATGGCCGGTCGTTCCCCAAGGAGGGCCAGGCTCCGGATCACGGCATGACCGACATTGACATTCGGGAACGAACTGTCCCCGCGCTGGAATGCGTGAAGATACCGTCGGGTCGCTTCATCTTCATGAGGCCGTGCATCAAGAATCGCGAGGGCTGCAAGCGCGTAATACGTGTCACCGGCGTTCGGCTCATCGAGCCGGTAAAAGCAGTACCCGCCGGATTCGCACCGCCGCTCCAGAATATACCGGATTGTGGTTTCCCGTGAGGGGATCATCGGCATCATCTACCTGAATTCTGGTAGAAGTCATCAGCCGAAGGGGCAATTGATGGCGGACTTCATCGCCAATAGTGTACTATGAGAAAGGGGAAGCATTCAAGGTTGCGATGAGTGTTGCACGTGATTCTTTTCAGTTCCGCGCTTCGCAATGGCGTATCATGATCTCCGGCCCTGCGATGCGTCAGCCATCGTGCTCCCGGGTGCGGGGACTGTATACAAAAAATTCACATTCAACCATCAAATATTTATCCTCAATATATCAACATAAGCCAATCACAATGCAACGCGAATCCGGACACCTCGTGATGACAAAGATCCGGCGGATTACACACCCGCCGCGTGAGGCGCAGTGCTTCGCGAGGTTACTGCTCATGCAGGTGATTCTCGTGTGTGTAGCGCACGCTGCACAGAGAACGTGGATGAAACGGAGAGCGGACGGCGGGGGTCCCGGTGTGGATGTGACGCCGGAAGATATTCCGGTAACGGAAACCAGCGAAATTGGAGTATGCGAACCGGATCCAGCGGACGCTCCCGTTATCCCGCTCCGATCATTGTGGGAGTCTTTTACCGGCAGGGGGGTATACCAGGAGGGCTCTCCCGGCCGGTCCTGTTTGGCAAGGTTAAACCAAATGGACAGGATGATTGGACAGAAGCGGGAGTTATTAGATCCATCAATAATCTGAGCAGACAATACTTTACCTATGACAATGATGAAGGTGAATACAGATTCAATGGGACTACAACTTCTTCAAAATCCACGTCGTACCGGATTTATGTGACGAATACCCTTGATTCCGCCGGGTATGTCTACCATATAATGATTGATGGTACGTGGGTCAGAGATGGACACCTTTATTACCGCCAGACAAAATATAATTGTGCAAATGAAATCTTCGCTGATGGTACTAATCCATTTTCCCAGGATGCAACTAATTCAATATTTAAAAATGAATATCTGTTTTATAATTCAGGAATTCAGTACTGGAGTGATTCCCTGACAACATTAACATTCTTCAGGCCGGACAATCCACCATATGAAAGCCATACGATGTGTGGAGATGCATGGAAATTTTCCACATGGGCATAACATGAGCAGCAAATTGTATTTCCTTATCATTTTTTTCAGCATTGGTTTTCTTGTTATTCTGACAGGATGCATCATTCCGGAAGGGATACAGGATTCGATACCCCCGGAAAATACAACAGCCCTCATTATTGGCATTGCGCTGAATAACACGACGGTTCAATCCTACCTGACCGAACCATGGACTATCGCGGACGTAAATATGAATGCGACAACGACTATAGCAGGAGGCGGGGAAGAGATTTTTCTCAAGACCCCCGATGTCATAATCGATTCCCGATCGCGTTCTCTCCACGTTTACGTGGATCCCGGCAACAGAACGGTAATTAGTATCTGGGACTCCCCGAAAAGGGTTCCATATCCATGAAATCGCAGGATATCCATTATAAAAAGGTAATCATATAACATTACCGGCCTGAACAGCAACGCCGTGGCACTGCCATGCCCGCTCCTGCACAAGTATTCATCGAAATCCGACTGACGATAAGGTCATGAGGATGAGAAGATCCGGGTGGTCGGGAAGAATCGCCGGAATACGATCATGGAACCGTCCTTTTAATGGCGGAGGGAAGAGTGAACACCAGAATTGCAGAGCTCATTCCTCCGGAAAAAATTCCCGAAACTGACTCCCTACAATAAGCAATGAACACTCCGCATTTTTTTTACGAATGGCTATTATCCCATCGCCGTCATCGCCGCCCACCCGGCCAGGAACCCGAGGATCGTCCCCCCGTTCAGCGGCGGCAGGCCGGCCTGCGGCTTGCCGGACATGACAAAGTACAGCAGGACAACGAGCCCGGCGAGCGAACCGATGATCGCACCGAGCGCCGGCAGGTTGATCATTCCCCCCAGCCGCGTGCCCTGCATGAAGACGTTGGCAGAG
This sequence comes from Methanoregula sp. PtaB.Bin085, assembly GCF_002067035.1. Taxonomy (GTDB): domain Archaea; phylum Halobacteriota; class Methanomicrobia; order Methanomicrobiales; family Methanospirillaceae; genus Methanoregula. The sequence continues at coordinate 68,206 of NZ_MVQB01000016.1, read as the reverse complement.
ACCACGAGGATCGACGGCATGATCATGTCGCCCATGCCGATGATGAAGGCCGCACGCTCGCCGGCAGCACCCTCCTCGCCACTAATCTTCCCGATCCCCTCTTTGATGAACGAATAGCCCCGCTTCTTCGGGATGACGAAGAGGATCGGGGTTTTCATGTCCACGACACCCTCCGCAAGCGTGATCATGTGCTTTGTCTTGTACACCGAGATCGCGTCGTACACTGCAAGGATGATGAGCAGGATAATGACCGGCAGAACCTCGAGCGATGCACCGAAGATCGCGGCAACGCCGGCACCTATGAGAATACCCAGTCCGTCAATGACGTACCATTCCGGGAACCTGTACAGGAGGATGGAGGAAAGGATGGCAAGGACCAGGACGATGATGGTGGCAGCATCCGTTGCACCGGCCAGCGCATACACGATGGCCATGTAGATATAGACGAACGTCAGGAAGATCGAGATGCCGATGACTGCCGCGATCACTTTTTTGAGGTCGTACCGGATCAGGACCAGCATGAGCGCTGTGAAGGCGAGCATGATGCCGATGAAGATGACCGGATTCGCCATTGATTCGGGGTCTTCGAATGCCACGACACCGGCTGCCTGCACGGGAAGCGAGAGCAGCAGGGCACCGGCTTCCACGGCAAGGAGCAGGACCGGCATTGCAAGGAACGGGATGAGGTTTTTCGTCTCCAGATGGCATCGACTCCTGACCAATTAGCTTAATTAGTGTGCTCTCATTATCTAAAAACATGGATATTCGCGAATACCTGGTCGATATCCTCCTCACCGTCGTAATGATTGGCTCGACGCTCGTGCTTGTCACCCGGTTCTGGCAGGACACCATCATCGCGGTTGCCGCCGGCCTGATGGTCATTGCCCTTGGCGGCCTCCTCCTTTCCCTCAATATCAAGATGCGCCACCTCGAGAGGAGCGTGGTGATCCGCGAACGGATGCTCCGCACCAACCTCGAGGAGATCTCGAACCGGATGCAGGACAAATACGACATGGCGCTCTCCCATCTCGACGAACTGATCGGTGAATTTTCAAGGCGGGCGTACCGATAATACCTATGCGGGGGAACCGCACATGGGCGTTGCATTACGGGATATCATCGCAGAATACAAGACACCAATAACCTGGGAGGCGCTGCCGGGCGTTGCGGCCATTGATGCCAACAACGCGCTCTACCAGTTCCTGACCATCATCCGGCAGCCGGACGGGACACCGCTGATGGACCGGAAGGGAAGGGTCACGTCACACCTTTCGGGGATCCTCTTCCGGGTCTCCAGTTTCATGGAGAAGGGGATAAAGCCGGTCTTCGTCTTTGACGGGAAACCGACAGCGCTCAAGCAGGCAACCATAGACGAACGCCGGAAACTGCGGACCGAAGCCGGGGAGAAGTGGAAAGAGGCGCTCGAACGTGGCGACGAGGAGGAGGCGTACAGGCAGGCCCGTTCCTCAACCCGGGTCGACTCCACGATTATCGATACCTCAAAGGAACTGCTCCGGCTGATGGGGATCCCTATTGTCCAGGCCCCCGGCGAGGGCGAGGCGCAGGCATCGCACATGGTGGCAAAGGGAGATGCCCGGTACGTTGTCTCGCAGGACTACGACACCCTGCTCTTCGGCGCCCCGCAGCTGGTGCGGAACCTGACCGTCTCCGGGAAACGGAAGATCCGGGGCCGTCAGATTACCGTGAACCCGGAACGGATCGTGCTCGCCGATACCCTTGCCGGTCTCCACCTCACCCGCGAACAGCTGATCGAGATCGGTATCCTTGTCGGGACCGATTTCAACCCGGGCATCGAAGGCGTTGGTGCGAAGACCGGCCTGAAGATTGTTCAGAAAGGGGAATTTGCACAGAAACTGAGGGAGAAGCAGCCGGACTTCGACCCAGCTCCGGTCATGGAGATGTTCCTCCACCCGCCTGTCACCGATAACTACTCCCTTGCCGCGGGACACATGGATGCCGAAGGGATCCGGCGGATGCTCTGCGACGGGTATGACTTTTCCCCGGAACGCGTGGACAGGGCGCTCGAGGGGTTCACGGTCAAGGCAGGGCAGAAGACGCTCGAGAGCTGGTTCTGACCGGGTGGGAGAAATCTCTGCCTGGAAAATATCTTTAGCGGGATATTCCGGAAATGTCAAATGATGGGGGCTGATGTCCCTATACCCCCATTATGATAGACGTCGCCCGCCCCTGACGGGGCGCCCCCGCGGGCGATTTCAATTACCTCTTTCCGGAAACCTGACTCATTCCGTAATGTCATGATTATCAACACCTCCCTCCCCTGCTCTTGCCCCGCCGTGCCGCGCAGCGGCCCTGAGGCGGGGAGGACTCATATTAATTCAGGATAACCGGCCGGTCTTCATCGGTCTTGTGTGGATGGAGCAGGTTCATGCCCGTTTCTCCGCGGAGCACTCTTTAAAAAGGAAAGACAGCTCCATTCCGGTGCATGAACGAACTGAGGAAGGTCGTTAGGGCGCCATCTACCCGAGTCGCACCGGGCTTGCCGGCGCGGTCTCCTTCTCCACCGTGACCGCAGTCCCATACGCGAGCAGTTCGGTCATGGTCTCACCCATCTCGGACGAATCGAACTGCATGCTGACAACCGCATTTGCCCCGAGTGCCTTCGCGTGCTCCTTCAACCGGTCGAGTGCCTCTTCCCGTGACTGGTTGAGCAGTTCTGTGTATTCGTGGATCTCTCCGCCCACGATGGACCGGAGGCCGGCCGTAATGTTCCGCCCGAGACCCCGGCTCCTGACAATCAGTCCCCAGGTGACACCGATGGTCTTTGTGATCTTATAGCCGGGCACATAGGGTGTACTGACAATGATGATCTCGTTTGTCATGGTATTTTCACATGGTTGTCGTGGCGGATATAAAGGATTTCCGGCTGGCCCGGATAAAAAGGGGGATGGGTACGGACCGGGACAGTTCAGCACTTCTCCTCGCAGGAGAATGCAGCGAGGCCGTCGGGCCCGGCCGCAATCCGGCACTGCTCAGCGCAGGATCTGCAGGCAGCAAATTCCGGGCCGGTGACGAGCGTGCATTGGCCCCCGCTCGTGTCGCATGACGCATACTGCCGGCATTTGTCGCCAATCCGGTATTCCATGGTGCAGATCTCCGGTGCATCGGATCCGCAGGCAAGATCGAGCCCGTGGCATGTTGTGAACCCACAGCTGCCCCGGACGGGAGTTCCTGCCGGGACAACTGTGGCTGCAGGAGTGGGAACCGGTGAGGGGTTGACGTTCCCCCCCCGAAGGCGAGGTGCAGCCAGCACAGATGAGCGCGGCGATGAGCAGGAGCGCACACGCTCCGGCAATGGTTCCAGGATGTTTCACAGATGATTCCTCTGTTCTGATATTCGCGACAAGCGGTATTAATGGATTTATTTGCCTCCGGGACATCCGGACGTCATGAAGAAAAGCCGGCCGGGACAGGACAGTACCCTTGCGGGGATCGCCCTGCCGGGCAGGAAATGGGCATGTATAAACACCGGCAGGATTCACATGATCAGTAATGGACCGGCACGATGCCGGGACGGTATGCGGTGACTCCATGCAGCTCACATCCTGCAAAAAGACCTACAACAACGAGACGCAGCGGGCTTCTCCGCTTGACGCAACGCTTGCCCGGATCGAGCCCCTGGTTCCGGCGGCAGGTATCACCCGCGTTGCCGACATCACGAACCTCGACCGCATCGGCATCCCGGTCTTCTCCTGCATACGCCCGACCGCAATGGACGGGGCAATTACTGTGTACAATGGCAAGGGGGCAACGGTCGAGGAGTCCAGGATCTCGGCGATCATGGAGGGCATCGAGCGCTACTCCTCAGAGATGCACGACCGGCGACTGCCCATGGCAAATTACCAGGAGATGTTTGCCAGGGGGCGGACGATCGATCCCCGCGACCTGATCGTGCCGGAGGGTTTTGATCCTGACCGGCCGATCGCGTGGTACGAGGGTTTCGATATCGTGAACAACGAACAGGTCTTTGTCCCGGCCCACGCTGTCTTCCACCCGCTCCCGCCCCACCACCGCGGGCCGTTCCGGACAAACACCAACGGCCTCGCCTCGGGGAACACGTTCGAGGAAGCGGTCTTCCATGCCCTCGCGGAGGTCATCGAGCGGGACGCATGGTCGCTGGTGGAATCTTCCCGTGACACGGGGCCTGCGATCACCGGCATGGACGATCCTGCAATCGCCGGCATGCTGGAGAAGTTTGCAAAGGCGCAGGTCGAGGTGACGGTCCGGGACATCACGAGCGACATCGGCATTCCCACGATCGCCGCGGTTGCTGACGACGTACTCCTGAAAGATCCTCTCCTCCTCACCATCGGCATCGGCACGCACACCAGCGCCCGGATCGCGGTGATGCGGGCGCTGACCGAGGTGGCGCAGAGCCGGCTCACCCAGATCCATGGCGCCCGGGAAGACACCGTTCTTGCGGAGATGCGCAAGAAGATCGGGTACGACCGGGCAAAACGGATCAACGGCTACTGGTTCCGGGACAACGGCACTGAGGATTACAAAAACCTCACGTCTTCCGACACTGACGATTTCAAAAAGGATATTGAGAATATCATCGCGGCGCTGGACAAACAGGGTCTCGACCGGGTCATCATCGTGGACCTGACCCGGGAGGAGATCGGGATGCCGGTCGTGCGGGTCATCGTGCCGGGCCTCGAGGTCTGGGCCATGGACCGGGAACGCAGGGGAGAGCGGGCGGACAATGCAGCGGATCATCGTCTTTCTCGGACCGAGTCTTGAGCGGGAAGCGGCAGAGAGGATAGTCCCTGCGGAATACCGCCCGCCCGCAAAGCGGGGGGATCTGGTGAAGGCCGTGCAGGACGGAGCCGCGGTCATCGGCCTGATCGACGGGGTCTTCCACCAGGAATCCGCGGTGGCGCACCGCGAGATCCTTGCTGCGATAAAAAAAGGCGTTACGGTGGTCGGGTCATCCAGCATGGGTGCTCTCCGGGCAGCCGAGATGGACACGCTCGGCATGACCGGGATCGGGGAGGTGTACCGGATGTACAAAAGCGGCGAACTGGTATCGGACGACGAGGTGGCCCTGGTCTTCGACCCGGAGACCGGCTTCGCACTGTCCGAGCCGCTCGTGAATATCCGGTTCACGCTGAAGGAAGCGGAACGGCAGGGAATTCTCACCCCGCAGGACCACGCGGCCCTGCTTGCTGCAGCGCAATCGGTCTTCTACCCGCAGCGGACGTATGCGAAAATTGTAGCGGCTGCGGGTGATGCCATACCTCCCGACTCCCGCGAACGGTTCCTTGGCTGGGTGAAGGAGCATGCCGTTGACCAGAAACGGAAGGATGCGGTTGCGGCGCTGGAGTATATCCGGAAGACAGCCGTTTCTTTCCCTGGCTGAAACGTATATGAAGCCACTGCACCAAGGCATGGATATCATGAAACATCTGACCGTACGGCATCTCCCGATAACCCTGCAGAGGAAATACTGGTGTCCGCTTCTCCTGCTGCTGGTGCTGACGGCATGGTGCATGGTTCCGGTCACGGCGGAAAATGCTACAACGGATGTAAGGATCGGGGTACTGGCCAACCAGGGGATCGAAACCTGCAGGGTCCTGTGGCAGCCCACGATCGATTACCTGAATACGGCACTCCCCCGGTATCATTTCGAGCTCGTCCCCCTCACCTTTGAGAATATCACTCCGGCTGTCGCGGAGGGCGACGTGGATTTCGTCCTGAGTAACCCCGGCATCGATGCAGCTCTTGAAGATACCTATGGCACGAGCCGGATGCTGACGCTCAACACCTACCATGACGGACAGTTTATCAAGGAATTCGGCGGCGTCATTATCGCACGAAGCGATCGCGGGGATATCAGGAGTTACCTTGACCTGAAAGGAAAACGTGTTGTCGCAGCAGGAAACAATTCGTTCGGAGGGTGGTATTCAGCATACCGGGAGATCCTGGAACACGGGATTCACCCGGACCGCGATTTTGCGTCCCTGACCTTCTCCGAGTCTCACACGGTTGTCGTCGATGATGTTATCAGCCGGAAGGCCGATGCAGGAATCGTCCGCACGGGGATCCTCGAACAGATGCAGGAAGAAGGGAAGATCTCGCTTTCAGACCTGTACATCTTCCCCCCGGACGACAAGTTCGCCAGTCCCGGTTACCCATACCTTTACAGTACCCGCCTTTACCCGGAATGGGCGTTTTCCAAGCTGAACCGCACCGATGACACGGTCGCTTCCTCAGTTGCCTTCGCCCTGCTCTCGATAACCCCGGATATGCCGGCAGCGAAGGCTGCAAAGATGGGCAGGTGGACCATCCCCGTCAACTACGAATCCGTGGCGGACTGCTTAAAGGAGATCCGGGCCCCCCCGTACGAGAATTACGGGGTGATCACGCCCGGGGAGCTCGTCCGCCAGTACCTGTACTGGATCGTTGCAGTAACCATCCTCATCATCATCCTCGTTGCCTTGTCGGCACGGCTCACCATCGCGAACAGGAAGCTGCGTCAGCTCGGGCAGGATCTCGAAGAGGACATTGCGGAACGAAAACGTGTCGAAGCTGCGCTGCGGGAAGTGAACAGGAAACTGAACCTTCTGTCGGGCATCACACGCCACGACATCAAAAACCAGCTCCTCGTGCTGGACAGCTTTATCGCATTCCTGCATAAGAAGACCGCAAGCCCCGATGTCGAGCAGTATTTCTCCCGTATCACAGAGACCAGCCGGCGCATCGCAGCCATGATACAGTTCACCAGGGAGTACGAGGAGATCGGTGTCAGTTCCCCTGTGTGGCAGGACCTTCATGCGGTTATCAGCACTGCGGCACAGCAGGTCACCCTCGGACCCGTATGGATCGAAAATACGGTTGTGCAGGGAACAGAAGTCTTTGCCGACCCGCTTATCGGCAAGGTGTTCTACAACCTCATGGAGAACGCCGTGCATTACGGGGGAAAAATTACCCGGATCCGGTTCCTGTGCGAAGAGTCAGGGGAGGCAGCAGTCATCGTCTGCGAAGATGACGGGACAGGGATCGCTGCTGATGAAAAAGAGCGTATCTTCGACAAGGGATTTGGGAAAAATACCGGTTTCGGGTTGTTCCTTGCCCGGGAGATCCTCACGATTACGGAAATAACCATCCGGGAGACCGGGGTGCCGGGCGCCGGAGCCCGGTTCGAGATGACGGTCCCGAAAAAGAATTACCGGGCCGGAAAAAAGGACTGAATTCCCGTTCCGGGTAAAGGGCGCGGCCGGGAGGGGTTTACTCAACCTTCGCCCACACGTACGCGAACCGCTGGAACGCGGTGATATGCCCGAAGACCCCAAAAAGGACGAGCATCCAGCCCGTCCACGTGAGCCCGTACCAGCTCATCGGCATAACAAGATCGATGATCCCGACAACCATGATCATGACCAGCCGGTCCGCACGTCCGAGGACCCCGCCGTAATACCGGCCGACGCCGACGGCCTGCGCCTGCGTGCCGAGGTAGGAGGACATGAGGACGCCCGTGAGGGCAAAGACGCCGATCGGCCACGGAACCATGCCACCGGCAAAGAGCCCGCAGATGATGAAGATGTCCGCATACCGGTCCACGGCATGGTCGAGGAAGTCGCCGCGTCTGCTCTGGATCTTCATCTCGCGGGCAACCGCCCCGTCAAGGGCATCGCAGAGGGCATTGAGGGCAACGGCAACGACACCCCAGAAGAGCATATTTCCGAAGAACAGGATGCCTGCGGCTGCCGATGCCAGCAGGGCCGCGATGGTGAAGAAGTTCGGGGTGAGGCGGAGGCGGATCGCGACGGAGACCAGCGGATCCATGAACACCTTTGCCTGCGAGCGGTACTGGTCGAGGGTCATGGCTGCACCCCGAGATATCCCGACCAGTCGATATGGCCGAAGTCTGCCGGGATCGCGCCGCGGGCAAATCCCTCGATGATGCCGGCGCCGTACGCCGCGTCATGACCTGTCGTGTCCAGTTCAAGGATCTGCCCGGGTTCGAATGCCTCCACGGTCTCGACCAGGATGACGTCGAGGGCTTCTGCATCAGCGTTCTCCCGGATCTTCTTCTCCGGGTATTTCCGCTGGGCAAGGCGTTTTTTCAGCTCGTCGGGCCGGCAGCGGAGCACGACAATTTTGTCGCAGGGGAGGTAATGGGCCATATGGCCCTCGACAAACCCGTCCACGGGTCTGAACTCCGCAACCCACCGGTCGGTATCGATGACCTGCACGTTCCGCTCGTCATCCTCGTCAATGACATAGGGACCCACCGTGGTTGTCAGGTGGACAATCGTGTGCCCGCGGCGGGAGAGCTCCTCACCGATCAGCGATTTGCCGGTCCCGGGCGTTCCCGTGATGCCGCACATCATAGCGCGTTGATCTCCTGCACGAAGCGCTCGTTCTCCCAGTCCTCGCCGACACTGACACGGATATAGTGGTCCTCGAGCCCGGCAAAACTCCGGCAGGACCGGACGATAACGCCCTTCCGCGCAAGCTCCCCGACCACTTCATCGCCGCTCCGGGGTGCGACATCGATCATGACGAAATTCGCGTCCGAAGGCAGGACCGGGAACCTGACGTCCTTTGCAAATTTCTTCCGCCAGCGTTTTACCTGGACGATGTAGCGATCCGCGTGACCCGTGTCGGACAGTGCCGCAGCGGCTGCGGCCATCGAGACCGAATTCACCGTAAAAGGCGTTCCGGCCCGGTTGTACCACGGCTGCAGCCAGCGCGGGGAGAACGCGTACCCGATCCGGAGACCGGCAAGGGAGTAGACCTTGGAGAAGGTCCGGCCCAGGACAAGGTTCTCGTGCTTCTTCATCAGCGGGAGATAGTCGATGCCCGAGAACTCCACGTAGGCATTGTCAAGGAAGAGCACACCTTCGATCGCCTCGAGGATCTCCCGGACAACATCCGTGCCGGTTGCATTCCCCGTCGGGTTGTTGGGGGAACAGAGGACAGTCACCTTCGACTCTTTTGCGGCCCTGATAAGTTTCTTCGGATCGACCGAGAAGTCCGGCTCGCGGGGGACGGTAACGACTTCGGCGCCCTGCCCCATGGCTGCAAGGGCATAGAAGGAGAACGTGGGCGTGGATACGGCAACCTTCTCGCCGGGCTCCACAAGCGTCCGGAAGAGGGTTTCGATGACCCCGTCCATGCCGACGCCCGTGACGAAGTGGTAGTCCCCGTAGTGTTGACGGAGGGCGTTCATCAGCACGTTCACCCGCTCGTCGGGATAGCGGTTCACGGTCCGGAGGGCTTCCTCAGCGGCCTTCAGCGCAAGGGGGGAAAGGGGTTCCGGGTTCTCGTTGCTCGCCAGGCGGGCGACACGGTCGATGCCGTACTCGCGCGCAATATCCTCCGCTTTCTTCGCAAAAGCGTAGCCGCTCTTTTGCTTATAGCACGACCTGACCAATCGCTCCATTGACAACCTTCACGACACGGTCGATCTCGGCATTGGTGATGGTGAGCGGGGGGACGAGCCGCAGGTTCCCGTCAGCCGCACAGTTGACCAAAACGCCCTCTTCCGCGCATTTCTTCTGGATCTCCGGGCACTTGTCTCCGACAGTCACGCCGATCATCAGCCCGCGTACCCGCGGGTTGTGCTTCGCGAGCCCCGTGCGGAAGCGTTCGCCTTTCCGGCTGATGTCGGGGAGGATCTTTTCGATGACCCCGATGGTTGCAAGCGCTGCTGCGCATGCAAGCGGGCCGCCGGCAAAGGTGCTGCCGTGCTCGCTCTTTTTGAACTCGAGCCCTTCGCGGGCTACAAGGGCGCCCATGGGGAAACCGCTCGCTATCCCCTTTGCCAGCGTGACGATATCGGGCTGCACTTTTGTGTGCTGCATGGCGAGCCATTTCCCGGTGCGGCCCATGCCGGTCTGCACCTCATCGACGATCATGAGGGCTCCTGTTTTGTCACAGACATCGCGGATGCCTTCGAGGAAACTGTCAGGCGGGATGATGACGCCGGCCTCGCCCTGGATGGGTTCAACGATGACACCGGCCGTGTCGCTGTCAACCGCCTTCCGGAGCCCGTCCACGTCACCGTACTCCACAAAGGTCTTCACCATGCCGAGCGGTTCGAACGGCTCACGGATGGGGGGCTTGTGGGTAACGGCGAGTGAGCCGACAGTACGCCCGTGGAACCCGTGGGTGAAGGCAACAAATTTCTTCTTCCCGGTCCTGACGCGGGCAAGCTTGAGCGCCCCGTCAGTCGATTCGGCGCCGGAGTTGGAGAAGAAGGCCTTGTGCATCCCGGTGATCTCCACGAGTTTCTTTGCAAGGTCACCCTGGTGCGGGACATAGTACAGGTTCGAGCAGTGGATGAGCTCGCGGGCCTGGCTGCAGATCGCCTTCACGACAGCGGGGTGGCAGTGGCCGGTGCTGCAGACGGCGATACCGGCAACGCAGTCGAGGTATTCCTTCCCTTCCGCGTCCCAGACTTTCGTTCCCTTGCCCTTGACGAGGGCAATTTCACGGGTGAACGCGGGCATGAAGTATTGTTCATCGAGTTGCTTGTAGATGCTCGTTTTTTCCATTGTGTATCACGTTGTTTCGTCTGGTTTTGTAGTTTTCCGGTTATTCATATTCGATCGTTGCCGGCGGTTTCGCCGTGATATCGTAGACAACCCGGGCAACGCTCGGGATGTCTGCAGTGATTCTCGACCCGATTCTGGTCAGGTGCGCGAAGGGGATGTCGATGGGGTCGGCGGTCATGGCATCCCGCGAGTTCACGGCTCTCACGGCAACGATCCAGCCATGGATGCGGTTGTCGCCCTTGACACCCGTCCCGAGCCCGAGAAGCGCCGCGAAACACTGCCACGGCCGGTATTTCTCGACGATCTCGTCCTCGACAATCCAGTTCGCTTCCCGGACAACCGCGACCTTCTCCTTTGTTACCTCGCCGAGCACCCTGACGGCAAGGCCGGGACCCGGAAACGGCATCCGGTGCTGGATCTCCTTCGGAAGCCCGAGCGCACCCGCAACGTCCCGCACTTCATCCTTGTACAGGTCCCGGATCGGCTCGATCACCTTCGAAAACTCCATGTGGAGCGGCATGCCGCCGACGTTGTGGTGGCTTTTTATCCCGCCCTCGCTCTCGATCCGGTCGGGGTAGATGGTTCCCTGCAGCAGGCATTTCGCCCCGTTCTTCTTTGCCTCCCGCTCGAAGACACGGATGAATCGTTCACCGATCGCTTTCCTTTTCGCTTCGGGATCAACAATGCCCTTCAGGGATCCGAGGAACTCGTCCTCCGCATGCACAACGTCAAGGCGGATATCCGAAAAGATGGTGCGGATCCTCTCGGTCTCGCCTTTCCGCATCAGGCCGGTATCGATATAGATCGGGATCAGGTTGTCGCCGACAGCCCGTGCTGCAAGCGCAGCGCAGACCGAGCTGTCGACCCCCCCTGAAAGGGCCATGACAACCTTCTCGTTTCCTGCCGCTGTTTTTATCTCGTCTATTGCTTTTTCAATGAATTTTTTCGTATTGACCATGGTATTCTCCAATCGTCTGATCCTGTCGTTCGTTTCTTATTTTGTCCGCTTGTTCGCCCTGCACGCCTCAACAAAACCGAGATACGGCGGCGACGGTTTCGTGGGCCGGGACTTGAACTCCGGGTGGAACTGGGTGGCAAAGAAGAACGGGTGATCCGTCAGCTCGAGGCACTCCATTCTGTTCCGGTTCGTTGCCGAGAAGACGAGTCCGGCCTTCTCCAGCCTCTCGATGTGGACCGGGTTCACTTCATACCGGTGCCGGTGGCGCTCGACAATTTGTTTCGTCCCGTAGAGTTTGTTCGCGAGCGTTCCCTCCCGGATGTCTGCCGTGTAGTTCCCGAGGCGCATCGTGCCGCCGAGCTGGTTGAGGCCTTCCTGCTCGGGGAGGAGCGCTATCACATGCGTACCTTCGCCGAACTCCTCACTCGTGGCGTCCGTAATTCCTGCCTTGTGCCGGGCAAATTCAATGGTCGCCAGCTGGAACCCGAGGCAGAGACCAAGGAAGGGGACCTTGTTTTCGCGGGCGAACTTAATCGCTTCGATCTTCCCCTCGATCCCCCGCTTGCCGAAGCCGCCCGGTATGAGGATCCCGTCGTAATCCTTGAGGGAACACCGCTCGTAGCGCTCCGCATCGAGCCACGCGATCTTGACCTCCGTCGAGAGCGCCCGGCCCGCGTGCTTGAGGGACTCCTTGATACTGATGTACACGTCCTCGATGCCGTACTTGCTCACGATGGCAACCGTCACCCGGTTCGTGTATTCCCTGTTGACGATCCGGTACCACGTCGTGTCGGCCTCTTTTTTGTCAAGGCCGAGATGGGCGGAGAGCACGTCTGCGATCCCTTCCTTCTCCATCTCCATCGGGACAGCGTACGTATCCGGTGCCGTGGCCGCCGAGATGACCGCGCTCTGCGGGAGATCGCAGAACGCGGAGATCTTCCGTTTTGTACCGGCACCGATGGGGTTTGGGCTCCGGCCGACGATGATATCCGCGTGGAGTCCCAGCTCCCGCAGTGCCTTGACCGAGTGCTGCGTGGGCTTGGTCTTCATGTCACCCATTGTGTCCTGCGGGATCAGGGTGACATGGATCAGGACGTAGTCGTGCGGGGGGAGCTCGCCACGCATCTGCCGGATGGCCTCGAGGAACGGCATGCTCTCGATGTCGCCCACGGTACCGCCGACCTCGACAAGGCAGATATCGGCCCGGGTCCCGTCCGGGAACTCCTCCTCGGCGGCCTGCCGGATGCAGGTCTTGATCTGGTCGGTGATGTGGGGGATGATCTGGACGGTTTCGCCAAGGAAATCCCCGCGGCGTTCCTTCTGGATGACCGTGCGGTACACCTTTCCGGTCGTGATGTTGTGGGAGGCCGTCAGCTCGATGTCAAGGAAGCGCTCGTAGTTCCCGAGGTCAAGGTCGACCTCGCTTCCGTCCTTGAGCACGAACACTTCGCCGTGCTGGGCGGGGTTCATGGTGCCGGCATCGATGTTCAGGTAAGGGTCGATCTTGACAGCGGTAACCCGGTAACCGCGGTTTTTCAGGATCCGTCCTACTGACGCAGCGGTGATGCCTTTCCCAAGGCCGCTCATCACGCCGCCGGTAACAATGATGTACTTCACTGGAGATCTCCCCGTTGGTCTATATCTTGCTCACAATCCCTATTAGTTGTATCTTAACGTCGGAACCGGGAGACCGGCCGGATCCGGCTGTCCCGTTTACCCACCAGGCCGGAAATGCCGGATAACCCCCGGATAAGGAATCTTAATGTGACCGGCCGGGAAACGATATACCATGAATTTCAGGCGATATCGCATACTTCCGGTTATCCTTCTCCTTGCCGTCCTCCTCGTTCAACCGGTCCTGTCAGAAGCAAACGTGACAGAATTCATTACCGGCAAAAACGTGACCAGCGTCACGAACCAGACAGCAGATCTTGAACAGGATGTGGCAACGAAATATTTCAATTACGCACAGCGCCAGCTTGCCGGGTGCGGCGATACCTGCGATTATCCCGGTATAATTTCCCTGTATGACCGGGCCCTTTCTGAGAACCTCACGATGCTGAAAAAAACAGACGGTCTCCAGTACCTCTACCAGGGAAAAACCTACGCCCTGATCCAGATGAAGAATTTTACCGGAGCAGTTACAACTGCTGAAGCCGGTCTTGCCGTGTATCCAAAGGATCCCATGCTCTGGAACAACAAGGGCTGGGCCCTCGAGCAGCTCGGGAGGAAACAGGATGCCCTGGCAGCGTACGACAAGGCAGTATCCTTCGACGGGAATTACACCAACGCCCTTATCAACCAGGGAAATCTCCTGGCCGGGATGGGAAAATACAAGGAAGCATCAGCAGCGTTCATCCGGGCAAATGAGACCGATCCTTTCAATGTTGCTGCCGCTGACGGCCTCGATGTGGCACGGAAAGGTGAGGCAGACTCATCCCGGACCATGAGCATCCTCATGGGAATCATCCTTGTTGCGGTTATCGGCATTGTCATCTGGTATGTGAAATTCAGGAAACCGGCCGAACCGGAGCCTCAGGGAAAGAAAAAGAAAGCCGGAAAGAGATAATCTTTTTTCTCTGCAGAGATTTTCAGATCCACGCTCTCGGGGGCTCCTCCCACGCCGCTGTGGCAACCCCCTCATTGCGATCATCACTCAGAAGGTTTTCCATAACCCATGAGAAAAGAAAATTATTCACTATCGCAATGCGCCCCCGCCCCAAAGGGGTGCTGAGGGCCGTCAGGGCTGGCGCAAGGGGGGCATTATTTCCTAAAAAACAGGATTTCTCCGGCGCACATTTTTTTTACTTCATCGCGGTCACGGCAAACGATGCCGTTGTCCGCGACAGCAGGGTTTTTTCGCCGTCATCTGCGGTTACCTCTGCTTCCATGAATGCGACCCGGCGTCCCTTCTTGATGACACGTGCTTCCGCACGGATCGTCCCGTCCCGTACGCCCCTGATGAAACTGGTGGATTCGGCGATCGTGGCAATCCCCTCGTTCGTGCCGAGGAGGGGGTAGAGTGCCAGGGCCATCGCCTCATCCGCGAGGGCGACAAGCATGCCCCCCTGCAGCCACCCGACACCATTATGCAGTTCAGGCCTGACCACCAGGGAAAGGACCGCTTTGCCCGGTTCTGCCCTGACGATATCGATTCCCGTGAAACAGAAGAACGGGTTGGCCTTCCGGCCGTCTCTTTTGATCCGTTCGGAATATGACATGCTGTACCAGAGATTGCCACGGGAAACGATTAAGGTTGCTTTGACATACGCCAGCGCCGGCACGGGAGCACGGGTATCGGCCGGCGTACAGATCCGCGTCTCCCTGTTCCGCACCCTTAATATCACCGGCACGAGACCTTTCCTGCATGCAGCAGGACAACGAGATCAAAGAGATGCTTGCCGACCTCATCTGGCTTGATGCCCTCATCGCGACCGAGCTCATCCAGGTGACGGAGAACACCTCCGCTATCCTCCGGAAAAGCCCCCCGCCCGAAAGCTGCCTTGCCGAGCACAAAGCCCTCCGCAGCACGGCGCTTGCCATTGCCGAGAAGTACCGGCCCGGGACCATGCTCGCACGGCATCTCGGCCAGCACCAGTAACGTTATTGGGATTCTTTACCAAAACGTACAGGACAGACCACGATTCGGATCATGTGATCCCGGAACAATGCTCTGGCATGTCAGGTCCCTGGATACCAGGTCGCACGACACCAGCCTTTCACCCGTAACTCTCATGAACGCACCTCCAGATATCCCCCGCAGCCTCGTCATACCGGCCTATAACGAGGAGAACCGCATCCGGAATTTCTTTGAGTCCATCGGCCGCTTCGATGGCGAACTGATTGTAGTCTGCGACGGGACCGACGGGACGGCCCGTGTTGTCGATGAGATTGCCCGCAGGAGAACGGACCTCACGATCCGGTGTCTCACCTTCAACCACCGCCTCGGGAAAGGTGGGGGAGTTCTTGCCGGGCTGTCTGCCGCACGGGCACCACTGGTGGGGTTCTGCGACGCCGACGGCTCGACGACAATGCCCGAGATGCTGCGGCTCTTCTCCTGCCTTGAAGGATACGACGCAGCCATCGGTTCACGCTGGGTGGACGGCTCGACCCTCACGGTCAGGCAGGGGCTCCTGCGGCGCGTCGAAAGCAGGAGTTTCAATCTCCTGATCCGGTGCCTGTTCGGGTTGCAGTTTCACGATACCCAGTGCGGGGCAAAGGTGTTCCGGAAAACAGCGATCGATGCGATCCTGCCGGCGATGGTATCGCGGGGATTCGAGTTCGATGTCGAGCTCCTGTGGCGCCTGCGCCGGGCCGGGTTCAGCGTGGCCGAGATTCCTATCGAATGGCAGAACAGGAGCGATTCCCGGGTGAAAAAGCGGGACATGATGAGGATGGTTGCCGGCCTGTTCCGGGTCAGGCTGGGTTTTTCAGGGTCATGACTGCACCTCAACAGAACGATCCGAAAAAAGAGGCATTCCGGCTTTTCGAGGAGGGAAAGTACCAGGAGTCGCTTGCAATCTGCACAGCGCTGCCGGTTGCGGACCGCGATGCCGCTGTCGAAGTACTCATCGCATCCAACCTTTTCTACACGGGAAAGACCAGCGATGCCGAGGCCAGTTTCCGCGACCTCCTCCAGAAGATGCCGGACTCCTCGTATGTCCACAGTTATCTCGGGAAGATCCTCGAAGCGCAGGGGGACGAGGCGGCAATAACCGAGTACGCGACCGCGGTCCACCTCGATCCCACGAACCAGGACGCCCTGCGAAGCTACGCGGAATACCTCATCCTCCAGAGGGACTACCGGGGAGCGCTGCCGGTCCTCCGGCGCCTTGTCCATCTGGCGAGAAAACCCTCCGATATCCGGCACCTGATGCGGGCGTTCATCGAGATCGGGGACGCGGAGGAAGCCCTCGCTCTCCATACCGGATCGGGCGGGGAGAGCGACAGGCACCACGAGTACCTCGATGCCCTGGCAGGGACGAACGACTTCAAAAAAGCTGCCGAAGCAGCTGGCCGGATTTACCGGGAGACAAAGGACCCTGCCATTCTCCGCAAGTATCTCGGTTACCTGTCCCGGTACGACCTTCCTGCATCGCTGGATGCCTATGCCATCCATTCCCGCACAGCGCCGGAGAACGACATCCTGCTCGATTATATCATGCTTCTGAAATCCACCGGCGATTATACCCGGGCACTTGCCACGACAGAGGATCTCCTCTCCCGCTCCCAAGAACCGGTGATCCGGCTTGTGCGGGCCGACCTCCTGGCAGCGCTGGGCCGGCACGATGAGGCCCTCGCTTCGTACGAAGAGCTGGTCCGCGACGAGATGGCATCGAAGAGCGACCTCGGGATGCTCGGCCTTGTCATCGGGAGATACCGCACGTACCTTACGAAGAGACTGCCTGCCGATGCTGCTACCGTGCGGTTCCTTTCACATGTGTCCCATGATGTCAATGTTGCGGGCCTCCTGGAAACCGCGAGGCTGTATGAGGACCAGAACAACGAGACCGAGGCCCGCGCATGGTATTACCGGGCATACCGGACCGATTACCTTGCCGGCGGCCCGGCATATGCCCGGTTCCTCTCGGCCCGCGGTGAGGACCGAGAATGCGAGAAGGTGATGCTGTATATCCTCTCCAATGTAAAGAAAGGGGAGGACCTCGTCCATGTGGCATCGGTCATCCTTGACGAGCTCGGGGGGATGTTCCGGCTGAAACGCCTCATGGACATGCTGGTGAAAAAACTGGAGGAACGGCGATCCGCCCTCGACAGCCGCGGGCTCGAGCTGCTTGCAATGGCTTTTTTCATCACCGCGTCCAATGCTCTGGAAGAGACGGATTACCCGGGCTGCAAGTATTACTGCCTCTGCGGCATGGATGTCATACCGGCGCATACCACGGTTATCCATGCCGCTGACTTCCTCCGGCTCATCAGCGTGTGCAAAGAGAAGTCCGTAGCCGACCGGCCGGTCATGAACGTCCCGCGGACGCACCGGAAACCTGCCGCCCCGCAGCCGCCCGTGACAGACCAGCTCGGTCTCGACGACCAGGAGCAGAAGATCGTGCTCTTTCTCCGCTCACACCGGAAAGCAACCGAGATGGAACTCCGCACCCTGCTTGGCACCCGCAGGGCTGCAGGGATCGTAAACCGGCTTGTGCAGAAGGCGGCAAAGAAAGATATGACCCTGATCGTGAAGAAAGGGGTCGGGGAGGATGGTGAGATCTATGAATACGCCGGAACCTGAACCGATCAGCCGTGAACGGCTTGAAAGCATCAATATCATCAATGCCCTGCGCCGTGGGACTGTCCCGGCGGGAGGCCTTGAGCGCATCGCGGTCGGGCTCGATATCGAGGAAGGGGTCATCGCAAAGCAGCTGGACTATGTTGCGCAGGGTGGCGGGGATACCAAGTTCATCCGCGGGGAGTACGGGAGCGGCAAGACCTTCCTCGTTGCACGCGCCCTCGAGATCGCCCGCGGCAAGGGTTTTGTCACGGCACAGGTCGTGATATCGCCCCAGGCGCCGCTCCATAAGATCCGGGGAATCTACCAGCAGATCGCTGCCAGCCTCCGTACGAAGGAGGAGGAGCGTGCCCTCAAGACCATCATCGATACCTGGCTCTTTTCCATCGAGGAACGCCTCATGTCGGTCGGCAGCAGCGGCACCGATGACACGCTGCTCCAGTCTGCCACCGAGCGCGAGATCGAGGCCTCCCTCTCCTCCATAAGCGAGGTGAACACCGCTCTCGCTGCCGCGCTGCGGACCTATTACCGGGCAAACAATGCCGGGGATTTTGCACTGGCCCAGGCCGCTCTCGGCTGGATCGCCGCAGAACCCAACATCGGCCGGGAGTTCAAGGCAAAGGCCGGGATCCGTGGCGATATCGACGATGCAGTGGCATTCACGTTTCTCCGGGGGCTTGTCACCGTCATCCACGGGGCCGGGTACCAGGGGCTCGCGGTTGCTGTTGACGAGATGGAGACAACGCAGGGCCTCCAGCGAAGCCAGCGGGAGAAGGGGTACCAGACGCTGGTCACCATCATCGATGCGCTCGACCGGGGGGAGATGCCCCGCTGCTACTTCCTCTTCACGGGCACACCGTCACTGTTCGACGGGTCCCGCGGCATCCGATCCCTCCCGCAGCTCCATGACCGCATCAGCGTCGTGCAGGACGACACGTTCCGGAACCCCCGCCAGCCCCAGATCGTTCTTGCGAAGTTCGATACCGCAAAGCTCGAGCAGGTAGCTCTTAAAGTTCTCGACGTATATGCAAAGGCCTATTCCGAACCGGACCGCGAGCGCGTCTCGCACCGGTTCATCCGCGCAATGATCAAAAAGATCACCTCACGTTTTGGGGGACGGATTGATATCATCCCCCGCATCTTCCTCAAGGAATTCGTCGACATCCTCGACAAGTGTGAACTGTATGAGGAGTATGACCCGTCGCAGGCATACGATTTCGATACAGAGCACCTCCAGGGCGAGCTGAAGAAAGAAGAGGAGGCGGTGATGGTTGTCAGGTTCTGATTGGGGATCGGCAACCTTTTTTGCAGGATGGGGACAACCTACGCATATGCGGCGGGTGTGGTTTCTTCTCCTTCTGTCAGCGGTGCTGACCCTCAATGTACCGGTCGCGGGGCAGCAGGGGCTGACCATCAGCGCCACACCGGAAAATCCCCACATCGGTGATACCGTCACGCTGTCGGGAACGGTGACCGGGATCAATACCATCGCCGTTTATCTTTTCGTGACCGGCCCCGGTCTCGACCCCCGCGGGGCAACACTCGACAACCTGAATATCGCCACCGGTCACGGGCTTTTTACTACGGCACCCGTCAACATGGAGAACGGCACCTGGTCCTATTCCTGGGATACCTCGGTTATCCTCGGAACCCTGAAACCCGGGCACTACACCATTCACGTTGTGGCATCCCCGTTCAAGCAGGTCCAGACCGGCGAAAAGGACTCTGCCACGGTTGATATCAACTTCCGCCCTTCACAGGTCCCCCGGTCCGAAGCACCGCTCGATCCCCTGCTGCCGGTCGTGGCTGTCGCCACCGGAATTATCTTGTTCGTTGCAGCGGCACACCGGCGCCGGTAGGAGCCCCGTCCGATAGAGCCGGGAGGGAGAACTGTTTTTCATGATTAACATAAATCCCGTTTTGGGAGATGGTGCCCCCTCTTGCGCCACCAGTCCCCCGCAGGGGAACGGGGCGCATTGCGATAGTGAGTAATGACTGTTCCTCAGAAATTCATGAAAACCTTCTGAGTGACTATCACAATGCGGGGGTTGCCACAGCGGCGGGGGCAGAGCGTAAGAGGAGCCCCCAAGAGCGTGGATCTATTTATTACAACAGACCCTTTTTTCCTCAAATCAGAATAATTTGCATAATTTGATAAGACAAGACATTATTTTTATATATATGGACTGGATCGAACTGGGGATCGGTGCTTTCCTTGGGGGTGTCGTCTCCATTATCATCGACCACTTTTTTATCTCCGAGAACACGGAGAGGAGGATCGAGTATGAGATCGAAAGCACAAACCTGATCACGGAAAAAGTCTCAAAGGATCTCTCACCGTCGCCTTCCCTGAGGATCCAGTTCGGGACCGAGCGTGAATCCGAAGACGTCCAGGTCCTGACATCATCGGTTATCAGGATCCAGAACACCGGCTATACGGTCATCGAGAACAGCAATATCTCCCCCGACGACCCTATCAGGATCCATGCGCGGGACGATACGAAGATCTACCAGACCAAGGTGCTTGCAACCCGGGGTTCTGCAAACAACTTTCTCGTAACGCCCCGGTATTCGAAATACATCGATGTCGGCTTTTCGTTCATCAATCCCATGGACGGTATCAGGATTCAGGTCTTTCATTCCGGAAAGGACGGGAATGCTCTTGAGATACGGGGTACTATCATCGGCGGTCCGAAGATTCGCGAGAAATCCCACTGGAAACGGGACCTTAAGAAGATCCTTATCGTCCCTGCAATCGCATCGATGATCCTCGCCCTGATCGTCTTCTTCCTCGTTCCCTGGACGGTCCAGAACGTTCTCGGCACGCCGGTCCAGCTCGGCATCCTGAACCTCGCGGTCCTCTTCCTCATCGTTTTCCTGGCACTGACCTTTGCCATCATCTATGTCGAAAAGATCTATGATTATATCATGCCGAAGATCCTGGAAAGGGTCTTTAACGATAAAGAGTGGTAATGAAAAAAATCAGAGTTCCCTTCTGACCCGAACCGAGCGGGCGTGGGCGTGCAGCCCTTCTGCTGTTGCAATGGTCTCGACAACATCGCCGATGGTCTCGAGGCCGCCACGGTCGATGATCTCGACCGATGCGGTCTTGCAGAAGTGCTGCACATCGAGACCGGAGTACATCTTCGAGTATCCTGCCGTCGGGAGGCAGTGATTGGTCCCGACAGCATAGTCCCCGCAGGCAACCGCAGAATACCTGCCGACAAAGATAGCCCCGGCGTTCTTCACCTTTGTGACAACCGCAAGCGGATCGGCAACCTGGATCGAGAGGTGCTCGGGTGCAACGACATCGGATGCGGCTATCGCCTCATCCATATCGGCAACGACCGCGTAGCCGGAGTTCTTCAGCGCCTCGCTGATGATCTCCTTCCGGGGAGCTGAATCAAGTTCGCGCTCAATCTCCTTCCCGACCTTTGCGGGGAGTTTTTTGTCGGTGGTGATAAGGATACAGGCCGCATTGGGATCGTGCTCGGCCTGGGCAAGGATGTCGGCGGCAACGATGCGGGGATCGGCCGTGCTGTCGGCAATGATCCCTATTTCGCTGGGGCCCGCAGGGAAGTCGATCTCCGCCTTCTCACGGAGCATCATCTTGGCAAGGGTTACGTACACGTTCCCGGGACCGACGATCTTCTGGACCGGGCGGATAGATTCGGTCCCGAGCGCCATTGCTGCAACTGCCTGGGCTCCACCGGCATTGTAGATCTCGGTGACGCCCGCGATATCGAGTGCAACGAGGGTGAGCGGTTTGATGGGCGGCGGTGAGCAGGCGCAGATCTCCTTCACCCCGGCAACCTTTGCGGGCACGGCACACATGAGGGCAGACGACGGGTAGGCAGCACGGCCTCCGGGGACATAAATGCCGACGCGGGCCAGGGCAGTGGTCTTGATCCCCAGCACGATACCGGGCTCCATTTCCTGCAGCCAGAGGTCACGCGGCTTCTGGAGCTCGTGGAAGCGTTCGATACGGGCATGGGCTTCGACAAGGCTCTCGACAACTTCGACATCCACCTTTTCATAGGCCGCCTCGCGTTCTTCCTCCGGAACCGCGATGCTGTCGAGAGTGCAGTACTTTTTTGCCATGTCGCGGAGCGCGGCATCGCCCTCGTTCTGCACCCGCGCGATGATATCAGTAACGGTCGAGCGTGCGTCCTCAAGGCTCGTCTTCCGGGCGCCCAGCCACGCCTCGATCCCGACTTCCTTCCACATAGTGCGAATATCTCTTACCGGAAAGGTTGTTAATGTTTCTGCTTACGAGAGGTCCGTCATGACCCCCACGGGGTGAATCCCGAAGGGCGCACGATACGGGAGATGACCGGCTGTTCTTCGAAAAGTCCCGCACCGCGTTATCTGAATGCTTCGGTACAAGCCAATGATACCGGCACAGCCACCCATAAGGGATATTGCCATAAAGAACGCAACAGAAAAATAAAGAGATGGTACCATGGGCAGTCCCTACCTGAGCAGTAACGAATCGATCGTCCTCTCAACGAATAACGTGGTTGTCAATTCCGTGCCGGCCGAGGCGATCCTGACCAACGAGCGCCTGATGCTCATCGACACGAGGCATGCGGAGCTCCGCCCCCAGGACATCCCGTTCCACGCGATCGAGACGGTTACCATCAGCGAGGATTCCGCCGGGGATCCGGTAGTCTCCCTCTCGCTCGTGACCGCACCCGGCGTCACGGTATCCATCGGCATCACCTTCCCCCAGCAGCCAAGGATGAAGCGCTTTGCAGAACGGGATGAATGGGCGAACCGGATCCGCGAACTGAGCATCGTCACGATACGGGCCGGCGGTTCAAAGCCTGTAGAGATCCTCCCGCCATGGGTTCCCGGTCCGCTGCCTGAAACCGGGGACGGGAAAACCTCAGCAGCTGCCCCGGGATCTGATGAGACGGAATCGAAGTTCCGCAACCCGCCGCTGATGCCGCGAAGACCGCACGAGCCGGAAAAACCAAAGAACCGTATGGCGATTACAGCGGTCGTGGCAATTATCGTCATTATCGCGCTTGCTGCCGTTGTGTACGTCCTTGTCCCGTCACTCTTCGGAAACGGGGGTTCCCCGCTGCAGCCTGCAACACCTGCGCCGACAGAAGCCCAGACTATTGCACCGACACCGGTTCCCACGACAGAAATACCTGTCACGACATTGACACCTGCCGTGTCCAGCGCCCCTGTCTCCCCTGCCGTGCTCACTCCCCCGGATACCGGTGTCTATCTCCGGGTTACCTACGACGGGAAATACAACGGCACTGCCGGGGCTGCGGGGAGGTTCCGTGACATCGCCGATTCCGGCACTCATCTCTACCAGCTCTCGGTCAGGGATATGATGGTAAGGGCAACGATACAGAAACAGGATGCAGGGGGGGGCAAACTGACGGTCGATATGTTTTCAGACGGGAAACTGGTGAAAAGCGCGTCGACCAGCGCCCCGAAAGGGATCGTGGATTTCAACGTTGACCTGCGGACCCTATGAGTGAGATCCTTTTTTCATAACCAGAACGAAGAGGACTGACCTGTGACCCAGGACTGCCGGCAGTGCGGGAAATGCTGCGAGAAATGGGGTTGGGACCAGAAAGGAATTCCTGAAGACCTTGAACCATGGATTGCAGATAACCGGCTGGATATCCTTTCCCACGTCCTTGTCCGTTTTACGGATGGCGGATACAGGATCGCTGCCGGGCTTACAACAAGCGATCTTCCCCGCATTGACCGCATTTTCTACTGGGTTGACCCGGACGGGAAAAAACGCTCCTCGTGCCCGTTCTTCGAGCGGCGCGATGACGGGAAAGTGTACTGCAGGATCCATGATACCAAGCCTGCAGTCTGTGTCGGGTTTGCACCGTGGGCTGCGATCTGGCACGACTATGGGCTGAACTGCCCGGCCTGCCGCGATACGACGCCATGAACGCTCCTGATGTACCTAAAAAGCATATCACGTCAGACAACGAAACAGCTAAAGAACAGGGGAGAAGATGGGAAGTCCGTACCTGAACAGCGGCGAAACCATTGTCCTGACGACAAACCGTGTCGTGGCCGAAGGTGTCTCCTATGACGTCATGCTGACCAGTGAACGGCTGTTCCTCATCGACAACCGGATGGCCCGGCTGGAACCCCGCATTATCCCCCTCTCAGCCATCCTTGCCGTGCAGGGCGGGAAGACCCCTGCCCAGGAACCGGTCATCACGATTGTCTTCCGTGAAAAACGGGAAGGGGAGAGAGTCCCGCCACTCAACCTCCTCTTTTCCCAGATGCCGAACGAGAACCGGAAACCTGAACGCGATGACTGGGTGCGGGGACTGATCCGTCTCAGTATCCATGTGCAGGAGAAGGAACGGGAACCGGAAAAGCCTGTTGTACCGCAGGTGCCGCAGGAGGCCGGACTGCGCCCCATGGCAAGGCACGGTGTTGCTCCCGACATGGTACGACCGCTCTCGAATATTGCGGATCACACGCAACCAGTTCCCGTCATGGTTATTCCTGAAGATATCCCGGGGAGCGGGGAAATTCCGCACCCGGCTGAGGCTGATAAGCAGCAGAATATCACAGACTCCGCACACGGCGAAATCCCGGAAGTTCCGGCAACGTACTTTTCTCCGGTACGGGGCAGGCCGCTGCCCCCACCTCCCCCTCACACAAAGGTAATCATCCCCCAGATTATTGAAGAGTTATTGCCGGAGAAGGTAAAACCCGAACAGATCCCGCCGGAAACGCCGGAACCTGCCCCGGCAGGGGTCATTGACCAGGAAGCCCTGTTCCGTACAATCCCTGCATCGGTCCGGCCGGTAACCGTTACCGAAGAGCGGGCACCTGTTCCCGCCGCTGCTGAAGAGATCGCCCCGGAACCGGATTCCGGTTCGACCGGACTGGATACCGGTGCTCCTGAGCCGGTTCCCGAACCATATCCCAATGAAGAGAAGGAACTGCCTGAGATCCTCAAAGCCCTGTATACCGGGCCCAGGGAACCGGTAACAAAGAGAGAGGAGATCGCATCCAATATCCCTGAGCCGGATACGGAAGAAGAGAGGGGCGGAGAGGAGGTATCCGTTTCACAGATGCCTGAGCGAAAAACAGAAGATGAGAGTGCCAGACAAGATGTATCCATTTCACAGGTACCTGAACCGGTGACAGGAGAAGGAGGGGAGGGAGAGGAGGTATCCGCCCAACGGATACGCGAACCGGTGGCGGCTGATACCGGGACGGAACCGGTTGCAGAGGACATCAGGCCGGAGCAGGAACCGGTTCACCGGTGGTCGGAACTGTTTGCCCCGGGAACGGAATCCGCCGCGGTGACTGCGGAGCCAATTCCGGGAACTGCCGAACCTTCCGACGACCACCTGAATGCAGCGGGAAGAGAACCGGCAGTGCCGGAAGCATCCCCGGTGCGTTCGACACCCGCAGAACCTCCGGTCGCTCCCAGAACGGAAGAGGTGCAGACAACAGAACCGGAAGCTGCCGTGAACGTTCCCGTCCGGCACCCGGTCCCGCCTGCCCGCGAGATCCGATCCATCAAAACGACGCTCGCGTATGCCGGTGTCCTGCTCATGGTCGTCGCGCTGGTTGCTGCAGGTGCGTTCCTGTTGCCCCGGCAGGGACAGGGACCTGCAGATGCCCCGGGAACGGTGCCGGTAACCACGCTTTCTCCGGTACCAGGGACACCGGCGACAATTCTCCCTCAGACAACCATGACCGTTCTTCCCGTTTCCAGCCGGTCTCCGGTCATTGTACCGCAGGAGGGTGTCTGGGTCCGGCTTACCTCCACTTCGGAGTATTACGGGAACGTCGGGAACACCGGCATGATGAGGCAGGTCTCCGGGTCGGGTGATACGATCCACCCGATCTTCTGGCCTGACCATCCTGTACTCGTCTCGGTCCAGAAAAAAGACAATACCGGGGCAGTGCTCACCGCGACGGTATACCGCAACGGCACTGCCATTGGTACGCGTTCGGTGAACTCCCCGATGGGCACGGTTGAGATCCTCATCGACCCGGTTACAGCCCGTGCCCCGGGCCTGTCACCCTGAGATTACCAGAGGATGACCTCGACCTCGCTTCCCTGCTCCAGCCCCTCCGTGCCGGCAGGGACGCAGATGAGCCCGTCGCTTTTTACGAGAGTATTCAAAAGCCCCGACTTGCCAAAGAGCGGGGTTGCGATCCTGTTCTCCACCCGGACCCGGATATATTCCTCCCGGCCCCGCTGCGAAGGGACGTTCTGTGACAGCGTCGCCTTCACGGTCCGGAGCCGGGTGTTGTTCAAGCCAAGCATGGCATCGAGAAAGGGACGGACGATCGCTATCAGGACCACAAATGCCGAGGCCGGGTGGCCGGGGAGACCGAAGACCGGTGTGGACCCGATCCGGCCGATGATCGTAGGCTTGCCGGGTGCAAGCGCTATGCCGTGGATGATCACTTCACCCCGTGCCGCGATAACACCGGCAGTCATGTCGCGGTCATCCTTGGAACTGCCTCCCGAGAGGATGACAACATCGCATTCGGGAAGCGCCCGGGCGATCACGGCTTCGAACGCCGCACGTTCGTCCCTCACGATCCCGTACAGCCGGGGAATGCACCCGTATTCCGCAAGCCATGCGGCAAGCATCGGGGCATTGGCATCCCGGACCTGCCCCGGCCCGGGCCGGGTACCGGCCGGCACCAGTTCGTTGCCGGTGGAGATGATTCCGATCACGGGTTTTTTCGCAACGGGCACCTCAGCGCAACCGCATGCCGCAAGCACCCCGGCATCCTGAGGTGTCAGACGCCGGCCGGGTACAAACACCGTCTCTCCCTTTGAGAAGTCCTCGTTATGCAGAAGCACGTTCTCGCCATGGGATGCGGGTTTTTTCACGAGGATCGTATCGCCGGCCTCTTCGGTGTATTCCACCATGACGGCCGCATCCGCACCCTGCGGGAGTACACCGCCGGTGGGTATGTAGGTGCATTCCCCCTCATGCAGGACAATGGCCGGGTCGGGGGCTCCCATGGCGATCCGTCCGAGACACCGGAGCAGGGCAGGCGATGAAGGTCCTGCACCGGCGGTATCCGCCGATCGGACCGCGTACCCGTCAACAACCGACCGGTCGAAACCGGGGATATCGGTATCTGCCGGAACTGACCTGGCGAGGATCCTCCCTGCCGACAGTTCAACCGGAACTGTTTCAACATTTCTGCCGGGGGCGATCCTTTTTGCTGCATTCACCGCCTCCGCTACCGGCACAACCTGCAGGAAACGGCTCATGGAACTGCCGAACCCCCTGCCGCCTGCGTTGCCACGATTCTCCCCATGGTTATTCGTACTCTGTTTACTTCCTGATCGTGTATACCTCTTATGGATCATGCAGCAGGACCCGGTGCATGACGATCCCGGGAAAATTCAGTAAAGGCTATTATCCTTCCCGGGTTATTACTCACTGCTCCAGAGATTCCTGCACCCATTTCTCCGTTGTGCGGGAACAGCACCCGGTGCCGATCTCCGACCATGACTGCTGCCCGGGACGCGAGCGTGAACCCTTTCAGAGGACACCGGGCCGCCATGACTGCAAACATCTTTCTGCTCACAACTCCCGTATCACCGGAGCGCCTCTCGTGGATTGAAGAATGCCTCAAGTTCTTTTTCGTTCAGCTCTATCCCGAGACCATGATGCACCAGCAGAAAGGAGAAAGCCCGGTCTTCACGTTTTTCTTAACCGGCGATGCTCTTTACAGTCTTGACGATCCGGAGACGCAGCAGGTCTGGGGAATCATCCTCTCTCTCTCCACGGTCAGACTCGTTTGTGACCGGCAGGAGCTGGATCTCCGCGGCATATCGGCCGGGCAGCTGAAAATGAAGTTCCCGGACCAGGTTATCACGACAAACAGCATCGGCACTGACGGCCAGCCTTCGTTCTGGAACGACGTTGTCAATGCGGCCCGTCTGACAAAAGCGCCCCTGCCGGGAACAGCCGGCTGGCTCCAGTGCGAGTCCCCGGTTATGCACCGGTCTGCCTTGTACGGCCTCCGGTTCCTCTCGTCCGCTCTTTTTGACCGGCTGGGCGTCGAACTCTATGCGTATCTTGACGGGGTCCACATTGGTCATACTGCCCAGGCGCCGACGGACGCTGAGAACATCGGGGCAGGTCTCGAAGAACTCCATGAACGGGCAGTACGATACAACCTCCCGTGCCATATCATTGCATGCAACCGGAATGCAACCGCACGGGGATACAGCACGTGGGACGACGGGCAGGGTGTTGTGATCTCGACCTGCGCGATAAAACCCGTGAAGATCCGGGACCTGAGTGTCATGATCGACCGGTTCCGGCAGAACCATGTTATCCTCGCACCAGCTGCCGGTTCCCTCCGGTTCAGGAAAGGAGGTTCGGCATCATTTGACCGGGCGGAGAAGAGTAGTACTGCTCCGCCCGTGACAATCCTGATTACGAGAAGCCCGTACAGCACCGAGACCGCTTTTGGCGCGGTCTCGTTTGCTGTTGCCTGTGCCCACGCGGGGATCCTGACCCGGGTCATCTTCATGGAGGATGGGATTTATGCACTCACCGGCATACATCACGCTCCCGCCGACCACCTGCCCTACAACATTCAGGACATCATCAATGCCGTTGCCGGGAGCGATAACCTCCATTTTTTTGCATTCACTCCTTCGTTCCAGAAACGCGGTATTGCCAAGGATAAGTCTCTCAAAGCCGTGCTTGAGCTCGGGTACCCGGGTCTCGGAAAGATCCTTTTCTATCCCCCCGGTAATGTGCAGGCGGATCACCAGAGGGTGCTGGTGTTTTAGTTCATCTGCCCGCGATAGAAATGACCGGTCGTATGGATAGTCAACGGGTTTCTTTACCGGAACGGCTGTCAGTCATGTCAAGGATGCACTGAAGAAGGTTTTCGAACTGCAGGGTGTCAGGATGCCCGTTCCAGGGGACCAGCCGGGCAGCGCCAAGCCGTGCGATTTCTTCCCGGGCCTGGTTCCCGGCATCCCGGATGAAATAGATGAACGGGATCCTGATCCCCCGCTGCCGCATCGCCTTTAAGAAACCGTTCTCGTTTCCCTGCCATGCAATGCAGTCGGTGACAACGACATCGAAAACGAGGTAGGACACAAGGCTGAGGGCGTCCTCTGCTGTCACGGCTATCTCGACAAAAATATTCCCTTCCCGTTCGAGATTCCGGCAGATCCGGTCGCGGAAGAGCGGATTCTCTGATACACAGAGCACGGAAAGAAGACCGGTGTACCCGTCCTCCGGTCCCGTTGAGGCAGGGGACAGCGGCTGTATCGGGGTTGTTCCAGTCTGTGTCACCGTCAGTATCTCCTGTAATCTCCCTTTTCTGTTTCCCGGTTATCTCCGGCAGCAGGTTCTCTTGGCATCGGGACAGGCTCCTGCCATGCCTAGTTCGCGACCATGATAGCGCCGTTTCCCGGTAAATCCATGATGCTGGTCGGCGTCCCGTTCCTGTATGCCGCGTTTTCTATGCGATTCCACGCCCGGTTCGACTCGATCGTCAGGCCTTTGTACCGCAGCCAGAGCCCCTCGACTGCATTATGGATATGCTCCCGGTCCATTGTTCCCTCCTGCTCTCGCATACTGCGGGTCATGGCTGGAACGCATCCCCCGCCCGGCTCAGCCTCATCGATGCCGAGACTGCCCCGCACAACGGACAGATGAAGGTGACTTCATCCGGTCCGGATCCACCGGACCGGTAGCCGGTGATATCGAAGACATCCTGTTCCATGACGTCCCTGCCGCACCCGGTGCAATGGAGGTGGATCAGGTTCCCCGCCTGTTTACCATACAGCGCCGTGAACCCGGGTCGCGGTTTGTCCACCGATGTTCCTGAATCCACCCGTCCGCACCCGCTGCAGGACGAGCACTGTTCAGATTCTGCTGATACCATTCCATTCAACTCCGCTGCCGGAACCCGTTCCTGGTTCTTATCCTTCACCGATGTCCTGCAGGAGATGCCGGATATCGATCCAGATGATCAGCTCGTGCCGCTCCTGCTCCTTCTCCTTGATCTTCTTCTTGATGATTCCGAGGATTGCGGCATCCCCGCTCCCACCGGACGCTGAGGTATTGTCGAGATCGCTCTTCTCGAACGTCGAGACAGCGAGGACATCGTCCACCATGATACCTGTCTTGGCCTTCGTGATCTTCTCGTCGAGGACTATGATCCTGCTGTTCTCGACCGGCTGGTCGGACTTTTCAGTGATGTTGAGCCGTTCCTTGAGGTCGATGATGGTCGTGATCTCGCCCCGGAGGTCGATGATCCCCTTCATGTAGGAGGGGGTGTTGGGGAGCTGGGTGATGGAGGTGTACTCCACCACTTCCCGCACATCGAACAGGTCCACTGCGTAGTGCTCTTTCCCCAGGAGGAACTCCACGACCTGGAGCGTGCCGGACTGGTGCCGGTCCTTCTTTGTCAGGACTGTATCCGGCACCCCCGCGGGGATAGCCTGGCTGTTGTTTTCCACTGCTGCTTTTGTCATGGAAGCAACCTCCCTATACCCGGAACCGCGAAACTTCCTTTGTTACTTTGTCGACAATGGAGTTGACGTTGGCCACGACCTTGGTGATCTGGTCGATGGCAGCGCTGGACTCCTCGCTTGCTGCAGCCGCATCGGTCGCCTCGCGCGTGGTGTTCTGCATGAGGCCGCCCACTTCGTTGACACTGGCCGTTACTTCCTCGACCGAGGCTGCCTGCTCCTCCGCTGCCGCCGCAACGTCGCTCACGTTCTGGCTGATCTTGTCGATCGCAGTGACGATGTTGTTGAAGCTTGCGAGGGTCTCCTGCAGGGCCGCACTGCCCTCCTTGACGCCGTTGTTCGAGGCGGTCACCGCATCGACCGCGCTCTGGGTCTGCCGCTGGAGGTTGTCGATCATCTCAGCGATCCGCTCGGCAGATGCCCGGGACTCAACAGCGAGCGACTTGACTTCCGTTGCCACGACCGCAAACCCGCGCCCTGCATCACCTGCACGGGCTGCCTCAATCGCCGCATTGAGGGCGAGGAGGTTTGTCTGGTTGGCAAGATCCGTGATCAGGTTGACGATCTCGGAGATCTTGTCCATCTGGCCCTTGATCTCGCCGATGATCTGGTTGACATCGTTCGAGGACTTGGTGATGCCCTGCATACCCTTCTCGGTCTTGCGGGCCAGCTCCATGCCGTCCCTGCTGTAGGTGGTCGTGTCCTGGACGATCTTCGCAACCGCCTCGGACTTGGTGGCAACGTCCTGGATGGTGCGGGAGAGGTCTTCCATGGCCTTCTGTACCTGTTCGACTCCCTGGGTTGCCTTCTCGGCATTCGTTGAGACTCCGCCTGCGTTCTTTGCCACCTGCGCTGACCCGGCCGATACTTCCTCGACACTGGCATTTGCCTCTTCGGCACTTGCTGCAAGATCGCCGACCTGTTGATTAATGATGGTGAGGGCTTTCGAAACCTGGATGCCGACATTGTTGAGGGCTTCCTTGAACCTGATGAAATCGCCCTGGACGTTCAGCCGCTCGTCCACACGTGCGGTGAAATTGCCCTGCGCATATTCTCCGGAAACCCGCATGGCCTCATTGACCGGCGCAACGACCCCGTCAAGGGTCTGGTTGATGCCGGTGATGACATCCCGGTACCCGCCTTTGAACTTGTCAGCTTGACCGCGGGTCGAGAGCTGGCCGGCAACCGCTGCCTTCGAGAGCATGTTGGCTTCCGCAACAAGGGCGCGGAGCGAGCTGACCGTGGTCATGAGCGCCGGTGTTATCTCATCCTGTGCATCCTTTGCCTTCATCTCCGATGATAGGTCTCCTTCGGCGATGAGCTTCATGGTCCCGATGACATTGTTCTGGAGATCATCCGAGAACTGGTCCATCGTTGCTGCCATGTCGCCGACCTCGTCCTTCCGGGAGAGTTTCAACCGGTTACCGAGGTGTCCTTTGCTCAGTTCCTTGAGGTTTGTGGCAACCTGTTCGATCGGGGCCGTTATGCTCTTCGACATGTAGATTGCCACCCCGAGGCCTATCAGGATTCCGGCAATCGAGAGGATCGCCATATAGAGCGCTGCTGCTGCTGCCGCATTGGTCGATGCCTTGTTCAGGTCTGCTGCCCCCTCCTTGTTGATCCGGATGATATCACCGTACGCCGCAACGGTATTGGTACGGGCGGTGATCAGCGGGGATCCCGCTGCAAGCGCGGCTTCGATGCTCTTTTCGTCATTTGCGTCAGCGGCCCTGATCGTCTTGTCGTATTCCGCGACGAAGACGTTATAATTCGTGTTGAATTTGTCAAGGGCCGCCCGGTCTTCCGAAGTCAGGTCGAGTTTACTGTAATCATCGATATTTTTCTTAATATCGGTCTTCAGATCAGCAATTGTAGTTGAAGCTGCTGTCCGCCCGGAAGGTACGTAAATGTACCGGTACAGCTCCGCGCGTATCTGCTGGAAATCAGCGCTGACCTGTCCCATGGATTCCATGGCAGCCATGTGCGTCTCATACATGTCCTTCGAACGCGCTGCTGCATCCTGTGCGCTCGAATACCCGTACAATGCGATGACGGCCATGATAACGAGTACGATTAAAAAGCCGCCAATCAGTTTCTTCCCGATTTTCATGTCATCGATAAAACTCATTCTTTACCACTCCTTTTTTCCACACCAGTTTTTCTGCCGTTGCTTTAGTACCCTGCAGCGGCCTCTGTTACACGGTAATTATTCACCGGTACCTGCATCCTACCGCACTCGGGGCATAAGCAGGTTGTCTCAACGGCTCCCATCACGAACCGCCGGCATTCGCAGTGATATACGATCTCTTTTACCTCAGTTGCTGACATCGCTCTCATCCCTTCTCCTCGTTTTCCTATCTCTGGTTGTTTCCTGCACCGGAAGATTCCGGTTTTTCAGACCCCTGCACCGGCAACAGAAAAGTCGCCGGGCGCATGCATCCTCCCACACTCGGGGCATAAGCAGGTTGTCTCAACGGCCCCCATCACGAACCGCCGGCATTCGCAGTGATATACGATCTCTTTTACCTCAGTTGCTGACATCGCTCTCATCCCTTCTCTTCTCATTATCAGATTTCCACGGATACTGACCGGGACCACACTGCCCCCGGTTCGTTGCAACGATAACCTCTTATCTTCAAAACTATTTAAACTTATTGTGTTCTGATAATTGTCACTAATTATCACTGTTCATCATTACCGCTGGTTTATATAGGTGATAATCAGATATATTCTGAGGGGGTGTGAAACGATGGCAAGGGAACAGGAAGAAGAGAGTATCCGCGAACTCCTCAGGAATAATCCCAAAGGGCTGACGATTGAGGAAGTCTCAAGGAAGCTCTCCCTCAACCGGACAACCGCGGCCAAGTACCTCAATGCATTTGTCCTGACAGGCCATGCGGACATGCGGATGCTCGGCTCGGCAAAGCTGTTCTACCTGACCGAGCGGGTCCCGCTCACCAATATCCTGAGCCTTTCATCGGATCCCATCCTGATCCTGGACAAGGACCTGTTTGTCCAGGAAGTCAACGCAGCGCTGCTTGAATATTTCAGGCTGGAGAAGGAGAATCTTAAGGACAAGCAGATTTCACAGTCGCCCCTCATACAGCACTTCTCTTCCGGGGAGATGGCCTCCATCAAGCGGGCACTGGACGGGGAAGGGAGCGTTCATGAAGTTCAGTTCGATCTTATGGACGACGGCCGTTTCTTCCGGATGAAGTGCATCCCGCTGACCTTCGAGAGCGGAGCGCGGGGAGTCAGCATTATTCTCGAGGACATCACGGAGATGAAGACCTACCAGCACGAGCTGGAAATGCGGGTCGAGCAGCGGACCGCCGAGCTGGTGAGATCAAAGGACTTTGCCGAGAGCCTGATTCGTACGGCAAATGCAATGATCATCGGACTCGATACCGCCGGCAGGGTGACCATCTTCAACAGGGCTGCAGAAGAGGTCACCGGCTATACTGCCGAGGAGATGCTGGGAAAAAACTGGTTCGATCGCGTTGTGCCAAAAGACCGGTTCCCGGACGTCCTGAATGTATTCACCAGTATCGCGGGCGGTGGCGTCCAGGAGACGTTCGAGAACCCGATCGTGACAAAAGACGGCAGTATCCGGTATATCTCCTGGAAGAACAACACCATTGCAGAGAACGGGAAGATTGTGGCAACCATCTCGTTTGGGATTGACATCACGGACCGGAAGAATGCCGAAGAGATCATCAAGAAAGCCAACAAGCAGGTTGCCCTGCTGACCAGCATCACCCGGCACGATATCATCAACCAGATCAACTCGCTGCAGGGATATATCGCAATCCTCCGGAAGCGGAGCACCGATGCCCAGAACGATGAGGTGCTCGCGAAGATCAAAGAGATCACCGACATGATCCTCCGGCAGATCATCTTCACCCGCGATTTCCAGAATGTCGGCGCCGAACCTCCCCGCTGGATCAGGGTCGGCGATGCGATCAGATCCTTCCTGCGGACTCTCGATCTTGAGGGTATTGAGATGGCGGTGGATATGGGAGACCTCGAACTCTATGCGGATCCGCTCATAGAGAAGGTGTTCTTCAACCTTATCGACAATTCAAAGCGCCATGGCGATCATGTCACCCGTATCCGTATCTCGTACGAGATATCGGATGATTCCCTCAGCCTTGTATACGAGGACAACGGTATCGGGATACCGGAAGAGGAGAAAGAGAAGATCTTCGAGCGGGGTTTCGGGAAGAACACTGGCTACGGCCTGTTCCTCATCCGCGAGATCCTCGCCATAACCGGGTTCACGATTCTCGAGAACGGCACCTACGGCAGCGGCGCCCGTTTTGTCATACGCATCCCGGAAACATCGTACCGCCTGCCGGAGCAGCAGCGAATACCGGATGATAAAGGAATCCGCCGTTAATATTTTCAGAGAAGCGTACACTCTTCTGGTTTTCACTTGCCCTTTTTGCCGTCATTCCGGGTGATGAGGGGTTTGTCTGTTTTCAGGATTCTTTGGTCAGAACGCGCCGGATCCACCTTTCCACAGAAGGGCGAATGAGTTAGTAGCCTCGTGCGCAGGAGAAGCATCCGGGAAAGGGTGACCGCTGAACTGCCGGTCAGGAGATGAGACCTACAAGCCCGAAACCATACCCGGATATTCGTTCTTCAGTCAGGATCCGGCAGATACCTGAAGGCGCTTTTTATCCACCTGCAGCCGGCGGGAAGAGGGCAATCGTATCTCCGTCCGCGAGAGGGGTAGAGAGCCCTGCAAGGAACTCCATGTTCCTCCCGTTCACCAGGATATTGACATAATCGCGGAGGGTTTCCGGGTCGGAGAACAGGAGGGCCCCGAGCCCGTTATACTTCTGCACGAGGTCCCGAAGGAGCGTCCCTACCGTTACTCCGGACGGATATTCACACCTTAGTTCCCGGTCCATCACCTCGCGGAGCGTTGCAAATGCTCTCACCGTGACGGTGACGTGATCTTTTGCACCGGTCATTATCCTTTCTCTCGGTTCCTTTCTTTTTGATTTTTTGGATCGGGACTGGGGGGTCCGGCGCACACTGAGTATGTGCCGGCCGCATCACTCATGTCCCGGTACCGGTTATAATCCCAGCTCCTTCAGTTTCGCGGGTGACGGGACGCCGTCCCGGTCCCACCCGCGGAGGGTATAATACTCATCGAGCATCTCGCCGATACGGCTCACCTGCCCCGATGGTGCCCCCTCCTTCAGCGGCTCGTTCAGTAGCCGGGCCGGGAGCGTGTCGTCCTTCCGGCCGAACCCGCGTTTTATGTTGTAGAGTTTCTGGAGGTTCCAGATCCGTTCGCCGATCTTGAGCAGCTCAGCTGCATCTACCTTCATTCCGGTTGTCGCAGCGACAAGATCTGCGTAATCGTCCGCGCCCAGCGCGAATGAGGAGAAGAGGCACATCCCCGAGGCATCGATGCCCGCAGTCAGGTCCTGGAAGGTCTTTACCCACTGCGGTTTTCCCGCGGTGACGTACGGGTCTAGCTTCTGCGGCGACCCGAGGATCTCGGGTGCGATCATGTACCCGTACACATGGTCGCCTCCCCGGACCGAGGTTGCCGTTGCAAGACCATACCCCTGGATACCACGGGGATCGTAAGCCGGCAGTTCCTGCTTCTTTGAGCTCATCGACAGTTCCGGATGGCCGTACTTTGTGGCGAACCGGAAGGAGCCCTCAGCCAGCTCGTCCCCGATACCCTCGCGCTTCGCGATCTGCTCAACGAGCGCAAGCATTCCCTTCGCATCACCAAAACGGACGGCGTGCTTCACGTACCCTTTCTCCGCCATCTCCATAAGGCAGGCTATGGTGGTCGGCGCCGAGATCGCGTCGAGCCCGTACTCGTTGCAGATGTTGTTTGCCCGGGCAACGGCTTTCAGGTCGTCGATCCCGCAGTCCGGCCCGAACGCCCAGTCGGGTTCGTACTCCGGGCCCTCCCCCAGTTCGCCGTCGACGTTGCAGACCCGCCCGCACTTCACGATGCAGGAGTAACAGCCCTTGTTCTGTTTCAGGATAGTAGCCGCCATGGTCTCGCCGGAGACTTTCTCCGCTGCCGCGAAGCGTGCGCTCTGGAAGTTCCGGGTCGGCATCACGTAGTTCTCGTTGATGATGTTGATGAGCACGGCCGTGCCGTACTTCTGCAGCGCCTGCTCGATCCCGTTCTCCTCGAGTTTCTTCTTCACGCGCTCGTTGACCGCCTTCAGCTTCGCCTCGTCCGCCGGTTTGATCATCTGGTCGCCCCGCGCAGCGATCGCTTTTAAGTTCTTCGAGCCCATGACAGCGCCGACACCCCCGCGTCCCGCCGCCCGCGTCTTCTCGTTGATGATACAGGCAAAACGCACGAGCTTCTCCCCGGCCGGCCCGATGCAGGCGACCCGGACGCCCTTGTCGTTCAGCTCGTTCTGGATCGCATCGGTCGTCTGCCCCGTGGTCTTCCCCCAGAGCCCGGAGGCATCGCGGATCTCCGCCTTCCCGTTGTCCAGGAACAGCCATGCCGGTTTCTTCGCCTTCCCGCTCACGACAATCGCGTCGAAGCCTGCCTTCTTCATCTTCCAGCCGAAGACACCGCCGCTGTTCGCGCTGATCGCGGCCCCTGTGAGCGGCGAGAGGGTCGAGACCTCGTACCGGCTGCCGAGCGGGGTGCCGGTGCCGGTCAGCGGCCCGGCAGCTAAAACCAGGACATTCTTTGCATCCAGCGGATCGGTCTTTGGATCCACCATATCGGTCAGCAGCCGGATACCGAATCCCCTGCCCCCGAGATACAGCTTCTTCAGTTCCGGTGGCGTCGGCTTGATCAGGACCTTTCCTGCCGAAAGGTCGGCGTATACTATCTTTCCAGCGTATCCGTCCATGATGATCACTAACAGGTTACTTTATTATTTCCGTTCATAAATGTTATTATAAAAAACATGTTATGAAAAATATTAACCACGGGGGGTTGTTAAGGGAAACTACTGGCGCCTAATGCCCGCCGCAGTATATAATAACCATCTGATACAAACCGGCCACTATAAAAGTCCCTGCTGCCGCCAGCCGCAGCCAGACTTCAGAAGTCCCGATCTTATCAAGCGTACCCTTGAATTTCCCGATCCCCTGCGCAAGGAGAAACGAGATCACCATGACCGGCAGCCCCGTGGCAAGGGCAAAGACGGCAGGGATGATCACCGGATCGCCCGCCGTAAGGGCGAGCGGGATGAGCATGGCAAAGAGGAGGACCGCGGAAAACGGGCAGAAGGAGAGCGCGAAGACTACGCCGAGCAGGAACGCGCCCAGGTAACCCTTTTCTGCAAGTCGTGCTGAAATGCCGGATGTGACCCCGGAGAACCAGTCTCCCCCGGGCACCCGGTCAAACGGAATGATATCGAGCAGGTAAATCCCGCACAGCACGAGGAACGGCCCGAGCAGGAGGTCGCCGTAGTGCTGGAGCCCGAGTGCGATGATCTGAATATTCATCCCGAGCAACACGATCGCTGATGCAACTCCGATATATGCTGCCATCCTGCCGAGGGTGTACACGAACCCGGCAAGCAGCGTGTGCCGGCTGTTATCGATCTTCTTCGACATGAAGGCGATAGCGGTGATGTTGGTGGCGAGCGGGCAGGGGCTGATCGCGGTCATCAGACCGATGAAGAACGCAGCGATGACCGGGACCGGACTCTCTCCCATGGTCCCGAGGAACTGCAGCAGGTCCATGTCAGGAAAGATCCCCGTTGAGGCGCTTTGAGATGACAGCGGTCAGATACGCGGAATACTGGTCCTCGTCATTGATCAGGGACCAGACGCGGAGATCCTGTTCCTTGGAAAATCTGTTCCCGCCATACACACCTATCCAGAGCGACGATCCGGACACACCGTATTTCTCTTTCAGCAGAGTATTATTGGGAAGATCATAATTTACATGGGCAAAGACGATCCGGCCCGATCCGAGTTCGTTTCTGAAATTCTCCTGGAGCGTCTTTTCCGCAAGATCTCCTACCGCGATGCATGACGCGCACTGCTTGTTGCCGTGGAAATGATAGACCTCAATTTTCTGGACCGAACTGTTCGTGCTCTCAGCCAGCGATTGGTTTGCAGGCGATGTATCCGTACGCGGGGTAACGCCAGTGCAGCCGGTGGCCGCTGACAGCAGGATAAGAAAGGCCAATACAAGCATAAACAATCGGTTCATTCCAGCCCCGTCAGTCTTATTTCCCTGCATGTTCCGTACACTGCAGGAGCCGGCGCCCGCGTTCGGTAATCGAATAGACGATCCAGTTGCCGTCATTCTCCCCTTCGGCAAGGCCGCTCTCCTTCAGGATGTTCAGGTGATAGGAGAGCTTGGAGCCGGAGAGGCGCATGAAGCGGTTGATGACGCAGACGCAGAGCGGCTGGTCCCGGATCGTATAGAGGATGCGCAGGCGGATGGGATCGGACAGGGCCTGGTAAATCCTGCTCCGCTCTTCGAGTTTCTTCTGCGACGGCAGGCGTTTCTCCAGTGCGGGAAGCCCGCCTCTGGCGTCGAGGTCCCGCTGGATCGGTTCCGGTATCTCCGTTATCGGGTCTCCTTCACGGGCCGGGGTCCCGCAGCAGGATGCGGTCGTGCGTTTCATTTCAAATTAATCTGAAATGAAAAGATATATAACCTTGCCCTATGCACATTGATTCAACAAAATTTGAAATAAAGTGACAAACATGAAACCCCAGCAATCATCCGGCAGAAATGTCACAGCAGTCCTGCCCGGGCAGACAGTCCTCATTGAATCGCTGCCATGGAATCCCCACCCGAAGTATGCCGGTGTCTTTCTCCGGCATATGGTAACCGGAAATGATACCGGAGGACGCATGAGCCTCCACCATGTCCGGATCGATCCCGGCTGCGCCATCGGCGACCACGCCCACAACGGCCAGGTGGAGACCCACGATGTACTGGAGGGATCAGGAACATGCACGCTCGAAGGAAAGAAGATCGCGTATGTGCCGGGCGTGCTGGGGGTTATGCCCGCGGACAAGGTCCACCGCGTGGATGCGGGGGAGGGCGGCCTGCTGCTACTCACCACTTTCTCCCCGCCGCTGGTGTGAGGAAAACCTATGACCGACCCTGTTACCGGAGCCTTACTGCTTGGCTGGACGACCCTGCTTGAATACCTTTCGCAGCATGTCGTAACCTGCCTTATCCCTGCATTCTTCATTGCCGGGGCCATTGCATCGTTCATCAAGAAAGATGCAATTCTGAAATATTTCAGCCCGGAAACGAAGAAGACCACCTCGTACGGGATCGCATCCATATCGGGAACTGTCCTTGCGGTGTGCAGCTGCACAATTCTCCCGATGTTTGCCGGCATCCTGAAGAAGGGCAGCGGCCTTGGCCCGGCCATCACGTTCCTGTATGCAGGACCCGCGATCAACATCCTAGCCATAGTTTACACAGCGCAGGTGCTCGGTCTCGATCTCGGGATTGCACGAGCGGTTGCAGCGGTCGTGCTTTCCATCGTCATCGGCCTCATCATGATGAGCCTCTTCCCGCAGCAGGACGAGGAAACGAAGAAGACGCATGCCGCTGCCCGCCGGGCAGTGTTGGCAAAGGAGGACACACGGCCGAAATGGGTCATCACCGCGTTCTTCATCTTCCTGATCGCAATCCTGCTTGTCGGCACATCAAAACTCGATGTCTTTTACCGGCTCCTCATTGTGTACTTCCTCTCGATGGCGGTCGCATTCCTGCTGATCTACTACTTTACGCGGGAGGAGACCACCGACTGGGGCCTTGAGATCTGGGACCTGACAAAGAAGATTTTCCCGATCCTTGTCATCGGTACATTTGCCCTTGGGGTGCTCGCATTCTTCCTGCCCCCGGAGACGTTCAAACCGTTCTTCGGTGATAACTCATTGCAGGCGAATTTCCTTGCAGCAATTGTCGGTGCGATCCTGTACATGCCAACCCTTCTCGAAGTACCGGTCATCGGTACGACCCTGGGCTACCTATCGGGATCCATGGCGAAAGGTCCTGCACTCGCCCTGCTCCTCACGGGGCCAAGCATCAGCCTGCCGAGCCTGCTGGTCATCTACCGGATTATCGGAATGAAGAAGACACTGGCGTATGCAGGCCTTGTGATCGTGTTCTCGACGATCGCAGGATTCACCTTCGGGAATCTGGGGGTGTAAGTATGTCAGATGTCAAACCCTGCTGTGCGGCAGAAGCGCTCCGGCGTATCCGGCAGATCCCCATCAATGGTATCATGACCGGTATCACGATGCTTGACGAGTGCATCGCGGACGTGAAGAAACAGAATCTGGGGAATGAATCAGCAGTCAGCGAGGCGCTCATGAAGAAGATCCGGGTTTACAACTATGTGCCCCCGGGAGTAGCGGAAGCGTATACCCGGGCGATTATGGAAGAGTACAACAAGAGCGGGCGGGAGCGCGGACCATGATGAGAACACTTGTATGACGGTATAGCAGGAACAGGGCCCGGAAAGGAAAACAGTGCCGGATCCTGAACGAATTGTGAACTGACCTCCCGCGGTTTGCGGGGCACTCAGACAATGGAATGAAGATCATGACAGAAAAATCCCTCGGGTTTATCGGTGGGGGCCGGGTCACGATGATCCTCCTTGCCGCACTGGAGAAACACAGTCAGCTGCCGTCCCAGGTTGTCGTCAGCGACATGAATGCAGAGACACTCAAAGGATTGCAACAGCGCTTCCCGTCCATCCGGACTGTAACCGGAGGGAACATCGAAGCAGCAGGGCAGGACATCGTCTTCCTTGCCCTCCATCCCCCGGCGGCAGGAGAGGTCCTTGGATCGATCAAAGGGGCAGTGAAAAAAGATGCTACCATCGTTTCACTTATGCCAAAAGTGACAGTTGCACAAATTTCCGGCATGCTCGGAGGATTTTTGCGGATTATCCGGATGATCCCCAATGCTCCGGCCATTGTCGGTCAAGGTTATAACCCGGTTGTGTTCCCTGCACTCATGCAGGCGCAGGAGAAGATTCAGGTTGCCCGGCTCTTTGCCGCATTCGGTACCTGCCCGGAGGTTGCAGAGAATACGCTGGAAGCCTATGCCGTCATCACCGCGATGGGACCGACCTACCTGTGGTTCCAGTTGTATGAACTTGAAGCACAGGCTCGGGCATTCGGTATGGCGGATAAGGAAGCCCGCGAGGCGGTCCGGCAGATGGCCGAAGGGGTCCTTGCGACCATGAACGAATCAGGCCTTCCACCGGAGAAGGTGATGGACCTTGTTCCGGTCAAGCCGCTTGGTGCTGATGAGGCAGCGATCCTCGCATCGTACCGGGAGAAACTGCCGGGCTTGTATGCGAAACTGAAGACCTGAACCAAAGTTGAATATCCTGATGAAAGGAATTGAAAGTCATGACAAAGATTGAAGTTCTCGGAACCGGCTGCGTGAAATGCAAGCGGTTGTTTGACAACGTGGAGGCTGCGGTAAAAGAACTCGGCATTACCGCAGATGTCGTGAAAGTCGAAGACCTGGATGCGATCGTTGAGGCAGGGATCATGCTCACCCCCGCGCTCATCATCAACGGAGAAGTTGTTGCAGAAGGCCGGGTAGCCGACGTAAATGAGATCAAAGACTTGCTAAAGGAGTGAAAATATGGCAGAAGCACCATCATGTTCATGCGGGCAGAACGAGAAGAAACGGATCATATTCCCCTGCGCCGGGCAGGCAAACACCGGGCAGCTGACCAACCTTGCAGCTATCCAGCTGACTGAAGAAGGGTATGGGAGCATTGCCTGCGCGTCCCTGCTTGCGATTGGTACCGAGAGCCTGATCGCGAATGCGCTGAACGCCGACGAAGTTGTCGTCCTTGACGGCTGCCCGATGCTCTGCGCAAAGAAGATTGCCGGTGCACAGGGCGTTCCAGTGGGACAGCACCTGGTCATGACCGAACTCGGGATCACCAAAGGTCCCTCAAAGAACTACACGCAGGACGATATCGAGAAGATCGTCTCTGCATGCTGGAAGGGCGAAGGCCGGACGAAAACGACAACCGCCCCGAACAAGAAGAACGGCGGAAAAGACAGCGGTTGTGGCTGCGGGTGTGGCGGGATCTGCTAACCAGAACGGGGCGAAATACCACGACTGAAGACGACGAGATGCTTGCGTGGGCGGAAGGGTACGCAAAAAAGAACGGCTGGGTGCTGAACCCGGATAAAAAAATACTCGATACGGTCATCCGGGGACTGGTCCGCAACCGGAAGAAGTTCGGGGAGCAGTACTGCCCGTGCCGGCTTCGGTCCGGGGACAAGGAGAAGGATACGTCGATCATCTGCCCCTGCATCTACCATAAGGACGAGATCGCAAAGGACGGGCACTGCCACTGCCAGATCTATTACCGGAAGGATATGAAACGATCCCAGGAGGAAAACAACAGATGACCTACGTCCTTGTTACCTGCTCTGGTATCTCGAACACCGGCAAACTCACAACACAGGCCGGGGTGCTCCTGATGCAGAGAAAGCCGGGTATGTTCCTCTGCATGAACTGTAAGCAGTCGGCAGAATCCCTGCGGATTGATACAGAAGGAGCAGAGCGTGTTATCGTGCTCGACGGGTGCACGGATTGTTGCGCGACAAAGAAACTCTCTGCAGCTGGCTTGTCTGCGGATGTTCACATCATCGCCACCGAACTTGGTATAGAGAAGAATGGCATGGCAGATGTGAAGTATGATGAGATCGAGACGGTAATCCAGGCAGTCATGAACCATGGGAGTATTATTTCATGAACATGCCACGGCACAAGCGTCTCGAGATCGAAGGGACACACTTCTCTGTCGATGACGCAACCTGCGAGCGGTGCGGGAAGACTGGTGACTCCCGCAAATCCGTTGTTGATGAACTCCGGCGCCAGTTTACTCCCGCGGTTGTGAAGATCAACCTGACCGAAACGCTTCTCGACAAGACCCGGATTGCAGAATCGAATGAGATCCTCATGAACGGGACAAAGATCGAGGACCTGCTGGCTGCCGGCATTATATGGACCGACTGCCCTTCCTGTGGTACGTTTGCGGGTGAGAGTACCTGCTGCCGGGCGGTTGAGATCGGGAACGAGCGGTATGAAGACATCCCGCCGGTGGTGATCAGGAATGCTGCGTATCGGGCACTCGGGGTGAATCCATGAAGATTGGCATCATCAGCGATGGTAAATTCGGCGACCGGGCGTTTGAGATCATCCAAGAAAAATTCCCAACCGAATGGATCATGGTCCCGTTCCCCTCCGGAGTGATGGTGGACGATATCGACCTCCCCCTGCCGGATTGTGACCTCTACATCTCCTATGTCCGCCATCCGGACGTAGCGCTCGCGATCATTGAAAAGCAGAAGCCGGTGATCCTCGGTGTCAGTTTCGGGCCCGGGTTCCTCCGGCAGGCGAAGGAGATCAATGAGAACATTGTTGCACCGCCAACCATGTGCTCGCTTGAAGACAATACATGGGTACCGGAGATCAATGAATTCGCAAGGACGTTCGGAAAACCTTCATTTGATGTCCGGATCCGAAACGACGGCACCATCGAGAGCATCCGGATCCTTCGGGGATCCCCGTGTGGTTCGACAGTCGAAGCCAGTAAGGAACTGCCCGGCACAACCCTGAGCCCGGATCAGCTTCAGCACTACGGTCTGCGGATCTGCCATTTCTGCCGGGCGCCCAGACTCGGGAAGACCTGCGACAAAGAGGTGTCCGGCCTCCTGCATATCCGGGAACTTGTCCATGCAATCAACACGGTTGCTCCTGGCGTTGGTGAGAGGGTACAGACCTTCATGGATGAAATGGAGAAAATCATCGACCAGAAGATGGCCCGGACATAAGCAGGTGGAGGAATTATTGCTTCTCAATGGAAGGTTATAAGGGGAACAGTGTATGGAAAAACCGGAAACATCTCTTGACAGTTTCAGTAAGGGAATCACCTGCTCGGCAGCAGTCTTCTCGGCGTTCAGCAGTGATATGGGACTTGACGAGAAAACCGCCCGGAAGATAGCCTGCGGGTTTGGCGCCGGAATTTCCCGGACCGGGAATATCTGCGGCGCGGTATCCGGTGCAATCATGGTGATAGGCCTGAAATACGGCAAGGAAGTACCGGGCGATGACGGGGGTGCGACCGAAAAGACCCGGGCGCTGACCCGGCAGTTTGTCCAGGAATTTGAACAGAAGCACGGTTCGGTGAACTGCACAAAAATCCTCGGGTACAACCTGAGCGTTCCTGCTGAATACGATGAAGCCGCAAAGGCAAACCTGTTCAGAACCAAATGCCCTTCCTGCGTCCGTGATGCAACGGAAATACTTGAGAGGATTCTCTGAATTAATGCCTGAAAGGTGAACTGATGATGGAACCCCACGTAAAACAACTCTCATTCCTGGACCGCTATCTGACGCTCTGGATTTTTCTTGCCATGGCAGCGGGTATCGGCATCGGCTACTATGCGCCGTCAGTACCGACAACGATCACCGGTCTCTCGGTCGGGACCACCTCAATTCCCATTGCCATCGGGCTCATCCTCATGATGTACCCGCCGCTTGCAAAAGTGCGGTACGAGGAACTTAAAAACGTCTTCCGCGATACGAAGGTGCTCGGCCTTTCGATCGTCCAGAACTGGATCATAGGCCCGGTCCTGATGTTCATGCTTG
Source organism: Methanoregula sp. PtaB.Bin085 (assembly GCF_002067035.1). Lineage (GTDB taxonomy): Archaea > Halobacteriota > Methanomicrobia > Methanomicrobiales > Methanospirillaceae > Methanoregula. The sequence goes on along the minus strand of NZ_MVQB01000016.1, from coordinate 23,338 downwards.
CGGTGGTCTTCCTCCGGGACCAGCCTATGTTCATGTACGGCCTGATCCTCGTCGGAATTGCGCGGTGCATCGCAATGGTCATTGTCTGGAACGATCTCGCTGAAGGCGACTGTGAGTACTGCGCTGCCATCGTGGGCCTGAACTCGCTCTTCCAGGTCTTCTTCTACTCTGTTTATGCATGGTTCTTTATCACCTACCTGCCTCCCCTGCTGGGTCTTGGTGAAGGTACTGCTGTAAGTATCACCATCCTCCAGATAGCGGAGAGCGTCTTCATCTATCTCGGTATCCCGTTCCTTGCCGGTATGATAACCAGGTACGCCTTACTCCGCATGAAGTCGAAGGCATGGTACGAGCAGGTCTTCATCCCGAAGATCTCGCCCATCACCCTGATTGCCCTGCTCTTCACTATCATCGTGATGTTCTCGCTTAAGGGAGAGTATATCGTTAATGTGCCGTTTGACGTCGTCAGGGTCGCTATCCCGTTGCTCTGCTACTTCGTCATCATGTTCTTTGCAAGTTTCTGGTTGTCGTGGAAGCTGGGGGTCGATTACCAGAAATCGGCATCGCTCTCGTTCACCGCCGCGTCCAATAACTTCGAGCTGGCGATTGCGGTTGCAATCGCAGTCTTCGGGATTGCATCACCGGCAGCATTTGCGACTGTTATTGGTCCTCTTGTCGAAGTGCCTGTCCTTATCGGGCTCGTGAACGTGTCGCTCTGGCTCCGGGAGAAATGGTATGGCGGGAAGAATGACGGCGCGTGCAGCCCGTCGCTGCGGTGATAAGGAAATGGACTATTTGACATTTTTCCGGGACACGATAATCTCATGAAAAATAAAGTCCTCTTTAACTGCACCCACAACTCCGCCCGCTCCCAGACGGGGTACATGAACGTGAAGTTTGCTGATCGGTACGAAGCGTTCAGCGCAGGACCTGAAAAAACGCGGGTCCGCCCGATGGCAGTCGTGGTGATGAGAGATATCGGGATAGATATCTCAGGTCACCGGTCAAAACTCCTTGACGCATTCTTCGACAAAGGGATCGAGACCGTTGTTACGGTCTGCGATTCCGCGCAGGGAGCCTGCCCGCTCTTCCCGGGCGCAAAAAACGTGATTCACCAGAGTTTCCCGAACCCCTCGCGATTCAAAAAGTCCGATGAGGGAGTCAGGGCGGGATTCTGTCACGTTAGGGATGCGATAACCCAGTGTATTGATGCAACATTCGGAAAAACTGATGCTTAAAGTACAACCACACCCGGACTACCCTCCGGAAGAAGGCCGCTACCTGCGGGGGAACGACTATTCACCGGCCGCGGCCATCATCATCCTCACGTACGATGCCGAGGCGATTCCGCCGGAGATCGAGAGACTCGTGCGGGCGGGTGTGGAAGGCGGTGCCGCATTGTCCGGTACCCTGCAGACCGCGAATATCGGCATTGAAAAAGTCATCTGCAATATTGTTGCAAATCCGAATATCCGTTACCTGATCCTGGGCGGGCCGGAGTCTGCAGGGCATAAGACCGGCGATGCCGTCAAAGCGCTTTTTACAAACGGCGTGGACGAGAAGAAGCGGATCATCGGGACGAGCGGGCTCTCCGCGTATCTTTACAATGTGCCGATGGAATTCATCGAAAGATTCCGGCAGCAGCTGACGCTCGTTGACTGCCAGTTCCAGGATGAGGCTGTTATCCGGAAAGCCGTCTGGTCGTGCTATCAGGAGACGCCCGCAGAATTCCGGGGTCAGATACTTTTCGATCCCGGCGCATTTCCCGAACCACCCCTCAGCAGGAAGCTCACCTGGAAGGTCACGCAGCCGTGGGCCGAGCCACTCGATGACAGGGAACGGGTGGCAAAACTGAAGGCGCTGGACCTGATCGGGCGGCTGAAGAAGAAACAGGGCACGGCTGACGCAAAAAACAGGGAAGAGTAGCCTGTTGATTCCGTCCTGTATCATTCTTCTTTGAGTATTCCAGGAAAAAAGACGGGATTGAAGACTGATTTCCAAAAAAGATCAGGCAACCTGTGCAAGGATATGCCCGATCAGCCGTTTCTCCGCCTTGTGGATGTGCTCGAGGAGCGTGGTCTTGTGCATGCCCATCTTCTCGGCCAGCTCGCCGGCATTGATCTTCCGGGGATGCTCGAAGAATCCCTGCCGGTACGACTCCAGCAGGATCTCCCGCTGCTTGGGCGTGAGGATATCAAAGATCCCGCTGATTACCGGAATGTAATCGCAGACCGAGAGGACATCAAGGCCCCACCCCTTCTCCGCAGCGTCCTTCACGAACATATTGAGATCGTCCGGGTCCCCGACCATGCTGAACGTCAGGCAGTCGTTCTCGAATACGATCGGGTGTTCCATCCGGGATCCATAGGTGCGGACGAACTTCGTGATATCATCGGAGAACATCCCCCTGACAAGACAGGTATATTCACGGCCCTTCTGCTGGAGCACGATCAGGTTCGAGACATAGTTACAGCTGATCTGGTCAACCGGGATCCCTTCCTTTATGGTGAATTTGCACACTTCGCTGTGCATCTCATCCACCATGTTGAAGAGCGAGATCACCTCAAACCGTTCGATGACCTGGCCATAGGATTTGCAGTAATCGAAGATATCCGAAGAGAGCCTGACCGTCATCTTCTTCATGAGCCGATCTGGTATGCGGGACATGATATAATATACGCCCCTCCATGTATGGCTCAATCCATAACGTCCCTGCCGGCCTTTTCATGATCAGGTTTCCAGAGGTGTGAACCATGAAAACAGAAAACTGTGCTGAAATGACTGATGCAAAGCGGATTGAACTCAAAAGCGGCCTCGCAGAACCCGGGGAGCAAGCCCACAGCGGATTTGTCATCCCTGCCGGGATCCTGATCGGTCTTGGTATCGGGATTCTTCTGGATCACTTGTTCTCAGGCTTCCTTGTCGGCCTCGGGCTCGGCCTCATCGGGGCAGAACTGCTCGCCCATGTCAGGAAATCCCGGGCCGGGGAAAGCATCCGGGCGGCAGGAGCGAACGTGACAACGCTCCTCATCGGGACGTTCCTGGCCTTCACCGGGATCAGTGTTGTCTGGGCGCCGGTGGATGTCTGGCCGTATGCTCTTGCGGGATTCCTTATCCTTACCGGCATCTGGTTCCTGGTCCGGGGATTCTCCCGGCAGGCTGCCTGAAGAAGACAAGGGGACGAAACAGGGTCAGACAACCATGATTGAAGCTGCACTTGTCACGATACTTCCGGCCGGCTTTTTGATCATCCTGTTCGGCGGGGGTTTGCTGTCCCGGCGAAAGAACATCGAGCAGGACGGTACGGCTCCGATCAACCGGACCGTGTTTTACACGAGCAAGTATTCCATCCTTGCCCTCTGGGGCGCGATGGTGGTGCAGAGCTGGGGCGTCAGCCTCTCCTTTGTCGAAGTTCCTGAAATCCTCCGGCTCGTTGCACTGGGCCTCTGGGGCTTCGGATTCCTGCTGATGTACACCGGCCGGTTCAGGCTGGGCGACTCCTTCCGCCTCGGGAGCGCGAAGGAGAGCACAGAACTCAGGACGGACGGATTGTTCCGGCTCTCCCGGAACCCGATGTATGTCGGAGTGTTTGCCACCATCGCAGCTTCGTCACTCTATACGCTGAACCCGGTCGTCATCCTTCTGGGAGCATTCATTATCGCAGTCCACCACGCGATCGTACTTGCAGAGGAGAAGCACCTGCTGAATGTGTTCGGCCGGGAATACGCGGAGTACTGCAGCCGCGTGGGACGGTATGTCTGACGGGAGTACCGGACTAGCACCAGGACACCCGCAATACTTTTTTGATTTTTCTGATTTTTCTGAAATGTATAAATAATTGGAAGCCGCATATAGTAGTGAGATTTCACCATGACCCCCGGAAAAGGAGAGGCTGCAACAAAACACCCGAAGGATCCGTCATGCTCCTGCAACTCAGGCTGCCGGGTCGAGGCGGTGCTGAGCGTGGATGAACGCGGGCAGATGGTACTGCCGAAAGACGTGCGGGAGAAGGCCGGAATAAAGACCGGCGACAAGCTCGCGCTGATCAGCTGGGAGCGGGACGGCAGTATCTGCTGCCTTGCGCTCCTCAAAGTGGAGAACCTCAGCGGTATGGTGAAGGATGTCATCGGGCCGCTGATGGACGTGCAGGGCAATGCGTGAGGCTGACATCATGGATACGAACAAACAATCCGGTTCCTGCTGCTCCTGCTCACCGGGACTGCAGGAACAATCCTGCGACTGCCACTCCACAGAATCGTGCAGGGAAGAGATCCGCACAACCGACAGCACGATCACGTTCGCAAACCGGCTCGACCACTTCCTTGCCCGCTGGAGCTGGAAGCGGGAGGCGCACCGGGTGGAGCCCGGCCTGTACCGTCTCGGGAATCCCACGCCGGAATCACCGGTCTTTGCATCGGCCAACTACACCCTCAGCTTCGATGCGCTCCGGTCGGCCCTCGCAGGTATTGATGCCTGGATCCTCGTGCTCGACACGAAGGGGATCAATGTCTGGTGCGCTGCAGGAAAGGGAACGTTCGGCTCAGCGGAGCTGGTGAAGCGGATAAAGGCCGCGGGCCTTGATACGGTCGTCACACACAGGAAGATCATCGTCCCGCAGCTGGGTGCGCCGGGGATCTCGTGGCCGGAGGTGCTGCGGAAGTCCGGATTCATGGTGGAGTACGGCCCGGTGCGGGCACGCGACCTGCCGGAGTACCTGAAGACACACACGGCAACGCCGGCCATGCGCCGGGTGGAGTTCCCGCTCACGGACCGGCTGGTCCTGACACCGGTGGAGTTCGTGCATGCTGCGCTCCCGACAGCCATTGCTGCGGCTGTGCTCTGGTTCCTTGCCGGACCGGTTGCAGCGTTGGCGATCATTGCCGCCGTCCTTGCCGGGACCATCCTGTTCCCCGCCCTGCTTCCGTTCATCCCCACGCACGACTTCTCGTCAAAAGGGATGATACTGGGACTGATTGTCGCAACCCCCTTCGTATATGTATTCGGCACGACAGCCGGGGTCCCGGTATGGGCAGCGGTATTCGGGGCGGCAGCCGCACTCCTCATCATACCAGCGATCACCGCGTACCTTGCCCTCAACTTCACGGGCAGCACCACCTTTACATCCCGGACCGGGGTGAAGAAGGAGATATTCCGGTATGTCCCTCTCATGGCAGTGATGCTGGTTGCCGGATCGCTTTTTGCACTTGCGCTCGGAATCGGAAAGATGGTGGGGGCGATCTGATATGCTTGACTCGTATACAGAAAACAGCCTGAAGTTCAATCCCGTCCAGTGTATAAACTGCCGGCGCTGCCTGCAGGTCTGCCCGCATGCGGTTTTTACGGAAGGCAGGGAGCATGTTGAAATGGCCCGGCCCGCGGCCTGCATGGAATGCGGTGCCTGTGCGCTCAACTGCCCCGTGCAAGCCATCACCGTGCAGAGCGGCGTAGGCTGCGCATGGGCGATGATTGCGGCAGCCCTACGGGGAAAGGACATGGACACGGAGTGCAGCTGCGGCGGGGACGAGAGCACGTGTTGCGGTTCTTCATCGGAACCGGAGGAGCGGGGCTGCGGGTGCGAAGGGAAGTGATGCCGGTGCGTATCCGAACGCGCGGGGACCTGAACGACAGTTCATCTGATGGCTGATAAGAAAAGAACACTCTCAGTGTGAAATCATAACCAGATCGTCCCCCGCCGCTCTTTTTTCCCTGCCAGTGTCCCTTTTTTCACGCAGCTCCGGGATATGGAGGAGGAACCATCGTGCAGCCAGGTTCACGATGTCCTTTCCCCTCACATATCGATGGTTTTTCCTTGTAGTGGCTATGATTCGAAAAAATCGTGGGTGAGAGGAGCGTAAAGATCACGGCTGCCGTCCGGGATCGTTTTTCCGGATCTGGTACATCCCTGCCGGCACCGTGATCACGAACTGGGCACCCTTCCCCGGTTCGCCGTTCTCCGTGATGGTGATGCCGGTAATGGAGAGGATCTCCTGCGAGAGGAAGAGGCCGAGACCCGTGTTCTTCCCGAATCCCTTTGTGAAGAGCCGCGGTTTGTCCTCCACGGGAATGCCTGAACCGTTGTCGGCAAACGTAAGGAGAATGTTCCCGTTCTCCTCCCGGGAGGTGATCCATATCTCCGTCATACCATTCCCGCCATACCGAAGGGCATTGTCGATCAGGTTGTAGAACACCTTCTCCAGGAGCAGGTCGGCATAGATCTCAAGCCCCGCAGGACGGATATCGAGTGACAGGCGGATGGAACTGACCGGGAGGGTCGCGGCCTTTGCACGGATGAGCGCCTCAACGTCCTGCCAGACCGGTTCATGGACCCCGAGGTCCTGGTAGTCCCGGGTAAATTCCAGCTCCTGCTGGAAGACCCGGGTGATCTTCTCCATGGACACGAGGTAGCGCCTCAGTGCCGCCGGGTCCTTTTCCACCAGCGCCAGGTCGAGAAATCCCCCGAGGGCAGTGAGCTTGTTCAGCATGTCGTGCCTGGTGATGCTGGAGAGGAGATTCAGTTTCCGGTTCGCCCTCTCGACCGCGGTACGGGCCTTCCGTTTCTCGGTCACGTCGCGGAGCATGATGAGCTTCCCGCTGCTGCCGCCAACAAGGTTCGGGATCGGCCGGCACGTGAGCTCGTAGTCCCGCAGGATCCCGTCGCTTCCCGCAATCACGACATGCCGGACATCCCGCTCTGCGTCCCCTTCGCAGGACGGGATCTCTGCAATTTCAGGGGGGAGGACCTCTTTTGCAGGTTCGCCGACAGGTGAGCGGCTGCCGGCCGGGAGGAACTTCCGGGCCGCGGGATTGATATCGCTGACAAGGTCGTTCCGGTCGAGGACGATGACCGCATCCTCGATGGCAGTGAAGATGAGCGGGTAGGCAACCGGCGTGAGCGTGAAGAGCCGGAACCGGAAAATCCCGATTGCCAGCAGGATCCCCATGACAGTGAGGGTGATGGGCGTGATGTCGATGCCCGGGAGGGTATCAGGGCCGAATACATAGAACAGGTTGGCAAGCAGCGGGATACCGACCGCAAGCCCGAGAAGGAGAATCTGTCTCCGGTGGATCGCAGGAGACGTGAAGAACCGCTGGATAATGAGGATGATGGAAACGCCGATGCAGAGGTACCCGTACACCGCCTGGATCCAGAAGAGGGGGCCGTGCACGAAGTCCCAGACAACAGCGCCTGCGAGGGTCCCGGGGTTGAATGCCGTGTAATACAGGTGGTGGAACGGGTTCGTGTAGAGAAACGCGAGGACGATCGCCGGCACGACAAAGAGGAGCGCGGCATTCCTCCGGCTCAGGACATGCTCGTGACCGGTATAGCAGATCACGACCATCAGCCACGCGACAGGCGTCGTAACGATGGCCGGGTAGAGGATGGCGGTAACGAGGAGGTTGGTCGGGAGGTCGGCGCTCGCGAGCTGGACGGCATAGCCGGCAGCCCAGAGCGTGGTGGCGCTCATCAGGAGGATGAACGGCGGAATGACCGGGTCGTCCCGTCGCTTGAAACTCAGGATCGCGAGCAGAGCGGTGATGGCAGCCGAGACAAGGAGCGGGATGATGAAAGGGGAATACTGGAGGATCATGGTTTCCGGTGCCGATCAATTTAGATATTCAGGAGTGTAGGGAACGGAAGATGTTGAGGCTTTGGATTTGATCTCCGGGAGTATCCTTCACTTCACGGGCAATAAGGATTATTCCGGAGATTTGCCTTGTCACAGACAATTCCTTTAAATGATTTATGCGCATATGAGTAATTATCGTACGGTACTGTACGATGGATGAATACATGCCAGAAGACACACACACAGAAACCAGAGATATTCCTGACAGCGACGACATAACGCCCCTGCATACCTGTGTATGCGGAGAACAGCACTGGCACCGGCCGGGCAGCCGCAGCCACCGGGATGAATGCACGTCCCCGAAGAAGTTCGGCGAGAGCTGCTGCTGTGCACCGGGCCCTGCCGGGAAGGCAAACCGGCACCACTGCGGCCATGGTCCGCGGTGCCAGTAAATTACCGTGAAGTCCAGAGTATGTCCTGCCAGCCGGCAATCCTTGACCTGCTTGAAGAGTATATCGAAATGCGGGGAGGCGGCGAGCAGTGGCTCACGGTACAGGAATTCCGCAGGTATTTCGGGATCGGGAGGAACAACACACATCTCATTTCGGGGATCCTGCACAGGATCCACAAGAACCCGATGTTCACATCATCCTGCCGGGTGATACGGATCGAGAAGATCCGGGACCCGGCCCAGCCGTACCGGAACGTCAGCAGGTACCTTATCCGCAAAATGGTCCCTCACCTGAAGAAATCCTCAATCCAGGAACCGTAAAATACCGGTCTCCGTGATGAACAGGTTAATCCATTCTGCGTAAACACACTACTCAGGAGAACCTATGGCAGGTGGAGATCAGGAAACACCCGGATGTCCCCGTCGGGGACGGCCGCGCGTTCGGCGCACGATTGTCGGCATCCCGGAGTGCCGGTGTTATAAACCCTGCTGCCGCGAACAGGAGGGGCCGGGCGTCTCGCTCCAGCCGGACGAGATCGAACTCCTCCGTCTCATCGACCTGGAAGGGCTCGAACAGGAAGAAGCTGCAGCCCGGATTGGCGTATCCCGTAAGACCGCATGGCGCGATCTGCACGAGGCCCGGCGCAAGATCGCAGATGCGCTTGTGAACGGCAAGGGCATCAATATGGCCGGCTGCACAAAAGCCGCAGAGGGCCGGTGCCCGAAATGCCCGCGCACCAGTGACGCGTGAGCGAAGAACAATTCTGTAATTCCTGAGCGGGCGGGACCCGTCATGCCGGAGCTGTTCAGGGCATCCGGGAGATGCATGCCGGCGCCCGTGCCGCATGTTCTTTTTTTGATCCTGATCCTTAAATCTTTATGCTCATATGTGTAATAATTCCCTGCGAAACGAGGAAAGCGCAATGCCGAATTTTAACGGGAAAGGACCGCTGAAACGCGGACGGGTTATCGGCCGGGGCAGGGGACCCTGCGGGCAGGATGGCCGCATACAGGAAGAGACTGGCCGCCACAACAATCCGGTGCCGGAGAACCGGCAAGCAACGTAATCCGGGAGCGCGGGAGATCATGCCGGATCCATTCATCAGCGTGCAGAAACTGTGCATGGAGTACGGGGACACCCGAGTCCTGAACAGCGTATCTTTCGAGATCCCGGAAGGGGAAGTCATCGGGATCATCGGCCGGAGCGGTGCGGGCAAGAGCGTGCTCATGCACCTCCTCCGGGGCATCGAAGATCCGCCGACTGCCGGATCGATCGTGTACCACATGGCTGCCTGCAACCGCTGTACCTTCATGGACGTGCAGAGCCGGGCCGGCGGAAGATGTCCGGAATGCGGTGGAACACTCGATGCGGTTGAAGTGGATCTCTGGGACGAGAAAACGGACGGAATGAAATCCAGGGTCATGAACCGGACAGCGATCATGTTCCAGCGCACGTTCGCCCTGTATGGCGACGACCGGGTGATCGAGAATGTCCTCCATGCCCTTGACGACGTACGCTACCCGCCGGAACTCGCGATCAACCGTGCCGCGGACCTCATCGACCAGGTGAAACTCTCGCACCGGATGATGCACATCGCGCGCGACCTCTCGGGCGGCGAGAAGCAGCGTGTTGTCCTCGCCCGGCAGCTGGCCAAGAACCCAGCCATGCTCTTTGCGGATGAACCTACCGGCACGCTCGATCCTGTAACAGCAAAACTCGTTCATGGGATGCTTATCGAGGCGGCCCGGAAGAACCGGATGGGCATGGTTGTCACCTCCCACTTCTCGCAGACGATTGAGGATATGACAGATCGCGCCATCCTCCTTGCAGACGGGAAGATCCAAGCCATCGGTTCCCCTAAGTCCGTTATCAGGTCTTTTACAAAGGATCATCGCGAGATGGTTGACGCAGACAATGTTGAACTTGGTGACAAGATTCTCGCTGCCCGGGACGTGACCAAACGGTATATCTCGGTCGACCGCGGCATGGTCCGGGCAGTCAATACCGTAACATTCGACGTGGCAAAAAAAGAGATCTTCGGAATCATCGGCAAGAGCGGTGCCGGCAAGACCACCCTGTCCCGGATCATTGCCGGTATCATCGAGCCCACCAGCGGTGAGATGAACATCCTGATCGGAGACGACTGGGTTGATATGACAAAACCCGGCGTTGATGAGCGGGGGAGAGCCAAGGAATATATCGGCCTGCTTCACCAGGAATATGATCTCTTCCCGCACCGCACAGTCATCGACAATCTGACCGACTCAATCGGTCTCGAATTCCCCAAAGAGCTTGCGATACGTAAAGCGGTCATCACCCTGAAGATGGCAGGGTTCTCCCAGGAGAAAGCCCGGGCAATCCTGAACCGGTTCCCGGGAGAACTATCAGATGGCGAGCGGCACCGCGTTGCCCTCGCACAGGTGCTCATCAAAGAACCTCGCATCGTAGTGCTCGACGAGCCAACCGGCACGATGGACCCGATAACCAAGCAGGACGTCAAGAGCTCGATCCTGCATGCCCGGGACGAAATGGACGAGACCTTTATCGTCGTCTCGCACGACATGGACTTTGTCAGTGACATCTGCGACAGGCTCGCCCTGATGCGGGGCGGGAAGATTATCGACATCGGGCCGGCAAAAGAGATACTCGCGAAGATCACTGCAGAGGACACGAAAGAGGGATGACACGAATCCGCACTTTTACCAGTCTCCAGCCGCCACATCTTTTTAAGTATGAGCTGATCTGCATCCTCTTTTCATACTACCGCCGCCCATCAGTGTAGTCGACCCGGACAAAAGGTTTTAACTTATTTATGCGCATATGAGTAATAATAGCGGAGGCAGATGATGAAGATCTGTATCACGGCACGGGGAAAGACGCTGGACAGTGCGTTCGAACGCCATTTTGCACGGGCGCCGTTTTTTATCTTCTATGATTCCGATACCGGAGAAACGGAAGCGATACGGAACGGATTTGTCATCAGCAATACGCGTATCGGGCAGAACGCAGTCCGGCTCCTGAAAAACAACGGGCTGGACGCGGTTATTACCGGAGATATTGGTGAGAACGCGCCTGCCCTCCTGACCGGGACAAACATTGCGCTTCATCAATTCAGCGATACGGGAACGGTACGGCAGGCTATTGATGAGATCCTCCGCAACTGTGCAGAGAACGAATCCTGGAAAACTCTCCCGCAAGCCTGACGAAGAAGATACTGCCAGGAGTTGGGCAAGGGAAATTCGAAAATGCATGGATGGATTGAGAGTATGAAAACGAGAATAAACAAGAAAATCCCTGAAACGAAAGGACCGGTTCCTACCCAGAAAGAGCTGCCCCCGAAAGTGACGATGGACGTACATCATGTCATCCTTGTCCTGAGCGGTAAGGGCGGCGTTGGCAAATCAACGGTTTCGACCAACCTGGCCTCGGCGCTTGCCGGACACGGGAGGCAGGTCGGCCTGCTCGATCTCGATATCCACGGCCCCAGCATCCCCACGATGCTGGGCATTGAAAACCATCACCCGACAGTCTTTGGCAGGACCATAGAGCCAGTCCGGGTGACCGGGAACCTTGCGGTCATGTCCATGGGGTTCCTGCTGCCGGATGCAAGCTCACCGGTCATCTGGCGGGGACCGATGAAGATGGCGGCAATCCGCCAGTTCCTCGAAGATGTGAACTGGGGGGCGCTTGATTACCTGATCGTAGATCTCCCGCCCGGGACCGGAGATGAGGCGCTCACAATCGCCCAGCTGGCTCCCGGCGTGAAGGGCGCCGTTATCGTCACCACTCCGCAGGACGTTGCCGTAATTGATGCAAAAAAGGCGGTAAAATTCATCGAGAAACTGGGACTGCCGGTCATCGGCATCATCGAGAACATGAGCGGGATGGTCTGCCCCCACTGCGGCGGGACCATCGACCTGTTCGGCAGGGGCGGAGGGGAAAAAGCAGCCGCGGACCTTCACGTTCCCTATCTCGGGGCAATACCAATCGATCCGGCAATGGTGAAGGCCGGGGATGAAGGCCGCCCCTACGTGCTCCGCCACGCAGATACTCCGGCATGGAAAGCGTTCGGTGCCATCATGGAGAATCTGGAGAAACGCGTCGAGTCCTGACCAGAGGGGAAAAGGATTGCAGGTATGAACAAATATCAAGGAATCCCCGAGCTGCTGGAGGGCTGGATGCTGGAACAGGGAATGGAGGAACGATGGGTCACCGTCCAGGAGCTTCGCGAACGGTTCGGCCTGAGCCGGTACCAGTGCAACACGCTCTCCGGGTTCCTGCGCAGGCTCGAGCACGGGCCTTTCGGGCAGTTCCCATACATCGTTGCGAACATCACGAGGGAGGACAGGGAACTTCCGTCGGATCCAAAGAGGTGCCGGTACCTCCTGAAGCACCGCGATCCGCAAGCGGTGGTCCGGCGGTATTCCCGCGATCCGGGAACTGCGCATGGTACGTAACGCGGATGTTCCGGAACTTTTGGAACGTTTCATGGAAGAGTCGGAGGAATCCCGGCGCTGGGTTACCGTCCGCGAGATCCGTGAGCATTTCTCTCTGGACATTTCGGCCTCTTCGGCCATATCGGGCTTTTTGCAGCGGAATTACTCCGGCACGTACATGTCCTTCCCCTACCGGGTGGAGCGGATCGAACGGGTTCTTATTGATGCACGGCCGCACCCGCAGACGATCAAAAAATACCTCATCGCAAAAAGGCCCGGTACCATGAGAAAAAGGCTGCCTCGGGCAGAGCCGGATCAGATTCCTGAGATTCACGTACAGATTTTTACTGACCATGATGCCGTAGAGCATTTTGACCGGGTACTCAGAATAAAGTATGCGCAGGAGAATATGCAGGAGTAACGGATCGTGACGGGAAAGATCGGGGATATTCCTGATTGGAGATTCGGCCCGAAAGGACCCCCCGTTCCGGTTCAGAACACGTACGTTGTCCCCACCGTATTCAGGATGCACTTCCCCGGCATCGCGGCCAGGAACCGGTTGATCGCGTCCCACCCGGTGCAGTGCATCGGGACAATGTAATCAGGGCCGATCTTTTTCAGCGCATCAATGGTCGGCGGGATGACAGATTCAAAAGCCTTGCCGTTGAGGTGGAACCCGCCAAGAACCGCGTGGACATGATTCGTACCGGTGATCTTCCGTGCATACTCCACGGTATTAACGATCCCGGCGTGGGCGCACCCGCTCATCACAACGAGGCCCTTGCCCGCAACGTTCATCACCAGCGCCTGGTCGTCCAGATACTGATCAGGGATCCACCGGCCGTCCTTCTCGATCTCAAATCCCGGCAGTCCTTTTTCGAACGCTGTTATCCGTTCCACTTCGCCGGTTACGAGCAGGTGGCCGGCAGCGAGCGGCGTTGGTTCACTGTACATCCTGATATCGGCCCCTGCTTTTTTCAGCGCTGCCGCATCCGGATGCGGCTGAACGGTTATTCCCGTGGCAGGAACGTTCCGCCGTCGCGGGAGAAACGCATCAGGGTGGGCGATGAGAGGAACCTGGTGCCCCGCACCGCTGACCGCAAGCCCAAGCCCGCCGGTGTGATCGTAGTGGCCGTGGCTCAGGACAACAGCCTCTATTCCGGCAGCGGAGAGCCCCAGCTGCCGGAGGTTCCACGGCAGGCACTCACAGGAGAGCCCGGCATCGAACAGGATCGCATGCTCCTTCTTTTTTGCAAAGACCCGGACAAGACAGGAGAAGCCATGCTCTGCAAGGAGATGGCGCCCCGGGTCGTACGGCGGCCTGCGGTCAACGGGAGTATCCGGTATTTTCAGCGAATCGGTATAATTATCGACCAGGACGATGATCTCGACCCGGTCGGCCGGTTTCAGCGGGTATCTGGTCATAGTGGCTTCCTCATGGCTTCATCGCGCTCAGCCTATAAGAAAGCGTGCCCCGGGTGCGCAACCCCGAATGCATGTGACGGCGTTTTTCCGGTTCAGATTCCGATGGAGGTTCCCGCCCGGATCATGGATATATCGCTCATCAGAAAGCGGGGTTACTCCTTTTCCGCAGTCTGGGGGATATTTTCCGTTGGCACGGCAAGCCCGTTGTTCTCCGTGGAGGGCACCAGCTGCGTCATCATGCAGCGGAACATCCCGTCCCGCTCCTCCTCCGGCAATGCCGATATCTGTGCGGCAACCGGAAACGCCGAGAAGTACGCGGGCAGAAGCTCAGCGGGCGAGGGATGGCGGGCGATCTTCACACCGGAGCGGATGCTGATGCCGGTAAAACCGGCGTCCCCGGCAAGGTTACGCAGCACTGCGGGATCGGAGAGCGAGCATGCAACCTTGAAAATGGTTGTCGAATCTTCCCCGAAATAATCCCGGAACACGTCACAGATGATGCCCACGTGCGGGCTCTTCTCGGCACGGCCCCAGACACTCAGGGCAAGCCTTCCTCCCGGTGCAAGCACCCGGGCCATCTCCTGCAGGGCCGCTGCCTTGTCCGGGAAGAACCGGAGCCCCTGCTGGCACAGGACCATGTCGAATTCGCCATCGGAAACCGGCATCCGGGTGATATCGCTCTGATACCATTCGATGGTTGTTGTGCCTTCGCGGGCGGTGCAGTGCCGGCCAACCCGGAGCATCCATTCATTGAGATCCACCGCCACGATCCCGGTGCCGCAGGCAGCGTCCAGCACCTTATTTCCGGACCGATATTCCCGGCCGTTATGAAATCGGGCACCCAGTCTGCCATCAAAGTCGAAACGATATCCTTCTCGTAGGTTTCCAGCCCGCCGGTGTTCATCTGCTACCGGAATGGATTTTCCTGATCGTTCATTGTTCCGGACCTCTCGTTTTAAGTTTTTATTACGCTCGTAGAAACGAACGTGAACTGGAGTTCATTCCTGGATGATGATAATCATATGAAATCTGGATATTTATGAGGGCTCTCTCTCCTCAGGGCCTCTCCGAGGCACAGCGGGGACAGAGCAGGTTCCGGGAAACGTTCGTTGAAGGCCGCCGGCAGGAGCGCCCCCGCGGGTTGCGGCGGCAACTATCGTAATGGGGTATGGGGGCATCAGCCCCGTCGTTTATCTATGCTATGATATTCATCGAAAATCCTTCTCACAATGCCCAAAGGGAATTACGAGGTTCGACAGACCGCGAGCGCCCGTGGTTCCATCACTATCCAATTCTACGCCTCGCAGGTATTCTCAAGCACGTATTTTCAGTCAATCAGCAGGAGCGCCATCAGCTCCGGGTGCCCCTGCACCGGGAACCGGATCGGCATCCCCGCCTTCTCCGCGGTCTTCACCATGTTGATACCGACCGCATGCTCGGGGATCCGGGCCTGCGTGGGATGGACGCAGATACCGGCCTTCACGTTGCATGTCTCGCAGAGCCGGCACGAACCGTTGACGAACGCGAGCGCGAACGGGTTGCCGGCATTGAACGCCGTCCGTTCGAGCTCGAGCATCATCGGGGCGAACGTGCCGGTGCCGTTGAAATGATCCTGCCAGAACTTCGTGGCCTGCTCCTTCTTGTCGGCCGGCGCTGCCGGGTCGAGCCAGTATTTGTAGATTGAGCAGATCACATCCGGCTCCGCGACCGCGGGCGAGATGAACTTCACGAGCAGGGCGTACCGGTACTCTGACAGGATCTTCCGGAACTCATCAGGAGTTGGGACATATGGCGGGCAGGTCAGCTTTGTGCCGTATGATTTGCAGCCGGCCCGACACTTCAGGGGCACGCGGTCTTCGACAACGATGTCGGCTGCAGGGATTACCTTTGCATCCGCTGCGCCGAGTTCCTGTGCCTTTTCGATGAGGATTGTGAAATCAGCGAATTCCTTTTTCGTCCTGCTCATGCCAGTCTCCTGAATTCACAGGAATGTACGGTGTAAAATATGTAATACCTGCCGCCATTACCGGGCGTCAGGTGCCTTCTCCGGCAGTTCAGCACTATCCTGCCACATTTCAGGCGAGAGGCTGACGAAAAAAGAGACGAAGGAGATCAGTGCTCCTTCCTGTTGAAGGGGTTGAACACGTTCTCGTAGATCATGTCACTGCCGGTGTTGTGGAGGCGTAACCGCTCCTCCTTCTCCTCGACATACGCCATGAGTGGGAGTTCCATGTTGACACCGGGCACGTGACCGAACATCTTCTCGAGTTCGACCTGCTGGGCGTGCATGAAGAGTGCGTTGGGGATCTCGGCTGCACAGACCTCCTCGCACTGGCCGCAGTTCACGCAAGAGTCCGCGATGTGGGCGTACCGGATCAGGTGGAACATGAAGGGAACCGGGAGATGGCCGGGCGCGACATACGCCGGGTTCTTGGTTGTACAGTCCACGCAGTAGCAGATCGGGCAGACATCGATGCACTGGTAGCACTTGATGCACCGGGCGGTCTCGCTCATGATCTTCTTCAGGCGCTCCTTGCCTTCGCCGAGAGCTTCGAAGTCGTGCCTGCGCCACTTGTCGCCGAGCTTGAACATTGCACTCTCGACCTTCCCGCGGATCTCGAGGCCTTTGGCGTTTGCCGGCTCGGTTGCCATCATTCCCATCCTGACCGCACCGTCAACGAGCGCTGCACCCTTCTCGGAACAGACCTCGACAAAGGTTGCCTTGCCGGCCCTGGGACCGATGACACCCCAGTTCCCGCAGGCAAGATCTGCCTGCCGGGGAATCTTCATCTTGCAACGGCGGCAGTTCGATCTGCGGCCGAAACCTGCCTCTTCGAGCTCGTCTACGGAGATGCCTTTGTGGCCTCCCTCGTACTCGATGATGAACTGGCCTTTGTCGATCTCTTCCTTGTGAACCTTCTCGGGGTCAACTTCATACTTCTCCTTGATCATTTTGCGGGCAGTGACCGGGCTGACCGATCCTCCGCAGTTGACGCCGATCATGACGATGTTGTCGAGGCTGATCTGCTTACGCTTGGCAAGTTCGTAGAACGCCATCGCATCGCAGCCCTTGACGGTCACGCCGATCTTCTTGTCATGTGCGCCGTCAAGGAATTTCTTGACGAGCTTTGCCATCAGCAGGGTACCGCAGTGGAGCGAACCGGCGGTCTTTGCCAGGTCCTTGGGGTCGGTGATGATGACCGGCACGGCATCGTACAGGTCAACGCCTTTCGTGACCGCGAGCACCGCATCGACTGTCATGGACTCGAGCGCGTATTTCCAGAGGGTGGTAACTGCACCGCCGAGCTCGGCCTTCTTCTGGATCTCCGCATCATTGGTCCACGCGTAGAGCATGTCGCCTTTCTTGGTCATGGTCAGGCCTCCGTGATCTTCTCTACCTTGACAGCACAGTGCTTGAGCTCCGGCATCTTGGAGAGCGGGTCGAGGGCGGTATTGGTCAGCTGATTCGCACCCTTGTAGAAGTGCATCGGCATGTACATGACTTTGGGGGCAAGGTCATCGGTCACGCGTGCAATGGCGATGGATTCGCCACGGCGGCTGATCACCTTGATCTTCTCGTACGGCTTGATACCGAGCTCCTTTGCGTCCTGCGTGTTCATCTGGACGTAGTTCTCGGGCACATCGTTGTGCAGCGTCTGGCTCCGGTCGGTCTGGGTCCTGGTGTGGTAGTGGAAGATGATACGACCGGTCATGAGGGTGAACGGGTACTCTGCATCAGCGACCTCCGCGGGCGGGCGGTACTCGAGGCCGAACATGGTTCCCTTGCCGTCGGCTGCGGAGAACTTGCCGATGTGGAGGATCGGGGTTCCCGGGTGCTCGATTGTCGGGCAGGGCCAGTGGATGGCCTCGGGCTTCTCGATCTTCTCGTAGGTTACACCGAACAGGCCGGGGGTGCATGCACGCATGTCGTCCCAGACATCCTTCGCGGACTTCCAGTCAAAGCCCTTGAGTCCCATCTTCTTGGCGAGCAGTGCGATGATCTCCCAGTCGTACTTCGACTCACCGGGACCGTCAACGGCCTTCCGGACACGGTTGACACGGCGTTCGCCGCTGGTGAACGTGCCGTCCTTCTCGGCAAAGCAGGTGCCGGGCAGGACAACGTCTGCAAACTCGCAGCTTTCGTTCCAGTAGATATCCTGCATGACGCAGAAGTCAAGCTTCTGAAGCTGCGCCCTGACGTGGTTTGAGTCGGGGTAAGAGACCGTGGGGTTCAGGCCGAGGAAGTACATGGCCTTGATCGGGTCGCCGGCCTGGTTGATCTGCTCGGTTAAAGTGACACCGTACCAGTCGGGCAGGGAACCTTCCTTCAGGAACCAGAGTTTCTCCATCTTTGCACGGTTCTCAGATACCGCAACGGCCTGGTAACCGGAGAAGACGTTCGGGTACGCGCCCATGTCGCAGGCGCCCTGCACGTTGTTCTGGCCGCGGAGCGGGTTGACGCCAACGCCGGGGCGGCCGACGTTGCCGGTGAGCAGGGCAAGGTTGCCCATGGACCGGACATTGTCGGTACCGGTGGTCAGTTCGGTAATACCGAGGCAGTAGATGATCACCGCGTTCTTTGCATTCGCATACTGGCGGGCGAACTCCTGGACGGTCTCCTGCGGGACACCGTGGATATTCGTGGCATCGGCGTACTTCTCGACAACCTTCTTGAGGTCGTCGAATCCCTTCGTCCGCTCCCTGATGTACTCCTTGTCCTCGAGTCCTTCCTTGATGATGTAGTACATCATGTTGTTGGCAAGCGCGATGTGGGTCGACGGGTTGAACTGGATCCACTTGTCGGCCAGCCGTGCTGTCGGGCTGCGGCGCGGGTCAACAACAATGACCGGAATGCCCTTCTTCTTGGCCTGCATGACGCGGCGGCCGACGAGCGGGTGGGCCTCGACGGCGTTGGAGCCCCACATGACGATGAGGTCCGAGTTCAGGACATCCTCGAACGGGTTCGTTGCTGCACCGGAACCGAACGAGAGCGAGAGCCCTGCAACGGAAGGTCCGTGGCAGATGCGGGCGCAGTTGTCGACGTTGTTGGTTAAAAATCCGCAACGGGCCCACTTCTGGAACGCGTAGCAGTCTTCATTCACGGTACGGCAGGATGTCTGGAAACCAAGGGCCCTGGGTCCGCCCTTTTTGGAGATCTCCGTGAACTTGCTGACGATAAGGTCAAGGGCCTCGTCCCACGTGGCTTCCTCGAACTTTCCGTTCTTCTTGATCAGGGGCCTGGTCAGCCGGCCGGGTTTCTGGACGGTCTCCCAGCAGGTCGCACCCTTAGGGCAGAGCTTGCCCTCGTTGATCGGGGACCGCTTGTACGGTTCGACACCAACGAGCGTATTACCCCTGGACACGAGGTTCAGGCCGCAGCCAACCCCGCAGTAGGGACACGTTGTAGGTGTATACTTCAGCTGTAAATCTTCATCACTCATGCACTATTCACCAACTTCACACCTGAAACCTGTTATAAAACATGTTTCCATAACCGAAATGTTAAGTGAATCTTGTTATACAGATTACGTTTGCATAAATCACATATAAGAGTTGTGAAACTTTTCAAAAATCTGGTGAACAGAAGTGGGTTTATATACCTGCGAGGCCGAAACGTTAACAGGATTTCCTTAACGGGAGATGCAGTTCCCGGAAAAAGCTGTCCGGGCCGGGAGAATACGCCATGAAAAAAACCAGGATCCCCCCGATGCTTGCCGATCTCGTGCTGATGACCATTGTTGCATGCGACGGGATCCTGTTCGATGAGGCAGCAGCCTGCCCGCACTGCGGCGGGGAACCGGGCGGGTACGATGTGAAGAGAAAACAGTTTGCCATTGTCACGGACCGGGGAAAGAGACGGGTGATATCGGTCCTTGTCAGGCGATTCCGGTGCCGGAACTGCCGGCAGATCACGTATGCCGGCCAGCCGTTTTACCCGGACACCCGGATCGGGTCCCCGGTCATCGACCTCTGCCGGACACTCGGGGAAACGATGCCGTACGGCCGCGTCTCCTCCTGCCTTGCCGACATGGGCGTTGTCGTTGACCGCTGGAGCGTGCGGAACTATGTGAAGGGCAACACCCTCCCGGTCCCCGCGGCCGATATGTTTGGTGTCAGGGTCCCGCTTTCGCTGGTATCGCTCTCCACCCTTGCCGGAACCCTGCCTGAAGGCAGGCGTATGGATGCCCGGTCCGTGCTCGCGGCATTCGGGTATCCTTCCGCCAGCCATCTGCCGGACTGAATAGGTGCGGACGTGGAAGGCCGGTCCTCCCGGTCAGGCAAGCAGCTGTCCGGCCGTTGCAGTTTAGTGCCAGTGATTGCTTTTCATAAAATGTTTATCAGATTACCTGCCTAAGCATATTCATGCAAGCAGGTCACCACGAATGCTCCCCGGAAGCGCTGAAGGCCGGTATGAAGAAGGCCGGGATAAAACCGGATCTCCAGGAGCAGATCCTCCGGCTGTCGGAATTCCATACCTATCCCGCGCCCGGCGTCCTGATCGGGGCATTCATGGTGGACCTTGCACTGGAGCTTCTCGGGGTTTCCATGGACAGGAAACTCTATGCGATCTGCGAAACGCCCAAGTGCCTTCCCGATGCACTCCAGATACTTGCCCGTTGTACCACGGGAAACAACCGGCTCCGGGTCGTGCCCATAGGGAAGTTTGCCATTACCCTGAATACACCGACCGAGAGTGAAACCGCGGATGCGGTGCGGGTTTACGTGGATCTTCAGAAACTTAAAAAATTCCCGACAATCGATTTATGGTACGCGAACAGCCCGGCATATGACAGGCACACCATGAAGGGTCGCCTTCGGGACGAGATCTTCCGGGCCGGCCGGGATATCCTCTCGTTTGAGAACGTCCGGGTTCCTGTCATAAAGAAGAAGAAATGGACGTCAGTTACCTGCCCCTGCTGCTGGGAGACCGTGCCAGATTACCTGTTCCAAGGCGACCGCTGCGGTGCCTGCGGATCAATGAGATACTACAAACGGATCTGACCATCGGACGATAAACCATCACCGGGAGGGGTTTCCTCCTTTTTTTACCGGGATCCGGTTCCCGCGCTCCCGGGATAAAGAGAGAGAAAAGATTATCCAGCTTTCTTTGCCGGTTCATCAGCCTTTCGGACAGGCTTCTTGAGCCAGATCAATTCCTTGCCCTCAAAGGCAAAGGACTTCATGACAAAGACCTTGAGATCTTTTGGCAGGGCAGAGGTATCTGCATTGCCCGGTACGATGACCGCATAGTCATAGCGCGGGCGGCTGCCGTCGAAGACCGGCTCCGGCCGGGTCAGGTCGTCCAGCATGTCGAGCGTCACTTCCTTTTTAAACAGAACGAGTGCCTTGGTGATTTCCTTGTGGCCGTTGTTCGACCGTTCGAGGACCACAAGCGTATCGTATCCGGAACCCTTCTTTTTCGGAGTGATAGTCCAGCCGTCGTAACTCGACCAGATGCGCTTGATCTCCTGCAGCACGAAATCGTTCATGATATCCGAGCAGATACCCATTGATACACACCACTGTTAACTTACTTTGTTGAATGATAAAAAATCTGTGTTAAATATACTATATTTACTTTTATCCGGGACATTCCCCTTTTTCCGTCGAAGATTTGCCTGCAGGTACCGGCGCGAGAGAAAAATTCTTTCCCGAAACAGAACGGGAATAAAAGAAGAGGGCATCTATTCGGCGCGGATGATAGTCCCGATATTCCGGCCGTTGATCGCTTTTTCGATAGTGCCCCGCTTGTGGCAGTTGATGATCCGCACTTCCCTGATATGGACAGCGTCTTTCAGGAGTTCGACAACCATCGGTTCGAGCACCATATCCTCCAGGTTCATCCGGATCAGTTCTTTTGCTGTGATATCCCGGATCAGCTCTGCATCGGGATTCTTCAGTGGGTCTTCGGTATAGAGCCCGTCGACGTTCTTGCCGATGATGCAGCTCCTTGCCCCGAGTACTTCAGCGATGAGAAACGCACCGGTATCGGTGCGGTGGGGCGGGATCATCTCACCCCGGGCCGGGTGCTCATACAGCCCGTACGGCGGTGTGCCATGGGTGACCGGCAGGATTCCCAGTTTCAGGAGCATCGGGAGTTCCAGAAGGTCCCCGGTATGGATCCGCGTCCCGCCATATTTTGACAACAGGATCGAGACCATGATCGCGTTCTGCTCCGAGATCTTTCCGGCCAGTTCGGCAAGCACACCGGTGGGCATCCCGAGGTCTATCCCTATGTCCATGATGTGGCGGACCCGTCCGCCCCCGCCTGTGGCGATCAGGAGCTTGTGCTTTTTTGACAACGCCCCGATCTCCGTACAGAGCGGGTGCATCACCTCCCGCCCGTAATCAATGACACCATGGCCCCCGATCTTGAGGATATTGATATCCGGAGCGATCCGGATCTGTGGGGACGGTTTCCGCCTCTCTTTCATTATCCCTTTCCTGACAAGGGTCTCGCCCCGCAGGCCGCTTTCCAGTTCTAACCGTTTTGCCATATGATCAGCCGGTTAGCCTATCAACATCAAAAGTTATAAGTCCATGTAAACCAATTGGTATATCAGAGCCGATATTACCGGACGTGCAGGATTTACACGCCACGGGTTTGTATTGGCATGGAGGTAAAGACCATGAAGATTTATGTGCGTGAGCGCCAGAAAGTCGGCGAGGGTGTTGAGTCCCCCAAGTACCGCATCGTTGCCGTCACCGGCGGGGAGATCCAGGTTGAGGCAACCCATTTCCGGAAATTTGAGATCGAACAGATCGCAAAGGATGTAAAAGCAGAAGTCGTGTTCATGAAGCCGGTTGCTGACGAACACAAGAAGAAAAAGTAATTTTTTTCTGCAGACAATGTCCGGCAGGTGCCGGATATCGGGATTCGCAGGGGATTTTTTTACGCTGTGTGCGCATGAAACGGGTCCGGTGAAATCAGCGATGGCAGACCTTTCCGTTGATCTCCTTTTTGATGCTGCTGTCCGCATCCAGTTGCTGGAGCGTTCGATCGTCATTTCCTTTGCTGCCGATAATTCAGTCAGGATAAAAATCCCGACTATCCGCAGGCTTGCGGAATTCCTCGGAACTCCGCACTATCTGGTACTCCGCACATTTGCTATGATGGAGAAGGAAGATCTCGTGATCAAAGCTGAACGGGAAGGAATCGTAACGACAAAAAAAGGCAGTAAGAAGATGATCAGACTGATGCGGGATACCTACCGGAAAGAGACCGAAGGGATCCTCGGGACAACAGTCCTTGAAGAACTGTTCAGGAAATCCTGATATCGGATTACCCGGGTTTTTCCTGGTGTCATTCGATGATTGAATTATATTCCGCTGTCTGTACTTTTCATGTGGAAGATCCTGGCAGGTTATATGAACCTGCAATGGTAGTGTCTCTATATTGCTGTAAAATCAGCAGCCTCAGTATCCAAGGATATCATGTCACTCTTCACAGATAAAT
>NZ_MVQB01000015.1 GCF_002067035.1 Methanoregula sp. PtaB.Bin085 | reverse complement strand
CTTCATCTCGATGGCCGGGCTGGTCCTGGCCCGGGTCGTGGACCCGGTAACAGCTCAGCAGATTGTTGGCCTGATTACGGGGATAGGAATGTAATGCGGGAATTCCCGCACCCGGGCTTTTTTCTTCGTAGATTTTAAAATTTTCCGGTATTCAAGGAACGACAGAAACGGTCCGCGGCCAGTACATGATGATGAATACGCCGATCAAGGCAATTGCGGCGCCAAGAATGTCGAACCGGTCCGGGACAACCTTATCGATCTGCCAGCCCCAGAGAAGAGCAAGCACAATAAAAATGCCCCCATATGCAGCATAGACCCGCCCGAAATTCGAGGTCTGCAACGTCGGGATGATCCCATAAAGCACGAGAATAATTGCTCCAAGCACTGCATACTCAATACCCCGGCCCTCCCGAATCCAGAGCCAGATAAGGTATCCTCCCCCGATTTCACATAAACCGGCCAGGACAAATAAAAAAAGTGACTGGAGAATCATCAGGTACAATCACTCTGCACTCGTAAAAATAATTGCCGTTTTCCTATCCGCTCCCTGAAAAAACTGCCGGAAGTTGCGGCTCCTTATAGCAGTCTGGGGAAAAACCGCCCGGTTTTTTCCTGGTATTTTTCGTAATCCTTTCCGAAAATATGGACCATCATTTCCTCCTCATCTCGCACAAGATAATGCCATACCGGATGGAGGAGGATTGCCCACAATACCATGATGTAACTTTTGAGGTAGATAGCGAGACCGAAGTTGAATACTGAGAGGAATGCCGCGTAGAGGGGATGACGTACGTACCTGAATGCACCGGAGGTGACAAGCCGTTTGCCCCTGTCGGCTGCGGGCAACGATACGAAACTCCAGATGACGATGACCAGGGTCATTAGGCTCGCGACTATGAATATTGCATTCAGGAGAGTCTGGTTATCTGACAGAGGAGGAAGACCGATCTGCCTGTCAATCCAGAGTGCAATAATCAGCAGGATGACGCTGATCAGGAATCCGGTGGGACCGCTGCCGAAAATTTTTTTGAAGGTCGTGATGTTCCATTCCATAATTCGGGAATTCTTTGAGTAATTATCAGCCGGAGGCACTATAAGATTCCTGACAGCATCAGCGCACCGAGGACGACAAGGAAGATCCCAATCGCGCCCCGCATCCACCGCCGTCCCCGTCCCTGCATGTTCTCAAGTGTATCCGCAGAAACACCGGCATAGACGATGCAGAGGATCACTATGAGCGGCAGGACAAAGATCAGGTTATAGAGCAGCAGATACGGGAGCCCGGCACTGAGGGTCATGGTGCTGCTGAGCAGGCCGAGGATGGCGAGGTAGACTCCGCCCGTGCAGGGCAGTTCAACGATGCTGACAAGGATCCCGAGGATGAACGCTGCGGGAAGCGTTGCCCGGGTGACATACCCGCGTATCCGGTCCTTCTGGGAGGATGGGATCGAGAGGAGCGGAACGGCCCGGTCCCGCACAGCGTCAATGATGTTGATGATCCCGGCCAGGACTGCGATAACGGCAGCGACGGTTGCAACAGGACCGGCAATCCCGGTCTGCTGGATCACGGCAAAGAGCCCGAGCCCTGAGACAAAATACGCGATAAAAACCGCGCTGATGTAGACCAGGCCGGAGAGGAGGACCCGCCTCTTGTCCCGCAGGGAGATCAGGTAGGTTAAGAGGAAGATCAGCACGGCGAAAGCACAGGGATTGATACTGTCCACGAGCGCAGCAGCGACAACAGCCGGCACAGTCAGATCGATATTCCTCCCCGGGGAGATGTCCTGCAGGGGCCCCTCCCGGGCCGAGTAAGTGGCAGGACAGATCGACTCGTGGGAATTTGCGTACACAATCTCTTTCTCCAGGTTATCCCGGATGGTATCCTCGCCGATGAACGCCTTCGGGCCGATAAAAACCGCAGGAACGCCCTCGGTCTTCACCGTATAGCGGGCGAGGAAATCGCGGTACATCTCCTGGTTGCTGCTGTTGAAGTAGATCTCGAAGGTTTTCACCTGGACCCGGGGATATTTTGCAGCCATCTCCTCGATGAACGGTTTTATCCGGGCACAATGCGGGCACCCGTTGCCGTAAAAATAATAAATGCAGAGGGTGCCGTCCAATGGACCGGAACTATCTGAGGTGACATGAGCGGATGCATCTGTACAGACAGGTCCCGTGTTCGTGCAAACGTCGGTCGGCAATGCACCGGCAGTATCCGATGCCGATACCGGCAGGATGCCCGCTGCCAGGATGAGGAAGAAAATAATTGCTGTGAATATTGGCGTAACTTTCCCGGGGGTCCATCCTCTGGTTATCTCGTAAACCATATCACATCACACTCTGTGCCCTGCAGGTGGATTCCAGCCATTTCACGAATGATCTGATCCCGTCGAGATACAGTTGCGTCAGATCGCGTGCGAAAACCGCAAGGTCCGGAATGATCCGGAATAACACAAAGGCTATCCCGATCAGGACAACAACCGAGAGCAGCTCCATGAAGACATTATGCGCCCAGAAGAAACTTGCATAGCCGGGCCCGAATTCTGAGGTACCCGTGGGGTCCGGGAGGAAAGCAAACCACTGGTCCGACCACGCGATAAAGACAACAACGATACGCAGGATGTTAAGGAGATAAATGATCGGCACGACGATAAGAACAGCTAGCAGTCCCTGTTTCAGGGTAATCCTGGCCGATCCTGCTGCAACGCCCAGCATAATTGCCATCGCCGTGATTCCCGTACAGGCGAGAATAATTTCCGTTGCATAACCGTTCCGGAAGAGAATATTCCATGCCCGGAGATCCGTATGGTAATTCAGGGCATTCAGCAGCCAGACCGCCTGATCGACAACGGTTGCAATAAGCGTATCGCGGAGCAGCGGAACGAACGTGAACGGCATAAAGATCAGCATGGCAACCGCAGCGGCCCGTGACAGCTGGAATACCAGTGAGTTATCCCGGAAAATATTCCAGAGGGTGATTGCCAGGAACGGAAGCGAGAGGAAAGCAAGAGCCGGGTACAGGATATTATCTAGTGTCATATATTCAGGGACTTCAGTCAGGAATCCAGCTACGAGGAATACCCAGCCCCCCGCTGCGGCGTATTTTTTATGGCGGCCCGGTATGAGGAAGATACTGAACGCGAGGAATGCAAGGTAAATGAACCACTCGATCATTGGATTCGCGGAGCCCCCCGGGTAGTATTCCGTTTTATTGAGTTATTTGTCGAATCCGTTGTTGGCAACATATTCTGTTCACCCGAGGAGGATCATCTGCGTCATGTTCCGAAGCCCGATTGCAAACCCGAGCACGATCATGGCAAAGAGGATCAGGTGCCAGAGGTCCGGCTCGGCCTCCTTCCGGTAGAGCTGGAGGACATAGACCGCTGGGAACAGTACGATCAGTTTCAGCAGGAACATGGAGAATGCCGTTCCGGTGCCGGCGATCAGGGCGGTGCCGACAACATGCTCCTCGATGTAATTCACCGGGGAGAGATCGATCCCGTAACTCGTGGCGCTCGCGTCCAGCATCTGCCCGAGGATCAGAAGAACGAAGAGCGGTTCTGAGACCTGGTTCCATTTCAGAATATATTTCATGAAAGCCCAGACAGCGCCGGTTGCGAGAGCGGTCATTCCCGCAATGATAAAGATTACTTCGATATGGGGTCCGTTATGACCAAGCGCCCAGGAGCCGAGAAGAAGGACGACCGCTGCAGCGCTGACGATACCGATGTTTCGGTACCCGGTCCGGAAATCCCGTATCCAGCCTTTTGTTTCCAGAGTCCGCGTTGCAACAAGAGCAGCGACCGTGTACAGGAACGTGACGACATAGATAGGAGGTGTCACAAGCAGGAACTGGAGATCTGATGTCACCATGTGCGTATCGTAAATTGCCCGGACCAGCGCACCGAGAACAACAAACGGGATAGTTGCAAAAATAAATTTTTCGTCGAATGCTATTCCGGACCACCGGAGCCAGCGGTAGATGCACAGTAAAGCAATGATCAGGATGATCGCGTAGGTGAGGGTCGATACAATGTTGTACGGCTGGTCGAGCCGTACCGGGTTAATGTAATAGGTATCGATGAAGGTTGTAACACTGTCAAAAATCATGGATATTCGCTCTCATTACATAGTTTTCCCGAGTGCACTCAATGTATTCACAATTGTGAAAGGCTCGTACCATCTCATCCGGTGACCATAAGAAACCTTGGATTTATTCCCGCTTTGCCAGCCGCAGTCCGTTCCCGACTGCGAGGAGCTCTGAAGCCTCGTGGATGATCACGGCAAGCGTGACGCCGAGCAACCCGAGAACTGCCGCAGGGATCATGATCGCGAGCACGGCAAGGGAGAAGACAATATTCTGGTTGCCGATCTTCACCGCATTCCTGCCAAATCCGATCGCCTCCGGCACCTTTGTCAGATCATCAGCCATGAGTGCCACGTCAGCTGCCTCGATTGCGGCATCCGTGCCGATGGTCCCCATCGCGATCCCGACCGTTGCCCGGGCTAGTGCAGGCGCATCGTTAATTCCGTCGCCGATCATGGCAACTGATCCATACTTCGTCTTCAGTTCTTCGATTGCAGCAATCTTATCTTCAGGTTTGAGGTCGGCCCGCATCTCATCGATCCCGAGGTTCATGGCAACGACGCGCGCAGTCACTGCATTGTCGCCGGTGAGCATAACGACAGCAATCCCCATTGAGCGGAGCCGGTCGATCATGGCCTTCGCCTCCGGGCGGACCTGGTCGCGGACCGCGATGATCCCGATCATCTTTGTACCGGTCCCGACCACCATCGCCGTCTTTCCGTCCGCCCGCATGGCCCCAATCTGCCGGAGGGCGCCAGCGTTACGGGGGGCGTTCGTGAACGATTCCGGTTTCCCGACGATGTACTGTATCCCGCTGATTGTAGCTGCGGCACCCTGGCCGGTCAGAGCACAGAGATTTGCAGCTTCCAGCGCCTCGATCCTGTCCTGCTCTGCACGGCGGTTGATGGCTTTTGCCAGCGGGTGTTCCGAGCATTTCTCTACGGAGTACGCGATCTGCAGGACATCCTTCTCGGTCCCGTCAAGTGCGACGATATCGGTGACCGCCGGGATCCCTGTGGTCAGCGTGCCGGTCTTGTCGAATGCGATCGCCCGGATCTTCCCGAGGCTCTCCAGGTGGGCCCCGCCCTTGATGAGGATACCGCTCTTTCCCGCAGCCCCGATGCCGGTGGCGATGGCCACCGGTGTTGACATGACCAGCGCACAGGGTGCTGCAGCTACGAGCAGGACGACCCCTCGTATCGCCAGATCGTTGAACGGGATGCCGAAGAACGGCGGGACCACGATAAGGATAAGGGACACCAGGAGCACGGCAGGGGTATATTTTTTCCCGAATCGTTCGATGAAGAGCTGGGTCCTGCCCTTCTGCTCATGGGCTTCTTCCACGAGGTGGATGATCTTGGCAAGGGTATTATTTTCGAACGTTGCCGTTGCGCGGATCTCCAGGGCACCTTCGCCGTTGATGCTCGCGGCATACACATTCATCCCCACGCGTTTCTCGACCGGTACCGATTCTCCCGTGACCGCGGCTTCGTTGATAGCCGATGCACCTTTGACAATGACACCATCGGTCGGGATACCCGCTCCGGGACGGACCAGGAAGAGATCGCCGGCCCGGACTTCGGTTGCAGGAACGGTGATCTCGCTTCCGTTCTTCAGCAGTACCGCTTCCTTGGGTGCGAGATCGAGAAGTGCCCGGATGGAGGCCCGGGTCCGGGCATAGGTGAGTTCCTCCACTCCTTCGGCAGCCGCATACAGGATCACCAGAGCTGCGGCCTCGTCCCAGAGATCGAGCACAACACAGCCGACCGTTGCGGCGAGCATGAGGATCTCGATACCAATCTCGTGCTCTTTGATCAGCTCCTCGATTCCTTCCCGTGCCCAGTGGTATGCACCGATCGGGATGGCGAGAATGAAGAAGATGTTCTCGGCCTGCGGCGAGATGATCCCCAGATGGCCGAGGATTAGGCCGGTACCTGCGATTACGAGGGCGATCATCGCGTTCCGCAGGGGCGGATGGCCGTACCACGGCCCGCTGTACGAGCCGGTGCAGTCATCGCATTCACAATGTTCCGGACATGTCTGAGCCATTCAGTTTCTCCAGCAATCTGGTTTTTCTGATAGATAGTATCCGTTTAATAGTTAATAAGCGGAAAAGTTATCCGGTAAGTAGGTAGTATCCATGAAGAAACCTTCGGATCGGGACAATGATGTATGTTTCTGCCCGCTTTTCGGGATCCTCGATGTCGTTGCAAAGAAATGGGCGCTCCTGATCATCGCAATTCTCGGTAATGAAGGGGAGAAGGGATTCAACGAGCTGAAAAAGGAACTCGGATGCATCGGCCCGAAACCGCTCTCCGATACCCTGAAGAATCTGGAACGGATCGGGCTGGTGAAGAAGCAGGTTCTGGAAACCTCGCCTCCTACCGTGAAATATTCTCTCACACCGGATGGATGGGAATTCCGGAAGCATCTGATCCCCATGCTGCTCTGGGTTTCGGAACGAGGTGGAGAGGAGATGCCAGGCTGCCCGATCAAGGCAGGAAACCACGAATGAAAACCATATGAATTCCTATTTCAGCCCCGCATAAAATTTGCTATTTCTCCGATCCAATTAACCGGGCAGAATTCGCAATAACCGGGATGGATGAAAGCTCGTGCAGGAGTGCTCCGGTCACAGGTGTCAGGATGCCGGGGATCGTCAGACCTACTGCAATCACGAGAACACCCACAGCGAAGACCAGATTCTGCCGGATGGTCCTGATCGCTTTCCGGGAGATGGAAAACAGGTGCGGCAACTTGGAAAGATCGTCAGAAAGTAACGCAACATCGGCGGTCTCAATGGCAACATCCGTCCCGGCAAGACCCATTGCAACGCCGACATCCGCCGTTGCGAGCGCCGGGCCGTCGTTCACGCCGTCGCCCACGAAAACAACGTGGCGTCCCTCGGCCTGGAACCGCTTGACGATCGCGACTTTTTCCTGGGGCATGACATCGGCATAGACTTCGGTAATCCCGACTTTTCGCGCAACAAGGTCCGTGGCGTCCCGGTTATCTCCGGTAACAAGCACGGTCCGGATACCGGCCCGGTGCAGCAGGGCAATCGTGGCCTGTGCATTTTCCCGGACGGTATCTTCAAAGACAAGGAATCCGCTCAGCTGATGATCAATCATTACGAGGATAACACTCCGGCCCCCGCTGGAAAGAATCCGGATCTTTTCTTCGCTGTCCCGGGGCAGGGCAATGCCGAGATCGGAGAACATCTTCGGGCGCCCGAGCAGGAATTCGTGTCCGCCGGATCGCGCCTTTACCCCGAGTCCCGGTACGATTTCACAGGAATCGGGTTCGGGTATTGCAATATTGCGCTGTGCGGCGGCCCGGATCACCGCCTTTCCTATCGGGTGTTCGCTGAATTTTTCTGCTGACGCCGCACACCGGACCAGGAACTCTTCGGATGTATTACCGTAGGGAATGGCGCTGATCATATGAGGTTCTCCGAGGGTGAGCGTTCCGGTTTTGTCGAAGATGACGATATCCGCGTTCGAAAGTGCCTCCACGGTCGCGCCCTTCTTTACGAGGCTTCCCGCCAGTGCAGCGTTCCCGATGGACGCAACCAGTGCGGTCGGGGTCGCAAGAACCATCACGCAGGGGCAGAAGATGATCAGCATGGTGATCGCCCGGAGGATATCCCCGCTCCACCACCAGAGAAGCAATCCGAGAATGATGGCAACCGGGGTATAGATTTTCGCATACCGGTCAAGGATTCGCTCGATGGGTGCCTTCTGCTCCTGTGCTTCGGCAATGAGCCGGCGGATCTGGCCGAGCGTGGTTTCCGTCCCGACCTTCGTTGCCCGGATTTCGAGTGCCCCGATCTCGTTCAGGGTTCCGGCAAAGACAGTATCGCCTTTTTGCTTGTCAACAGGTGCACTCTCACCGTTGATCGCAGCCTGGTTGACCGATCCGGTCCCGAACAGGACCTCGCCATCGATTGCAATCCGCTCCCCGGAGCGGATGATGACGATATCCCCGACAACCAGCTCTTCCAGGGGAAGGGTAACATCATTCCCGTTCCGCCGGACCGTAACGCGATCCGGTAACAGGCGGGCCAGGGCATCGAGCGCCCGGTCGGCCCGTGCAGCAACGAGTTCTTCGAGCAACCCTCCGAGCAAAAGCAGGACTGCGACAACGGCAGCAGCAGAATACTGCCCGATGGCAATAGCTGCAATCGTTGCGATGGTGACCGGGATATCGGCAGTAAAATCTCCTTCCCGGATGCCGAGATATGCACTGTACCAGATATACGAAGATCCTACGAGTGCGGCTGCAAGATAGACCCAGTTGACCAGTTCACCCGGGGCACTGCCGGTAAAAAGGCTGGCCGGCTGGAGCAGGATTGCGGTCACCAGCAGCATGCCGCTGATGAACGTGATAATCGTTCCCGGTGCCAGCAGGAATTCTTTGTAGTTCACGATAACGAGACGCAGGGTCATCAGGAATGACCGGTTGGATTCTTTCAGGGTACCATCCATGGCAGTTCACCGTAAAATGTGATTAACGGAGCCGGTATCCGAAAACAAGGGGGCCGCTCCCTGACACCCCGTTGTGTATTGCTGGTACTCTGAAAATAGTACTCTTCCAAAAACTCATACCTGATATTATTTGAAGTATCAGGTTTTGGATCGAAAAAAATCAGTGCCCGTGGAGTGGCAGCCCCTCGTGGCTGTGCTCTCTCACATGGTGATAATCTTCCCCAGACTCCGTTGCGGGATCGACATGGATTGTGGCGTCCGAGAGATACTTCAGGTGATGAAGGAGCTCATGCCGGTACTCTTTTGCGATTGCGTGCCCTTGTTCGACGGAGAGACTTGCAGCAACGGTCATGTTAATTTCCGCGTGGAGCCGGTGGCCGAGCCACCGGACTTTCACATCCGTGATTTCCCGGACCCCTTCGACATGCTCGGCAGCATGCCGGATCTCGTCCGTGACTGCCGGGTCAACCCCGTCGAGTAGCCGGGTGAAGATGGTTTTTCCCGAGTCCCAGACAATCCAGAATATTGTGATCGAGATGATGAGGCCGACAACCGGGTCGGCAAGCGGGTACCCGAGCCAGACCCCGATGGCGCCGAACAGGACTGCAAGGCTTGTCAGCCCGTCCGTCCGTGCATGCTGGCCGTCGGCGACAAGTGCGGCACTCCCGATCTCGTTCCCGACCCGGATCCTGAGCTGGGCCACGGCTTCATTTCCGAAGAACCCGATAAGAGATGCCGCAACCACGGCCCACAGAAATGTCACTCCCTGCGGGTGAAAGAACCGGTCGATGGAGAGCCATGCTGCCGTGATCGCGGAGATCAGGATCATCAGGACAACGAAGACCCCGGCCAGGTCCTCGATTCTCCCATAGCCGTACGTGAATTTGCGGCTCGGTTTCCATCGTGCCATCAGGAACGCGGCAACCAGCGGGACCGCGGTCAGGGCGTCGCCGAAGTTGTGGACCGTATCGGCCATGAGGGCGATGCTGCCGGTATAATACACGACAATGACCTGGAGCAGTGCCGTGACGAGCATGCCGACGAATCCCCACTTGACGGCCCAGATCCCCCGGTCGGTAGTGAGGATCGAGGGGTCTACTATGCCGTGCATGTGGCCGTGGCCCTCTTCCTCTCCGTGTGCGTGACCGTCGTGTTCATGGTCATGATCGTGATCTTCGTGATCGTGGCCGTGATCGTTATCGTGGTTCATCGGATGGTTCCCGGATTTTCCTTTCTTCCCCTCAGATACGATATTGCCATGTATATGAATTTGGTCTGCCCCTTTTCGATACCGGTGATACCGTTCTCTTCAAGGGCCGGTATGAGCGGATCAAGGGAAACAGCATCGAAGATGAAGAGGTGGCCGCCCGGTTTCAGCACGCGGGCAATCTCTGCAATTCCTTTCCGTTGCACATCATCGGGCATGTGGAAGATCATGAAACTGCACATCACCACATCGAAACGACGGTCAGGGAACGGGATCGCTGCGATGCTTCCTTCCTGGAATGATACGTCCATACTATTCCGTGCAGCCTTCTTTTGCGCCCGGGCAACCATCTCTGGAGCAAGATCGATACCGGCCACGGTGCCGGCAGGCCCGACCCGTTCCTTGGATGCAAGGGTCAGCGTGCCGGTCCCGCAGCCGATCTCAAGAACCGAATCCCCGGGTTTCATCCCGCTAAGGTCAATCTCCATCTGCCGGAGTTTCTTCTCGCGCCCGATCGTCATCGCAGATCAGTTTTCGTTTCAAAATTCAGCAAAAATCTGCCGTTTGCGCATTGAACTTTTTGCCCAGAATCCCATCCCTCGCATGTGGATGCGAAGTTAGAATCGTTCAGTCTTCTTTTTAAACCGCTTCAATCAGACACTTTTCTATGACTTACCCAGTCGCTCAGTTGCTTACGAGCAGCTCATTTCATCCTGTCAGGACAGATC
>NZ_MVQB01000014.1 GCF_002067035.1 Methanoregula sp. PtaB.Bin085 | reverse complement strand
TGCACTCCGTTCATGGGACCATACCCTCCTCGCACGGTACAAACCGTTTTATATGCCGTTCTGCGATCTCTGCTGCCTCTGCACGTACGGGAAGTGCGACCTGACCAACCACAAGCGGGGCGCATGCGGTATCACGATGCCGGCCCAGCAGTCCCGTATCGTCCTGATCGCGGCATGCATCGGGGCCGCGACCCATATCGGCCACTCGCGGGAACTTTTGAACCACCTGATAGAAACCTCCGGCAGGGACCACCCGATCAATGTCGGGGATGTCGGCGTGGAAGTGGAAGCACCGGTTACCCGGCTGGTCTGCGGGATCCGGCCGAAAACGCTCGGGGACCTTGAACCAGTTCTCGATTACTGTGAGAACCAGGTCACCCAGCTTCTCGCGGTCACCCATACCGGCCAGGAAGGGAGCAGCCTCGACTTCGAGTCCAAGGTTTTCCATGCCGGCATGATCGACCAGCTGGGCATGGAAGTTGCCGATATTGCCCAGATCTCGGTGCTCAATTATCCACGGGCCGATCCAGAGTCTCCGCTGGCTGACCTCGGCCTTGGCACGGTTGATACGAAAAAACCGGTCATCCTCGTCATCGGCCATAACGTTGTGCCGTCAACGGCGATCATTGACTACATTCGTGACCAGGGACTCCAGTCCGAAGTGGAGGTGACCGGTATCTGCTGCACGGCGCTGGACATCACCCGGTACTCCCCGCGGGCAAAGGTTATCGGTCCCATCTCGTGGCAGCTCCGTTATATCCGGAGCGGCATGCCGGATGTCATTGTCATCGATGAGCAGTGCGTCCGCACGGACACTATCCTCGAGGCTGCAAAGGTAAAGTCCCCGCTGATCGCGACAAACGAAAAGAACTGCCTCGGCCTGCCGGACCGGACCCGCGATCCGGTCGACGAGATCGTGAAGGGGTTCGTGGACGGGAGCGTTCCCGCGGCACTCATCCTGGACCCGGAGAAAGCGGGGGAAGTTGCTGTCATGACCGCCCGCTCGGTTGCGCCGAAGCGGAAGAAGCATAGCGCCGAGATCTCAACAGAGGATCTCCAGAAGCTTGCCCGGAAGTGCACCCAGTGCATGCTCTGCCGGCGTGCGTGCCCCAATGACCTGCCGATTGCGCAGGCGATCAAGGCAGCCGCAGGCGGCAACCTGTCCCTTCTGGATGAACTCTACGATGACTGTGTCGGCTGCGGACGATGCGAGTCTGCCTGTACCCAGAAGCTCCCGGTTCATTCCCTCATCCTTGCTGCTACCGATGAAAAGACCCGGTGCGCCTCGTACTGTGTCCGGACCGGCAGGGGGCCGATCCAGGACACCGAGATCCGGAAGGTCGGCGGTCCTATCGTTCTCGGCGAGATCCCCGGTGTCGTTGCATTCGTCGGGTGCGCCAACTTTCCGAAGGGCTCCCGCGAGGTTGCCGAGATGTGCGCAGAGTTTGCACGGCGCCGCTACATTGTCTGCACGTCAGGCTGCTCTGCCATATCCGCCGGCATGTACCGCGACGAAGACGGCAAAACGGTGTATGAGCAGTTCTCCGGCGCATTCGAGGCCGGCGGTATCGTCAATGTCGGGTCGTGCGTTGCAAACGCCCATATCGCCGGGGCCGCGATCAAGATCGCGAGCATCTTTGCCAAGCGACCGCTCCGCGGTAACTATGAGGAGATCGCGGACTATGTCCATAACCGGGTTGGAGCAGTTGGCGTAGCCTGGGGCGCGATGTCCCAGAAGGCAGCCGCGATTGCGGCCGGATTCTGGCGCCTCGGGATACCGGTCGTTGTCGGGCCTCACGGCACGAAATACCGCCGCATGCTCCTTGGCAGGTCCGACCGGAAGGAGGACTGGTACGTGTACGATGCCCGCAGCGGTGAGAAGGTGTACGCCGGCCCCGCGCCTGAACACCTCTTCTTTGCTGCCGAAACAAAGGAGGAGGCAATGGTGATGATCGCAAAACTGGCCATGCGCCCCAATGATACCGGCAAGGGCAGGGCAAACAAGCTGGCCAACTACATCGACCTGCACAAGCGCCTGGTCGGGGGCATTCCGCCCGACGTTCACCTGTTCGTCCGGAACACCGCGGATGTCCCGCTCACCATGAAAGACGAAGTCATCGCGCACCTGAAACACCATGACTGGCAGGAGCAGCCGATCCCGGACCCCACGCTCCTCCCCAGGCTGGTCCACGCGAGGAAGGAGTGAGAGACAATGCCGCTGAACGAGTCATGGCAGACAGCAGAGATCCCCGGGCCAAAGAAGGCCTCGCTCATCATGAAACCGGATATCGCCGATGCAATGATACGGCGGGCAAAACGCCCCATCATGATCGTCGGCCATGGGATCATCGAGTACGATGTTGAACGGCAGAAGCTTATCGATTTCCTTATCGAGCTGGCGCGGAAGGCAAATATCCCCATCGTGACGACCGCCAGCACCAACAGGGAGTTCCTGGATCGGGATTTCCGGCCTGCCGCACTCATGCCGGCAGTCGATATCGCAAACCGCCTGACTGATCCCTCGTGGAAAGGATTCGATGGCAAGGATCCCTATGATCTCGCACTCTTTGTCGGTCTTCCCTATTACATGGAGTGGACCATCCTCTCCGGCCTCAAGCATTTCGCGCCGAACCTCAAGACCATGACGCTTGACTGCGTGTACCAGCCCAATGCCAGCTGGTCGTTCCCGAACAGCACCATCAAGGACTGGATTGTGAACCTCAAGGGCATTGTCGATGGCCTGGGGGACTGAAAGGGGCGTACCATGTTTGAGGAGATACCTGTTGAAGTCGGCCTTGTTCATGAAGGTGAGCGGGTTCGCAAGAACGACATGCAGGTCGAGCTGGGCGGCCCGAACGAACCGGAGAAATGTGAGCTGGTCCGTGTCAGGCCGCTGGATTCGATCACGGATGGCGATATCTCCATTGTCGGCCCCGATATCGGCAGCATGGAAGAGGGAAAGCATTACCCTCTCGGGATCCTTGTAGAAGTTGCGGGTGCCCGGGTTGAACCGGACCTCGAAGGCGTTATCGAGCGCCGGATCCATGAATATTCCAACTACATCGAGGGGTTCATGCACCTCAACCAGCGGTACGATATCTGGATACGCCTCTCGAAAAAGTCGTTCAGGAAAGGACTCAACACCTTCCGCTATATCGGCAAGGTCATGCTCGAACTCTTCCGCAACGAGCTCCCGATCCTCGAGAAGGTCCAGATCACCTTCATCACGGACCCGGAAAAACTGGGACCGCTCTACCGGGAAGCCCTTGCGGCCTACGATGCCCGGGACGCCAGGGCCCGGGGGCTGTCTGACAAGGACGTGGACGTGTTCTATGGCTGCGCGCTCTGCCAGTCCTTCGCTCCCACCCACATCTGTGTCATCACCCCCCAGCGGTACGCCAACTGCGGCGCCATCAGCTGGTTCGACGGGAGGGCTGCTGCCGGTATCGACCCGAAAGGACCCATCTATGCCATTGAGAAAGGCGAATGCATCGACCCGGAGAAAGGAGAATACTCCGGTGTCAACGAGAGCGCGAAGAAGCGGTCCATGGGAGAGATCAGCCGCGTCTTCCTCTACTCGGCATTCGGGTATCCACACACCTCCTGCGGCTGCTTTGAAGGAATAGCATTCTACATACCGGAGGCCGACGGATTCGGGGTTGTCCTCCGGGGATTCCGCGATGTCACGGTCAACGGCCTCCCCTTCTCCACCATGGCGGATTCAACAGCCGGCGGGAGGCAGGTGGACGGTTTCCACGGGATCTCGATCGAGTACATGCGGTCGCCGCAGTTCCTGCACGCTGACGGGGGCTACGACCGGGTCGTCTGGATGCCGGCAGAGACCAAGGAACGTCTGAAGGATTTCATCCCCGCTTCAGTATTCCCGTCCATCGCCACGGAAAAAGATGTAACAAACATCCCCGAACTGAAGGCCTTCCTCGAATCCCGCAACCACCCGGTTGTGCAGCGGTGGACTGCAGCGGAGCAGGCCCCATCTCAACCCGTGGTTGTGTCCGCGGGCGATATCCCCATAACGGCAAACGGGTACCGCATCATCCTGAAGAACGCAAGGATTACTGCCGAAAAAGTGATCATCGTACCGGTCAGGGCGACGGACGACAGCGGGGGTGACCTGCATGGCGCACAGAAAAAATAAGGAACCGGCCCGCAATGGCGGCAACGATATCCTGAAGATCGCCCCGCAGCTCCTCGAGCTCCTGAAGGGTGTGCGTCAGGTCGAGCTCGAGGACTTCTCGATGGAGATCGGCGATCTCGATCTGTTCATCCCATCTTCCGGCATTCCCGCCATGCAGGGTTCTTCGGTGATGCGTCAGGCCGCCCCGCAGAAACCTGACGTGCTGCTTCGCGAATTATACGAGCCCCGGGCCGTCTCCTATCCCGGCAGTGTCCGCGAGGTCGTGCTGGGTGCAACAAAAGCCAGCGGGGGAAGCAGGGGAAAGACCGTGACCATCGGCGGGGCTACCACCCCCGCGTATGCAGACATCCTGATTCCTCCGAAGAACCCGCCTGCAATTTCTCTCGATGTTTTTGACATGAACATCTCCCTTCCCCGGGTACTCCGCGAGCATATTGCGGATGTCATGGACGACCCGGCCGAATGGGCCCGCATGAACGTGAAAAAATTCGGAGCCGATATCATCACGATCCACCTGATGAGCACCGACCCGCTCTTCCGCGATGCTTCGCCCCGGGATGCTGCCCGGACGGTCGAAGAGATCCTTCAGGCGGTCGACGTCCCGCTCATCATCGGCGGCTGTGGTGACCCGAAGAAGGATGCTGCCGTGTTTGCAGAGGTCGCCGCGATGGCTGCCGGGGAGCGCCTGCTCCTGAACTCGGTCACGCTCGACATGGCGGAAGCAAAGACCCTCGGGACCGTAGCGGCAGCCGCCCGCGACCACGGCCATGTTCTGCTTGCGTTTACCGGCCTTGAACTGAACAATGCAAAGGAACTCAACCGGCGGCTCTACGAATTCATCCCCCCGGAACAGATTGTTATGGACCTGACCACGGTCGCACTCGGCTACGGCCTTGAGTACTCCTTCACCATCCACGAGCGTGCACGGTACGCTGCTCTCATGGGCGACACCGAACTTGCCCATCCGGTTATCTCTGCTGCTACGAACGCGTGGGCCGCCCGCGAAGCATGGATGGTCATGGCGCCGGAGTACGGGCCCCGCGAACTCCGCGGGCCTGTCTGGGAGACCTTAAATGCCCTGACCCTCCTGCTTGCGGGCATCGATCTCTTCATGATGATGCACCCGGCATCGGTCCTGACACTCAAGGATGTCATCCACCGGCTCGGCACGCGAAACAACAGGGCCGGCACTGGGCCGGTGGGCGACTGGGTGGGGGCGAGGATATCATGACGGGCGAAACGACCGGTACCGTGCAGAAAAAGAAGAGTATCCGGGAGATCAGCCCGATCGATGTGTACAAGCTGCTTCCCCGGACCAATTGCCAGGAATGCCGCGAGTCCAACTGCATGGCCTTTGCGACCCGCCTTGTCAACGGCGAACTCACGATCCATAACTGCCCCCCCATCTTCGCGGACGAATACGCAGCTGCCCGATCCGATCTTGAGTTTCTCCTCGCGCCGCCGGTACGTGCGGTCACCTTCGGCACGGGCGCGCATACCTGCACCATCGGCGGGAAATACGTGCTGCAGCGTCACGAGTTCACGTATCACAACCCGACCGCGGTAGCAATCGATGTCGATGACCTGATGCCGGAAGAAGACCTGCAGGAGCGGGTCCGGAAGATCGCTGAGTTTACCTACCATTATATCGGCAGGACCCTGAGCCTCAACGCAGTTGCCATACGGTCGGTATCCGGCGATCCGAAAGTATTCGCCGCCACGGTCCGGACCGTTGCCGGTGCTACCGGGCTGCCCCTCATCCTCTGCACCACCAACCCGGTTGTCATGGAAGCAGGCCTTGCCGAGGCAAAGGACCGGCGGCCGCTCATGTACGCTGCCACGGAAAAGAACTGGAAGTCCATGGCCGATCTCGCACTCGCCTACCACGCTCCTCTCGTTGTCCATGCCGGTGGGGATCCCGCGCTCCTGCGCAGCCTTGTCAAAACCCTGAAGGCCTGCGGAATAACTGATATGGTACTCGATCCCGGCACGCTTGCAGAGAATGGACTGTCGGAGACGATCCATACCTTCACCGCGATCCGGGCATCTGCCTGCAGGGATCTCGATGAACTCTTCGGGTATCCCCTGCTGGGAGTGCCGCTCGCGGTCTGGATTGGCGAGGAGATCTCCATGGATGTCCTGAAATGGCGCGAGACGATCACGGCGTCCATGCTCATGTCCCGGTATGCCGACCTGCTTATCATGCACAGCCTTGACGGCTGGGTCCTCCTGCCGCAGCTGATCTGGCGGTTCAGCCTCTACACAGATCCGCGGAAACCGGTCTCGGTGGAAGCGGGCATCCGGACCTTCGGCAACCCCGGCAGGAACTCTCCGGTGCTCATTACGACCAACTACGCGCTCACCTTCTTCACCGTGGAATCCGACATCAAGACCGCCGGCCTTGACTGTTATCTCATTGTTGTTGATACCGGGGGTCTCAGCGTCGAGAGCGCAGTTGCCGGCCGGTATTTCTCTGCCGAATCGATCGTGAAAGCGCTCAAAGAGACTGACGCCACACAGCTGGTGGATCACAAGACCCTCGTCATCCCCGGCCTCGCCGCCCGTCTCAGCGGCGAGACGGAGGAGGCGAGCGGCTGGAGGATCCTTGTGGGGCCGAAGGACTCGTCGGGACTGTCCCAGTACCTCCGGGAACGCTGGCCCCCGAAACCGGCCTGAACCCCCCACCCAACGCGATGCCAGTCATGCCACGCTTACCGACAGAAATTCCCCTATCCGTTTTTAGTGAGGAAGGCCATGCCTGATACAGCCCGTGTCATATTCCATCCAATGGCCCGGATGGCCACTGTCCCGGTAAACACGCCCGTGCTCGAAGCCATCCGTCAGGCCGGGATCCCGTTCGAGAGTGTCTGCGGCGGAAAGGGTGAATGCAACAAGTGCCGGGTGGTCTTCGTCAAAGGATCCTCGACAGCAGGTTCCCCTGCGAGTGTCAAAGGCCTGACCCCGGAAGAGATCGGCCGGCAGTACTGCCGGGCCTGCCAGACCCTGGTCACCGGTGACTGCGAGTTTATCATTCCCGTCGAGAGCCGGATCAGCCAACCCCGGATTCTCGTCTCACACACCGATCTTCATATCGTTCCCGCACCGGTTGTCAGGAAGTATCTCCTCAAACCATCGCCCGGGACCGGCCTCCCCGCCGCACACCGGTCGATTCGTCTCGAAGGGTACACGGGGACACGGCCGCATATGACACGGCAGCAGCACGATGAACTCCTTGCGGCGGACGGCATGGTTACCGTCACAATTACTGCCGCGAGGGGGTACCCCGAAGTGATCCGTATTGAAAGCGGCGATACCCGCGACCGGCTGTACGGTATTGCCGTGGATCTCGGTACAACAACCGTTGCCGGGGCTCTTGTGGACCTCGTCACCGGGAAAAACCTTGCCGGTGCTTCTGCCATGAACCGTCAGATCACGTTCGGCGAGGAACTCCTGACACGAATCACCCACGCCCGAACTCCTGACGGGCGGGAAGATCTCCGGAAAGCCGCGGTTCAGAGCATCAACGAGGTCATCGGGATACTGGCTGCCGCCGCAAACGTGCCTCATGAGGATATTGCAGATGTCTGCATTGCCGGCAACACGGTCATGAGTTATCTCCTTCTCGGGCGGGATACCCGCGGTCTTGATCTGCCGAATCCGGATATTTCCCGCGATCCGGTCATTGTTCCGGCCCGCTCGCTGCAGATCGAAGCCTGTGACGGTGCCTGTGCATGGATCCTGCCGGCAGTCAGCAGATTCGTTGGCGGCGATGCCGTTGGGGACGTGCTTGTCAGCGGCATGCCGGCTTCCCGGGACCTGTCATTCATAATCGATCTCGGGACGAACGGGGAAATCATTCTTGGCAGTGGGGACTGGCTCGCTTCGGTATCCTGCGCATCGGGCCCGGCATTCGAGGGTGCCGGGATCTCCAGCGGGATGCGGGCCATGCAGGGAGCGATCGATCACGTGACGATCGATCCGTCCGGCTGCACGGTCTCCTTCACCACCATCGGCAATACACCCCCCCTCGGGATCTGCGGTTCCGGCATTATCGATGCAGCCGCAGCAATGGTATCGGCGGGTATCCTGGATTTTACCGGGAAACTGGTCGGGTCAAAACCCGGTGTCCGTACCGGCGCGGACGGTCCCGAGTTTCTCCTGGTCTCCCATGAAAAGACCGGGACCGGGCGTGATATCTGTATCACGGCACAGGACATGCTCTACCTCATGGACTCAAAAGCCGCGGTCTGCGGAGCCATCGGCGTGCTCATGAAAAAATACCGTGTCCGTACACGTGATATCCGCCATCTCTTCCTTGCCGGAGCATTCGGGGCATTCTCCGATATGAAGAACATCATTGCATTCGGTATTGTCCCGGATTTCAAAAATGCGGAATACCACTCGGTGGGCAATGGTTCGCTGTCCGGTGCCATGGCCTGTCTCCTGTCGCAGGACATGCGCACACAGGCGCAGGCGATCAGCCGGCAGATGGTATACATCGACCTCCTGATCGACACGGATTTCATCGAGGAGTACACGGCCGCGCTCCACATACCGGGGAAGAAAGAATATTTTTCATGAACCCTCTTTTTCGACTATAGAAAAAAACTATCGTGATACGGAGATGAACAACCGGAACGATGAAAAATGGTAAAACATTCTGAATTGATATGAGTGTTCCCCGCATCAGGGCCGCTCCGCGGCACGGCAGGGCCAGAGCAGGTTCCGGGAAACGCGCGTTGAAGGCCGCCGCGGGAGCGCCCTCGCGGGGGCGGCAGCAGATATTGCAAAGGGGCGGGGGTATGGGGGGATCAGCCCCCATCCATAGTGTATTTAAGCGAAATTTTCATGTGAAATCATTTTTCTCACGACGATACGAAAAGAGCGGTGCCGACACACGCGAGATAATCATCACGAAAAACAGGAAATCCGGAGAACGGAATACAATTACTCAAACAGCCAGCCGAGATCCTGCAGTTCCTCGATATGGGCCAGCTGCTTGTTGATATCGGTCTTTTCGGGGATCTCGATCTTGGCGATGATCTTGTTCGACCCGCCGAAGGTGTCGAGCGTTGCCCCGAGCGCCACGAGATCGCGGAGGATCTCGTCCTGCATCTTCTTACGGTCGCCGTCGCCAAGCTCCGCGACCAGCTGGAACTCGGGGTGCTTGAGGACTGCGGTCTTGTTGATGGTGATGCCGTTATGGCTGTCGACAACGGAATCGAAGGTTTCCCGCCGCATCCGCTGGTTTTCCATGTGCGAGGGGAGGCGGTAACCGCTCCGCAGGGCCACGGCAATCTCGTCAATCTTCGTCACAATCTGGTCGACGACAGTATCGAGAGGTTCGGTGGCGTGTGTGATTGCAAAGAGGTGGAAATCGTCCGTGTAAATCCACTGGATCTCGGTGGTGTTGGCTTTCTTGTAGATCCGTTCGTCAATCTCCCAGTTCCCCTTTTTCAGAGTAAAACCGAGTATCCGTATGTCGGGGTTCTGACGGGCGATGACCGGGAAGATATGGAGGTCATCGATGATGGTCGAGCTGCCATCGCGGAATTCCGTGATGACAAGCTCGAAAAAACGGGTCCTGGGATGGGGGGGTTTCAGGATGACACTGTCAAAGACTTTCCACTTGTATTCCATGATCTGCTGGACTTCGATCTCTTCGT
This sequence comes from Methanoregula sp. PtaB.Bin085, assembly GCF_002067035.1. Taxonomy (GTDB): domain Archaea; phylum Halobacteriota; class Methanomicrobia; order Methanomicrobiales; family Methanospirillaceae; genus Methanoregula. The sequence continues at coordinate 62,286 of NZ_MVQB01000014.1, read as the reverse complement.
CTACATCGATCAGGTAGGAATGTCTGGTATGGTTCTTGTCCACCTTCTGGTACTGATGGTAGATGATCTCGGTCATTCGTGTCCCCGGGAGAGATGGAACGGCACGATATCCCGCCGTGAAAGGATGATTGTCAGGTGCGTATGGTTCTCCTTTCCCTGAATTATCTTTTTATTCACATTTATATGAGTGCTTTGGTTGGCATGTGGCCGTATAATAAAACGGATTATCCCCTTGTGTCTGGCAGCCGCAACGTATCCGTGAACCGCACTGCCCGTTGCATGGTGCCTGCATTTCTCACGCCAGCAAACGATTATCGGTTTACCTGCACCACCCTGATCAGGAATGGAAAGCGGAACTGACCCGTGGGATATGGAATACCGGCAACGCGGCCGGCTCTGGGGTGGCAGCCCCCCGCCACTCCCCCGGTTGTCGCAATGCAGCCGGGTTCTCGAGCTCGGGTGCGGGGATGGCAGGACGACAGCGGCGCTGGCGCAGGCCGGCTGCCCGGTCACTGCCATTGATATCTCCTCCCGGGCAGCTGCGCTGTGCCGCAGTGCCTGTACGGGGCTGGGGCAAGCCGAGATTCTGGTGGCCAGTACGCTGGCAGCACCGTTCCGTCCCGGATCCTTTGACGTGATCATGGCATCCCACATCGCAGGCCATCTGCCGGTTCCTGATCGGGCATACCTTGCTGACGAAGTATTCCGGCTCCTCGCCCCCCATGGCAGACTGTACTTCCGCGATTTCTCAGTCAGCGATTTCCGGTACGGCCGGGGCACAGAGATCGGGCCAGGCACATTTTTGAGGAAGACGGGGATTGCCACCCATTACTTCACGGCCGGCGAAGTACGGAACCTCTTCTGCGGGCTGGATCTCCTCTCTCTGGAGGAGCACCGGTGGGAGATGCGGATCCGGGGAATCGTGCACCCCCGCGCCGAAATCGCTGCGGTGTTCCGGAAACCGGAATAAAAACTCACTGTCAGCGCCACAAACCCTTTCTAGGTGGTGCAAGTAACCTACCACCAGCAGTGTAATGTATGAAAAAATTCTCCGCCGATATCATTCTGTTTCTGGTTCTTCTCGTCCTGTCTTCCCCAGGTGCGGCCTTTACCTGCCCGTACCAGAACGGATCCGTCCCTGTCCCGACTACATCGTATCCTGACGGCCCGTACGGCTCGATATTTGTGGAAACCTCCCCTCCCGGCGCGATTGTGTATGTGAACGGTATGAACTATGGCCGTTCACCGGCCACCATCACCGGCCTGTTCAAGGGTAACTATGCCATAACGGTCAAGATGCCCGGATTTGAAGACTATTTCACCCAGACCACAATTTCAGGGCCTACCCGGTCATCTGTGTACTGCCCGCTGATCCCGGACAAGTCCGGCAACGGGCTCTACGTCATGTCCACCCCGCCGCGGGCAAACGTGTACGTTGATGAAGTCCTCCGGGGCGAAACGCCGCTTATGCTGGGGAATGCTTCGCCGGGTTCGCACCATGTCGTAGTAAACCTTTCCGGTTACGATGATTGGGAGACAACAGTCGTGGTCCCTGCAACAGGGACCAGAGTTGTTGCAGCTGTCCTCGATGAGAACGACGACAAGATCACCCGCGGGATCAATATCACGACAAAACCCCCGGGTGCAAAGGTTCGGCTCGACAGCGCCGAGAAAGGCGTAACGCCCCTCACGCTGAAAAATATTGCTGAAGGTATCCATATCGTCGAGCTGGAATACCCGGGCTACAAACCCTGGAAATCAACGGTAAATGTCCCGGCAACCGGTCTGAAAGAAGTCTCCGTCAACCTGACGCCCGAACCATCGCATGCGCCCGGGTGGATCACGATCTCTTCGATCCCGGGCAACGCGTCGGTCACCCTTGATGGCGAATATGCCGGCAAGACACCGGTCAACAGCACTCTGAACCTGGACGAGATCTCTCCCGGCGAGCATACGGTTGTTGTCGTCCTCTCCGGCTACCGGTCCCATGTTATCAGAACCACGGTGGTGCCCAACCAGGTCTCCGCGCTGAACGCGACGCTTGAACCCGTCTCCGGCCCCTCTGCCACGGGATCCCTTTATGTAATGTCCGAACCTCCCGGTGCAATGGTCTTTGTCGATAACCAGTCCGTGGGGACAACGCCTTTCACCGCCGATATCATCGCTACCGGGAACCATGAGATTACGCTCCGGCTGGATGGGTACGAGGATTTTTCCCTCAGTGTTCTTGTGGGGGCGGGCACGCAACGGAACGTGACTGCTACGCTCCTGCCGGTCACCCGCAGCCTGCATACCTCGCTTCCCCCGGCAATCGTTATCATGGCCCTGTGCATCCTTGGCATCTGCTTCCGCCGGCTCCGCCGCTGAACTCCGGTCCAGCCTCCTTTTCAGCGGGAAACGGCCTGCAGCTATGTTATCGGCAAGGCCTTCAGGGATACCTTTTTGATCATCCGTTGTTCCAGGCAGTCTTTATTTTTCCCCCGGCCCCTTTTTAAGACAATACGTGTAACGATCATCCGGAGAAGATATCCATGAAGAACGTTATGCTGCCATGCATCCTGATAAGTGTCCTCTTCCTTGTCATGCTACCGGTAACCGGCGAAATGATTGGCGGGGGCGAGGGATGGATCCGGGTTGACTGCAACGTCGACGGTGCCGCGGTCAGTTTCAACGGGGAGTACAAGGGCGTCACAAGCGGGGGATCGCTGACGGTCCCGGTATATACCACCGCAACACCGTATTCTGCCATCACGGTCTCAAAATCCGGATACACGACCTACAGCGGGGGGCTCACGATGCCTACTGAAGGGCAGACGGTCACGGTCTATGCCACGCTGAACCCGATCTATTCCCCGACTACCTCACCACCCGTCCGCACCGGATCCATATCGGTAGAATCCTCGCCGGCCGGTGCCGATATCTACCTTGACGGGAGCTACCGCGGGCGGGCACCGCTCACGATATCCGGTCTGTGGCCGGGCGACTATACAGTCTCGGCGGAGATGAGCGGGTACCGGACATTCACAACAACAACCTCCATATCCCCGGATACCCACTCGTCGGTCTATTGCCCGCTGTCGCCCATCAGCTCGAGCGGCGCGCTCTACATCCTTTCAACCCCATCCGATGCGACGGTGATGCTGGACGGTATGTACAAAGGCAGGACCCCGCTTACCATCAGCAATGTTGCGGCAGGCACCCATCTCCTGCAGCTGGATTCCCCCAACTATTATGACTGGAAATCCACAGTCGAGGTCCCCGAAGGCGGTACGCGGACGGTATCGGCAACCCTCAACCCGATGCCTTCGAGTTCGACCGGCTGGATCTACGTATCGTCGAGTCCGGGCGGCGCATCAGTAACGCTTGACGGCAACGCGGTCGGCCAGACCCCGTCCAGCGGTTCCCTGAAACTGAATAGCGTTGCTGCCGGGGACCATACGGTTGTACTTGACCGCGCCGGGTATAAACGGTACACTGTAAGGACCAGCGTATCCCCCAACACGGTCTCCGAAGTGAGCGCGGTCATGGTTCCGGAGAGCGCCCCCTCCGGGACCGGATCCCTGTCCGTCTCATCCAGCCCGTCCGGTGCAAATATCCTTGTCGACAACAACTTCATCGGAATCTCGCCGCTCACCGCCCACGATATCGCTGTGGGCGAGCATCTCGTAACGTTCCGGATGGACGGGTACCAGGATTATTCCACCAGTGCCCTTGTCAATGCGGGAACCACCAGCACGGTCTCCGCGGCCCTGCTCCCGGTCACTCCTGCGCCGAAATCCCCGGCGTTCGTGCTGACCGTGCTCCTTGCTCTCGGGATACTCGGGTTTATTGTCTCGGGAAAACCGGAATAACCTTTTTTGCCGGCCACTGCCGGTTATCCACGATCTGCATCTTCTTTTTGATCTCTGACCGGTATGACAGACTTTGAAGATTTTTATCCGCCTCCAGGAAAAAAGAAAATTTCCGTGATTATGTCCCGGATATCCTCCCGGGATCATTGTTTCCCTCTGTTGTAAATCTAACAACAATATTCAATTGTATTGCGATGGGGCCACGGGCGCTCGCCGCCACATCCGTGCTTGCCCCGTGGAACATGGCTTTGGAAAGAAAAGTATGTGAAGTATTTTTTCAGGCGCGGGGTGTCAAGAGGGCCTGCTCCCTTGGGTTTATTGGGCAGTCATCAGACTGTGAAATCGAAAGATGCGAAGCATCTTCGCTGCCACTCCTCCGGGGTCCGGCCACAGGGTGGCCGCAGAAGAACCAGTCCGCTTTCTTCGACGAGAGAGGGGGCACCCTCACAAAAACCGTTGACAACGGTACACGATGATTTCTGATGAGCCATTATTTCGATGTACCTGCGTGATCCGCATTCCCGTCATCAGGGCTGGAAAAAGAGAGGGCCCTTACCGGCACTCGTCGCCGGTATCTTCATCTTCGGGGGCGGGATGAGGTGCGGGGGCTGTGTCATCTCCCTTCGTGTCACGCGGGGAGGTGTCCGGAGTTCCTGGCTGCATTGTAGTATTATCCGCACCGGTATTTGCTGCCAGTGCAGCACCGGCCGTTGCCGGTTTTGGTGTCTCCGTTGCACTTTCTGTGGGAGCGGGTTCACCGGCCGCTGCAACGACCCCCGGTGTTCCTGCACCGGCAGCAGCGATGTTCCCGTTTACTCCCATTGGCGGAGTCTCCGCAGTCTTTGTTTTTGCAGCCACAGCGGCATCGTCAAGGATGGTGATCGGGATAGGTTTCCGTGCATCCGCAGCAGTGGTGCCGTTGTTCCGTGCAGTCCTGCTCTTCCGTGTGCCCTTCTCCTTCTCGATCCAGAAGAAATATCCTCCGATGCACAGGACAAGGATGCCAATCAGGATGATGGCGAAGGGGAGCAGGGAGGAGGTGGAAGAATCTTCAACGGGTGCTGCGGCCGGGGAGGAGACATGGGTGAGGACAACCATGATGTTGGTGGTCTTTCCGGGATTGACCAGCACGCTCTTGGTCACCGTTGCATACCCGTCTTTGGAAAATTCCATAAGGTGGGTACCGGCAGTAATACCGCGGAAGAGCGCCGGCGATTCCCCGATATAGTGACGGTCAAGCGAGACCTTCACGTTCTGCGGCGATGAACTGACGTTGATTGCACCTGTTTCCCCGGTTGTCACGGTGGCGGCCGGGTTCCCGGTGACACCCTGTGACTGGAGTGCCTGTGCCAGTACCTGTGCTTCTGCCTCTGCCCGGGCCTCGGCTTCTGCCTGGAGCCTTGCGACCTTTACCGGGTCTTCAACCGTGTGGAAGACAGCCGGCAGGACATCAACATTGGTATACTGCTTCCGGAAATTATCGGGAAAGGTAAGGGAGATTGTTGACGGGGAAAAGTCCGCGGTCACCGCACCGCTGAGGGCGGAGTTCTTCAGAGCAGCCTGGGCCTTCTTGAAATCCATTGTTGCGGTCCGGTATTCCTTTCCTGTCGGGACATCGGAGGTATCGGCAAAATGCTTCAGCAGCAGAACCGCAGTCGACCGGTCCATGGATTTCAGTTCCGGGGGTTCCGGGCCTGTAGAGAGTCCCCTGGTCAGTTCCTCTTCAAGGATGGACTGGGGTATGGCATTCTCGATGAGGCCCTCGAGCGTAAAGCGGAACGTGGCAAGCCCGTCGCCATTTTCCTGGACCGTGATTTCGAGTGAATCAGCGGTGAACGCCGGTACAGGCATAACCATGAAAAAACTCAGGCATGCAAGAAACAGGCAGCAGAGGATGACTGATTTCGTGTACGACATAAGAAATATCATTCCCGGATCAGTTATCTGGTATCCTAGTACTCAGCACTCATCAAGGATAATCTTTCAGGGTACGGTATCCCTTCCCATGACCACTTGGCAGTCCCTCACATATCCCGTACGGGTATCTAGGTTGATATACATACCAAGCGAAATATTTTCTGGCAGTCATGATCGATTCGCTTGTACCCATTTTCCTGCATCTTGACCAGAACATGGCGGCAGTCGTCCAGGAGTACGGCGTCTGGACGTACTTCATCCTGTTCTTCATCATCTTCTTCGAGACGGGTTTTGTCATCTTCCCGTTCCTGCCGGGCGATTCACTGCTCTTTGTCGGGGGTGCTGCAGCAGCGGGCGGCCTGCTCGACATCCGGTGGCTCCTTATCGCGATCATCCTCGGGGCTGTCATTGGCGACACGGTCAACTACTGGATCGGCAATTACGTGGGGCTCCACCTCTTCATGGAACGGTTCCCGACCATCGTGAAGAAGGAGTATATCGACCGCACCTACGCGTTCTACGAGAAGTATGGCGGTGCAACGATCTTTGTTGCGCGGTTTGTCCCGCTCGTCCGCACCTTTGCCCCCTTCCTCGCGGGCGTCGGCACCATGCATTACCGGCGTTTCCTCTTTTACAATGCCCTCGGTGGCATCTGCTGGACGCTCGCGCTCGTGATCGGAGGGTACTATTTCGGCACACTTACGGTCGTACAGGAGAATATGAGCTGGCTGATCGTGGGAGTCATCCTGCTCACGGGCGGCACGCTTCTGTGGATATTCTACAACATTGTGAAGGCGTGGTGGGGCCGTCGCACGCATAAACCGGCCGAGTGACGGCTTGGGGAAAAAACTGGAGAAATTTTTGGATTAACGCTCTTGGGGCTCTGTTTTTTTTTAAAAACAGGATTTCTGAAAAAACCGGACACTTCTGACATGATCATGAGGGTTGAGACCGCCATACCCCCAATTAAGATGAACGGCCGCCGCCCCCGCGGGGGCGCTCTCGCGGCGGCTTTCAATTACCATTTTTCCGGAACCCGCTCTGGCCCCGCCGTGCCGCGGAGCGGCCCTGATGCGGGGTGCCATCATAATTACCCGACATTCTGGAAATTACCATCGTTTGGGCGGAAACAATCATTCATACCCGTTTCTGCAAAGAAAAAAAATTACCCGGTCCGGGTGACCTGCAGGCCCTTGTTGTCCACTTTCGTGACAATGGCTATCTTCAGGCCAACCGGTTTCAGGATTTTTTCGATGGTTTTCTGATCCTTGTCGGTGATGACGGCAATTGACGGGCCGACCGAGCTCATGCCGACAAACTCGAGTTTTGCCTCGCGGAGGCTGCTCATATAGTGGTAGATCCTGAAGCTGTGGTGCTCGACTTCCGCACGCTTCGATCCCCGGAACTCGATCTCCCAGATGATGTCGCCGATTTTCTTCAGGTCGCCGCGCTCGAGTGCCGGGATAAGGTCCATGAGGAACATGTATGCCTTCAGTTCACGGTCCATGTAATCCAGGTTCCTGGCCTTGTTCATCAGCAGGTCGAACTCCTGCGTCCCCGCGGAAGAGATATCGGACGAGGGGATGACGATATAGACCTTCTTTCCCTCGGCAAAGGCATGGTGGTACGCGAGTGAAAGCTCGTCGCCCATGACCGCCATGCCGCCGTAGGTGCTGACTGCCGGGCCGACACCCGTCTCGAACCCGAACGCGATGTTGCCGTCCGCGGACTCCTCAACATAGTTGCGGCCGATGAGATGCCGGAGCTGGGTGTTGGTAAGCGGTGAGCCGACCGCCTGGTTCAGCGCGGTTGCCACCGCGATCATGACCGTGCTCGTGGAGCCAAGACCTACATGACGGTGCTTGTGGTCGGTTACCTTTATTGTAAACCCGCCCGTGTACCCGACCGCTTTTTTGAAGACCGCAACGAAGTTCTCAACGATCTTTGCCCGTTCGTAATCGATCGTGGTCTCTTTTTTCGTGCAGCTGACTTCGGCCGTGCAGTAGATCTGAATAGCAAATCCGACACCACCGCCACCGGCATGGTCCGGGGCAAAGCGGTTCATGTCGAGCACGGTAAGGTGGATCCGTGCAGGCGCCCTGACCCGGATAGTGCCTTTTACCGGTTTCAGGGCATACTTCTTCTTCTCAAGACCCAGCGTCTTGAGGTTCTTTCCCGGGGGGAAGGTCAGGAACTCGTACTCAACGAGGTCGAGATCGCCCCCGCGTATCATCATCTTCGCCATAGGTAACAGTCCTGTTGGGAGCGTCCATATGTTAAGGTTTATTATTCACGCGTGATGCGGCAGGGAACGTCATTAGTAAATCTTTCAATAAAACAAAATGATGATGGGGGCTGATGCCCCCATACCCCCATTTTGATACGTGCCGCCGCCCCCGCGGGGGCGCTCCCGCGGCGGCCTCCAAATATTGTTTTCCCGGACCTGCTTTTGCCCCGCCGTGCCGCGGAGCGGCCCTGAAGCGGGGAGGGCTCATAATTCGAGCATTAACAACTGGAAAACCGATTGACATTAGAACAGAAACCACTATTTTGAATAAATCCAAAAAAACCTATTGCTTCCTGTGAACTATTTTGCTTCATGGCACAAGCCCGATGAGATGGCAAGCGTCTGTGACCTTATCATACCGTAATCAGACATTTTTTCTGTTTTTCTTAAGAGAAAAAAGGTTAATGCGAACTCGGCCGGTCGAAGAAGATGTTCTTCCCTGTTGCTGAGAGCGGGATGGCGTAGGCTACCGTGCACGATTTGCCAAAAAGCCCGAGGCTGAGCGCGGCAACGCCGCCGGAGTACATGATCCGGTTGTCCACGTTGTGGATCTGTGCGGTCTTGACTGCCGAACCGACCGCGATCCCGAGGTCGGCCATGCGCAATACGCAGTTGGGGCCGGCGAACGGCGTCTTCGCGCCCGGCTTTTTCTTTGCTGCTTTCGTGTAGTCTGCGCAGGTCGCATACCCGCAGCCGCCGCAGCTTATGCCCGCGACCTCGCGGCCACGGCAGCCGATGATCACGCAGCCGTCCGAGGCCGCGATGTTCTTTGCGTCCCTGTGGAAAAATCCGAGGTCCAGCTCGTCGCCCAGTTTGTCGAGCCGCGCTGCAAGTTTCTTCACGTCTTTCTTCGCAAGCACAACAATCTCGAGTGTGTCCACGCCCTTACCCTTAGGCGCGGTCCGGGCCGCGAGCGCCATGAGGTCCGCAACCGCTGCAACTCCTTTCTCTTCCGGTGTCATGAGGGAGTGTTGGGGGAGGGGGAGGATAAAGGTGATGAGGGCGGTTTGTTCACGCAAGAGCATCCTGGGACTGAATGTGTAATGATTGCCCGGAATACCTTCTGATCATATAAAGAGGGGGTCGGGCCGGTACATCCTGCCCTGGCAAGATCCCACCTGCAAGCGTTTTTCTTAGAAAAAAAAACAGCCGCAGATCGTCAATCCAATGCCTGATTAGCCTGTATCAACTGTCCATTTCGCACGCTCATCGCATGCATCAGGCCCGGCCCAAAACCATTCTGCCCCTGCCCGACCCCCCACGATTGCGCATGGAGATTGTCGGGTTTTTCCGGAAAATTACGGCGGTGTCACGCACATTTTTTCCGGATGATACGAAAGGGGGGTCGGGCAGGGGCAGATTTGGCCGGGAGTGCACTGGATGTAACATCCGGATAGTTTTTTTATGACAATTGCCCCCATACCCCCATTGTGATACATGCCGCCGCCCCCGCGGGGGCGCTCCCGCGGCAGCCTTCAATTACCGGTTTTCCCTGACCTGCTCTAGCCCCGCCGTGCTTCGAAGAGGCCCTGAGGCGGGGAGCCATCATAAAAAAATCCCCCATCCTGAAATTTTCATCGTTTGGGGTGAACAAAGTCAGTTTATTAAAAAATTTAAAAAAAACCCGGCCCGGAAGATCCGCGGTCACACCCGGAACGCCACGCCCGTGAACTCGGCAACCGGCCGGTCGCCTTCGTGCACCATCACGCGGTACGTGTCGCAGGAGCCGTTGTCTGAAACGCGCCGGGCTTCCGCAACGAGTTTTCCTTTTGCCGGCGCGATGTAATGGATGGTCACCGAGACCGCGACGCGGTGCGTGCCGCAGCAGTTTGCGGCAATGCCGAACGCCTGGTCGGCAAGCGAGAAGATGGCGCCGCCATGGGCAACGCCGCCGGGGTTCATCTTGCCGGCGCAGTCCATGACGACCTTCGAGTAGCCGTCCGATGCTTCGAGGATCTCCATCTTCAGGAGCCGGGCGAACTCGCTCTCGTTGAAGAGCCGCACCTGTTCCCTGACTGCGTCCGAATCTGGTTTTGTGTGGCTGCTGGTCATACGGTAACTGACGATGGATTCATGCCCGGCTACTTGTATTTCTTCTGCGTGTAGGAGTATTTCGCGCTCTCGCCGCCTTCGGACACGATGTGCATCCACTCGTAGATCGACTGGACAGTGCCGAACTTCTGGTAGCGCCGCATCGAGAACCCGACCTTGAGACGGTTATCGAAGTAGATGCGGCCGTAATCCTTGAGCCGCATGGAGACTTCGAGGTCGTCGCCCGCATCGATGCAGCGGTACATGCCGGCTTTGACAAACGCGTCCTTCCGGAACGCGGTGTTGCACCCGAGCGTGTAGTAGAACGTCCGGCTGTAATACCCGAGCCGGGAGAAGGTGTTTGCCATGACAAGCGAGATCTGGTTGCCGATGCCTTCCTCGATGGGATACACCGGGCCGTACACCTGCGCAATGCCGGGGTCTTTGAAATCCTCCGCGATCCGCTTGATCCAGTGCGGCGGGAGGATGCAGTCGGCATCGGTTGTTGCAATGATATCCCCCTTTGCCGCCATCACGCCGTCGTTGCGTGCCCCGCCGACCTTCCGGCTGGTCTGGGTGAAGACCTGGTCGGCATATTTCTTCGCGATCTCGCACGTGGCGTCCTTCGAGCCGCCGTCCACAACGATGATCTCGTACTCGCTGCGCGGCACGGTCTGATGCGTAAGCGAGACCAGGCACTGGGCGATGTTCTCTTCTTCATTGAAGGTGGGGATGACAACCGAAATCATTCAGAAGGGTCTCCGTACAGAAACGTTGGGCAGGATTGCCCATAAACATGATGCCGGGGATTATTCACGCGGGTATCGTGCGACGAAGTCAATGACGCTGCGGATGCAGGCGTCCATGTTCAGGTACTCGAACTGCGCGAACCGGCCCACGAGCGGGATCTCCTTCGATGCGCAGAACTCCCGGACCGTTGCAATGTTCTTCTGGTACGCGAGGTCGTAGACAACGTACGCGAACGGCTGGCGCTGCACGGACGTGAAGACGACCTGGTTCCGGGTGCAGATCTGCATCTTCTCCAGCATCCCGATGACCTCTTCCGTTGCCTCGGCATCCGTCATCGTGCTGATCTCGTCGCCTGGCTGGTGGGTGATCTCCGCGAGGATCGCGCTGCAGCCGTCCGGCGCCGTGTGCCGGCTGAAGCTGGACGGGAACGAGAGGCGATTGGTCTTCCCGAGGTTCCGGTCGGGAATGTACATCCACGAAACCGGTGGGATCGTGCCCCGGATGCCGATGTTGACGCAGATGAGAGAGTTGTAGACTAAAGAATTGCAGGCCTTTGTCACCTTTGCCGGAACCTTTTCAAGGCAGGGAAGCAGGTGCTGGATCGGTATCGTACAGATGACCCGGTCAGTGGTCACTGTCTCCGTCCCGTTGCTGATCTCCCACAGGGACCCGATTTTTTTCAGCGAGGTTACCCGGAAGCCGGTCCGGATGAACGGGAGGACCGGCCGGGCGATCGCGGCAACGAGCGCCTCGATCCCGCCGTCCAGCGGGTACGAAAAGACAGCCTGGTGCGTGTACCCTTCGGTCTCGATGCCGATGGCCGACTTTATGATATCCTCCACCGGCGGCCGGGGAATGCGGCCGTTGACCCAGTGCAGGGACATTTTCTCCGTGGGGTATTTCCAGATCTTCTCGTTGTACGGCACCATGTAGCACTCGGCGATCCCGGGGCCGAACGTGTAATAGATCCATTCGCGGAAATTCTTTGGCGGCCGGATCTTACCCGTCTCAACAGCGATGAGAGTGTTGATGAACCCGTTGATGCAGGCGAACCGGTCGTCGGGAGGGAGTTCGTACAGCCCATTCTCGAACGGGTACTTCACGTGCTTTCCCATGTAGAAGATCTTGGTGTTGCGGTCATTGCGCTGTTCGTTCCCCGCAATCATCCGGCGCATGAACCCGAGAACCTCGGTATCCTTCGAAAAAATGATGTGGGAGCCGCCGGTATCAAAGGTGAACCCGTTCTCCTGCCGGGAACGGCAGAGCCCGCCTATCACCGGTTCCGCTTCGAGAACGACGACCTTCTCGCCACGCTCGTGAAGGAGGCGGGCAAGGGTCACTCCTGTGAGACCTCCGCCAAGGATCGCTGTTGTCACGCAGGAACTATGGGAACTTTGTGGATAAATGCCTGATTATCCGCGGCCGGGAGGTTATACCGGAGAACAGGGCACGACCTGGAAAGGCGTTCTCCTTTGTTCCGGAGGCCTTGTACGAATAGTGATATAACCTGCAGGAATCCCGTGCTGTCACAGTATCGGTTCCCAGACGGGGATCAGATATATACATTGAGTATTTCCTTTCCGGACCCGTCCATGTACAGGGCGGTGGCAACGACATGGTCCTTCCCAATAAACCGACCGGTAATGGAAACAGTGCTTCCGGTCTGGAGTGGTGTGGTATTGCCGCGTTTTCCCAGGGAATGTATGTAGGAAGTCCCCTCGGAATCCGTAACCACGACAATCAGCTGGTTTACCTTTGCCGCATCATCGCCCCCCTGGTATGTCACACGGATTATTCCAGAGGCCGGCTGCATCGCAGTTGCCGATACAAGTCTGGTATGATGGCTGCCCTTTGATACCCCGAATCCTGCACCGAATGCCAGGGCTCCCATGCTCCCGAGCAGGACGAAAATAATGAACAGGAGAACGATAAGATGCGGATTGGAGAATGTATCCCGGATACCCGGGAAGGCCGGGGGTTCATGAGGAGGGACCTCCGTGATCCGGATTGGCTGGTACGATGAGAGCGCGTTGGATACACCGCGGGGTTTTTCCTGTTTTTCATCAGTTCAAGGACAGCTTCCCTTGCCTTTTTTATCATGTCGTCATCAGTGTGGTACAGCAAGGCCTGGTCGAACGAATGGAGAGCCTGATCATAATTCCCGGTCTGCATACAGACCAGGCCGCGATTGTACCATGCCTCACCACAAGACTGGTTGTACATGATTGCCCGGTCGAATGCAGCAAGGGCGTTGTCATATTCCTTGTTTTCAACATGGACGAGGCCCTGTGAGAACCAGTCCGCCGATCCTTCCACGATAAACTAAAATCTATTTTAAGATATATGCGTTTCCAAATGTTTCCCGGTAACGTGAATAAAAAAGATACGGGTTTATGTTGCCGGTTTTGTACATTTCTTGTTGTAGCAGACCTGGCCGGACGGACATTTCTTTCCGCATGATCCGCAGTTGTTCGCGTCGTTCTTGAGATAAATCTCGCAGCCGTTGGAAAAGGACTTGTCGCAATCGGCATAATCCGTCTTGCAGCCCGAGAGCGTACACTCCCCGCCGGAGCATAGGGATCCTTTCGCATTGGGAAGCAGGGTCTTGCATTCAGCACCACAGGCCCCGCAGTTGTCGATATCGGTGTCAAGGTCAACGCAGAGATCATTGCACAGCGTTGTCCCGTTACCGGCACATGCCGGCCCGCAGCGGCCATCCATGCAGATTTCCCCGGCCTTGCATACCCTGCCACAGACCCCGCAGTTCTTCTTATCCGTAAAGACATCAACGCAGGCATTGCCGCAGGCGGTTTCCCGGCCCGAGCAGACCAGGTCCACCACCAGCGTTGCCGGGGGACTGGTTGTCGCAGCGGCTGTCGCGGTCGGGACAGGAACGCACTGCCCGTTCTGGCAGGTCTGGCCGTAGATGCAGGAATGTTCGCAGGATCCGCAGTTTGCCGCATCGATCAGGAGGTTCCTGCAGCTGCCGCTGCAGGAAGTCTGGCCGGACGGACAGGACCCCTGTGTGCCGGCAGCGGTCGTGGATGCGTTGCCGGATTTCAGCGATGTCACCGTTGTCTTCGGGAGCACGGTCCCGCTGAACTTCCCGTTGATGCAGGTTTCGCCGAAGGGGACGGAAAAACCGCAGCCCCCGCAGTTGTTCAGGTCTGTCCTGAGATCAACGCACGAGCCACTGCAATGGGACAGGCCTTCGGAGCATCTGCCATCGACCGGCGGGATCCCGGTGCTCTTCTGCTGTGAACCGGTATCGGAAGAGTCTGTCGAGGTGTTCTTTGCGCCGCCCGGGATGGTGAAACCCGAAGAACCGAAGAACCATATGGCCCCGATCACGAGCAGGATAAGTACAATCCCCCCGGCAAGAAGCGGCAGGGGTATCGTCGGCAGCTTCAGCGGGGGTTTATGCGGGGCATGAGCCGGTGCCTTCCGGGCCTCGTGTTCCCGCAATGAATGGTGGGGTGCGCCACGTGCCGGGGAGGAATCCACCGGTCCTGGCGGACCGAGCTGAAAAGACGGCAGCGCTGTGCCGCAGGATCTGCAGAATTCATCTCCGCTGGCATACCCATTTCCGCATTCAGGACATACTGGCAAAATCTTCACGCTCCCTGTTACCCGGCATACGTCGGGATAACCGTTGTTACCGGTGCGCTGCATACGCTCCGGTTGCATTCAAGCCCGAAGGAACAGATGTTCCCGCAGGTGCCGCAGTTCTCAGTATCGGTTGACAGGTTATGGCACCCGTCAAAACAGCTTATCTCTCCGGAATTGCATTCATTGCGGCAGTGTCCCGTCAGGCACATCTGCCCCGGGAAGCAGGTGACGCCGCAATCGCCGCAGTTCTCGCGATCGTTCATGATGTCCGTGCAGTTGGCACCGCATACCCGGCGGTCGGACGGGCAGGTGATAGTTTTTGTCGGGGGCGGGCTTGTGGCCGGTAAAGAGGGTTCGAATGAAACAGGAACCGGGGTATCATCAGGAGGTGGAACCGTTATTGTCGTTTCAGGAGGAAGGTGCATCGTCAGTGCCGGTACCGGCGTTGCTGAAGGAGTGGCTTCCGGAGCAGGCGAAGGCAGGATCTTCACGGTACCAGTTGCGTGGAGAAGGGCAAGGGCGGCAATGATTGTGATGATGACAAGGATCGCTGCCGCAAGGATTTTTATTCCCCCGGGTTTTTTTGGAGACATTGCTGATGGTGCCGGCAGCGGTGCGATCGGGGTTTGCCCGGTTGCCGGCACAAGGGGCGCACCGCAGGCCGTGCAGAATTTAACCGAATCATCATTGATACTGGAACAACGGGGACATTGCTGCGCCATGGTCATTTTCCGTTAATCTCCATTTTTCCTCGATCTTATATAAAAAACCCGGTCGGGTAATACGCGAAGATGCACGGCTGGTGATGGAGACAGGAAAAAAGTTATTTCCGGATATACCAGCCGGTCATTGTCTCATCAAGAATTTTATCCGGTGTCTTCTTTGTCATCATGCTCACGATAATCATGGCAAGCACCGAGAGGACAAACGCATAGAACGAGAAGTGCATGGGCATGGCAAAGATTTTGATCTTGAAGTAACTGAGGCCGCCGAAGAACAGCGCCGATACAAGACCAAGTGCCATGGATGCGATAGCTCCCTCGCGGGTAGCACCCCTCCAGTAGAGCCCGGCGAGGAGCGGAACGGCAAAGGTCGAGAACATGATCCCGATGCCCGCCCAGATAAGCCAGACGAGCATGTCGGGGGGATTGATTGCCATGAGGAGTGTTATTGCAGCTGCAGCGAAGACAGAGATCCGGCTGACCATCAGGACCCTGTCTTCCGGTGCATCAGGCCTGAGGATTTTCTTGTAAATATCCCATGAAAAATAGGTCCCGATGGTGAGCATCAGCCGGTCGGTTGTTGACATGACAGCCGCAAGGACAATCACGCCAAGGATACCCCATATGAAGATATTCGGCATCGCGTATTCAATCGCAACGACAAATATGTAATCCGAAGCGTTCTTCACGTCAGGCATGACAATGAGACCCTCCTTGACCATCGACATGCCTGCAAATCCTGCAAATTTCAGCAGGAACATCACAACCCCGTAGATAACAAAGGCGATAAGGGGTGCCCATTTAAAGTACCTGACGTCTTTTGCGGCCAGAACGTTGTTGATAACGTGCGGTGCGCAGGCGAGGCCGATGGTGAGGAGAAGGATGAACGAGACGATATACTCCGGGATAAAGACGCTTCCCGGGGCAGTCATCCATGGGTCAACGTTGACAGGATTGGCCGCAGCCATTACTTCGTTGACATGGGTGAA
This sequence comes from Methanoregula sp. PtaB.Bin085, assembly GCF_002067035.1. GTDB lineage: Archaea > Halobacteriota > Methanomicrobia > Methanomicrobiales > Methanospirillaceae > Methanoregula. The sequence continues at coordinate 46,130 of NZ_MVQB01000014.1, read as the reverse complement.
TCCCCCGGCTGCCATGATGACGATGGGGGCCATGATGACAACACCCGCGATCAGCATGATGCCCTGGACGAGCGTTGTCCACGAGACCGCGTAGAGCCCTCCGATAACCGTATAGATGGTGACAATAGCAGCTCCGAGCAGGAGCGCCCAGAGATGCGGCAGGTCAAAGAGCCACATCAGGATGATGCTGACTGCGGTGTACTGGCCGGCAAGATAGATCATGGAGACGACAATCCCCGAGAGCGCACTCAGGCCCCTCAGGGTCGTGTTGCTCTCGTACCGGTGGGCAAGGTAATCCTGCACGGTAATATACCCGGCCTTTTTTGCGATCATGTGCATCTTGTAGCCAAAGAAGATGATACAGAACGCGATGGAGAGCGGGACGGCAAGCTGCTCCCAGATGGTCGGCCAGGCAAACTTGAACCCGAGGCCGGACACGCCAAGGAGGGACATGCCTGAGCAGACTGAGCCGATCATGAGGAGTGTGAAGACCCAGAATCCAAGGGATCGGCCTGCAACGACATAATCCTCCATGTTCTGGATCTTCTTCGATGCATAGACTCCGATTCCAATCATGGCAAGGAAATACAGGCCGACAAGGATGATCTCGATAATTTCAGCCATGGATATCCTCCGTAAAGGTCAGAGCCCAGTACAGCAATGCGACAACAATGGCAAGAAACGCTCCCCCGACGAGAGCAATGGTGATAAACGGCAATCCGAACATTCTATCGTCTAGATTTGCACCATGCTAACATATAACACAATCGAAATGCACCGGCATACGTGCACCGGTATAAAAATCCAGAAATATCGCCATCGTTCAACACCACCTCTCTTTCGGCATGTCCTAAAAAAGGTAAAAATATGTTTAATAGCATCCCGTGTCAACCTATAGCACAGGTCACGGGAATCTTCCTGTGTGAAAGAGAGATGCTCGTCCTTCAGGGTGTTACCAAACAGATTGGCGGCCTGACTGCTGTCAGCAACGTTGACCTGGCGATCAAGACGGACGAGATTGTGGGCCTCGTTGGGCCGAACGGTGCCGGCAAGACAACGCTCCTCAACATCATTTCCGGGATCCTCCCCCCCACGGCCGGCCGCGTCACGTTCCTGGGGGAAGACATCACCGGACTGAAAGCAGACAGGATCTGCCACCGGGGGATTGCCAAGACATTCCAGATTGCAAAATCCTTCCCGGACCTGAGCGCAGAACAGTGCGTCATGATCGGGCTGCTCTTTGGCAACAAGCATGCCCCGGGAATGCACGAAGCAAAAAAGGAATCTGCGATAATCCTTGACGAAGTCAATTTTCCGATGGAAAAGGCGGGGACCCTGATCCGCAACCTCAATGTCGTGGAACTCAAGCGCCTGCAGCTGGCACGGGCGCTTGCCTGCCATCCGAAGCTCCTTCTTCTCGATGAGCTCACGACCGGGCTGAACCCGAAAGAGAGCAAGGAGGCAGTCGGGCTCATTAAGCAGATCCGAGACCGGGGCACATCGATCCTCATCATCGAGCACGTGATGAGTGTCATCATGGGTGTCTCGGATCGGATCATTGTCCTTGACCATGGCGAGAAGATCGCGGACGGCCGGCCCTACGAGGTCGTGAACAACCAGCGGGTCATCGATACCTATCTCGGTGACATTGACGCATTCTAGAACGGGGGAGAGGAGTGCCATGCTGAAAATCGACGGGCTTAATGTTTTCCATGCGAACCTGCAGGTTGTGTGGGATCTCTCGTTCCACGTCAACAAGGGCGAGCTGGTCACCATGATCGGGCCGAACGGCGCCGGCAAGACCACGACGGTCGAAACGATCGTGGGGCTCAACCGCAATGCAACGGGATCTATCCTCTTCGATGGCGAGAGTATCCTTGGCAATTCTCCGTTCACCCTCTTCCGGAAAGGGCTCGCGCTCGTTCCCGAGAAGCGGGAGATATTCCCGGCAATGCCCGTTATCGAGAATCTCCTTCTTGGCGGGACCGCAAACCCGGACCAGAAGAAATCCCTGGACCGTATCTTCCGGCTGTTCCCGGTGCTGAAGGAACGCGAACAGCAGCACGCCGGCACGCTCTCCGGTGGCGAGCAGCAGATGCTTGCCATCGGGCGGGCCCTCATGTCCGAACCCCGGCTGCTCATCCTCGACGAGCCATCCACCGGCCTCTCCCCCCTCCTCACGGGGCAGGTCTTCCGTGCGCTCGAGCAGCTGGGCCGGGAAGGCATGACAATCCTGCTGCTGGAACAGAATGTGAGGAACGCCCTTGCCATGTGCAACCGGGGCTACGTTCTGGAGAACGGCCGGATCGTGCAGGAAGGTAAGTCGAAGGAGCTCCTGCACGACCCGCGGATCCAGAAGGCGTACCTGGGGTTCTGAAATGGTCTTTTAAACGATTACGGATTTTTTTCCTTCGATAATCTGGTATCTGTTCTTTGATGTTTGATAGAGGCTGATGCCCTCATACCCCTATTATGATGGGTGCCACCGCCCCGAAGGGCGCCCCGTGGCGGCTTTCAATTACCGTTTCTGCAAAAAGGGAATTTTCACTCAGGTACATACGGGGAGGTTGCTCACTGTTTTCCCGGACCCGGTAATCTGCCCAGCGAGGGCCCGACGAGGCGCCAGAGCGACCCCCGATGGGGGTGGGAACACTCATAATTTTCGAAGAATTACTGGAATTGTTACATCTCAATATTTTTTCAAAGTAATACTGAGCGATAAAAAAATTTACTTCGCTGGTATCTGCGTCTCTGTCCCCGCTCTTCTCCCCCGCTTCTCTCTCCACGCTTTGATCTCTTCCGGCAGGCTGACAAGCCCGCGGGGCAGGAAGATGATCGTGAGGATAAGGATGACACCGATGATAACGTACCGGCCGAAGGTCATCCCGGTCTCTTTGAGCCCTTCCCAGATGATGGTGAGCACGACCGTGCCGATGACCGGCCCGATGAGGGTGCCGAGACCTCCGAGAATGACATATGTAATCGGCCAGAACGAGTTCTCGGCGCCGTACAGTTCCGGTGTGAGGTAGCCGATATGATGGATCTGGAGCGCTCCGGCGACTCCCGCAAGATAAGCAGACATCGCGAATGCGAGGAGGCGGTACCGGACCGGATCGATACCAGCCGCCCGCGCCTCGAGCTCGTTCTCGCGAATCGCGAGGAAGGCAAGGCCCACCTTCGACTTCATAATGTACCAGATGGCGAAAAGAGAGAGCAGGGTGATGGCAAGGACGATGTAGTATTCGATGGTCTGGTATCCCGCCACGGACGCGCTGATGATGCGGGGAGACGCGATACCGTCCCAGCCCCCGCTGACCGGTGCGAGCACGCTGACGGTCAGGGTCTGGACTATGATGGCGAACCCGAAGGTGACCATGGCAAGGAACCATTCCTTGAGCCGCACGCATGTGAGCCCGATAAGGATGCCGATGAATGCCGCAACAGCTCCGCCAAGGAAAACAGTTACCAGCGGGGGAATGCCGGCCTTTGCGGCAATGAGGGTGGAGGCATACGCCCCAATCCCGAGGAACGCGGCATGGCCAAGCGATCCCTGTCCCGAGTAGGCAAGGAGGTTCCAGGCCGATGCGAAGATGACGGCAATAAGCATGAGAACGAGGAGGTTGATGATGAACATATTGTCGGTCAGGAACGGGAGAACCGCAGCAACGACAACCGTGATGATACTCCCGTACTTCACCAGGCGATCGCGGTCTGTCAGCATCGGTCCTCAGTCCTCCTTCTCGCCGAACAAGCCGGTCGGCCGCACGATCAGAACGACAATGAGGATGACAAACGAGATCGCGTCCTTCCAGATTCCGCCAAGGAGATATGCCGCACCGTTCTCGGCAAGCCCCATCAGCAGGCCGCCGATGACTGCCCCGGGAATGCTGCCAAGGCCCCCGAGGATGATGATCGCAAATGCCTTGACCGCTGGTATCGATCCGATGTACGGGTTGAAGACCTGCCCGCTCACGACCCAGAGCGTTCCCGCTGCTGCGGCAAGGGCGCACCCGAGGCCGAAACTGACGACATCGATCCGTTCGACATCGATCCCGACAAGCATCGCCCCCTTCCGGTTCTGGCTTGCCGCCTGCATCTGCATACCGATCGTCGTCTTCCGTATGAACAGGTACAGCCCGCAGAGGATAGCTGCGGTGATGATCATGATGAGAATATAGTCCAGTGGTACGTCGAGAGTCCCGATTGGCACAGTGATACCGTTGTACGGGCTCCGGATGCTCTGCCATTCATCGGTCCAGATGATTGCAGCCCCGTTCTGGATGATGTAAATGAGGCCGATGGAGAGGAAGATCTCGTTGAGCTTGCCGGTACCAAGGATAGGGCGGAAGCAGAGCCGCTCAACAGCAGCGCCCATGACGATAAGGGCAAGCATGGAAACCAGCATGATCACGTACGGGTTAATGCCGGTTAAGAGAAAGATTGTCGCCGTGATATAGGCGCCGATCATCAGGAATTCGCCGTGCGCGAAGTTCACGACTTTCATAACGCCGAAGATAAGGTTCAGGCCGGTGGCGAGCAGGATATAGATACAGCCGGCATAAAGCCCCCAGAAAATGATCTGCAGAAACGTGCTGATGTCGTCCATGATCCTGCTCTGTATCCTGATATGTTCTGATAGTCTATCTGTGCGTGGTAAATAAAAAAGGGAGGTCTGTTCTCAGGAGGCAGGGCCCGGTACATACCAGGATGGCAGGACAAATTCTGTTGTCTTCAGGTTGTCAGGCCAGACGATTTTCGGCCGTGTCTCCCCTGCAGTAGCATCCATCGAAAGCTGCTCCATCCAGAGATCGAACGTCGATTCGCGGAAATCCGGGGAGAACGAGATGGTCTGATCCTTCATCGCGTGGACCACCTGGGGCATCTTCAGGTCAACGAGCGCCTGACGGACTGCTGCCTTATCGGTTGTCCCGGCATTGCTGATTGCCCGTGAAGCGATAAAGATGCCATCGTAGGTCGAGGCTCCCATCATGTCCGGGTAGGTTTTGAATTTTGCAAAGTATGCCTGTTTGAACCCGTTCTGTGCATCGGAGACTGCTCCGGCAGGGGCAATATACGGGGAGTACCGGCTCTCGATGACAGCACCCTCGCCATATTGCCCGAGGTCCTTGTAGAACTGGGCATTGTCATTGTTCTCGACATTGAGGAAGATTGTGTTGAGACCGATATCCCTGCGTGCCTGTGTGATGGCCGGGGCGCCCTCGTTCGGGAAGGCCCCGAGGTAAACCGCGTCGGGGTTTGCTGCCTTGATGGCCGTCAGCTGGGTGCGGAAGTCGGTGTCGCCCATCTTGTAACTCTGCTGGGAGACAAGCTGGATATTCAGTTTGTTCTTCGTGATCGTGTTATTGACCGCGGTCTGCACACCCTTGCCGAACGCCGTATCCTGGTAGAGCAGGGCAAGCCGGAACGGCCGGCTCTCGGCAGCGCCGAGTTTCTTGTTCACCGCGGGACGGATGACCTGGTCGATGAATTTTGTTGTATACTCACCATAGGTATCGGTCGTCGGACAGTGGTGGAAGACATAACTCGTGTCGATACCGTCCGTCCGGTGGGTGATGATCGGGCTCGATGCGCCGGTCACGACAAACGGGATTTTGTTGTCGGCAATAACCTGCTCGTATGCAGATGTGACAGCGCTCGAGTAGCCCCCGACAAGGATGTCGACCTTATCATCGGTGATCAGCTTGGTTGCGGCCTTGTTGCCGCCCGTTGCAGTCGATTCATCGTCACCGACAATGAGCTGAATCCGGGCCTTCGACCCGTCTTTCATGGTCACGCCACCGTCTCCATTGATCTTTTCAGCTGCAACCTGTGCAGAATTCCACATGTTGGTGCCGACATTGCTCGCGGGGCCGGTCAGTGATGCAATCACACCGATCTTGATAACACCGGAAGATGCCGCACCCGGTGCTGCGGTGCCTGAAGGCTGCTGTTGTGCCGGTTGCGACTGGGAACATCCGGCAATGAGAGCGGCCGCGATAATGAGGGCCGCGATTATGAGAACACGATAGTTCATGGGATCTCCTCTATGCTATGATATAGCATGACATATTATGATACGGGGCTGGGCTTATAAAAAATATCGATTCTGTTGCCCCGGTGGTGCCCTGCTGAATAATACTGGTGCAGGTATAATTATCAGGGAATCGGCAGGAAACGAACGATCCACATACGGCATAAACCCTTTATTCCGTTACTCCCCATATCTGCCGGCATGAAATATACGGCGCGGCATATCCGGCGTTTTCTTGAAACGGGAAAGATTGATGCAAGGCTCTGGAAGAACCATTTCCCCTCCATCCTGCCATCCCATGTACCCACCTGCGAAGAGTGCAGCGAGTTCAGGGAGCGGACCTGCCCCGGCAGCCGGGACCCGGTCGATTGTTTCCTTGCAAAAGCCCCGGAAACGGCCCCCGCCGATTCGCCAAAGCAGAAAAAACGCGACCCGATGCTCGGCCTTGGCATGAAAGGGCTTTCAGCACACGGCACGGCAAAGCCCCGGGACCAGTCGAAGATGTAAGACGGGAAATACTATCGCATCTGATAAATTTTCCGGAGATTTTTTCCGGATAATTCTCGGTTTTTATTTACTTTTTTTGATCAAGAAGAATCAACTTCTTCCCGTGCATTAGCTGGTGGCGATAGCTTCCTTATAAGGATTCATGAAGAATATTCGAGAGGGCTCCCCTCATCAGGGCCGCTCCGCGGCACGGCGGAGCGAGAGCAGGTCCGGGAAACAGGAACTGAAGGCCGCCGCTGGAGCGCCCCCGCGGGGGCGGCGGCAGATATCGCAACGGGGGTATGGGGGCATCAGCTCCCATCAGTATTCAATTACAGTCTGGTGTAAACAATCGTTCATATCCGCTTCTCCAGGGCATCCGTTTAAAAAACTGGAAAAGCCCCTCATATCAATGGCAGCAATCAGCCGGAATAATTTGAAAAAGGAAAAAATGGAATTATTTCCCGCCAGTACCCGGCTTCATGCCGCGCAGGATGCCGATCGTGCCAGTGCGGACGAACTCCTTGACGCCGTACTGCCGGAGGAGCGTCACCATGGCCTCGATCTTGTCGGTGTCGCCGATGACCTGCAGGATGAGCGACTTGGGGCTGACATCAACGATCTGCGCCCGGAAGATCTCGGCGATCTGCATGATCTCGGCCCGGGATGTCCCGAGTTCTGCTGTTACCTTGATCAGCGCAAGCTCGCGCTCGACCCGCGGGTTATCGGTCAGGTCGGAGACCTTGATGACGTCGATCAGCTTGTTCAGCTGTTTCATGATCTGCTCGACCTTGTTGTCATCGCCGATGGCGACAATCGTTATCCGGCTCATTCCCGGCTCTTCACATGGGCCGACCGCGAGGCTCTCGATATTGAACCCGCGGCGGGAGAAGAGGCCGGTGACCCGCGAGAGTACGCCGGCCTTGTTCTCAACGAGGATGGAGAGCGTGTGTGGCTTCATGTGCGCGGATGCCCCCCTATCATCTCGTTGATTGCAGCACCGGCCGGGACCATCGGGAAAACGTTCTCTTCCCGCTCGATCCGGAAGTCCATGACGAACGGCCCGTTGCATTCCAGCGATGTTTTCAGTGCGGGAACAACCTCGTCCGGCGATTCAACCCGCACCCCTTCGATGCCGTAGGCGTTTGCGATCTTCACGAAATCAACCGGCGGAAGCTCGGTGAACGAGTACCGGCGGTCGTAGAAGAGCTCCTGCCACTGGCGCACCATGCCAAGGTAGCGGTTGTTGAGGATCGCGACCTTGACCGGGATGTTGTTCGCTGCGATGGTGCCGAACTCCTGGATGTTCATCTGGATACTCCCGTCGCCTGCGATATCGAAGACCGGTACGTCCGGGCGGGCGAAATGCGCCCCCATCGCGGCCGGCAGGCCGTAGCCCATCGTACCAAGACCCCCGCTCGTTATCCAGGTGCGGGGATGCCGGAAGCAGAAATGCTGGGCCGTCCACATCTGGTTCTGGCCAACCTCAGAGACGATGACAGCGTTGCCCTGCACAAGCTCGCTCAGCTGGCGGATGATATACTGGGGGTGCAGGGCACCGTTTGACGGGCACTTGAGCGGGTGGTGCTGTTTCCAGTGCTTTATCTTCTTTATCCATGCATCGTGGCCGCTGCTCTTCTTGAGAAGCCCGAGCATGTCAGTGAGCACTGCTTTCACGTCCCCGACAATCGGGACATCGACCCGCTTGTTCTTGCCGATCTCGGCCGGGTCGACATCGATGTGGATGATCTTCGCGTTGGCAGCGAACGTCTCCGTTTTACCGGTGACCCGGTCATCGAACCGGACACCGATTGCAAAGAGCAGATCGCATTCGGTGATGGCGAAGTTGGCGTATTCCGTACCGTGCATGCCGAGCATGCCGAGATTGAGCGGGTGGTCGCCCGGGACTGCCCCGATCCCCATCAGGGTCGTGGTGATGGGAATCCCAAGCTGGGTCGCAACACTCATCAGTTCCGCAGAAGCATTCGAGGCGATAACGCCCCCGCCGGCATAGATGACCGGCCGTTCCGCTGCCGCTATAAGATGGAGTGCCTTCTCGATCTGTTTCTTGTGGCCGTGGTAGGTCGGGTTGTACCCCCGGAGCACGACTTTCTCGGGAAGGGGCGCATCCTTCACGCTCGTGGTACTGACGTCCTTGGGAATGTCGATCAGCACCGGGCCCGGCCTGCCGGTACCTGCGATGTAGAACGCCTCCTGGACAACACGGCTGAGATCCGCGGTATTCTTTACCAGGTAGTTGTGCTTGGTGACCGGCATCGTGATGCCGGTGATGTCCGATTCCTGGAAGGCATCGTTCCCCAGCAGGTTTGTCGGCACCTGCCCGGTAAGGGCGACGATGGGAATCGAGTCCATGTAGGCCGTTGCGATGCCGGTAACAAGGTTACATGCACCGGGGCCCGACGTGGCGAGGCATACGCCTACACGACCGCTTGCCCTCGCATACCCGTCCGCGGCATGCGCTGCAGCCTGTTCGTGCCGTACAAGGATGTGCCGAAGTGACGAGTCGTAGAGTTCATCGTAGATCGGCAGCACCACTCCGCCCGGGTATCCGAAGATAATGTCGGTACCTTCGCGCTGGAGCGATTCGACGAGGATTTTTGCCCCGGTTTTCATGTTCTGTCCCTCAGTAGTCTGTTCATGCCGGCGATCATCGCCTCGACACTTGCCATGATGATGTCGGTGCGCGCGCCGCGTGAAGTAATTATCTTCCCGTCTTTACTTAATCTTACTGTAACCTCGACAAGCGCGTCGGTACCGCCGGAGATTGCATCGACATGGTACTCTTCGAGCCGGATATCTGCAACGTCCCCAACGCACTTGCGGAGCACCTCCATGGCAGCATCCACCGGCCCGTCACCGGTTGCTGCACCGGTCATTTCGACGTCGTTTACGAGCAGGGTGACCGATGCGGTCGGAATCATGTTGCTGCCGGAGACTGCGGTGAACTGCCGCATCCTGATGATCGGCTTGCACTCGATGGCGAGTACGGCGTCGGCAACGGCCATCAGGTCGGCGTCGGTTACCCGCTTACCCTCGTCGCCAAGCTGCTTGACTCTCTTGACGATCTCCTTCAGCTGCCGGTCGTCGGCCTTGTAATTCATTTCATGGAGGGCCGCTTCGACCGATGCTGAGCCGGAGTGCTTCCCGAGGACGATACGCCGCTTGCGTCCAACCATCTCCGGCTTGACCGACTCGTACGTTGACGGCTCGCGGATCACGCCGTGTGCATGGATGCCGCTCTCGTGCGTGAACGCCATCTCGCCAACGATCGCTTTGTTCACGGCAAGCGGGACGCCCGTGTGCCGGGAGACAAGACTCGAGAGGGGGTAGAGAAGTTCCTTGCGAATCCGCGTATGGTACCCGTACAGGACTTCGAGCCCCATCACCACTTCCTCGAATGGCGTGTTACCGGCCCGTTCCCCAAGACCGTTGACGGTCACATGGGCACAGGAGGCGCCGGCTTTTAAGGCAGCCATGGTGTTGGTCACCGCAAAACCGAGGTCGTCGTGGCAGTGGATGGAGAGCGGTGCAATCTTCGCAAGCGGGGGGATATACTCCGCAGCTTTCTCCGGGGTCAGGAGCCCGACCGTATCGCAGAAGCAGAGCCGGTCTGCACCGTGCTCAACGCCCTGCGAGAAGATCGTGTGAAGGAACTTCTGGTCGGCCCGCGATGCATCCTCGCCGGACAACTCGACGATGAGCCCCCTCTCCTTTGCATACTCCACGGCATCCATGGCCATCGCGACGACCTCGTCGCGGGTCTTGCGCATCTTCTTTGCTATGTGAAGATCACTGACAGGAATGACGAGGTGGATCGAGTCCGCGTTGCAGTCCGCTGCATAATCGATGTCTGTGCGGAGCGCCCGGACGAACGTGCAGATCTCTGCGGAGAGTCCGGCATCGGCAATCCGGCGGATTGCTTCACGCTCGCCGTCCGATGCAGCTGCAGAACCGGCCTCGATAACATCGACACCAATGTCCGAGAGGCGCGAAGCGATTTCAAATTTCTGTTCAGGTTTCAGCGAGACGCCGGGAGTCTGTTCCCCGTCCCGTAATGTCGTGTCCAAAAAGCGCAGGTTATCGGCGAATAAAACACTCACTCATGGTATTCACCATGGATAACCGTGGGAGAGGAGAATATAAAAAAGAATCGTGCACCACGCTGAAAAAGAAGAGTAATTAACTGTCAGTTCCAAGATCGATACAAGAATTTTGACACGAACGCAGCACCAACGGATGCGATCAGGTTTTTCCCGATACTAGGTGAAAAAACGCAATTTCGTGCCGGCCCGTATATCCCTGACTGGATGCCTCAATCCCCTCACTTACAAACAAGGCTCTGTAGAAAACTTCCCTGATAGCATCTGATTACGATAGAGCCACGGGCGCTCGGGGGCTGTCGACATTCGCGCCGTGAAGTATAGTTTTATCCAGGCCCACAAAAAATTGTCGAAAATGGTGTCAAAGGGGCTTGCCCCCTCGGGCTGCTTCCCCATCCGGAGGAGAAAGGGGGTCACTATCGCAATTCCAATGAGAGCGTTGTAGAAATGGAATTCTATAGAGCCAAAAACGAAAATCGATCCGGCCCCCCTGACGATTTTGTTAAACTTTGGGAGACCCCCCCACATCTTCAGCCCATTCCGACGCCCCTACTCAATCCTGGGTAGCATGCCTTTTTCACGACTCACGCCAGTAATCCCACACGAAAACCCGTACCGACACCTGTCCTCCGGCCCTATCTACGCGGTTATGGGTAGGGGGCTCTCCGCCAGACCCCCCTGCCAACTTTTTTTCCGGAAGGGGGTGACCCCCCCTATCACGTGTGCGGCGGGTAGGGGGGGGTATCTCCACAGTATCCAGCTGGCAATCCCCCTGCCCCCACCACAGACCCTATATCCCGGCAATTCCCACTAACCGGCAACGTACCTGTGAACCCCATGCCACTCTTCAGAAAATCCGAACCCGCCCGTTCTCTTGACACTGCAGACCCCATCAGCCGGCAGTGCAGCGAGCTGAAAGCAGCGAAAACACGGGGCGAACTCGGCATGGGTATTGCACGGATTGTTCTTGCACATTCCCCCAAAGAGATCCAGCAGATGAAGCGCAACTTCGATACAAAAGTCCTGGACCTTCCGGCGGAATACCGGGACAGGTTGTCAGCAAGGATCACCGAGCACCTTCTTGGTACTTTCCAAAGGATACGGCTCGATGATCAGCAGGGAATATTGAAAACGCTTCACCAGCCCCTGTCGGAGGACCAGAAGAATTACTGGGATATGGTCGGGCGGCAGTGTTCCGGTGAAGGCGAAGCGGATGCCCCCGCACTCAGGTTCCTGAAGTACCTCCTTGCCGGGTACTGCATGCTGGTGCTGGACGAGCCCGGGCACCCGCCGGGCACACCCTTTCCCGGCGGGGACGAGGTCGAGTTCACGAACGGCATATATTACTGCCCGGTGCGGGACAGGGAGGGCGATGTCGACGCGGCCCTCTGCCCCTGGTGCCCGGCCCGGCAGACTCCGCAGATCGGATATCTCCGCCCGGCAACCCGGCCGACCGAGCGGAACAAACAGGAACTCATCGACAACTGCTACCGGTACCATAATTTCAATGGGTGATGACTCTAGAGTCTCAATAGTCCGGACACGGCAGCCACCGGATCGCCGTATCTCTCCCTTGTACAGAAAGAAGAATATATTTTACCATACGGCAATCTCTGTAAGTGTCCCCGACGCGGATGGGCGTCATGGCATGACAGGCATGGAGAAACGGCATGGATTCACAGCAGGCGATCATGGACAAGTCCTCCCTTTTCATAAACCGCGAACTGAGCTGGATCCGGTTCAACCGCCACGTCCTCGATGAGGCTCGCGACGAGACCCACCCGCTGCTGGAACGCGTGAAGTTCCTTGCGATCTTTGCCAACAATCTCGACGAGTTCTTCATGATCCGGGTCTCGGGCCTCCAGCGACAGCTCGCAAAAGGCGTCCTGAAATCGCCGCCTGACGGCATGACCCCGTCGCAGCAGCTGGATGGCATCCGGAAAATGCTCATCCCCGAGCTTGAGACGCAGTACAGGGTCTGGCACGACGAAATCCTGCCCCGGCTTGATGAAGCGGGGATCCATATCCACATGTACAGCGGCCTCACGAATGCCCAGAAGGACGCAATGCACACCTTCTTTGTCAACGAAGTGTTTCCTGTCCTGACCCCGCTCGCCTTCGACAGTTCGCACCCGTTTCCGTTCATCTCAAACCTCTCCCTCAACCTCGCAATCGTCATCCGCGATCCGGCAAAAAAGGAATACTTCGCCCGCGTAAAAGTGCCGACAAACCTCTTCTCCCGGCTGGTACGCATACCCGGCCCTGGCACGGCCGGGACAGGAAAGGACGCGGACGTCCACCTGATCTATCTTGAGGAGATCATCGCCGCCCATCTCGACATGCTCTTCCCGGGCATGGAAGTGATCGCATCGTTCCCGTTCCGGATTACCCGCGATGCCGACCTTGAGATCGAAGTGGATGAAGCTTCTGATCTGCTGACAACGGTCGAGGAGATCATGGAGCAGCGCGCCCGGGGAAAACCGGTCCGTATCGAGATGGAATGCGGCATGCACGACAACATCTGCCACATGCTCGAGAAGAAACTGGGAGTGCCGTCCGATATGATCTACCGGATCGGTCACCCGGTAGGCATGGCGGATCTCATGCAGCTCATGTCGCTGGACCGCCCGGATCTCAAGGACATACCCTTTGCCCCGTCGGTTGCAGCCGAGCTCGGGGAAGGAAAGGATATCTTTGCCGCAATCCGCGACCACGACATTCTCCTTTACCACCCGTACGACAGTTTCACACCTGTTGTGAATTTCCTCCAGCAGGCTGCCCGCGATCCGGATGTGCTGGGGATCAAGATCACGCTCTACCGTGTCGGCTCCAATTCTCCGGTTGTTAATGCCCTTATGGAAGCCCGCGAGAACGGGAAAGCGGTTGCCGCACTGATCGAACTGAAAGCCCGGTTCGATGAGGAGAACAATATCGGCTGGGCACGGGCACTCGAACATCTCGGTGTCCATGTTGTCTACGGCGTGGTCGGGCTTAAGGTCCATGCCAAGCTCTGCATGGTGGTCCGGAGGGAAAAGGACGGGATCCGGCGGTACGTCCACCTCGGCACCGGAAATTACAATGCAACAACAAGCCGCATCTATACCGACTTCGGGATGCTCACCGCGGATCGGGCGATCGGCGACGATGTCGCAAACCTGTTCAACTTCCTGACCGGGTATGCCCGGATCGAGCAGTACCGGAAACTGCTCGTTGCACCTGTCACGCTCCGGAAGGGCATCATCGACCGGATCGACCGGGAGATCAGCCATCATCGGGAACATGGCGACGGGCACCTCGTCTTCAAGATGAACGCCCTTGTCGACCCGATCTGCATCGAGGCGCTGTACCGCGCTTCACAGGCCGGCGTCAGGATCGACCTGCAGGTCAGGGGGATCTGCTGCCTGCGGCCGGGGATTCCCGGCATCAGCGATACCATCAGGGTTACTGCCATTGTCGGCAGGTTTCTCGAGCATGCACGGATCTATTATTTCCGGAACGGCGGAAACGAGGAAGTCTTCCTCGGCAGCGCGGACCTGATGCCCCGGAACCTCGACCGGAGGGTCGAGGTTCTGTACCCGGTCGAGACCCCGGTTATCCGGGATGCCATCAAATCCCGGATTCTCCCCGTCCAGCTCGGGGATAACGTCAAGGTCCGGACCATGCAGCCGGACGGGACTTATACCCGCCGGCAGCCGGGATCTGACGAAAAACCCCTCAATGCCCAGACATGGTTTGTCGAACACCGGGGCACCCTGTATGATCCCACCCGGTAATTATTCCGTCTCCCGTTCCGGCAGGTGCTGGTACGGGATGCAGAAACTTCCATCCCTTCTCGAAGCATTCACCAGAGAGATCCCGGGCGTGAAGGATGGAAAGGACATTGAATATATCCACCGCATGCGTGTGGCCTCCCGCAGGCTCCGGGCCGCGCTGCCGCTCTTCGAGCCCTGTTTTCCGGAGAAAGAGTACCGTGCCTGGATGCGGCAACTCTCAAAAATCACCCGTGCGCTGGGGGAAGCACGCGATACCGATGTCCAGATTGCGTTCCTCCAGAAACACCAGAAGAAGGACAGATCCGGAAAACTGCGGCAGGGGTTGCGGAATGCTGCAGTTGAACCGCCGGAATCTCCTGCGATCCGGTACCTCCTGGCAGAATTGCAGAAAAAACGCTCGCGCATCCAGGACCGGGTGCTGGTATCTCTCGGGGGGCTTGAGAAGAGCGGTATAACCGGTGCAATGCAGACGGAGTTCTCCCGGCAGGTCCTGGATCTCCGCGCTGCACGGAGACGTCCTCCCCTGCACGGTCTTCCTGCCATTGCCGCATACCGCATCAGCAGGAGGCTGTCCCGCCTCCTGCATTATGAACCCTGGATACATCACCCCGAAGCGGTTGCCGAGCACCATGCCACCCGGATCGCGGCAAAAAAACTCCGGTATACCATGGAGATCTATGGTACCCTGTACAGGAACGGTCTGAGAAAACCGCTTGTGCGGGTCAAGAAGATCCAGGAAATGCTCGGAGATATCCATGACTGCGATGTCTGGATCGACCACGTTTCCCAGATCCTTCTCCGCGAACGCACCCTCCTGCGAAGTTCGCGCAGCTCCGAACGACCCGATCCGGCCACGCTTGCCAGCCTCCGGACATTCCTGCGGCAGCGCGAGGGAGCGCGGATGCAGATGTACCGGAGGTTTGTCCGGTTCTGGGAATCGCTTTCCCGTGCAGGCCTCTGGGCAGATCTCCTGCGGACGCTTGACACCGGGCGCCGTACTCTTTTCCTCCCGCCTCCGCGTCCGGAGAGTGACGGGATACCGGATGCTGTCAAAGCCCTTGCCGGCCAGGTACCCGATGTTGCCGAACACAGCCGGCACGTGACCCGTCTTGCCCACGTACTCTTTGATTCTCTCGTGTCATTGCATGGTCTTGGATCCCGGGACCGTTCACTGCTGGAGGTTGCCGGGCTTCTCCATGATACCGGCTGGTCCGGCGGAAAAGACGGCCACAGCGGGCGCGGGGCGCTCATTGTATTCACCGATGAAACCCTGCCGTATGATCTCCAGGAACGGGCTATCATCAGTCTGGCTATCGCCTGCCACCGCGGCCAGGCAGACCCTGACTCGCTTCCGTTCTTCTCTCTGCTGACAACGGAGAACCGGGAACGGGCTCTCGCGCTTGCGGCATTGCTCCGGGTTGCCGACGGCCTCGATTTTATGCATTCCGGAGCAGTCCGTTCGATCCGTTGTACGCTGGTGTCTGACAAGGTATTCATCGATGTTGAAGGGGCTGGTGACCTTGCCGCAGAAAAGGAGCGTGCCCGCCTCAAGGGAGATCTCTTTGCACGGGTGTTCCACAGTCGGCCGGTGGTGCGATGAAACGGCGGAAGATCGGCCAGAGCGGGAGGGTCGTCTCGTTCATCGATATCGGTACAAACTCCGTCCGCCTCCTTGTCGTGCGGCTCAACCCGAATCATTCGTACTCGATCCTGACCCGGCAGAAACAGCAGGTGCGGCTTGGCGAAGGGGAGTTTGAGGACGACGAGATCAGGGAGGAAGCCATCCAGCGGCTCGTCACGGTGTGCAGGACATTTGCCGGGCTCTCGCGCACATTCTCGACCGAGGAGTTTGTCGCAGTCGCGACTTCTGCCATGAGGGAGGCCTCAAACCAGACAACGATCCTTCACCTGCTGCGGCAGGAGGCGCAGATCGATGTCCGCGTCATCTCCGGCCAGGAGGAGGCCCGGCTCATCTATCTTGGTGTCGCGAGCGGGTTCCATCTGGAGGAACGGCAGGCATTCTTTATCGATATCGGGGGCGGCAGTACCGAGATCGCGGTCGGGAATGATCGGACGTACCAGTACCTCAACAGCTTCAGGCTCGGCGCTATCAGGCTCTCGAACCTGTACCTCCCCCGGGATGACACAGGGCCGGTCAGTCCCGACCAGTACCGGCGGCTCCAGCACCATATCAGGGATGCAATTATCCATGGCGTAAAAAAAGTCCGAATGCTTCAACCGGCTATGGGAATCGGCAGTTCCGGCACGATTACGAACCTTGCGGAGATAGCAGCAAAGACCCGGAATGCCGATGGCGGGAGCGATGAGGAAATTCTTTCACTGAAGGACCTGCAGAAAGTCATCGCGATGCTGTGCAGTCTTCCCCTTGACCAGCGGAAGAAAGTCCCCGGCATGAATCCGGAGAGGGCGGATATTATTATAGCCGGTGCGGCGATACTGGAAGCGTTCATGAAAGAGACCGGGCTCGATACGATCACGGTCACCGGCCGCAGCCTCCAGGACGGGCTTTTGATCGATTATCTCTCGAGAATCGATGATTTTCCCCTGCTGGGGGAGCTCTCGCCACGCGAGCGCAGTGTCCTTCAGCTGGGGAGATCCTGCGGTATCAACGAAGCCCATGCCCGGACCGTCACCACCCTTGTGCTTGAGCTCTTCGATTCGGCAAAAGATCTGGGTCTTCACGATATCGGCGACAATGAACGTGAACTGGTCGAGTACGCGACATTCCTCCATGATATCGGGTCATTCATCTCGTACACGAACCATCATGCCCATTCCTATTATATCATAAAAAATTCCGAACTCCTGGGCTTTGATGAGCGGGAGATAACCTTCATGGCCAACATTGCCCGTTTCCACCGCAAACGTGCTCCAAGGAAGAAGGACCCGGAGATCATGGATCTCGAACCCCGCGAGCGGGAGGTCCTGAGGATCCTGAGCACGTTTGTCCGGCTTGGCGAAAGCCTTGACAGGAGCCATACCGCGCTGATCCAGCATGTCAGATTCAGTCATGCGGACAAAGAGACAGTCCATCTCGACGTGATTGCACGGGGGGACTGCCAGCTCGAGATCTGGGGTGTCGAAGCAGAGAAGAAGGAGTTTTTAAAGACCTTCGGCCGGCAGCTCGTGATCGAGCGGGTCCGGGCAGAGTGAACGACGGAACTGCCTGTCTCCGGTGTCCCATTCACGGTCTGAAAAAAAGCAGTATATCCGGGGGAATGAAGCAGGCAGGTTATTTTCCGGTAAGAATCCGGACATCTGCAACAACCGCATTGCCCGACATCTCAACACGATACGAACCCGGGGCCCTCACCATGAATTCCTGGCGGGTTTCCGAACCAAATCCTTTCTGGAATCCCTGCTGCTCGACAAGTCCTCCATTACCGGCATCGTACACGCTGACTTTGAACCATGAATTCGGGCTGATGTACGACGTTGTGATCATGTTCCCCACATCGTTGACCTTCTCCCGTATCTCGGTCTGTGGAGTGATATTGAATTTGATATACAGGGGTGGGGATGTCAGGTCCTGGGAAAAGATAGCTTTCTGGCCATTGAACTCCTGGTTGATTGCATAGACCTGCTTATAGGTTTCCGTGTATTTTTCTTCGTACGTGTGACTGGCGGAAGGAGTGTCTGCAGGAACAGGAAGAGAAGTATACACCGGATTGTATTGTGCCGGCGGTTGTGTCTGAAACGGTGTCTGGACCAAGGATTGTTGTTTTTGCACTTGGCCGGTACCCTGTGTCCCGCTTATCAGCGGAAGTCCGACAAAATAGACCACCGCGATAATAACAAGGAGAACGATGATGCCCGCAATGAGCATACCATGCCCGGATTTTCCTGCGGGTGGCGGTGGTGCCGCCTGGAACGGGGGGGATGCAGCAGGAGGGACCGGTCCGGCATACGTCGGGGGAACAGCAGGGGTTTGTTCAACAGGTGCTCCGCAGTATTCACAGAACTTTTTCCCGGGTTCAACCTCTTTTCCACAGGATGTGCAGAACGGCATACGATCACCATTGATTACGATAATGAGGTTCTTTATCGTTTTGGTATGGTAAGGGTGTCTTCAGACACCCGAAACAGGAATGAGCCGCAGGCTCTTCGATATTTGAGAGTCATCAGCCCGAAACACAAGATGAATCCGCAGGTTCTTTAACGTCCTCCAAATCCGGAGGGACCTGGTGGATACTGCAGGAAAAGGAAATCCGGGTTTTTTTCAGGATCTGATGGAAAAAAAAAATCAGATCTTCGTGATATCGATTTCCCACGTCCCTTCATAGGGAATGAGTTTCGTATCCTGGAACCGGAGATTCAGTCTCGCGCCCTTCTTCAGTGAACTGAATGCCTCATCAGTCGGTATGGGGATGGTACTTTTTCCCGAAAATTCTCCGCCGGGACTTACCATGCCGATGAAGATGTTCTTTCCCCAGTATACTTCTCCGGAAGGATCTGAAAGGCTCGGGTAGGCTACAAGAGAGACCGGTTTATTTCCGGCACCCCTGACCCGAATCGTGATATCAACCTGATTCAGGCGGGTTCCTGAAGAAACACCTTTGATATCAGTTATTTCGGCCGTGAATTTATTCCCCTCTTTTTCAAAAACAGCATACTCGTTCAGCTGGAGATTTTTTTTGGCTGCGGTAAGGTTGGAGAAATAGGAGGTACATCCAGCCGATAGTACCATGAGTCCTAATATGCACACAGGAATTATTTTTCTCATGAGAACAAATCGGTATATCTGTAAAAAAGATTTTTGATTTGTTGTCTGGCAGAGGTCTTTTCAGAACTTCTTGACAGCCTGGACAAGCTTTGCGACGGTTTCCTGCGCATCGCCATAGAGCATCCGCGTATTGTCACGGTAGAACAGGTCGTTCTCGATTCCGGCAAATCCCCTGCCCTGGCCCCGCTTGAGGACGATAACGTTCTTTGCCTGTTCCACATCAAGGATTGGCATTCCGAAGAGCGGGCTTCCCTGCCGGTGGGCAGCCGGGTTGACCGTATCGTTGGCCCCGATGACAAGAACGACATCCGTTCCCGAAAATTCCGGGTTTATCTCGTCGCGGTCGAAAAGTTTGTCGTACGAGACGCCGGCCTCGGCAAGGAGGACGTTCATGTGCCCGGGCATCCGTCCTGCAACAGGATGGATAGCGAATTTTACCTGGATATTTTTGCTTTCGAGAAGATCGGTGAGTTCCTTGACCTTCTGCTGGGCCTGGGCAACCGCCATCCCGTACCCCGGGGCGATGATAACCGAGTCCGCATATGCCAGCATGACAGCAACGTCGTCGGGCTCGACAGGTTTCATGCTGCCCTTGATCCGGGCATTGTCCTCTTCGGTTGCGCCGAACGCGCCAAACAGGACATTCGGGATCGAACGGTTCATTGCCTTTGCCATCTGGAGGGTCAGGAGCGAACCTGCTGCGCCGACAATGATACCCGCTATGACCATAGCATAGTTCGGTGTAGCAAAGGAGAAACCATCAAGGGCAACCGCAAGCCCGGTGAACGCGTTGTACATCGATATGACGACCGGCATATCGGCACCACCGATGGGGAGGGTCATGAGGATACCGAATCCCAGCGAGAGTACGAAGAACAACGGGAGATACAGCGAGACGGAGAGCGGGACCCAGGCCGGCTGCAGGATGATAAGTATTCCGGAGACAAGCGCAAGAGCGAGAACCGCCATGTTCACGACCTGCTGGCCTGGGAACGTGATGGGCCGGGGCCGCATCCAGCCCTGGAGTTTCATGAACGCGATGATGCTGCCCGAGAACGAGACCGCACCGATGAGTCCCCCTACAACGGCAACAGCAGCCGTAGCCGGTGACGGCGTACCCAGAAGCGCCGCTGCCGAGATCCCTGCGGCAGCGCCGCCGCCCATGCCGTTATAGAGGGCGATCATCTGGGGCATATCGGTCATTGCAACGCGTTTTGCTGCAATATAGCCGAAACCTCCTCCGATGACAATAGCGATGGCGATCAGGGCAAGATTCGTGAGGTCAGGAGTGATGAACGTCACAAGGGTCGCGATCAGCATTGCCGCGCCTGCCCAGACAATCCCGCTCCGGGCCGTGAGGGGATGGCTCATCCGCTGCATCCCGACAATGAAGAAGAAGATCGTCACAATATAGACCGGGTCGATAAGCCATGAGAATTCGGCCATCTTATGCCTCCTTTTTGGGTTTCTTCCCGCTCTTGTCAAACATCTGGAGGATTCGCTCCGTGACAACGTAACCGCCGGTTACGTTCGCTGCACCGAGGACAACTGCAACAAACCCGATTGCCTGTTCGAGCGGGGTTGCTGCAAGACCGAGGGCCACCATTGCGCCGACCAGCACGATACCGTGGATGAAGTTCGAACCGCTCATCAGGGGCGTGTGGAGGATGGAAGGTACCCTGCTGATAAGGACGTAGCCGGTGAATGCCGCAAGCATGACAATATAGATCGAGATCCAGATCATGGGAAGTTCTGTCATGGGTTTCCTCCTTTCAGGAGATCGCGTGCCGGCCCGTACCGGACCTCTCCGTTGTGGACCAGCAGGCTTGCTGCAAGGATCTCATCACCGAATTCACCGATAAGCGATCCGTCCTTGCTGATGAGGAGTGAAAGGAACGCGTGGAGGTTCCTGGCGTACATCTGGCTGGAATGAAACGGAATCCTGGCCGGCAGGTTCTGCGGCCCGATGATCATGACGCCGTGCTCGCGGATGGTCTTTCCTGCCTGCGTCAGTTCGCAGTTTCCGCCCGTTTCTGCAGCCATGTCGATGATGACGGCACCCGGCCGCATCCGTGCAACGGTCTCCTTCGTAATGAGGACGGGTGCTTTCCGGCCGGGGATTGCCGCAGTCGTGATGATGATGTCCGCCCGCGCAACCGCAGCCGAGACCATCTCCTGTTCCTTTACCTTCTCTTCGGCAGTGAGTTCGCGGGCATATCCGCCCTGGCCTTCGGCATTGATCTCGAGCTCGAGAAATTTTGCCCCGAGGCTCCGGACCTGCTCGCCCGCAGCGCGCCGGACATCGTAGGCCTCGACAATGGCCCCGAGCCGCCTGGCCGTTGCGATTGCCATCAGCCCGGCTACTCCGGCACCAAGGATAAGGGCTGTTGCCGGGCGTATCGTTCCTGCGGCGGTTGTCAGCATTGGCAGGAACTTCGGGCAGTTTTCGGCACCGAGGATGGCAGCAACATATCCGCCAGCGGTTGCCTGGGAACTGAGCGCGTCCATGCTCTGGGCACGGGTGATCCGGGGGACAAGTTCAAGGGAGAACGCCGTAATTTTCCGGTCGCGCATCCGTGCAATCGCCGCAAGGTTTCCGGTCGGGTTCATGAAACCGATCACGACAGTCTGTTCGGCAAGCTGATCGATATCGGCAACCGTGGGGGGCTGGACGCGCAGGACGATCCGGGCTCCGTTCAGCAGTTCTGCCCTGCCGGCAACGATCTTCGCACCGGCAGCAGCATAGAGATCATCGGGATAGTATGCAGCCGCTCCTGCATCGTGTTCGATCCTGACCTCGTGGCCGGCCTTCACTATCTTCTGGACGATGTCAGGGACGATAGCCACGCGCTGTTCTCCGGGTGCGGATTCTCTCGGGACAGCAATAACCACGGGCTGCGCAGTCTTCTGTGTTTCCTGTACTGTGCCGGGGGAACTCACTATGTCCACCCCGCCGGTTCTGCTTCTCTGCCGCGGAACAACCTTTTCACTCCATGGGTAATTTGCAATGTACCCTATCGGTTGGACCTAGATCTTCTTTATCTTACGCACCCGGACCGCAACACCGCGATGGCAGCGCTTCATCTCGTCCGCCGGCAGGGCGGCCCGTCCGGTCCCGAGGACACGCGCACCCACGATCTGCACCTCGTCGCCGTCACGGATTGCAGGATCGGCAGACACTACCCCGGGTGCGAGGATATCGCCTTCCGGGATGAAGTCGTCAATATGGACACGGTAGCCATCCGGTATGAGGTTCCACCCGTCCAGCGTGGGCCGGAGCATCCCCGTTCCGGTATCAATGGAGAAGAGCTGGACATTGTTCCGGCTGTAGAAGACCTCGGGGAAATGTCCCCGGAGGGTTATTCCCTTTGTATCGACACTGCAGTTGAACTGGTACGAGATCATGCCGTGAAGCCTGTCGTCCTTTATCCGGCGTTCACCGGCCAGTGCGGAATCGAGTGCATTCAGCGCTGTGCTGCCGGTGGGATGTCCGGTACAGGAATATTCAAGGGAGATCCCGCAGTCGTCAGCCGCCATCTGCGCCACATGCAACGCGCCGCCTTCGAGATGGGCAATGATGCGCCGGTACCGGTGCTTCCGGAAATACCGGGAGAGGATGCCGGCTATGACGGTGCATTCTTCGGCATCCCAGTACCCGGTGACCGGAACGTCGTAATGCCCGGCCGGATACACCGTTTCAAGTTCACGGGGAACCAGTCCCAGCGGGGAGGTCACGATAAGCTCATGGGCGCGGCCGCCGACAGCCTGCTGGAACTTCCGGTGGCTCTGCGAGAGCGAGTAGGGCTTTTTTGCAGAGCAGGGGAGGAGCACAGCAACATCGGTCTTCGGCGGGATGTACCGTTCAACAACCCGCTCCGCGAACCGCCGGACCTCCGCACGCTGCATCGACTCTGCGGAGTTCGCCCGCATGACACCGGCCCGTGCAATGGGTTGTGCCCGTTCCATACACACATAGTTCCGGTCAAGGTGACGCATGATGGCAACATGTGCGGCATCGAAGCGGCAGCGGGCTTCCACGAGATCGCGGAGCTGTCCCGTTGCAATAAAATGGCTGACAAGAGCAATCTCCTGCCGAAGTGCATGGCGGTTATGCTCCCGGAGATCCCCGGCTTTACAGCCCGGGCAGGAGCACATCCCCTGAGACAGAGCCTCGTATGGAAGGTCCCCCTCCGGCGTGCAGAACCTGCCCTGCACAGACTTCAGGTCAACGGCGGTATAATCGAAGAGATCAAAACCGGAATAACAGAGAATTGCGGCATTTGCCGGTAACGCGGATGCGGGGGCATACCACAGGGTGTCACCCGGGTTCTTCTCTTTCATGCCGATGAGCCAGTCAGTATAATTACGCGGGTTCAGGAACGCGGTATGCCAGTTGGCAACCATCACGCAGTCCCCGCTCTTCGCATGGCTTGCGATCTGCGGGTGGATGGTGAGCGGCTGGTCTTCTTCCTGTGGTGGAAATTTTTCTACGAGTGCCGCCGGGGCACAGAGCGGGAGGCTGGAATTGGAACGTATGGAAAGATCAGGAAATAATCCCTGAGGATCGACGACAGCGGGAAGGGCAACCGGGCCGGCAGAACCGGGTTCGAGAATCCCCGTCCGGGCAAGGCCGTCACGTTTCCGGAAATTAATCCGCATCATGGATCACCCGGATATCTCCCAGTATTTCGCGGACAACCGGCACCCAGCGCTGGCCGCAGACAACGGTGAACCTGCTCCCGGGATGACTCCCCATGAGGACCCGGACTCCCCGGCATCCCTGGCGGACCATGGCATCGTCCCATTCGGGGATCTCCGACGGCCCGATCGGGAATGTCTCTTTCAGTTCCCTGGGATACGGCCCGAAAGGCGGTTTGAAGAACAGGGTGGTATCAAACGCGTCCCGCTCGCCGCCATCGAATGCCACGAGGACGTTCTTCCCAACGGGGATGCGGGACAGGTTCTCCTGATACCGGAGGACTTCCGTCCGCCGGCAACTCTCATCGCCCCGGTAAAAGAACCGTCGTTTGGAGACTGCATCGTATGGTGCAAGTTCCGGGGCACGATCGAGCAGGGACCGGTACCCAGACAGGAGCTGCGGGTGGCTCCGGCACCGTTCGTCGACGAGCTCCCACAGCGTCCCGTCTGCAATGGCCTGCCGGATCCGGGAAATCTCGGCAAGAGTGACATGGAGGTTATGGAGCGCGAGGAGACGCTCGCGGTCCGGGTCCGACCGGAGTTCTTCTGCCGTGTGTGAACGGCAGACCGCACAGGCACATGGGAGATCGGTGAGCTCGTTGATCCGGTAGCTGCCGTGTGCCGTAAGGTACCGGCCATCCTTTGCGTACAACGCGTATGCTGCTGAATCAAACAGATCGCAGCCCATGGCGGTGGCAAGGGCGAACATGGACGGGTGGCCGGCGCCGAAGAGGTGGACGCATGCCGAAGGAGAGAGTGTCTTCTTCGCAGCCATCACCACGCTGACGAGATCGCGGTACCGGTACGCCTCCATGAGCGGTACGACTGCACCGATCGGGCAGAATGAGAAACCCAGGGCGGTCACATCGCGGCCGGCCCGTTCGCGGAGGTCGTCGAAGATTCCGCCCTGGATCGGGCCGGCAAGAGGGGCATCGCTGCCGAATACCTCTTTTGCCTCCCTGAGGCGCTGCATGGTTATGGCAAGCTCCCGTTCCGTTGTCGTCCGGTCGGATCCCGGTGATGTCGGGATATCGAGCGGCACCCAGATATCGCTGCCGATGTCTCTCTGGAATGCAAGGGTCTCGGTATTGGTGATGGAAACCTCCCCGTACACCGAAAGCTGGAACGAACCGGAATCGGTCATGATGATGCCGTCATAATCAAGGACCCTGTGCAGGCCTTCATCCAGCGCGCGTTCGCGGAACTGCCTGCTCTGGGAAAAGATATACGCATTGGTGATGAGCGCCCCGACCCCCATCGCCCGCATCTCATTGGGGGTCACCAGAGGGAGGTGGGGGTTGATGACCGGGAGAAGAGCCGGAGTTTTTATAGACTTTTTTCCAACGGTCAGTTTCCCGCTCCGTCCTGCGATATCGCTGGCAAGACTTTCGAATGCTATTCCCATACCGCAATCCCCGGTTCGCTTTCTATATGCTGCGATAAGGTTAAACCATTATGCCTTTTCGGATTTTTTGTGCTCGGCGAAGATCTGGCCTTCGAAGATGAGTACTTCGATATTCCTGCTGGTCCAGCATTTCCCGGACAGTCCCGCCTTCACGCAGGTATGATCGAGGAACGTCTTTGCATCCCAGCCATACTCGGTGGCTACCTGCGGGAGCAGGAGTCCGCTGGTCCCCATACCCCGCACGATGAGCCCGTGTTTTCCGATGATGACCTTTTCCGGACGCCTGGCAGGGTCGCCGGGAATCGGTTCCGGAACCGTTAAGATCGTCACCTCGAGTGATATCTCGGAAAGCTCGTCTTTTACAACCGGCGGGAACCGGGGATCTTCCAGCGCAGCAGCCTTTGCCGCGTGAATAATTGCGTCGCCAAGCGGCATAACCGGATAGGGAAAACCAATACACCCGCGAAGGTTCCCGTTCCTGGTGAGCGTCACAAAGACCCCGCGTTTTTCATTGAAGACCGGCGTCAGGCTGGCAGGTGATTCCGGTCGTCGTGCTATTGCATGTTCGATGGCGGCGCGTGCAGAGCGAACCGCCATGGCACCCTCGTCGTCTGTGAGCTGCATGGCATAATTCCCCTTGCTTGTGACTGTCTTAGCGTGCCCGGCCTTAACAATCTATCGAACCCTCAGGTTCTGTACCTGCGACCGGTAAACGGGCGTTGCACTTATCTGTTCATATATCCATTTACTGTACGAGAGGGAGAGAGCGGCCGACGGTGATGTAACAGTCGCTGAGGAAAGTCCCCCCACCCACCGGGCACGCAGCCGTACGCAAGTACGGGTGGCGAGAGTCACGGCAATGGAACAGAAACGACACGGCCTGTTTTCAGTCATGATGCGGTCGAGCCGGAAGGCGAGAAGCACGGGTATTCGTGCGAGTAACCCGCTGAGCGTCAACAAACAGGATACGATGAAACGGCGAATCCCTGCGGGTGCAAGCCAGAACAGGACAACAGGACGCCCGGTCTCCGTCCGGGTTTGGCGCAGAGCTGAATGCCGCAAGAACAGAAGGAGGCTTACTCCTCCCACTCACCATTTTCCTAAAAACCGTTACCGATACGCTTGGCCGTATCCTGTTTTTCCGGTGCATTCATTTTCCGGCCCGCAATGAACTGTCAAATCCAGGTATCGGGGATATCCATGGAAGCTCCGCTGACATACCATGCGATGGAGATTCCATAGATTCTCTCCTTGTACGGGTCCTGGAAGATATTGGTACCCCCGATACCCGCAACCCGTTTCCGGATTTCCGGGTATTATTCCATGAACGAATGCTTCCCGATTGTGTTCTGAGGGAGATCAACGCAACAAGTATTTCTCGCAAAACCCGGCAATATATACCAATGGGGTTGAACCATGACGAGAAAACCGGGATCACGGACAATCTGTAGTGCCTTCCTGATACTCCTTACCCTTGCCCTGGCCGCGGTGCCTGTCACCGCTGCCAGGTATGATGCGTCGTCAGGTCCTGTTACGATTGCCAATGGGGATTCCGTCTTTATCCATGGCATCGCAACCGGTCACCCGCGCAACGGCCTCCAGCTCTGGATCATCAGCCATAATTATCTCAAGGTCACCACTGTTGCAGTGAACGATGACGATACCTATGAATATGAACTCAGACCCGCAGATACGCAGAACCTGGCGTCCGGTGAATACTTCTTCCTTGTCCAGCACCCGATGATGAACGGCCAGTTCGATATCATCTATGACCCGTCGACCGGCAGGATCATCAACAAACAGCTGGGCGGGGGAAAAGGTATGGCGATCTTCACGATCTCCGGCGCGGGAAGCCTGCAGGGCCCCGACAGCGCGCTGGCGCTGGTCAATGCCATCAACAACCAGAATATCGATGATATCTTTGCGAAGTATTCGTTTTACATCTCCCCGCCCAATGCGTTCATCAATCCCATCGGAGATCATTACGTAGGGGACAAATTCACGATCTCGGGTTCCACCAATCTCGCACCCGATGATGAACTCATGATTGACATCACGTCATCCTCCTTCAAGCCCACGGAGAAATCACAAAGCCGTGAATTCTCCGGGTCATCCGGTATTGTTAAGGTTGTGAAGGGAGACGGGGGATACAACCACTGGTCATTCAATGTGGATGCAACGGCATTCATACCGGATGAATATATCGTCAGGGTCACCGGCATCACCGTTGATGTGACCGGCTCGACCTACTTCAACATCATTGAGAAACCGGCTGCAACACCGGTCGTCACCACATTGCCGGAACCGTCAGCCACGACAACAGTACCGACAACCACCACCCCGCCCCCAACAACGCCTGCAACCACTCAGAAATCCCCGCTACCGGGCACGATTGCGATTCTGGCCCTGCTGATATGTGCGATTGTAATAAAACGGTTTTAATTTTTTTCTTGAGACAACGTCAGGGAAAACCGAACTGAGAGATTGGTCCGTCGTGCCCTGTTAGGTGTTTCATCCGGCAGGAATGAATCACGAACCGAACTATCTGGTTCTTAGTATGTGGTGTGGATCCCTTTAATTATCAAGAGTGTATGCAATTTTCTGCTCAGTAGAAAACCCAAGCGTGTAGTATTCGATAATGATGGGGCTGCGGGTGCTCGGGATCTGTCGACCTTCGCCCCGAAGAGCATGGCCGAATACGGATCTCTGAAAAATCGAATCCGGGGTCAGGGGGGCCTGCCCCTTTGGGCTGATTGAGCAGTCATCAGACGGTGAAATCGGGAAGAATGCATCAGCATTCTTCGAGTGAGTGTGGGGATGACCTGCATAATTCCACCGAGCGCATTGCTGGCAGAATTTCTCAAGAGCACAATTTTCATGTTCAGGGAGTGAATGCACATCCCTGCCCATCTCTCCAGAGTATGGTTACCAGCCGAGGAAAAGAGTCTTTGTCCGGGAATACTGGTCGAGTGCATGATAGCCGTTCTCCCGGCCGATCCCGCTCTCCCGGGTTCCTCCAAACGGGACCTCCGGAGGGACCGTCAGGTGACGGTTAACCCAGATGATACCGGCCTGTACCTCATCGAACACCTTTTTTACGGTGCTGATATTTTTTGTCCAGACCGATGCCCCGAGACCGTATCGGGATGCATTTGCACAGGCGATTGCGGTATTCAGGTCCGGGACGCTCATCACCGGAAGGACCGGGCCGAAGATTTCTTCCGTGACAAGACAACTGTCAGGGGCAACGTCCGTGACCAGGGTCGGGTGATAGAAATGACCGGTCTCGTAGGCCTTCCCCCGCACAATACCCCCTCCTGTCAGGACGGTCCCCTCCCCGCGCTCTCGTGTCCTTTCAACCGCCCGGGCAATTCGCTCCTGCTGCTCTGCGCTGTTGAGGGGGCCGATATCTGTTTTTGGTCCAAGACCGTTCCCGACATTCAGCGCATCAGTCCGGGTTTTGAGTTTTGCAATGAACTCCTTTGCAATCCGGTCATGGACATACAGGCGCTTTACGGCCGTGCAGGTCTGCCCGGCATTGTAAAACCGTCCCCGCAGCGCACCTTCGACCGCCTTGTCGATATCGGCATCGTCCATGACGATCATCGGGTCGGAACCTCCCAGTTCAAGCGTGAGGTCCCTGAGGTGTGATGAGGCGAGTTCGCGTATCCTCTCACCCGTAGTGCAGTTTCCGGTAAACGAGATCTTTTTTATCCCGGGATTTCTGACAAGCGCCTCACCGACATCCCCTCCCCTGCCGGTGACCATGTTCAGGACGCCCGGCGGGAGGCCGGCTTCGTCAAGGATCGCTGCAAGGGTGAGACTGGTGAGGGGAGTTGAAGACGCCGGTTTGATGACAAGGGTGTTGCCGGCAAGGAGGGCGGGCCCGGTCTTCCAACCCATGATCAGGACCGGCATATTCCACGGTATGATAGCACCGCAGACACCGACAGGTTCACGTACAACAAGGGCATCGCCGGAAGCGCCCAGCCGTACAGCATCCCCGGACGGTTGTGCAGAGATCCCGGCATAAAATTCCAGGATATTCGCATACCCCCGGACCTCGTCGATCGCCTCGCGGAGCGGTTTTCCCTGTTCCATAGTCAGGAGCCGTGCCAGGTCCTTATGCCGTTCCCGCACTATTTCTGCCGCATGAAAGAGGATCATCCCCCGTTCGCGCATTCCTTTCTTCTTCCACCCGTCAAACGCCTCTGCAGCGCTGCTGACCGCATCTGCCACATCACCGGCCGATCCTGCAGGAACCCGGTCAATGAGTTCGCCGGTTGCCGGGTTTATCACGTCGATCCACACATCATCTGCAGGTGCAACTTCCTTTCCGCCTATTCGCATCTTCATTGCACGGTCCCCCCGTTTCCGGAATTTTCCGGTACATGATATTCCGGTAAATACCAGATAGTCATAGCGGTGGCACTGACACAGCGACAATGGCAGTGACGGTTCATCCCTTTGAGCAATCATCGTTCCGGCATATATCCTTCCTGTCGCCCGGCGGAGTGGAGCGATTCCAGTACCTTCTGCGCTTTCCACTCCCCGCAGACATCATTTCCATCCCACCGGAAGGCATAGGATATCTCTTTCCATGCCTTGTCAAGAAGCCCCCGGTAGTAAGAGGGATCAAACCGTTCGGCAGTCCATTCAGGATCGACCCGGTACGTGCGTGCATCGCGGACAACGTACCGTATCTTCATGCCCGGGGAGATGTCAACACCTGCATCCCGGTATGCCCGCACAGCAGCACCCTCGATACACCGGTGGGCATAGGTTTTGCGGCTGATCCTGCGGCTGATTGCAAGTGACGGTAACGGTGCAAAGGGAAGGTTGCGGACCGCGTTGCAGTAGACCCGGTACACCCCGTCACGCACCTCCCCCAGTTCCGCAGGTGCCCTGGCGGTTGCCATGAGTGCGAGCATCTCCTGCTGCATTGCGCGGATATACTCCGGTGTATCATGCCTCCGTGCGGCAATCCCGCGCACTTTTATGCTGCCATCGGACAGCCTGCCGTAGTAACGGTTGTATGCTCCTCCGCCGTC
The DNA here is from genome assembly GCF_002067035.1 of Methanoregula sp. PtaB.Bin085. Taxonomy (GTDB): domain Archaea; phylum Halobacteriota; class Methanomicrobia; order Methanomicrobiales; family Methanospirillaceae; genus Methanoregula. The sequence continues at coordinate 15,821 of NZ_MVQB01000014.1, read as the reverse complement.
GTTGAGGGGGAGGAAGACAATCCAGTCAAAATGCTCGCTCTCAACAAAGAGGCCGGTCATCCGGTTCACCTCTGCACACAGGTCGTCAATGCCGGTACCCCGGACCCACAGGCAGTCGACGATCCCGTGCAGCACGCAAAAACCCCGTGACTCCGCAAGATCTTTTGTCTGCATCAGGATCTCGCGTGACTTCCGGGTAATCGCCTCATGGACTTCGATCCTCCCGAACTTTGCGTTCTTGTATCCCGTATATCCAAAACAGGTGACGAGCATCCATTTCAGCAGGGAGTCGATACCTGCATACCGGGCATCTTCCTTTCGTTTCTTTTTGGTCTCCCTGCGCAGGAGCACGACAGGCCGGAGCACGGATGCCAGGAAGCCTTCCCGGCCGGTCTGGCCGAGCGATTCCGGAGAGAGATTGGAATTCACGATGATGGACGGGTACATGGAGGTGAAATCTATCTCGTCGACATCCCCGTACACACCGGCAACCGGCTGGAACATCATCCCGCCGCGGTCCGCTTCCTTAAGATCGGCAAACCTCCTGACCTTTTCCGCATCGGCTTTCCGGAATGGCACGACAATCCCGCGGCGTACGGCTTCATAGACCTCATAGCTGCTGATGAGAGTGCCCGGGGTGAACCGGGATGCAAGGTTGGGTGAAAGACCGGAGAGCCGCGCTGCCATGAGCACCCCGTCAAGCCCCCCCTCGCGGTACATGAACGACTGGTCGGTGTCGATGAGCACCCTGCCATCCGGTATGAGCGCCGCGTCCTTGTGTTCCATCCTGCCGTAACTCCAGTACGAGCGGGAGTCCATCCGGCGGTACTTCCCGGTGCGCGAAAACGGCATGGCAAGTCCCCTGCTCCCGGCATACCGCTGGAACCTGGGCATCCACAGGTCGGCCTGCGACATCAGGATCACGTCGGGATCGATGGCTTCCAGGAGCGAGAAGAGATCCGTAATGACGCTCTGGCCGGTTCCCTGCAGGACTTCCGTGCGTTCGTGGATAAGCCTGACATCGGTGCATATCGCGGAGCGCACGGGATTGTCATGGATCCGGATCTCCACCTGCCGGAGATCATGCGGGAAATCCGGGCTGAAACGGGACCCGCCCGTTTCTCCGCAGGGAAAAATCCTCTGCTCTGCCATGAACCGCTGGTCACGCCGTACGTCCACATTGAAGAGCTGCGCATCCCCGCAGGTCTGCTGTTCGATCGCTTCAGCAACGGAACGGCCGGCATGGACGCTGAACCCGCTGAGGTCCCCTGACAGGGTCCTGAATGTGCAGGTTCCGGCACGGTACTGTTCCCCGAGTGCATCGATCATCTCGTGGTATGCCGACGGGTCGGGCAGCCAGAGGTAGAATGGCGGGTCATAATCATAATGCCGGCATTTCACACTGCCCTCGCGGTACCAGAGGTCAACCCCGTCCCGTCCGACAGAGTCAAGGATCCACATCCCCTTCACCCCGCCCCATACGATTGCCGGCAATTCCGCCCTCTTTCCGTCAGAACACCTCCAGGGTTTTCTGTGCGGGAGCTGCTGCGTCATGCCGGTACGGCCGGGTGCCCTGGTACGGCTGACGATATCCCGGCTCGTCAGAGGGCATGATCTCGATCAGCCGGTCAGCCTGCCGGGCCAGGGTGCCAAACGGCCGGTCCATGGCCGGCGCGTACAGGATCACCAGCGCCTCGCGTCCGGCCTCCCGGAGTGCAGCGGCGATTGGGGCCAGCAGGCGCTCTGCGCCGTCAAAAAGCGTGGGATCGTGCTCGATAATGATGACAGTGTGACCGGCTTCCTTTATGGCGGTAAGCAGCTGGTCGGCAGTGAACGGCCTGCGGAGCTCGATGTTTGGGGAGGCCTGCCTGAAGCGGGTGAGAAGGCGGGAGTAATTGCCGCAGACAAAGAGCGTCAGGAACCTCCCGATATCGGGATTGTCATTGAGTGCGGAGAGGATGACCTGCTCAGGGGCAATGACTGCCGTAAACGTACCCTGGTGGAGCGTGATCCCCTTGCGCAGCATGATCCGCATGGCACCAGATCCCTGCTGCAACCGGGGGGAAAAAGGCCCGGATTGCGTGGGGTGAAAGTGAGCTGCGCGACAGTGATTGTTCGAAGCGTAAGTTACGGGGCATTTATATTGTGTATCCTTTTTGCTGTGTATCGGTATGCTCTCCTGAAGGAACGGATCTGGCATGGCTGTTACCGTCAGGTATATCATCCGTACCCCCACATCACTGCATAGTGGGTGCAAAAGAATGGCAGACAAGGACGCCAGCCCGTCACAACCTCCTGCCCGGAAGGATCCTGATCCTCAGGCTGTTCCGGAAACACCTGTTGAACTGACGGACCTGAACTGGGAGAAGACCGTGGACAAAAGCGACATGCCGGTTGCTGTGATGTTTTATTCCCCGACCTGTGCATTCTGTCACCAGATTGAACCATATTTCCGCAGGTATGCCAGGGACTATAAGGATACCGTCCGGTTCGGGCGGTTCAATATCATGGCCAACGCGTGGATCCCTGAGAGATACGGTATCCGGAGCACACCTACATTCAAGTTTTTCTGCGAGGGGAAACCGGTACAGGAGATCGTAGGGGCCGTGTACCCGTTGCTCCTGAAAAAGATCATCGACGAAGTCCTGATCCATGGCAGGGACTGTGCCAGGAATTCCACAACCATCGATTACGATATCACCGGTTATGGATAGGCAGGGCATGCCCGCAGCAGGAATCCGGTAAACACCGGTGTTCCATATGCGCTGGTTCCGGATCCATGTGCCGGGAGCCGTTCCTGTCAGATGTGCCGGCTGCACCCGCACTTCTCTGCTGCGTCAGCAACGGCCTTTGCCACGGCTTTCGTTACATCCTTGTCAAGGATGTTGGGAAGGATGCGATCACGCTGGGGCCGGGGCAGATAATCTGCAATCGCGTGTGCGGCGGCAACCTTCATCTCGTCGGTAATTCGTGTTGCGCGGGCATCGAGAGCCCCGCGGAATATGCCCGGAAACGCCAGTACGTTGTTGATCTGGTTGGGGAAATCGCTCCGGCCGGTGCCGACAACGGCTGCTCCTGCGCGTTTTGCTGCATCCGGCCAGATCTCCGGGACAGGGTTTGCCATGGCAAAGACAATGGGATCCGGGTTCATCGACCGGATCATCTCCTCTGTTACCACGCCCGGGACAGATACTCCGATAAACACATCTGCGCCATGCATTGCATCGGCAAGGGATCCCTCAAGAGCCTGGCGGTTTGTCTCTTCGGCAAGGATGAACTTGTATTTGTTCTGGTAGAGGCCTTCGCGCCCGCGGAATATCGTGCCTTTCGTATCGCAGACAATGATCTCGCGGACCTTTGTGCAGACATCCGGGTTGTACCCGATGCATTTCAGCAGGCGTGCAATCGCGTAGCCGGCTGCCCCCGCTCCGCAGATAACGATGTTTAAATCCTCGAATTTTCTGCCGGTGACCCTGCAGGCATTGATAAGAGCAGCAAGTACGACAACGGCCGTCCCGTGCTGGTCATCGTGCATGACCGGGATACCGATGTCCTGAAGCGCATCTTCCACTTCAAAACAACGGGGTGCTGCGATATCCTCAAGGTTGATCCCCCCGAACACCGGCGCGATGTTCCGTATCTGGTCGGTAAGATTTGTCTGACAGTTCTCAAAACAGATCGGGAAGGCATCGATGCCGGCAAATTCCTTGAAGAGAATTGCTTTTCCTTCCATAACGGGGATTGCTGCAGGACCACCGATATTGCCAAGGCCAAGCACGGCAGTTCCGTCAGTCACGATGGCAATGGTATTGGCTTTCAGGGTGTAGCGGTAGGCAAGGTTCCGGTCTTTTGCAATCTCCCGGCAGACTTCCGCGACGCCGGGAGTATACGCAAGCGAGAGGTCGTGCTTGTTCTTCAGGGATACTTTGGATCGGATCTCGAGTTTTCCCCGGAATTTTTCATGAAGAGCCAGTGCATCCCGATAGATCTCGTCGCTTCCCGGTGTGAACAGCATAATTCTCCCACTCATACGACAGAGTGCCGGGTCAGGCAATGAATGTTATTGCACAGGTATCCTGAAACGGAGAACAGAGATCCCGGGTTGTGGGGTAAGAATAGTAACTTTTAATACGCAGATGAACAAATTTATACATCAGCGTATAAGTTAGTTCGTGGGCCGGCAATGGTTTCACAGGACCTGCTCTGTACTGCTTTCCCGATGATGTGATGTTACCATGAAGTCAAAAGATATTGCTATTGTAGGTATCCTGCTCGCGATCGGTGCGATCCTGCGGTTTTTCCTGGCCATGCTCCACACGCCGCTCACGCCGAACATGATCATCGCGTTTTACTGCCTTGCGATCATCCTGATCCGGCCGAAGATCTTCGAGGCAATCGGAATCGGGCTTGTTGCCGGGGCCCTCTCGATGCTCATCTCCAGCTCGATGTTTCCTCCTGCGAACCTCATCAGCGAGCCGATTGGGGCGCTGGTCTGCTTCGGGCTCTTTGCAGCGCTGCGCGAGAAGACGAAACTTGCACCAACGATTACGACATTTGTTGCAACCCTTGCAAGCGGATTTACCTTTGCCGGAGTTGCAATCATCGCAATCGGTGCGACGTATCTTGCGAAGTATAATGGCGACATGATGGCATTTGTTGCAGTCTTTGTGCCAATCGTGGTCATAACGGCAGTTTTTAATGCAATCATTGTTCAGCTCCTCTACATCCCTTCCAACAGGGTGCTTCTTAGAGGACAGGAATGATTGAGCTCAAAGACGTCAGTTACACATATCCCCACACGGTGCAGCCGGCCCTGCACCGGATCACCCTCTCTCTTGAAAAGGGCCGGTGCGTCATGGTTACCGGGCCCTCGGGGGCCGGAAAGACCTCGCTCTGCCTTGCCGCCTCCGGTGTCCTCCACCACGATTATGGCGGAAAAAAGGAGGGATCGATCATTGTTGACGGCAGGAATATTGCCGATTACCGCACTCTCTCGGACCTTGCCCGGAATGTCGGTGTCGTTTTTGATGATCCCGAGGCCCAGATGATCTTCACGACCGTCGAGGAAGAGATCCTGTCTGCACTTGAGCACCGGGGACTTCCGCCGGAAGTGATCGAGGAACGCCTCTCCGGGATTATGAAAACCACCTACCTTGAGGAACTCAAGAACCGTTCGCCGCATAATCTCTCCGGTGGCCAGAAGCAGCGGGTAGCGCTTGCAGCAACACTTGCACTCGGCAACGATATCCTGATACTCGATGAACCGACGTCCGAGCTCGATGAGCATGCGACACGACGGATTGCCGGCATCCTGAAAGACCTGAAAGACCAGGGGAAAACGATCCTCCTTATCGAGCATAAGTTCGATCATTTCCGGGAGATTGTGGATACCCTTGTTGTTATGGAAGACGGGAGGATTACCTCCCGGGGCAGTCCAGCCGAAGTCCTGAACGATGATCATATCCGGGGCATGGTATTGCCTGACTTCTCCAAAGTCGGGAAAAATCCCTGTACTGCAGGTCCCGCTGAACCGGTTATCACGGTTCGTGACCTTGTCCACTGCTATGGAAATGTTCCGGCACTGTCAGGAATTAACCTCACGCTCGGCAAAGGAGAGTTTGTTGCGATTGTCGGTGAAAACGGGTCGGGAAAAACCACCCTGGTCAAGCATTTCAACCGGCTCCTCTCCCCAACCAGCGGAGATGTTATTGTCAATGGCAGGAACACAAAAGACTGCAGTATCGCCTCGCTTGCGCGTGACGTCGGGCTTGTTTTCCAGAACCCGGATCATATGTTCTTTGCCGATACGGTGAGGGAGGAGATTGCGTATGGTGTGAAGAACCTCGGGATTGAAAACGCTGACAGGGTGATCGATGCTGCACTCACTGACGCCGGGCTTTCTGAATCCGCAAGCCTGTACCCCCGCTGGCTCTCGCGGGGAGAACGGCAGCGCCTTGGGATTGCGTGTGTTGTTGCCATGCAGCCCGGGGTAATCGTCCTTGACGAACCAACGACAGGGCTGGACGGTTACGAAGCGATCCTTGTCATCAGTATCCTGAAAAAACTGCAGGAGAAGGGACATACCATTGTTATCATCACTCACAACCGCGATATTGCCGGAAATTGTGCAGACCGGATAATCACGATGGAAAACGGGAAGATTATATCAGATACCGGGGGTGCATGACAATGGCTGAGATCCTCCAGTATGTGCATAAGGACGGATTCCTCCACCGGCTCCACCCGTATACGAAAATCGCATTCATCATCGTTGTCAGTATCATGTGCATCATCGCAACAGATATCGGATTTCTCACGTTCATGGTTCTTGCAATGCTTGCGTTCGCTGCATACGGGAGGCTTCTTACCGAGTCGCTCCAGCAGCTCAAGCTGATCCTGGTCATGAGCTTGATTTTTATCCTCATCACCATCATTACCATGCCGAATGGTGATACCCTCGGGTACCTGATTCCCCAGGGAATTCCGTTTGCCGGGGGACTTATCCCTGTTACCGATGGCGGGCTGCTTATCGGGCTTGTCCTTACACTCCGGTTTATGATCCTGATCTTTGCGTTCCAGCTCTTCCTGATCTCAACACAGCCGAGGGATCTCGTCCACGCAATGGAAAAGGTCGGGCTCCCGATCGATTACATCCTGATGTTCATCATCGCACTCCGTTTTATCCCCACGCTCCAGATCGAAGGCCAGCGCATTCACGAAGCCCAGCTTGCTCGCGGGTTCAACCCCGGAAGCGGATTTATCGGAAAGATACGGAGTGTTGCCCCCATTGTCGTTCCTCTCGTCTCCAACGCGCTGCTGAGGGCCAATGTTCTCGGGCTTACCATCGATATGCGGGGATACCGGATCGGCAGGAAGACACACATCCGTGAACGGAAATTTGCAGGCCGGGATTTTGTTGTGATGGGCATACTCTCTGTTGCCGGATGTGGTTTTATCATCCTTCTCTTGGCTCACCTGGTTTAATACAATAATCGTTTTCCCTTTTGGATTATAGAGAAAAGCGTGTACGAATATCCGGCTGTAGTACCATGACACGGCCCTTTCGGTTTCCCTCTGGCGATTTCCCGGACCTGATACTGTGTTGAAAACCATGTGTTACGATTGTGCACCCGGAAAATACCCGGGTGTCTGAATCTGATTCTTCCCGAAGTCTCGTGCGAAGAGTGAGGTATTTATGCGATAACAGTGATTTTAGTAAGGCAGGCAGTAAAACGCGTCCCGGTGGGGTAGTGGACATCCTAGAAGCCTGCGGAGCTTTTGACCCGGGTTCAAGTCCCGGCCGGGGCGTTTTTTTTAATTTGTTGTGGTTAAAAAAAGAAAAAAATTATTAATTCCACGCAATGTCGGAGATATTCCGCGGAACCTCAGTTCCCTGATTCTGAACTTTTGCCTGTTCCGGTGTGGCGATATTCTCTGGCGTCCACGTATAAATTACACCTGGCAGTGTTGTCTGTTTCAAAGTCGTAAGAGATGCCCGGTTGGGATCCAGGTATGCGCAGTCCGTGAATTCAGAGAACCGTGATTCATCAAAATTCCCGATTGGTTTTACCCAGATAGAAATTTCAGATTTGATATTATTGTTCCTGAACTCAACCTGCAGGTCTTCATTTTTCATGACTTTTATGGTTCTTGTCAGGTATGTCGGGTATCCTTTTAATTCACCGAATCCGTCCTGAAGGATGACCTCTTTGGTAGCATTGTTCCGGACCGTGATCTCAAACCACGATTGCGGGCTGTAATCTGAAAATATATAGGTCTTTGTCTCTTTTTTATCGAGAACGTTCTCTGTATATACTTTTGTCACGGTCACATTCGTCGGGACAACCGTGTAACTGATATACATGGGCGCGTTCTTCAGGTTGAACAGAAATGCCGACCCGTTGACTCCGGTCATATTCAGGCTGTAAATGCGGCAGGTGATATCCGAGGGGATTTGCGTTGTCGGGAGAAATGTCGAATATCCGGAAGGCTTTGTTGTTTGTGCAGTAAATTCGAGAGGGATTTCGGTGACGAATGCTGATGCGGATGAAGGATTGGTTGTATTTGTTGCAAACTGGTTGGGATTGTACAGATCAATAGGAGTTGAAGCATTTTCCGTAGGAGGTGCAACACAACCTGAACCTGCAAGCAAGAGAATGACCATCAGGAAATATACCCGGCAGAGGAATCTTTCTTTCATTAAAGAAGATAAAGCGTGTAATCATTATTAAGGATTTCATTCGGGGGTCTGTTTTTCTTCACGATATGACTCTCACGTTTGCCGGAAAAACGCATTGAATCCTCCGCAACGTTTGATCGTTTTACCGGATTTGCCAGGATTAGAATTGCATCTGCATCAGGATTTCCGGAAATGACATGATGCGTATGCACGTTATATTAATGGGGAACGAATAACCTTTAAAGTACAAAAAAATTGAGTTAAGTAAAGTAAATTTTATTAAAACCGGTTACTACATGAAGGATGGTGAACCCTTATGCTTGAGGAACTTCTGGAAGACATCGCCCAGAAGAACGGACTTCGTGAAGTGAATACCAACCTGAAACTTATCGCGGGCATCGGTGCCATTATTCTCTGCCTGATCTCCGGCAGTTTTATTCCTCCGCTTTTTATTGCTATCCTGCTCGGAGGGGCTGTCATTTACCTGGCACGGGTGGATATGAAAACCTATGCGGAACTTTTTATTCTGCCACTCATGTTTGCGTTCATGAGCATTGCCGGAATCATCCTGATCAGGGGAGGAACCGAGATTTTCTGGCAATGGGAAGGTATTGAAGGATTCGCAGTATCAATCACCAGGGAAAGTATCAATGAGGGCTTTCTGGTCTTCTGCCGGGTTCTCGGGGGGATCTCTGCATTATGTTTTCTATCCCTGACCACTCCGATGACCGACATTTTTAATGCATTCCGACAATTCAGGATACCTGATGAGGTAATCGACCTGATGATGATAATATACCGTACGATTTTTATTCTGATGGACCAGGTAATCCAGATCTACCATGCCCAGGTCATGCGCCTTGGGTATTCCAGATATCGTGAATCCATACGATCCTTTGCCCTGCTTTGCGGGGCGGCATTCATTGCCAGCTGGGATGCCGGAGATGATCTGGTGCGTGCCATGGATGCGCGGTGTTATTCGGGAAAATTCGCTGCCTTTGGTGAGAGTCGGCCGGCTGAACCCGTCCAGGTATTCGTTGTGGTTTCTTTCCTTGCCCTCTCGTCTGCAGTTGTGATCATATCCGGTTCCGTTACCCTTATCTAGGAGATATATGAGCAGTATTATTCTCGAAGCCAGGGATATACGATACCGTTATCCGCGGGGAATGGAAGCGATCCGTGGTATCAGTTTCCATATCAGGAAAAAAGAGAAGATAGCGCTCGTCGGTCCGAATGGTGCAGGAAAATCCACGCTCCTGATGATGCTGAATGGCATGGTTCGTCCGGACACCGGTATGATGCTCTTCGACAACCAGCCGGTACTGTACGATCCGGCGTCGTTACGTATCCTGCGGAAACGGGTTGGTTTTGTTCTCCAGAATCCTGACCGGCAGATCATTGCCCCAACCGTGTATCAGGACGTTGCTTTCGGCCCGACAAACCTCGGCAATAACGAGACAGAAGTCCGGGAGGCTGTAACACGTGCGCTCCGTCATGTGGGACTCGAAGGTTTTGAACGCCGTCCTCCTCACCAGCTCTCCGGCGGGGAGAAAAAACGGGTGGCAATCGCCGGTGTTCTTGCCATGGATCCCGATGTTCTCGTTCTTGATGAACCAACAAGCGGCCTGGATCCTTCCGGTTCTGAGGATATTATTGAGCTTCTTGATGAACTGAACCACGAGGGAAAAACCATTATCATCTCAACCCATGATGTTGAACTGGCATATCCATGGGCCGACCGTGCAATCCTGATGAAAAGCGGGCGTATCCTTCAGGAAGATATTCCTGAAGTTGCATTCGGCAACTATGAATCCGTCCGGAGTGCTCACCTCTCCCTTCCCATACTTCTGGAACTGCACAGGGAACTGCAGGAGCGGGGGTTCCCGGTCCAGGAGAAAAAACCACGGACAATCCTGGACGTGATGCACTGCATCGAACAGTTAGTACAAAAGCCATCCGGCCGAAAGGGACCGGGAAGAATAACCGTTGTTAATGTTGATGGGGATGATCTCGATACATTGCCTGGCTGGCGATCATCCCGCGGATCAACAGCGATCGGCGCGATGGGAACCCGTGCAAAACAATATGCAGAAAAATCCGGGGTTCGCCTTGATTTCACGTATGGTGTGATCGATAAATGTATCCTTAAAGCGCTTCTCGGCAAGGACACCATGATCCTGACAACCGGCAGCATGGTTGCGCGGGTATACCAGCGGGTCAATAATTATGGAACCGAGAGCGGCGTACACATCCCTGTTCTTCCCTTTGTTTCGGAAAAGAACGATGCAGATGAAAACACGGACGGCCCCTCATGAATCCAGCTCCCCGCATCGTTATTGCCGGCACGCACAGCGGTTGCGGAAAGACAACGATAGCGAGCGGCATCATGGCAGCCCTGACCGCACGGGGAATGAACGTTCAGCCGTTCAAGGTCGGGCCGGATTTTATCGATCCCTCGCACCACACAAAAATATGCGGTCGCATCTCGCGCAATCTCGACCCGTTCATGATGGGCGAGGACGGGTGTATCGACACATTTTCCCGGGCAACTGCAGATGCAGATATCGCGGTTATTGAAGGCGTTATGGGATTGTTTGATGGTATCGATGGCTCAGATATCGCAAGTACCGCCCATGTCGCCCGTATTCTCAGGGCTCCGGTCGTACTCGTGATCGATGCCAGGGGGATGTCACGCAGTGTCCACGCCCTGATCCAGGGATATTGCGGATACGATCCGACACTCATTATCCCCGGAGTAATTATCAACAGGACCGGCAGCCCCCGGCATCGGACGATGATTGAATCCGGGCTTACCGTCCCGGCGTTTGGGTATGTCCCGCGGAATGAGGATATTGTCATCGGAAGCCGGCATCTCGGTCTCAAGATGGCTCACGAATCCGGAAATCTCGGTAATGCCGGAAAGATGATCGAAGAATACGTTCATCTGGACGCGCTTGTCGCCGCCGCATGTCAGGCACCCCCGCTCGATAACCCGACCCCTGATGATACTGTAGAGAGAAAATGCGGATATTCAGTGGGTATCGCGTTTGACCCTGCGTTCTGTTTCTATTATCAGGATAACCTTGACCTTCTCAGCCGGTACGGTGCAGAACTGGTTTTTTTCAGTCCGCTCCGCGACCGGTTACCGGACGTTGATGCAGTATACCTCGGGGGAGGATACCCGGAACTTCATCTGGCTGCCCTTGAATCGTCAGAATGCACCGGTGATCTGCGCCGAGCTGCAGATGCTGGCATGCCCATCTACGCTGAATGCGGGGGACTCATGTATCTGACCGATGAGATCAATGCTGATACCACATATCGTATGTGCGGCATTCTTCCCGCAACTGCCGAAATGACCCGGACGATCCAGGCACTGGGATATGTCAGGGGAACCGGGACGGGAGATGTCTCCTGCATTCCCCGGTCATCGGTAATAACCGGCCACGAATTCCATTATTCGAGGCTGGATCCGGACCGCGATGCACGCTATGCTGTCTGCCTTTCCCGCGGAAAGGGAATCGTTGCCGGCAGGGACGGTATGGTCTGTCACAATACTGTTGGCTGTTATACCCATGCATATTTCACACCAAAGTTTGCCGGAAAATTTGCCGATTCTGCCGTGCGATTCTCAAGGAGATAATCTTCTGCCCCGGTCATCTCATGGTCATACGAAGACGAACGTCAAGGGAACGTGAACAGAGATATGGCAGGAAAACCGGAGGATCCAATGCACAGTGGTGACGGAAAAATGGCTGCCAGTGTGCACCAAACCGTTCGCTCATCAGGGTACTGGGGTTGATTGACCGGAAGAGGGGGATTGCATTGGTCACGGACATTGCCCCTGACAGGTGTCGAGTCATGGAAGACGTCTTCGGCCAGGAATGAAGCACGAGAAGACCATCCGGCTCTTCGGGTTTTTCCCGCGAATCGGCCGGGTTCCTGGCAACGCAGCGGAACGTTACCGGCATTGTCCTCGAGACGCCGGGCATGGATTCCGGGACACCGCAGGACGTGACGATGCACCGCGTGATCTGCGGTGCGGACCGGCGGTCCCGGAGAACATCGCGGACACCGACAAGCCCGCGCGGTCGGGAGCAATGCTCAACGTCATCCCCATGGATATCCGGGGCGGGACAGGTGCGCCGGCCCGGGTTGTTGCCATCCATCCCTGATATTTTTTCCCGCAGCCCGCGGGTGCCAGCCGGTATTGGCCCGGCAGGAGCCTTTCACCACAGCATATTATGTGACCGGCATGCACACATTTGCAGGAACTGATGCCCTGACTCCGGTTCTTGACCGGGGGGATGTCCCCCGGGTGCCGGAAGCAGTACACCGGTGAGGCACCCATGACCTGCATCCTTTCATTCCGGATAATCACCGGCGACAAGCGGCCGTTCCTCCCCCTGATCCTCTGCGCAGATCCGGAAGAGGCTGTTGTCGAACAATATCTTGATCAGGGAACGCTTGTCGCGGCGTACTGCGGTAAAGTACCTGCATGTGTGGCGGTCGTGATTCCCGTTTCCGCTGACCAGTGCGAGCTGAAAGCCCTCGCAACTGCCGAAGAGTTCCGGCACCGGGGCATTGCATCGGCCATGATACGCTTCCTGTCTGAACACTTCCGGGGAAAATACTTGTCGATCATCGTGGGGACGGCAGAACCGGCGGTCTCGTTCTACGAGCAGGCCGGTTTTATCCGGTTCAGGACTGATCCGGGATTCTTCACCAGAACGTATTCCGAACCGATCTATGACGGCGATTTCCTGTGCAGGGACATGATATACCTGCGAAAGGATCTCTGAACGGGCGGTGTCTGGCCGGTGTGGCCGGGGGTGGCGGGTGCGAAGGGAGCAAGGCCGGATTTCATGAAAGAAAGGCAAGCGACCACCGGCCAGTAATCACGGCGGTAATCCGGTTATTGTTTCAGCGCAGCACATACCCGGAAAAAATCCATGAGGGACATTATATTCACAACCGTTTATTTTATCATAGCCGGGTCCGATTTCAATCTGTGAGGATCATGGCCATACCTGCTGCAACTCCCGTTCTTCTGGAAAAGAACGATATTCCGCTGGCGGCAGCGATGCTTGCCCGGGCATTCGAATCCGATCCGAAGATGACACACCTGTTACCGGATATCGCCGCACGAACCGACCGGTCACGGTTCCTGTTCGAGTTCGAGATCCGGTACGGGCTCATTTACGGGGAAGTGTATGCCACGTCCCCGGCGTGCGAAGGTGTCTGTGTCTGGCTTCCATCAGAGAAGTCCGCAATCACGTTGTGGCGGGCCTTCCGGGCCGGCGGATTCCGACTGCGGGACCAGCTCGGGCCGGAGGGGTTTAACCGGCTGATGTCGTTCTCTGACCGCGTCGACGCGCTCCATGCACAACACCTGTCTGTACCGCACATCTATCTCTTCTTCATCGGTGTCGACCCCGTGAACCAGGGACAGGGGCTTGCAGGGAAGCTGATCCGGCCCATGCTGGAACGGCTCGATGCAAGGGGGTTTCCCTGTTACCTGAACACCCAGAACGAAAAGAATGTCGGTTTGTATGAGCACTTCGGTTTCCGCGTTGTCGACCGTCAGATGATTCCTGGCTCATCCATCATACATACTGCGATGGTGAGGGACCCGCGATCGGAAACGTGACGGGTGCACGCGGAAAGATTGCCGATGGAGGCAGACTCGCTCACGTTTCCCTTCGCATCCGCCGGTGCCGGCCCGGGCAGGAGCCGGTGAGTGCGGGCCAGCGGAGTTTTGTCTGAGCGGGGGCGATGGGGCGGGCGGTGGAGAGGGGGACGGTGGGGGGATTATCTACAGATGAAAATTTTACTAACGGAATACGGGACTTTTTTCAGTACGGATCCTTATCCAAATCATCGAAAAAATATATTCATTCTTAAAATCAATGCATATCCAATGAACGAGATCCAGTATGTGTATGACGCCAGCGGCAACAAGAAGAGCGTCATCATCCCGGTCGAGCTCTGGGAGCAGACGCTGCAGGCGGGAAAAACGCATCCCGCCCCCTGCCACCCGCAGGACTATTTCGGGATTTACCGGGATCTCATCAAGGATCCGAAAGGTGTTGCCGAGTCCCTGCGGAACGAGTGGAACCGTGCATGAATGAGTATCTTGTAGATACGAATATCCTGATCTATTATCTTGCAGGAGCGTTCAATCCCCGGCAGAAACAGGTGATTGATCCGGTTCTGGAAGGCTCGTTTACTATCTCCATCATCACGAGGATCGAACTCCTCGGCTGGAAAGGCCACACCCCGGAGGGTCTGATCCAGGCTCGCCGGCTCCTTGACTGTGCCCGGTGTCTCCCGCTTACCATCCCTCTTGCGGAAAAGCCATTGAACTCCGGGCATCGATGAATATCTCCCTTCCCGATGCGGTGATCGCAGCATCGGCTCTTTCGCTTGATGCCACGCTCGTGACCCGGAATGAAAATGATTTCGACCGGGTTCCCGGGCTGAAAGTTCTCAACCCGTTCCGGAATGAAGGGTAATACAACCGGTTTTCCTTTTGCGGTGATCGGCATCGGTGATGATGAATGGGGGGTCTCCGACCAAACCCCCGTCCGAAAAAGGCAAGAAAATCCTTTCAGGGTTTTAAGCAGACTCACATGAAACTCCTGCGAACTTTCACGTTCGTCTTTCCAAAACCGCCCCGACCCCCCACCAGCATTTTTTCCGGAGGGGGGTGACCCCCCTGGCCGGGTGCGGGAGGGGGGGTGGGGGACGGGAATGAGTGAGAATGATTCCGCCAGCGACAACAATCTTCATCAGTGTCAATGGGAAACGATAAACAAGGAGAAGTGGATTGTCCCATGACGGTTGATTTCGGGGAATGGTTCCGGCAGGCGCAGTACGATCTCGGTACTGCGGAATCGCTTGTCGCCTCCGGCAGGTATCCCCCGGCAGTTTTTTTCTGTCACCTTGCATTGGAAAAAGCCCTCAAGGCACTTTGTGCAGAGAAATTTGACAGCGAGCCGGATAAGACACACAATCTTGTCTATCTTGTCGAACTCCTGGAACTTGAACTGCCGCAACCATTCCTGGATTCACTTTTTATCATCAACAGGATCGGTGTCACGGGACGTTACCCCCACAACCTTGAAAAGGTTCTTGAACAATATACGAAGGAGAAGGCCACGAAACTGCTTGCGGAAACGCGGGAGATCCTCACATGGTTGATGCAAAGGTCCTCGAGACGGTAAATTATTTCAGCAGCAGGATACGGGAGAGCGGGATCCGTATCGACAACCTTATCCTGTTCGGATCCTCGAGCACCGGCACCGCACGGCCGGGCAGCGATATCGATATCGCGATCATTTCTGATGATTTTACCGGCAGGGATATTTTTGACCGGGCTCTCCTGACCCGGGACGCGGAGCTCAATACGATCCGGAAATTCCGGGTGCCGCTCGATATTATTACCCTGACAACCGAAGAGCTCGCTGACCCGGCATCGCCGATTGCCGGCGTTCTCCGGAAAGGGATTGCCCTGAACCCGGCATCATCGGCGTGAGTGCGTACGGGACTCCGGATTGTGCCGGGTATCCCGCGCCTGATGGCGATACTGGGCAGTTGTTCCTGATCTGATTCTACCAATTTTTCCAGAGGAGGTGCCCCC
>NZ_MVQB01000013.1 GCF_002067035.1 Methanoregula sp. PtaB.Bin085 | reverse complement strand
TGCTGCTATGGGGATTCGAACCCCAGTCGCGGGCGTGAAAGGCCCGCATGATTGGCCGGACTACACTATAGCAGCGCCGCGTTCTAACTAATTTTACCTGACGTCATAAATAGATTATGGAACCCGGTTTCCCAGCGGATTTTCGGGATTCTGCATTCCCGGTGCCGGTTCTTTCTTTGGCCGGAGATCCGAGACGGGCATGCAATTAAAAACAATAATCAGCCCTTTTTCAGACGGCAAAATTTCGTTACATTAAAATAAAATGAGAAACGACTAAACAGCTGCTGTCATATCTGATCTTCGCGTACCCGGGGGCAGGCGCAATACCTTATTATAATTCCGGAGAGATTCCAATCATATATACCAGCACAGACAAAAGCAGGAAAACCGGACATGTCGACACCTATTGAGAACCAGCCGCCCATCTCACTCCTGTGCGTTGATGATGATACAAGCGTGCTTGAGGTCCTGAAAAATTATTTCGAGAGCAAGCCGGATTTTTCCGTTTTCTGTGTCGCGACCCCCTCGGAAGCGCTCGGCCTGATCAGCCAGTACCAGTTCGATGCTATCATTTCTGATTATGCCATGCCGGAGATGGACGGGATTCAGCTGTTAAAGGAGATCCGCGCCCAGAACGACCAGGCCCTGTTCATCATTTTCACCGGCCGCCACCTTGCCCAGGTTGCCATCGAAACCCTCAATAACGGCGGAAATTATTATGTCCAGAAAGGGATCGATGTTGTTACCGATATCCGGAAAGTCGAAGGGTTCATCCGGACATCCATCCACAACCGGCGTATCAACCGCCAGGTGTCCGGCACCGACACGCGCTACCGTTCCCTTGTCGAGCAGCAACCGGATCTCCTCTGCTGTTTCCTGACGGACGGGTCCTGCACGCTTGCGAATTCCGCATATGCATACTTCATCGGCAGGAAAGAGGGCGAGATCCCGCAGACAAACTTCCTTTCCATCATCCCGAAAAATGAACGGGAGGGTATCCAGAAACGCCTTGCGTCCCTGACACCGCAGTATCCCGGGACCTATATCGAGCACCACGTGCTCAACAACAAAGGCGAGCCGCTCCTCTTCCAGTGGAGTTACCGGGCCTTTTTCAATGACAAAGGGGAGGTTTCCGAGTATCTCGCTCAGGGAAGGGACCTGTCCTATGTCGTGCGACTTGATGAAATCCTGCCCCGCGGATCCCTTGAACAGAAGGCCGGCAGTGAAGAGCCGGTCGTGAGCCCGCCGTCGGCCGGGCCTGGCCCGGTGGCCGAGCTTGCAAACCTCTCCGATTCGATCAACCAGGTTCAGTACCCGATCTTCGCCATCGACAAAAACGGCGTGGTTATTGCATGGAACCTTGCCATGGTGGAATTGACCGGTATCGATGCAAAGACCATGATCGGGCAGGGGAATTACGCCTATTCCTTCCCGATCTATGGAGAACCCCGCCCGATGCTGATCGACGCCATCCTCAAGGCTGCATCGGGTCATGACATCGAATCGTTCCCCGGCATCACCCGGGACGGTGATACCTACAACGGCGAAGTTGAGCATCTCACGATCCAGGGTAAACCCATGCAGGTGTGGGGAAAAGGGACAGCTATCCTGGACAGCAAGGGCAGCGTCATTGCCGCTGTCCAGTCCCTGCTTGTCAGCGAGGAACTTGGCGAAGACGGGCTCTTTGATGAGATGGAGGAGCACTATATCGGCGGCATCTCCAGCATTATCCTCAAGGTGGCGGGCGAGGGTATCGGCGGAGCAATCGCCGGTGCAATCGGCTCAGCCACCGGGGGATACGGGGTCTACGCGACCGACAAGCGCCTGCTCGTTGTCCACAATCCCGAGCTGGACGCGATGCGGCACGACGGCGTCCAGTTCGGGGAGTTCATCATCGACGAGTTGTTCGGGATGAACGTCGACACCCGTCCGCGTTCCATTGCCGAACTCGAGAAGATCAAGGTTTTCGAGGTCTGGCGCAACAATATCACGTCCATCGAGATGAAGACGCCACGCCTCCTTGCCGGGTTTTTGATCATCCGGACAACAAGCGGCGGCGCGTACCGGATTTACGTGGACCACAAGAAAGCCTTCACCCATCTGGAACAGCTGCTGAACCTCTTCTATCCCAATGTCGTCCGTGTGGATGAGGAACTCGACGATGCAGATCTCGAATGGCTTGACGAGATACGGGTGCTCGATCTTGTCGGCAAACTGCAGCCCTGCGACCCGTTCCGCGATGTCCCGCACGAAGTAACCACCAACATGCCCCGCATCCCGATCCACCCGTCACTGTCGGTCAGCCAGGGGCAGTGCCGGGAGATTGCTGAATCCATCGAGAACGTCCCGTACCCGATATTTTCCGTTGACCGCCAGGGCATCGTTATCGCGTGGAACAAGGCAATCGCCCGGCTCACCGGCATTGAGCCGAAAGATATGATCGGCAAGGGTGATTACGAGTACTCCTTCCCGTTTTACGGAGAGAGGAAGCCGATGCTGATCGATTTCATCATCATGCCGCCGGATACGCAGGTTCATGGCGAACTCCCTGCCATCACCCGCGAGGGGGACACGTTCATAGGTACTCTCGAGAGCGTAACAATCCGGGGCAAGTCGATGCTTATCTGGGGAAAAGGCACGGGCATCTACGACTCGAAAGGGGCAGCGATTGCTGCCATCCAGTCTATCCTCTACTCGGAGCAGCCGAACATCAATACCATCATCAAAGGATTTGAAGAAGAGCAGTATATCGGCGGCCTGTCCAGCATCACGGTCAAGGTTCCCGGTGACGGCGTTATGGGAGTCATCGCCGGGGCGATCGGTTCCACGACCGGAGGTTACGGGATCTATGCAACAGACCAGCGGATCTTTGTCATCCACAACCCGGAACTAGACGCGGTCCAGACCAAGGAGATGCAGTTCGGCGAGTTCATCATCGACGAGCTCTTCGGCACAACGGTCGATACCCACCCGAGGTCCATCGAAGAGCTCTTGCACCTGAAGGTCTTCGAAGTTGCACGCAAGGACATCATGACCATCGAAATGAAAAAACCCCTCCTCTTTGCCGGGCACATTACCTTCAGGATGAGGAACGGCGAGACGTTCCGTGTCTATACCGATCACAAAAAAGCCTACATCCACCTCGAGCAGCTGCTCAAGCTCTATTATCCGGAGATCCTCAGGATCGAATAAACCGGGCGGCTTCTCTTACAGTACGATCATATCGGCAGGATGCCCGTTCATATATCCTGCAGGGGAATAATCAACCTCCGGGCGATCCCCGGGAAGGTTTCTTCTCTCATGTCTGCAGGATCTCTTTTCAAAAATATCCGGATCGGGTATGAAACAGGAAGCATTCATACTACGATCAGCTCAGGCTCGTTCCTGGCGCGAAGCGATTGCCGGAAAATTTTTTTCAATCGACCCCGCACCCCCTGCCCGCAATTTTTCAATCGGGATCCGATTGATCGGACGGGTACCTCACGCCGGAGATGGAAAAAAGTTATTAAGTACGCTCTTAGTCAGTCAGGTACATACCCGGTAATCGGGAGCATTACTGACACAGTCTTTCCGCGGTGGAACCATTTCAGCAGGAGCTGGTGTCCCCCTATCTCCTTACGATTCATGCTGCTGAAACCGATGAATCCTGAAGGATTCAGTGAGTAGTATCGTCCTTCTCCTGCCGGGAGTACCTGCTTCCGACCCTCTTTTGCCGATATTAATGTATGCAACGATCGACACCTCTTTGAGGCTTTCTCGGCATCTTTCAAAGAGCATTTTCCGGATCCTGTTCTGGCCGCACCATGCCGGTGAGTCCGGGGGGTTCATCAGAATGCTGATTGTCATCAGTCATCGGAACAAAAGAAGAACGGAGTTTTCCGACCCGGCCCTGTGGTCCTCATACATATCCAAAAAATGTATTTTCATTCCTCAAATGTGAACCTTACCGGTTCATGCATGTATCGCCAGAGCCGGAAAAATGACAGTCCTGCGCCTGGTGCCAGGGCAGGACAGTAACGGCCTTATTTCTTTTTCGCTATGGGATATCCTTCGGTCTCGGTGACGCGTTTGAACGCGGCCATCAGCTGCCGTGTCACCGGGCCCGGCTTGCCGCTGCCGATGGTGCGGCCGTCAACCCACGTGATCGGGGCAACCTCTGCTGCCGTGCCCGTGCAGATCAGCTCATCGGCCGTATAGATATCAAAGTACCCGAGGTTCTGTTCCTTCACGGTGATACCCAGTTCCCGTGCAGTCTCGAGAAGGACCATCCGGGTGATGCCGCGGAGGTTGTTGAGAGTCGGGGGGCAGATGATCTCCCCGTTCTTGACAACGTACAGGTTGTCCCCGGAGCCTTCCGAGATGTAACCGTTGGTGTCGAAGAAGATAGCCTCGTCCCCGCCCTTGTAATTTGCCTCGATCTTGGCAAGGATGTTGTTGAGGTAGTTCAGGCTCTTGACATTCGGCGGCAGGCACTCTGCAGGGTTGCGCCGGACCGAAACGGTCACGGCCTTCAGTCCCTTCTCGTACAGGTCGCCGTACATCGCTCCCCATGTCACGGCAATGACAATAACCGATGCCTTCGGGCACTTGCGCGGGTCAAGGCCGAGATCCCCCTTGCCGCGGCTGATGATGGGGCGGATATAGGCGTTGTCGAGCTTGTTCTTTCTCAGGACCTCACAGATGACCTCCGTCATCTCCTCCTTGGATATCGGAGGCGTCAGGTCGATGGTCTTTGCGGAATCATACATCCGGTCGATATGCTCCTTGAGCCGGAACACTTTTCCGTTATAGGCACGGATGCCTTCAAAGACACCATCGCCGTACAGGAACCCGTGATCGAAAACCGAGATCTTTGCCTGGTCCTCCGGAAGGTACTTCCCGTCAATATAGATGATCATACCTGTTCATGCGATGCAGGGGTACTTGTAGTTTTTTCTTTTGATCGGGTTTTGTGCGATCTGGTGCAGTTCAGGCGATGAGAGAAAGGAAGAATGTTCATAAGGTTCACAATGCATAGAACTCACCACGCAACACACCATTTGGAGCGGAGGGACATGGCAGGAAAAAAACAGGTTTCATCCCAAAAGCCGGAAAAACCGGACAACTGCAACGATGTCTTCAGGATGGTTTTTGATCGCATTCAGACCGGGATTCTGATCATCGATCCTGCAACGCATACCATCATTGATGCCAACCCGATCGCCGAAGATCTTATCGGGCGGACAAAAAAGGAGCTGGTCGGCAGCGTATGCCATGACTATGTCTGCCCTGCAAAGTGCGGGCAGTGCCCGGTTACGGACATGCACCAGGATATCCGCAATATCGAGAGGGCACTTATCAACGCGAGAGGGGAAAGGATCCCGATCCTTAAAACAGTTGCGAAGGCAGAGATGGACGGCAAAGAGTACCTGATCGAGAGTTTTATCGATATCATCGACCGGAAAAAAGCAGAAGAGCGTAAAGGTGCCCTGATCGCTTACCTGAATGAATCAATGATGCGCGCAAAGAAGCCGCTGGAACTTCTGCAGCAGGGACTGCAGGCACTCGCCGGCAGGGTAACATCCGGAGAATTTGACCGCGAAGACATCCGGATGCAGATCCAGATCCATGCCAACAATATCGGGCAGGTTGCTGCGACCCTTGAGGATCTCAGCAGGCAGGCGGTCGAGGATCGCGACGACATACCCGCGGCCTTCAGGGAATTTGTTACAAGGAAGTGACCGGGCCGTGCCAGACGATACCAGCCTGACAACCGATACCGATAACCTCCTGTACCTGATGCTTGCCCAGCCTGACCGTATCCAGGCAATGAACATCAGCGTAATGAAGAAGATCCTCAAGTCGGGATGTAAACCCCTCATCATCACGGTCAACCAGCCGCAGAAGGTGCTCGCGAAGATTTATGCAAAGGAAGGGATCGGGCCGGATCAGTACTATGTCATCGATGCAGTGACCCAGTACTCTGGCGGAGCCTGTTCGCCGGGACCGCGGGTGAAATACGTCAACAGCCCCGCCAATCTCACGGATCTGGGGATTGCCATCACGGAACTGATCAAGGAGATCCCGGATCAGAAGAAATGCATCGTATTCGACTCGGTCAGCATGCTCCTCATCCATATCCCCACAGCCACCGCATCCAGGTTCCTGCACTTTGTTGTCAACAAGCTCAAACTGTCAGATATCTCCGGCATCTTTCTCTGCGTGGACAAGGGGCTTGATCCGGTTGTCCTGTCGCAGATGTCGGCGTTCGTGGACAGGATCGTTGACTTTGATGTCACGGATCATTCCTGATCCGGCATTTTTTACCGTGCATTACTGAACGATTGAATAGTGGTAGTATCACCACCATACCAATTCATTATCACCATCGTTCTATCTGCATTGAGGATACCTTACTGATGACGAGACGGTGCAGCCGGTGCGGGGGCCGCGTTCCCGCCGGTGTATCATTCTTTTGTCACCGGTGCGGAGCACGACTGGAAGGCGAGGAAGCTGCAGAATACCCGGTATGCCCGAGATGTGGCAGGTCGCAACCCGATCGGAATTCACACTTCTGCGACCGCTGCGGTGTTCAGCTGGTGCCTCCGGCCCGGCCGGTTTCTCCGGATTCCCGCATACAGCCGGTAACGACCTGCCCGGCCTGCGGTCATCCCAACCCCGGTGACAGCATCAGGTATTGTAAAAAATGCGGCAGCCCCCTCCGGGGGGAGATGCCGCACGGACAGTCACATCACGGCAGGAGCGGGGATTCCGGCCCGGACAATGCCGTGAGGGCGACCGTGGCTCACCGGGAAATCGGACGGAAAAAAATGCCGGTACAGCCCGAGGGGCTGTTATCGCTCCTCAGACGAAGAATCTCCTGGAAAGCTGCAGCAGGGATGGCGGTTATCATCCTTGTCCTGAGTGCCGTTTTTTTTATCATGACAGGAGGATCCGAAAACCCAATGTATACCGGAGCGAATTCTTCACCGGATACAGGCACAATCCTGCCTCTGTCCTTTGCGGGTATTTTCGATACCGGCAGGGAGAATTCATCTGCTGGCAGCCATACCGGTGCGTTGTCTGCCGGGGCATTGCTGACAGCGGTACAGACAACGGTTCCTGTACCGGTTTCCAACAGGGCGGCTCCGGTTGTTACTGATAAACCCCTGAAGATGAAATAAGAATAGCCGCGGGACTTTTCCGGCATTTTCCGGATGTGCCGAACAGGAAGATCCAAAGATTAGCGTATCTCCCGGCACAATCCAATAAAATGCCGGAACATGCCCGCACCCGCCACCGGGTGCAGGTGGGTATAGCTCCCCAGGGTATTATTCACGACAGCCCCGTCGCGATTGTCCCGGATCCCGACACCCCGGGAGAGCCGGTAGGCAAACCGTGTATCCTTGTTGAGCGATACATCGGAGTAGTGGAATTCGTGACCGCGGAACGAGGCCCTGCCAACCGGTGATGCTGCTTCCGATATGCCCTCGACATAGCTGACAACACGGCGTGCGGGCATCCGCGTCTCCCCGGTAAAGATGCCGCACATCCCGGCACACTGGTCTGCAGCGGATCCCTGCCAGCCTTTCCTGAGCGTCATGCGTTCCGTGAGGTACATCAGCCCGCCGCATTCCGCGTAGATCGGGACTCCGTTCTTCGCGGTCTCTTTCACCGCTTCCCGCATGCGGTCGTTGGCCTCAAGCTGACTGATGAACAATTCGGGATACCCCCCGCCGAAAATGTACCCGTCGGCTTCCGGAAGGCGGTCGTGAACCGGGCTGAACGGGATATACTCTGCGCCGAGAGTGTGCAGGATGTCGAACAGGTCGGCGTAATAGAAGTTGAAGGCTTCGTCCAGCGCGATTCCAATCCTCACGTCCCGATCCGGGAACGTGTCGAAAACCGGGGATTTCTTTTGCGGCATGCTGTCCTCTTTCATGAGGGAAACGAACCGATCAAGATCAACATACTGCCCGATCATCTCCGTGATAGTGCCGATCCGGTCATCGAAGTCCCCCTGCCCGGATCCTTCGCGCCACGGAACAAGGCCGAGGTGGCGCATGGAAAGCTGCATCTCCTCCATCCGGGGAATTGCACCGATAACCGGGATGCCGCAGTAATGCTCGATGGCGGTTGTAGCCTTCGCCGTGTGGGAACCGCCCCGGACATTGTTGAGGATGACACCGGCAAAACGGATTTTGGGATCAAAGGCCTGGAATCCCTTCACGATCG
Organism: Methanoregula sp. PtaB.Bin085; assembly: GCF_002067035.1. Taxonomy (GTDB): domain Archaea; phylum Halobacteriota; class Methanomicrobia; order Methanomicrobiales; family Methanospirillaceae; genus Methanoregula. The sequence goes on along the minus strand of NZ_MVQB01000013.1, from coordinate 285,725 downwards.
CTGCTGAGCTCCGCGTGATGCTCTGGGCCGACACGACCAGTATCACGGGAAGGTGAAGCGTCTTTGCTATCGCTGCTGTGCTGCCGGTATCCGTGAGGGCCTCGGCTCCCTCGTACAGCCCGCGGACGCCCTCAACAATGGCCATGTCTGCCCCGCGGCAGCCATACCGGAAAATATCCCGTATCTGACTGCCGGACAGCGTGAAGCTGTCAAGGTTCCGGCACGGGCGGCCGGAGACAGCGGAGAGGTACGACGGATCGATATAATCCATCCCGACCTTGAAGGTCTGGACGATATGCTCTTTTGAGAGCAGGGCCGCGAGCGCGAGCGTAATGCTCGTCTTGCCGCTGCCCGACCGATCGCCGGTGATCAGGATCTGTTTCATGCCATGCTCCGGAGCACGGCCCCGAACTCGCTCTCGACAATGTTCCTGACACCGAGCGTCTTGGGATGGAGGTCAATCTCCACCATGACATGTTCGTGACCGAGCGCGTGGAGCGGGGCAACCTGCCGCGGGCCGTTTGTAATGGAGAAGCACTCGATCCCCTTTGTGTACTCCTCCGGGATCGCGTGCGGGACACCGGCAATCAGGGCAAACGCGGGGGCGATCTCGCGGATCCGTTTCCCCAGGTTGTCGCCGTTCGCGCCATACTCGTCCAGCGCCCCGATGAGCTCCGGTTCCACGCCTTTTGACTTCATCTCAGCCAGGATCGTTGCAGCGTCCGCGCGTACCTTGGGAAGTCCGCGCTGGTCAAGGTTGGCGATATAGGTGACATCCGCGACAGGGCATGCATCGTGCAGCGCAATGAGCTCGTCGGCAAACATGTACGCTGTCTCTTTCTTGGCATTGAGGATTGCAACGCCTTTCTTCCCGCTCCCTGCCAGTTCGAGCAGGCGCGCAGCAGCCCGGTGCTTGAGGTCGCCCCGCGACGGCTCGATATATGACTGGCAGGCAGCGCCGCGCAGGCGCTCGACTTCCGTAGCCTTGTTCATCATGAACCGCTGGCGCTCGAGCTCCCCGAACGTGATCCAACCTGCCCGTTCTGCCGCCTCGAGCGTGGAGAGTACTCCGGCGATGTTCTCGAGATACCCGGCATGGATGTCGACTGCGATCGTGGGGGTCGTGATACCGGCGCTGTCGATGGCGGACTGGAGATCCTCACCGATGATCATTGCCACGCAGGTGCCGATAACCGCCATCCGGTGCGGCGCAAACGTCTTCTCCGCGTACCGGAGCACGTCCTCGAGCGCTTTCGTGCCGCCGAAGATGAACTCGTTGTCGGCTAGCGAGGTTGTAAGAACCCGCATTCCGTCCTCCTCGAGCAGGCGGGCGTGCTTGAAGGAACAGCCGGACGGCCCGTGGAGGATCGCGACGTCGGCTTTCAGGTCCCGCGCGGTGTAGAGCGCGGCAACAATCGAGCTGGGGCGGGGATGCATGTACTTCATGGTTATCAGCTATCTCCAGGTTTTTACGGACAGGACAATTGAGCCTTTTTTTGTCATGCGCAGCGCGGCAGCGCGGCCTTGTGCAAGGTTCGGGCAAATGGCATCGATCTTCCCTTCCGGCAAGCCCGACACACCGGTTCCGGGTTCGGGATACCGCCCGATCCAGACAACATGGGAGGGTTCTGCCTTCAGGATCGCATCTGCGATCCGGTCGGGCGCAAAACCTTCGCAGACAGCCCCGTCGTCTTCGGCCTGGCCGATGACGAGCGTCAGGTCGTGAACACCGGAACAATGCCGGGCGTACCGGGCAGCGCACAGGGTCGTTTCAGCATTCGTGCCGCTGTTGGAATTATCGACTATGGTGATGCCGTTTTCAGAGGAAAGCGACATGCGCCCCGGCAGTGCGGCAAACGTGCTGAGCGGGGCCGGGCTGACATGCAGCATCATTGCTGCCGCCGCGGCGAGCATCAGCGGGGTGCGGTAGGGGGGCAGCAGGAAGAGGGGATTTTCAATGGTGCTCTCCCTGCCGTCATATGCAACCGTGCACTGCATGCCATCGCACCTCGCAATGTCATTGACCCGGACAGCATTTTCAGGATCCGCCGTAACACCCTCCGCAACCAGCACGCGTTTTGCCTGCCGGGCCGAGGCCGCCTTCTGACGGATTGCATCTTTCTTCCCTCCGGCAAACGGGTATGTTTCCGGCGATGTGAGGATTGCGAGGTCGCCTGCGCCGGTCACGCCCAGCGAGACCTCGGCAACCAGCCAGCCCGGCATACGGGCCGCGTGCCGTGCTGCCGGGATTACCGATGCCGGTGTGATGCTCTTTTTCCAGAGCAGACTCTTGTCCGGAAAGGCATATGTCCCGGCTGATGTATGCAGGACGCCCCTGCCGGAGAGGATATGGGCAAGCGCATGGGCGGTCGTCGTCTTCCCCCGGGCCCCGGTAATCTCGATCATCGGGCAGGGAAGATGATTCCCCAGAAGCCTGCGCACTGCATCGTGATGCGTGATCACCGGTCCCCTGCACCGGGCAAGGAGCGGGTGACCGGGGTCGAGATGGACCGGTGCGATGACAAGGGAATAGTCCCGGTGCAGCGCCCTTTCCATTTCTTCAGGAGTTGTGCCGTGATACACATCCACTTCATCGACAGCATGACCTGCCTCCCTGCAGGCTGCCGCAATCTCCTTTCCGCCATGGACCGTATCCAGTACCAGGACATCCATACAAAAAAGATCAGAGAAGTGAAAGAGCCCTGTTCGCGTTCTTGACCATCAGGTCGGCAAGGAGCGGGTCGCTCCCGATCGGATCCGCATACACAAGAGGGACTGACTTCCCGTTGAGGACAAAACTGCCCTTCTTGACACCCTCCGGCAGGCCGATCTCCCCGGGAATATCCTTTTCGATATGGACGCCCTTTGCAAGGAAGAGCGGGACAATAACGAGCGCTTCGATCGGTTCGTTCCGGAATGCGTCCAGCGACTCCCTGATCGTGGGCTTGTTCATGTTCATGAAACCGCACTTCACGATATACCCGGGGTTCTTTGCCCGGATGAATTCGGCGGTCTTCTCCACGAGTTCCTGGTTGTAGGGCATGGTGCTCCCATGTCCCACGAGTAACATTCCCTTCTTTCCCATACAGTAATCCTCGATCAGATGTCGGCGGATGTTGTTACCCGGCCGGGCGATCCCGGCACCGGCGTATCTGCCACACTGTATGAAAAATTGGTACTGTTAGTAATAATTTTTATCGATATTTCTTCCCGTTTCGTGTTACTGCAACAGCAGGCACACACGGAACGTTTCCTTAGACGTTTTCACAACTCTTTTTTTACCGTATATCCCACGTGTACCCGATGAGTGATTTCGAGCGGGAAATCGTCAACTGCATGAACCGGTATTTCAGAACGCATCACATCCAGGGTTTTGCCTACCGGCTCAGGCAGTCCCGGTTCGCGAAGCAGTCCGTTGACGTGCTCGCCGACTCCCTAAACCCCTCCTATAACATCTCGATCGAATGCAGGTCCATCATTGACAGGAAACTCTACTTCTCCCAGCACTTCCATTCAGGCAAAAACAAGGTCCACCAGGTGGACGCGATCACGGAGTTTCTTGCAAAAACAGGCCGGAACGGCTACCTCGCGGTTGAGTTCCGGCAGGGGCCCGGAAAAGACAGCGAAGCATTCCTGATCCCGTGGACTGTGGTTGTTGAGCATTTCAGGGAGAACCGGGGGATTACCATCGACGACGCCCGCGCCTGCATCGTGCTTGAGAAGTCAAAGGACGGGTACACGCTTTCCTCCCTGAATGCAAAGTAATTTGATACTGTACCTTCAATGGATATGAACTCATGATGCACGCTTTTGAACGCTTCGGGATCCTGATCAACGACCGGGTTGTCAGGACACCGGTCGGCATCGCATCCATGGCAGGGATCGTGGATGCGGCCTATGTTCTTGCACGTGCCGATCACATCGGGTTTGCGTTCATCGGGGGATATTCCATCGATGAAGCAACCATGGCAGCGGCAAAGGCCGTTGCATCAGGCGGCGAACGGAGGGAGTTCCTGTACGATGATCCTGTGAAGGAACTCAACGCCCAGATCGCGCTGTTCGGGAAGAGTGACGTGATTCCCGGGATCAACCTCCGCGGCAGCACACCTGAATCCTTCCGTTCGCTTGCAGGGGCGCTCGGGGATTCCGTGGTGTACGAGATCGATGCCCACTGCCGGCAGCCGGCCATGGTCGAAGCCGGGTGCGGGGAATACTACCTGAAAAATCCCGACAGGCTTGCCGAAGTCGTGAGGGCACTCAAGGCGGAGGGAGTCACTGTTTCCGTGAAGATCCGGGTCGGGATTGCAAAAGATGACCGGGAACTGGCACGGGTGCTGTGGAAAGCCGGGGCAGACATCCTGCATATCGACCTCATGGATGCCGGTTCGGCAAAGCTCCGTCAGATCCGGAACAGCTGCCCCCTGATGATCATCGCCAACAACTCCATTACCACGTTCGACCGGATGCGGGAGATGCTCTCCCACGGGGCCGACATGGTCTCGCTCGCACGGCAGTCTGACGAACGGACGCTTGCCGGCCTCGATGCCGCCATTACCCGGTTTGCCGACGAGGAGGGGTGGTACAACTCTCCCAAGCAGCTCTGCCGCGGCGGGGACATCCGGGCGCTCACGTTCTGCTGCATGCCGGTCAAGGAATGCCCGCTCATCCCGACCCTCGACCGTATCGGCATGCCCCGCGAGGAATACGTGAGGATGAAACTCGATTCCGTCCGGGGAACCCCGCTCGATGCAGGGAGCCAGACCTGCTTTGGCAGCCTTGCATGGTGCTGCAAGATCTCCAGCCCCTGCATGTTCCGGAACATGACCCTGAAACAGCATGGTCTCAGCACGAAAGAATATATGCGCCTGAAACGCGAGCTCTCAGATACGATCATGGGCCGTGTTTTCCAATGAACTGTTTTGTCATGCGACCGGTCGAACGGGCTCAGCTTGCCATGATGCTCGAAGTGACGGCATATCCCAAGCCGGGGAACGTAGACCGGTGCCATGACTACCCGGAGACCCGGCTTGAACACTTCCTTGCCTCCACGATCTTTGCCCGGGCTGCCTTTGAGGAGGCTGAGTCTGGGAAGGGGCGTATCGGCGAGATCATCGGGCACGCGGTCCGCGACACCAGCTGCCATGCGGGGGGCAACACCCATTTCGGGGCGTTCATCCTCCTCGTCCCGCTCCTGTACGGAAAGGACATCCCCGGTGCTATAGCAGCCGTTTCGAAGACCGACACCTCCGATGCCGTGGCGTTCTACAAGGCCTTTGCCCTGACATCGGTGAAGATGAACGAGACTGACGAGCTGGATGTCAACGATCCCGGAGCGATTGCGGCAATCCGCGACCGGGACATGACACTCCTCGACATCATGCAGCACTCGGCCGCCAACGATATGGTGGCCCGCGAGTGGGTAACCGGGTTCCGCCTTGTCCGCCGCGGTGCCGATCTCCTGAAAGAGCTCGGGCCCGGGCGGCAGTCGGTTGTCGATGCCTTCCTCACGCTCCTTGCCACCGAGCCGGACACGTTTATCATCAAGAAGCACGGGATCGACATAGCCCGCGAGACCATGCTCCGCGCCCGGGATGTTCTTGACGGGAAACTTTCGATCAAACAGCTGGACGAGGACTGTATCCAGCGGGACATCAACCCGGGCTCGACTGCCGATATCATCATTGCAGCCATCTATATCGCACTTGGCGAGGGCTGGTCATGGGACTCTTAGGAGGCGGCATCAACGAGGTCATCGCCACCACGACCTTCAATGCCGCCCCTATCGGCATCCACTACCGGGATAAGAGGTACCACGCCGTCCTCTTCCTGGGCAGCCACACGGAACAGAACGTTTCCCGTGACGGCTGGCTGGTGGCAAACATCGTGCACGACCCGGTGCTGTACGTGAAGACCGCGTTCGAGGACCTGCACAAGGACCAGTTCATCGAAGAGCCGGTGAACGGGAAGATCATGCACCGCCTTGCCGGAGCCGACGCCTGGGCAGCGTTCACGGCAACAGTCGAACACCGGACCGCTGAAGCGATCACGGTCTCGCTGACACCCGAGAAGGAACTGATTGAGAATGTTGCCGTACACCCGATAAACCGTGGCTTCAACAGCCTCATTGACGCAACTGTGCATGCGACGCGGTACCGGATCACCCGTGATATTGACCTGAAAAAGCACATCGAGTACCACGCCGGCCTTGTGCGGAAGTGTGGCGGGAAGCGGGAGATCGAGGCGCTCGCGATGCTCGAGGGGTATATCGGGTAACTGATTGCGGCAGGTTCATTCCGCCGCCATACCTGTACAACACCTATCGGGTTGCTTCATCCGGCAATCCTCTTTCGTCACGCTGTTCCGGCAGAGTGTATACGCAAGCCCGTGCTACAGAAATTCCTGTGAGTGGTGCCGGTCGGTAGTGCCCTGGCTGCCACACATTTTCCAATGACCTGAAAAAGGGATACCGGGAAGTTCCTTAAAATTAAAAAAAAGTGCCGGATCTTAGTAACCGGGCAATTCAAACTGCTTCTCATATTTCGGCACGGTCACCTTCACCGTGACCAGCGGTGATTTCGACCATACCGTGACAACTGCCTTTGCCTTGCAGGAGCCGTTCTCGCAGGTGGACGTCAGGCCGCACTTGTGCCCGCAGGTGCCGCAGTTGGATTCATCCGACTTGAGGCTTGTACAGGTCCCGCCACAACAGGTTGGCTTGAGTCCCGAACAGATGTTGCCGCAGGTGCCGCAGTTCCCGTTGTTTGTCGATGTGTTCACGCAGGTCCCGCCGCAGTCTTTCAGGCCGATTGCCGCGCAGCTTAAATGAAACCCGCCGGGGGATACCGCTCCGGTAATGGTCGTGGTTGTGGTGACCGTGGTCGTTGCCGCAGCTGTTGTTGTTGTCGGGACAGCCGTTGTGCTCTCAGTGGGCACATTGGAACAGGTCGATGCGCTGCAGATCATGCCGGACGGGCACTGGTTCCCGCAGATGCCGCAGTTGGAGGCATCGTTCGCAAGCTCGTAACAGTATCCGTCAGGGCACGGGCTCATACCGGCTGGGCAGCCTGTCCCGGGTGTGGCGGAACCGGCAGGCGCGGCCACGCACCCGTTATTCTCAACGGTATATCCTTCCTTACAGTAGCACTGCCCCTGCTGGCAGAGCGCGTTGGCCGGGCAGGCATACCCGCACCCGCCGCAGTTGGCAGCATCGTTCATGGTGTCTGCGTTACAGGTGCCTGCCGCCTGCGTTCCCGCTGCACCCGGCGGTATCGTGCCTGTACCTGCGGGTGCGGCAGGTACCTGTGTCGGTTCGGGGGTTGGCTGTGGTGTCATCAGAGCATTCGGGCCCGTGGTCTGGGTGCAGCCGGCAGTGATCAGGACAAGTATGACCACCGTGAAAAGGAAAACATGGTGAATACGCGACATAGACAATCATTCCATACTCCGTTGTGAATATTAATGATATCGGTTTTTTTCCCGAAACTGTAGCAAAATAAGGTCAGATTGCTGTCACCGGCTCACACCTGCCGGGATCGGATAAACCGGATTGCTGCGGAGAATCCAAAAAAATTGAGGCGCCCGGAAATCATTACGGGATCTTCTTCCTCATCAGGAAGTACGCTGCTGCTGCAATAATCAGGAGGACAATGATGCCGATGACCGCGAGCGACAGCCAGTCTTTCTGCCCGGAGCCGTCCGTGCCGGTACTGCCATTTGTTCCCTGCGCGAATGAACAGGAGATGTCCGTTGCCGGATCGCAGCAGATATTCCCGCTGCAGATCTTCTCGCGGAAATCAATTCCCATCATCCTTGTCACTTCCTGCACTGACCCGTCGCCCTTGATGCAGACAGCGCAGGTGTCGCCAAGCATCCCGCATACATCAGGGTCAATAACCGTCCGGATCTCGAGCCCCTGCTTTTTACAATAACTGAACTCCGGAGCTGTTTTTCCTTCAAGGAACTGCCACGCATCAACGCTCCGGTTGCCCGGGAGCACGCAGAATCCGGTCATGCCTCCGTCAGCAGCGACCGTGACCGTGTACTGGTACCCGAGAGCCTCGCAATAGCCGGCCGATGGATTGATCATGGCTCCCGCCGGGGGAGCGGCAATGAGGGCTGCCAGCAGCAGGAAAATGATCGCAGGAATTTTCGCATCCGGTGCCATAGCTCATGCACCCCCGACGCGGGTGATCCCGCTCATGTACGTGGCAGCCTCGCGGATCTCGCTCTTCGGTTCGCCGGAGAACCTGATCCACCCGTACCCGTTGGTGCCCCAGCCGGTGCCCCAGCTGTTCTTGATCAGCCAGGAGCCGCCGTTACGGTTGTCGTCCCACCCCACGAGCACAACGCAGTGCCACCATGAGCCCGAGCAGACGGAAAGCGGCCCTTTGCAGAGCAGCTGCTGCTTGACATGGCTGACCGTGCCGGAAGAGGAACCGTAGCTCGTGGTCTTCCAGACATGGTCCGGGGCGAGCGCTCCCATGTTGCAGGAGTTCGGGATCGAGCAGTGCGCGCCGATGCCGGCATTACATGCAAGGTGGCCGGTGCCGTCATCATGGGCGCAGTGCTGCGACTGGTACGGCAGGACCGACTCGTCCGGGACACCATGGTCCCGGATATCCTTCATCACCTCACCTTCGGAGCCACCGAGACAGGAGCCGGGAACGGGCGAGAAGCATGGCGAGACAAAGACCTGCTCGGCAGTGTCGAGATTCTTCTGGCTTCCCTGCTCGATGTTGTACACCGCCTCGAGCGTCCCGGTCGGGGACTCGGCATAGCACGAACCGCAGGCTGCCTGGTCCTTGACCGATGTCATCCAGTTCATCCCCCGCCACGTTGTCCACGAGAAGTTGCCAACCGCGTTCGCGCTCATGCTGCACGGGTTCTGGCATGCATCACCCGTGCCGTCGCTGTCGGCATCAGCCTGATCGGGGTTGAACACATACGGGCAGTTGTCGCAGGCGTCGCCAAACCCGTCCGAAACCTTCGTGCAGACTGTTCCGCCTCCCGTATCCGCGGTCTGGACAGCGCATCTGGTCATCGCGTCTGAATCCTCCTGGTCCGGGTTCACGGCTGCGGGACAGTTATCGCAGGCATCCCCGACCCCGTCGCCAGGGGACATTGTGATGCAGGGCTGAGGGGTCACCCCAGGTCCATCTCCCTCAAGCCCGCAGATCGAGAGTCCCGGGTCCGTATCAGCCTGCGAGGGATTCCTGACTTTCGGGCAGTTGTCCATGAAATCATTGATGCCGTCGCCGTCCGTATCGAGCAGTTTATAGGCCGGATCGACCGCCACCAGCTGGATCGATTTTGTGGTATTGACCCGCACGAGCGTCCGGTTGATGGTCGTAAGCCCCTGCGGGACCGCTACTGCCGCTATTGTTGTTACCGGGGCAGAAGCCTGCCGGTAACAGTAATAGGGGATGACCGCCGCAGCAGTCGGGGCCTGGCCGCAGGACGTCCGGCTGCACTGCGTATACCCGTTCGCTCCCCACTTTTGCTGCGCGGCTCCTTCTGACAGGCACTCGCAGGGTGCCTGGCAGACGGGGGAGGCCGTCGTTGTCGTCGTTGTCACCGGTTTAAAACAGTAATAGGGGATGACGGCGGCAAGGGTCGATGCCCTCCCGCAGGGCGTCTGGCTGCACTGGGTATACCCGTTCGCTCCCCACTTCTGCTGTGCGGCTCCTTCCGACAGGCACTCGCAGGGTGCCTGGCAGACCGGAACCGCTGTTGTCGTTGTTGTTTCCAGCGGTTTGAAACAATACCAGGCGATGACAGTGCTGCCGGTCACCACCCGGTAACACGGCATCTGGCTGCACTGCAAAAACCCGTTCGCCCCCCATTTCTGCTGTGCGGCACTCTGTGCCATGCACTCGCAGGGAGCCTGGCACCCGGGGGCCTGTGTGGTCGTAGATGCAAGTACATAATCAGCCGACAGGCTGATCGCAGGGTTTACCGTATTCTGGCCGGTATTTGCGGCCGCTGCACCGGCATTGGTACAGAGCAGGATAAACGCGAGAATGAACAACAGTGCAATACCTGTAATCCGATAACCGGGAATCACACCCATACCTGTCACATCCGATGATGATCAAAACGGTAAATCGGAGTTGAACGATATAGACATTGCCATCATATCCCTCCCGGTTCCGGCCCGTGCGTTTTCCCCCGCACACAACGCCATCCGGGTTCCGCAAGGCCCCTGACCCGGCTTATTGATACCTTTAATAAGGTAGATTGCCAGTGTATCATACAGGTATGCCGGCACCGCGCCGGTACGATACAACAGGTGTGGAATTGTGCGACCGATAACGCCGCAGCGACAGATAGTGTACGATGTTACCATTGTCCTGAGTATCGTTGCTGCTGCCATTATTACGTACGTGAGCCTCACGGCGGGCATCTACGAGGTCTTCCCGTACTTTTACCTTATCCCGATCATCCTCATTGCGTTTGCCCGTCCCCGGCTGAGCATTTACGGCACTGTCCTTGTCGGCTGGATGTACCTTGCGCTCGTCTTCATTATCGGTCTCCCCACTATCCGGCTCTACATGCTTGCCACGGTCTGGTTCTATATCTTTGTCTCGCTCGGGGTTCTCATCTCAACCTACTCGCAGGTCTACCACAAGGAAGGTGAGCGGAGCTGCGGCACGTATTACAATTCGCAGGCAGGGGCCTTCCGTTTCGACAAGGAGACTCTCAACATCGTCGACGCCAACTATAAGTTCGCGAGCATCCTCCACTTCGAATGCCGGGATATCATTACGCGAAACCTGAAAGATTTTCTTCCCGATAAGGCAGCGCTCGACGAGTTCCTGAAACAGGTCCGCGACAAGCGCCGGGTCCGGGACATTGAAGTCGGGCTCGTGGCATACGACGGGGCCATCCACTGGGCTCTTGTCTCGGCCGCAGACTGCGACGATGCCACGATCATCTGCACGGTCGTTGACATCACCGAGAACAAGCAGGCGCAGGAAGCGCTTACGGCAGCCAATAAGAAACTGACCCTTCTCAACAACATCACGCGCCACGATATCCTCAACCAGCTCACGGCCCTTATCGGGTTTCTTGAGATCTCGCGCAATGATACCAGGGATCCCGAGCTGCTGAAGTATATCGCAAAGGAGGAGGCGGCTGCCAACGCGATCAAGAGCCAGATCCTCTTCACCCGGGATTACCAGGACGTGGGTGGGCAGTCGCCGAAATGGCAGAATGTCGCCGAGACCGTCTCTCTTGCGATCGCGACCCTCGACCTGCGCAGGGTCGAGGTCTCGTTCGACCTCCCCCAGGTCCAGGTCTTTGCCGACCCGCTCCTTGAGAAGGTGTTCTACAACCTTGTCGAGAATTCCCTGCGCCACGGTGAGAAAGTGACAAAGATCTCCCTGCGGGCGGAAGAGACTCCGGATGGTATAAACATCCTCATTGAAGACGACGGTGTCGGCGTCCCGGCCGCAGCCAAGGAGAAGATCTTCCGCAGGGAATATTTCAAGAATACCGGCTTTGGCCTCTTCCTCACCCGCGAGATCCTTTCCATTACCGGGCTTTCCATATCCGAGACCGGAACGCCCGGCAGTGGCGCACGGTTCGTCATCCATGCACCAAAAGGCATGTACCGGACCGGTTCCGCTGTCACACCTGCCATTCCCGCAACAATCCCCCGGGAAAAACCCTGATGCGGGATCGGCCGGCTGCGGGTGCCTGACGGGAATGAGCGTGCTGACTGCAGCGCGCCAGGGGATACGTTTTCCGGTTACTTCCAGCCGAAAATGGGAATTGTCGGTTTCAGGGGATCGAACTCCCCGGATGAGGAGAGTTGCTTGACGAGGGAGAAGGTCCGTCCATTTCCGTTCGAGAACGTGACAACCGCCTTTGCTTCCGCGAGCATGGACTGGAGCGCGAACTCGTGCGACTCGTCAACGGACAGTACTGCCACGTCATACTCGATATTCAGCGGGACAAGGGCTACATGGATCCCCTCAGCGGGAGCATTGCCTTTGTTCATGAGAACAACCGCCTTTGCATCCTCGCGCAGCTGTATGTCAACCTGCGGCAGGAACGAGGAGTCCTGCATGATCAGCAGGGTCATGACAACCGCGGCAACGATGATGATGGCAATCCCCCCGAGGTATATCGAGACGACAGACAGAAGGATCGTTGCCAGTATGCCGGCCGCGAGGACAGCGATTATCCGTGTATCCATACCTTCACGTTCGCCTTCCCCCTTATTTTCCTTAACGGTTTGTTGCGGGGATGCCTTCTTCGTCAGGAGAGGTCGTGCATGTTCCGGAGTCCGGCAACCAGCCCTGCCGTCTTCTTTGCCGGGGTCCTGTCCGCACGGGCTGGGCGTGCCCCCCCGAGGGCATCAAGGATATTCCGTACGGCCGCACCGTGGGAGGGACCGTACCCGCCTTCGAGCACGAGCGCGAGGGGCATCCGTGTCCGGTCGAGGACCAGTCCGGTCAGGAACCCGAGATCCGCCGGCTGCAGCCGCATATCGCCAACCGGGTCATCGGAAAGGACATCCTGGCCCGCGGAGATGAGGATCAGGTCCGGATCCATGCGGGCGATGGCCGGCAGGAACACGTCTTCAAACACAAGGGAAATGTCGGCGATGGTGCTTCTCCGGGGAAGCGGGGCATTGATGGTGAAACCGGTGCCGGCGCCGGTCCCGGTCTCCTCGATATGGCCGGTGTGGGGGAAGGCATCCTCCTGGTGCGTTGAGCAGTACAGGACCCGGTCGCTGGTGTAAAAGATATCCTGTGTGCCATTGCCATGGTGGACGTCCCAGTCGATGATGGCAATCCGGTTCACCATCCTGAGCGCCCTGGCGGCCGCGATCGCGATGTTGTTGATGAGGCAGAACCCCATCGCCCATGCCGCTGCCGCATGGTGGCCGGGCGGGCGCACCAGCGCAAAACAGCTCTCGCCATCCAGCGTGCGCTCGACAGCGGCGATTGCCGACCCGGCAGCGTACGTGGCAACCTCGTACGAGTGGGGGTTGATATACGTGTTCTCATCGATATACCCGGAGAAGAGGGAACTCGGGGTAAACTGCCCGCCGACAAAGATCGAGTCGCGGACAAAGTCGTACTCCACGTTCCGATCGCACTGTGCCCGGAGCCATTTGAGGTAGCCGGGGTGGTGGACGCGCTCGATATCCCCCGGGGCTGCCGGGACAGGCTCATGGCGAGTAACCTGCTGCGGCAGCTGATCGATGATGCCGAGAAGGCGGTCCCGGCACTCCACATGTCCTTCGCAGTCATGCTGCCCGAAAACCGGTCCGGTGATGACAGAGTAATTCATCAGATACCCCGCAAGCAGAGAGTCAGTATATGTTATTTCCGGGCATCGGTTTTGAAGATATTGGAGGGGACAAACATCGGTACAGGTTCCCGTCGCTGGCGGGTTTTCGGGGATTGTTCCTCCCGCCGGGTGGCGTTCTGTGCGGTTCCCGGCGGGATGGTATTCCGGCGCCGTGTGCCGGAACAGCCCCTCCATGACCCGGCCTTTCCTCTATTCTTACGACATTTGGTTATCACCGGACTGTCGTTCATGACCGGTCGTTGACAGCAGGTCCCGGTATTCCTGTTAAAATGTCTGGATTGGCCGGAAACGCGATCATTTCGAAAATTATTAATAACGCCCGGCAAGAATGTCTATTTGGCCTATACAGAAAAGTGATATAATATGTTGCTGGTATAGGTGCTTAATCAGAGGTGTGTAAAAAATGGTATTTCATCCGCCGGTAGCAATCGTTGCAAAGGCAGGAGACGCCGGCAAGTACAAGGTCGGTCTCCCCTGGTGGAACATGATTATGCGCGGATTCATGTCCGGCGCATATATCGCCATGGGTGGTGCGCTCGCAACGGTCTGCAGTACAGGTATTGTCTATTCAGCTGATGCGATCAAGGCCGGTGCTGTTGCCGGCGGCTTTGCATCGGCAGGTATGGCCCAGCTCGTACTGGGAGCCGTGTTCCCGGTCGGGCTTATCATCACCGTCCTGACCGGTGCCGAGCTCTTCACGGGTGACGCGATGCTCGCCCCGATGGCGGCATTCATCCACAAGATCAGCTGGATGGAAGTCCTGAACCTGTGGGTCTTCGTCTACATCGGGAACCTGATCGGGTCCCTGTGCTGGGCATACATCTGCGCCAACGGCCCGTTCATCTCCATCGCCGACACAGGAGCCATCACGGCAACCGCGTTCGGGACGCGTGCAATGGCGATCGCCACAGCAAAGACCAGTTACTTCGGTCTGATGGGCATGTGGTCGGTCTTCCTCAAGGGTATCGCCTGCAACTGGCTTGTCAACCTCGCCATCCTTCTCGGTATCTGCGCGGATGACGCGGTCGGCAAGTTCTTCGGCATCTGGTTCCCGATCATGGCCTTCGTTTCGAGCGGTTTCGAACACTCGATCGCCAACATGTACTTCATCCCGGCCGGTATCATGACAGCAGGGCTCACCGGTGGCACAACCGGTGCAACCTGGGTCAACATGTGGACCGCCAACGTCATCCCGGTCACGATAGGTAACATCGTGGGCGGGTTGTTCTTTGTCGGTGTCATCTACTGGGTCGCATTCCGCAAGGAAATCGCAGCACTCAAGTAAACCAACCGCATACTATACACTAAAAAACGGAACCATCGGGGCGGAACCAGGGCGCTGAAGGACAGCAGTCCTTTTCGCCCCACCATCAATAATCGCCTCATATATGGACCCGTCACGGGGGTCTGTCACCCCCGCGGCCGGGTCTCTTTTCAGGCTCTGTTTGCTGCGAATTGTTCGTGCAGGGATGAATCGCAGCATTGAAACGGTGAAAGAGACTCATCTACTCAGGGTATTTTATGAAGATCGGATCGGTTGACGTCAGGATATCCATCCTGCCCATCGCGGCATTCATCGTCTTTACGTCGGGGTTCATCATCGCCGCGTTTTTCGGGCCGCCCGAAATGGCTGACGATGTACGGAAAAGCCTTATCTGGATCATACCGGCCCTCTTCCTGCTGCTCATTATTCCGGCCATCCTCAACTACATGAGCCGCAGCCAGTATGCTGACCTGGAACCGGAGTACGAGATGAAGGCAAAGACCGTCCGGGTGCGGCTCATCAATGAGAGCATGATCGGAAAGATCGTCCGGATCGTGGGTGTTGTCGAGCAGGCCCGGTACCAGTTTATTAACCGTCCGCAGTTTACTGTTGCCGACCGTTCCGGATCCATATCTGTCAAGATGTTCACGACACCTGCCGATGATGTGAAGGTAAACGATATTGTCGAGGTCTACGGTCAGGTGATCCGGCGCTACATTGTCACCGGTGAACCTGTCATCAACTGCGTCATCATCCGGAAAACCGAACAGAACGGGTGACCGTTCATCAAGGCCGTCTCTTTTCGGGAGGACAATCATGACGGACAACAATCCTTCACCGGAAAAAACGATATTCCCGTTTGCCGAGGCCCTTGTCCCCGTGCTCGCGTTCGGCGGGACGCTCGCCGGGGTCGCGCTCCACAATGCCGGCATCCTCTTCGAGATACAGTATGCTGCCATCGGGGGCCTTTTTGCTTCCTGCCTCCTTGCATACCTTGCCTGGACACGGCTGCACAAGGATATCGTCGCCCTCTCGACGCCGATCTATGGTATCATCTTCTTTGTTACGCCCATCGAGTACACAGCCGGCGTGGTGCTCCAGCTTGTCTATGCAGCAGGACTGACGATCCTCGCTGCCCGGCTGCGGTACCGCTTCGGCCCGGGTATTGCCGGCGGCTCCAGCACAAAAGAGCTTCCCCCCGGTCCGCTGCGGGACTACGTGGAGTCCAGCGGTGGAGCGTTCGAGGGGCTCTTCTCCGTAATCGGTCACGATGCTGCCCTTGCATTCTTCCGGTTCTCGGAGGGGGAGTACCAGGCCGCGGCGGAACTCGCGCACGCGGCATCGTGCCGCAGCGGGACTCCGGAGCACGTGGTCCGCGCCTTTTCAGTCATCCGCCAGCATGCGGAACTGCTCGACAAGAATCTGCCACGCCCATTAACGTACCTGACGTTCCTGCCCGCTGATGCACCCGTCATGGCAAAACCCCTGCCCGGGCCCGGGGATCCCGATCATGAGTTCGGGACGATGATGGACAATGCCCTGCTGCTCCTGTTCAGCGCAGCGTGGCACGCATCCCCGGAAGACCGGCCATCGCTCTTATCCCTCCAGCAGTTTGCCCGGAAACTGCTGGAGGCGTGACCGGCTGCGCGGACTGTACCTGTCTGTCTGGCCCCAGAGAGACATACATGAAACTGGTATGGTTCACACGAAAGCGATGAAAATCACCTGAATTGTGGATACGTATGATGGCTCCCCGGATCGGGGCCCCTCGCGGGACATCGAGGTCCCGTGGAATGAGATGTGAGAAGAACCATCAGATTCTTCGAGTCACGGCGGGGCAGGAGCAGATTCAAGAAAACGGTAGTTGAAAGCCGCCGCAGGGCGCCCTTCGGGGCGGCGGCTCGTATCATTCAGGGGTATGGGGGCGTCATCCCCCATCGTTTATCTTTGTGCATGGTTTCATGGGAATACTTCTCCTGAATCATCGCGTAAGATTAAGATGAAGCCGCGGGCGCTCGGGGTCTGTCGACCCTTGTCCCGTGGAGCATTACCTTATCCGGACTTTGATAAAATAATGGGATATGGGATCGAAAGTCGGCTGATGCCTCCCTTGTCTTATTCAGGGTCTGATAACCTCTCGCAATTCCACTGAGTATGATGTATGTCTGGATTTCAACAGAACTAAAAAATACCGGGGATCAGACTTCATCGTACAGCATCACAAGGTCTGCGAAATCGATCCTGCCGTTCCCGTTGAGATCGAATGCTGCGAGCGGTTCTTTTGCCGCGATCCAGTCAAGGTAATCGTAATACAGGACGATATCGGCAAAGTCCGGCCGCCCGTTGGCATTCAGGTCCTCATAGATACCGTCCTCATCAGGATCGGTCGGGGGATCCGTGTACGGGGGCAGCGGGATGACACCGCCCGCCGTACCCGCCCTTATGTACCTGCTCTTCAGCATACTGTCATACCCGTCAGCATTGTACACCTGCAGGGCAACGCTGTAAGTTGCTTCCGCTGCATAGGTATGCTGCGGATTCTTCACAAGCGATCCTGCCGGCTGGAGTCGCCACGTGTCGTTCTTGACCATCTCGGTGAGGCTGCTGCCGACATTGTCATATCCGGCAAGGAGCACGATGCTCGCATCCGGCAGGACCACCATGGCATGTTCGCTCCGTTTCGGCCACCCGGGGCTTCCGCCTGCGCGTGTCCACGTATCCCCGCGATCCCGGGAGATCCAGACATCGCTCATCCTGCCGGCATCATCATATCCGCCGGTGAGGACGATGGTGCCGTCCGGCATCGCGACACTGACCGGCATCCGCCGCGGGGACCATCCGGGACTCGCGTTCACGAGGGCCCAGTGTGTGCCATTGTCTTCCGATCGCCAGACATCGTTCCGGTAATCGTTGTCGAACCCGCCCATCAGGACAAGGCTGCCGTCCGGCAGGGCAACGGTGGTGTGGCTGTCCCGTTTGGACCATTCAGCGCCCGCGGTCATCTGCGTCCAGGTCATCCCGCCGTCAGCCGACCGCCAGACGTCGTTCATCCGGCCCGCCATGTCGCCATACCCGCCGGCAATAACAATGCTGCCGTCAGGAAGCACGGTCATGGTATGATAGTACCTGGGCGTGAACCCGGGATCTGCGCTGAGGACCGACCAGGTCGATCCCTTGTCCGGTGAAATCCAGACCTCGCGCTTCGAGTTGCTGTTGAAGCCCCCGGTCATGATGATACTGCTGTCCGCCAGTGCCACGGCCGCGTGGGCATGCCGCCCGATCCAGCCGGGGCTCGCGTTGGCAAGGGTCCAGGTAGCCCCCTTATCGGTTGACCTCCAGACATCGTTTCTGTTGCCGGTGTCATCATGGCCGCCCATCAGCACGATCGTTCCGTCCGGGGTTACGGCAACGGCCGGCCGGAGCCGTTTCGTCCACTGGGCGGAAGCAGTCATCCGCGTCCAGGATCCCGCATAGCTTTCGTCGCCAAAAAACCATGCATACCCGGCCGGGCTGCCTGATGAAGCATCCTTGAAGTTTACGGACAGCGGCGGCAGTCCGGTAATGGGGCTTCCAGAGAAATCGGCAGAGGGTTTTTCAGCTGATGCAGCCTGAACAGCGGACAGGAGAAGAAAACATACTGCGATGAGACGTATCTTTTTCCAGAAAAATTTCCAGAGTATGGTCAAAAATATCAGCTCCGTATAGTATTGCAGATACTGAGAACTCCCTGCCGGTCGGATTAAATACCCTGAATGGATCGGGTTCCCTGATCGTTCCGGCAGGTTACAGCATTGATCCGATTCAACCGGAAACCTGATAGCAGAGCCAAATGAACACTGGTTTCGTGTTCACCCACCCGAACCAGTGCCGGAACTGTCTGTTTGCGATCGAGAAGGGCTTTTCACCGCTGGCAGGTTACACTTACTGCAGAGCCGGCGGGATTGCCCATAAGCCGCTGCTCCCCCGCTGGTGGATCATCGTCTTCGGCTGCGCGCTGTTCATCAGCAGAAACGCGGATTGATTACCGGACCGGCAGGTTCCTGATCTGAACAGGCTGGTGGAAGGGGATAACCGCGTGGATTTGGGCAATTTATTTCCTGGCACTGCAAGGTGCTGTCTGATTACACGGAATACGGTGACCAATGACTCCCCTTTCTGCCGGAATACGGATGAGACCCCATACGGATGAACAGAAGATGATGGTCTGCGACCTGGTCCGCCGGGTCAGCGAGCTGATGCGGGACGGGCGGTACCCGCCCCTGCATAACCAGAAGGTGGAACTGAACGTTCCCTTCCGGATCAGGTACCCCCGATCGTAAAACCGGGACGAATCCGGAACCTGCCCGCAGGATGAGAACGGACCGGTGGCGAATACTGCTGTACCGGAACTGCCGGAACGATGAGATCCGGCAGGATCCCGCGGCCGGATACCCTTCCATTGTATAAAACAGGCATGATCGAAAGGAATAACCCCCCGTTCATAAAAGATCCTGTCTGGTGCAGATGCCGGTTATCAGGGTATTGTATGTGGATGATGAGCCCGGCCTGCTTGAACTCGGCAGGATCTTCCTTGAACAGGACAGGCAGTTCTCCGTTGATACCGTGCCATCAGCAGTAGCGGCACTCGACCTGCTCGGGCAGCACCCGTACGATGCGATTGTCTCTGATTACCAGATGCCCGAGATGGACGGGATTGAGTTTTTGAAAAGGGTACGCGGTTCTGAAAATTCCATCCCCTTCATCCTCTTTACCGGTCGGGGCCGCGAGGAGATCGTTATCCAGGCGCTGAACGAAGGAGCCGATTTCTACCTCCAGAAAGGCGGGAACGCGACACCGCAGTTTGCCGAGCTTGCGCACAAAATCCAGAAAGCAGTTCTCCAGAAACGTGCCGAGAACGCCGTGATCCTGCGTGAATCGTACCTGACAGCCATCATCGAGAACCAGCCGGGGCTGGTCTGGTTAAAGGATCCCGATGGCCGGTTCCTCGCTGCCAACGAAGCCTTCGCCCGTTCCTGCGGGAAGCGTTCCGCAGCGGACGTGCTCGGTCTGACCGATTTGGACATCTGGCCGGAAGACCTTGCCCGGAAGTACCGTGCGGACGATGCACGGGTTATCGCCACGGGGCAACCCCTGCATGTCGAGGAGAAGATAGCTGACAAGAACCAGGTGAAATGGTTCGAGACCTACAAGATGCCAATCAAAAATGCTGCAGGGACCGTGATCGGTACGACCGGGTTTGCCCGTGACATCACCCTGCGGAGATCCGCTGACGAGATGCTTGCAACGATCCGCGAACTTGAGCAGGAATTCGCATCGCTGCCTTCCGCCGGCAGTGTTGAGGAGCGTGCGGCGAAGAAACTCCTCGCCATCTCCGGCGCGGTTGCCACGACCTTCAATATCTATGATCGCCAGAAGCAGGTGCTGCGGGCAGCAGCGATCGAAATCGCACCGGGAGTGCTGAAGAGCCTGCCGGATGCCTGGCAGAGACTCACCGGGATCATCGGCATGGATCCGGTCGAGATCGCCGTGCCCGTGACCCCGGCGATGTACCAGGACATCAACCGGAGTTATATCACCACAAAAAGGAGCATCGCGGAGATGAGCAACGGGCAGATCTCCCCGTCGGTGAGTGCCGGTATCCAGGCACTGGCAGCCATCGACCGCTTCCTGCTCATCACGCATGTCATTGACGGCGAACTGTACGGCACCTCGCTGCTGGCGCTCCGGGCTGACCAGCCTGATCCGCCGCCAGACCTGCTGGACTCGTTTGCACACATGGTCGCAGTCTCGCTGCGCCGCCAGCAGGCAGAGGCCGCGCTCCGGGAGAGCGACGAGCGGCTCCGGGAGATCGCGGAGAATATCACGACCGTGTTCTACATCTCCGACAGGGCGATGAACCGGTTCACGTATGTCAGCCCGGCTTATGAAATAATCTGGGGCAGGTCTGCCCGGTCGCTGCTCGACGACCCGTTCTCCTTCCTTGCAGCGGTCCTTCCCGAAGACCTGCCAGCGGTGCAGGAAGCGATCCGGAAAGAGCTGGACGAGGGGATCCCGGTCGATACCGAATACCGGATCCGTCACACGGACGGCACGGTGCGGTGGATCCATTCCCGGAATTTCCCGATCCGGGATACCACCGGCCGCATCTACCGTGTCGCTGGGTTAGCCGAGGACATCACGGAACTCAAGAACTCGCAGTCCGCGCTTGTTGAGAGCGAGGAGAAGTTCCGGTCCCTGGTTGAATACGCCTTGGAATCGATCTCGATCCTTGATTTTTCCGGCAGGTGCCTCTTTGCCAACAAGGCTACAGCACGACTGCTGGAGATGCCGGAGGAGACAAACCTCACCGGAAAGGACGTAATGGAGTTCCTTGCACCGGCATCGCGGGAAAAAGCAGCTGCAGATTTTGCCCGTGTCAGCGGGGGCCATGATGCTTATCTTGCCTATTATTCGGTCATAACAGCACAGGGGAACTCCCGCACTGTTGAAAGTATCGGCAAGGTTATCAGCTACGAGGGAAGGCATGCAATCCTTCTCTCCCTGCACGACATAACGGGCCTCCGGAGCGCGGAAGAACGCCTCCGGGCAGCAAACCGCCAGCTTACCCTGCTCACCAGTATCACCCGGCACGATATCCTCAACAAGGTCTCGGTCACCCGCGGGTTCCTGCAACTGGCAAAAAAGAACAATTCCGACCCTGCGGTAAACTCCCTGCTGGACCGGATCGATACTGAGACCAACGCCATCAGGTCACAAATCGAGTTTACGCGGGTATACCAGGACCTCGGTTCCCATGAACCGCAATGGCTCGCGCTTGCCGATGTTGTCCCGCGGTCCTCGATCCCTCCGACGATTGCGTTCAGCGTGGAAGGGAACGGTTACCGGATTTTTGCGGACCCGATGCTGAAGACCGTGTTTGGCAATCTCCTTGACAATTCGGTCCGTCACGGGGATCGGGTAACGGAGATACGGGTCTGTGCCTTCCCGTCTGGCAAGGATCTCATGGTTGTGTGGGAAGACAATGGCATCGGGATTTCTGCCGGTGAGAAAGAGCATATCTTCGACCGGGGTTACGGGAAGAATACCGGTCTGGGCATGTTCCTTGCCCGCGAAATCCTCTCTCTGACCGGCATCACGATCCTTGAGAACGGTGAACCGGGAAAGGGGGCCCGGTTCGAGATGACGGTACCGTCCGGCGCGTTCCGTTCCGATGCAGGGACACCGGCAGGCAACTGACACTGCAGAGTGCGCCTTACGAAAACCCGCCGGACAACCCCTCGCGGATGTCCTTCTTCTTCCGGGAATTGAGCGTGGCGATGTAGTCCTCGTACCGGTGGATCCGGGTCGAGACCGGGAACGGGATCCCGATGGTCGAGATGATCGCCTCGCCGCGGTCAAGGGTCTGGATCTCGATCTCCATCTTACTGAGGTCCTGCTTGGCGCTTCCCATGATGATCTCGCGGTCGCCCCGGTCGCCAAGTCCCATGACCACGAAGGTATTGATCTGGGCAAGCACCTTGGGGTCCACGTTCTTCGGCTGCTGGGTGATGACGCAGAGGCCCACGCCGAACTTCCGGCCCTCCATGGCGCACTCGCGGAACATCTGCGTGGATGCCCCGCCGGCAGCAAGCACCCGCTGCGCCTCCTCGATGGTGATGAGCACCTGGTGGGAGGCCTCCTGCTTCTCGTCGATGCCGAACCCGCGGGCCTCGGAGCGGTGCTTCTCCATGATCATCCGCGTGATGATGGAGAGGACGAAGAGCTCGCTGCGCTCCCCCATGTCCGGGATGTCGATGAGCACGACCTTGTTCTTATGGAGGTTTGTGATGATCTCCTGCACCGTGGAGCCGCTCTGCCGGAAGAAGGCGCTGTTAGCCTTCGTGATGTTCTCGATATGCCGCTGGATGACGCGGACCGGCCCGGCCATGGAGTTGCGGATCATCCAGGCAAGGCTGCCTTCCTTTATACCGGCTGCAAGCGGGTCCTTGACCGGGAAGATCTCCGGGTCCACCTCTTCGAAGAACCGGATAACGTCGCTCCCGTTCACCCGCGAGAACGCCTCGACGATGTCGAACTGGGCGCTCGTGAGATCGTACAGGATCGAAAGGTCGCCGATCCGGAAATCGTCGTACTCCAGCCAGAGCCGGTTCATGGCGTACTTCTTCCGGTCGGCCTCGCCCCGGATGGTGAAGATGGAAAGGCCATCCTTCCCGTTCGTGTAGTGGGCGAGCCCCTTCGTGGGATCGCCCGTAGAGGACTTGCCGCCGCTGACGTACTCGCCGTGCGGGTCCACGATCAGGAGGCCGAACTTCTGCTCCTTCATGCACGAGGCGCAGAAGGTCTTCATGAAATTGGACTTGCCCATGCCGGTGGTGGCAAAGACCCCCATGTGCTGCGGGAGCACCTTTGCCGGGATACGAACCGCAACGTCCTTTATCACGTCCTGCCCGCTCCGCATGAGCCCGACCTCGATCTCGCCCATCTGCTCGGTGAGGAAGCGGAAATCGGCAGCGGTCGGGTCCTCCACCGTGGAGAACTTGGACGGGATGGTGCGGGGCTTATGGAACCGGCCGTCTTTGTCCACGAAACCGAGCGGGACTGCGTCGACTGCGATGAAGACATCTTCGCCAAGGCCGTAGAACTGCTCGGCATACGCCCGCGTGTCCCATTTCGGGTCCGCGAAGTTGGCATCGTGGACGAGATCGGTGACCTTGGCAAAGAAGGTGGAGCCCTTCGTGCGATCCACGATCTTTTTAATGTCGCCGATATAGATCGTCTCGTCATGGGGTGCGATGAAGCGGTAGGCAAGCACGCTCCGGCCGATGAGCCGGTACTTGGATGCGTCCGCGATATCAGTATCGCGCAAATTCATCATGATAATCTCCGAACAGGATCTCATAGGTCTGCCGATCGATACCGGCCTCCGCAAGCCGGCCGAGAAGATCGCCTTTCACCTGCTCCACGATCTCTTCCGTGAGCGCGACCGTGCGGTGGGCGTCGAGCAGCGGATACGGGTAGCCGGGGATACGGCCGTCCGCGGAGCAACCGCAGATCCGGTGCATAATCGTATTCGCGATCTCATCGCCGGTCCCCTTCGCAAGCTCGATCTTGAGCGGGCCTTTTGCCCGCGGGTGAAGGCAGGACACGTACATTTCGCCGTGCTGCCACTGGGGGAAGGCCGCATGGTCGAGAATACCGGGATCGATTTTGATCCACCACGGGGCTTTGACTGCAAGGGTTTTCGCACACGCCCAGACCGCGGGGAGGAGCGGGTGGCCGCCACCCCAGGTCGCGGCCGAGCGCTTGGAGATGCCGGCAAGGCCGATATCCCTCTCCCGGCAGGTTGCGGCGATGCGGGTGAGGACCGGATCGTGGCTCTCGTGCGAGACACGCAGAGGCCCGTCACGGAGGAGGAGGGCGCCGGTACCGAGCTCCCGCGCCATTGTCTCCGTGACCCAGTACTCGACTGTGTCGCGGAGAATCCCCGCAGCCCGGGCAATGTCCTCGTTCTTCAGGGGCTTTCCCGGCGGGTGGCCGAAGCAGTCCGTGTACAGAACGGGAAAATCCTGGTTCTCCTCTCCGGGACCGATCAGCGCAAACGTCATCGGCGTGACCGACCGCCGGGTGCGTTCCATGTTGAGAAAAGTGGTCTGGGCCGCCCGGACAACCGCAAGCGCCATACTGCCGGATTCGAGAAGGATGACATTGGAGCCGTCCACGGCGCAGACCTCACCGCATTCCGCGGGGCTGCACGCGACAAAGTCGCTGTGCCTGATACCGCAGGTCTTTGCGAACAATCCCGCGAGATCGGCCGGGACCGATGCCCGGATCCGGCCGGCCGTCTCCCGTATCGTACCGTAGTACGCGTCGTCTTTCATGCCGTTGATTTTAGTTAGGTTGGTTATGGCATATAAGGAAGCGGGGGTGCGGGGGGAAAATGCGGCGTGCGTGGGGCTCTGTCGGGAACAGACTGAAAAATGATGAAAAATCAGGCTCTGGAGAAAACCTGATAAAAATGTGGAGATAATGATGGAGCCACGGGCGCTCGGGATCTGCCGACCCGCGCCCCTTGGAGCACTACCATGTGTGGATATTAAAACAGACAATGGGTGTCAAGGGGGCTTGCCCCCTTGGGCTGCCTCCCCCTCTGGGGGAGAGAGGGGTTCACATTCATAAATTCCGATGAGTGCTTGGTGGAAGGGATTTCTCCAGAGTAAAAAATCAAACATACGGTCTCTTCTGTCAATCGGGATTATATGGATGTACCGGCATGCGATTTCCGCAGTCCGTCCGGGGTGTTCGGTTCACCCTCTCCTTTTCGCGGGGGGTATCCTTTAAGAGCTGCGGGAAGATCCTCTGCCGGTGCCGACGCTCAGGGGGATATCCGCTGCCGGCTGCCGGATCTCAGGCGGAGCTATGCTGCACAGAAAAAACCGTCAGGGTTCCCGGATCGGTGCGAACCAGATGATCCCGCGGAGGAGGCGGATCGCTCCCGGCCCGGGCCGTTTCTCCGTATCCGCAAGGCACGCGATCTCCAGCAGGTCCCCGGTAAAGAGCGTTGCTGCAGTCTCCTTCAGCCGTACGGGGCCCCGCTGCCGGAGGGGACTGTAGGGAAAGAAGGCCGCGTAGACATGGCTGGCAGGGCCCGCGGACGGGATGCGGGGGAAGAGCAGGACCCGGACCGGATCCGGCATGCTCCCCGTCCCGGCAACGCCCGCGGCGAGCAAGAGCCCCGGTGCGGTGTCACCGCACCCGGACGGCCCGGTTTCCCCGTCCCCTGTCCGGCGGTATTCCGCGGCAATAATGAAACCGGCGGCCGGCAGTCCCGCCGCTTCCAGCAGAGCCTGCACGAGCACATCAACAGCCGGCGGGGCTGTCCCGCCATTGAACATTGCCTTCCGGACAAAACCGCCGGCCAGACCGATGCCGTCCTGCACGTGCAGGCGGGGGATCTCGGCCTCCGCGTACTCGACATAATCGGGCGCCTCATCCCCCTGCGCAAGCCGGCATGCGGCAAAACCGCCGACAGCAAGGAAGGGGCCGTACCGGCCGGCGCAGTCCGCTGCATCGTAGCCGAGTGCACCGTTCCCGAATGCCGTGAGCGTGGGGGGGAACGGCAGGATCGTCCCGCCCTCCCCGGCCCTCACCACCGTAACGGGCAGGGCTGCACCTCCCTCCGTTTCGTCAAGGGAGAACGACCATCCATCACACGGGACGCGGCGTACTCCGGGTTCCGCCTCCCTGCCCGGAGAGATCTCCAGCAGGCTGTACAGGCCGGTGATCTCGAGGATCCGTCCGATCCGGTCGTTCACCGAGGAGAGGAAGAACTGTCCCCTGAGCTGCGAGAACTTCCGGTGGTAGAGGATCAGGACCTTCATGCCGGCGGAACTGAGGTAGTCAACACCACCCATTTCCAGTTCCACGGCATGATGCCCGGCGGCGAGGGCCCGGTCGAGCGCGCCGGCAACGGCTTTTGCGCCTTCCGCATCGAAACGCCCGGCGAGTCTGATCACAAGCCGGCCGCCCTTCTCTTCCGGTATGATCTCCATCACGC
This sequence comes from Methanoregula sp. PtaB.Bin085, assembly GCF_002067035.1. Classification (GTDB taxonomy): domain Archaea; phylum Halobacteriota; class Methanomicrobia; order Methanomicrobiales; family Methanospirillaceae; genus Methanoregula. Next base: position 259,584 of record NZ_MVQB01000013.1, on the reverse strand, counting down.
ACCCCTCACTGCACCATTATGTAGCTCCGGATCCCGAAGTCACGGTGCCGGTTCTCCTCGGCCCGGGTCTTCTTCCCGCCGATGACCGCGAGGAGCTCCGGGAGGAGCGCCTCCTCGGCTACCTCCCGCTCCATCCGCCCCCGGTCCAGGATCTCCCGGTACGGGATGCAGAGGTCGATGAAGTCGCGGTGCCGCGCGAACGTGTCCGCGTTACCGGTGATCTTGATAACCGGCGTGACAGCGTTCCCGAGCGGCGTCCCGATCCCGGTCGAGAAGAGCATGGCCTGCGCACCTGCAGCGGCAAGGCCGGAGGCAGAGATCAGGTCCTGCCCCGGCCCATCCATGACATAGAGCCCGTGCCGGAAGCCGGCAACGCGCCGGCCGAACGGCACCACGTTCTCGATCGGGTGCCGCGTGCCCATCTTCCGGATCGCCCCGAGCGACTTCTCTTCCTGCGTGGAGAGGCCGGCGCGGATATTGCCCGGCGTCAGCTCCACGGAGAAGGTCCCGGAATCCGCGGCCCGGGCAACCGACTCCCCGATCATCTCGTTGGTCTTGATGATCCGCAGGAGGTCCAGCCAGACTGTGGGGTCGCGGCAGCGTTCCCGGAGGATGCGCTCGGCACCGAAAAACTCCATGATCTCCGAGATGACCACGGTGCCGTTACGGTCGAGCAGCCAGTCCGCGATGTGGCCGATCGCGCTGTTGGCAAAGAGACCGCTCGTGGGATCGGACCCGCCGCACTTGACGGCAAGGCAGAGGCCGGAGAGCGGGAGGGGTCTGCGCTCCTGCGCCCGGAGCTGCCCGATCATCCCCCGGACGATCTCCTGTCCGTTCCGGATCGCCGCCTCCCGTCCGTCCTGCTGGACGCGAACGCAGGCAACCAGGCAATCGCTCCCGGCGCCAGCCCGGACCGCGGCGTACAGCCGGTCGTTGACGCAGAGAGGGCTGCAGCCGAGCGTGACGATGACCAAGCCGCCGGTGTTCGGGTGGCAGGCCATAGACGCGAGCGTGCGCAGCGTGACCTCCTCGTCAAAGCCGGCCTGGCAGCACCCGGACTGGTGGGGAAGGGCGATGACCGCGTTCTCGCCGTTATCGCCCCATGCCTCGTGCCGGAACGCGTCCGCGATCGCAGCGGCCTCCTGGTTCACGCAGAAGACCGACGGGATGACAAGGATATGGTTGCGGGATCCCCAGGCACCGTCCGCCCGCGGATACACCGGCACGGCGACCCCGTTATAATCCGGGAGATCTTCCCGGGACCGGAGCACGGGGCACCGGTCGAAACCGTCGCGCTGGATGGCGTATGCCGCCGCAAGCGTTTCCAGGGACTCCGCCGGAGGCTGGTACGGATCCGGGTATTCCCGGATATTACCGGCCGTAACACCCCGGTCCCCGACAACGAGATCCACCTGCTGGCCCGGGAGGATTGCCGTTGTTGCTGCACCGATCACGGTCCCGTCCTTTACCACGGCTGCGTCCGGGGGGATTGCCCGGAGCGCGACCTTGTGGTACCGGGGGATGACGGCAGGGGCGCCGGACCCTGCAAACCATGAAGGCTGGTTCTCCGGGATAGCGAGGCTCCCGCGCCCGCTTTCGCCAAAGGTGATGAGCGGGTACGATCCCCCGCACGGCAGGTCGGCAAGCGCGATACCGACGTTGTCGTCCTTCCGGAAACGGATAATGCACAAAAATTCCGTGCTGCGGCCGGGGGGTTTGCCGGAATCGTCTCCTGCCATTCTCGCTCTTCTCCTCCGCCGGCGGACTGCCTGGTATAGTGAATACTTCCTTAAAAGAATATCAAACCCGTGCATCCGGGATGCGCGATACCCGCGGCAGGGTGCGGGGAGTCCGGGTGATAAAAATCAGAGATAGTTGTTCTTCCGCAGCCAGTCCGCCTGCGGCGGAAGATAGCGGTACAGGATATCACACTTCTCGTCCTGGAAACTCCACGGGACAACGATCAGGATGTCGCCCTCGCGGATCCACGCGCGCTTCTTGATCTTGCCCTTGATCCTGCCCAGGCGCTCGACGCCGTCATGGCATTTCACGCGGATATGGTTCGCCCCCAGGTTCGTGGCGGCGCAGGCAAACTGTTCGTTCAGTTTCTTTTTTGGCAGCCGTACGCGGACGACTGGCGTGCCGTCGGGATTGAATTCGGGTGTAACTCCGGTATCGGGTTTTTTTCCATGGTTATTAATGCAAACATCTCCGGTGAGGTAAACCAAGGGTGCGCGGGATGATGAAGGTATGGGTTTGGCCACCTGCCGTGCCGGACCACAACGTCCCGGTCACCTCCTGACTGCTGCCGTCCGGGCCCGCATCCGTGCACCATCCCCGGCCCGGGATGAAGGCTGCACGATACGCCATTTATTAAACCCTGCCGTCCTATACTGTGTCACAGTTTTAATCCAATTGAGACTGTTCGAGTAATAGCTATGTTTGGATCAAGCAATTTTGGCGGCAGCAGAGGGCCCCGGAGAGACTTCGGCGGACCCCGCGAGATGACGAAGACAACCTGTTCGGACTGTGGAAAGGAATGTGAAGTTCCGTTCAAGCCGACCGAAGGCAGGCCGGTATATTGCCGCGACTGCCTCCCGAAACACCGGAAACCCCGGTTCTAACTTTTTTATTCTCCTTTCCGTCAGGTGCGGGTGCTTCACGATCTCATCCTGCGGGCCGCCCGCGTACCGTTGGTGTCACTGCCACAGATTATTATCCTGCGGCACCCATGATGAACCATGGAATATCTCGCGCAGCCGGCCGGCCGCCAGAAAAGGCTGGCTGTTTTGATCGATGCGGATAATGCCCAGGCAGGTATCATCAAGAACCTGCTGGATGAGGTCGCGAAGTACGGTATAGCCTCGGTCAAGAGAATATACGGCAACTGGACAACCCCGCAGCTCCAGCCATGGAAGGATGTGCTCCTGTCCCACTCAATCGTCCCGATCCAGCAGTTCGGGTATTCCACGGGCAAGAATGCAACGGACAGCGCACTTATCATCGATGCGATGGACCTGCTGCACGCGGGAAATCTCGACGGGTTCTGCATCGTCTCCAGTGACAGCGATTTCACCCGCCTTGCATCCCGGATCCGTGAGTCGGGGCTGGTCGTGTTCGGTTTCGGCGAGCGGAAGACACCCAAGCCTTTTGTCGATGCCTGCGACAAGTTCATCTTCACGGAGATCCTGCGCTCTCCGGAAGCGGCTGCCGGGCATGCCGGCGTGCCACGCAGGGAGATCCCCGGCATCGGCACCGCACAGAGCGATCCCCGGTTCCTGCGGCTGCTCCGGAGCAGCGTCGAGGACTCCTCCGATGACCAGGGGTGGGCGGAGCTCGGGCTTGTCGGCAGCAACCTCCAGAAGAAGTGTCCTGAATTCGATGCGAGGAACTACGGGTTCCGGAAATTTTTCGACCTGATCGATTCGCTCCGCATCTTCGAGATCGATGAGCGGCAGGCAAAGGACCAGAGCGGGAAGATCATCTATATCCGGGAAAAGCAGCAGAAGAGATCCCGGCAGATACGACGGAATACCCGGAGATAAGGAGATCGGCCGTTCCGCAGTCCCGTTCTTCGGACCGGTGCATGATTACATCATGTCGGAACGCCAATACTCTCATGGTGATTCGCACGCCAGGATCAATACCTGCTGCGATCTGAGTTTTTAATAACCTGTCACCAGGACAACCACATGGTAACCATGGAAAAAATCAGTTTCGAAACCCCCCGTCCCTTTGAGCCCACGGAGATCCAGCTGGATATCCTCCGCACCGTTTCCGGCCGGCAGGGCTGCCACATCGGTCATGTCGTGCAGGCGCTGCAGCCTTCCCGCAGCGAGAGCAGCGTCCGGGCCGGGGTCCATACCCTCCTGTCGAAGCATTGCCTTGATGGAGGGAGATCCACAAGCGGGATCATCCTGCGCCTCACCTCCCGCGGCCGGCTCTTCATCCAGGCGGACGGGGCAGACTGATCCGTCCCGTGCACAGGGCAGGGCGCCTGCCGGACAATACCGGTACATCCCGGCGATCCGGCAGGAGCCGGAACGGCTTACCGTGCCGTTTGCACGGAGCTGCCTCGCCATTGCTGATACCGGGTACTCAAAAAAAAAAGAGAGTCTGCCGGCCTGTACCCAGTACCGGTACCGGCAGCTGCTCAGGAATCCTTCCCCGGGGTCAGGACATTTATCCGTGTCCGGCAGTGCCGGCACACGGCGGCCCGGGCCTCCCTGAAATGGTCCCGGGCAGATTTATTGACGATGACGCTCTCGGCGGTGCATGAAGGACAGGTGTACCGGATCACGTAGCCGGTACGGGTGCCCCTGACATTCGGATGACGGGTTTTTGGTATCATTGTTCCTTTTCACGAGGTGTTCGAAGATCCCCGTATGTCCCCTTCCGGGAACGCGGGCGCTTTCAAAAAGAGTCATGCAAAGGGCATGGGAACGAAGGTTCCGGAAAAATACCCGATGGCAAAACCGTTGATGAGTATATGATATTCGCTGCCGAAGGTGATAGAGTGTTGCACCGGACCACCGTGGCTGCACCCCGGTATGCCAGCATGCAGGTGCGATGCGCAGGTTCATCATCTGCAGCACTATTGATACGCACAGCACGAGCGTAACGAAACGACTGTTTTCCGGATAAGACCGGGGAATAAAGCACATGCGGCTCAAGGGGATCCGCGTTGTCCGGCAGGTATCCGGCCCGGGAGGATCTCTGTGCCTGATCCGAGACGTACCTGAAGTTGTTCCACATGATATCCCGGTTGAACCGGCTGCCTGGCTGCCATGATATCGATGATTCGCGCCCGTGGGATCTCACCGGGATCGGGCCGGTTCATGAAACCCGCTGGTTTCGGATCTGTGCCGCTGCTTTCGGTCTTCTCATTCTCACGATCATTCTGATGGTGTTGTGTCTCCGGGCACGGTTCGCCGCCCAGTCCCGGTTCCGCCAGCCGTGCGGTATCCTCCCGCGGGGCTTTGTGGCGCTGCAGATGCGGCTCCGGGCCGGGATGGTCACGCATGATCCCGTATCCCGCGGCATCCCCGCACGGTTCAGGATTTTTCATGCTCCCGCAGCGACCGCAGGTGCCGCACCTGCCAGTCCCGCTCTGCTGCAACTGCCGTGCCAGTATCTTCCGCAGCCGCTGTACGGAAGACTGCCTGCCGGGCATACAGCGCAGCGCCAGGGGCGTGTGTCCGGACATGCGCTGTTGCAGCAGCCTGCCCCGCGGCACGCGCAGCGGAACAGGCAGGGCTGTCCTTCCCTGCATCCCGCGCTGCCGCATGGGCGTCGAGCGATGCCGTGCGTATGACTGCCATGCTGAATTCCCCGCTGTCCGTCCATTCCCGGCACACGGTGAGGGCCGTGCGGGGGCGGGGATCGCCAGGGAACTTCTCCTCAAAGAGATGCAGGACCCGGCCGGCGCAGTCGATGGCCCAGAGCGCGAGCGTCCGGTGATCAGTTGCCTGTACGAGGGCATCCAGCTCCCCGTCCTTCTGCGCAAGGGAGAAGGATGGTTGCTTTCTTCGCGGGGAGGGAGTCATGATGCAGCCTGTACTTACTCTGGAATGGGACGCTTGGGGTTTACAGCTTTCGCTCCGGGACGGGAGATGAGAAGAAACCTGTCTCCACCGGTACGTTCACAATCCTTATACCCCATCCCGCCCGATGTTTGGCGTACAAAACGGAGCTTGCGATCCATGCATTCCCTGCGTCCCTGCCTTCTCTTCCTCCTGCTGGCCCTGATGATCTCCGCTGTGCCGGTGAGCGCGGAACCCCCCACCGTCATGGTCGCTGACTACACCATATCCCCGGCAGTGCTGCAGCCGGGCGATGTCGGTACGATCACCGCCATCATCAGAAACACTGCCACAACGGCAACCGTCAGCGAGAAGACCGGCCTTCCGGGCAGCGGAGCGTTCGAGAGCTCGAAGAGCACCGATATCGGCGTCAATATCGAGAGCGTTCAGCTCGACTCTAAGGATGTCGAGGTCATCTCGGGCAATTATAAGCGGGTCGGTTCCATCGGCCCGGGCCAGTCCATCCCCATCACGTTCCTGATCCGGGCGCCTGCAAAGGACGGCATCTACTTCCCGGAGATCTGGATTGACGTAACCGGCGGCCAGAGTGTCCGGCAGCCGGTGCCGGTTAATGTCAACACCCAGATTGCGCTTTTGAAAAAACCGGCGCTCACCGCCATCAAGACCGTGCCCGAAGCTATCGGCCCTGGTGACGAGGTGAACGCGCGGGTTGTCCTGAGAAACGACGGCCAGTCCCGGGCAGACCAGGTGACGGTTATCGTCAACTGCAGCAGCCCTTCCATTACGCAGAAGACACCGAGCACGTTCCATGCCGGGAGCCTGCTGAGAGGAGAGAATACCTCCATCGATATGGTCTTCCTGACCGACAAGAACGCCCCGATCGGGATCAACCGCGTCTGCCTTACCATCAGCTACGTAAACCCTGACGGAACGATAACGTCACAGGACGAGGTGATCGGGATCCATGTCCGCGGCAGGGCAAAGATCGGCATCGCGTCCCTCTCGACCGATCCGGTCCGGATCCGGAAGGGCGACCCGGTCTCGCTCGTGATCCGGCTGGAGAACACCGGCACGGACAATGCCAATTCGGTGAAAGCTACCATCGACCTGCCGTTTGCCGGCAACAAAGCTGCGTACGTCGGGAAGATCGAGCCGGATAATGACGCACCGGCAGTCTTTTCCCTGCAGGCGGGCAGTCCGGGCACGTACACGTATACCCTGACCGTGCAGTACGAGGACGATTACGGCGTCCAGACGCGGGAGGAACGCCTGCAGATGACCGTTCTTGACGGCGACGCAACAGGCGTCGTAATCGCCGGCCTGCTCGTCTTCCTGCTCTGCGCGGGAGCGGCATACTGGTTCCTCACAAGGAAAAAGGGACCCGGCAATGCTTGAGGAAGAGCAGGTCGCCCTGTTCCTCGCGTCCCGGCTCATTGCCCGGGGCAACAAGGGCACGCTGGCGCTGACCATCATGATCATCGCGATGGTCTTCGTGAACCTGATCTTCCTGCCCTCCATTATCGCAGGCGTGGTGGTGCTCTTCAACCAGCAGACCATTGACTACAGCTACGCGAACCTGGTCATTGAGCCAAAAGAGGGGGCGCTTCTCATCGCGAAGCCCGGCACGCTCGTTGAGAAGATCAACCGGATACCGGGCGTTGCCGCATCCACCCCGCGGTACGCGGCCGGGGCAACGATCGTGTACAAGGGGAAGTCGACAACCCCGCTCGTGATTGCCGTTGACCCGGACCGCGAGCCGGAAGTCATGAAGGTCCATACCGGCATCATCAGCGGCGACTACCTGAGCGGCAGCGACACCGGCCAGATCCTTATCGGCACGACCCTTGCCGGGGACCGGGAGCAGAAGGTGGAGCGGACGCCGACGCTTGGCGGCGTTGACGTGGGAAAGACCGTCGAAGTGACGTTTCGCAACGGCGTAACAAAGGAATTCCGCGTAAAAGGAATCCTGAAGACCGGGACGTCCCTGATCGACAACAACGCGTATATCAGCCGCCGGGATCTTGCGGGGGTACTTGGGGTGGAGGACCCGGCCAACCAGATCCTGGTCCGGACACAGGAAACCGGAAACGAAAACGCGATGCGCCTCCTCCTGATGCAGTACGGCGTGCAGGAACAGATCTGGACGTGGCAGGACAAATCCGCGGACTTTTTGAAATCGATTGTCGGTTCCTTTGACATCATTAACCTGATCAGCACGGTCGTGAGCCTTGTGATAGCGGTGGTGGTGATCTTCATCGTCATCTTCATCTCCATCGTGTACCGCCGGAAACAGATCGGGATCCTGCAGGCCATCGGGATCGACCGCCGCATCATCATCAAGTCCTACATCTTCCAGGCGATCTTCATCTGCGCCTGCGGCACGGTAGCCGGCTGCACCCTTCTCCTTGCTGTCCTGCAGTACCTTGCGGTGAACCCGCTCGTCTTCCCCGGTGGCCCGGTCGCGCCGCTGCTGGAGGCCGGGCTCGTGATCCGGTCCATTGCGAGCCTGTTCATTGTTGCGCTGATCGCAGGATTCGTGCCGTCATGGCTGACCACCCGCGAGGAGATCCTTGCGGCAATCCGGGGGTAACATGATCCGGGCAGAAGGTCTTTCAAGAATATACGGCCGGGGGAGCGTGGAGGTCCGGGCGCTGGATGGCGTTGACGTTGAGATCCGCAAGGGCGAGTTCGTAGGCGTGATGGGTGCGAGCGGAAGCGGGAAGTCCACGCTCCTGCACCTGCTCGGGCTTCTCGACCGGCCTACTGCCGGGACGCTCGTCATTGCCGGCACGGACGTGACGGCCCTCTCCGAGAGGGAGCGGACGCTCTTCCGGCTCAACCGGCTCGGGTACGTTTTCCAGGACTACGCGCTCGTGCCGGAGCTGACGGCCGAGGAGAACATCTACCTGCCCTCGAAAGTACGGGGCATGACAGCAAAGGAATGCACCCTTGCCTGCCGGGACATACTTGCACTCGTGGGGCTCAAAGAGCGGTACAATTTCCTGCCCGGCGAGATGTCGGGAGGCGAGCAGCAGCGCGTTGCCATTGCCCGGGCGCTCGTCAACAACCCGGCCCTGCTCCTCGCGGATGAACCCTGTGCCAACCTCGATTCCCGGAACTCGGTCCTGATCCTCGACCTGATCCGGAAGCTCAACCGCGAGCTTGCGCAGACGGTCGTGATGGTCTCCCACGAGGACTGGCACCGGAAGTACTTCGATCGCGTCATCTACCTGCAGGACGGGAAGATCGTCGCTGATCCCGGCGGGAACGGCCCCGGCTCAACCGGATAACCGGGAATACCCGGCTCCTTCGGCACGGCACGTTCGCAATCCTTATTGCGCATTCCGTCCGAATTCATCGCAGCAACCAGTGATTCCTGTCGCCGGCATCAGAACGCGCTGCAGGATTCATTCCGGCCCCCTGCCTCTGGCGGACAGCAGCCGGGCACTCTGGCAAACAGGTGAGCACCCCCCATGGAAATCGATAACCGCACCGTTCTCCTTCTCCTCTTCCTTGTCAGCGCGCTCCTGGCCTGCCTGCTCCTGGTGTACTGGAAGACACAGAAAACCTATGACGGGTTCAGCATCTGGGCCGGTGCAACGGCGGTCGTCTCCTGTGCTTACCTGTTCATCACGCTTCGCGGGATCATTGCCCCCGCAGTATCCATTGTCCTTGCCAACACGCTGGTCGTCCTGAGCGTGCTGCTGCGAATGGACAGCATACACCGGTTCATCAGAGGACAGAAGATCCTGCCGATGGCATATGCAGCACTCGTGCCGGTCTTTTTCCTCATCCTCTATTACACGTACGTCAGCGATTCCGTTGCCCTCCGCGGCCTGGTGATATCTGCCGTTATCGTCCCGGGCCTCCTTGCCATTGCCGTTATCCTCCTGCAGTCCGGCACTGCCGGGAACCGCACCCTCACCCACATCTTTGCCGGCGCGCTCTCCTTCTATGCCCTGATCTACGCGCTGCGGACCATCAACTGGCTCATCTCCACCCCGGAGACAGTCTTTTCCACCGACCAGCTCAACAGTATCTTCTTCATCATCACGCTGCTCGTGGACCTCCTTGCCGCGGGGCTCTTCCTCATGCTGAACATGGCCCGTGCCCGCAGCGATCTTGCCGCAAGCGAGGAGCGGTACCGGACGCTCGCGGACAGCCTTCCCGATTATGTGGTGGTGCACGATGGCAGCGCGATCCGGTACGCGAACCCGGCAACCCGGGATCTCCTCGGGATCCCGGAGGACCGGATCGCGGGGCTGCCCATCGATTCGTTCATTGCCCCGGAGAGCCGGGCCGTGAGTGCCGGCATTCTCGGGCGAATCCGGACCGACCCGGCAGCGGGCGCATCACATGAGATCACCATCATCGCCCCGGGCGGGGGCCGGCATATCTGCATTGTCCGGAGCGTCCCGGTCCGGTTCGGGGGATCGCCGGCCATCCTGAGCGTGCTCACCGACATCACGGAGCGCAAGCAGATGGAGGATGCCCTCCGTACCGTGAACCGGAAACTGAACCTCCTCTCCGGCATGACCCGCCACGATATCCGCAACCAGCTGATGGCGCTGGGAGGCTTCCTCGAGATCTCGAAAGATACCCTCAGCGATCCGGCAAAGACCCTCGGGTTCATCGACCGCGAGGTGAGGATAACGAATACGATCGCCGCGCAGATCGAGTTCACGAAGGATTACGAAGATCTCGGGGTAACATCACCGTCATGGCAGTCCGTGGAGTCTGTGGTGAAGGATGCTGCTGCATCACTGACGGTGCAGGGCGTCCGGCTCGAGATCCAATGCCCCGGCCTCGAGATCTATGCCGACCGGCTGCTCCCGAAAGTCTTCTACAACCTCATCGACAATACCCTCCGGTATGCCGGGCCGGATCTCTCGCTCATCCGGGTGAGCGTGCAGGAGCGGCCCGGCAAATCCCCCGCGATCCTCTACGAGGATGACGGCGCCGGCATTTCCGCGGAGGACAAGAAGCGCCTCTTCACCCGGGGGTTTGGGAGGAACACAGGCCTCGGGCTCTTCCTCTCGCGCGAGATCCTTGCCATCACCGGTATTACCATCACCGAGAACGGCGTGCCAGGTACCGGGGCCCGGTTCGAGATCGTTTTGCCGGAAAGAGGGTTCCGGTACGGCAGCGACCGGCCGCCGTCCTGATCCGCCAGCGCGCCGGGCGGGAATACCTGCCGATCCGGGGGGCAGGGAAGCTGGCAGAAAAGGATCGGGTACCTTTTGTTTTTCGGGCCGGTTTCTCATAGGAAAAGATCCTGGCGGGGGCTGACAGCCACGGGAATATCGGGAACGGGTGAATTACCGGCCTGCTGACACCATCACCACCTTTTTCCCTGCAGCATCCGATAGTCATTCAGGTGACCGCAGTGAAATTTGGTGAAAAAAATGTCGGTACCATTGACCGGGCTGTCAGGATCCTCGCCGGCTGTATTCTTCTTGCAGGATTCGTGCTGAATATGGTGACAGCACCACTTTCGTATCTGGTGGTTTTCTTCGGCATCATGTGGCTGGTGACCGGTGCGATCGGCACCTGCCCGGCCTATACGGTTCTTGGGATCAGCACGCTTTAAAAAGCAGTAATCGCGACCGGCGGTTCGCATGGAAGCGCTTTGGAAATTCCGGAGCCGTCCGCCGCTACCGCCCTTCCCCGCTGCCCTTCTCCCGCCCGTCAGGCTGTCCGCACTGTTCCCTGAGTGCCTTCTCAGCTGCAGTCAGCTTCGCATTGGCGGCCCGGAGCTCTTCTTCTGCTTCCATCAACCGGGTGATATCGCGGGTTACGATGCCAAGGCCGCTTCCCACCCGGAAGCACGTGACATCCAGCCAGCGGTTGCCGAGATGCTGTGATCGCTTGCCGCTGCCGGAGAACGGGATACCGGTCCTGAGAACCCCGCGGTACCGTCCGATTATCCCCCTCTCGCCGTCGTCTGACATGAACTCCGCGATGTTGCGTCCCACAAAGTCCGCCTTCAGCATACCCGGGGGAAGGAAAGCGAGGCCGGCCCGGTTGATCTCAACAAGATTAAGGTCAATGTCCCAGAGGTGTACGCATCCGTTGCCGGGTCCATAAATGCGCGGAGCTGCTCCCGGCTCTCCCGGAGCAGCCGCTTAAAGTGATCTATGAGCATCATGAGGCACACCCCGGATGGCTGTGCCGGTTTACCGTCAGGAGGTCAGAACCTGCCGGGCGGGAAAAACCAGCCGGGGCATTATTTGCGGCCTGCCGGTTTCTTATCGTGATGGATCAGCCGGCACTTGTTGACGCAGACCCAGTTCTCGGGAAGGAACTTCCCGTCCGGTCCCGCTTTCATCGTGGTGTGGTACTTCTCGCCGCAGACAAGGCATTCCATCAGCCCTTCCTTCTCATCGACAACCCGGGTAGTGTGCTCTTTTTTTGTCATTCCCGGAAGGATCGGTTACGGGGGGAGATATACCTGCGGATCGATCACTGCCGGCCGTCGGTGGTTCGGACACATCCTGCCCGAAAACCGCTCCCCGTCTGCCGGGGGTGCCGGTTCCGGGAACCGGCCCGATCCTTCTGCTGTGGGGGCCGTCTGCCAGAAAGACGCTCAGGTCTGCCAATACGGGTGAGCGGGTTCCGGCGAGGGATGCTTCTCTGCCAATCCATTGTCCCGGCCAGGAATCCGTTCCAGCCGGGGACCTGACGGGATTCGCGTGATTAACGGCCCGCAGCGATCTGCTGTGGCCCGATGAAAGGGCGTAACCTGCCCATTCCGCCGGGCCAAAAAAAAGTCGTGGTGTCCGGCCCGGCGCTCAATCTCTTCCCGCCTTCAGGGTGAAGACGGCAATCGCCATCAATATAATCAGGAACGCGGGAATAGCTCCCCCGGGATATTCCGGAACGGGGCTGGTCCCTCCAACAATAACATGATATGGCTCGGCCGGAATCTCGCTGATGGGGACATTGTCCGCAAGAACAATTTTGCCATCGGCTTTGAAGACTGTCAGTGTAAACGTTTCTGCCGGCAGTGCACCGGGCCGGGGTGTCACGGAAATCAGGTATTCGCCCGTCTCCGCACCCCGGGGAATCATGACCATTGTATCGGGCCGGCCATCGGCACCGGGACCATATTCAAAATAGATGGCGCCGGGAATCTCGTTGTTCAGGCCGCTGACCGTATGACCTTTCGGATCGGTGATCGCGAGGTCAACCGGACATCCGGTCATAACGGTCATCAGAGGTTCAACGTACTTCAATGGCACATTCACATCGGTTGTCCCAAATACGGGAATGTCAGCTTCTGCAGAGCCAAAATATCCCCAGACCATGGCACTGCCGCCGTGGATGTCCCGGACAATGAAATGGTGATGCCCCGGGGCAATGCTGTCCAGCATGGCAGGTGTCAATTTTCCCGTATCGTGCCCGTCAATGGTTATCAGACCCGGATACGGATTTCCCCCCTCGTCTGTTGAAGTCACGTACGCCCTGCCGCCGGCCTGGAACCGGAAATCAATGCTTGTGATTTTACCGGATTCAATCACGGCACTCTGTGGCGCGGGCGTTATATATCCCGCGAGGCTCCCGACCGCGACCGTGTACGTACCGGGGGCACCATCGATATCTGCAGGGGTCTTTTTACCGGTATCTGCATCGTTGATGAAGATCTCCGCACCCTCCGGTGTGGACGTGACGCGGAGCGTTCCCGTCGGGGCTGGTGGCTCTGCAGTGAGCAGGAAATCCACAACTGCATCCTTGCCTCTCTCGACAAGAACGAACTGTAACGGGGGTACTTCATACCCGGCAAGACGCACATACACACGGTAGGTGCCGGGGGCTTTCGGGATCGATTTCGGGGTTACCTCCCCGGTATCTGTCTCATCGATAAATATCGCTGCCCCGGGAGGAGACGATGTCACCGAGATACTCCCGGATGCAACCGGTCCTTCTGAAAATGCCTGGACCCGGCCATTCGATGTATCAGCAATATAGACAGTACCCGCGGAATTCACGGCAAGACCCTGGGGATAATTGAACTGGCCCTCACCCGAACCCGAAGATCCGAATTCGGTGATATCGTTGCCATAGGTATCGAACTTCCGGATGCGGTCGCTGCCGGTATCTGAGACATAGACGTTCCCGAGGGAATCAGCGGCGACACCCCGGGGACCAAACCGGGCAAAGGATACCGGACCCCAGCTGAGCTCGTTTCCCGCAGTATCGAACTTCTGGATCCGGTTGGCGCCGGCATCCGCAACATAGACGTGTCCGTCTCCATCAACCCCCAGTTGTGTGATTCCAGAACCCAGCGGTCCCCACTCCCCGATATAGTTCCCGCCGGGTCCAAACTTTACGATCCGCCCGTAGACGCCACCATCGGCAACATACACATTCCCCTGTCCATCAATGGCGATACCGCGGGGATTGGTAAAATGTTCCCCGGTGCCGGCGCCCCATGAACTCCATTTCCGGAGATAATTCCCCTGCGAATCGAACATCTGGATCCGGTAATTCCCGGTGTCAGCAACATAGACATAGCCTGAAGAGTTCACGGCTATCTGGCTTGGATAGGAAAAATCTCCGTCATCAGAACCGCCATGATAGTTACTTCCCCATTGCAGGAGATAATCGCCGTCGGGAGCAAATTTCTGGACCCGGTTTCCCCCTTCCTGCTCCAGCACATAGATACAGCCGGTGGGACTGATCGCAACCGATACCGGCGAGGCAAACTCTTCGAACTCGTTGCCATGCGAATTCAGTTTCATCACGAACGTATAATCCGCAGCCACGCCCGGGACAAGGAACAGAACAAGGACGAGGACTGCAATACCTGTCAGAACCTTTATCGGACTCATACACCACGACCATCATTCATCTCTCCGAACACCGGCAGATTGCTGTGATCAGGATAATCGTACAGTGTGCCAGACCGGTATCAGAAAGATAATGAGTAAAAGTGAATCGCCTTCACGTTTTTAAAATCGTGCAAGGCACCGGTGTCTGGCACCGGACGCATGCCTTCGCTGAGGTGATCTGATGCTTTGCCGTTGGTTATGTCATACCATGGGGTTAACCTGATCATATTGACCCGGCGCTCCGTATCCAGGGAATGGGTATCCCCCGATATCTCTGCAGTCACTGAAAGATACAGCACTCCCAAGAGCAGTCCCCTGCGTGAAGATGCTGATGAGCAGAACGGGTTCTTTGGCCGTCATCCTTCACGCACGATTGCAGGCCCGGAGATCCTGCACCCGGCCTGACAATCTCATTACCTGCAGGGAGGTGCCGGGATCGTGATGATCATACTGGTCATCCTCTCACCGTTCCGGTCGTGAAAGATCGTGGACGACACTTCCGCATCGAACCGGGTCCCGTCCTTCCTGACAAAGGTCATGACCCTGCCAATCGCCGTGCCGGTCCGTTCCCGCTCGTCCAGTGCCGCTGCAACGCGGGGATCCTGCATATCGACAATGCCGGCCCTCCCGGCGGTCCTTATCTCCTCCTCGGTCCGGCCCAAAATCCGGCACGCTGCAGCATTCGCGGACAGAATCCTCCCGTCCGGGCGGGTGAGGAGGACCCCGAACGGGTTGTGTTCAACCAGCGAGCGGTACTTTTCCTCGCTCTCGGCAAGCACCCCTTCAGCCCTCCGGCGCTCGGTCACATCCTGGATGACCCCGACTACTTTCCGGACAGTGCCGTCCGGATCCCGCTGCGCTTCGGCAACGGACGTGATAATGCGCTGCGGGGAACCGTCTGCAGGATTGATCGCAAACTCGAGATCGTAGGGGAGATCCCGTTCGAGCAGGTCGGTGAGCGCCCGGTGGACGCGCTCCCGCTCGGGGATGCACGCCTCGATCTCCCCGATGGGAAGATCGTTGCCGGGGGGAGGTACCATCCCGTAAATCCTGAATCCCTCGTCCGACCCCCAGATCTTCCCCGTTACGGGATCGTACTCCCAGCTGCCCGTGTGTGCAACAGCCTGCGCCCGTTTCAGCCGGTCCGCATTGATCCAGGCCTCTTCCATGCTCAGCCTGATGGCTTCTTCCGCCACCTTGCGGTCGGTAATGTCCCGGATGACACCGACGATAAACGCGTTACCGGCTGTATCGGTGTACAGGGTCTTTTTGGTAACAATGATATGGGTCTTTCCACGGGCATCTGTCAGCGGCTCCTCGCTGATGTTCTCTTTCCCGCTGGTAAATACGATCTCGTCCTTCTCCTGAAACCTGTCTGCCTCTTCTTTTGGGAAAAAATCGCGATCAGACCTTCCGATCAGGACCTCGCGCGAGCGGCCGATGAGCTGGCAGCAGGCATCGTTCAGAAGTACCCACCGGTGCTCCCGGTCCTTGACAAAGATGGGATCGGCAATGCTGTTGATGATCTTGTCGAGGAACACCTTGGATTCCGTGACCGCGATCTCCTTCTCCTTGAGGCTTGTGACGTCCTCGAGCGTTTCGACAGCCCCGATGATATTCCCGTTCCCGTCCCTCAGCGGGGCTGCGGTAAAACAAAGCCACGTCCCCGGCCTGCCTTCATGGGGGAAGAAATCGATGGCGTCAAATGCATCATCAACATAGCGGGACCTGCCGGATTTCCCTGCATACCAGTGATGCACGTTCTCCGGAAGATTGTTGACGATGATGTCGGCGAGGACCGGCCGTTTCTCCGGGTAGAACGCTTTCCAGGCATCGGTTGTCCCGAGAATGTCCTGTGCCCGGATCCCGCTGATCTCCTCCAGCGCCCGGTTCCAGCTGATGACGCGATGGTCCCGGTCGATCACGAACTGGGGGATGGGTGAGCCGTGAATAATCTCCTGGAGCCGGCGCTCGCTGTCGGCCAGCGCCTGCTCGGTCCGTTTCCGCCGGACCGCGAGCCGGACCTGGTGGGAGAGCTCCGCGAACTGGGCAACCGGATCGCCACCTTTCTGGAGGTAATAATCGGCCCCGTTGTTGAGCGCCTCTATCGCCACTTCCTCCCGCCCGCGCCCGGTGAAGAGGATGAACGGGATGAGGCATCCCGTCTGCCGCAGGGTTTTTAAGAATGCGATGCCGTCCATGACCGGCATCTGGTAATCGGAGACAATGCAGTCGATCTCGCGGTTCTTCAGGACGGCGAACGCCTCCTTTGCAGAGAGCGCGGTCGTGACGCTGAAATCGCCGGTCGTCTCAAGAAAGATCCTGCCGACGTCCAGAAGGCCCTCTTCGTCATCCACGTACAGGAGAGAGATCATGCCGCTGCCTCAATGAGTAGACGTGTTGAGGTACATGGTATTAAAATAATACGGCGTACGGGCGAACCGGTTTTCACCGCGGTAAGACGATGCACGGATTCGCCGGGACCCCCTCACTCCGCTTCCCGGACCCGGCTCCCCTCGCCTGCGCCGCTCTCCACGACCAGCGTGCTCGCGAACTCGCCCTGGATATCGGCAATGTGGGAGATGAGGAGGATCTGCGGGAACCGGGACTCCTGCGTGCGGAGCGCTGTGAGCAGGTTCGCCCTCCGCTCCTCGTCCTGGCTGCCGAAGATCTCGTCGAAGATGAGCACCGTGGACTCGTGGACATCGTGGAGCTCGGCAAGGTAGCGCGAGAGGGCGATCCGGAGGGCGACTGCAATGTCGTCCTGCTCGCCGCCGCTGAACCGGTCCACCGGGTAGTCGTTGTCGATGTCGCGGACGAGCAGGTTGAAGTTATCGTCCAGCAGCACCTGCTCGTACCGCCCGCCGGTTATTTCACCAAGGATCCGGCTGGTCTCTCCCTCGAGCCGGCTGCGCACCACCTGCATAAGGTACACCACATACTCGGCGATCAGTTTCCGGGTCCGTGCCAGCAGGTCGAGTTCGTCTTCCAGAGCCGAAATCCGTTCCTTCAGCCCGGCAGCCTGCTGCTCCGCTTTCCGGTACTCCGCGATCTTCTCTTCCGCGAAACGGAGCTCCTTTGCAGATTCTGCAATCCGTACGCCAATGTCGCGAAGGGCCGCATCGGCCTCCGCGACAGCACGCTCTGCCCTTGCTGCTGCTTCAGGATCAAAGGCTGCGGCTTTAATCTCTTCTGAGATTGTCTCCAGGTCTTCCGTCCGGCGGTCAATCTTCTCCCGGATCGCGTCCAGGTGCTGCTGCGCCATGATGCCCTGCCCGATCTTCCTGCCGAGTTCGATGAACCGGAGCTGGACCTTCTGCAGGTCCGCGTTCTCCTTCTCGCAGGCAGCGAATTCATCCGGATTGAACATCAGGACGGTGAGCGCGTTCCGGATCCGGTGTTCGTCCTCTTCCTTGCGTATCCTCTGTCCGGCAAGGTTTGCAAGATCCTGGTCGTACACGGGCTTCTGTTTCAGGTCCGCGTCAAGGCTGCGCAGGGTATCGAGGGAGGGTTTCAGTGCATCGATGCCGGCCTTCTCCTGTGCGAGTTTCTCCTGCCGTGCAAGGTCGGCGGCCGCTTTTTCCTCGAGATCGTGGATCTTCGCGCTGAACTCCGCGTCGATGCTGCCGAAGTGCTCCCCGAGTTTCTGCCGGCAGAGCGGGCAGATGCCGTCGGCTCCGGCTCTCCGGATGGTTTCCCGGTCGGCTGCAATCTTCTCCCGCTCTTCCGTGGAGTGGGCGAGCCGGGCAGCGAGCGTGCCGGCCTGTTTGCTGATCTCCGCCAGCCGGAAACTGACAGCAGTCTCGAGCCGGTTGTCCGCGATTTCACCGGCGCCTAGGCCGGCGCGGATGGCGGTCACCAGCTCAGCCCGTTTCTTCGTGCCGGCATCGAGCAAGGCGAGCTTCTGTTTCTGTGCCTCTTCCCGCACCTTCAGGTCGGCGATCTGTTTCATCGCAAACCCGAGCTCCGCGTTCAGCTGCTGGAACTTCTCCTTCTTCTGCCGCAGCGCCTCCAGCCGCTGCCGGAGATCATCGTGCCCGGCCACCACAGGCTTCAGCCGCTCGTACTCGGCCTGCTCCTGTGCGATGAGTGCGAGCTGCGCCTCGAGTCTCCCTGCCTGTTCCCGGTCCGCGTCCCGTTCCTTTGCAACCGCCGCCTGTTTCTGGAGCAGGGCAGTGTACAGAAGCTTCTGCTCCGCAAGCTCCTTCTGCCGTGCCGCGAGCCCGTCCCGCTCCTTCTGCTTCGCCGCCCGGGCCTGCTCCTGCTCCGCTATGGCTGCCCTATGGAAAGTGACTGACGCTTCAAGCGCGGGCAGATCTGCCTCCCCCAGCCGTGCCGTAAGGGCGTCGAGCTGGCCGGTCACCCGCTGGAGCTCGCCGGCTTTCTGATCGATCTCCTCTTTCAGGATCGTATCGCTGCCGTTTTTCAGGTAATCGATCCCGAGCGCCTTCTGGAACCACTCCCGGCGCTTCCCCGGCGTGTTCTCGAGCAGCGTTAAGAGGTCCTTCTGGGCCGCGTAGATGGTGTTCCGGAAGTCCACCGGCCCCATCCCGAGCGTCCGCTTCACCGCATCCTCCACCGGGCTCACCCCCGTTGCCACCAGTTTGCCGCCGTTGTGGAACGTGGCATCGTGCGACACGGTCTTGCCTTTTTTGAACGTGCGAACCACCGTGTACGAGTCCCCGCCGATCCGGAAGTCCAGCCGCACCTCGCACCGGTCCCTCGGGCCGGCAAACGACGAGACGATGTAGTCCGCCGCGATTCCCGTTGCCTGCACGCCGTACAGCGCGAAGAGGATGGCCGAGACCAGGCTTGACTTCCCCGAGCCGTTGTTGCCGAGAATTCCGGTGATGCCGTCTTTGAAATCGATCTCGGCGTTTTTGAAGCGCTTGAAGTTGTGGAGCACGAGGCGGTCGAGGATCATATCAGCGATCCTCCGGAAAATTTTGCATGAGACGTCGGGGCAGTACCGTAAATACCTGTGGAAATACGATGGCTCCCCGCCTCAGGGCCGCTCCGCGGCACGGCGGGGCAGATTACCGGGTTCACGAGCTCGGAAATCGAAAAGGGGCGCCAACCCGGAAATTCTCCGCAGGTTTCCCGGACCCGGTAATCTGCCCAGCGAGGGCCCGACGAGGCGCCCGAGCGACCCCCGAAGGGGGTGGGAATGCTCATAATTTCCAGAGACTGCCCCTGAAAAACTTCTGACCGGAACGGACAACCGGACAAAAGATTCATTCAACCTCCCCCCGGTGCTCCTCCATGACCTGCACCAGGATCTCCCTGCCGCGGGCAGCGATGAACGCCTTCTGCTTCGCGGTGAGCTGGCCCTGCCGATCGATGAATGACGAGAACTCCTGCAGGTAATCGATCATCCGGATGTCCTGCTGGAGCGGCTGCACCGTGTCCTCCTCCGCAGCCCTCACCCGGATCTTGAGGTCGAGCAGCCCCTCGCGGATCCCCGCAAGCTGCTTCATGTCGATCCCCTTGCCGTCCTCGCGGCAGAGCTGGTCCAGCGTGATCTGTGCCATTGCCCCGAGGGGCAGGTGCTTTGCGGAAACCCTGCTGATGATCTCCTCCGTGATGTCGCCCGGGTGCATCCCGGCGCACTTGATCGTCCCGCAATCCGCCATCGGGGTGTGCGGCAGGACCATCGGTGTCACCGTGCGCTTCGCGGTGTCCACGATAAGGCCGCCTTTCTCGTCTTTTATCTCGCCGTATGTCAGGAACTCCTGCGAGCCCGAGTACCACGCGTTATCGGTGATCTGGCACTGCCGGTGGTAGTGGCCGAGCGCGATGTAATCGAAGTTCTCTCCCAGGATCGTGCCGTCCAGCTCGTGCTCCGCAACGGTAGCAAGGCGCTTGTCCTTAATCTGGGTTGCGAGGCCGTGAGTCACGAGCACGTTGTGGCGGGATTTACTCAGTTCGATTTTGTCGAACTCCGTCCGGTAATCTTCCGGCCGGAGCATGTTGGGGAGGAGATGGAAGACCGTGTCGCCGATCTCGGCTTTTTCGTACCGGAACTTATACGCGGCCGTGATTTTTCCCGGGTGGTACGTGAGCACCTCGTACGGGCTTGTTGTGTACCGGGTCTTGGTCATGCTGTGGTTGCCGGCGATGATGATGAGCGGGATGTCTGCGGCCCGCAACCGCTCCAGTGCTTCGAGAACGGTGGTGTAGGCTTTGGTCTTGGGCTTGACGGTATCGAAAAGATCGCCGGCGTGGACGAGCGCGTCGGGTTTTTGATTAATGATGTCGTTTATTCCGCGGAGGAAGTTATCGTAGATCTGTTTTTCGCGGAGGTTCATGCCGGTCTCGGGATCGAGGCGGCTGAAGGCGGCGAGGCCGAGGTGGGTGTCGGCGATATGAATGAGTTTCATCTGATAATTGTTAATGGAATTTCAAGGAATATAAGCGGAGGGGGGTCGGGGTGAAAGTATCAGTATGGTTTGATGATTTGAATATCTCATCCTTGCATAGAAAATGGGAATCGGTGATTGCTCCATAAAAACAGATCCGGTAATGCATCCCGGATTCTGCCACGACTCCTGTGAGGAATTGTGGGGAGGGATTATAACCCGACATGTTCTGGGATTTGTGAGGGGTTATAACCTGACACCATAACGGGAACGGATAAGTGATGTCGTCAGTGAACCGCCTGGGTTTCCGGAATGAATACAAAAAGTATTCATTTGAGTGAAAAATGTATTCATTGCACGACCCGGCAATCCCGGCACCCGGAATTGCCGGATTTTCCGGTCGGGCGGGACTGGTAAAATTGAAGATAGGATCCTTTCAGCCCGGCGCTCTCCCGCGGGAGAACGAGACATGGGACGTGAACTTTTCCCACGATTTCCCGGGTTTGTGCGGGGGCAGGTCAAAGCCGGATCCGGTGGAGAAATCGAACGGTACCGGTGCATCCGATACAATGCAGTCATATTCCGGCCCATATGAATCGTAATGGACAAATTCCGGGCTGTTGTACATCGCAGGACAGTCCGGGCTGTCCTGTTTTTCGGAGATCGTCCTGTACGGCCCGGTATCCAGCGGGACAGCCGAGAAGAACACGGTCCATTTCCCGTTCTTGTAGTTTATTAATCCGCTCGCGCCCACATCCCCCTCCCAGGTGAAGTGGCAGGGCTGGCAGTCGGTTCCCGTGCACAGGGCCCCGTCCCACACCTCGGATTTGATGCGCAGGGGTGCGCCGCCGCCGTTCTTTCCCGTGTCGCTGGTATAGATCGCTATCCGGGCTTCGTTATCCCAGGGATAGTCGAAGGTAAACGGTACGGTACCTTTCATTGAGAACGTCCCGTGATGGTCCGCGACGGAAGATTCCTTCCATTCACCGTTGCAACTGATGGTGAAGTACCCGTACTGCGGGGAGCCGCTGCTGCCTCCGCTCCCTCCACCGGTGCCGCCACCGCTGCTTCCGCTTCCGCCTCCGCTGCCTCCGCCACCTTTGCTGCCACCGGCCGCCGGGGATTTCGTTGCGGAAAAGCCCGAGCAGCCTGCGACGACGCAGACGATCACGATAAGAACGACACCAACGATCACACGCTTCCCTGAGACAGACATCCGACACCCTCCGTACACGCCACGCAGCGTCAGAGGGATCTGCTCCTGCGGATTATTTAAAACGATGGCGTACGTTTTGGGAGCCGGCATTGGTGGAGGCTCCGTGATTACGCGGGGTATAGCGAACCTGCACCCGGGGAAAAACCGGATTTCAGGGGATTTGCTGTATTCAGTCCTGGTGTGGGATCGTCCGTGCCCCGCCATGGGTACGATGCCACGGTTTTTTATCCGATTCTCAACAAACGCCAGTGTGGAGACACCTGCTTCCGCCTTATCCCGGACCTACCGGCGTTCAGCGCGGGGAGACGAGACAATGAAACCATACCTGACAGGAATCCTGGCACTGCTGCTCCTGCTGGCAGTAACCGCAGCATGCGTACAGACCTCCAACACCTCGGCGCCGGGGACGGGCACGGCCGAGATCCGGTACACGTTCTACGGGGGCTTTGTCATGCCCACGCACGCGATCCAGCAGCTGGTGGTGACACCGGACACCGCGACGTTCACGGTGATGTCCCATGACGGGAATGTCACGGAGAAGTTCTCAAAGCCTCTCTCAAAGGAGCAGTATGCGGCGATCGCGAAGGTGTTTGCGGACAATAACTTCCCGTCCTTCAAAGAACGGTACGAGGAGGGGCAGAGCCATGTGACGGACGTTGGCTGGGCCGACATCACGGTCATCGGGAACGGCCGGAACAAGACCGTCACCGTGTACAATTTCGACGAGTACCTGCCCGACGGTCTGGTAAAAATCCGGCAGAAACTGCAGGAGACCATCGAATACACCCGGGCACCGGACGAGACTGAGGTCCGGACCATTGCCGAGGCCTGGATCAAGGGAGCGCCGACCTATGCGTATGACGGCTCCGGCCTCACGCTCGTCAACGCGACCCGGTCCGCCGACTACCCGATCCGGTCCGGGCTCACGTACCGCTTCACCAGCTCCCATACCGGATACGGCAACCGTTCCGGCATGGTGACGGCGCAGGTCATCACGGAGCACACTATCCGCGTCACCGTTGCCGGGCGGACCGTGGAGTCGGCCGTCATCGATGACACATGGGACGAGACCGGCCAGTACCTGATCGGCTCTCCGATCCCTCTCACCTACCTTCCCATGCAATGCGAGCAGACCCCCTGGGATGCCTGGGAAGCGAACTCGGGCCGCGTGTACATCCGGGCGCCGACCGAGGAGGAGATCATCCGGCACTACTACAGCGCCGTGTACGGGATCGAGGTTTCGAACATTACCCGGTCTGATACCGGGATGGTGACGTGCCAGGCCTGCGGCGTCTGCCCGGGGTTCTACCGCTTCGGGGTCACGGTGAACGCGAGCGTGATGCAGGTGCTGGTGGATGAGGGGTGGCGGAAAGGATAGGTTTTTGGGATCTGTTTGGATTCCGGACAAATCGTCCGGCCCTTTGCGTGAGCGGGATTAACCAACGGATTCCCCATCGAACGCTCTGGCAAAAGACTATTGAATAAAAAAATACACATTACTGTATTACTATGACTTCCAGAGCAGCAGGGCATTCCGGGTCCCGGAGCAGGAAAGGCATCACGTACGATCCGCAATGGATCGCCGCAGCCGGAAAAAAACCTGCCGGAGTCCGTGAGTCTGCCGGAGGTCTTGCAAGGAATGAGAAAATTGAATCCCTTCTCACCGATATTGTCTGCCGTCTTGACCGGATTGAAGAGAAGATCGATGAGAATGTTTATCCCCCGGAATCGGCAATCAAACCCGAAATCATCAGGCAGCTGAAAAAAGCCCATGCCGATATCAAAAAAGGCAAAGGAAAAACGTATAATTCCATCGACGATTTTTTTAAGGAAATTGAGGCATGAGCTACCGGGCTGTCATTCATCCCGATCTGGCTTCCACCTGCCGGAAGATTCGGACGAAAGATCCTGCACGATACCAGCAACTCAAAAAAAAGATACGATTCCTTGTTGAAAACCCGGAATCGGGTAAACCTCTCCATCCCCCGCTCAAAGGACAGTGGCGTGTCCATATCGGACATTTTGTCCTGTTTTACGTGATTGATACAAAAGAAAATGCAATTGTTTTCCTGAAATTACTTCATCACGATGAGGCCTATAGTCAGGGATCATCCTGATGGTATTATTCCGGCAAGTTGAAACCATGCATGGTTGTGTCCGGATGCCGGAGAGAAAAACCGGAGTAAAAAATCCCCGGGCCGGTTTTTCACCGGCTCCTGTTTCCTGCCGCCACTGTGATATTGAGCCACTCGTAGAACGTGGCGGTCGTGGGCTCTTTTTTGAGGAATCCTTGCAGCAGCACGCCCCCGTCCTGCATGTTCCCCGGTTTGAGGATCCAGTGCCGGAACTCAGAGATCCGGTGGCCGGGCTGGCGAGGCCGTCTTCCCTGAACTTCGCGAAGATGTTGAAGGCGTATACCTGCGACCAGAGGTAACTGTAGTAGCCTGCATCGTACCCGCTCATGAAGTGCTCGATGGTGGCGGGCTCGTGGGCCCCGGGGGTTGGCGGGATCCCCATCATCTCCCGGTACAGGAAGTTCGAGACGCTGGTCACATCCACCGGGCCGGGCACCGTGTGGAACGCCATGTCCTCGCTCGCAAACATCAGCTGCCGCGTGTAGAAGAAACCCGCGTCCATGTCCCGGGCCGCGATCATCCGGTCCCGAAAATCGGCGGGGAGTTTCTGTGAGGGATCCATGTACAGACCGGAGATCCCGTCCAGCACCTGCGGCTGCCAGGCCCACTCCTCCAGGGCCTGGGAGGGCGCCTCGATAAAGTCCCACTCGACATTGCTCCCCGAGAGGGTCGCGTAGGGGGCCCGTGTCAGGGTTGCCTGGAACGTGTGGCCGAGCTCGTGGAAGAGGGTGACGACATCCTCGTGGCTGAGGAGCGATGGCTTGTCACCGTCCGGTCCCCGGAAGTTCGCGAGGATGGCAACCACCGGGACGCTGTACGTGCTGCCGGGTCCGGCCCGGCCGCTGGTGACGGGGGACATCTGGCTGCCGTTCACCTTGCCTTACCGGACAATGTTTGAAAAAATTTTCGGCCGCGATTGTTTTCGTGATGAATTTTTTTCATTTCAAAATGAACGTGATAAAAAAAATTTCTTGCGATTTTTTCAAAAAAAATTCCGGTCGCAAACCGGTTGAAAATATATGGCCGGAGTTTTTCCTCCAAATCTCACCATTTCCCCGTCGCCCACCGTCGTAAAACCCCGCTCCAGTCCCCCACTAAGATAGTGCATTCCCGGACTCCACTCATACCCGTGACAGGTCACCGACCCGGCCAAATCACCTGACCCGTCACAGGTCCGGACAGCCGTCCTAGGGCACCCGAAACCTGGCCCCCCAAAACAGGCCTTCTTTCCATTTCCCAGTGCTGCAGCCCGTCCGGCCCCGCGATCGGCCACTGGTTAATGCCGGTTAATGGATTTTAAACTCAAAGGAAATCGCCCCGATTACCGAAAAACGGGCAATGCAACGCCCCCCGGAAATTTGTGTACGAAAGTGGCCTGAAATTGCACGAAATTCCGGATCGCGGATCGCCGGATTGGCAATCCGGGGCCGCGGAGAGGCCGGATGTGTAAGCGAGGGAGACTCCCGCGGGACAGTGCCAGGATGGTAGCTATTACCATTGCATAACGATTTCCGACAGGTCATCAGGATCCTGATGGTCATCAGACCTGAAAGAGGAGAAGAAACAGTCAGGTTTCTCCAACGTGAAATCCCGGAGATATGGCGTAAGCCCGTTCGCAAAGTTCACGATCCATAAACATTTTGTTCATGAAACGTGAACATATTGTTCAGGGACCATGAACAACCAGCCGCACGATCTCCCGGCCCTGTTCCGGACACCGGAACGGGTTACCCTCCTCTCCATTGCACTCACCCGGCATGCCTGCACCGTACAGCAGGTTGCCGGAAAGACCGGCATCTCAAAAGGGCTTGCCTCCCAGTACCTTGCACTTCTTGAACGCGAAGGCCTGCTTGCCCGCAGGGACGACCGGACGTACCGGGTCATTCCCTCCGCACGGACCGCAGCGATCAAACGCATCCTGAATATTGACCGGGTCATGGCTTTTTTTAAAAAACCAGCCTGGGCGCTTGGGATTGGGATGTACGGGAGCTGGGCAGAGGGGACAAACACGGAAGAGAGCGATCTCGACCTCTGGGTCTTTGTACAAGAGCCCCCGGCCGGTACTGCCGTTGCCGAAACTGAACGTACGGTTTCGCGGGCCTTGTCTGTTGAAGTCCATCTTCTCGTTATCACCAGGGAAAAGATTGACGGCATGAAAAAGAACGACGAACCGTTCTACCGGCTCTTTTCCCGGCAGTCAATAACCCTGGACGGTGAGTCTCCTGAAGCGGCTTGACGAATGTTACGAGCGGGGACTCTTGCGGATTGTCCCGGCATCAGAAGAGAAAGCCCTTCTCTCAATAGTTCAGGCGCGGGAATGGATCGTTGAAGCGCAATTAGACCTGGATGCTGATGCCCTGCGTTCCGGCCTGATTGCAGTGTACATGGGATATTTCCATGCAGCCCGGGCTCTCTTGTATCGTGACGGGATTCGGGAAAAGAGCCACTACTGCATCGGTATCTATCTTGAGTCGTACCAGAAAAAAGGACTCCTTGAGGATACATGGGTCTTACAATTCGATTATATGCGGGGGCTCAGGCAGAATGATCAGTACAGCTTTGATGCACGACCGACAACAGCAGAAGTCCGGCAGGCTCTTCTGGATGCTGAACGCTTCATCAACCGGATGGAACAGTTGATCAAAACACCACGATGAAGGATTCCCCGGATATGATTGGAAACCGGGTTGCCCGGCCCGGTCTCTCCTTCGAGTGACATGGGGTACTCCTCGACCACCATCCCCGGATGCACAACCCCCTGCTGAACAGAACTTTCCCAAACCCAGAACATTCTCCCGTAAATCCCGGTCCCTGCACTTCATTACCCACCAAAACCCACCACCCGGCATGAACCTCATCCGGCCAGCAATCATCGGCGGCCTCATCCTTACCTTCCTCATCTCGCTCGCCGCGTACCCGGTGTTCCCGGATCAAATCATCTCGCACTGGAATGCCGCGGGCGAGCCGGACGGCACCATGGAAAAACCGGCAGGCATCGGCCTTGTCCCGCTCATCACGGCCGCTCTCGCGGCGTTGCTGTTGTGTCTTCCCCGCATCGATCCGCCACGGAAAAATTATGCCGCCTTCCGGGACTGGTACGACGGGTTCATCCTCGCGTTCGTGCTCTTCATGCTCGCGGTCCTGATGTTCGTTAAATCACCTGACACGATCCTGGCTGAGTCATCATGAACCGGGTGTTGGTTTCGGGGTTATGGACACGGGAAGAGACGATTGTTCAGAAGGTGCAATCGCAAAAAGAACAATTTCGCCGGTTCCGGAATACTTACCGAAACCATTACTGACAGTATCATCCAGGGGAATGAAAAACATTTTCCGGTCCCCGTAACGGGGATCCGATTCCTCCGGCCAGGCATTAACGAGATATCTCCCGGAAAGCCATAAGGTCATGTTCACGTCAACAGACCAAGCGGTCCCATTGGATGCGGTGGTCCTGCCGGAGATCCCCTCTAAATCCTCGACTGTTTTTTTGCGCGTGGTAATATCTGCTGGCCATTCTGCATCGATGTTTCTCCCGGCAATCAGGAATCCCTCATCTGGTGTGCCCCTCCAAAATCCGGAAGACAACTTATCTCATGATATCGTCCATCATATTCGAAAACCACCGGAACCTGTCGTGCATGACATTCTTCGTAGGATATATTCCGGCACGACAAATTTCGGAAATCTGAATACTGGTGCTGGTAATCGGTAAAATCACCAACGGTCCTGTGACCATTATGCCATGTTTTCGAAAAATTTCCCGGGTTCCTGATGAATTTTCCTATAACGGGGAAATCTTCCAGATCATCATCAGTGAGATGGACAATCACAGAATTCCCGATGAAATCGGGTTGTACTTCCTGGATAAAACAGTAGGAGCCACTATTCTCCTGTGTTGTAGCAGGTGACACACCGGTTTGTGAGTTATTGGGAGGAATTATCATTCCAAACAGGAAATAAACCCCGATTATTCCTAAAACAATGAGAGTGATACCAAGAATCAGCCTCTTGGGGGATATCTGCAATATTTTCATCTAATTGATCACATCCTCGGTAATTACCTTTTTTTCAGCTGCACTATCATGAAACAAAAAAAATGAAAACATTCTCCTTTTTTCATTATTTGTATCATATACTAAAAAAATTTGGGGATTTATGCCCATCCGGACCAGAGATATGAATTTGTGATCAGGTCCTGATTATTCGAACCTCCCCATGCCCAGCTGATGTGGACAAAATTCTCATTTGCTGTCTGCTGGTTCAGACTCCAGACAGAACTGGGTTTCTTCCATGATGCGCTTCCAAGAATAGGTACTTCATGGGCCCATTCATCAATCACGGGAGTAGTGTATGCATAAAAGGTATCCGTAATCGGGTTCGAACCCTGCCAGAATTCAACAGATCCACTGGCTCTCGTGAATGTTGTACTGGGATTATCCTGATCATTATACACGTATTCATGGAACCATGACAGATCATTCATATCCTGGAAAACGATGTAATATTTCCCGTTATAGATCTGGACGTGATACCCGTACGCATGGGGAAATGTCCCGGGATTCAGTTGCATAATCCCTTCCCCGGGGTCTTCATATAACGACAGATTAATGGGTGCTCCACTGTGGTCATCGTAAATCGCCGGGAACAGGTAAACATATCCTGAGGGGTACTGGGTGTAATGATCGTAATTCACTACGATCTCAATAGCCTCCTGACCGTCATTGAGGTAATACTCTCTTTCCTGGGGGGAATAGTACTGATTGCTGTTGCCTGATACATACCATGTGTTCGGGGTAATCTGACCGATACAGTAATCATAGGTATTCAGGAAATTTATCCGGTTAAAATGGATCCATTCATTATGCCATGTGTTTGCACCCGGTGGGGTGAGGAGTGCATTGGTTCCAATCCCGGCATTACCCGAACTCACGGTCATCGGTGTCGGGATAGGCGCCGGAAGAGAGGTCATCCTCTCCAACATTTTAGCATCCTCTTCCCCGGGAGATACCCTTAATGTTACACCTTCAAGTTTGATATGGGACTCGAGATCTGCAAGATTCGTATAATACCTTGCAAAATTCGATGCTGGTAAGGTCAGGTTACCGCTATCTGATGCGGCAAGGAACCTGTCATACATCACGTGGGGCATTCGCACGAGAACAACCCTCTCTTCTGGTTTGAGACCGTTTTCAGTAAACCGGTTCGAATATCCTTTCGATTCGGTAAACTGTGCTTTCAAATCCAGAAATGCGGTTGGAAGATTAATTATCCCGGTTTCGTTGTCAAGAGCAGATTTCTCAATTGTTTTCTCTGAAATAATCAGGTTGATCATTTCCGATTCAGGCAGA
The DNA here is from genome assembly GCF_002067035.1 of Methanoregula sp. PtaB.Bin085. Classification (GTDB taxonomy): domain Archaea; phylum Halobacteriota; class Methanomicrobia; order Methanomicrobiales; family Methanospirillaceae; genus Methanoregula. The sequence goes on along the minus strand of NZ_MVQB01000013.1, from coordinate 230,152 downwards.
GGGGTTGGCGGCTTTGCGTCCTTAAAATATTCCGGGGGGATATAATGTTCCGGTGCATTTTTACCAATATTCTCATGACTCACACCGGATTCATTGACATTTTGTTCCGCCGCACTCACGCACGGCACCATCGCCATCGCTGCCAGCAGCAGTGCAAGCAGGGCGATACTGATTTTTCGTGGTTCCATTCGTTTTCTCTCCTTTGTGTTTTTTCAGACGCTCCGCTCAAAGGATCAGCCATAATTCATTTTCGCGGGAATAACGCCGTCCCTTTGGGGAGTCAGGATCCCGTTAAGGGTGTGGGTGTGGTGTAGCAGTTCAGGGCGGGATCCCGGGAATACCACTCTGGTATTCGCACACGAGTCTTGAAAATTTCCCGTAATAAGCACTCTGTCCACATCATCAAACTGCCAGTTGGACGATATGGACAGAAAATTCAAGCAGTTAATCCTGAAACGCCACTTTCATGCCCAAATCCCCGCACGCAATCCACTGTCGCCCACCGTCGTAGAAACCCCCTCCAGGCCCCTACTAAGATAGTCCGTTTCTGGATTCCGCTCAGACCCGTGACGGGTATCTGACCCGTCCCAGGGTTCCCTAAAACCCGATCCCAAAACAGCCCTTCCCTTCGATCCAGCGTCCTCCAGCCTATCCGGTAAAACAAAAGCCCGTGTATCGTTGCTGAATGTGGCCATTTCCGGGCACGGAAAGGGCACCGGAACGGCAAACAGGGGCCAGAATCGCCGATTCCGAAAAACATGTGGCCGCTTTTTGATGAATTGTGGCCAAAGATGCCTCCGGAAAGGCCAATCGGAGGTCATTTCAGCCTCCGTTGCGTACTGCCCTCACAAAGGAGTGGGGATCGCCCTATCTCCGCCAGGGTGAGATGGTACCGTCGTGTACCGGAGTAAAACCCGCCCCCCTCCGCCCGGAGACACACCCTGCTTCCCGGCCGGGGATCAGGATCCCCTGAAGGCAAATATACGTGGCAGGGAAATTTCGGCCGCTGTAACTCTGCTATTCATTGCCTCTCATTTTCCCGCCGGACAATCACGATTTTTTCCGGATAAATTACCGTGTTTTCGCGAAACATTGCCTCTGCGATCCGAGGGGTGAGGCAAAAGTCGTACAACAGGGCACGATACGGGGCCGGTTTTTTTCCGACGGGTCCCTGTCTCTTGAGACCGGGTCCTGCTGGTAGAGAGATAAAGTTTACCTGCGGCACACTATGTTCATGACTCGCAGACATTCCGTTCCTGCAATGTGAACGGGCAGTCAGGATACATCTATTCAGGCCGGCCTGTTTTCTAATCCCATCGAATTCGATGGGATTAAATCCGGGTTGTCCAGAGGTCCCAGAGATACCGGGGAATCCTGTCGTGTTCCCGGTGCCTGAACAAGTTGTCGATCAGGTTAACCGGCCTTTCCCGGTATCTATGTGTGTAAATCCTCCAGAAGACTGGCGGACGTCCCGGATTTACATTGATTATTCAGGATATTTTTTCTCGCTTCGTGCGAACGGACTACAATGTCAGAACGCCTTCGGGAAATGCATTCCACCAGATGCATTTCAATTCCTTCGCGCATGTTCTCTTCCGTTTCATTAACGGTTTTTCCGATCTCACTACATCCGGGCGGTTCAGGGAAACAGGCCGCGGAATTATTTCCGGCTTTTTCTATCACCAATGAATCCCTTTTCACCACGACATCCCTTCATACATGCCGGTAAAAGTCATCGATATCCACACGGGCCAGCCTGAGAACACCCCGCAGTGTTCCCTGTTTCAGCTCGTCATGGAGAGGAACAACCGTCCCGACCTTCCCGTCAGCAGTTGGTTTTGAGAGCCTGACATGGCTGCCGGCATGGCCGGAAACAGAGAAGCCAAAGGTATTACAAAGAATTTTAACCGTTTCCTCACCGGAAACCGGTTTATGATGTGGCAACCGATGACACCTCAAAGGTTGTGAGGATTGCCCGCTTCTTTTTTGTTTTGGGGAACTCTTCGAGATATAATTCAGTTGCCTCCCTGAGGTTGTTGACCGCCTCTTCCACGGTTTTACCCTGGCTGACGGTTCCTATTTCCGGGCATTCTGCCACATAGGTATCGTCCTCTTTATGAAGAACAGCGGTGAATGTTGACATACGATTCTCCTGAATCAGCATGGGTTCTCCCATACTAAAATCTTTGTTGATAACCGCACTGATTTCCACAATTCCCTGAATAATTCCAGTGCCCGCGTTCCTTCCGGCAATCTCGTGTCGCAGGGCACCCTTCCACCAGCATCCCGGGCTGGTGTGAAATACCATACAGCCGACGCAGGCCCGGACAGGAAAACCGTCACCCACCCCATTCCCCATCTTCATTCCCCCTCGAAACCCACCACCCGGCATGAACCTCATCCGGCCAGCAATCATCGCCGGCCCCTCACCTCCCTCGTCCCGCTCGCCGCGTACCCGGTGCTCCCGGATCAAATCATCTCGCACGGGAATGCCGCGGGTGAGCCGGACGGCTCCATGGGAAAACTCGCAGGCATCGGCCTTGTCCCGCTCATCACAGTCGCTCTCGTGGCGCTGCTCCTGTTCCTTCCCCGGATCGATCCGCTCCGGAAAAATTATGACGCATTCCGGGACTGGTACGACGGCTTCATCCCCGCGTTCGTGCTCTTCATGCCCGCGATCCAGTGCGAGATCATCCTCTGGAGCCTCGGGTATCGCATCAGCATAAACCTGGTGATGCCGGTCCTCGTGGGGCTCCTCTTCCTGTACTGCGGGTTTTTCCTCGAAAAGGTCGAGCCGAACTGGTTTGCCGGCATCCGGACGCCCTGGACCCTCAGCAGCCCGTCGGTCTGGAAGAAGACCACATGCCAGGCGGGACCTTATTCAAGGTTGCCGGTATCGTGAGCTGTGCCGGGGCGCTGGTCCCGGATCTTGCCATCTGGTTCATCCTGGTCTCGGCGCTCGCAGGTGCGCTTGCCACAGTTGTTAATTCCTACTACGTCTTCCGGATGGAGAAGGAGCAATCCTGAAAATATCGGATGACGTGTAAGGCCAGGCCGAAAAAAAAAGATTTGGTAAATTTCCTTTCGTGCCGGATTATCAATTATTTTCGTTAAGGATCCTGCGAAGGCCGATGATGACAAGCGGGATTTTTTTATCAATCGTTTCCCACAGGAGCTCATAATCCACACCGATATATCCGTGAATCACCTTATCCCGCAGTCCGGCGATACTCCGCCAGGGGATATCGGGGTAACGTTCCCGCACCTGATCCGGTAAAAGTTTCGTTGCTTCTCCCATGACGGCAAATTTGTACAGGACCGCAGATTTGGTCTTCTCATCAGCAACAAAATCTTCCCGGGATTTCCCTTGCGTAAAATTATGAATATCTTCTGCTGCCTGAAGGATATCGGAGATGAGGAGCCGGTATTCCCTCATGCGTACACAACATCCCGGTAAACACCTTCACGTATCTCCGGACGGAGTGCCCGCGGTGTAGCAAGATCCACGTGCCTTCCGATCTTTTCTTCAAGATATTCCGAAAGTTCGATAAGATCGAAGAGATCTGCACCCTCTTTAAAATCGACAAGAATATCCACATCACTATCTGCCCGTCCTTCCTTCCGGGCAAATGAACCGAAGATACCAATGCTGCGGACTTTATACCGTGCGGTAAGATCACTCTTTATTGAGGTGAGGAGATCAAGGATTTCGTCACGGCTGGTCATATGGTTCTCTACTTCCTATCTGATGTACCTCCCATTAATTATTTCTCTCACGACGGGAATAATGGTTGCAGGATACGATTTCCGTGTTTTTGGGTGACACACATTCCGGCACTTGCCTTAGCTTAACAAAACCGACCCATCCGCGAAAAGAAGATGGCAATCCCCCATAAGCCCCATCCCTTATTCTTCATTCCCCACAGCACCCCTCGACCCGGCTCGAACTCCCTCCCGATCTCAACCGGCCTCATTTTCACCTCCCTCGTCCCGCTCGCCGCGTACCCGGTGCTCCCGGATCAAATCATCACTCACTGGAATGCCGCGGGTGAGCCGGACGGCTCCATGGGAAAACTCGCAGGCACCGGCCTTGTCCCGCTTATCACGGCTGCTCTCGCGGAGCTGCTCTTCTTTCCCGTATCGATCCGTTCCGGAAAAAATATATCGCATTCCGGGACTGGCTCGACGGCCTCATCCCCGCGTTCGTGCTCTTCATGTCCGCGATCCAGTACCAGATCATTCTCTGGAGTCTCGGGCATCGCATCAGCATCAACGTGAGGATGTCCGGGAAACAGGGCCGGACAGATTTTTTTTAATCCGACAGGCCATCAGATCCTGGAGGATGAGAAGAAGCCTTAAGGTTTCTTCGAACCCGGACCCTGGCTGAAAAAAAAGGTGGGTATCGTAGATACCCACCTGCTGGAACTGCTTCGCAGTGTCCAGAATTCCAGTCGTGACCACAACCCTGCCGGAAACCTGAACCGGATCAATCGGATCCTGGCGGAAATTTTCGACAAATCTCCCCCAGTGCCATAGCACGATCCCCCTCCCAATCGCCCGTCCCAACTCTGCCATATTCTGTCATCCTGCTTCGGCGTAAAAAGGCCATTTTTTCCTAAAAACCCTGCTGTTTTCCGGAGAAACACTGTCATTTTCCCGGAAAAAAGGGCAATCCGGGGCCGTACAGGGCCCCTTTGGGAAGTACTCCAAAAAGGGGGGTGCCCGGGGATATGTATCTTCTCTGACGGGAAAAACGTATGAGCCGACGTACGCCCGATCCGGAAAACCAGCCTTCCTTCAGATCCCGCTCCCCCAGTCAGATTCCCCTCCTGATCGCCCGTCCCAACTCTGCCATATCCTGTCATCCTGCTTCGGCGTGAAAAGGCCATTTTTTCCTAAAAACCCTGCTGTTTTCCGGAGAAACACTGTCATTTTCCCGGAAAAATGGTAAAGCGGGGCACAATACGGGCCCGGATGGGATCGGCCCCGGAACCTGGTTCCCGAAGGCGGAGAACGGATGTACCCTGATGGTACCCGGTGATCATGCACCGGTTCATCAGGTACCCGGGACCAGCTGCCAAAAACCTTTTTCCGATCGCTGGCGGGATGTCCCCTGCTGCCATCCCCGGCCAACGTGAAATCCTGGAGAACGGGCGCACGGTTGCACTGCCACCGGCACCCCTTACGAGAATGAGGGGTAGGGAACGGTCTTTGCCCCGGCCACGAGATAGTACAGGACCAGGGCTTTGCCGGTATTCTGGTCAAGGAGACGGACCCGGTCTGATGCATACACGAACTTCAGGGCCGCAAGGACTGCAACATAGGGATAAAAAACCCGTCTCAGCCGGTGCCGTTCGCATACGTCAATGAATTTTCTCTCCTGTTCCCGGGTCATTTCGGGAATGCTGAATTTTGGCCGGTGTGCTTCAGGGATCTCCCGCCCCCAGCCTGCAGACGGGTCAAGGCCGGTCTTCCCGGCGGCAGTCACCATAAAATCCCGGATCTCTTCCAGATCCCTGCCGGGATCGTAGGCCAGTATCATTCCCGGCCTGTAGGGGCTGAGATCGAAACTCCTGCTCCGGAGGAGCGAGAGGCCGGCCAGGCTTGCTGCAGCAGAGATGACCGTCTCAACATGACTCCCGGTTGGTTTCATGAATTCCGTGGAGAGCAGGCTCAGCACGTCATCTGCCGCCCGGTCAAGTGCCGGATACATCTCCTGGATTTCAGAGGGTTCCATTACAATTTCTCTGTCTCTCCGGGTATTTTTCAGTTACGGGATCACTGCCCGAAGAGTTCGATGTGTCCGGCAGTCAGGGGTCAGCCCGTCCTTTTCGCCGGATATCCTTCCGTCATCCTGACTGATGAATGGCAGTCGACCGGTTCCCGTCTCCCACCGCACCGGCACATCGCCACGATAACCCGCTGTGAAAAAGAACCGGATACATTGCCATGATATGATAAAAACGTCAAAACCATGGATGCGATCATCCGGGGCCGCTGAACGTATTCACGCACCAGCGTCTGCCTTGCCTGAGAAGCATCCGGAAGGACTGGGCTGGTCAGACCGGCTGTCAGGAAAAAGGGGAACGGATCGTCTGTTTCACCAAAAAACAGTCAACGGGTATATCCGAAAAACTGCTGAAACGTTTCCTGGCAGCGAGTACAAACCATTGACACGGTTTTTCCGTTCCTCAGATATCGATAAACATTCCGGCATATGGTCCGCGTTCACCAGACCCGCCCAAATGTTCGTGTATCCGGAAAAACATTGTACAAAATTTTTTGGTACGGGATGGCACCGGCCAAAACGCATTTTTTGAAAATGGTATGAATCTCACCAGCCTTCCCCCATCTCCTGCATCAGCAGCGCCTGTGCCACGATAAACCGCTCCAGCTCGCGAATGTCAACGCTCTCGTTGGGCCCGTGGATGAACGAGCCCGCATCGTCCGAGGCACCCCACAGCACGAACTCTGCTCCCGGCACCGCATCGCGGAGCGCCCGCATCAGGGGGATCGAACCCCCGGTCCCCTTCTCCTGCACGGGCTTTCTGAACGCGGCCTCCATCGCCCGTTTTGCAGCCGCGAACCCCGGCCCGCCGGCCGGGCAGACGAATCCCGGATCATTTCCCGTCTCCTGGATCGTGACCCGTGCATTCCACGGGGCAGCCGCCCGCAGGTGGTCCGCGAGGATCTGCAGTTCGCGGCGTGGATCGGCATCAGGCGCGATCCGCATGCTGACCTTTGCCGAGGCGTGGGGGATCAGGATGTTCGCCGCACCGGTGACGGACGGGGCGTCGATGCCGATCACGGTTACGGAAGGTTTTGCCCAGAGCCGCGAACCGATCGGTCCGGTGCCGGCAAGATCCACCCCCGGCAGCACGCCGGCGTTCTGCCGGAAGAGTTCCTCCGGGTATTCCGCGGTGCCGGCCGGGGATTCGCGGAGGCCCTTCACCGCAACATTTCCCTGCGGGTCATGAAGCGTCGAGAGGATCCGGATGAGGGCAACGAGGGCATCCGGCGCCGGTCCCCCGAATGAGCCCGAGTGCACCGCGTGATCGAGCGTACGGACTTTGATGATACAGGAAACCACGCCCCGCAGGGTAGTGGTGAGCACCGGGTCACCTGCCGTAATGTTCCCGGTATCCGCCACAACGAACAGGTCGCACCGGAAGAGGTCCGGGTGCGCTCCAGCGAACTCCTCAAGATGGCCGGCCGTCTCCTCCTCACCCTCGATGATGACCTTCACGCCCACGGGAGGTTTCCCGTCAAAGACCCTGAGAGCGGCGGCGATGATAACGATCCCCGACTTGTTGTCGGCTGCCCCGCGCCCGTACAGCCGGCCGTCCTTCTCCACCGGCGTCCATGGATCCGAATCCCATCCATCCTCTATTTTTGCGGGCTGGACATCGTAGTGGGCGTACAGCAGGATGGTCGGTGCCCCGGGAGGCGCGGGGATCTCCCCGTACACCGATGGGTACCCGCGGGGGATCTCCATGAGATGTGCGTCCGGAAGGCCGGACCGCTTCAGTACGTCTGCCGTTGCACAGGCCATGGCATGGACCGGTTCAGCAGGGTAGCCGGGGAACGATACGGACGGGTACCGGATAAGATCCCTGATATCCTCAACGACACCGGGCATCAGCGCCCGGACCCTCCGCTCAATCTCTGCCGTTGTCAGCCCGCTCACCATACCCACGCCCCGCAACGGGTTCGCTTTGAAGAATGACCTGCACGCATGATCGTCACCGTACCGCCGGACTGCCGGAGAGGATCTGACCGTTCCATCCTGATAACGTTTTCCCGGAAAAGATCCGGAAGGAAGGATCCGGGATTGCAGGATTTGGAACGGATCGTTTCCGGGCTTTCAGCCGGAATCCTGCATCGTCAACTCCTTGCGGGAACCAAAAAAATTACCCGCACGATGCGCCGGCATCCGCCCGGTACCCGCCGACACTGGTCGTGCCTTCCTTCCACTCGTTGGTATCTGCCGTTGGGAAGAGGAGCTTGCCGGTCCAGGTCACTGCCATGGGGGGCTGGCTGGCATCGCTGCTCTTCTGGCAGATCAGTTTCTCGGTATCATGGAGTTTCTTGTCGGCATTCTTCTTGACGGTGTCCTTGTCCTTCTCAATGATCTTTTCGATATCCTTTGCCGGATCCGCGGACCTGAGGGCCTGTTTCATCCGGTCGGCATGGTCCTTCTCGTGCTTCCGTATGCCGGCGAGATACCCGTCAACATTATATTTTGCATCGAGATTGTGCTGGTAGAACGATCCCATGCCATAGGGGAGTTCCTTGCCGCCGGATGCTGCCGGGAGGATATTCGGGTTGATCACGGTCTTCCGGTTCATCTCCACCTTGTAGTCCGCGGTGTACGAGTACCCGTCAAAAGGTTTGCCCGGTTCGCTGACTGTGGCAATCCTGTACCCGCCAGCGGTCTCCCAGGACCCGCCTTTCGGTGCCGGGTGGAGGAGGTTCGAGCTCTCGTCTGCCGTCCCCTCGCAGAGGCCGCAGATGCTTGCGCCGCCTTCGTACATGCCGCTCAGGCTGTTGTACCACGGCGGGGTTGCCATGAAGCCGGTATCGAATCCCTCTGCCGATAGGGTGAAGGGCGTCTCCCATGACCGGGGCGTCACGGAAACCGGCACAGTCGCTGAATCTGTGGACTTGCCGTCCGTCACCGTCAGCTTCGCGGTGACCGGGCAGAGGAACGTGACCGTCTGCTGCGATCCGGTCAGCGTGCCGGAACCGATCGAGACGGATGACGGGCATCCGGCACCTTTCGTAAAGGTCCAGGTATATTCCGTGATCGATCCGGTTGATTTGCTGCCGTCCAGCTGCAGCGGGGTTCCCCGCTCCACCGTATACGGCCCGCCGGGGACTGCCTTGAGTTTTTTCGGTTTGGGCGGCACCGGGTCCAGAACCACACGCATCGTGATCTCCCGCGTTGTCGAGGACGGCGAGGTGTAGTGCAGCGATTCATCGTCCTTCATCTCCCGCACGTTCTTCACGTGGCAGGTGATCACGTAGCTCGTCCCGTCCATTTTGAAGTCGCGCTGGCCGCCATCGAACTCGGTGCCTTTCGCATCATCGGCTTCGGAATGGCACTGGAACCAGAACACGCCGTCCTGGGTGTCGGTGTCCTCACCATCGCACTTCCCGTCCGATGAAACGCTCTTTGAATGGGTGGTTTCCGTGTATCCCCCGTCCAGCTGAATCATCTTCCCGTCCGGGTAAAACCCGAAGTCGAAATCCGTCTGCGAGATCGTCCCCTGCTTCTCGTAATCGAACGTGTAGGAGTCCATCGGGTGGCAGCCGGCCTCGCCCCCGGTTGCGAGCGACGTGCTCTGTTCCGAGAACGAGCCCGAGACCGGGAACGAGCGTTTGCCTTCGGTAAAATGCATCCGGTAGATATCCTTGCCCTGGTAATCCTGCTCGTGATCCACCTGCACCGGGAACGATCCCTGGAACTGCAGCGTTGACGTGGTCTCCTCGCTCCGCGATGTATCCTTTTCTAACTTTCTCACGTATGTGAGTTTTGTCCAGACCTTTTCTGTTGCCGAGACCGTTGCCTGCCATGTGCTGGTCTCCGGTTCATCCGATCCCGGGGACGACCAGCTCCCGCTGCCGGATCCCCCGTCACCGGAGCCCGCGCTGCCGGCATTGTCCCCGCCGGAACTCCCCCCGCCGGAGCCCCCTCCGCTGCCGGCCTCTGCTTTTTTCTCCGTGCCGAACGAAGACATACAGCCCGCCGCACAACAGAGCATGATGATCGCGATCGTAACCAGTACGGGATACCATGATTCGGACGGTATCCTCCCTAATCCGGAGTTTCCTGCCATTGATCTCCCCTGAACACCGGAGGATTATTGTTCAATGTTCATAAATGGGGATCATCTGAGTTCCGGCACGGGCGCACGCGGTTTCCTGCCGGAGAACCGCGGATTGTGCCGGGGAATTTTGCGATTTTTCCGATCTCTCATCCAGTGCAGCACTGACATGATAAAAACCGGTGAGCGGCAGGAGTACCAACAGGTTCATCGCAGCATATGCACCCTTTCCATTCCCCGAAATCTGCAGAGGGTACAGGCGTCTGGAAACACTCTGGTACTCAGGAAAATGGCATACAACCCGATCACGCCGGATACACAGGCAGATACCCGGATGATTTTTCGTTCCGGCCTGGGAAAAGCCATAATAAAACCTGCCGATGTCAGGGAGAGGAATGCGAGCGAGACTGTGAGGTACCCGGTGGTATGCGCTGATGGGAAGACCCCGCCGGCGATCGAGATCCGGATTATTGCGGCGTTATTATCCCACAGGACAGAGTACCGGAATACTGCCCATGAAATCCCGGTCTCCTGTCATTTTGGCTGTTCTCGCCATCTGCGCCTGTACCGTTACCGTCGCTGCTGCCGGTACCTCCGCTGCCGATCTCCGGAACAATGCCACATCGTTCACCATCGCCGCAAACAATGCGGCAAACAACACCCCGGCGTGGAACAACAGCGATGAGGACTTCGCATTCGCACGCCGGGGGCTCCTTGCCACGTACGACCCGCTGGTCATCCCGTCCGATATCCCGAATATCACCGCGTGGAATGCCGAAGGGTTCCGGCGCACAGCTGCCGGCGCACGGCCGGATACCATCAACCCGCTCCTGTTCCGGCAGGCGCAGCTGAACAACATCCACGGCCTCTTTGAAGTCCGGCCGGGGATCTACCAGGTCCGGGGCTTCGATGTCTCGTCCGTCACCTTCATCCGGGGAGACACGGGCTGGATCGTGATCGACCCCCTCAATACCGTGGAAACGGCACGGACGGCGATGGCACTCGTGAACTCAACACTCGGCTCCCGCCCGGTCAAAGCCGTGATCTACTCCCATCCCCACAGCGACCATTACCAGGGAGTGAAGGGCGTCACCACCAGCGATGCGGTGAAATCCGGGAACGTTGCGATCATCGCACCCGAAGGGTTCATGGATCAGGCCATCAGCGAGAACGTGTACGCCGGCAATGCAATGCAGCGGCGGGCTGTAAACCAGTTCGGCCTCCTGCTCCCCCGGGATGAGAAGGGGCTTGTGGATATCGGCATCGGCAAAACCCTCGCGACCGGGACAGCATCGCTCATCCCCCCCACAATGACGATCACGCACACCGGGCAGGAGGTCACCATTGACGGCGTCCGGATGGAGTTCCAGATGGCGGAAAACACCGAAGCTCCGGTGGAACTCAACATCTGGCTCCCGCAGTACAACACCCTGTTCGTGTCGGAGAACTGCGCAGCATCGCTCCACAACATCCTCACGCCGCGGGGCGCACAGGTCCGTGACCCCCGTGCCTGGGCAGAGAGCCTGGACGAGACCCGCACGCGGTACGGGGACCGGGCGGAGGTCATGATCTCGGCCCACAACTGGCCCCGGTTCGGCAACGCAAAAGTTATCGAAATCCTCGAGAACGAGAGGGACATGTACAAGTACATCAACGACCAGACCCTGAACCTGGCTAACAAGGGCTACACCATGGACGAGATCGCGGACAGGGTGAAACTTCCCGCCTCGCTCGAACCATACTGGTACACCCACAGATTCTACGGCTCGGTCCCGATGGCCGTGAAGGCCACGTACCAGAGATATCTCGGGTTTTACGACGGGAACCCGGTGAACATCAAGCGGCTCACCCCCACGGAGTTCGGGAAGAGCATGACCGAGTACATGGGCGGAGCGGATGCGATCATGCCGAAGCTCCGCAGGGATTACGATGCCGGGAAGTACGAGCTGGTTGCCTCGATCGCGCAATACCTTGTCGATGCCGATCCGGAGAATATGGAGGCACGGCGGATCGAGGCCGATGCGCTTGAACAGCTCGGGTACCAGGCGGAATCGGGCGCCGAGCGGAACCAGTATCTCACGGCAGCATCGGAACTCCGGGGCACGCTGAAGGTCCCGGCCCGGAACATGATCTCGGGCGACATCATGGCGGCCATGACCACCGGCCAGCTCCTCGACTACCTGTCCGTCCGGGTCAATGCAACGAGAGCAGCCGACGCTGACTATACCATGAATCTCCGGATAACGGATACCGGTGAAACCGCCCGGATCCGGGTGAAGAACAGCGTCCTGATGTACTGGCTGAACGAGACTGCGCCGGATGCAGCGGTAATTGTGGAGATGCCGAGAAAAACCCTCGAGACGCTGGCACTGAACCCCTCGCAGGCGCCGCGGAACGTGAGCGTGACCGCGGGAGATCCCGGGGTGTTTGCTGCCTTTGCCGGCATGTTCGATAGCTTCGATCCTGCGTTCAATATTGCAATCCCGTGAAAACCGACGCACTCCCGCACCAGCCGCAAACCGATCGAGCGAACGCGATGAAATTTTTCCCTGTCCGCACGCGATCGCGATGTTTTTTCCCTGCTGGTCAGGAATCCGGAGGCTGATGGGCAGATACCAGGTACATTATTCCGGAAACCACCCCGATCTCGATAAATAATCCAGCCCAGATCATCACATCGTATACCGGACTCTGGTACATAATATTCGCAAAGCCTGTGAGCGACACGAGAGTGTCGGCTGCCAGGCCGGAGATCGGAAACCTGTACCCGAAGGGGGGCATCAATCCGCCGGCACGGGTTTCCCTGCTGCCACCAAGGATGAAATAACCGAGGAGTCCCAGCGCGATGATAAAAGTCAGAAACAGTGGAATTACCGGGAAGCCCCCCTTGAATTTTTCCAGGAGCGGAACGGGTGTTATCACTGCCATTGCAACGAACGCAGCGAGAAGGGAAAGCATGACAATCGTTTTGCAGGGAAATACAGGCACTCCGGCAAGAATGGAATACAGGTACAGGATCCCAAGGGCAGACAGCGGGGGGACCCAGATCGGGATCCGCTTAAACAATTTCATTTTTTCACCATGGGGCAGGCTAATCAATCCCCGAGAGGAACACACCGATCCATGCACCAGCAAGGATGATTGCGATTCCCCGGAATTTCCAGTCAGGCCGCGATGCGAAGTACCCTTCGAGCCCGCCGATGATGCAGAGTACGGCGATGTAAACCACCGTATTCACGAGATGGTGCGAAGTCACCGGCAGGTTCCCCGTTCCAAACCGGATCACCGTCATTACCAACAGGAACGGCAGGATCCCGATGAGCACGGCACCGTTCGTATCGAGTGTCCTCCACCCGTACATAACCGAGGCGAGGACCGTTGCAGCGAGTGCGATGATCTCAAAAATATTCCAGATGCCGGCGCCATGGCCTTTTCCTGCAAGGACAGCTGCGGCCAGCGGGATGCACCAGCACAGGATAATCAGGGCGGATACCGTCAGCGGGTGAAAAACAGAGGATTTTTTCCGGGGGACAGAATAAAACGGATCCATTCTGACCAATACCTTATGGAAGTGGCATATCCCGGAACATCCTGGTGCCCGGGAGCCGGGTCCGGTCCTGCTGTAACCATGTTCCTGCCATCACACAGCAGTACTTTTGCCGGGAGATCATACACCCTCTGAAATATGCACAAGAACAGGTATAGCGTTATACACCGCGGGAGGAAAACGTTCCGATACCTGCACCGTATACACTTTTCCGTTTACCGAATGCTGCATCCCTTCGATCGCGATAAGGTCAAGCGAAACCGAGATCGTGCCCCCGGCACTGTGGAGAGGCCTGATCGTATCCGGGATGTACACAATTGAAGAATAATCCCTCGCGGGATCCGGAACAGCTTTGAGCATAGAGTATTCAGAATGCACGAGAGGCAGAACTGGGGTGAGGGATTCCTGCGTGATATTCCTGATGACCGTTCCATCGCGATATTTTTTTGAAAATTCTGCATGGATAGGGGTCAGGTTCCTGCCGGTAGTCCGGAACGAGAGCATTTTGCCATCTTTTGTCACGACGATGAGCGATGTCCAGTTCCCAAACCTTTTGTACTGGAGTTCATCATCAGAAAAGACCGGCTGGCCGTTCCTCTGGGGAAGCGGGACGAGGATATCGGTGACAGACCCGGATGTAAAATCTTCCAGCCCCCGGATATCAACTGTATACCGGTAGAGCCCCGGGCTGTTGTTGAAATACATGATACTGAAATACCATGCCACAAAAAAAACAAGGATAATCACGGTGATTGAAACAAAGACTTTCCGGACATTGATCGTTGTCATGCTGGTTTACCTCATTATTTCAAAGTTCTTCATATAATGTTGGTCAACATAAAAAAAAGAGTTATGAATGGAGGTCAGCGTCCGATATGATTCCCGTCACCCCTCATCTTCGGTTCACCCGGACATATATTCCTGCCAGACACAGGGCGAAGAGAGATACCAAAAGAGGAAGCGGTGAAGAAGCCAGGTTTGATCGTGTGGCATCAGAGGAGGGCGATGCTTCTCTGGCACCGGAACCATCCGGAGAAACAACAAAGAATTTTGTTTCAGGGATAGCAACCGAGGCTTCGTAATAATAGTACCGGGAGATGTTCACGTTATCCCCGGTAACCAGGTTCACACCGGGCCAGATCCTGTTCATGCTGCCCGAAGCGTTGAACGGATCAGTGTCGGCCCGGTAATTGAGAATTACCGTGGGGAATATCATGCCGCTATTCTGTTTTTTTCCCGTGACGGTTACCAGGTAATTCTGCTGCCCGCCGCTCATGATATCTCCGGTGCAGTCAGATAACAATAATTTTCCCGCGGAGAAGTGGCCGGTGCCATCGGTGTATGTTGTTTTGTCCGCGATATCGATCCCGCAGGGGGATGTGACATTCATCACAGCACTTTCGATCAGCGGAATACCATTCGCTTTTTCCGGGAAAAACACGTTCAGGTTTGCGTTGTGCAGGGAGACCGGGCCGGTATTTTTCAATGAATAATTCAGGATAAACGAGGAATCGCGTTCGCTGAAATTCCGGGATATGGTTACCCCGGGCAGGTTGATCTGGTCGCCGTTATATAACCGGGACCCTTCTGTGAAATCGTGCGAATATGCGATGATGACGGCACAATTCGGATCGATGGTAATATTATTCCATCCGTACTGCGTCTGGTTTCCGGTGCCGGAGATCTGGGCGCTCTCTAAAACCTGCGTTTTTTTCGGGAAGAAAAGGTTCGGGATATTGCTCTGCTGCATCAGCGATCTGTTACCAAAAACGGTGTGATTATGCACCGGGGTATCGCGGCCGACCGGCACTAGGTTTGTAACAGAAACGGTCTTTTTATCTGGATAATAATTGAAAATCCATGCTTCATGGTGGATGATGAGGGAAAGATTGGCTGTGCTGTTGAGGTTCGGTTCGATATCAAATGACAGGACATCACGTTCAGCAGTGAGAATCGTGTTGTTCAGTAATGGTATATCACGGTCCTGAAGATTACTGCCCGTCGAAGAAACAGTTCCGCTGACCGGAGCGATGATCACAAGACAAATGAAAATAGCCATGATAAAAAAAGGGATGGGGTATGTCTTCTGGTGCTTCATTATACATCCTATGTCCTGAACTCTAGGGCATCAATATTCCGTACATACCCCCGGTTCCATGCAGTGCAACGGCGTTTGAGAGTGCATCCGCCGGTTCCAGACCCTGTATGAGGAAAAAGTCCCAGAAATCTGCTGCTGTATCCTCTGAATCATACAGCGGCAGCAGGGTAACTCCTCCAATATACATGTTGATATTATTCACTTTAAATGCCGATCGCAAGGGATTCTGATAGCTGTTGCAGCCGTTCATGAAGATGTATGAACTTGCCAGTCCCTGGTAAGGATCCAGATCGTTTATCTCGGTCGAGGTAATCTGGTTATTATTGTACGCATAGACTCCGTATGCCGGAGAGCCGTGACTGGCTGCCGTGTTGATATGCCCGATGTTGTTGTTCAGGAGCAGATAGGCATCATTCTGCCAATAATCCAGCATCAGGCTTTTCGTGGCCGCAGATGTTGTGAGGTAATCGGGATCGTACCCGGCGTCTATCCATGTGGCCACAATAGCACTCGTGTCGGCAATCGAGTTGCCCTCATTCACGGGTGCGGTCGCCAGGGCGTTGGCAGTCAGAGTGGCGGAGGATATTCCGGCCATCAGACAGAGTGCAATACAACTTATGAGGATTTTTTTCATCATTTTTCCACCTACCAGTATTTCTTCCAGTTGAGAAATCCCTCGTCAAGAATGCTGCCGTCTTCCGGGTTTACATACGCATAATATAATCCGTACGTGTCAGAGGCCGATGAGCCAACAACGGTGGATATCCTCTGTTTGCCGGTGTAGGGATATGCCCATACAACACTTATCTGACCATGAGTGAGATCCCTGAATTTTGAAAAGCCCGTGGAATTTGTGCATATTGCTGCTGCCTGATCCTTGTTTTCCGGACTGATTGCCGGGGCATTCAGGTATTCCAGGTACTCTTTCGGCAGGTCGAGTTGGGAAATGGTTTTTTTACTCGGAAGATCACTGACGATTTTTTTGATTTTCGGGTTTTTACTCAGCGTTGCATTTTCTGCGCTCACGAAGGGCACAGCTACCATCACTGCCATCATTACCAGCAGCAGGATAGTTCCAACCTTTCGCAGTTCTATTTTTTCACTCCTTTTTTCCATAGCTTCCGCTCAAAGGACCAGTTACCATGCCTTTATCGGGACCAGCCAGTCCCTGAGCGTTTCAGGATCCCGCTGAGTGTGATGATAATGGATGTGAATCTGCGGGGCGGGATCCCTGGAATACCATTCAGGTATTCACAGACGCATGTTGACAATTCCTTGTAATAAGCAATCTGTCCACAACATCCAACTGCCAGTTGGACGATGTGGACAGAAAATTCAAGTCGCTTTTCCTGAAACGGCATTTCCATGGCAAAACGAATGGCACTTGTCATGATGATGCTCGTCTTGTGCGCATCATCCGCTTTGGTATCGGCACAGGAGAACACGGAACCTCTCACCAGCGTTGGCGGTTATTCAGTCGAGCCGGCCCGCGATGCTGGCGGGGATCTGAAAGGTCTCCTGTCAGTGTACGAAACGATCGTCCAGGGCCAGACAAACTGGCATACGAAGTCCGTGTCGTCATATATCACGACGCTCAACGTCGACCTGAACTGGGGAAACCCCGGCAATTCCCTGCGGCTGAAGATCTATTCCCCGGACGGGTACACCTTCGGGCCGTTCTATGACAGTTACGATGGGAATTATGACAGCCGGATCAACCTGAACATCAACAACCCGGGCGGGATTGCAAAGGGGACATGGTATTACGAGGTGTACGGGGAATCCGTGAGCGGAACGCAAGGTTATTCACTCTGAAATTCTATATGCTCTTGGATGAAATATCCGGCAATTATTCTCATTTTTTTATTGTTTTTAATGCCGAGAGCAGCACTTGCCGGCGGCGGTTACACGGTCGAGCCATATTCCCCCCCGACCGGACCTTTTGATTCTGCCGGTTCGGATATGACGGTCTCCTTCTTTGATCTCCCGCTCTGGATCCAGCTCAGCTGGGCTGCCGGTGCCCTTGTCGCCGGCTTTACCGTGCTGAAATTCGGTCCGGTCGTCCTTGCGAGGATACGAAACATTTTAAAAAACGAGAAACGCCGGGAAATCCTGGAGTATGTCGGGCAGAACCCGGGATGCACGACAGCGGACATCGTCCGGGACATGAACCTGAACCGTGGCACCGCGAAATATCACATATACCTGCTCGGTCTTGAAAGCAAAGTCACCGAGAAAAAAGACGGGAAAATGAGGTACCTGTTCAGGAACGGGGGGATCCGGCCGGAGAAGAAACAGGTCTATGGATATATCCGGAACCCGACAAAGCGTGAAATCCTCATGACAATCTTCAGAGAACCCGGCATCAGCAATTTGCAGATTGCAGAGAGGATGCAGCTGGATAAAAGCACTGTGCACTGGCACCTCTCCCGGTTTCTTGAGGAACGGATAGTCGATTCCGTATGGGACGGTAGGAACATGAACTATACGGTAACCGATGACGTGGCGGAGATCCTGAAAACCGGTCCGGCGGGATAGGATCCTAGTTTTTCAAAAAAGCAACTACGACAAGCTGATCAAACCGGGCAGGTATCCGCTGCCAGTACCAGTATGCGTGAGATACCGGACATTCCCGTCCCTGCACATACCACCATCCCGCACCCGGTGCCCGCCTCACCCGATCAGGTTGCGCATCTCGCGGATCAGGTCGCCCGGGCTCTCCTCCGGCACAAAATGACCGGTGTACTCGAACCGGACCAGCCTTGCCCGGGGGAATGCCTCCACCCACCGGTCCATCTCCTTTTTGCGGAACGAGTTGTCCATCATGCCCCACGCGATCAGGATATCCTTTTTGGAAAGTGCGCTGCGCCGCTCCCACAGCGAACGGAGCCAGGCAGTCGATCCGATGATCTCGCGGGGGAAGATCCAGCAGCCGTTCCGCTGTACAGGCTTTGCAAGGGGCATCAGGTAATGCCTGTGGATCTTTTCCGTGAGTTTATACCGGTCCCCGAACACGGACGGCATGACCCTGCGGACAAAGAAATTCCGGTGCCGGATCAGCCACCGGCCCACATTGCCGCCCATGAACCAGCTGAACAACCTGAAATGCAGGTCATCATCCACCGGCCACATCCAGGTGTTCATGATGACGATGTTCCGGATCCGTTCCGGGTGGCCGAGGGCGTACGACATCCCGATCGGCCCGCCCCAGTCCCCGACAACCAGCGTGATCCGGTCCAGGTTCAGCGCCCCGAGGAGCATCCCGAGGTTCATCGCATGGTCCTGCGGGAGGTACGTCCAGTCCTCCGGCTTGTCGGACAGCCCGAACCCGATCAGGTCCGGTGCAATGCACCGGTTCGTTGGCGCAAAGGCCTTGATCAGGTGCCGGAACTCGAAGGACCATGCGGGGTTTCCGTGGACAAACACGATGGGGTCACCCGATCCTTCGTCCACGTAATGCATCTTCCCCGCAGGTACGGTGAAATAGTGCGGTTTGAACGGGTACTCCCTGGTATCGAGCCAGGCTGAAGGCATACGGAAACCATCGACCTGCCGGGTAAAAAGGGATTGCATCGTTCCGGGTTCCCTGCTGCACAGACCCGCCCGAAAGACAGATCAGGGGCCTTCGGTCGGACTCCGGGAAAAAAAACCACGCCCGAATGGCAGCGCAGGAAAAACCTCTGCAACCGTTTTCGCCTTTGGGATTATTTCATCCCGGGCACGGCCCAGCCCGGCTGTGCGTTTCCGCCCCCGGATCATCCGGGCTTGCCATTCTCTTTGGGTGCGGGGCTGAGCAGGAACCCGATCCACCGGGTCTCATCAAACAGTTCGCAGATCATCTGGACGCAGAGCGTCAGGGGTACTGCAAGAAAAACACCGATCCCCCCAAGGATCCAACCCCAGAAAAAAAGGGATATGAACACAACGGCCATGGAGAGATTCAGCCCCCGGGCAGCGATGTGCGGGAAAAAAAGGTATTCGGCAAGAAAATCCATCAGCCCGGATCCGACAACCACCAGGAATGCCTGCACGGGTCCTAGATCGAACCATGCGAGGAGCATGGGTGGAACAACGGCAACCCAGAAGCCGATGTTCGGGATAAATCCCAGCAGGAATGCAAGAAAACCCCAGAATACCGCGTATTTCACACCGATGAGCATAAGAACGATTGTCGTTCCTGTACCCATGGCAAGATTAACCCCGGTCCGGATGACAAGGTAGTCCACGTTTTTCTGTGCGAGTGCACGGAACCGGTCCACATCACCGGGCCGGTATTCCGCGATAATATCCGTCAGTTTCCGGGAGAATCCCTTTGCTTCGAAGAGTAAAAAAACGGTGGTGAGAACGGTCAGCCCGAGCGGACTGGCAATCCCCCAGAGATTGTTGATGAGACCGTATATTTCAGCAGAGAAAAACTGAACAAGGTTCAGGAACGTCAGGGTTGCCGGATCGATCCCGATCGACAGGAGAAACGGGCTCGCTGCTTCAACGCCGTCCTCAAGCTTCTCCAGGTAGTGGGGAAGATCGGACATGGCCTGAACAAAGGACCCGGCAATAACGAACAGGAATACCGCGATCGTGGCACAGAAGCAGACCAGGGAAAGGAGAACAGCCACACGGGATGAGAATCCGTGCCTTTCAAACCAGTGGATCAGCGTACCGAAGATAAGCGTCAGGTACACTGACAGGAAAAACGGACCGAGAACAGGGGACGCCGCCTGGAGCCCGGCAAGGAGAATGATTGCTGCAGCCATGACGATAAGGATGCCGGACAGGCCGGATACCTTTGGGAACAACGGACAAGGATGCATGGGGCGGGTCCTGCACGGGTATTCTGGTGTTAGTCTTGGGCAGGTACCCTATAAACATTCCCTGCTGACCCGTGCTTCCCGGAATATACAAGGCGTTCGGCAGCGCCGGGACATTCTCCAATACAATCCTTTTTGAAACGTGTTGTCCGTAACAGAGCGCCGCGAAGAGTCCGGCTTCAGATGCAAACGATCGCGCGGATGCCATAAAAATTGTTCATTTCAGAACAGTGCGGCGCCGCAGGCCAGAAACGATAAGACCGTATCGTGTATCAGTCGGGAACATCATGCATTTCCAGCGATGTTCACCGGCCCCGGCCGCGTTCCCGGCAAATGCTGGTCATCCCGGGCCAACCCGCCATTCAGCCGAACCGCTCGAAGACGCATTCGCCGGATATCTTCCGCTGGCCGGGCTTCAGATCGAGGACCGCCTTGTCGGCATGGTCGGCACAGACATACTCGGCACAGCATCCGAACCCCTGGAACCCGATCGCATCCTTCCCGCACTTCTCGCACTTCATCCGTTCTGCCATGGTGATCAGAGATTCCCGTTGCATATTCATACGTCTTTCCCAGACCAGGACTCCGGCCCGGATATTCTGCCGGGAAGCAGGGAATCAGGCCCGCAGGGACAGCAGGTCCTCGGCAGATTCCTTCATGAGCCGGCAGGCATCGTCCACGCCCTGGTTGTAAAACTCCGGCGCACTCGATTCCATGATGAAGTCCGGCAGCAGGCCCGCGGCAAGCTCGCCGATCTCCTCCTCCCGTTCGCGGGAGTAAAAATCCCGGATCGCAGCAATCAGTTCCGCCCTCCGCTCCTTTGAAATTCTTATGGACTGTTCCTTTTTCATGGCAAAACTTCACGGTCTCCACGGGTCACGGGAGGAAAAAACCCTGTGAGATTTGATTCGGGACAGTATGGGGCAGGCTGATTCGCCGGTCAAAGGGATACGGGTGGCAGGGGTGTTCTCAGAACATCCCTTTGCCTTCCTTTGCCCTCCGGATCTTCTCTGCCTCATGGCCGTTGTACTGTTTCCACCGCTTCCGCTCGGCACGCACAAGGCCGATCTCCGCCTTCTCCTGCCCGAACGCGAGTTCCTTCATGAGCCTGCGGTAGTTCTCAAGGCGCAATGCCGGAAGCTTCCCGCTGCGCACCGCCGCCGTCACCGCGCAGCCGGGCTCCTGGTCGTGCCGGCAGTCAGAGAACCGGCAGTTTCCCGCAAGTTCAAGGATATCGGGGAAGGTATCCGCGATCCCCTCCGATGCAGTCCCGATACCCACTTCGCGGATCCCGGGATTGTCGATCATGAGCGCCCCGCCCCTGAGGACAAAAAGCTGCCGGACTGTTGTCGTGTGCCGGCCCCGGTCGTCGTACTCCCGGGTTTCGGCCATGTCCTGCACGGTACCGCCCAGCAGGCGGTTGATCAGCGTCGACTTCCCGACGCCGGAAGAGCCGACAAGGGCGATGGTTGTGCCGGGCGCAAGGTACGGGTCCAGCCGTGCCATGCCATCGCCGCTCAGGGCGCTCAGGGTAACGATAGGGACCTGGCCGGACGACGGGAGGATCGCGGATGCAAGCCCGCCCGGGTCCTCCGCAAGGTCGGCCTTGTTGATCACGATCAACGGCCGGGCACCGGAAGCATGGACAAGCGCAAGGTAGCGCTCGATGCGCCGGGCGTTGAGGTCCGGGCCGGCAGCCGTCACGATGAAGACGGTATCGATGTTTGCCGCAATGACCTGGTCTGTGCATTCCTTTCCCGCAGCCCCGCGGGAAAACCGCGTCCGCTGCGGAAGGATATCCACGATCGCGGAGACCCCGGTACCGGGCTGGCTGAGCAGCACGACAAAGTCGCCGACCGCGGGGAAGCGGCCCAGCTTCCGGAGGGCGCCGGTGATGCCGGTCGTGACCATCCCGGATTCGGTCAGGACGTCCCAGACGGTCTTCTGCCGGCAGGCCACGCGGCCGGCCGTGTAGGGCCCGGAATATTTCGCAAAAGCATCTGCGTGTTCGGAGGTCCAGCCAAGCTGTGGTAACGTGAGGGGGCGCGGGCTGTCGCACCCGTGAGGAGTTGCGTTCATAAAAAAACCATGAACTGTTTTACCATGATTTGGCCCGGAGCACCAAAGCGTTTATGGTCGGCAGGCCGATCTCCGAACAAGTATTTCTCCCGACACGTCACGGACAATCACGCGGGATTGCTGGTCGATCGCGGTCACGAGGGGCTGAATTTTTTTCACCGTCGCCGTTTTTTCCTCCGGTATGGGCTAGTACCATTATGTCATGGCCTGATCATATCTGCAGGAGCTGACAGGAGATTACCCGCCGGATCGCGTTTCGCAAAGCATGTATCCGATGAGCGGGAGAGTACGAGCACCGGAGACTGCCATGACACGGGACATCTGCCGCACGGGATTGGTACCGCTCGTGCCGGCCGGTATGCCGGGCGTTCAGGAAACGCCGGACGGTTCCCGGGGTTTACCGGTCATATGGCTATCACCATCCTGCCATGGGACCGATGTCGCGGGGAGCGGAGGGAGGCACCGGTGATCCGGCTGGAAGCCATCGCAAACCGTCCCCGGTTCTGGGAGACTCTCATCGGGGTTTCTGCAGCAGCGGCGCTCCTGCTGAACCTGGCCGGGCTCCTCGCCGGCATAACGGTCGCCATCCCCCACCTCCTGTATATCCCGGTCGTCATTACCGCATACCGGTTCCCGCGGCGGGGAGCAATCGCGGCTGCTGCTCTCGGCGCGATTTACTTCCTGATGGTGTTCATCCTTGCCGGGAGCATGCCGGAGAAGATTTACGAGGCGATTGTCCGGATCATTGTTCTCGTCATCATCGGGTGGCTGGTGGGCTGGCTCACCTATCGGCTCCGCGAACAGGAAGCGCTCTACCAGGGGCTTTTTGAACATTCGGAGAGCGGCACCATTCTCATCAGCGATACCGGCGCCGGCCGGACGATCGAGGCGGTCAACTGGAAGGCAGCCGATCTCCTCCACCGGAAGGCAGGCGATCTTACCGGCTCCCCCCTGTCCCTGATCTGGGGCGGGGATGACGAACCGGACTTCTTTTCCCGGCTCGCGCGGGAAGGAGCGGTCTATGCAGCGGATACCGTGTTCCGGCTGCCGGACAACCGGACATTCATCGTCCTTGTCTCGGCTGCCCCCCTCCCGGGGGGCAGGGCAGTCCTTACGTTCACCGATATCACCGGCCGGGTCCGGGCCGAGCAGGCGCTCAGGACCGCAAACGACAAGCTCAGCATGCTCTCGCGGATCTCGGCTGACCACCTCCACTTCTCGGTGGACCGGATCCTCGAGACAGTGGAAGAAGCGGATGCCCGCTGCGCGGATACCGGAACGCACGGGTATCTTGACCGCATCAGGACCTTTGCGTGGAATATTTCCCGCCAGCTCCTTCTCACTGAATCGTACAAGGATCTCGGCACAACGCCCCCGGTCTGGATGAGTGTCCGGCAGGTGTTCGAATCAGGCCGGCTGATGCAGAAGATCGGCACGGTCTCCCTCAGGATCTGGACCGAACGTCTCGAGATCTACGCGGACCCGCTCTTTGCCGATGTCCTCGTCCATCTGGTGGAAAATTCCCTGCGTCATGGCAGGACGGTAAAAAACATCGTTGTCACATACCGCGAGACGCCGGAAGGGCTCGACCTCTCCATCCGGGACGACGGCCAGGGAATACCCGCAGAAAAGAAGGATCGGATCTTCGAGTACGATTCCGGCGGGCAGGCCGGCATCGGCCTGTTCATCTGCCGGCAGATTGCCGGGGTGACCGGCATGACGCTCCGGGAGATCGGGATCCCGGGCAGCGGGGCCTGGTTTGTGATCCATGTACCGGCAGGACGGTACCGTATCGAGGGAACATCGGACGACGCCCCGCCCTCTGCCCTCCCCCGACAGTCACCCGGGAATATCATCCGGCACAGCACCGGAGCAACCGTGCGCGAGCTGCTCTCTTCCGAGTTCCCGCTTGCGGATGCA
Organism: Methanoregula sp. PtaB.Bin085; assembly: GCF_002067035.1. Lineage (GTDB taxonomy): Archaea > Halobacteriota > Methanomicrobia > Methanomicrobiales > Methanospirillaceae > Methanoregula. The sequence continues at coordinate 205,873 of NZ_MVQB01000013.1, read as the reverse complement.
CTCTGGGTTGATTATCACACCACGACCGGGGATCCCCGGACCGACCGGATCTTCGCCGCATTCCATGACGGGCAGATGGTCTCGCTCGCCCGCTGCAGGAGGCATCCGGACGGGTACGAGGTCGACGGGGTCTTCACCCCGCCCGGCCACCGGGGCCACGGGTTTGCGCACGCTGCGGTATGGGGGCTTGTCGAGGCGTGCGGCAGTGACGTCCTGTACATGCATTCGGTTCGGGGCCTCGAAAAATTCTATGGCGCGTACGGATTCGTCCCGATCAATGAGAAGGAACTCCCGCAGTCGATACGGGAACGGTTTGCATGGGCTCAGGGGGAGATGGAAGGGGCAAACGTTGATCCGATGATGCGTGTCCCGCCATCATAGGCAGCTGTCATACCGGCCCGGCCGGGGATACTCCTCCGCATTTCCGGGTGCGCTTGGTTTACATCTCCTGTACTGTGCCGGTCACCGGGAAGATGATCGCGGTCAGCCGAACCGCTCGAAAATGCATTCGCCGGATATTTTCCGCTGGCCCGGCTTCAGGTCAATGACCGCCGTGTCCGCGTGGTCTGCTCAGACATATTCGGTACAGAACCCGAACCCCCGGAACCCGATCGCGTCCTTCCCGCACTTCATCCGTTCTGCCACAGGAATCAGACATTTTTTGTTTTCCCTTCTTACACGTTTCCTCCTGCGGGTGCCCGTCAGCAGGCCCGCGACAGTCTCGCCGTTCTCTCCCTCCCGTTTCCGGAAGAGGTGGTCCCTGATCCCCGCGATGACGCATCCTTCCGTTCCGTTTTCATGGTCGGGGGAGTTCTCCTGTCATACCACGATGTCACGATTCGGATGATCCCGTGGTGGAAAAACCTTACTGTTCCTCGTACGCTTCTTCCTGATTCCACGAATCCTCCACACTTGTCACAGCCGTATCTGCTGTCTGGTATTCCGGACATGGGAAACCCTCCGTAAAATGATCCAGCTCACCGATGAACGCGTTAAGCCGGTGCACCGGCACCAGCGGGACGCTGTCAATGATCCGGATATCCTCGTCGATGAGGGTGACGATAAGCGGGATCGATGCCTCCCGCGTGATCGTCTCGTAGAACTGCGCCCGCTCCCGGTGCTGCACCACGGCATGCCTCAGCGCGGAGATGCGGTACCGCCTGCCCGACCACTGTTTGCACTCCGCGAGCAGGGTACGGCCGTCCCGCCGGGCAATGACATCATACTGCCGCCGCTTGCCGTTCCGGTTGATCACCGTGCCGACGCTGACCTCGAAATCATGCTGCCCGAAGATGTATGCAGCCAGCCGCTCGAAGCCCTGCCATCGCGATCCGCCGGCAACTGCGTCGAGTTCCGCGATGCTGCCGATGGTCTCAAAGTCCGCGGCGGGCGGCGGGTAGAGGGGACGGGTTTTGTTCCGGATGAGCAATCGCTCCTGCAGGTTCCCGTTTCCCGGTCAGCGTGTTTATACTCAGGGAACGGGGGGTGAAACTGATGGAACTGACAGGGAACGGCATATTGTCCGGGCCGGAAGGGACCGGCCGGGACGATTCCCGGAAAAATAAAAATGCTGTGAGATTACACCCGCGTGCCGTTCCACCAGAGCGTCGAGTCTGCAAGCATGCTCCGGTTCTCTGCATGGACCCAGCGGCCGGTGAACGATGTGGTATCTCCGGACAGTTCAAAGATCATGAAGCCGGTATCGTCATCGCTCTCGGAATACGTCCCGGCAAGGGTATTCCCGCTCGCGGTTGCATTGAGATGCCCGGTATATGTGCCTTCCCCGGGATAGGTGAACGTGTAGTTCCCGGTCACGTCCGTGCCGGTCTGGAACAGAGAGACCCGCGCGATGGTCGTGCTGTTGTCGGTTTCGAGCCATGTCGTGTTCCAGGTGCCGGCCCACGATGCGGTCTGCGGTGCGGGTGAGGAATGGACGGTTGTTTCCGGCGATGGCACCGGTACAGCGGTCGTTGCAGTCGTGGCAGCGGGTGTCGCCGTACTGGCGGGAGCAGGGCCCGTGCAGCCGGAGGCGATCAGCAGGGCGCACAGGACGCCGGTCAGCAGAAATACTGAGATATTGTTCATACAATGATCTTCCAGACTATGCGTTCATCGCTCTTAACGCTGGCGGATTGATGCCGGCAGCATCACCGGACGGAGAGCCGGCTGCGGGGAGCAGGAGAGAGGAGATCCCGGGTACAACAAAGGTAACGGCAGGGGTCTGGAAAGACCGTGTACCGTACGGATCACGCTCCCCGGAACAGCAGCCAGTCCTTGTCTCCCGCACGCCTGAACTTCACCAGCACGTACATCCCGTCCAGCCGTTTCCCGCGGAGCCGGACCTCGATCTTCGTATCGTCCCAGTGCTTTGTCTCGTACGTCCCGGAATCCCAGATGGTGACCGTGCCGGCCCCGTACTCTCCCTTCGGGATCTCGCCCTCGAATGATGCGTACTCGATCGGGTGGTCCTCGACAGCGACCGCAAGATGCTTCTCTCCCGGGATCTCCGGGATACCCCTGGGCACGGCCCAGCTCTTCAGCACGCCGTCGCGCTCCAGCCGCAGGTCGTAATGCACGTGGCGGGCGTGGTGCTCCTGGATGACAAACCGGCTGCCGCTTATGCCGGGCGCCCCCGCCGGTTCAGGTGTGACAGAAAAATTCCGTTTCTCATGATAGGTCCTCAGTCCGTTTCTTACCGTCTTCTGCGGTGTCGTGTGCGTCTGCACCCGGCCTGCAGGACGGGCCGTTGCCGGTCCCGCGAGCTGGTCCGTTGTGCAGGCTGCGGCCGGCTTGTCGTCCCGCATGCGGACGAAGCGGGGCATCCGGAGTCTCCGGTCCTTTGTCACGGCAAGGTATCCCACCTCGCAGACCAGGACCGGATCCAGCCAGACTGTTGATGAATGGAACCCGGGAAAATGCGGCTCCGGCACAACGAGAGGAGCGAACAACTGCATCAGCCCACTGAGCAGCCGGTCAGAGAATCCGGTCCCGACCTTCCCGGCCGGAACCAGCGTTCCCCGGTCGTACAGGCCGAGGATCAGCGCACCAAAGGCCGGGCTGCGCCCGCCCCTTCCCGGCGTATATCCCGCGATGATGCAGTCGCAGGTCTTTGTCACCTTGATCTTCAGCCATGCTCCGCTCCGCACGCCCGGTTCGTACGGGCTGTCCGCCCGCTTCGCCATGATCCCCTCGAGCCCCCGGGCAACCGCAGCGCGGTAATACTCCTCCCCGTTCCCCGGGACGGGCTCCGAGATCACGATGTGGGGGCCTTCCCGCACGGCATCCCGGAGGATACGCTGTCGTTCCGCAAGCGGCAGCCGGGTCAGGTCTTTCCCGCCGCGGCAGAGGATATCGAACACAAGGTAGGTAACGGCCGGCGCACCGGCGCCCGGCGCACGCCCCTGCAGTCGCGTCAGGAGGGCCTGCATGTCGGGTTTGCCGCCGCTCATCACCACGATCTCTCCATCGAGCACCGTTCCGGGCGCGAGGGTCTGGAGCTCCGCGAGTTCCGGGAACTTTTCCGTCAGGTCAGCATCGCTCCGGCTCCATAGGGTGAATCTTTGCCCCACATGCGCGATCGCCCGTACACCGTCCCACTTGATCTCAAAGAGCCAGCCGTCGCCGCTGAACGGGGCCGGGGCAGTTGCGGCAAGCATCGGCTGAAAACGGGGACAGTCCGTCATTTCTTCGCAAGGGTTGCAATGGTCTCCTGCAGGGCCTGCATCAGCTCCTTTGCCTGCCCGGGATGCGGTTCCTCGTATACGATGTTTTCGCCGGCAAGTTTCTTGTGCACAAGCGCCAGCACCGCTTCACGGTAGCGATCCGGGTAGTCGTTGATGGAGAAATCTCCCGAGAGATCGGTAACGATCTTCTTTGCAAGCGCAAGCTCCGCAGCTTTGGGAACCGGGAGTTCCGGCAGGATCGAAAACGCGTGCGGCGGGATGACCTCGTCAGCATGGCGGAGGGTGGTGAGGACAAGGGCGCCGTCGTACACGTGCACAATGGCCGGGTACTCCTTGGTCCGGAGCGTGATGGTTCCGGCCGCGGCCCGGCCAAGGTCCTGCAGGGCAGCAAGGAGCAGGCCGTACGCCTCCTCGCTCCGGTCGGGGACGAGGATGAACGAGCTGTCGAAGTACACCGGATCGAGCGAGAGATAGTACACGAATTTATCGATCCGGATCTTCCGGTCCGATTCGGGAAGGATCGCCTTCAGCTCATCAGGTTCGAAGACCAAAAACTCGCCCTTCCGGATCTCGTAGCCTTTCACGGTCTCCGACCACGGCACGACCTTCCCGTCGCGGGAGCAGACCCTGTCGTACTTCAGGGGCTGGCCGTCGTCGCGGTGGAGGAGCCGGAACGCAAACGAGCGATCGCGGACCATCGTGTGCAGCCGGACCGGGACGTTCACAAGGCCGATGGTGATGCTCCCGCTCCAGAAGGCGCGACCGGGTTGTGCCCCGTGCTCCTCCCCGCCGGCCGGCAGGTGCTCCGTCTTCACCATAGACGCGGGTTTTGTTACCGGGGATCTCTTTCCGTGCGAGGCCTGCTTTGCTGGCGGCGGGGATTCAGGTGATTTTCTGCCGGTCATGGAAGATATCGCTCCAGGGATCTTCATGTCTTGAAAGCACGGTTTTTATATTAAAAACTTCGGGACATACCCCTTTTTTCAGCTCGTCCCACCGGACCGGGACGGAAACGGTCGCCAGGGGGGTTGCCCGGAGGCTCCACGGAGCCACCATGGTTTTGCCATGGGAATTCTGGAGGTAGTCGATAAAGATTGTTCCCGGCTCACGGGAGTGCGGGAACTCGGAGACCACCTGCGGGGTGTCACGGGCGATCGCCTTGCCTATCCCGTGCGCAAAATCCCTGACCCGGGAGAAGGACAGGCCGGGAACCAGCGGAACCACGATATGCACACCCTTCTTTCCCGAGGTTTTGACGTACGGGCGAAGGCCGCGGTTCTCCAGCTGCCCGTGGACGATATGGGCAACGGAAACGACATCGTCAAAAGTGAGCGGGGGCTCCGGGTCGATATCAAAGAGCAGCAGGTCGGGGGTCTCGTACGCGGGGGCTGCAGCAAGGGCTGTATGGATCTCGAGCGATGCGAGGTTTCCGAGCCAGATCAGGGTGTCGAGGTTGTTGCAGAGCACGTAGCGGACGTCCCGCCCGGCAGTCTCCGCTCTGCGGGTGAAGGTCTCCACCCAGTCCGGTGTGCCGGCCGGCGCATCCTTCTCAAAGAATCCCGGGCCGCCGGCCCCGTCCGGGAAACGGTGCATGGTCAGCGGGCGGTTGTGCAGGAACGGGAGGAGGCGGGGGGCCGCGCGGACGTAATACGTGAGCACGTCCGCTTTGGTGATCCCGGCTGCCGGGTACAGGATCTTGTCCAGGTTTGTCAGCCTCACCCGTGTGAGGTCGCGGAGTACCATGCCGGGATCCGGTTGGGGTGCCATCACGGGATGTTGCCGGTACCCGCCAAAAAGTGTTTCGCTAAATCCTGCGGTGACAGTTGGCTCCGGGCAGACCGAAGGCAGAGTACTCTCCTTTTTCTCCCATCAGCAATCAACCGGATGGTGAGGAATCGGGCCATGGACTCGTTCGAATCGTTCCGGCAGCGGGCCGAGCGGATCATGAGCGATGTCTATGCGCTCTACCTTGCAAGGAACGACCCGCGGATCCCGTGGTACGCAAAGGCCATCATCGTCCTGACCGTGGTCTACGCACTCAGCCCCATCGATCTCATCCCGGATTTCATTCCCTTCTTCGGGTACCTCGACGACCTGATCATCGTGCCGATCGGAATAGCGCTTGCTGTCGCGTGTATGCCGGAGAACGTGTGGGAAGAATACCGGGAGAAGGCCTGGGCCGGGTTTGCGGGGATCCGGCTGAACAGCTGGGAAGGGATCCTGCTTGCCCTCTTCATCCTTATGGGGTTGTGGAAGATCCTGGCCCTTGGCGTCGTCACGGTCCTGTGCGGGTTCGTCCTGATGCTGGCCCTGTACGTGTTCACGCCGGCCGGCCCCCTCAACTGGGGGACGTTCATCATCGGGCTGGGCATCCTGATCCTTGTCTTTGCCTGCGTGAAGTTCCACAGGAACCTGAAGGGCTGGCAGCAGAAGGTGCCGCCATTGCAGACGGGGGATACCGGGAACCGGTGAACGGGCCGTGGTGACACCTCTGCCGGCACATCATTCCGCGCAGGTTTCCGTTTCCGGCACGGGAAAAAATGCAGGATACGGATATGCCGGTTTTATAATAGTACAAAAAAAGGGTGTAGTATGGACGAGCCACTGACACCGGATGAGGAGGTGGTGCTGCACGAGCTGCTCCGGCTGGACACGGAACCGCACCAGATCCCTCCCGCGCTCTATGAGGGGTTCGTGAAGCGGCTTGCCCGTTCGTGCCGGATGCCGGCAGTGCGGGTCCTGGCTGCACTGCAGGGTCTCAACGACAAGGGAAAGTTCGACACAGTTGATCCGGAGACAGAGATATAATCCCCGAGGAAAAACGAGTCCTGCAACGGCAGGCGTGCCCCGGGTACCCGGCACCGGTGTTTGTATCTATGATCGCTGTTTTATATTCTGCCGGATATCCGGTAATCATGCAGAAGGTCGTACCGTTTCTCTGGTTCGATAACCAGGCAGAAGAGGCGGCAGAGTTTTACTGCTCTGTCTTCAGGAAAGGGAAGATGCGCCGTATTACCCGGTACGGCAGGGAAGGACCCGGGCAGGAAGTGGGGGGGTCATGGCCGCAGCATTCCGGGTGGCGGGACATGACATTGTTGCCCTGAACGGCAGCCCCGGGATACCGTTCTCGCAGGCGGTATCGTTTGCCGTAAACTGCAGGAACCAGAAGGAGATCGACCGGTACTGGGAACGGCTCTCGAACGGCGGCAAAGAGCAGCGCTGCGGGCGGCTGAAGGACCGGTTCGGCGTATCATGGCAGATCATCCCATCTGCAATTACCCGCATGCCCGGTGACCCGGATCCGGAGATGGCCGCACGGGTGATGAAGGCGATGCTGCCGATGGCAAAGCCCGATATCGGTGCGCTGACGAGGGCATACAAGGGGAAATGACCCGGGCACAAATCCTGCAGGTCATGCGAAAATCAAGACCAGATCGCGAATAACGGAATCCGGAGAACCGGCATGGAGAAGAACTATTCTGTCAACCGGAAGAAGGACGGTTCGGTGCTGTTCGAGGTCAACGGGGCCCTGTACGCGAGGATCGAAGACGTTCCGGACGAATCGGACCGGGCCGTGCTGTCCACGATGCTCAGCGATCCGGCCGCACGGGACTTCGGAGGGGTATCTGGGGCAGGCACCGGCCCATCCGCATTGGCGGGGGATACAGCACGCACGCGGACGATCTTTCTCCTGGCATTCGGTTCCATCGCCATAATCATGCTGCTTGTTGCAGCAATCTCATCGTACGATGCCTTCACCAGGTCGGGCATTGAGGAACGGGCACCTGGCATCGTGGTGAAGACGGTGGAGGAGATCGATGAGGATACGGTCTATTCTTATCCCGTTGTCGCGTTCACGGACAGCGGCGGGCGGAACCATACCGTGAAGATTCCCGAGGGCAGCAGCCCTCCGGCCTGGAGTGCCGGGGACGAGGTAACCGTGCTCTACGACCCGGCGAACCCGGAGGATGCCCGCACTGACACCTTTACGGGCGCTCTCCTGCTGTGGCTCGTGCCGTTCGTGACCGGGTTCGTGGGGACCGGATTTCTCCTTGCCGTGTTTGTCATCTTCCGGGTCATCCCGGCGGAGACACGCACAGAGTGATATCGTAAGAATTTGCTGTACGCAAACAATACATGGCATACCGTCCCGGGCAGGGTACTCCCCGTACGGAGAAGAGAGTACACCTGCCGGCTTGCAGGACATGCTGCAGAATGGCGATACGGTTCCTGTCCGGATCTGAAAAAGCGCCGTTCCCCATCTGTCCCCGGCGCTTACCGGCCTTTCGTGCAGTAGTACGCGAGCCGGAGGTGGTACTTGAGAAAGAGCTCGCAGCCCAGGCAGAAGCACCGGACTTCTTTCTTGTCGGGGCAGGACGACCGTCCCCGTGTGCAGAAGAGCACGTCCGGCTCGTGCTGCTCAAGGTGGTTCGCCTTGTACGTCGGGCAGATCGTGCAGTACTTCCTGCAGATCTCCCGGTTCTCTTCCGTATCCGGGGGAACATCCGCTGTGGCGGGTATCATACGGGAGGATATATTCACGAAGGGATAATAGGTTTCTTCCCGTTATATCCCGGGTCCTCCCGGGAAAACGGACCTCTCAGCAGTCAGGGAATGTGTACAGGACAGTCCCGTTCCGGAAGATTACACTCGTTGAATTACCATGTGAGATCGATCCTGAATCCTGCGGAAGTGTTGCACCAAGATGGGATACCGTTCTGTCCTCCAGGTGTGCCATCAGTTCGGCTTCCATGATACCGTGGTACCCGAGAACAAGCACCGGCCCGCCGTCCGCGCACCAGTCGCAGTTCCGCGATGCATACTGGTGTGAACTCTGGCGGCACCTGCTGCCGAGAAGGTTAAGATCGTACCGCAGCCCTTGGATCGTCCAGCCGTCCCGGAGCATTGTTCTTACCATGCAACTGTCCATGAACAGGGCAACACTCTCCGAGATGTTCTTCTCCGACAAAACGCAACTGTCCGCTGCATGCCGGTCTGCATCCGACAGAATGAGGGGGATTGGCGGGGTTATGGCGGCCGCAGTATCCTGTGCAGGTGGTGAGGGCGTTGTTACCCGTTCCGGCAGTCCTGCCGGGGAGAGGGAGCGCGTGATACCATCCCGGGGATTCCCCGGCCCGTCAGGACACGGTGCAGTGGCGGTCGCACCCGGCAGGACAGAGCAGGAGGATGAGCAGGATACAGCAGAACGCCGGGTAGAATTGCATGCGTCCCGGTTTTTCTTCTGCGCTCATGTATCCTCGCATGGATATCCCCCGGGGTGCCATCACTTACCCGCTTTCTGCAGTTCCACGCACGCGGAGAAGAGCACCGACTCCAGCGGGTCGTTGCAGCCCATGAACCCCTCGCTCGCGTACTTCTTTGCCAGCTCTGCCATCCGCTTCGCGTGCTTCCCGTGCCTCGTGCGCCGGGCTGTGCGCTCCCAGCGTTCCGCAATGATGTTCGAGCCCTGCCGGACACTCAGGAACGTCCGTCCCATACACCGATCAGGTGACCGGCACAGCAGATGAACCCGGGGATTGCGGCGGGTGAAAGTGAAGCGGGCGCCCGCGGTGGCGCGACGGGAAATATCCTCCCCGGAAAGAAGATATCCGAAGACATCCCGAAGGTATCGCCCGGAACCGCGGGCAGTTCATCATCGTTCCTGCGTGGCTCGCGGCGATCGGGGCTGTGGTCGTGCTGTTTACCGGGTACAGGAACGCGGTGCATCTCCCCCTCGTTGCAGCGCTCTGGATCTTTGCAGCGATCGTAACAGTCTTTGTCCCGGTGAATGAGGCAGGCGTTCGGAAGCGGAATATGATCCGGCCCGCACCCCTCACCAGCGTTGCCGGCGGACCAACGCGCCCGTACGGTTCCCCGGGGCCTGCGGCAAACCAATAAGAATATCACCGGCAATATTCCATACAGGGAATTATCATGACACAACGGACCGGTGGGATCGGGGAACCGCGTGCCGATCCCGGAATTATCGGATGGGACATATGCGGGAATAACCGGACAGCCGGGGCAGGTGCCGGCAGGAATATTCTTTCTTCCGGGTGGATGTGACAGCAATGAACACACGGGACAGTGCCGGTATAGCAATCCTGCTGGCCGCAGGCACGCTCCTGCAGTACCTCCTCTCCCTGCCCGGGCTGCTGCTTACCCCGGATGTGATCACCGCGTTCTTCTGCCTCGGGATCATCCTGTTCAGGCCCTCAATCCACGAGGTACTGGGCATCGGCATCGCCGGCGGCTTTTTGTCGATGCTGATCCCCGGGTCCATCTTTCCCTGGGCAAACCTGATCAGCGGGCCGGCAGGGGCATATGCCTGTCATCACGTGTATGAATCCTACGGGAACGGCAGCGCCCTGGCCCCGCTGTTCACCACCTGTACCGCCACGCTGGTCAGCGGCTGTGCATTCGTTGCCGTTGCAACGGTCTTCGTCTTCGGCACCATCCTTTCCCGGTTCGGGACGTTCGGGAACTTTATCGCGGCATACCTTCCCATCATCATCGGCACAGCACTCCTGAATGCCGTCATCGTCCAGGCCCTGTTCTTCCTTATCGGCAGGGTTTCGGGGCAGCAACCGGCATAGCCTGACCCCCGCTATCCGGAACTTCCACCCTGCCCGGAAGCCGGAACACATGTGGTTCCGGTATGATACTGCAATGACCGGCCGGGCTCATTATGGAAATCTTCCCGGGTATCCCGTCGCCCGCAGAAAAACCTGATATGGTGCCCTGCCCGCCGACCGAACCCGTTTTCTTCCGCGAGACTTGTCCGGGTGCGCGTACCGGGCCGCTTACCCCGGCCGGTACCGCACGGCCCACCGGGTTCGGTGGATCCACGGGATATACCGCACCAACCGGAACCAGCCCCCGGCTTCTTTCCGGGATCATTTCCTAACATTTATCAGGGTATATTTCCGACTTTTTTTCCTGTACGATGCCTTATGAAACGATCACTTATCCTTCCCCTCATCATTGTCTGCATATGCGCACTCCTTGCTGCCGGCTGTACAACACAGTCCCCGGGCGCAGCTGTACCTCCGGCGTCCGAAAAATCGCAGGGCGATACCCTCATGCAGCAGGCAGAGCAGGAGTTTTCGGCTGCAAATTACCGTGCAGCGGAAGATCTCTTCATCCGTGCGCAGGAGAACTATACCGCTGAAGGCAATCCCGCGGCAGCCCTCAGGGCGCGGGACCGCTCCACAAAGGTCATGATGATTCTCTACCCGTTCCCCTGGAACCGGAGCGTGGCAGAAGCACAGGTCGCGTCGGCCTTCCCGGACCTCAGCCTGCAGGAGCAGACCGCCCAGCTCGATTCGATGAAACCGACAGCCCTCATGACCGATGGCGAAATCATGTACTCCTCGGAGACCATCAACAACATCCAGTTCCACAACATACCCCTGATCCGGAAACGGATGGCCGCAAAGAACCACACGCCAATTTATGATGAGATGGTGCCGCTCCTCCTCCACCGGACCGGCACCGGCTCGAAGGGCGAACCCGTTGTCTGGGAAGGAACCGAATCCATCGCAATTCCCCGCTCAAAGCTCCCGGCAACCGGCACGTTCCGGCTCTGGCTGCCCCTCCCCATCGAGTACGTTCACCAGACGAATGTGACCATCCTTTCCCTGGAACCAGCACAGTACATGAAATCCACGACCGGCACCAGCGGGGACATCGGAATCGTGTACTTCGAGTTCCCGCTCGAGGAGATGAAGGATCCGTTCATCAATGCCACGGCAAAGTTCCGCTTCACCCGGCACGAGGTGCGATTTACCATCGATCCCGCAAAGGTCCTGCCGTACAATACCAGCAGTCCCGAGTACCAGAAATATACAAAATCCGGCGTGAACATCGTTATCACGCCCGCCATGAAGAAGAAAGCACAGGAGATTGTGGGCAACGAGACCAATCCGTATAACCAGACCCGGAAGATTTACTGGTATATCGTAGACACGTATCCCTACAGCCATGCCCCGCATTCCTACCTGGATGCGATCCGGAAGCCTGAATCCGAGTACATGCTGGAGACCGGCGAGGGCGACTGCGGCACCCAGAGCATGTACTTTGCCGCGCTCTGCCGGGCGCTCGGCATTCCGGCCCGCGCTGCCGGTGGGTACCAGATGTTCGAGGCGAACCCCGGCACCCACTTCTGGGCCGAGTATTACCTTGAAGGCTACGGCTGGGTCCCCAACGACGTGACCGCGGCCGAAGGGGGCGACTGGTCATACAATGCAACGCCGGACGATCGGCACCGGTGGAAGGAGTACTTTGCCCAGAACCTCGACCCGTACCGGTACGTGATCCAGAAGGACGTCGATATCCCGCTCGTGCCGGCGATCACCCGGCCGGTCACGAACGATATGGCCTTCCAGGAACCCCGGGCCGAGTGCGACACCTGCACTGAGGATCCGATCTTCTGGATTGCAGAAGACATGACAATCTCCATGGAACGGGTCTGAACCCTTTTTTTACGCAAGCTGCCGGAGCCATTACCCGCGGGACTGACGGCAGGGCATGCACCGGTGCTTCCGGAATGATTGCAGCCCATGGCCCGGATCTGCTCCGGCATGTACTCTCGCCGCGAGATGTTGGTTGCCCGGCACGTGAGTTCACCGGTGAGTTTGTACTTCATCAGGGCGCCGTACTGCCGTCCCATCTCATGATGGGCCCGGCAGCCACGGCCGGTCTGCGGGGAGCGATTGCTGCGAAACCATTCGCAGTCAAAGGTCTGTTTATAATACCATTCATCCCATGTTCCTGCATGAATCCGCAGAATACGACCGGCAGGATCCCGTTCCTCCCCGTGATTGCCGGCCTCATGGTCATTGTCCCCGTACTCATCGCCGCGGGATGCACCGGCAGCATACCGTCTGCAGGGATCCCGGCAGGAGACATCCCGGCACCTGACGGGAGCCGCTGGGTCCTTACCGGATACCTTTCCGGCGGGACACTTGCCGCACCCATGGACGGCACAACGATCACGATGGAGTTCGGCAAGGGAGGGAGCATCGCCGGCACATCCGGCTGCAACCATTACTTTGCCGACTACCGGCTCGACGGAACGAAGATCACGATCGGGCCGGCAGGTTCCACGGAAATGGCCTGTATGAAGCCGGGCGTGATGGAGCAGGAGAGCGCTTACCTTAAAGTACTCCCCCTTGCTGCATCGGTGTCGGCAGGCAGCGATACCCTTGCGTTCGCTGACGCGTCCGGCAGGACCGTGCTGACATTCACGCGACTGGTCCCGCCCGCTCCGGCACCCCTCGCCGGCACGAACTGGACACTCGACTCCGTGTATGCCGGTGATGCTGTTTCATCGGTGATCAGCGGAAGCACGGTTACCGCCGTTTTCGACACCGCAGGGCGCGTGAGCGGTTCTGCCGGCTGCAACCAGTACTCCGGATCGTACACGGTGAACGGAACCTCGCTTATGATCAGTTCCCTGAGTTCAACGAAAATGAACTGTCCCGGAGATGGTATCATGCTGCAGGAGAATACCTTCCTTACCCTGCTGAAAAAGACTGCAGGCTTTACCGTCACGGGTAACCGGCTCACACTGACCGATGCAGGTGGTGCAGCTCTCCTCTCTTTTGGAAAGGGCAGCTGAGATCCACAACGGATATGGTATCGCTGCCTCTTTTTTTATCGGGCGGCACCGGCCGGACACCGGTGTCAATGTATGCCGGCAAAGGAGGGGCATATCCCGGGGAATATTCCGGGTGACCTGATAAAATTTGGAAACCTTTTTTCCTTCCGGAACCGTGATCATTGATTGATATGGCGCTGACTACAAACCAGGTACTGCTGCTCGCAATCATTGCCCTTGGCCTCGTCGGGCTCGCTGCGGTATTGTATATCCTGAACCCGTTTGGCTGGTTCGGGAAAACTGGATCGTAATACCCTCCTTTCCTCTCCGGGTTTCCCTGTTCCATGGGAGCTCCCCAAACATCCCGGGTGATACAGGCGCCCCCTGCCATCCTGTTGTCAGCCGGGATTCCGGTTTCTGAGTGCAGAACCAATCCATTTTTTTGTCCGGAACGTGAAGGAGAATGGATGAATCCGGGTACCCGCTCTCCTCCGAAGATCCGCTTCCCTTTACGGACAAAAATCCTTTTGCTGTTCCTCGTACTCTCCCTCGTAGCGCTGGGCGCAACCGGGTATCTTGCGTTCACGCAGATGGAGGACGTCAGCACCTTTGCCGCCGGCCGCAGCACCGATCTCGGGAACAAGGCGAGCGCCGACAGCGCCGCGGCGCTCGAGACCAATGCACGGGCCTCGCTCCTGAAACTTGCAAGCGACCAGGCCTATATCAGCAACATCATATTCGAGCGGGTCCGCGCAGATCTCGGGACCATGGCATACTATGCCGGCGAGATCCAGGCGCACCCGGACCGGGTCCGCACGCAGCGGCTGTACACGCAGGACGATGTCCCGGAAGACCGGTTTGCAACGACCGTCCTCTTCTACTCACCCGGCGCAAAAGAGACCGTGACACTGGAAGAGCGCAACGCTGCCGGCATGATGGGGGATATCTTTATCCCGGTGTATGCGAACAACCGCCAGATCTCGGCAGTGTACGTGGGGACGGACAGCGGCATTTCGGTCATCTACCCGTGGACGAACGGGCTGAACGCGTCATTCGATCCCCGGCTCCGGAGCTGGTTTAAGGACGCAAAGAAGAACGGCGGCGTCACGTGGTCCCAGCCGTATGTCGACCTGCTCGGCCACGGCCTGATGGTCACCTGCTCGCGCCCGGTGTATGACAACCGGACCGGCAGAACCTGGGTGGTGGGAGCCGATGTCACCATCGACACCATCAACCAGAACATCATCGGCACGCAGGTCGGCGACCGCGGCTATGCGATGCTGATCGACAGCACGGGGCATGTCATCACGCGGCCGGGCCTCTCGGCCGGCGATCGCAGGTGGGACGAATCCTTTGTGACTGAGGATCTGCTGGAGAGTAACAACACAGGACTTGTCCGGGTGGCCCGGGAGATGACCGCGGGAAAGACCGGCATCGAGCGTGTCCAGTTTGAGGATGGCGACCGGTTCATTGCCTACGCCCCGGTGCCGAGCGTGAACTGGAGTGTCGGTGTCGTAATGCCGGTCGATGACGTGACCGCTCCGGCCCGGCTCTCGCAGGAGACAATCCGGGCCGACACGCGGGCCGCCGCCGACCACATGGCAAGCCAGCAGCAGACCATGAAGACCATCTTCATCGGGATATTCATTATCCTGATCCTGGCAGTGGTTGTCCTGACGTGGACCTTCTCCCGCTTTCTGACCGAGCCTTTGCAGAAACTTGAGAAGGGAGCCGAGGAGGTCGGTAAAGGGAACCTCGACTATGTCGTGGAGGTGAACACGCAGGACGAGTTCGGCAGCCTGGCGTACTCCTTCAACACCATGGCATCGGATCTCCGGGAGTACATCAGCACCCTGAAGCGGACCACCGCCGAGAAGGAGCGGATGTTAAAGGAGCTCGAGATCGCCAAGGGCATCCAGCAGGATTTCCTGCCGGAGCGTGCGCCAATGATCCCCGGGTTCGACCTTGACGGGTACAATCTCCCGGCGCTCGAGGTCGGCGGGGACTTCTACGACTTTATCCCGCTGGACTCCGACCATACCGGTCTCGTCATCGCCGACGTCTCCGGCAAGGGCGTGCCCGCCGCATTGTTCATGGCCCTCTCGCGGACCCTGATCCGGGCCAGCGCCCACAGCGCCGGCGACCCGGTCGGCTCGCTGCGCGAGGCAAACGTCCATCTCGTTGAGGACTCGAAGACGGGGATGTTCGTTACGCTCTTCTACGCGGTCCTGGACAGCAGGGCAAAGAGCCTCACGTATGTCAACGCCGGCCACAACCCCCCAATCCTTATCAGCGCCGGGACCGGCAGCGTGAAGCTCCTCTCCGCAAAGGGGATCGCGCTTGGCGTTATCAACGAGATCGATCTCGAGGCCGTGAAGATCCCGCTGAACGCCGATGACCTTATCGTGCTGTACACCGATGGCGTAACGGAGGCGACCAACGAGAAGATCGAGGAGTACGGCACCGACCGGTTCACGGACTGCGTGATGAAGAACCGGAATGGCACTGCAAAAGAGATACGGGAGGCGGTTGTCCGGGACGTGATCGCGTTCGCGGGAACCCAGCCCCAGCATGACGATATCACCATCATGGTGCTGAAGGTATTGTAGACGAGGACCGGGAATTCCTGATTGCAACGGTGACACCTCTCTATGTCAAACAGGAGTCACATGTTCCGCTGATTGCGATTCAATCTTGCGGGATCATTCCGTAGTAGCATCATTCATTTTTTTAAATTCCATTTATCATGAAATCAGGAGTGATGAAACAGATAAAACTGCGGAATCCCAAGCGCCCCCGCCCCCAACGGGGGCTGGGCTGGCGCAAGGGGGGCGATTATGTATTTTCTCGCTCTGGAGAAAACCTGCAAATAGCGGATAATGATGGGCGCACTGGCGCTCGGGGTCTGCCGACCCTCGCCCCGTGGAGCATGGCCGTACAGGGCCATCTAAAAAATGATCGAAACCACAGGTCACCTTCGCTATTCCAATGAACGGATTGCTGCGAGGATTTCTCGACAGAGTAAAAATCCTCACTTCGCGTACGCCTCGACAAGGTCCCTTGCCGTGATGATCCCGGCGATCTGCTTCTTCTTCATGATCGGGAGCCTGCGGATATGCTTCGCCGCCATGATCTTGGCTGCCTCGTGGATGCTGATGCCGGCAGGAGCCGTGGTCATGAGGCCGGAGCAGGCTTCGCGAAGCGGGGTGTCGAGCGACCGGGAATGAACAAGGAACGACGAGAGGAGATCGCGCTCGGTAAATATCCCGAGGGGCTTGTCATCGCTCATGACGATCACGCTCCCGACCCGCTTCTTCCCCATCCGGGTTGCTGCCGCGTACACCGTTTCGTCCTCGTCAGCAGTGACGATCTCCCGCGTCATGAAATCATCGACAACCATCGAGGTCTCCGGTGCGTCGGGCAGTTCACGGATCAGGTCGGAAGCGGTGATGATCCCGGCCATCTTCCCGCAGACATAGACCACGAGCCGTGCCTTTTTATTGATCATGGTCCGTGCCGCTTCCCGGATCTCGAACGATGTACATATCCTGATGAGCGGGTACGACATGACATCCCCGACCAGGGTCTTCTTGAGGTTTTTACCGGTTGCAAGAACCCGTGAGAGCACGTCCCTTTCCGTCACGATGGCAACGGGTGTCTTGTATTTCACCACAATCAGGCTGCCGATGTGCTTCTCCCCCATGATCTGTGCAGCCTGGTTCATCGTCGTCTCCGGTGTTGTGGTGACGACCTTTTTGCTCATGATGCTGTCCACCTTCAGGTGGCGCCTGGATTCCCGGTACGCCCGGTCGGAGACGCTCGGGAATTCAATGACCGTTTTTTTCTGCGCTGCCATACAGATCCCTCCAATGTCAGGATCGGGCCCGGGACATTAAAGGTTTCGGAGGCCGGATAAGCAGGGCTAAAAATCATTTTCCTCCTGCCGTCAAATCCCTCCGGAATGATTCGGCCATGCAAAGAACAAACAGGATTCAGAGACGCCTGCTCTTCTTCGCGATCTTGCCGGGCCGGGGCCGGTCCTGGTGAGTGCCGTGATCGATGTCGAGAGCCTCTTCCGGGGGATGGGTATGAGGATAGTGCCGGGAAGTGCCGGTAACCTTGTGCCGGGGGTGGTGTGCCGGATGCGGCCGGGCATGGGACGACGGGTGGTGCCTGGCCTCAAGGATATCCCTTTTCCGGTCCTGGCTCACACCTGGGGGGCCACGGGAACGGGAAGACTTCTTCCCGCGTTCAGGCATGGATTTTGCTGCCATGTGGAGTAATCCGGCCCGTAGATAATAAATGTACGGACCGTACCGGCCGGACAACCGGAAAAATCATTCAACTTCAAGGATATCCGGGTAAGCCATCTTCAGCACCTGGTGGAGGTGATCGAATGCCCGGATGTGGTCGATGTACACGCGGAACTTCCCGCCGGCGGTCGTGGTGATATCGAGCGACCCGGCAAGGAGCTTGGGTTTTTTCAGCTCCATCCGGACGATATCCTTCTTCCAGACCTCGAAGACCTTGTGGCGCTCAAGCTCCTCCATCTGCCGCGGGCGGGTATCCACGTTCGTGCCGAAGAGCTCGCCAAGGATGAACTCGCCGAACGAGATGCTGTCACTGCGCCGTGCGTCCAGGAACGGGTTGTGGATCACGAACAGCCGCCGGTCGGTCACGTACACACCATACCCGCCGACTGCCGAACCGATCGCACCGGCAATTGCCCCGCCCATGCCGCTGTCGGTGACCTTGAGGATGATACTCGAGATCCCGCCAAGGTACACCTCCTCGCTGTACCGTTCCCTCCCCTTCCGCGCCGGCTGCTCGGTACTGACCATGATGGACTGGACCGCGGCGATCAGCGCTCCTTCCGCATCGTAGATGCCGGCCCCCTTGCTGTGGAGGTGCACCGTCTTTCCCCGGAGCCGGACCGTGTCGGGTTCGCTCTTGAACACGTCTCCGTCATGGGTGATTCCCAGCGCTTTCTTGAGCTTGAGGTCGTGCGGGATCTTTGCCAGGTAATCGATCAGCATGGGCCGTTTCTCGCCCACGAGAACATCTGAATAGGCATAGCCCCCCTTTCCGACCATGTCCGCGGCGCCGATCCCGGTCAGCTCTGCGATAGCCCGGTTCCAGGCAACGACCTTTCCGGCAGTATCGATGGCAAAGACCGGGTACTGGACATTCTCGACCGATTCCGACAACTCGGTAAAGTAATCCTTCGTCCGCCGCTTCTTCCTGACCGTCACGTGGCTTTCAGTCGGCGGCATGGTGACCTTCTGCACCACGGGCTCCGGCTTGACCCGGGGTTCCTCCAGAGAGTGCAGGGCAAGAGATGAGAGGGAGATGATACCGGACATCGGTGTCAGGATTGCAGTATATCCGGTAATCTCGCCGGAGGGATCGGTAAATATCCGGTAATTGCCAAGGACCAGCTTCAGCGCACCATTCGACCGGACATGATGCAGGAGGTGGATGGCGGGGTTCTGTGCCGTCAGCGACTTGATGTACGTTGCAAACTCTGCACGCTCGTCCTCAGGGATTGCAGAGAAGAATCCCGCACCTTCCTCAGCATCTGCGGAGATCTCCTGGGCATAGATACGGTTTGCGTACCGGATTTTGCCATTGCGGTCGAAGCCGCAGAAGGGGACAAACTGGTTGTCGATCAGCGACTGGAACGGGCTGTCGGCGGCTGTGACCGGCGGTGTTGCCGGGGCCCGGGTCGGGGATGCTGCCGGCCGGGATGCAGCGGTGCCGGACCGTGTCACAGCTGATGCGGACCGGGTCGTTGTTGCCGCGGGTCGGGTTGCAGCAGCCGCCGGTTTCGCAGGGGAAGCCTGAGCCTGGCCGGCCTGGTGCTGCCGGACGAGTTCGATGATTTTTGGTATCTCGTCCATCATGAGCACCCCCTTCTGCAGGTAGTAATTCCCCCCGCTGTTCATTGCATCGATGGCAACCCGTGTGAGGTGCCTGCCGGTGCAGATGATGAAAAATGCCGTGCTTCCCCGCGACCGGATCACCCGGAGGAATTCGACACCGTCCATATCCGGCATCGAGAAATCGCAGAAGATTGCATCGACGGGATCCGTTTTCAGCTTTTCAAGTGCGGCAATCGGTGACCTGAACGTCAGGACGGCGATCCCCGGCTTGCTGGTGAAATAGGTAGCAAACGTATCGAGAACATCGGGATCGTCATCGACCACGAGGATCGAGAGCGGTGCGGGCTGAGGGTGTACCGGGGACATGGTTTGACTATGAAAATATCATTATTCCCTTCTTGCTTATGAATGTTTCAAAATGTTCTTTACAATAAAACGTCGGATTTTCAGGTTTTTCCGAGAGCATATCCTGAAAAACCATTGGGCTGCAGTAAATTGCCGGGTGGAGAACGGTCCATTACCGGATCAGGATACGGAGGTCACAATCTCCCCTCTGACCGGCCCCGGGAGGCCGTGAACAGCTGAAGAACCTTCGGAAACCGATATGCATGACGGACCCCGGGATTTTCACCAGGTGTAGAGACCGGGATATTCCTTCGGCTTCGGGAATCCAAAGGTACTGTACACACGCTCTCCCCTTCAACCGTCACTTCGTGTGCATTTTGGATTGCAGGTTGTATGCACCGGTATACCGGAGGGATATGCTCTCCCTCACGACTTAAGATGATAAAAAAGATCTGTGTTTAGCGCCGGACGCAGAAGAACCCGCCGCGGAGGTGATGTGTCAGGTAAATCTCGCATCCCTGGCAGAAGCAGCCAATCATCTTCATCCCCGTTGCTGACGACTGCCCGCAGGCACAGAAGAGCTCGGCCGGCTGGTGCTTCTCCAGCGAGTGCTTCCGGTAGTTCTGGCAGATGGTGCAGTACTTCCTGCAGATGGCCTTGTTCTCCTCGGTGTTCTCCACCCCGGGCATTTTTGTTTCAAACATACCCTTTGAGGTGGGCAATCAAGGGTAAAAGATCTTTCTTTATGTTGCAGTTTTCGGCGGGTTCTGCCAACTGCCCTGCGTACAGCAATGACACCCGCCCTGCCGGATCCTAGACTTTCTCACCGTGTCTGAATTCCGGGCACCGCTCCTTCAGGATCCGTTCAGTGTCGTTATATGAAAGGGTTTCCCTCGCAAGGAGACATTCGGCGATGACCTCGATGGCTCCCCAGTTCGTGTCCACCAGCTTTTGTGTCCTGTCCAGAATCTCGTCCCGGATCCTGTCCCGGTACGGCGCTTCTCCATAGATGCGGGTGAGGAAGGCAATCCAGTTGTCGATAAAGGTATCTGCAGCAGCACTATCGTCGCGCTCGTCCCCGGACCAGACGGTCTCTTCCCGCGGATCCTGCCCGGCCATGCGGGCGGCTGCTGCAATTCCTGCAAGCTGGACAACCGCAAGATCGCGGGCCCTGCCCCGTACACTGCCGCAGAGCGATCCGTCCTCCCCCCCGGATTCCAGGGGCCTGATGGTGACAAAACGGAAACGGTACCCGTACACCAGGTCAGCAACAACATGACCGGCCACGTGGTATGCAGCATGCTTCCGGGATGCTTCTGCACCGGTGACAACCATCGTGAGTGAATAGTATAAAGGGGTTAATATGGATATTGGATTTCAGACCACTGCTGCCTGTCAGGGAAATACCAGAACACCCGGGGATTTCCGGAGTTTCCTGATTCCCGAAAGACAGGTTTGGTATCCCATCCCGCCGGGATCAGTGCGGGTGCTGTCTGTCACGACCCCTTTCGCAGGACCAGACAGTGTCCGGACCCTGACTGCTGCCATTAAGAGTATGCGAACCAGATATACTGACCTGAGGGAAGATTCGATGGTAAACCTGACAAACGAGATCCGGGAATCGCTGGCAGGAACCAGGACCGCGTTCTTCGCGACATCGTCGAAAAACGGCATTCCCAACGTTGTCCCGATCGGGGCATTTAAAATGTACGATGACGGGACGATCCTTGTCTCGGACCAGTTCTTCAACAAGACGCTTGCGAACATGAAGGAGAACCCGCACGCTGCCCTCTCGTGGTGGGGCGACAAGGGCGGCTTCCAGATCCGGGGGACCGTCACGCTCCACACGGACGACGAGGTCTTCCTGCAGAATGTTGCGTGGATGAAAGACCTCCGGCCCCAGCTGAAACCCAAGACCGCGGTCCTCCTGAAGGTAACCGATGTCTATACTGTCAAGCCCGGGCCCGATGCCGGAAAAAAGATCCTCTGATCCGGCCTTCGGAGAATCGCGGGATTTTCGATCCGGGTGTTGCGGATACCGGATATCCTGAATCCGGACCATCCTATGATTTTATGTACCGTAAAGGAGATCATTGTAAAAAAACCGGGTCAGCGCAGGCAACCCGGGAGGACGGCTGACAGTCCCGATACAATCCGACAGGATCCCGGCACTATGTCGATATATTCATGCATCTGGAGAGAGAGGAGGCGCAGAGAGAGGAAAAGCATGGATCATCCCCTGTCCTTCGCATGTATGGTACTGCTCATACTCGTAACCCACACGGGAACAGCATCCGCCGCGGATACGGGAGTACCGGCCGCAGCAAACCTGACCGACACTGCAACACCCGCAGTAACGGGAGCGGAGACCATCAGGACCGGGGGCAGCGTCTATTTCACGACGGATCCAAAGGGTGCAATGATCTGGGTGGACGATGCCGAACTTGGTACCGGTGATTTTACCTATTTCTTCGATAAAACCGGGACCTATCGGGTGCGTGCCTGGAAGAAAGGGTACGAAAATTTTACCGGTCAGGTAACGGTCAGCAAGGGGCAGCGGGTGATCTTCGAAGCCGTGCTCACCCCGGTATCGCATACCATCAGTTCGGAGATCACGACCGCTGGAACGGCAACAACCATCACAACCCTCCCGAGATCAACGATAACCCTCCCCACCCCATGGCCAACCTCCCCGCAATCGTCTCCGGCGACTACGGTAATCTTCGCAGCGGTTGTTCTCGCGATCGGACTGGCGGCGACACGACGGGGATAGCCCGGTACAGAAAAAAGATCTGTCCCGTACCAAAAACGTCCGGACTATCCCCGTTCACGGAGGATCGCTGACTCAAGTTTCGCGGGTATCTCGTCCGCGCCCAGCAATACGACATTCCCGACGAATGCCACGGGAATGCCGGTAGATGTCTGGCGGTACTGCCGGTTCAGGGCAAGAAGCTTGTCGCGGTTCCCCGGGTTATCATAGATCTCCAGGATCCTGAAATCGACGTCCTTGTATTTCCTTTGCAGCGACTGGACATACGGTGTCACATTCTCGCAATGCTCGCATCCGTTGCCATAAAAATACCAGACAGTCAGGCTTCCGTCCGTTTTGGGGAAAGGACGGATCGGGGTACTTGGCTGGCTGCCGATGAGAACAACAGCCCCGGTAATAACGATTCCCAGAACGAGAATGACGAGAAGAATTTTCTGGCCCTGCATGGTCCCTGAGGGAACCCCGGATGATTCGTCAGGTTCTTTCGCAATATTCTCTGAAGGAATTTTATTCTTTTTCCGGGACATGGGAACACACACCTGTTTTTTTAAAGCACCTGCACGACGGTGCAATCATTTTTTCATCAGGATATCGTAGGGCGGAACCTGCGCCCTGATGACGGGCGGGATCCAGCCCTGCGTAAACTCGATCGCGTTTACGGTTATGCAGAACAGTTCGCAGAGAGGGATACCCTGGAGGTAGTCCTCCTTGCCCCTGCCCTGCATCGAGAAAAACCGCAGGACGAGGCGCATCACGGCATCGAGATCCCGGCCGGGGAAGCCGTAACTTGCAAGACCGTTCAGGAGAGCGAGGATCCGGATCATCCGCTTCTTGACTTCGATGACATCATCGCTGTCGGTTTTTGGCTGGTGGATGATGTCCAGGATCTCCAGGGAGAGCCGGCAGACCTCCTCCTTTTTCTCCAGGATGAGCAGCCGTTCGGATTCCGTGGTTTGCATATCCGTACTGTCTGGTTCCCGGAAAGAAAAAGGTTCACATGGTGTGTCCCGCTTGCAGGTCGGGGATGTCTGGTACCTGCGGGTATGCACGGGTTCCCGATAACCCATTCCGGAGGAATGCTATCCGGAATTACACCGTTTTTGCAACCCGGTACAGCAGGTCGCTTGGGATCGCTTCCATGGTCTCGGTCCGCACTGTGCCGAACTTGCCCAGAATCGAAAGGAACTTCACCAGATTCTCCTTGTCCGGCATCTCGAAGACCACGACAAAGTCATACTGGCCGAGCGTGTAATACCGGGCGATGAGCTTTCCCCCGAGCGACTCGATGATCTCCTTTGCCTTCCTGTCCCGCTCATCGATGCTGTTTAGTTCGTCGAATGCAGCATGGGTCAGGTTCCCCAGCATCACATAGACTGTCATACGGGAGTCCTGCCCGCGTCAGAGTAATATATTTTTCGCTGGCACGGTGCCTTTGCGGTTCAGGGAATAAGGCGCATCAGCAGCAGATCCTCGCTGTTGCCATGCCAGGTAAAACCTGTGACAAGAATCCTGCCGTCAGGCTGCAGGGCGATACCCTGCCCGTAATCCGTCCGTTTTCCCGGGCCGTTCCAGAGCACGCTGCCTTCCAGACCAAACGAAGTATCCGGATCCCCGTCCCGGTTGAACCGGACAACAAGGACCTCGTCGCTGGTACGGTTCTGCGAGTATCCTGCAATCACAATCTTCCCGTCTCCCTGGATCACGTGTGCATACCCGTAATCATCCTTCCCGCCCGCATCGCCATAGTGGATGACCCCGCTGTCGCCAAACGCCGTGTCAGGCGTACCATCGGCATTGAACTGAAGAACGAGCACGTCAAACGCACCGCTGACCGTTGCCGCGCCGCTCACTACGATCTTCCCGCCATCCCCCACCGTGACCCAGTTCCCGTAATCCGCAGCGTCTCCCGTGCTGCTGTAGGTAACAGCACCGATGTTCCCGAACGTCCTGTCCATCGACCCGTCCGGGTTGATTCTGATGAGAAGCACATCATCCCGGCTGTTCATGACCGTTGCTCCCGTTACCAGGATTTTCCCGTCAGGCTGGACTGCGACAGAAAATCCCCGGTCCATTCCCGGCCCGCCATAGGTAAAAACCCCGCTGTTCCCGAACCGGGTATCCAAATCTCCTGCTTCCGTGAATTGCAATACAAGGAGATCCTGGCTGGTTTTATTGGACACTTCACCGGTAACCAGGATGCGTCCGCCATCGCCGCATGCTAAGGCAAAGCCGATATCCGTTGCTGAGCCCGGCGAACTGTACGTGACCACCCCCCGCGGTCAAACGCCCGGTCGGGATTCCCGCTGCTGTCATAGCGGAGAACCAGCACGTCCCGCTGGCGGCTGCCGTTTGTCGTGAAACCGGTTGCAAGGATCTTACCATCTGACTGGAGCGCGAGCCCGAGGCCACGATCGTTACCGCCCCCGTCATAGCGGACAATTCCCCCGTTGCCAAAAGCTGTGTCCGGGTCTCCCCCTGCCGTTTACAGGGTGATGACCAGGTCTTCGTTCCTGTTGTTGTTCCCGTAACCGAGGACTACGATCTTCCCGTCTTCCTGGACGGCAACTTCGACGCCGCGGTCCCGGAACTCTTCGGTATCAGCCGACATCAGGTAGCCAAGCGGGGGATTGAACGACGGATCGAGCGAGCCGGGATGCACTGAAAGGGGAGGTCCTGATGGTTATTCCGAGACGCACCCTGCAGACAGGATGAATACCATGGCGAGCGCTGCAACAACAACCTGGTTACGGGCGATGGAAAACATAGGCATTGGATGGATTTTTACACCGTACGAAAATAAACCGGCGGTTTTTCACGGGTATCTTCGATCACCTTTGGGGATACGTTCCGGAACGGGGATTGCAGGAAGCGTTTTCCGGATGGGTAGCGGGAACAATGTCCCTGCCGTCAGGAATAAATCCTGCAGGAACGGATCCTGAATCAGGGACTGCCATGCCGCCGCCCGAATGTCCCGGGCTGACCCCGGCACAGGAGAAACGGCTCAAGCTTGCAGTGGAGGGAACCTGCGAGCTCTGCTCCGAGTATTTCGCGCTCCCGTTCCTTGATATTCACCGTATATCCCGTCGCCAGTACCGCGAGATGAAACGGGATCCCTCGACCCGTATCCTCGTGGTTTGCCATCTCTGCCATGATCATATCCACCACCTCCCAGTACCGGTCCGGCAGCAGCGGGAGATCGTCTCCCGCCGTTCGTTTTTTGTCCGGCGCGACCTCCGCCGGGTCTTCGGATACCGGCCGAGACCGTATTCACCACCCGAAGAGATCGATGTCTCCCAGATCTTTGACGAATATTTCACCCATGCCCCTCCAGGGCCGTTCCGGCTCAGCGGATGACGGTCACGGCCAGCCGCATCACCGGCAGGATCGCTGAGGAGCCGCGAACGGGGTGATGCACCTCCCAGAGTGGATCGTCAGGAAAAAAACGTCACGGGATACCGTACTCCGTCAGAGAGCAATCCGGAAAAACATAAATACCTCTGTTTTCCACTCCTACCCATGCGGGAGCAGAAAAGCAGTATTCGGAAGATCCTGCGGGAACGCAAGGACGCGATGGTGCCGGAAGACAGGCTGGCGAAGAGCAGGGCGATCTGCCGCCATCTCATGACGCTCATCCGGGACAACGAAACCGTCATGGCATACACCTCGAAGGAGAAGGAGGTCAATACGCAGCCGATCATCATGCGTCTCCTTGAACGGAAAATTCCGCTCATCGTCCCGATCATCGTAAAGGAGGATATCAGCCTCCGGCTCTCGTACCTGCGCGATCCCGCCGTCCTTGTCCCCAGCACCTTCGGCGTTCCCGAGCCTATCGGAAGCGAGATCCCGGCGCAGGGCGGCGATATCGACACGATCCTGCTCCCGATGCTCGGCTTTGACCGGACGGGCGGGCGGATCGGATACGGCGCCGGCTATTACGACCGCTTTTTGGAGAAGCACCCCAATCTCCGCAAGATCGGCCTTGCATTCTCCTGCCAGGAGATAGAGTCGCTCCCGCTCGACGAGACCGATGTGCGCATGGATCATATTATCACGGAGGAAGGTATCGTATATCCTTAAGGGATGATCACGATGCAGATCAACGGCACAGAGATCCTCGACACGTATGCCGAGGCATTTCCGGTCTGGGTCTCGCGGGTCATCATCACTGCCGCTACCCCGGAATGGGCCCGCAGGGCTGCCGTGACCGCAACCGGTTTTGCAACCTCCAAGATTGCATGCCCCTGCGAGGCCGGGATAGAATACGATGTTTCGGCCCGCGATACTCCCGACAAACGGCCCGGGGTATCGATCCTGATCTGTGCGGAGAAGAAGAACATGAAAGCCAACGTGGCTGCACGGGTCTCCCAGTGCATCCTGCCGGCACCAACAGCTGCCGCATTCGACGGCCTGCCGGATGCGGACTCGCGGTTTTATATCCGGATGCACTATTTCGGTGACCGGTATGAGGAACGCTGTATTGTCGGCGGAAGGAACTGCTGGAGGATACCGGTCATGGAGGGCGAGTACGTTGGCGAGGAACGATTCGGCACCGTCCGGGGGATTGCCGGGGGAAATTTCCTGGTCATGGGGAAGGACCAGCCGGCCGCCCTCGCAGCAGCGGAGGCGGGAGCCGGTGCCATCGCCGGGATGAAAGGAGTAATGACCGGTTTTGCCGGGGGAATCGTCAGGAGCGGGTCGAAGGTGGCGTGCAAAAACTACTCATTCCCCATGCCGGCAAGCACCAGCCACCGGTTCTGCCCGGTGCTGAAAGGCAGGATACCGGACTCGCTTGTCCCTGACGGCGTGGGCTCGATCTACGAGATCGTCATAAACGGCACCGGTGAGGAAGCGGTACGGGAAGCCATGAAGGCAGGCATCCTTGCCGCCACAAAGACAGGGAAGGCCCGCTGCATCGGGGCATCGAACTTTGAGGGGAAACTCGGGCAGTACCGGTTCAGACTTCACGACATGTTCGGGTAGCGGGCCGGTGAAACAATCTGGAACAGATCTTATTTTCTGGGAGCCCCCTTGAGCGTGTGAGATGTCATCAGATCCCGAACAGAAGAATGGAGGCTTCAGCTAACCTTCGATTCCCATATTCGATTTATTAATGCCCATATACGGCAATGTTCCACGGGGCGGGGGTCGGCAGACCCCGAGCGCCCGTGGCCCCATCGCAGTACCATACGACATGTCTGGATACTTTTCTCAAGAGCTGAAAAAAAAGAGAAGACCGGAAACACCGGCCCGGCAATATTAATCCCGGGGATCACACGTCTCAGTCCCGGTCCCTGCCAGCCATCCGGCCGAGGGATCGCTCGAGGTACGCCGTGATATGGGGCATCACGAACGGCATGAGCATGCCAAGGAGATCCATGAAAAGGCTGGAACGGGGCTTCTCGTCCCGCGGGGCTGCACTCCTCCGCCTGGAGGAGCCTCCTCCCCCGCCCAGGATCCGGAACAGCATGAACAGGAGGATACCGGCACCAACGGCTGCACCTGCCGTTGCAACAGGATGACGCTTCACGGTTCCCCCGACTGTTTCTCCCACGGAAGACAGTGCATCGGACGATGCCTTTACCACGGACGTCTTCAGGTGCCCGTAGGATTTTGCGAGCAGCAGCTCGGTCAGGTAGACGTCATCCTCGGTGATCGGTCTACGGTTTTCCACGGTTCATCATCTCCCGCGCCGTTGGTGTCTGGAGGACGATCGGTTTTTTCAGGAATACCTGTACGATGATCAATGCTGCCAGCAGGGCAAGCAGCCCCGAGAGAAGCAGGGCAGCCCAGAGGGGTATATAGGTCGCGATAAGAAAGATCACACCCACAACCATGATCAGGGCCGCCGTCGCAAGGAGGGTGAGGACGACAACAAGGTACATCATCCTAGTGCCGAGGAGATCAAAAGGCTCGAAGACGTAATGCTGCAGGAACAGGTCGGTCTTCTGCCGCAGCCAGAGGTCAAGATATCTGACCGTTGTCGCCAGATCCGATTCTACCGACACGTCTTCGTCGCAGGAATCAGGTTCCATGCCGTCCCCCGTCAGTCACGGGATCTCGAGATCAGCATACCGAGAAGGAACCCGAATCCCATGGCAACAACAACCGCCGGGATGGGGTGATCGCAGATCATGTGTTCAACCGGCTCCACTTTTTTCTGGTACTCGGCTTCCACTTCGTGATATTTCGCACCGATCTCCACCTTGAGGTTGTCCATCTTGTCCTGGACGCCGTGCAGGATTTTTTTCACATCCTCACCGCTCACGGATATATCGGTATTCCGGAGCCGGCGGGCTGCCTCTTCCAGTGCCTCGATCGTCTGGGTCTTGACATGGTCCGCTTCCGATACACCCTTACTCGCCATCCGGTCGATTGTATCATCTGCCATAACTCGTGGTCAACTCCTGGTTCTTGTCCCTGATATGACATTTATTTGCGGGATTGTTCTGCAAGCCCCCGGAAAGGATACCGGTTCATATCAGCGCATGCGAGTATTGGTCGGTACCTGTAAAAAACCTTATCTGGCGGGCAATTACCTGCCTCCTGACCTGCTTCACGGATCTGTCAGGCAAAAACACACCCTGAACACTTCCGTAAAATACGGGAAATCTGCAGAAGACAGGGGCGGGAAGATTTTCTGGAAAAGGGTATGGTTCTATTTCCGGGTCACACGAAGCAGAGCGCAGAGCCCCAGCGCACCGATAACCACAACGGGATCCAGCCCGGATCGCGCTGTCGGCATGGTGGGGGGAGCGGTCTGTTTCTGTGATTGGGAGGGTGTCATCTCCGTCGTACTGCTGCCAAGGGGCTGAAGCGACACGTCCGCAGTAGCCACCTGGTCCTTGCCGACTGTGATACCCGTCGAGACCGGCCGGTACCCGTCCGCGGCGATAGTGATGATATGTACCTCGTTTGCAGTTACGTCGCTAAAGACAACCGTGCCGGTTCCCGGGCCGGGGCTCCCGCCGACATTGACGTAACAGTCCGTATTGTCAAGACATACGGTGCTGCCGGTCCGGTCAATATACACGCGGATCGAGCCGGTGGCGCGGGGAGCCGCCGTGGTGATGGTTGCCGTAACCGGCGCGAAAAATGCGACCAGCTCGATGTTCACTTCGGAGATTTTTCCCTGTTCAACCTGAACAAGCCGGGTGGTATCCTCGTAATCGGCCGGTGCCTCCACAGAGATCGTGTGGTATCCCGGACTCACGCCGCGGAAGAACGTGGATCCTGAGGTGCTGTTTGCACCCACATTCGCACGGCAGTCCATGTTGTCCATACAGATGGTCGCACCGCCCGGCTTAATACTGACTTTGATACCGGTTGCATCGGGATCCAGGTCAAGGTATGCGTCAACCCTGCTGGTCTGATCGGAGGTCACGTACACGTTCTCTGTCCATGTCCGGTATCCTTTTTCGCGGACCGTTACCGTATGCAGGGAGTTGCCGGAGACCGTGAACGTGGCTGTCGTGAAATCGCAGTTCCCGCCATCGATGCAGGCCAGTGCACCCGATGGCGACGAGTACACCGTGATCCTCCCGGGGGGAACCTCTGCTGCGGCAGGCAGGCAAAGGAGCAGGAATAATACGAGGAGGGGTATTGTTCTGGTATATATCGATGACATACTGGGATGTAGTGGCGGGAGGGGTATAAGGTTTGTGGGAAGGGACGTAAATGAGATGAACCTGCTTTTTTACCCGTACAGGGAAACGGGTTTTGGGAATTTTCAGATATGTTGAAAATCATTTGTAAAACCTATTCAGTCGAATTATGAGGATCGACACACCCCAGACTCTCGTGACAAGATCCCAGCTAAACGCTATACCCCGGGAAATCTCCTATGAAAAACACCCTCAAAGATAAACGATGTGTGCTAGTTCCCCCATATCCCCTTAAGGATCGTTACCGCCGTCCCCGCGGGAGCGCTCCCGCGGCGGCCTTCAATCAGCGGTTTTTCCCGAACCTGCTCTGACCCCGCCGTACATTGGAGAGGCCCTGAGGTGGGGAGCCCTCATAAATCTCCGGTTTTTATATGATTTTCATCATCTCGTTGTGAAATCCTGTTCATGCCTGAGTCAACCTAACCAATTTTTATGGAGAATGGGGGGGAACCACTATACCAATGGCGTGCACTGGTTTTTTCCCGGATCCATGAATACCTCACATGACAAGCCTTTACCGGCCGCACTTCCGCCGGCACTCTTCCAGTTTTTCTGCCACAAGCCCGGTCGCAATACCGGGAGCGGCAGTGCAAACGTCTGCGCTGCAGCTGCCCGGGTCATGGACCGGATCGAAGATCATCGGCGTGGTTTCCGCCGGCATGACGGTCGGGATAACGCTCGGTTCCGGAGTCTCCGGCACGTGGACCGGATCACAGACCAGCCCGGGATCATGGACCGGGTCGCAGACAAGGGTCATGCTCCGGATCAACAGCGATCCCAGGAAGATCGACGCGAGTGCGGCAGCCGATGCAACCGCGATCTTCATGACACGGCTCCTGATACAGGAATCGGCAGCACAGGCCGCACCATAGGCGATGACCGCAGAGAGGGCAACAGGCACCAGAGGTTCCCACAGGGTGAAGCCGGTGATGAGCAGGACCAGGAAGAGAGACGGGATGAGGAATGTTGCCGCAAGGAGGAGTTTTGCTCCGTTCGGACGGATGATATCAGCTGAACCTGACATTAATCCACACTCCGGGATGCCATGTATTCAATCGTCCCCTAGATCCGGAAGATCTTCCGCAGAACAGTCGAGAACTGCACTTCGCCGGGCACACCGGTCTTCCGGAACTTCCTTTCCACCTGCTGCAGCCGATCCAGTCGCTGGGAGAGAGCATCCGCCTGCCTGATCAGGTCTTTGCTGCCGTCATGGATGGAAGCTGCAAGGTCATCAATATCTTTCTTTGAGACAAGCCGGGCAGTAAGGGCATACATCTTCAGGATCTGGTCGAGGACAAACGTGTTGCCCTTCGTGACAAGTTCAGTTGTTTCGTCGGCAAGCTCCTTTGCCACCGGACCTGAGTACAGCCGCCGGACTACCGCTGCCCGGTACGAGAGCGCGATGAGGGTGTGGGCGAGTTTTGCGTATCCCGATCCCGGAACGCGGAACGTGGCAAGGTTGATCCGGAACATCTGCTCGACAGCAGGATCCATGATGCGGTAGTCCCAGTTCGGCCAGCTGCCTTTGATGAGGCCGTCGCGGACAAGCCGCTTCTCGAGAGGGGAGCCTGCAACGATCTCGGCCCTCCCGAAATCGAACGGGTATCCCGGGTGGTTCCTGATAAAGAGCAGATTATCATTGATCTCGTCAAGCATTGCATCCGGGTGGAAGATGAGGAGGTTGTAGGTCACGGCAATATTATTCTGGCGCAGGAGCCCGAACGCGCGTTCGATATCATCGGCCTGCGAGCCCCGGATGAGTGCAAACAGGCCGCTGTCGGTAGCATTTTCGACACCGAGGAAGACGCCCGCGACCCCGAGCCTCCAGAGACGGGTTGCAACGTTTGGCGTGATCGAGTCGGGCCGGGCCTTGATCAGGAAGGCGGTGGTGCTGACGTCCACCTTCTCTGCATCGAGCGCAGCCATCAGCGCATCGAGACGGGCAATACTGTCCCGCTCCTTTGGCAGCAGGAAATTATCATCGTGGAACTGGAAGAGCCGGACACCCTGCTTGTGGTACAGCCATGCTATCTCTTTCGCGATATTCTCCGGGCTTCTCAGCGCATGCCGTTTCCCCGGTTTCTTTGCATGGAAGGCCCCGATGCAGCAGTAGGAGCAGGCCGCGTGCCAGCACCCCCGACTCGAGACAAGGGTAGCGAAATTCTCGCCAAGGCGGACCTGGGGATGATCGTTCCGGACCGGGAACGGCAGGGCATCGAGATCCGGGAACTCGTCAATAACACGGTTCTCCACGATCATCTTGCCAACCCAGAAGACGAGGTTAGATATATCAGAGATCTTCCGTTTGCCGTCAAGGAATTCCGCCAGCTCAACGAGGGCCTGCTCACCCTCGAACCGGATAATGCTGTTGATCCCGATCTTCATCTCCAGTATCTTCCGGTATTCGAACGTGGGGAAATGGCCGCCAGCCGTGATATGGCAGGCTGCATTGTTCTTGCGGATCTTCCTGATAAGATCGAAAAACGGCAATGCCCGGCTCTGGAACGCCATCGATACTGCAACGAGATCCGGCCGGAATCTGTGGATCTGCTTTAAGACCCGTTCAGTATCTTCCGGAACGGAGAACGGTGCTATCTCTACCGTGTGCCCGGCCCTGAGGAGTGCCGCAGCGGGATACCGTACGGAGAGGTTCTCCTCGTCTTCGGAGGCGATGAAGAGGACTTTGACCGGCATGCGTTCTATTGTGTGTAGGGAAAGGTGACGGATAATTGTTGGGGTTCGGTTTTTATCCGTTTTTACCCTCCGTCTTGTATCGGGAGGACCCGTTATGCCCGGGGTCCCCACCACCGCAAGATACAGGTGCACCGGGATGCAAGGTGTACCTATGCCAGTATTCCTCCCGGTCACAGAGAACGATCTCGGCACGATCAGGGATATCTATGATTACTATGTCAGGAATACGACGGCAACGTTCCACAGCGAACCGGTCACGGTAGATGAACTGAGAGAATTTTTGTTTGTCGGAAACCCGAAATACCCCTCGTTCCTGATACAGGAGAACGATAGCATCATCGGGTACTGCTTCCTGACCCGGTACAAGAAACGCCAGGCGTACGATCGCACGGCTGAGGTTTCAATCTACCTGCGGCCGGAATTCACCGGTAAGGGAATCGGGGTTGCAGCGCTGAAGGTGCTCAAGGACGCGGCAGCAAAATCAGGCATCCGGGTCATCATCGGGACCCTCTGCGGGGAGAACCATGCAAGTATCCGGCTGATGGAGAAATGCGGGTATGAACGGTGCGCTCATATCAGGAACACCGGTGAAAAGTTAGGAAAGGTTCTCGACGTCGTGATGTATGAGAAAGACCTCTAGCTACGTTCCGGAAACCTGATCCCAGAAGGATGCCAGAACATTCCAGATCTTTTCCTTCAGCTGCGATACCTGTCCGCCGCCGGTACCGGTTTCAGCCAGGGCCGGGCCTGATGAAGATTCGTACAGTAACCGGTTCACCTCGATCTGGATCCACGGCACTCCCTTGCGCCAGAAATGGGCGTTGACAATAAACCCGCCGGAGAAGGGATTGTTGATCGCAACAGCATCGTTCCCGGGAAATGCATCCTCAAACAGGTCCGCAAGAGCGGTGATCCATTCTTCACTGCATGTCGCGATGCCACCCTTTTTTGCCCGCCCTTTCCGGTCGCCGTTGTTGCCAAGGCAGATGAGAGGGCGTTTTTTTCCGGCATCCTTCTGGAGTTCCGAACCGGACGGGAGCATGGAATGGCAGTCGAACGCGATGCTGATCCGGTACCGGTCAATCAGCTCATCGATTCGCTGGTGGAACGGGAAGTAATGATCCACACACAGACGGTGGATCATCTGCATATCGGGAACCTGTCCCGGCCTCCATACATCCCGGCCGTCAATGGTCCGGAGCTTGATGATCCCGTCCGGATCCCGGAGCGGGAGGGGCAGCGGGGGCCGGTTGAGATCAACGACCATGCGGGAGACCGGCGTATCGATCCAGGCGGCAACCCGGTCCCGGTACCCGAAAAGGGTGCGGGTTGCAGGATCACAATAGTACCGGAGGTCCGCATCGGAAAGGAGCAGCCGCGGCCGGATAGTCTCCGGGATCTCAGTACCTCCATGGGGAACGGAGATCAGGAACGGGTATTTTTTTCGTACCGGCATGACTGTCCGGACTATTGCGGGGATATTCTGTTAAGGGTTTGGGTACTGGCATCTGCCATCGCGGAACTGTTATATTCCGGCAACCGGATTCTAGAACCGGGAGAGTAAAGAAGCATGGTCCTTCTGGAAGGAACAGGCGGGAGCGCTGATGACGAACCCCTTGAACCTGACAATCCCGATGACTGGTATCGCGAGGGTACAGCGCTCTTTACTGCCGGGAGATATCCTGAAGCAATCCGCCTGTTTGAGAAAGCGCTCGATGCCCGGCCGCGGGAGGCCCGGTACCTCACCGGCCTTGCTGCCGCCGTGGACCGGCTCGGGTTCTTCTCGCATGCCCTCAGCCTTGCCGAGCAGGCTGCAGCTGCAGCTCCGCTCTCGCCTGATGCCTGGTTCTTCAGGGGTCTCGCGCTCTACCGCCGGGGGGACTATACCGGCGCGATCGACGCGTTCCGGCAGGCAGTTGCCCTGGTGCCGGAGCATACCGAAGCCTGGTTCTTCCTGGGTAACTGCCATTACCTCTCCGGCGAGATCGGGAAATCGCTGGAGTGTTTCGACCGCCTCCTTGCGATCTCGGGACGCTACCCCAAGGCCCTGTACAACAAGGGAGTATCGCTTGCGGATCTCGGAAGGTTCGAGGAGGCAGTGGAGGCATACCGTGCATGCCTTGACATGAGTCCCGGCGTGGCTGTTGTCCTGACCAACCTTGGCGTGGCGCTTGCAGGCCTCGGGCAGCACGAGAAAGCCCTCAGCTCGTTTGACGAGGCGCTCGCGATCGATCCCCGTGACCCGGTTACGTGGCACAACAAGGGGCTGGCACTGTCAAAACTCGGCAGGGAGGCCGAGGCAATCGACTGTTTCTCACAGTACCGTGCGCTTGCCGGGGAACGGGGCGCGCGGAGTACCGGCCGTCAGACATTCCGGTAAAAGATATACGGTGTTCAGCGGGCTCCGGAGAAATCCATTCCGGCATCATACTCAGGGGAATTGCCGGAGTGATCCGCTCTCTCAGCAAAGGAGGAGGCAGCTGGCGGGGGCAAGCTTCCTTGACTCCCTTTTTTCAATGTCAGGATAAGGTAATGCTCCATGGGGTGATGGTCGGCAGACCATGAGCGCCCGTGGACTCATCCTGTTCTGACGTTATACCCCGAATGTATTCTCCAGACCCGTTCAGCTGATTTTATTAGAGAATCAGGATTCCCTCATACCCGCAGGGCAGATGAAGGATACCGGTTTTTCCTTATCCCGCCTCTCCATCCTGCGCGGGGTATTATATTCCGAAGCGAGTCAGGGGGAATGAATTGTCCCGTGATATGTAACGATCCGATGATGGGGGCTGATACACCCATACCCCCATAATGACAACAGCTGCCGCCAACATGGGGCATTAATACCGCTTTTCCCGCTCAGGATAGTGGCTGTTGGGCATATTTGCAAGGTCAGCAGTGCGATTCGCCTGTGCCGACAACAGTCCCGGTGATGTTGTTTGCGGTGTCGAGCGTTGCGTGGGCGAACAGGTAGATGTGATGGTATCCCAGGATTGCCGAGATATTGTTTGCCGCGTCAAGAGCCGTGTACAGGACAAAGCACCCGAGCACGAATACGGAGAGGAACCCGGGCGTCTCATTCTGCCGGAACAGATACGGCACTGCCATCATGACCGGCAGGAGCGAGAAGACGCCAAAGACCATGCACGGGACCATCCCGAACATACCAAAACAGGCGGCGGATACGGAATTGCATTCCATAAAATGCTCCTGCACCAGCGCGAGATAGAGCGTAGAAACGGATGCAACACTGGCAAAGAACATCGCGGATCCGATGAAGATCCAGTACCGCTTGTCGAACGTCACACCGGAATGTTGGGCGCGGGAGCTATATCAGATATGGGATGCCAGTCGTCGCTTCACCGGGCACTGGTGGGAGATACTTTCAGGGGGAAATCTCCGACGGCCGAAGATTTGTCGCATTTACAGGAACCGGCCATGGGTTCAGGGAAAAAACCTGCCGCAGAGAGGCGGGAACGCGGAGAACGTCCGTTTCCGGCAGCGTCTTGTTACAGAATGGATGGCGTACCGTCTGGCAATTATTAATAGAATCCAGAGTAACCGGAGTGCATGAACCGATTTCTCAAAATCCTGATTATCTTTGGCTTTTTCCTTGTCATGGCTGCATCCTTTTCCGGATGTTCCGACGATTCTGATACTGTCCCCACAGAAACCGCAGCTTTGGTAACAACCATCGGGCCCCTGTACGCGGCTGGCGATATTGTCCGGAGTGCGTCCGGCAGCGAGTCTCCTGCATGGCTTGTTCTCGGGTATGATTCCGCAACCGATTCGTATTCCCGTGCCCTCATCTACCGGAACGCCGATGGATCGTATGGGTATCGCATGAATACGGCAACGGACACGGCAAAGCGCACCACGATGGAGAAGGTGATGACCGTGAAGATCACGCACGTTGATGCCGGTTCAATCCCGACCGCGGCCCCGACAACCGCTGCAACCGAAACAACGGCCGCCGTGACCACGGCAAAGAGTGCGACCGCAGCGACAACCTCAGCCACAACGACCGCAACCACTTCCAGCGCCAGGCCCTCGATCAAGGGGATGGAGCCCGATCACGGCGAGGCCGGGACAAAGGTCGTCACCGAGATCACCGGATCGGGGTTCCTCAAGGACCTGACAGCCAGACTGCGCCATAAGGGGCAGGACGAGATCAATGCAACAACCATCAGCTGGTACTCCGACAAGAGCGTGACCGCAACGTTTGTCATCCCCAACACGTCAACAGTTGGTGCCTGGGATATTGTTGTCACGAATCCCAACGGTCAATCCGACGAGTATACCAATTACTTCACGGTCCGCGGGAACACGAGCGGGCCGCTGTGATACGGAATTGACAGACCCACAATTATCACAGGTCAAATTACATTTATGTTCTTTTTCAAAGAATAGAATATCAATTCACCACTTTCTTTTGTCATTAAACCTGTACCCCTTACATCGGATTGGCATGGGCGGATAGCGATCAGATCCTGGTCAATAAAACCGGTTCGCGATTTCCCGGAATCAATCGCAATCACGATCCCGATCAAAATCTTTTCCGGAAAATTCGATCATCGATTTTCAGATCAAAATCGATCCCTGATTTCCCGGAAAAAATCGATCCCTGATTTTCAAAGAAAAATCGATCCCTGATTGAAAACTCATTTCCGGATCCAAATCACAGACGGAATGTAAAATCGATCCCCGATTTTTTTGTAAAAATCGATCATCGATTTTGAGATCAATATCGATCCTTGAAAATTTTTTTTCAATCGGATCCTGATTTTTCTTTTTTGATCGCGATCACGATCCCGATTAAAATTTCTTCCGGAAAAATCGATCATCGGTTTTCGTACAAAAACCGATCCCTGTTTTTCATAACAAAACCGGGCCCCGGTCCTCACATCGCGTTCCCGTCTTCACCGGAACGAAGGAATCCCGGGACACCAGCACATACCACCATCTTTATCATTAGGTAAGGCCTAACTAACCAACAGTCGGAGTATGAACGAACACAACGAGCACCTGCTGGAAGCACTTGAGCGCCTGCTCATGATGAAGAACGAATGCTCCTGTTCCATCTTCTCCGAATGCGGGCTTTCGGACATGACGGTCCGGCAGATCGCGTACCTGAAAGCCATCAGTGGACAGGGCGATGTGACGTTCAGCAGGCTCGCCGAGATCACGAACAACTCAAAACCCACGATCACCGAGATGGTCAACAGGTTTGTCCGGATGAACTGCGTGTACCGGGAACCCTGCCGGGACGACGGGAGGATCCTGTACATCCGCCTGACCGACAAGGGAAAGATGGTTGCAGGCGCCGAACAGGCTGCCCTCCGACGGGTGGTCGAACGGATGGTGGATTCGCTGGATGACCATGAACTGGAGACGCTGATACGGATCCTGGGCAAAGTCAGGTAATTTTTTTTCTTCCTGGCATTAGTTAGGTAAATTCGAACTAAATGAACGAGGAAACCATGCAGAAAGAACCAATGGAAACAACACAGGAAAAACTGGTGATACCGCTCTTCGAGATTGTCGTGTACCCGGAGACCCGGACAAAATTCCAGGTCGACCAGAAGACCGGGGAGCTGCTGCTCGAGGCGATGAAGGAGAAGAACGAAGCCCATGCAATCGGACTTACCGTCAAAAGCGGGACCCGTGCCCGTGAACTGACCGTAGAGTCGTTCTATAAGACCGGAACGCTGTTCCGCGTTGCGTACGTCAAGCCGGCAGATGATGGCTATGTCATCTGCGCAGAGGTCGGGCAGCGGGTGAAGATATCTGAGATTCTCGAAAAGGAGGGGCGGCTCTACGCTGCCTGGAGACCCGTACCGGATATCGAAGACCTTGAAGACGATCTCCGGGAACGGATCCTTACGGATATCCGGGACACGCTCCACGAGATGAGCAGCCGGTTCTCCGGCTCCGAACAGTTCACCGCGCCGATCGACCGGATGGACAGCGCCGAGCAGATCATGGGATTTGTCATGCCGTTTCTGCCGGTGCACGTCTCCGAGAAACAGGCACTCCTCGAGATCGACTCCGTACGGCAGCGGTACATCGCGTTCCTCGAACTGCTCATCAGGATGCGCGAGACCATCAAGATCCGGATCGAGATGGCTAAGAAGGTCACCGACCGGGTGAGCAAATCGAACCGGGAGGCGATGCTGCGGGAGCAGCTGAAGGTGATCCAGGAAGAGCTCGGCGAGAGCGACGGGACCGGCAGCGATACCGGATACCGTGAACGGATCGAACAGTCGAAGATGCCGGAGGAGGTCAGGAAAAAAGCGCTGGCGGAGGCAAAGAAGCTGGAAACCGGCGGTCCCCACAACCATGAAAGCTCTGTCATCCGGAATTATCTCGACCTCCTGCTCGACCTCCCGTGGGTGACGGAAGAGAAGAAAAGCATCGACATTGCGGGCGCCCGGAAGGTGCTCGAAAGCCACCACAACGGGCTCGAGAAGGTCAAGGAGCGGATCATCCAGCACCTTGCTGTGATGAAACTCAAGGCGGAAAAGCAGGGTTCGATCCTCCTCTTTGCCGGGCCGCCCGGGACGGGCAAGACCAGCCTCGGCAGGAGCATCGCGGAGGCGCTCGGACGGAAGTATGTCCGCATCAGCCTTGGCGGCGTCCGTGACGAGGCAGAGATCCGGGGGCACCGCCGGACCTATGTCGGGGCACTGCCTGGCAGGATCATCCAGGGCATCCGGAAAGCCGGGACCAGGAACCCGGTCTTTATCCTCGACGAGGTCGATAAGCTGGCGATGTCGTATGCCGGCGACCCGGCAAGCGCGCTCCTCGAGGTGCTCGACCCGGAGCAGAACAACACCTTCTCCGACCATTACCTCGAGGTCCCCTACGACCTCTCCGATGTCCTGTTCATCGCAACCGCCAACTCGCTTGCCACGATCCCGGCACCCCTCCTTGACCGGATGGAACTGATAGAGATCTCGGGATACACGAAGAACGAGAAGTTTGCCATTGCAAAAGAGCACCTGATCCCGGAAACCCTGAAGGATCACGGCCTCCAAGCCGGACAACTGCAGTTCGATGACGAAGCACTGAAAACGATCATTGAAAAATACACCCGCGAGGCAGGTGTCCGCTGGCTGAAAAAACAGCTGGCAAAGGCTGCACGGCACGTCTCCGAGAAGATCGTCTCGGGAGAGGCCGTGCTGCCGTTCATCGTAACACCCGAAAAGCTTCCGGTAATCCTCGGGAAGGAGCAGGTCCGTCAGGAGGTGGCCCGCAAGGAGCCCGTGCTTGGCGTTGTCACCGGCCTTGCATGGACTCCGGCTGGTGGCGAGATCCTCTTCATCGAAGGAACGTTCATGCCCGGCACCGGCAAGCTGACGCTCACGGGCCAGCTCGGGGACGTGATGAAGGAATCCGCCACGATCTCCCTCTCCCTCATCCGGTCAAGGCTCGCTGGGACGGAGAACGGATTCAACTTCATAACGAGCGACATCCATGTCCACGTCCCGTCCGGGGCAACACCCAAGGACGGTCCGTCCGCAGGGGTCACGCTCTTCACCGCCCTTGCATCGCTGATTACCGGCAAGACCGCTGACCCGGGTCTTGCAATGACGGGCGAGATCACCCTCAGCGGCACCGTCCTCCCGGTCGGAGGGATCAAGGAGAAGGTACTTGCCGCGCACCGGGCGGGAATCCGGAGGATCATCCTGCCAAAGGAGAACGAGCGCGACCTCCAGGATGTACCGGAGGATGTCAGGAACGAGATCGCGTTTGTTTTGGTAGAGACTGTCGAGGAGGTCCTGAAAGAAGCGCTCGGCATCGAGCTGCCCCGGCCGTTTGCCATGCATACTCCCGGCACCGTGGTCCCGGCACAGCATATCTGAACACTCCGGTCACCATTTTTTTATCCTACAATGATGGACAGGACACATGCCATTCCTTAAGTGATAGCAGCATCAAGGATTCAGTCAAGAAAGGTGGTGCGTGATGATTTTGAGAGGTAGTTACTGCAGGAAAAACTACACTGCCAGCGGGAATTCCGGGGGTATGCATACGTTGCCAAAGGAGGAACGGGCATGAGGTGGCGGACCGGAACGCGGAGCGGGAACGTGGAGGATATCCGGGGAATGTCCGGCGGGCGGGCCGGGGGCCTCGGCATCGTCGGGATCATCGTTGTCATCGGCCTGGCTCTCGTCCTCGGGATCGATCCCATCTCTCTTCTCGGCAGCACCGACCTTTCATCGGCCATGCCGGCGCAGCAGTCATCGCTGTCGCGGGAAGAGCAGGACCTGCTTGCGGACAATGCAACGCTGGTGCTTGGCGATACGGAGAAGACATGGGCGGTAATCTTCGAGGACGAGCTGGGAAAGACTTATCAGAACCCGAAACTCGTTCTCTTCACCGGCAGTGTCGACTCTGCCTGCGGGTACGCGAGCGCTGCCATCGGGCCGTTCTACTGCCCTGGTGACGAGAAGGTGTACCTTGACCTGGATTTCTTCGATGAACTGAACCGGCAGTACGGGGCGCCCGGCGACTTTGCACAGGCATATGTTATCACCCACGAAGTCGGCCACCATGTCCAGAACCTTCTTGGGACATCGGATTATGTGGACCGGAAGAGCCGGCAGCTGAGCGGGTCCGAGGCGAACAAACTCTCCGTTGCGCTCGAACTGCAGGCAGACTGTTATGCCGGTGTATGGGCCAACCGGGCGCAGCGCCAGGACCTGATTCTCGAGAAAGGCGATCTGGAGGAGGCACTCAACGCGGCGAACGCGATTGGCGACGACACCCTCCAGAAAGAGGCGCAGGGTTATGTTGTCCCTGACTCCTTCACACACGGGACTTCTGCCGAACGCGTCAGATGGTTCCGTAAGGGAATGGACTCCGGGCAGGTTTCGGCATGCGAGAATTCCCTGCTGCCGGCTGTGACGTGATGCAGGTCTGGTGCCGATAATCCCTTCCTATTCCGATTATATATGACGATGATCCCCTGACTCCCTCAAGAACATTGGATACTGGAGAGGAGATGATTTCCCGCTCCTCAATTGCCATGATGGGGGCTGATGCCCCCATACCCCCTTTATGATAGTTGCCGCCGCCCCCGCGGGGGCGCTCCCGCGGCGGCCTCAATTACCGGTTTTCCGGGTGACGGTAATTGCCCCGCCGTGCCCCGTGAGGGGCCCTGAGGCGGGGAGCACTCATATTAATTCTAATTGATTGACCTTTTTTCATCGTTCTGGTCTGAACTCGCTTGGTTCATGCAAGTTTCTTCAAAGCAGGAAAATTAAAAAAAAAAGGATCCGACCCTTCACCGTTTTCCGGCAAGGGACCCGAGAACGCCTCGGATCAGGGCCCGCCCCAGCTGCGTTCCCACCGAACGGGCTGCGCTGGTGGCGGCGGATCCAAGGACATCGCCCATATCTTTTTGTGATGAGCGCGGGGCCGGTCTCCGGGTCTCGGCCGGGGCTTTTTGAACAGGGGCTGGAGGAGTGAGAGGTGTTGCTGCGGGTGTCTCGGCATCGGCCCGCTTTTTCAGCAATTCATACGCGGATTCGCGGTCAATGATATTTGCGTAACGTGCCTGGAACGGGGACGATCGGAGAACACCATCACGTTCCATGGGTACGAGCGGGGCAAACCTGCTGCGCGGCGGGTACACGAACGCCCGTTCAACAACCGACGGGCTCCCCTTCTCATCGAGCAGCGAGATGAGGACTTCCCCGATCTGCAGCTCTGTCATTACCGCTGCCGTATCGAATGACGGGTTCGGACGCAGTGTCCCGGCGGCACCTTTGACATTCTTTGCATCCTTGGGGGTGAATGCCCGGAGCGCATGGTGGACGCGGTTCCCCAGCTGGCCGAGTACCGGGTCGGGAAGGTCGAGCGGGTTCTGGGTGACGAAGTAAACGCCGATACCTTTCGACCGGATCAGCCGGACCACCTGCACGATCTTCTCCTCGAGCATCTTCGGGGTGTCAGCAAAGAGCAGGTGCGCCTCATCAAAGAAGAAGACGAGTTTGGGTTTGTCCACGTCGCCGGCCTCGGGGAACTTCTCGAAGAGTTCCGAGAGCAGCCAGAGGAGGAATGTTGCATAGGTCTTCGGGGACTGCATCAGCCGGTCGGCTGCAAGGATATTGATCATGCCCCTGCCCGCGGAATCGGTCCGGACAAAATCCATGACATCAAGGGCAGGCTCGCCGAAGAGCCGGTCTCCCCCCTGCTGTTCCAGCGCCAGCAGGCTCCTCTGGATGGATCCGATGCTTGCAGGCGAGATGTTGCCATACCTTGTCTTCAGATCCTTTGCATGATCCCCGCAGTACTGCGCCATCGCCCTGAGGTCCTTTAAGTCAAGGAGCAGAAGGCCCTGATCGTCGGCTATCTTGAAGAGGATGGTCAGCACGTCGGTCTGGATATCGTTGAGGTCCAGGATCCGGGCAAGGAGGAGCGGCCCCATATCCGAGATGGTTGTCCTGACCGGGTGGCCGGCCGCACCATATGCGTCCCAGAACGTGACGGGGTATCCCTGGGGTTGTATCCCGGTAATGCCCAGCTGTTGCGCCCGCTCGTTCACTTTGGGGTTGTCCCCGCCGGCAGCCGCGAGCCCGGAGAGGTCCCCCTTAATATCCGCAAGGAAGACAGGGACGCCGATGGCACTGAAGTTTTCCGCAAGGAGCCGCAGCGTCGTGGTCTTTCCGGTCCCGGTTGCTCCGGCGATCAGGCCGTGGCGGTTTGCCATTGCAG
Source organism: Methanoregula sp. PtaB.Bin085 (assembly GCF_002067035.1). Taxonomy (GTDB): domain Archaea; phylum Halobacteriota; class Methanomicrobia; order Methanomicrobiales; family Methanospirillaceae; genus Methanoregula. The sequence goes on along the minus strand of NZ_MVQB01000013.1, from coordinate 162,515 downwards.
GAAGCATCGTGACATCGTGTGCCCCCTTTGCAACGGTAAATGGTTGAACAGTATCCGGCATGATATTCCCAAGTACCATTCCGGTCTGGAAAGATAATGATTGTCCGCAAAGGCAGGACAATGCCGCGATACCGAAAACGCTGGCAGAACCCGTTTCCGTAAACCCGGCCGGGTCCGGGCAGGTCCGGGCATACCGGAAGGCTGCATGGCCCGGTACCATGGATCAGAGCGGCCAGCGGCAGCTGTTCCCGGCTTTCTTCAGGGCCGGGCACCGGTTGAAGAACGTCTCGCCCCAGACCCATGGCTGGTACGTGCAGCACATCTCGGGTTTCACCGAATGGATACCGCAGAGATACCGCTCCCGGGATACCCTGCGCAGGAAGGGGCAGACCGTGACAAAACCGCCGGTCTCCGGATCGCACATCTCGAACGAGACGATATTCCCCAGGTCCTCGCCATGCAGGGCAATGCAGGGCACGCGGCTGCCATCGTCGCGGTTGGCAGCAAACCAGCGCAGGATGTCGGTCCTGCCATTTTCAATCCAGGTATAGACGTTCGCTGCCGTCGGCGTGATACCGGGGCCGAAGATCCGGCAGCAGAGACCGCACTGCTCGCAGGGTTCGTCATCCAGTTCCGGCATGTCCATGCAGCATCTCTCCCTTGTTCATCCGGCACGCAGGCAAAAGTAGGTATCGGATCGGTCCTGCGATTCCCGCTCGGGGCAGGGCAGCACATGCCGGACGAATGACGAATCTTTTAAACCATGAACGGCAATCCATTGGGTGAGACCGATGAGAAATTCTGCCGACCTGGTCAACGAGATGCTCAAGGAAGCCAGGGGTGCTGTTGTCGTCGCAATAGCGGTCGGGTTCGCAGACGATACCCGTTTCATCTTCAGCTCGCAGAGGCAGCCGCTCTCCGAACTGAACAAGCTCATCAGCAGGGGAGGGTCACCAATCGGCCTGCTCCGGTTCGACCGGGAGGGCACGGAGATCCAGGGATCCTACCGCCCGTTCGAGGAATATGCCGGCGAAGAATGGGTGCAGGGATACCTCGCCGGCCTCCTGGACCATGCTCAGGAAATCCTCCAGTTAAGCCGGGAGACACAGAATATCCCCGCAGCTTACTGATCGCTGCCTGTCCATTCCCTGCCGTAGGTCCACCCGTTCTGTACGGCACGTTCTCCCAGAACCTTGAACAGGACAGGCCCGGCAGTCATTGCCCAGACAATGCTGTTGCCAAGGTACCCGGTGAATTTGCTTTCGAACGGACGGGAAAAGAAGAAGGTACCGGACGCGGCAAGAAGCGCCATGCAGACGAGAGTCATGACTGCAGTTACGATGAGAAAGATCGCAAGGCCGTGCCGGCCCATCCTCTCTCCCCGCCCCTTAACGAGCCGGTGCCACAGAAGATAGGACAGGTACGGGTACAGGATATTGATAAGGAACCCGGCAATGCTCATCGGGGACCATGAACCGAAATAATCGCCGGCAATGTTCCCGATGCCAAGACCCCATGCGGCAGCCGGGCCCCAGATGATGCCCAGTACAACCGGCAGCGCGGCCGCCGGACGGATCGGTATTCCCGCAACACTCCAGTGAAGCTGGTTGAACGGGATGAGGACAAGCGCATAGATCAGCGCGGAGAGCGCGATCCATTTCAGCCCGTTCCGGTCTCTCCAGACCTCAAGGAGCTCATGCATACATTCCGTAGGTGTTCTCCGGAAATAAAACGAACGGAAAATTCTGCCGGGATCATTGCCGGTCAGGTCGATCGGTTTGTCATCCGCCCACATCAGCAACCGGAAGAAAAAACCTTAATTATCCCAAAAAGAGCATACAACCATACCGGGAAGGAAGGTGGACATCAATGGCCGATACCCTTTCAGTCAAAGCGAAAAAAGCGATCGATGATGCCCGCGTTGCCGCTCATGCGGTGATGGACGATGTATCCGTTGCTGCCCATAACACCCTCGTGGACACCGAGGCGGATGTGCAGAAGGTGTCCGATGAGGTGAAGGTCGGTGTGCACAAGGCTTTTGCCGACGCAAAGATCGCAGCCCACAGGGCCGGGGCCAGGCTGAAGAAGAAGTAAACGGACCGACCGGACCAGGTTTTTTCAACGCCGCGGTTCACGTGAGCACGCGGTACCCTTCTGCAACGAGTGTCAGGATCACCTGACGGTCCCATTGGGCATCGTCCGGCTCAACTATCTGATCCACCTTCTGCCTGAAAATCCGGGTCAGCCTCTCATCCTCCGACGCAAGGTGGCGATGGCCCATGATCCTCCCGGCCCGCGTTCCGTCCGGCTTCAGGATCAGCAGCCGCCAGCAGCCATAGTCCCGGCAGATCTCCGGGCGGGTGAGATGAACGGTGCAGTATCCCTTCTCCGCTGCATGGTCAAACCGGAAGAACGGGCACGCCTCGGGGCGTTCGGCAAAGATGCTTCGGTCGTTGAAGAGGGAAATCTTGTCCTTGTCGACCGCGACCGGCGTCTTATCTCCGGTATACTGGTTCCGTACCAGGAAACGGTACTGCCCGTACTCCTCCACGATCACATGAACGAGGCCGAGGTGGCTGCAGCATTCCCCGCACTGGCTGCATTCAAAAGGCATTCATCTCACCCAAAGACCATACCCGGTACTATCCCGGGTTCTCTTAATCTCAGCGCAGCATGCACAGGCTCACTCCCTCCGGGCAAGAGAGGATTCCGCCCGGTCTTCTGCAGGAAAACCGGAAGATTCCTGTCGCGGAAGGTTGTCCTGTCCGGCAGCCGGGATCAGGACAATGATCCCAGGAGCCCCCCGAGCTGCTGAATCCCTTCCGAGAGATTGATATCGGTGCCCGGGATGGTTGCCGGGACAAGGCCGGTGAACTCGGATGCTTCAAACGTCCTGCTCTGTTCGAAGGGTTTCTCAAACGACGTCACCTTTACGTCAATGAACGCTGAGCCGTTGACATACAGCGTGATATTCCCGTTCCGGAGAAGAGAGCCGGCCGCATTGACTGCCTGGACGTTGCTGATGGTGACCGGGATTTCGATGGTGGTGTTGCCGTTTTCCCTGATATCGATATCTGACTTTTCTCCGTGGCCGAGGAAGGTACGGGAACCATCAAGGTAGTAAACATCAAATGCCAGCCTGTTCAGCCTCGCACCGAGCGGATTAGGATTGAAGATATTCACGGTCGTGTTCACGTTCATTGTCCGGAGGGTGACATCGGAAAGCGTGATATTCCCAACGGTCACGACAGGATCTTTTACCGGTGGTTCCATGCACCCGGACACCACGAGCATGAGCCCGAGGAGGATGCAGGAACCGGCAAGGGTGCGGGGCATCATAGTGAGAGCATTGACGCGGATCTATCTAATGATAACGGTTGCCGTCTTCTCACCCGGTTCCTGCAGGAGCCGCTGGCAGGAAGTGACGATACTCGCTGGTCTCAGGAAACCCCGCGGAGCCGGTCACCAAGCCAGGGAAGAAAATCCTTCTTCCGCGACATGACCCCATCGAACCGGGCGGGCATACCGGTACAGAATATTTTCCCAAGGAGGGAACTGTCTCCGGCAGCATAGATATCACTCGCATTCTCCATGACGTTCGTGAAAAGGGCGACAGCAAGGTCGGTCCCGGTTCCTGACCGGAGGACCGACAGTTCCCCACGAATGGCATCCGATCGTTCGCGGTTCCAGAAGAATGAAGGAACCATCACCTGCGAGATAATCACCTTTCTGCCAAAGAGGGTAAATGCCTTTGTGTCGCGGGCAATGATCTGCGACAGCGGTACGCCCGCAAGGTCCATACCCCGTTCAAGAAGGGCAGTCCCGAGATCGTCCGGTTCCACTCCAGCCAGCGGCGCGAGGTACTTCACCGCCATCCGGTCGTGGTGGGTCGTCGTTGACATGCGCAGGGCAAGTGTGTCGGAAAGGATCCCGCAGAGCAGCACGCCGGCAATTCCCGGAGACGGCACAAGGCCGGACTCCATGAATTTCATCGCGATGATCGTCGATGTCGCGCCAACCGGGTCGTTGAAGAATTTCACCGGTCTCAGGGTTGTTATCGGGCTGAGCCGGTGGTGGTCGATGATCTCCACGATCTCTGCCTCGCCGATCCCGTCAACAGCCTGCGATGCCTCGTTATGGTCAAGCAGGATGACCTGGCGCCTGACATCCATAAGAAGGGTCGTGCGGGTCAGGATACCGGACAGCGTACCGTCCGCTCCGACAACGCATGCAGCCCGGAACTTCGAACCGGCAACAACCTCCCGGGCATGGATGATTGTATCAGCCAGGGAAAGGATGGGGACATCCGGTTCCATTACCTCGCGTGCCGGGAGCGAGAGGCTGATCATCTTCCCGACACCGAATGCGTCCAGCGGGGTTGTCAGGACAGCAACTCCTTTCTTCCGTGCAGCGTCGATGACACGCTCACCAGCCGGAGCGCCTTCCGCAATGATGAGGCAGGCTGTCCCGGCACCGATGAGCGCAAGCTGGGCAGGTTCGTTGTCACCGACGATCACGATATCCTTTGCCGTCATCTTTGCAAGGGTGACATGCAGGGCATCGATGGCAATATAGACACGACCCTCGAGAACGGCGCCGGCAGATACCGCAATGCCGGCATTCAGGATCCGGGCAAGCGTTCCGATGCTGACGGGGGTCACCGCAAGTTCTGCGAGATGGACCTTCCGGAGGTATGCTGCGGCAAGGGCATGCTCCCCGACCATCCCTACCGGCTTCCCGTCAGGGTCGGTGATGACAACATTCCGGATCCCTTCCGTGGCCATCAGGGACGCCACATCGACTGTCGGGACATCGGCTGCAAGCGAGAAGACCGGCTTGTAGGGAATATCCGAGAGCCGGGGCTCGAGAGACGGGATAAAGACAGGGCTCTCGATCCCGAACCGTTCCAGCATGTACCGTGACTCGGGATTCAGGTCGCCGCACCGGGCTGGTATGTACCGCCCCGGCTCGGAACGGTTCCTGAAATCCGCATACCCGATGACGCTGGCGATACTGTCCGTGTCAGGATTCCTGTGCCCGAAGATGTAAACAGGATGCACGGTGGGGCATCCGGGTAGTCCGCTGCTCATCTGACAATATAATAGCTCCCGGAGGTGATAAGCGCGGCGGCGGGTTCGGCCGCGTCAGGGATTGTGGAGAGGTCGTCGCGTTCCCCACCTCCATCAGAGCCTGAACCCGGGCCCGGTATCGAACAGTTTCTGATAGAGCGAGCTGAAAAGCGCGATGTATTCCGCAGCAGCAGGAGTAGAAAGATACCGCGCTTTCTCCTCTTCCGTGACCAAAGACAGGTATCCCTTCGCTGCGAGGAACGCGATATATTCCTGCCCGGTCTTCGAGTTCAGATCGCACCGGTTGATGATTGCCGTGAAGGATCGCGGGGTTTTACAATAGACGAGGATCTCCCAGTAAATCTCGTACACGGTCCGGCGCCCGCTCATGCCTCATCCCTTTCCAGGGTCTTTTTCAGGGTGCATTCGGATTCCCCTATCTCGTGCAAGCGGCGGTCCCAGAGGCCGGCAAACCGGGAAAAATAATACGACGAGATGAGGCTGACAAGGGCGATCCCCAGCGTCAGCAGCATGGACGGGAGGAGAACGAGGCTTTCAAACGTGGCCGACCCGCTGTTCGCAGTCAGGGACAGTGCCCGGATGCCGCTCGTGATTGAGAGGACAAAGAAGACACAACCGCCGGCTGTGCTGACAAGGATCATGGTCCGGATGGTATCCCTGTTGTCCCGGTAATGGGCAAGCATCCGCACAATCAGGCAGGTCAGCCGTTCCTCTGATACCTCTTCGCCCGACGCACTGAGTGCGTCCCGGATCGTTTCGACACCTTCGAAGATCCTGAGCGTTGATAAAAGCCAGCTGAGCCCGAGCCCGAAACAGGCAAGGGCAGCCGCACCGGTAACGAGCCGGAGCAGGACTGCCTGCAGCCCCAGGGGACTGCCAAGCACAGCTGTGATTATGTAGGAGATTCCATATGCAATAGCCAGCGCGGCAAAGACAAGGTTGATGAGCGAGATGCGATAGAAATTCGCGATCTCGGTTTTGAACCGGATTAGTGCTGGATTCATCATTCACCGGCTTATCCGTATATTGGCGTTTGGCAAATAAAGACCATGAAACACAGATACATATCAGTGAGCCTGCCCGGGATCGGCGCAAGTACTTAATTTTCCGGTGCGTATACTCTAGGCAGGTGAACCGATGTCAAAACGGGCAGTCGACATGACCTTCCAGGCAATTTATACTCTTACCGATATCCGTATTCTTCTCCGGGAAACCGCTCCTTCCCACGAGTTCGATATCCACCAGGAAGCACAGGCGGTGCGGCTCCTTGAGAACCTCGAGCGGCAGGTCCAGTCCCTGAAGCAGGAGATGCTGAAATGAAGTGTGCAAGCGGGATCGAGGCGCGGCAGGTGGACGAGCTCTTCATCAATATCGACCCCATACAGGCGGGCGGGCGGCTCACGGCCGAAGCGATGAAGGCCGTCATCGCGTACGGTGATGGATACTCCGTCTGCGACAACTGCCGCAAGCCCAACCGGCTCGACTATATTGCAAAGCCTCCCATCGCCGAGTTTCACAAGGACGTTGCAAAGTGGCTGAACATGGATGCTGTCCGGACAGTCCCCGGGGCCCGCCGGGGATTCCAGGCGGTTGCACAGACCTACGTGAAGAAGGGTGACCCGGTCCTCCTGACATCTCTTTCCCACTACACCGAGTTCCTGGCCATCGAAGAAGCGGGTGGCGTCGCACGCGAGATCCCGGCAAACGACCAGAAACTCGTAACCCCCGATGCGGCTGCAGCGAAGATCGAGGCTGTGAAGAAAGAACTGGGGAAAGCCCCGGTCCTCGCCTTTATCGATCACGTTGATTACCAGTACGGGAACCTGCACGATTTTGCTGCGATTGCAAAGGTGGCGCACCAGTACGATATTCCGGTTGTTTATAATGGCGCATACACGGTCGGCATCCTGCCGGTTGATGGCAAAGCCCTTGGCGCAGATTTTGTTGTCGGATCCGGCCACAAGAGCATGGCAGCCCCGGCTCCCTCCGGCATCCTCGCCGTTACTGCAGAACGGGAGAAAGAGGTCTTCCGCACAACAGCAATTGTCGGCGATGTAACGAACCGTAAGTTCGGAATCAAGGAGCCGGAAATGATAGGCTGCACGCTGATGGGCGCTACACTGATCGGGATGATGGCGTCGTTCCCGCATGTCAGGCAGCGGACAAAGCATTTCGACCGAGAACTCGCCAACCACGCGGTTGTCATGGACGCGCTCCTCTCCATCGAGGGCACGAAGTGCCTCTCCGAGTATCCGCGGAAGCACACGATGACACGGGTTGACACAACGGCATCGTTCGACCGGATCGCGGAATCGCACAAGAAGCGGGGGTACTTCCTCCAGAGTGCTCTCGAAGAACGGGGTGTTACGGGAGTCATCCCCGGTGCAACGAAGGTCTGGAAGTTCAATACGTACGGAACGACCCATAAACAGGCGCTGCACCTTGCAAAGGCGTTCGTGGAGATCGCCCGGGAGAACGGGCTAGCGGTAAAGGGATAATTCCCCGGTCATTTTTTTACCCGGGGTGACCCGGGTAAAGGTTATCATCCCCTGTGCCCTACGAATCCGATAGAGATATACCGCTGATTATAAATGGCGGGAGGGAATCTCGACCATGCTTGACAGATGCGACCTGACAAAGAAAGCTGACGAAGGATCCTATGACAAAACCCTCGGGTCGTACAAGGAACGCCTGAATTATCTCCAGCGGTCACTGCGCGACCAGCAGATCCCCGTTATCATCGTCATTGAGGGATGGAACACGGCCGGGATCACCATGGCGGTCCACGAGATCATCCAGGCGCTCGATCCCCGCGGATTTACCCTGCATGCAATAGAAAAACCCACGGAGGAGGAACGGGCACACCCGTTCCTCTGGAGATTCTGGCTGCGGACCCCTCCCCGCGGCAGGATCGCCCTCTTCGCACGGGGCTGGTACAGCCGCGCCATCTCTGAAGAGATGCAGAAACATGCATGGGAAAAAACACTCTCCGGAAGGGTTGGTCAGATCAACAACTTCGAGCGCCAGCTCCATGATGACGGCACGGTCATCCTGAAATTCTTCCTGCACATCACCAAGGAGGAGCAGAAACGGCGGCTCGATGAGCGCGAACGGAACCCGCTCACGGCATGGCTCGTCACCCCGTCGATCTGGAACATCCACCGGCATTACGAGGACTCGCTCCCGCTCATCGACCGTTTCATCGAGAAGACCGACACCGATTATGCACCTTGGACCATTGTCGAGGCTATGGACCGGAAATACGCGATCCTCAAAATTTACGGTACGATTGTGAAGTCCCTGGAGAAGAGGGCAGATAGTATACGGGAGGGAAAACAAAAAAAAGCAAAACAGAAGGATCTGCCCCTCCCAAAGAAGAATCCGGTGAAACGAAAAGCATTACCGGAAAAAAAATATTCCAGAGAGGAGTGCCAGGAGTCGCTTGCAAGCCTCCAGATCGAGATGCTCGAGCTCCACTACCTCCTCTTCAAGCGGAAGATCCCTCTCATGATTGCGTACGAAGGCTGGGACGCGGCAGGGAAGGGGGGCAACATCACGCGGCTGACACGGTACATGAACCCGTTGGGGTATTATGTCGTTCCCGTCGCCGCACCGACCGAGCACGAGAAACAGTACCACTACCTGCGACGATTCATCAAGCATTTCCCCAAGGGAGGGGATATCGCGATCTTCGATCGGAGCTGGTACGGGAGGGTTCTTGTCGAGCGGGTTGAGGGCTTCTGCACAGAGACGGACTGGCAGCGGGCGTATCGCGAGATCAACGAGATGGAGGAGGATTTCGTGAACTCCTCCGGCGGGGGTATTGTCAAGTTCTGGCTGGAGATCGACAAGGACGAACAGCTCAGGCGGTTCCAGCAGCGGGCAAACGATCCACAGAAAGTGTACAAGATCACAGACGAGGACTGGCGCAACCGCGAGAAATGGGATCTCTACACTGAGGCTGTTGATGAGATGCTTGCCCGGACGAGCACGGAGATCGCACCGTGGACCGTCATCGAATCAGACGACAAATGGTATTCCCGGGTCAAGGCATTAAAGACGGTTATCAACACCGTCCAGAACCTGTTGTGAAACCGTACCTTCACGACAAGTTCTTTGGAGAAAATCCAAAAGACCTGCTAAGACAGGGTCAGGTTACAAATCGCGAGTTAGCTTGGAGTATGGGTACGGATAATCCGGCAGGAAAATTTAACAAAAGGACAGCGGTCGTTCTGCCGGGAGCAGAAAAGAAGATTTGGATACAGACTTTTGTCTTCCGAAACCGTTCATTCAGGCAGGATGCCGGGAATCATGGCTGTTTTCTTTGGGCGGGCGATTATTTATCAGCATTTTCGAGAGGATACTCGCGCATCAGGTGCCACAGGGTCGTACGGAACTCCTCGTCATGGCGGGCAAGGTCGAAGAAGACATTGCGCATGGTCTTTGGGAACCATTCGCTGTGCATATCCTGATGCTGGCAGTAAAATGCACAGGCATCGATGATCACATCGGCACGGTTCAGGTATTTCATCTTTGCAATCTCGTCGATCTTTTCAACAAGGCCGACCGGCATCCTGAGCGAGACCTCGGTTTCGTTATGGGGCATAGCTCCAGATATTCAATTCAAGATACATAAAACAGTGGTTGGAACCGGGAGTGGACAGTCCCGCGTGACCACGGCAGTTCCTGTGTGTTCAGCCGGGAAAACCGCGGTGCAGCCCTGCCCGCTGTGCGATCCGTACAGCCTGCCGGTACTCGATGGCAGTTATACTTCTCCGGAGCGACGGGAATCTGTTCTCCGGATTATCGATGACTCTGTGGGCGGGATGATACTGGTCCATGATGTTTACGTAGGTATCCTGCGAGAGATTCTCCGCTATCCACGGAAGGACAGAATCGCTCCCCGCGAGATTGTCCGGCAGCACAAGGTGCCGAACAAGCAGGCCGTGCCGTGCAATGCCTCCGGTTATGACAAGGTCACCGACCTGCCGGTGCATCTCCCGGAGGGCGTCTCTCATGACATCCACGTACCCTGCCGCACCAGAGAGGGCTTCTGCGATTCTGTTGCTGCCGTATTTTGCATCCGGCATGTAGATGTCGATGATCCCGTCGAGAAGCCGGAGCGTATCCATGGATTCGTACCCGCCGGAATTGTACACTACTGGCAAAGAAAGCCCCCGGCCGGCCGCGATCCCGATGCTCCTGATAAGCTGCGGGACAATATGGGTCGGGGTAACGACGTTGATGTTCACGCAGCCCCCTTTCTGCAGTCGGAGCATCATCTCCGCGAATTTTTCCAGGGGTATCTCACCCCCCCGTCCTTCCTGGCTGATATCGGCGTTCTGGCAGAACGTGCAGGCGAGGTTGCAGTGAGTAATAAAGATCGTGCCGGAACCCCCGTGCCCCACGAGCGGAGGCTCCTCGCCAAAATGCGGGCCATAGCTGGAGACGACCGGTAGCAGCCCGGTCCGGCAGAATCCCTGCTCGCCCGCGAACCGGTTCACCCCGCACCGGCGGGGGCAGACCGTGCAGGCCTTCAAAAGATCCTCTGCACGGTCCGCCCGTTCATCCAGTTCGCCGGATGCATGCAGGGTGAGGTATGCCGGTCGGAATTCATCCGGTTCCATCGGTCACTCCCGGGGGTCACTCCCCGCGGACATGGGGTATCTGATCAACAATCCTGCCGTCAAGCGCGGTGATGAACCGGCAATTGATGACCGCATGGTCCACAAGATCAACAATCCCGACCGTTTGCTCGTGCTCCAGCACTTCCTTCAGCCCTGCTGCCGTTGCAGGCATCTTCGGAACAGCGCGGCAGGCAAGATCGCCCGGCTTTGCAACGAACGTCCCGATACCGCGGGCGATTGCGATCGTTTCTTCCTTATCGAACGTGATAAGCGGTCGGAGAACCGGGACAGACGCAGCGTCAGCAACAACACCGAGATTCGCGAGGGTCTGGGAAGCCACCTGCCCGAGGTTCTCCCCGGTAACGACCGCAAGAGCGCCTTCGTGTTCCATCAGCCGTCCCGCGACACGGAGCATAAAACGCTTGCAGATGACGCAACGGTACCGCGGCGGGACTTTCTGCCGGCTCATCGCATCGTACAGCGGTTCGCTGTCCGCGATAACCATCGGGAGCGGAGTGCCGGCACACCAGAGGGAGAGCCTTCGATGGTTCTCAATCGCTGCAGCCGTGACGTCCGCACCGGCCCACCGCCCTGCATCCAGGTACAGGCTGGTGACCTCGCAACCGCGCTTCATGGCAAGCCATGACGCAACCGGCGAATCGATTCCAGCTGAGAGAAGGACCAGCACGCGGCCCTGCGTGCCCCAGGGCAGACCGCCCGGTCCCGGCAACCGCCCATCATACACAAGCCCCCCGATATCGCGGACCTCCGCAAAGATCTCATACGCGGGATCATCAAGATCAACGGTGAGACCGGGAATATGTTCGTACAGCCATGAGCCGATAACACGTCCCAGCTCCTGGCTGTCCATGCCGGTCTTGTGCTGCCGTTTTGCACGGACGGCAAAACTCATACCGGTTTTGAGGCGGGAAGACGCAAGGGCGAGCGCTGCCCGTTTCATCTCCTCCGGATCGGGAGATGTCCGGAGGCAGGTACTGACGTCCACTATGCCGAAGATCCGCGAAACAATCCCCGCGATCCGATCCGGATTATCGCCATAGATCAGGATCCTGCCACGGGGGGTTTCGAACCGGCATTCCAGACCTGCGGCTCCGAGCGCTTTCCGGATATTACGCAGGAGCATGCCGATGAAATGGCGCTTGACCGGTTCGCTCTTCAGGAAGAGCTCCCCGTACCGCGCCATCACAAGCTTCTCCTTCCCGTGTCCGTTTCCTCCTGCCGCCATAGTCCCGGAATAATTGCCCGTCAATGGTGATAACCGTTCTCGGCCCGGGATCCTGTCATCCCTCACGTTTCGGAACTGATGAGTCCGGAAGGTTCGTCAGAATCTGAATAGATCATCTGGATTATGAGGAGGAGTACTCTCCGGAGTACTTCGAATGTCGATGAGGTAATGGGTTGCGCAACAAACCTTCGACCCCGGGGGAGTTCAAAACCTTCGGTCTTCTCCATTCCCGGCTCTGGCGACCCTCGAAGTTCCGAAATCATTTAATCACGGAGGTGGAATACTGTAATGAAATGGCAAAGAAGGCAGCGAAAAAAGTTGAAGAAGAGCCCCTGAAGCTGTTCTATATCTTTTATAACCAGGAGCGCTGGGACAATTGGCTCAAAACCCTTTCCGAAGCGAGTTTCGAACAGGATCCAAAGAGCGAGGAGATGCCCGAGGGATTCCGTATCCTTGACGGCTTCTCCGTCGATATTACCATCGAGGTCCTGAAGATCATCAAGCTGTACCAGAACAAGCGTTTCAGCAAGGAAGAGGCCCTCGACAAGCTCGCCGCGGTCGAAGCGATTGTAATGGCGGCGGCCCCCAAGGGAGATCTCGAGGAACTCGTCGAGATCCTCCAGCTGCCCAAGCTTGTCCTCTTTGCCGGCAGCAGGAAATATATTTCCGGCACCTTCGACAAGGACATCAAGACACTCGTCAAGAAAGGAAAAGAGCAGATCGATAAGGACATGGAACTCGCCCTCGAGACCGCGTCCAACATCGCCGCTGCAGTCATTGACGGTGCTGCCTGCTGCGGGAAATATGTCAAGGACGATCTCGAGAATCCAACGCTGTTCGACGAATGGCTCATCGAATGCGAGCGGATCGGCGAGTCGATGACCTCGTTAAAGAACTTTGATGAGAGTACCGGAGAAGACGAGTGATCGCTGACCGGGCGCGTTTCCGTCATGCAAAAAAGATTGAACGGCTCGCCGGATACCGCATTCCCGAGCTTGCATTCTCGGGCACGATGCTCGAGACCCTCAGTTCTCGGATCGATTACGATTCCCTCGATTATGCAGTGAGGGAGCAGATCCTTGCTTTTTTTGATGCGTTTCTGCGGTGTAACTGCCGGGACTCCCCGCTCTGCGGCTGTCCGGAGAAGAAGTTTGCTACAAAAGTCCTCGAACTCCGGATGAACGGGCTCGACCACCGGCAGATAGGATCGTACCTGCTGGACGAATACGGGATCGAACTCTTCCCGGCCGATATTCTGTCATTCCTTGAGGAATCGGTCCATGTTCTCGAAGCAATCGCTGATGTGGCGCGGCTCCAGGGACGGGACGTGCTGGCAAAAAAGACCGGTGATACCATCCGGCTGATCGAGCGGTGATCGTTCCCGCCATATACCCGGAATCCGGCAGACGGACAGGCCGTGATATCACTGGCCGGCTATATCCATTTCCGCGAGATCAGCGTACTTCCCTCGTCGCGCTGCGACTCTGCCTGGCCAATAAGTTTGTTCAGCATGCAGGGTGTGACAAACCTGCCGGAGAGGATATGAAGGGTTTTTTTCTCCGTACCGGGATCTGTTTCGCAGGTTATGATGAAATCGTCATGGCGGGCGAGGGCCTTCACCAGCAGGTCCGGAAGCATATCGATAATCGTCCTTTTCTGCGGCATTTTTGCAGGTTCCGGCACCCTTTTTTCCAAACCAGGTTTCCGAACCGCTTTTTTTACCCGCTCTTTTGGATCAGGTTTTTTCTTCCGGCCCTTCTGTTCCGGCATACTGGAGAATTATGCTGGGAATATGATAAGGATTTCACTGGCCCGAAAACGAGAGGCGGCAGAAGAGTGGTGTGGGATTGGCGATCAGGTACCAGGTGTTGCCGGCAATGGCGCTGCTGCAGTCTCAACCGGCCCGGTATAGACACCGGATCCGATCCACCAGTCGTCATCGATCTTCACGCCATACCCCAGCTTCGATTCGAGAATCCCGTTATGCTGCGGGTTGACATACGTAAACCGGTAAAAGCCGCTCCCGTTCCGGACAACCTCACCCATCTCCGTAACAAAAACGCCGATCGCTCCTTCACGGATCTTTCCGATCGACTCTGGATTGACCGGGTGGGCAAGGGTCGTGCCGTTGAAACCGTACGCGTATATATACAGTTCACCCCGGATGAACGAACCGTTCGGGTTGCTGAACTCGGCAAGTGCCTTTTGTGCACCGTTGGTTTTTACGTAAGCAGCCGCATTTTCCACAAAGGCAACAAGCGTTTCGTTGGATCTGTCTGTCTGATGCTGGGACACGACCGGGACTGCCTTTGCCGTGAGTTGTACGCCGGACTGGCCACCAGTGCAGCCGGATGATACAAGGAAAAGGACGATTCCCAACAGGAACATGAGGTGAACCGGGATATTTTTCATCGATATACATCGATATTCATGCCTAAATACCTGTACGGTCGTCAAGCGGGAAAGACGCTGACCTGCAAAGAGGATTGGAAAGAACAGAAACCATGCGTGGGACCGGATTTGAACCGGAGAACTCCTTCGAGACCAGCCCCTCAAGCTGGCGCCTTTGACCTGGCTCGGCAACCCACGCTCTCGTGCCATTACAAAAAGGCTGTCTATCTTATAAAAACTTGCGACAGGAGACACCTTATCAGGATTCGGATTAACATGATTACTTGCCGGGTTGAGGGGATACTGATCATCCCCGGGTATTTCGGTCCCGGACCGGGATCGGTAAACAAATAATCCATGAAAAGATGGCAGTCCACCTTCACTCCTGTTTCCGGAAAAACTGTGTTTCACTGTGCGCCATGAAGGTGCCTTGCACCGGCGCATTGCACCTCATTTTATACAGGAATTCCAATTAAAAAAATATCTCATTTCTAATCATAGCACCCTGTTATGATTATCATGAGAGGAGGAGGATAGGGAATGAAACACGTGAAGGCTGTTATTGTCCTTACACTGATGCTCCTGGTATGTGGGATAGCATCAGCAGAGATCGACAGATCAAATGGTCTGCCCGTGGAAGAAAAAATGATGATGACAGGGAGTTCCCCGGCGGCATCCGTCTGTGAAATCGGATCACAAAACTGTCTTGCACTATGGGATATATCCCATGGGGTCTATCTCAATTATTATCCCACCGGGGATTTTTCACAATTTGTGGCATTACTGGCCGGTGAGGGATACCCTGTTGCAGTAACCGACAAGGGGATCCTGGATCCCTCGGTGGATCTCAGCTCGTTCGATATCCTGATCATTTCGACGCTGACAACAGACGATTCCCCGTACTCTGCTGCCGAAGTGGCCGCAATCAAGTCCTTCGTAGACAATGGCGGAAAACTGCTCATACTGGCCGAGAATACCGACTGCCCGAATGGAAACATCAATCCGGTCAGCCAGGCATTCGGTGTAACAACGGGAGTATCGTATCTGTCTCCCCTTGACCTGTATATCACGAACCTGGCATCTCACCCGTCATTCAGTGGCGTGTCAACCGTTTACCTGCGTGCAGGCGGCGAACTCAGTCCAACAGGTACCATCGCATGGACCCCCGACAAATACCCCGCGATCGACGCGGTGGAAGAGAGCCGGGTTATCGTCATCGGTGATTCCAATATCTTCGATAACCGCCATATTTCCACCGCAGACAACACACTCTTTGCAAAGAACCTCTGGAGTAAGGTATTCTGCCCGCCAGTAGGTTCTCCTGAGTTTCCGACTGCATTCGTTCCGGTAACCTTTATCATAGGATTTGTTAGCGCCGTTCTCCTTATACGGAGAGCGGGGAAACTCTAACTTTTTTCGCGTGATCGGTCTGCGCCTAGCTCTACGCGGGGACTTTTTGGGGACATGTATAAGGCTGTTCCGTAATGCTGGTACACGAACATCGAAGAATATTTCAGTACCTGGAACACAAGCACTAGCATGGAAAAACCGGAATGCCTGCCGATTTTCCCGAACTATGGACCTGAGTAACCAGGCGATCAGGTTGATATGAATGCAGATATGTTCACAGGAATCCGTGTGGTGAGTATGTGGTCTGAAATCATTCACGAGTTTGGCGATTCACCGTCGCAGAGCCGTGTCGTCCGGTTCCTCCTCGAAAATGGCTTTGGAGTAACGGAAGATGGCCGGATCTGCTGCAATGGTATCGAAATACCGGCAACCGCGGTTGCAAAGGCCATCGGATCGGACCGTCGGGTTGTCGATGCGACCGCAAGAAGGATCCTCGAGCGTCCCACGCTCCGCGACATCTTCCTCAACATGCGGGCCACACCGGATGTCAGCAGGGTCGCCGAGTCGCTTGGCTTTACGGTCATCACCGTGCTTCCGAAGAATGCAAGCGAGCGGGGGATTGTCGGGGCCGCTGTGCGGGTCCTCGCGGACCACCAGCTCTCCATCCGCCAGATCTTTGTAACCGACCCCCAGTTCTCCGAGGATCCAAAGCTGGTGATCGTTGTTGAAGATCCCCTGCCGGCCGGCGTCATCGAACAGATCCGGGCGCTCCCGCAGGTGCGGCAGGTAATTATCTGAAAAATGTCCCCGGTTTCTCTTTTCTTCGGTTTACACATCAATGAACCGTTCTATGGTTGATGCTGATGACCCGGGTAGCATATAAAAAAGTGGTGTGAGTGGGAAAAAGTCATACCACATCACCCGTCGCACAGCATCTCCACCTCGCACGCGAGGCGCCACATCCGCATCCGTGCCTTCCGCGGCAGGTGATATGCGGAAGCTATGCTCTCGTGGATAGTCACCCGTTTTTTCCCGGCGATAAGGTTGTCAGCATGCGTCACAATCTTCTCTTCAGTTGTCCGGGGCATACATTCGCGGGGGGAGAGGCCAAGGAGCGTGCACTCATCGGCGGTAAGGCCGGCACCGGTGTGGCATTCCACGATCCGGGCTAAATCCTCACCAAGGTTCATGGAACGCACGAGATCCGCCCCGCACTGGGCATGACGGATATCGTGGGTCCGACCCCTGCCGATATCGTGGAGCATCGCACCCTGTTCAACAAGAGAAAAATCAATCGCGGAATTCCGCGCTGCATATTCGCAGGCGCAGTCCCGCACGGCACGGCAGTGGGCGATGACCTTTTCACTGCACCCGGCATCCTCAAGAATCGCTTCGCTGGACGATTCGGGTGCCGTTTTGTTCATTCTCCTGTGTTCAGGCATGACCAAGCGATTTCTTGATCGCTTCGATGCGTGTCGTCAGGGAGCGGAGCAGGATCTCGTTATCGAAGTGCCCGAGCGGTTTAGTGCATTCCGGGCATGTGAAATCGCAGTTCATCGCGAGCGGGAAAGTGAAAAGGATCTGGCAGTCCTTACAGATGTAGAAATCATTCTCAGTTTCGTATTTTTCCCGGCGTGAAAGTTTCTCGAGCACTGTCTCCATGTCCTCGCGGATGGCATCGTAGATATGATCGATGCGCAGCTGCCAGAGATAGGTAAGCCAGCCGGTCTCGTTGTTCTTGATCCGGTGATATTCGGCGAGCCGCTTCTCGTATAAGGTATAGAGCGTGTGCCGGACTGAGTTCAGGTTGATACCTGTCGAGGCTGCAAGGTCCTCGTCGCTGTGCTCCCCTTCCTCGGGGAACCGCTCGAGAAGGTCGAGACCTTCATCCCCCACGAGTCGGTGGAGGTAGGCACGAATTGCCGGGTTGTTCAGCGCGTCTTCGGTTGGATCCATCAGCGCATATATTGTCGGACGGAACTAATATGCTTATCCAGCATAGCAAGGGCAGCCGCGCGATCGGGCCCCTGCCCGTACACGCTGACAACGGCCTGGTCCTTTTCAAAGAACGTTCCCGGCCAGGGGATATCGGCAACGTATTCCTTCAGCGCCCGAAGATCCGTTTTCAGGGTCATGTCCCGGTCGGCAAACAGGATGCTCCGGACCGCCACCTCACAGGGTTTTGGCCGGCAGGCCGGCAGGTTACCGCGGACGGCATCGTAATGGAGACAGAACAGGCTGGCGTGGCATGCCATCTCCACGGTGTCGACCGTCCCCTGAAACCGGGGGTTCACTTCAATGGCTGCCACCCGGTCGTCACCCGCAACAAAATCGATCCCAATGGTGCCGCGGCATCCGCTGGCTGCGGCAATCCGTTCGGCCATATCCGCCATTTCACGGCCGCGGGGGTGTTCTGACGGCGTGATCGAACCGGAGAACCCGAATGCAGACTCTCCCTGTCCCCGGAGGATCTGCTCGTTTATCGCAATCGCAACAGCCCGCGAACCGTCCGTAACGCAGCAGACGCTTGCCGCGGTTCCCGGGATGATCTCCTGCCGGATATATGGGGGATTTTCGTACAGCGCCTTCCACGATTCCATCTCCGCTCCGGTCCGGATTACGGCGTTCCGCCACCCTCCGGCGCCGGACCGTGGCTTGACCATCGCGGGATACTCATCGTCCGGGAGGAGCCGGGGCACCGTAACCCCCAGCGATTCGAAGAACCGCTGGGTTTCCAGCTTGTCGAGGAACCGGGCAGCGGTGTCTGCCGGCGTCCCGAGGAGCGGTGCCGGTGGAGGGATCATCTCGGCACCGGATGCAGGCACGAAAAAGTCGAAACGGTTGCGGCGGCAGATACGCTCAATTGCAGCCGGCAGATCGGCGAGATCGTCGAATCTCTCCCGGTCCTGTGTGTACCATGCAAGGTCCTGGTCGCAGAAATGGTCGACAGCGCAGACCTCGAAGCCGGCCCGGTTGGCAGACTGGGCGATATGGCGGGTGGCAAACCCGGCAACCAGCAGCCGGCCTCTCACGGGCCCTCCGTCTGTTTTCCGGCTTTCGACGGGACGATACGGATCTGCGCACCGGGGAATTCATGCCGAAGCTCGGAACCTTCGAAAAGGTGATCGAGGAAGAGGGCGAGGCTCGAGATCTCGGAATGGGGCTGGCCCGTCACGGCCACGTTGTAATCCGCAAGGCCGTAGATATCCCCGGGCACTTTCTCTGCCCCGACAATGACGAGGATCTTCCCATGCATCCGGATTTCGCCGATAGCATCCGGCAGGTTGATCCCGTACATCGTAAGGTGGACAACAACCCCTCCCTCCGCTTTCCAGGTTTTGATGCAGGACCGCCACTTCACATTGTCCTCGCAGAAGAACTCCCCGCCCCACCGCCCGGCAACGTCCGCGATGCTTTTGACAACGCCCTTGTCGGAAGCAGCGAGATACATCCCCTTCCCCCCGAGAGCGCGGGCGGTTAACCCGACATGGGTCGTCACCCGCTGGTCGCGTTCCGGCCGGTGACCGATACGGAGAATGGCTACTTCTTTTCCTGGCATGGATCCCTGTTTTTTGCTTTGATTACGCCGTTTTCAATCGTGAACGGGAGGTCTTCTTCGTATTTCAGCTGGTTGCGGACGAGAGCTTCACCGAACGAGAGCATCCTGACCGATCGGCCATTCCGCTCGATAAGGCAGGAACGTTCGAGGCGCACAAGCGATGCCTCGACATCAGGAAGCGCGAGCCCGCAGCGGGACGCAAGTTCGTCCGTGCTGACTGCTGCACTCTCAGGAAGATGGTGGTAGACCAGCCAGTCCGTGTCAGCTTCTTTCACCTGTATTCATCTCCCTTCGATCGGAATAAGGGTTTTCTTTGTTTTGAATCCTTCAGGAAGAAGTGGGAAATGAAACGAATCCGAACGGCTCCTGGACCTATATGAGACAGAAACCCGGGGCAGGGAAGTATTTGTGGTTTCGGAATGAATATGTGGTGCATGAGTCTCTCCCAGTCCCGCGTCCCGTTTACCGAACTCGTTGCGGCTGCCGATCGGCTGCTGGATGACTGCGAGGACGATTACGAGTGCCTCGCGACCCGGCTGGGACTCCTTGTATCCGAGGTGCGGGACGAACTGCTGGTTTCGGACCTGCTGAACGCATGGCAGGTCTTTTACTTCTTCTTCCGGACCGCCGGCGACAATCTCCTGCGCGAGCAGCTGGAACTCGAACCGGCATCATCGCTGACCGGCGGAATCAAAATACGGGAGAACGATTTCCTGGCGATGATCGTTGCCGTGCACGATGCAAAACCCGTGATCGCGATCAGCGATGGGGAGAAGGTTGTCGCAACGTTCTCCGGCTCGGCCGCATATATTCAGGGGATTGAGTTCATGGAAAGCCCGGAGTATCAGTGATTCCGGGCGTTTCTCAGAGTATCTCTTATCACCGGTCCCCGGCGCTAATCAACCCCTCGTCAACGACTGCTGGTACCAGAGGGGGCAGCTCTCCCCAGCGGACCGTAATATCGCCCATGATTGCGAAAATTCCGGCGACCTCATAAGGATCCACCCTATCCAGCACCGACCGGTCATCCGGCAGAATCGCGTTGCAGACAGCTGTTGCCCAAGCGTCCGCAAGCGCCACATCGCGGGCGAAGACCGTAACGGCATCGGCCATGCCGAACGAGACGGACGGACCGACCGTTGCCGATGAGGTGCAGATGCCGAGAACCGATTCCTGCGGAGGAATAACAAACGCGACCCGGTTTGAGAGGGGTGCGCCACCGGCGTGAACACCGACACGGACCGGGCGATTCGCGACAAGTGCGATGTCGCCGCCATTATCGATAACACCAAACGTTGCTCCGGCTTCCCGCATCGCCTCGATACCAGCCCATGCGATCGTACCGGCAACTGCTGCCATCGGTCCGACTCCAGCCTTCCGTCCTGCTTCTGCCATCCGGGTGATGACCTGATTATCAGAATCCGGTTCGTACGGATCAAAGGTTGCTGAAAAAAAAGGATCGCGGGCAATATATGCCTCCAGATCCTGCCTCGCGGCCATCATGCCGGATTTCGCTGCCGCTGTATGCGCGGGATCATCCGCGAGGATGTTTGCAAATGTTTCCCGGAAATGGAATCGCTCCCGGATCATAACGGCAGGGAAAGCGCACGGTGCGGGCAGGCATCAACGCACTTGCCGCACAGGATGCATCGCCCTTCATCAAGATGGAGCTTCCAGTCCGCGTCGAAACTGAAGACCTCACGGGGACATACGCTGATGCAGGCGCCGCAGTCCACACACTCGCTTTCATCGTAGCTTACACCATGGTCGAGGATACGGACATGCGCCCCGAGCGTACTCATGGTGTCGCTCACGAGACGGCACTGGTCGTCCGGGACTTCAATCAGGGCCTCGCCCTCGGATGAATCGATGACCGCACGTTCCACGTTGATAAGGACACCGGTATCGCGGACCGCTTGGGCGATGATCGGCTTCCTCCCCTTCCCGCGGGAGAACGTGACCAGCAGTTTCATTTCAGCCACCTCCCGCCGACCAGCTTCCCGAGATTCATAGCGGTGAGGATCCCGACAACATGCGACTTTTCGTCGATAACCGGCAGGGCGCTGATGTTGTTCTTCTCCAGTTTCTGGATCGCAATATCAACCGCTTCGTCCGGCGTTGTCGTGATCACTTTGGTTTTCATGATGTCCCGCACGAGATGCGCTTTACCCGGGTTGGCAACCGCTTTGGAAATATCAAAGGTGGTGACGATCCCGACCAGCACCTTTCCGCTGTTGATGACCGGCAGGTGATTGGTCTCGCCCTTGAGGAGCTTCTTGGCTGCCGTTGTTATCTCCTCGTCCTCCCCCACGCTCACCACTTTCTTGTCCATGATCTCCAGTACCTTTGGGCTCGACTTTGTCTGGTGCATCGGCCTGTTCTGTTTAGCCGGGTCGATCGGCCGGGTGGGAAGAGCCAGGGTCATCTTCCCGCTCTCGACCCACTGCTTCAGTTCGGCTGCAACCTGCCGCGCCCTGCGGAAGCTCGAGAGCGATGATGTCCTGATCTCCTCGCCGTTCAGCTCGACCGCACCGCTGCGCAGTTCCGCGTACGTGACCTTGCGAAGCGATGGCCGGTTCCTGCTCGGGACCCCGTAATCCATGATATCCACGCTGATATCCTCGTCCCTGACTGCAGTTGCCCGCACGACATCAAGGTCAAGAACCGGCAGGGGAATGCCAAGACCGACATACATCGTCACGCCATAACCGGTCATGGTCGCTGCGCGGAGGTATTCCTGTGACATCTGTTTGAGGTCCCCCGTCACCATCAGTGTACCGAATCCACCGGCAGGAGAGTGCTGAGTCCCCTCACCGACAACGATACCGGGGCCGCCGCAGAGGAAGATTGGAACACCACTCCCTATCAGACGGAGCTTCGGGTCGTTTGAGAGGGGGTTCAGGAGCCCTGCGCCGGAATAGGTAATATTGCCATTGCCCGGCAGCAGTGTGCCCATATAGGTGTTCAGGACGCGGTCGGTTGTGTTGGTTGCAGCATTGTAGCGCTGGTACGCGTTTCGGGGGTTGCACATCACCGCCTGGTTGAGGTTCTCGAGCGCAAGCTCGGTCGTAAGCGTGCGGCGCGGGTAGCAGTCGGTGCCCCGGGAACTTGCCCGGAGCTCGACAGTCTTGCCGGAAATGAGATCCTCGATGACGTGCGCTCCTCCGTACTCCTTTCCCTGCGTATCGGACTCCTGCGTTGCACCGATATAGGTATCGACCGCGGCAAGACCTCCGTATGCTTCGACGTTATTCAGCCAGATCCGTTCCATGCGAATAGGCGGTTCAGCATGGCCGAAGTTCAGAAAAGCCCCGGACGAACACATGGCGCCGAAAGTTCCGGTGGTAACCACGTCGACTTCTTTAAGCGCCTTCTCCTCGCCGAGTTCGGCCACGATAGCCGGCATCTCCTCGGCAGTGACGACCCGTGCCGATCCGTCACGGATGCGATCGTTGATCTGTCCGATGGTCTTGTGCATGCCCAGATATTCCGTTTTCCGAATATTTAAGACAATTGTTATTACTTTCAGTAATAAATGCGATTTTAACCACCGGCGTCCATGATCCTGTATGCATGTGCGGGAGTTCATTGACGAGATGGAGCGGATCGCCCCGCCCGGGCTTGCCGAGGAATTCGATGAAGGCAGGATAGGCCTCATCGTTGAAGGGAAAAAAACCATTGGCACGATCTGCTGCGCACTCGATGCCACCCCCACGGTCGTGAAGCAGGCTGCAGCCGCCCGGGCCGATATGCTCGTTGTCCACCACACACCTATCTGGACCCCGCTTACCACCCTTACCGGCCAGACCGCTGCGCTTATGCGGGACGTGCTCGCAGCAGGCATGAACATCTGGGTCATGCATACCAACTTCGACCATGCCGAATCTGGCGTAAACGACGCACTCGCGGAACTCCTCTCCCTTGAGAACACCGCACCCCTGGAACTCGGGATGGTCGGGGACTGCCCGATGACCGTTAAGGAGATTTCCCGACGCCTTGACTGCCCGCTCCGAATCTGGGGAAAGATGACAAAAACCGGACCCGTCGGCAGGATTGCCGTTGCCGGCGGGAGCGGATTCGACCTTCTCCTCATGGAGGAGGCGAAAGGAAAGGGTGCGTTGGCATTCCTCTCATCGGAACTTAAACATTCGATCTGCCGCGCTGCACCCCTTCCCTGCATCGAGGCAACTCACTATGCGCTCGAAACTCCCGCGATGAAACGACTCGCAGCCCGAAAAGGATGGATATTCATTGCCGATCCTCCGGTCCTGAATACGATCCCATGAACGATATCCGGGACCTGCTGAAAGGACGTAACGGGCTTGATGCGGAAGTACGTAAAGCGATAGAAGACAGGTTCGGCCGGAAAGGGAAATATGCCCTTGAAGCGATCGATGCCGGCCGGGTGAAAAAATATCTGGACTTTGTTGTTGTCGAGGGAAAGACCTCATCCTATATCGTAGAAGACGGGTTCTGTACCTGCGGGGACTTCCTGTACCGCGGCAGGGCCTGCTGGCACCTGCTTGCAGCGCAGATTGCGCTTACAGCCGGACTTTCTGTTCCGGTCGACCGGTGGTACCAGGATATGCTCCTGGAGCCTGCACAAGAATGAATTCGCGGGAATTGCCGGAATTTTTTCTGGGATAGCGGCTCTCCCCCACTTTGCATATACCATCACCGGGAGGATCAAAGCGTGATCTTCTTCACAATCCTTCCGTCACGGAACACCGTGATCCCGCCTCCGCTCTGGGAAACCACGATCCCCACGCACCGGGTTACACTGGTGATGGCCGCAACCGAGTTATGCCGTGTGCCCATCCCGGGAGGGAGACTGACACTGCTCGAATCGACTGTGATATAGCGTCCTACGGATTCGACAAAACCATCACCGGATATGACAAAGGCGCCATCCAGCTGCGCAAGCGCCTTGATGTTTTCCTTGAGCCCGGGGTTGGTGATGATACGCGACTCTGGCGGGTGGCCTTCAAACGGGTTCAGGATGATCTGGCGCGACTTCTCCAGTACGTGCTGCATGTCCCCGACAAGAAACGTCGTCCCGACTGCCTTCCCTTCCCTCCCTTCGATAGATATCTCGGTGCAGATATGGAATACGGCGTCAAAGACACTGTCGGAAATGTCCGTTTCTGCGACAACAACGTCTTTCCAGGTATCGGTGCTGATACGGACAACTCCGTCACGCTTCCGGTCGGTGATATCATTCCCGATGCACAGGACCTCGACGACGTGCCCCTTCTCATCGCGGATGGCCTTGTTGATCCAGGCAATCCAGACGCGGTCTCCGTTCCTGCGGATATTCTCGCTGACATTGACGGCGTATCCATCGGCATTGAATCCCAGGTCATCGGCCATCATAGACAGATCATGACCGGACCGGGATTTTGGCGATACGATTGTCCCGACAACATTCTTTCCAAGTATATCCTCAAATGCATAATCGAAAAATGCAAGCGCATAGGTATTGATAAAGGTGATTGTCCCCTGCAGGTCCATCCTGATTATAATGCTCTGCGTGTTTCCCAGCAGATCGCGGTACTTCGCCTCGCTCTTTCTTAAGGCTTCAGCCATCGCCTTTTTCTCCGTGATATCGGTAACGATGAAGATTCCGCCCTTGGCAACGTCCCGGGGATCGAAAAGGTGAGCCTGAACCAGGCAGGGCAGAAGTGTCCCGTCTTTCTTCTGGATACTGCATTCTGCCCTGCCGAATCCGGAGGAATCCTGCACGTGCTGGATTGCGGCGCAGAACCGGGCATACTCTTCGGGTGTAGGAAACAGGGCCGGGAAATCCTTTCCCGTCAGGCCGGCCTCGTTACAGCCCAGGAAAGCGGCGATGCGGTTGTTCACCCACAGGATGGTTCTGTTCCGCACCTGGATAATCCCAAGGGGACTTGCTGCCAGAATAGCCGCAAGCTGGTCGTTCTGGAGCTTGGTATCCCTTTCTGCCTTTTTCCGCAGAACGGATTGTTTGATCAGGGTGACAATATCGGCGAGCTGCGGACGCAGATCGCCGGATGGAGAGAGCGCCATCTCTGCTGCACTGGACACGTCTTCAAGCACGATCCGGTCACCAGGTTTCCTGGTCAGGAAGATTACCGGGATACTGTTACCGGCGGACCGGAGATACCGGATAAATTCCGGTGCATTCATTTCGGAGACGAACTCGATGCCGTTCACATCGGGTACCTGATCGTAGGAAAAGACCAGATCATAATTCCGGCTTTTCAGTCTCTCGGTTGCCTGCCTGAAGGAATGCACGGATTCGACACGGATCTCCCCGCTCTTCTCCAGGTATGAACGGATCCTGGCAAAGAGATCGCTCGAGTCGTCAACAACCAAAACAGAGAACATCACGCAGCTCCGGGCTGAAAGCGTGCCAGATTCACTGGATAAAGGTGGATGGTGGACCGATAAATAGTTGTTCCAGATGGAAATTGCAAAGAAAGAACAGTCCGCAAAACCCGAAATGGAAAAACGGGAATGAAGTTATTCGTCGGAATGCTGGACAATGGCGAGCTGATACATCCAGTCCATGAGGGGATGACATTCCTCGACAACACACTCGAGCTCGCACCCGATACAGGGAATGAGCTCGTCACCAGCAAGAAGGTCCGCGGGATTTACCGGTTGTTGTTTTGCCCGCAGGAGGTATGTTTTGATTCCTTCCCGCTTGAAATCGACCCGCTCAATGAGCCCGCTCTCTTCGAGCCTCTTGACGATCCGCGAGCACTTGCGGCTGTCGACACCGAGTTCCTTCCATAGTTCGCTCTGGAGGATCCCTTCGGGTTTCGACTGGATCAGTCTCAGACCCTCGTCGACCGGATCCGCTTCACTGTCCATATCCTCTTCAGGTGCTTCGGTCTTTACTGGTTGTTCTGCCGGGGGCTTCTTCTCTTTCTTCTCTTTTGGAACTGCTTTTTTTACCGGGATTTTCTCAAGGGTTTTTTCTTCGGTGACACCTGATTTCCGGCCGGTTTTCTTTTCAGGTGTTTTTTCCTCGTTTCGTTTTGTTTTTTTTACGGGACTCTTTGTTGCAGTCTTTGCAGGTTTGTTTCCTGCAGCCTTCTTGCCATCCCCGCCCGCGTTCTTTGAGGCTTTTTTGACGACAGTTTTTGCCACGTTCTTCCACCTGCGTCTCAGATAACCGGTGCAATTGTCAGGATGTTATTACCCCGGATAACAACGGTCCCGAGGCTCCTCCCCCGTTGCTTGTTGACAAACTCAATGGTCTCGTCCATGTGGATATTCAGATATTCGTCCACTGCAACGAGGCGTCCCTGAAGGATACGGCCTTCATCCTTGATCTCCACTGAAATTTTGGAATCAACGAGCGCAAATACTTTTTTTATCGGCAAAACAATTCCGTTAACCATCTGCCCTAATTTGGCATGTAAAATAATTAAAGCTTGCTTATGGTGAGGGGCGTATGACCCGATACCGGAGATGAATCCGCAGGATTTTTCAACCTGCTGATGGCATCCGGGCCCTGACGGGCTGCTTCTGTCTCCCCGAACCCGTCAATCATTACACGGGTACCGTGTCCGGATGAGTCACCTTCTGTCCACCGGGATCCAACCTTGCCGGACCTGCTGGACCGGTTTGTATAAAAAGATGCTATTCCTTCGGCAGATCCTCCCAGCGGCCCGCAAGTGCCTTTTCGACAGCGGGGAGGGTAGTATATTCCATCTCCTCGAGCGAGAGGCGGTGGGGCTCGAACGGCCCCTGTGCCCGGATTGTATCGGCAAGCTCATTGCACCGGTTCCTGACGCGATCGAACGCCGGGTCGTCGAACATATCGACAGGACCAACCAGTTTCCCGTTGCAGATCTGGAACCCGAAGCAGATAACCCGGGGCGGACCGTCGAACCGCGTGCAGTTAGCGTCGCAGAGACCCACCGGCATCAGCGGTCCGTGGTGGGATCCCCGCATCCAGCCTGCAACGAGAACCGGAATGCAGAACGGATCGATCACTTCGCCTACTGCCGGAAGGCCGCTCTGCGACCGGACGATCATGACCGGGTCGTCCTTGCCCACATACTTACCTGCGATTAAACTTAACCGCTGGGTACTGGTCGCTGCGGCTATCTCACCATCGTTCCGGAAAACGTGTTTGATCACGTAACGGGAGGGTGCGCCGATATAAGCGAGCATGTCGTAGATCTCATCCGGGCACCTGAAGAGGATCTTCCGCTTCTTGAAAAGATCGTGCACCTCGAACGTGAATCCCTTGTGCATTGCAGGATCGATCACGAGGCCGGCCGTGTTGAACGGATCGGCGAAGATCTTGTACAGGAAAAAGTTCCATGCCCCCGGCTCGGTCTTGTCCGCCATAAAGACCAGCACCGGGTCGGATGCCCGTTCCTCAAACTCCATCTCTGCCACACCAGGGCCCATCCCCCGAACATTTCCCGAGAATGCAGTCGAGAGCATGTCCTGGCCGGCGCCATACAGCTTGAGATCTTTTGCTATCTTTGTACATTCCATGAAGACATTCCAGGCAAGCTTGTGGACCTTCTCGTTGTCAACGCCGTGGGTATGGGTCATGATCAATTCGAGGTCATCACCGCAGTGCGTAACAAGCGAATCGATCAGGAGCTTTCCCTCCTCGTCCTTGAGGAGCCTGGACGCCTTCTCAAGGAGCTTCGGGTGGGTGCGGCAGTGTCCGGGAAAACTGCCCACATCCGCCTTGATAACAGAAATGGTGGTCTTGGGCATACAGTCTCACAGTTAGAGATACGCCGGGGATAAAAAAAGATTACGGTGATTTTTTCTTTGCGCCGGTTTTTAAAAGAGACGCAGTGCCATATGCGGAAAAGGCACGGAAGAAGACGAGACTCTCGGCATATGCACGGGCCCTGATGGCCTGGTTCGTCTCCTCGCCAACGGAATACAGTTCCTTGTAAAACTCCTTGATCGCCATCTTGCAGTTGCCATCGAAAACCTGGTTGTCCTTCTTGCCGGGGTTCAGAGGCCGGTACTTTTCCAGTGTCCAGTCATAGATGCTTTTGTACAGGGACGGCTCGTAGACTTTCAGGACATCGAAGACAACATCCTGCCAGAAAGTGCCGACATTACCCTTGATGATGTCTCCCTTGGGGAAATGGAGGTTGATCAGCTCGCGGGGGGTGCCGGTGATCCCGTGCTGGGCAATTCCGACACTGAGACGGTTGTCGCGGAGGGCCTGTGCAATCGCTTTCGTCTGGGGAATATCGATTGAAAGCTGTGCAACCACGTTCCCGTTTGCATCATAAGTATGGCCATGGGTGCTGCCGTTCGCGATAGCAAGGACGTCAGGGAATACGCCGTTCTCGTTCAGCGCTCTGATGAATTCGACCGCTTCTGCGGGTTTTGTCAGCACAAGCCCGCCGGTGTCTTTGCGGCCGATTTCACCGACTTCAACCTCCAGACCGAACTCACGGTCTTTCATCTTTGACCTGATGTGGCGGGCAAGCTCTGTTGTGACCCGGATGTTCTCAGAAAGCTCCTCGCGGACGTTCTTTCCCTCGAAGTTGAAGAGGTGAGAGGCGTCGATCGCAAATGAGGTGTAACCGGCATCCACCTGCGCATCGATAAGTTGTTTCGTTCCATCAATCTCTGCTGCATCGCCTTTCTTGATCGTAATATGGTCCGCATGGAGCGCCCATGTCCCGAACATCACCTTCGCAGCAGATTCCTTCATCTTTTCTGCAAATATCGCCGGAGTCATGCCGGTATACCCGCCTTTCAGGTCGCTCTCGGACCGGGCAAGTTCCATAAACACAACAGAGTCCGTATCCTTTGCTGCCTGAAATATACCCTGCGCAACAGTCGCGATACGGACATTGGCCGCCATGACGATTGCTTTGTGGCCGGTGATCCCTCTCAGGATAGCTGAGCCGGAGATTGGACCATAGGTCTTCGCTGTCATTCCGTCATCATTCCTCTGCCACAGTGTACTCACCCTTCACGCATAAATTTTTCAATCAGGGCGATCTCCTTCTTCCCGCCGATGTAGACCGGTGTGACCTGGCTGATCGATGCCGGCTGGATGTTGAGGAGATCCTCCTTCCCGTTGCTGACTGCCCCACCGGCCTCCGCGATGATCCTGCCCATGGGATTTGCTTCGTACAGCAGGCGGAGTTTTCCCGCATCCTTGCCTTTAATCCCCGGGTACGTGAAGACACCGCCTTTGTGCAGGATCTGGTGGACATCAGCGACAAAACTACCGCTGAAGCGGAGCTTGTAACCAGACTTCTCGAGATCTTCGATCCATCGGGCATGAGCCGGGATCCAGTCTTTGCGGAGAGCGCCCGGGGCGTAGATCTTTCCGTCGGGAATGCGCAGATCCTGGTGCCGCAAAACGAATTCGCCGCTCTCGTCCAC
The DNA here is from genome assembly GCF_002067035.1 of Methanoregula sp. PtaB.Bin085. GTDB lineage: Archaea > Halobacteriota > Methanomicrobia > Methanomicrobiales > Methanospirillaceae > Methanoregula. The sequence continues at coordinate 132,875 of NZ_MVQB01000013.1, read as the reverse complement.
CATGAACTCGTGGACGCCCTTTCCGGTGGTGTATGTCAGAGTGGTGAGAGGACCATAGAGAATATAGAGCGCTGCGAGGAAACGGGATCCCTTGTCAAGGACATTTCCCGGGCATATACCGATGATAGTACCGATGCAGAGGTTCACATCGATCAGAGATGAACCATCCAGCGGATCCATGACGATACCAAAGTCATTCTTCGCGCCGGGAATCTCAATGATCTGCTCCTGCTCCTCGGTTGCGATATACCGGGCCAGCCGCGCCTGTCGGAGGGCGTCAATAAAAACACCGTCAGCATATTTATCGAGCGGCATTTGCTCCTCACCGAACACGTTCCGGGTTCTTTCCCCTTCCGGCCCCTTGCCGGGCATCGTGAGGAATCCTTTCTTCACAACAAGAGACTGTCTTCCCAGAAAGAGGATCAATTCCGCAAGGTTCTTCTCCGTTCCCTGTTTTTTAAGAAAGTCCGATAGTCTCATGAAAATCCCCCGAATCCTGCCGCGGGAAACGGCAGGCAGCCTCCGGTGATCCGGCCGGATACCCTGAGGTGATAAGTCCTTTGGCGCGGATCGTTATGAGGATTATTATCCTGTTGTCGTATGTATCACGGGCTCATTGATTTGACATGAAAAAGCAGGTATGCAGGATGCTGACGTCTCATTCTGCATGATCCGGCAGGGATCAAATATGGATTCTGCGCTTCGGCTCCTGCCCGGCATCCCCAGGAGGAATTCAAGCAGCCCGTCCTGCATTGCAGATATTGATCCCTCTTCGGCCACAGGTGCAGGATGGGAAAAGACAGCGTCACTTTCTGCGCTCCTTCCAGCGATTTTTCCGGCAGTCGCGGATCTCCTCGGGAACCTCCCTTCGAAGGGTCTCGAAGTTCTCCCAAAGATTCTCGAACCCATAAAAGATGGAACAGTACTACCGCTGGGGGCTATGATTTCCCGGCAGTGCGGAACTGAACCGACATCATGTTCCTCGCAGTCCCTGGTTCGACGGCCACCTGCAACATGCCAGATCTCCCGACAATCTCTGTCGGTAAAGTCATTTTCCGCGAGAATCCTGACAGCAGGACGACCGATCGGGTTTTTTCGTCAATCTGCAGGGATTCCCTCGAACGCTTCCCTCAGCAGCTCCTCCTGTTTCCCACTCAACCTGGGGGGGATCTTCACAATCACCCTGACGAGGAGATCCCCCCGGCCCTTTGAACTCAGAGATGGCATTCCCTGGCCGCGGAGGCGGAATATGGTATGGCTCTGCGTCCCACGGGGGATTTTCAGGGACGCGCTCCCGGTGATCGTCGGGACAGTTATCTCCCCCCCCAGAAGCGCGGTCATCAGCCCGACCACCGCGGTGGTATTCAGATCGGCGCCCTGCCGCTCGAAGATGTCGTGCTTCCTGACATGGACGACCACGTAAAGGTCCCCGGGTGTGCCCCCGTTCTCACCGGGTTCCCCTTCACCTGCAATACGCAGGAACTGCCCGTCCTCGACTCCCCGCGGGATCGTCACCTCGATCCGTCGCATTTTCTGAACCATTCCCGATCCGCTGCAGGCCCGGCAGGGCATATCAATGATCCTGCCGCTGCCTCCGCAGTCAGGGCACTGGCTGATGCTCATAACCTTTCGGTTTCCCACTTTCTGCGGGTTGCGGATTTCCCCGGTACCATGACATGCTGGGCAGTCACGGATATGACCGGGTTCCGCGCCGGTCCCGTGGCAGGTTCCGCAGACTGAGTCATGCGGGACCGAGACAGTGTTCTTCGTGCCGTAAAATGCATCGGAGAGGGTTATCTCGATGTCGTACCGGAGATCCGCCCCGGCTCGCTGCATCCTCCGGGATCCCCCGGAGAATGCGTTGAAGATATCGCCGAGACCGTAATCCCGGAAAAGGTCCTCATAACTGGGCGGCCGGTATCCTGCTGTATCGCCGGGGGTGAACTCGACATGCCCCCCATGGTCGTACTGGGCTTTTTTCTGGGGATCGCTCAGGACCTGGTAGGCCTCGTTGATCTCCTTGAATTTTTCCTCCGCTTCCCTGCTCCCCTTGTTCAGGTCCGGATGATATTTCCGGGCAAGGTGCCTGAAGGCCTTCTTCAGGTCGTCCGCGGAGGCATCCCGTTTGACGCCGAGGATCTCGTAGTAGTCGCGTGCCGCCATAGTGGTTTGGGAATAATTATTTTTCGTCCTTTACCTTGAAATCCGCATCAACGACGTTCTCGCCGCCCGGAGAGGCGGAGCCCTGTGACGAGGTTTCGGTACCGGAGGAGGAGGCCTGCTGCTGCGCCTGCCGCTTTGCAGCCTCCTGATACGCGGCGGACCCTGCCTCGGACAGGACTTTCTGGAGCTTCTCTGTCTCTGATTTGATAACGGAGAGATCTTTACCGTCGAGAGCTGCCTTTGCGGCAGTGATCGCACCGTTCAGCCGTTCTGTCATCTCGGGGCTCAGTTTGTCCGCGAGATCGCTCCTGGTCTTCTCCGCGGTATAGACCAGGGAGTCCGCGATATTCCGGCTCTCGACCTCCTCTTTCTTCTGCTTGTCCTGCTCCTCGAACTCCTTTGCCTGGTCTACCATCTTCCGGACATCAGCCTCGGACAACTTGGTCGATGCGGTAATGGTCATCTTCTGCTCCTTGCCGGTACCGAGATCCTTGGCGGATACGTTCAGGATTCCCGATGCATCGATGTCGAAGGTTACCTCAATCTGGGGTACTCCCCGCGGGGCCGGTGGAAGCCCTACAAGGTTGAACTGGCCAAGGCTCACGTTATCGGCTGCCATGGGCCGTTCCCCCTGCAGGACGTGGATCGTGACCGAAGTCTGCATGTCCGCCGCGGTCGAAAAGATCTGGCTCTTTTTGGTCGGGATGGTTGTGTTCCGATCGATCAAGGGGGTCCGGACACCGCCAAGAGTCTCGAGCCCAAGAGTCAGGGGGGTGACATCAAGGAGCACCATGTCCTTGATCTCGCCACCGAGAATCCCGCCCTGGATGGCCGCACCCATGGCCACACATTCCATCGGGTCGATACCACGCTCGGTCTTCTTTCCGACATGATCCTCGATAAATTTCTGGACAATGGGCATCCGCGTTGGTCCTCCGACAAGGATAACCTTCTGGATATCGTCCTTGGTAAGGTTCGCATCTTTCAGCGCCTGCTCGAACGGTTTTATACACCTCCTGATGATCGGATCGATCAACTGCTCGAGTTTCGAGCGCGAGAGTTTGATGTTGAGGTGCTTGGGGCCTGTCTGTGTTGCTGATACGTATGGGAGGTTAATCTCAGTCTCCATGACGGTAGAGAGCTCGATCTTCGCCTTCTCGGCAGCTTCCCTGACACGATTGACCGCCATCTTGTCGGCCCGGAGATCGATGCCTTCCTGTTTTTTAAACTCATCGGCGATCCAGTCGAACACGGCATTGTCCATGTCCGTGCCGCCAAGCTGGGTATCGCCAGAGGTCGCAAGCACGGTAAAGGTCCCTCCGCCGAACTCCATGATAGTGACATCCAGCGTGCCCCCGCCCAGGTCAAAGACCAGGATTTTATACTCGCCACCCCGGTCCAGACCGTATGCCATGGACGCCGCGGTAGGCTCGTTGACCAGCCGTACTACATCAAGGCCGGCGATCTTTCCCGCATCCTTCGTCGCAGTCCGCTGGTTGTCGTTGAAGTATGCCGGTACCGTGATGACTGCCTTTGTCACCTTCTCTCCCAGGAACGCCTCAGCATCGCGTTTGATCTTCTGGAGGATAAACGCCGAGATCTGCTGCGGTGTGTACTCCTTGTTGTAGATTCTGTATACGTGGTCCGTTCCCATCTTCCGCTTCGCAGCAGTGATGGTCCCTGCCGGGTTGCTCACGGCCTGCCTCCGTGCAGGTTCCCCAACGAGAAGCTGCCCGTCCTGCGTGAATGCCACATACGAGGGGAACATTTTGCCGGCAACGGTTGCCCCCTCTGCGGACGGGATGATCGTCGGCTTGCCGCCAACCATGACGGCAGCCTCGCTGTTCGAAGTACCCAGATCGATTCCGATAATTTTTTCCTTACTCATGGTTCTCACCTTCACTGACTGGAACATGTTCTGCAATCTTTACCCGGGAAGGTCGGATGACCTTGGATTTCAGCTGGTACCCTTTCCCGATCTCTTCGGTGATCGTGTCCGGCTCGCTGTCACATTTCTCTGTACATAACACCTCGTGGAAACGCGGATCGAACCGTTTTCCGACGCACGCGATCGGCTGCAGCCCGTAATCCGAGAGGATCTTCACCAGTTTCTTATGGATCATCTCCACTCCCTCCCGGTTCTTCTCCTGCCCTATCGATGGCAGGGCCCGCTCGAAATCGTCGAGAATGACGAGAAGATCGCTGACGAGCTTCTCGTTTGCAAGGCTGGTTATCGTTTCCTTTTCCTTCGCGCTCCATTTGCGGAAGTTATCGAAGTCGGCCTGGAGGTACCTGAGCTGGCTGAGCCGTTCGTCTGCCAGCCGGGTCTTCTCCTCGAGATCCTTTTTCAGCTGTTCAATGTCTTCCACCGTTGTACCTCCCTTTTCTCCTGTGCACGCCTTCCCCGCGAACGTGTCATGCGTTCCTGAAGACGAGGGATCCATCCTTCTCATCAACGACTATCCCCTTCTCCTTATGTACTTTTCCTTCAAGGATCATCCGTGAAAGATCATTCAGGAGGTTCCTCTGGATCAGCCGCTTGATGGGCCGGGCGCCGAACTGGGGATCAAAGCCGCGCTCTGCGATGAAGCCGATCGCCTTCTTCGTGGCCTCGAGCCGGATCTCGTTCTTTGCCAGCATCTTCCGGATCACGTCGATCTGGAGTCCGACCACGGTACGGATTTCATCTTTCGTGAGAGGCTTGAACATGATGACTTCGTCGATCCGGTTGAGGAACTCGGGCCGCAGGGTCTTTTTAAGCAGATCGAAAACCTGCACACGGGTCCGATCGAACAGCTCGTCGCGGTTCCTGTCGGTGACATGCTCGAGGTTCTCCTGGATGAGGGATGATCCGATGTTGGAGGTCATGATGATAACGGTATTCTTGAAATCCACGGTCCGACCCTTGTTGTCGGTCAGGCGCCCGTCATCAAGAACCTGCAGAAGGATGTTGAAGACATCCGGGTGAGCCTTTTCGATCTCGTCAAGCAGTACAACGGAATAGGGTTTCCGGCGGACCGCTTCCGTCAGCTGCCCGCTCTCGTCATATCCCACGTAGCCCGGGGGGGCGCCGACCAGGCGCGACACGGTGTGGCGCTCCTGATACTCCGACATATCGATGCGGACCGTGCTGTTCTCGGAGCTGAACAGGAATTCCGCCAGCGCTTTGGCAAGCTCAGTCTTCCCCACGCCAGTCGTCCCAAGGAAGAGGAACGAACCGATCGGGCGCTTTGCATCCTGCAGCCCGGCCCGGCTCCGACGGATAGCATTGGCAACTGCCGCGATCGCTTCATCCTGCCCGACAACCCGTTTATGCAATTCGGCCTCGAGGCTGAGCAGTTTCTCCCGCTCGCTCTGAAGCATACGGCTGACCGGGATACCGGTCCAGCGTGAGACCACCGCGGCAATCTCCTCGGCGTCAACCTCCTCGTTCACCATCGCGGAGTCCTTCTGGAGCACAGTCAGCTTCTCCTTCAGGGATGCGATGGCCTTCTCCATATCGGGGATACGGCCGTAGCGGATCTCCGCCACCTTCCCGAGTTCTCCATCGCGCTCGGCGCGATCAGCCTCGAATTTCAGGTTCTCGATCTCGTTCTTCCTGGACTGGATCTGCTCGACAAGGTCCTTCTCTGCCTGCCACTTGGCCTTGAGGCGGTTACGTTCCTCAGTGAGGTTTCCGATCTCGCTGTTAAGGCTTGTCAGCTTCTGCTGGTCCTTCTCCCTTTTTATCGCCTCCCGCTCGATCTCCAGCTGACGGATTCTCCGTTCAATCGTCTCCAGTTCCTCAGGCACAGAGTTTATCTCGAGACGGAGTTTCGCTGCTGCTTCATCGATCAGGTCGATCGCCTTGTCCGGGAGGAACCGGTCTGATATGTATCGCTGCGATAATTCGACGGCTGCGATTATGGCCTCGTCCTTAATCCGGACGTGGTGATGGGTCTCGTACCGCTCTTTGATGCCCCTGAGGATGGAGATGGCGTCCTGGGCGTCGGGCTCGTTGACCATCACGGGCTGGAAACGCCGCTCGAGCGCCTTGTCCTTCTCGAAGTACTTCTGATATTCCTTCAGTGTTGTTGCGCCGACGACATGCAGCTCCCCCCTCGAGAGTGCCGGCTTGAGGATATTGGCGGCATCCATGGCGCCCTCACCGGCGCCTGCCCCGACTAGGGTATGGATCTCGTCGATGAAGAGGATTATTTCCCCCTCGGCACCAATCACTTCCTTGATCACGGCCTTGAGCCGCTCCTCGAACTCCCCCTTGAATTTCGCCCCGGCAATCAGTGCCCCCATGTCAAGGGAGTAGATCTGTTTGGTTTTCAGGTTGTCCGGGACATCCTCATCGATGATCCGGTAAGCGATACCCTCGGCAATCGCAGTCTTTCCTACACCGGGTTCGCCAATGAGGATAGGATTGTTCTTCGTCCTCCGGGAGAGTATCTGGAGCACGCGCCGGATCTCCTCATCGCGCCCGATCACCGGATCGAGTTTCCCGTTCCGGGCGAGATCGTTGAGGTTCCGGGAATATTTATCCAGGGCGTTGTAGGTCGCTTCAGGGTCCTGGCTGTGAACTGTCGAACCCCTGCGCAGCTGTGTGATGGCCGCCCGCAGGTCTTTCTCGGTCACCCCGTTCTCCTTCAGCAGCCGCGAGGTGTTGTCATTGATGGAATAGACGGCGAGGAGGAGGTGCTCGAGCGAGACGAATTCGTCATGGAACTCCTGGGAGAGGGCCGTTGCCTTCTGCAGGGCTTTGGTAGCTTCCCGTGAAAGGAACTGCTCCCCGCCACTGACCCGGGGCAGCGCCCCGATCAGGCGATCGAGCGCCGGCATAAAGACATCGAGATTCACCTGCAGCTTTTTGAGAAGATACGGGATGACGTTCTCATCCACCATCAGCATACCCTTCAGGATATGGGACGTCTCGACAGCCTGATTCTGCTGCGCCGCAGCAATCTCCGTTGCTTTCTGGACGGCTTCCTGGGATTTTATCGTGAAGTTATTGAAGTTCATGCGTTTCCCCCTCCGGGTCGCTGCCGGAATCTATCCCGGGAACGGTATCTTCCCCGGGCAGGCCCGATGATTTACTTTAGGTTAGTATAGTCAAGTATATAAATTATTTGTTCGGGGCGGTTGGAGAGGAAGGGGATTATCGGGAAGATAGTTTGAGTGGTCCGGCGGACAGCAGATGGCGCAGTTCTGCCGAATCACGCTGGAGGGCTTCGAATGATTTCTTCGCAGAGTACAGCTGTTCCTTTACGGAATTGGCAAGCGTTTCTGTGGCAGGAGGGAGGGTACCCGTGCTTCTTAGTATCTCTGCCTGCCTGACAAGGCCGGAAGCCTGATGCAGGATCTCGCGTTTCCCCCTGCTGTACAGCAGATTCCAGGACATCTCCTCATGCCGTTCAAAATCAGCACTGTCGAGCGATCCCTTCATGGAATCGAGGGCTGCCTCCAGGTGGCGGCCGGTCACCCTGAGGGACGAATCATCCCCGCCCATTCTGATGAGTTCATCCACGAGCTGTGCTTTAACCTCCCTGACCAGCGCCTCGAGATCCGCACCGACAAAATATCGCGTCCTCCGGGCAAGGTCCTCGATTCGAATTTCCGGATCCAAGTAAGCTTCGAGATCCCTCAGGTAAATACCGAGAATGGATTGTCGGGCTGCCTCATCGGGAGGGGGAATATAAAGATGCTGCTCAAGCCTTCCTGGCCGCAGAAGAGCAGGATCGAGCAGATCGGGCCGGTTGGTGGCGCCTATGACGATGATCTCTTTGAGTTCCTCCACACCATCCAGTTCGGTCAGGAACTGGCTCATCACGCTCTCCGTCACATGGGTGGAGTCCTCAAAGGATCCCCGCTTCGGGAAGAGCGCGTCGATCTCGTCGAAGAAGAGGATACACGGTGCGGACTGCCGGGCCTTCCGGAATGCCTCCCGAACATGTTTCTCCGAATCCCCGACTCCCTTGGAGAGCAGCTCCGGGCCTTTGATCGAGATGAAGTTCATCTGACGCTTGGCAGCAATACCTTTAACCAGAAGGGTTTTTCCCGTTCCCGGAGGGCCAAATAACAGAATACCCTTAGGGGGCCTGAACCGGAGAGTTTCGAAGATGCCGGAATATTTCAACCGGCCTTCGATGTTCCGGACCAGGACCTCCTTGACCTCGTCGAGCCCCCCGATATCCTCCCAGGGTACTTCCGGTATCTCGATGAGGACATCCCGAAGGGCGCTCGGCTGAACAACCCGGCGTGCAGCATCAAAATCGGCCTTTGTCAGTTTCAGCTGGTCGATCACCTCGCCCGGGATCTCCTTGTTAATATCAATCAGCGGGATGATCTTACGGATTGCGTTCATAGCCGCTTCCTTGACGAAGAGGGCGATATCTGCTCCAACGAAACCGAAGGTCGTTTCAGCAAAATAATCGAGGTCTACATCGTTGCCCAGGGGAACACCCCGTGTATGGATCTGGAAGATCTCGAGCCGGCCTTTCTTATCCGGTATTCCGATCTCGATCTCCCGATCAAACCTGCCACCCCTCCGCAGGGCTGGATCCAGGGAGTTGGGAAGGTTCGTCGCGGCAATGACGATTACCTGCCCGCGTTTCGTCAGCCCGTCCATGAGTGCAAGGAGCTGCGCAACCACCCGGCGCTCAACCTCCCCGTGGACGTCCTCCCGCTTCGGTGCAATGGAATCGATTTCATCGATAAAGATGACCGACGGGGCGTTCTCGTCAGCCTCGTGAAATTTATCCCGAAGAGCCTTTTCGCTGTCGCCGTAATATTTACTGACAATCTCAGGCCCCGAGATCGAGATGAAATGGGCATCAACCTCGTCGGCAACCGCCTTGGCAATAAGGGTCTTGCCGGTTCCCGGGGGGCCCACGAACAGGACACCGCGGGGGGGCTGGATCCCCAGTTTCTCAAAGATCTCGGGATGACGAAGGGGCAACTCGATCACTTCACGGACCAGCTGGAGCTCCCGGCCGAGGCCTCCAATATCCTCGTAATGGACACCCGTCGGTTCCTGTTTCTTCTCTTCTGTGCTGTACGGTTCCTCCCTGAGTTCGATCTCTGTGTTGTCAGTAACAATGACGATTCCCTTCGGATCGACCCGGGTAACGACCAGGTTGATCGAGTTGCCGATGACGTCGATCCGTATAATCTGACCTTCGATCACTGATCTGCCCCGGAGCAGGCGGGAGAGGTACTGGTCGCCTCCCACGAGGCGCAGCGGCTGGGTAGGCTGAAGAGTGATTTTTTTGGCATAGAATGCCTTTGTCTTGCGGATCTGAACCTTATCGTCAATCGCAATCCCGGCATTGCCCCGCAGGTTACCGTCAATCCGGAGAATGCGGTAACCGGTGTCCTGGGCGAACCCCGGCCAGATGATTGCTGCCGTCTTCCGTTTTCCGCTGATCTCTACGATATCGCCCGAAACCAGATCGAGATCCTTCATCACCTCAATACTCAAACGTGCGATGCCCTTCCCGGCGTCATCATGCGAGGCTTCCTTGACAGTAACCTCCTGAAAGCCATCATCGGTCATTGTTACACATTCCCAAGTATGTTAGGGTTGGGCTGAGAAATTATAAAATGGCAAGTAGCGGCAGAATCCCGCAATTCAATTTATTTTTCCTTATTCCAAACCAACTTTACTTGTGAAGAAGACAAGCCGGATTTATTCCAGAATCGGAAAAACAAGCCTTTATCTTGTCTTTGCCGCAACGGGTATGGTATGAGTATACTTGCTGATGCCAAGCGGGGCATCGTAACTGAAGAGATGCGGACTGTTGCGGCGCAGGAAGGAGTAACCGAAGACTTTGTCCGGCGCAGCGTTGCCGGTGGACACATCGTCATCCCAATCTCCCCCTATCGGAAGGTGAAGATCTGCGGGATTGGTGAAGGACTCCGGACCAAGGTGAATGCGTCCATCGGCACATCGACGGATATCGTCAATATCCCGGAGGAGATCGAGAAGGCGAAGCAGGCAGAACTCGCCGGTGCCGATACCCTGATGGAACTCTCAACAGGAGGAGATTTTATCGAAATCCGGAAACAGGTTATCGCCAATACCACGCTGTCGGTCGGCTGTGTTCCCCTGTATCAGGCCTTCATCGAGGCTGCTGTCAAAGATGGCGCTGTTGTCCACATGAAGGAAGATGATCTCTTCCGTATCACAGCTGAACAGGCAAAACTGGGAACGAACTTCATGGCCATTCACACCGGTATCAACTGGGAGACCGTCAAGCGCCTGAAAAACCAGGGGAGACACGCGGGACTTGTCTCGCGGGGCGGTGCCTTCATGACCGCATGGATGCTCCATAATGAAAAAGAAAACCCGCTCTATTCCGAGTTCGACTACCTTCTCGAGATCATGAAGGAGCACGAGGTCACGCTCTCGATGGGCAACGGAATGCGCGCAGGCGCAATCCATGATGCGACCGACCGGGCCGGCATCCAGGAACTCCTCATAAACGCGGAACTTGCTGACAAGGCACACAAGCAGAACGTGCAGGTCATTGTTGAAGGTCCCGGCCATGTTCCGATCGACGAGATTGCAACCAATGTCCAGCTCATGAAGAAGGTCACGAACAACAAACCATTCTACATGCTCGGCCCCATTGTTACCGACATCGCGCCCGGATACGATGATCGCGTTGCCGCTATCGGGGCTGCCATCTCTTCATCGCTCGGCGCTGACTTTATCTGTTATGTCACTCCTGCAGAACATCTTGCCCTCCCCACACCCGAAGAGGTGTATGAAGGCGTCATGAGTTCACGGATCGCTGCACATGTCGGAGACATGATCAAGCTGAAGAAAACCCGCGGTCTCGATCTTGAGATGGGACATGCCCGCCGTGACCTTGACTGGGCCCGCCAGTTCGCGGTTGCGATGAATCCTGCCCGCGCCCAGGCTATCCGGGATGAGCGGATGCCAGCTGATACTGACGGATGCACCATGTGCGGGGACTACTGCGCCATCAAGATTGTCAACCGGCACTTCAAATTCTGATACCTATCCTTGTATACCCCCATTTTTGGTCAGTGTTCCAGGTCCGTGCCCGACACCCCATGCATCAGGGTCATCTGTTCAATACGCTCATATAATGTCGGTACTAAAATATTCCGGCACGGTGGTTCTGTATCAGGGTAAATTTCGGTGGATTCGTTTCGCTATCGACCGTTGACTGGCGCGGAAAGGCAGTATGTACAGTGTTCCTCCGCGGCTGCCCGCTCAGGTGCTCCTACTGCCAGAACGAGGCTATCCAGACCGGGGAGGATTTTCGCGATACCGGGGAGATAATGGACATGATCCGCACATCGGCACCTTTCATCAGCGGGGTCATGTTCTCCGGGGGAGAACCGGCAGCCCAAAAAAACGCCCTCGTTGCCCTGGCACGGGACGCCAAGAACATTGGGCTCCTCGTTGGGATTCAGACCAGTGGCCTCTTCTCCGACACGCTTGACAATTTGATCCGCGAACGGCTTGCCGATAAGATCGCCATTGACTACAAGACCCGGTGGGAAGAGCCCGGGGTCTGGGAGCCGGAATGTGCCCTTCTCCGAGGAAAATATGAGAGGAACATAAAAAAGTCCATTGCTCTTTGTAAAAAGGCATCCGCTGAAGGCCGGCTGGCCGAATTTGAGATTGTTATTACAGTATTTCGGGAAAATGAACAATACATCAGGAAGATCTCGGATGAGAATCCCGATGTTCCCCTGGTACTCCAGCAGGGGGAATACAAAATCCCCATGGTAACAGCTGATGTTGTCAACATGACCGAATATATTTCCAGAAAACAGAACCTGATACAGCAGTACACTCCCATGACTCTTGAAGAGATCGAGAGGATAGCCGAGACTCTGAAGCGGGACGTGAGGATACGCACCCGCCAGACCGGCGAGATCCTGTTCAACCGGAGGTTCCTGTTATGAAAGTGATCGGCGTGGTCGGGCTTCCCGCAAGCGGCAAGGGCGAGTTTTCGAACATCGCTGCAGCAATGGGTATCCCGGTCATCGTCATGGGGGACATGATCCGGAGAGAGGTACAGCGGCAGGGACTCGAGCCGAACGATACGAACTTCGGTGACACAGCAAACCGTCTTCGTGCAGAGGGGGGTATGGACGCGATTGCGAAACTGTGCATTCCCGAGATCCGGAAGCAGTCCGCGCCGCTCGTGCTTGTCGATGGTATCCGCGGAGACGCGGAAGTGTCGCTCTTCCGGCGCCATTTCCCCGGCTTCATCCTGATCAGCATCGATTCATCGTTCGACACCCGGCTGGCCCGGATAACAGCCCGGGCAAGGTCCGACGATTTCACTTCAGCTGAAGCCCTCAGGAACCGTGACGAACGGGAACAGAAGTGGGGCCTTCTGAAGGCACTGAACAGCGCAGACCGGCATATCGCCAACGAGGGATCGCTCGGGGAATATACGCGGGCCGTCCGCGATCTGCTCGAAGAGATAGGACGGGATCCATGACCCTGAAACCATATTTCTCGTCGTCGTCGAAGGTATGGGACGATATCACGTGGGTGTACGGGATCGAGGACGCCGGCTACGAAGGATGGGAGATAGTCGGTGACGGCAACTACCGGCTCGACAATCCTGCCTGTTTTGCGAAGATCGAGGAGGTCATCGCAAGCACGAATCTCGGAGTGACCGTTCATGCACCGTATGGTGACCTGAACCTTGCGACCCTCAACGATCCGATTTGGAGGGAATCGATCCGGCAGATCAGCACCTGCATCGAGCACGCTTCGCGAATCACCGACCGGGTCACCTTCCACCCGGGATACATCTCCCCCATCGGCAAGATGATGCCCCAGAAGGTCTGGGACCTCCAGAAGGAGGCCCTCCGCCAGATCGGGAAAACTGCAAAGGAGCACTCCGTCCTTGCCTGTCTCGAGAACATGATCAGCCTCAAGGAGTTCCTCTGCCGGCAGCCGGAGGAACTGATCGGCATGACGGAAGGAATCGACGGCATCGGCATGACGTTCGACTTCGGCCATGCCAACACGCTCGGGATTGTCGACCGGTTCCTCCCGTTTGTTGGGCGTGCAAACCATATCCATATCCACGATAATCACGGGGTGTCCGACGAACACCTGCAGCTTGGAGCCGGAACCATCAACTGGGAAAAGACCGGACGGCAGATCGCTGCACAGTATTCGGGAGTCATTGTTGTCGAAGGCCGGTCTCTGGATGAGGCAAAGGCCAGTCGCAGCATGATCCGGAGGTATTTCCTATGAGCACCGTGCATCGTAAACAAATGCCAGAAAATCACGGGGGGATTTTCCTTGAGCGGTGAGACACTTCAGGTATATTTCCTCGGGACTGCCGGAGCGTTGCCAACCCCTCAGCGCAACCCGCCCTGTATCATGATCCGTCGCGGTTCGGATACGTTACTCTTTGACTGCGGAGAGGGAGCGCAGCAGCAGATGATGCGTTCCCGGTGCGGATTCACTGTCAATGCGATCTTTGTCACGCACTGGCATGCGGACCATTTCCTTGGGATATTCGGCCTTGTTCAGACCATGTCCTTCAACGGGAGGACGGAGCCTCTGACCATCTATGGCCCTGACGGGATCCATGAATTTACCGGTATCCTGAAAACCGTGGCACGGTTCAACCTCAAGTTCCCTCTGGAATCCGTGGAACTGGCAGCCGGTTCTTGGGTACGATTTGACGGGTACACGGTTACAGCATTTGCCGTCAGCCATGGTATGCCCGCCCTTGGGTATGTCCTTGAAGAGGATCCCCGACCGGGACGTTTCAACCGCGAAGAGGCAATTGCCCTTGGTGTTCCGCCGGGTCCGCTGTTTGGCAGACTCCAGCGGGGAGAGACCATACGACTCGGAGCCGGAGAGTCCGCGAGGGAGATCCGGCCGGAACAGGTAATGGGATCCGCCAGGCCGGGTCGCAAGATTGTCTATACCGGAGATACCCGGGCGATCCATGATCGCATCAGGGACATAGCCCGCGATGCAGATCTCCTTATCCACGATGCCACCTATGACGAATCGGAAGCGGAACGGGGAGCAGAATTTTATCATGCAACTGCACGACAGGCTGGCGAAGCCGCAACCGTACTGAATGCCAGGACACTCGTCCTTATCCACACAAGTTCACGGTACCCTGATGCCCAGGCGCACATCAGCGATGCGAAATCCGCATTTGCCGGCCCGGTTCTGGCCCCGGACGACCGGGATATGGTCGAGATCCCGTACAGGGACTGACCGAACGGCCTGAATGCCGCGTGTATTTATAACAAGCATATTTTACCTGAGGACGCCCATTCATGATCATACAGCACAGTATCAATACCGCGTAGGGTTGACGATACCAATACCATATCGCAACAATATGCACGAACGCTTGTGTGTGGAGTGAAGACAATGCAAAATAACGACGAAAACGATGTTCTTGTCTACCGGCTGGGAGCGGGATGTGACCTTGCCGATGTTGTTGAAGGCAGTATCTACCAGGGCAGGGTCCAGGGTTTTGCCAATTTCGGCATGTTCGTCCAGATGAATGACCGGATCAAGGGCCTTGTGCACAAGAGCAATATGAAAAGCGACCACAAGGAGAGGGATTCCATTCTTGTCAGGGTCCGCCAGATCCGTCCCAACGGCAACATCGATCTCGAAGAAGTAACCATTCAGGTCTACCAGGTCCAGAACGTTGAACGGAAATCGACCACGGTCAGGATCGCCGACCTCTCCGGAAAAGTCGGCAGGACTGTTGCCATTGAAGGGGAGATCGCCCAGATCAAACAGACCAGTGGTCCGACAATCTTTACCATTGTCGATGAGACAGGTACCCAGAACGTTGCTGCTTTTGTCGAAGCGGGGGTGCGGGCATACCCGGATGCCGAACTGGGGGACATCGTCAAGATAATCGGCGAGGTGATGATGCGGAACAACCAGCTCCAGATCGAAGCAGACATGCTCACGATCCTCTCCGAAGATCTTGCGGCAACGGTACGGGATCGGATCGAGCAGGCACTGGATATCCGATCGGAACCGAAGGAAATTCCCCTTCTGGTGAAGAGCGACGTGCTTGAAAGGCTCCGGCCTGAGATGCGGAAGGTCGCAAAGATCATACGGAAGGCTGTATTCACCTCCCAGCCAATAATCCTGCGTCACCACGCGGATGCGGACGGAATCTGTTCTGCCGTCGCCATTGAGCAGGCAGTTGTCGGGTTGATCCGTGAGAGTGGCGGGGACTTCGATGCGGATTATTTCCTGTTCAAGCGGGCCCCCTCAAAGGCACCGTTCTACGAGATCGAGGACATCACCCGGGATCTGGATTTCTCAACCAAGGACCATGTCCGCTACGGACAGAAGATGCCGCTCGTGCTCCTCACCGACAACGGATCGACAGAAGAGGATGAACCGGCTTATAAGATTGCCAGCGTGTACGACATACCGTTCGTGGTCATCGACCACCACCACCCGGATGGCACCATCGACAAGTATCTCCAGGCCCATGTCAATCCCTATCATGTTGGAGGAGATTTCGGCATTACAGCCGGTATGCTGGGAACGGAAGTCGCACGGCTCATCAACCCGAAGGTTGAACCGCTCATCCGCCATCTTCCGGCCGTTGCCGGTGTCGGAGACCGGAGCGAAGCTCCTGAACGCAAGCTTTTCCTCGAGCTCATCAGGGACCAGTACACGGAAGAGGCATGCAAGGATATTGCCCTTGCCCTTGATTACGAACAGTTCTGGCTCCGGTTCAACGACGGGCGGGAGATCGTCAAGGATATCCTGAACATTAACGGCAATACCGAACGTCACAAAAAACTCATCAGCCTCCTTGTTGACGGCGCAAACACCATGATCGAAGACCAGATGAGTGCCTGCATGCCCCACGTTGTACCACGGGTACTGAAGAACGAGGCCCACCTGTTCCTCATCGATGTCGAGATCCATGCGCACAAATTCACGTTCCCTCCCCCGGGAAAAACCTCCGGTGAAGTACACGACCGTCTCTGCAGGCAGAATGCCGGAAAACCGGTTGTCACGATCGGTTTTGGTCCGGATTTCGCGGTCCTCAGGTCGCGGGGCGTTCTCATGAACATTCCGCGGATGGTCCGGGAACTCCATAACGAGATCCCTGGCGGCGGAATCAGCGGCGGCGGGCACCTTGTTGTCGGAAGCATAAAATTCGTGGAAGGCATGCGCGATGTGGTTCTCGAAGCACTGATCCAGAAAATCGCCGAGGCTGACATACAGAGATCCCTCTGATTGAGGGTATTTTTGAAAAATACCCTCAATTTTTGCCCGGATACCCAGCCCCGGTATTCCGGTAAACAAGCCGGCAAATAGGGAGCGGGAAATCCCTGATATATGCTTTCTGGTCGAAATTACGGTCAAGACAAAGAAAAAAGACCGTAATTTTGACCCTAATTTCCGTTATGTATATATAGCAGTTGATCTATATGAGTTTTTAAGCGCTGAGGCACACCATGTCAGCAACGAAACGATTACGTGAGACTTATAACGACACCCAGCACAAGATTGTCCAGTACCTCAACTCCGGTATAACCAAGGGAAAACACTACTTCAAGTCAAAATACATCGCAAAGGACCTTGGATTATCACCCAAAGAGGTCGGGACAAATATGGCTATCCTTGCCGACAGCTGCAGGGAACTTGCCATTATCCGGTGGAGCTATTCGAACAGTACAACGTGGATGGTCACTCCACGGGCAATCTGATATCATCTTCTTTTTCATCATGGAAAAAATTCTGGAGTTCGAGTCAGCGATAGAGTTCGTGGCAGATATCAATGATAAAAAAGACTGCCTGATGTCGCAGGACCCGACGCAGGACAACCCGGGGGCACTCTGGTTTAACATCGATATCCCCAAGGGGCACTGCCTCAAAGCCGGCGATCGCATCCGGATTACCGTAGAGAAAGTCTGATCCTCCAGGCAGGGAGATCCGGTTATTGTTGTATCAGGATCTCTTTCTTTTGTGCTTCGGATTGTTCGAAGTACTCGCGGGATGTCTGGAGATCGATCCGACTCCCCTGGATATCCGTCATGCTGATGATAAGGTACAGGGGAGTATTTGAGGTCTGTATCTTTTTATATGTCATTCCCGGATGATTAAGTTCCACACCATCGATTACGGTTCCGTTTGCAGCATAACATAAAGCCATCCGGAAATTTGCTACACTCGGGGTAACGTTATCAATGACCCGGATATCCATGGTCCACACCGGGTATGGAACCGTAAAAACCTGGCTCAGCCCCCCGCGGGATTCCTCAAGGTATGCAAATGTAACCGTATCCTGACCAGGACGTCGTATGTCCGACTCCCCGTATATATCAAGCCGGTCGGGGAGCTTTACGACAGGGTACGTAAACGGCTTATTTGTATAGAGAATCCTGACAGGTCGGGATGGCATGTTTGGCGAGACTGTTGTAATTATTGGGGATTGCACCGTCGTTGTTGGTATGGATTTCTGGATCGTTGGCAGTGGAAGCGGCTCTGTCGTTGGAAGAGACGTCCTGCCAGCAACAGGAGAAGTAAAACCGGTTATAGTCTGGGGATTTACTATCAGTGCCAGGATAAGCACGAGGACAAGCCCGCCGGCAACCGTCAGAATATCCCCTTTTTCCACAAAAGTACTGGGTCATTACGTATTAAAAAGCACGGGATCCTGCCGGAAATACGGCAGGGATGCACGAATGAACGGTTTTTTGTTGAATCCCCTCCCGGACGCGATATACAACCGGGGATTTATTATGACATGGACAAATACCGGTGTATGGAATTGCCCGGCCTCAGGACATGGATTGTGTTTTACCTGATATCCTTCGTCGTCCTGTTATGGGCAGCGTTTTTGTCTGCGCAGGGTGTCATGCTCTGGGTCAGCCTTTTCCTTGTTATCATCATCGTCGGACTTAATTTTTATACCGTCTACCGGCAGGTCCAGCAGCATGCCTCGCGGGATGCGCTCCAGAAGAGCCTGACGGAAGGATTTGAACGTGATACACAAGAACAGGATGATCGGGAAAAGCATTAAGGTGTTTTTGGCTGCAGGGGCTTCTCCCGCTTCATGAATATCTTCTGGGCCGTATTCTTGGGAGTGAACAGGTCTTCGACCTGCCGGCCAAGGTATTCTGTCTTGCCCATGATATAATACCCGTCGGAAACAAGTGCTGAGTGGAACATGCGGGTAAGGTCATCCTTCTGTTTTTCCGTAAAGTAGATAGTCACGTTCCGGCAGGTAATGAGATCAACGTACCGGACCGGGGGAACGCCGCTCATAAGATCATGGGGCCTGAACCGGAGCAGTTCCCTGAGGTGCGGCTTGACTTCATACAGGCCGTCAGGACGTTTTGTGAAATGGCGCTGGACCTGAACGGTCGGGAGTTTCTGGATGGATTTCTCCTCGAATATACCGGCTTTGGCCTTGGCAAGGACGACTTCATCGATGTCTGTTGCCGTGATGATCCCTGACCAGTCCTTGTGGTTGACGAGCGCATCATGGAGCAGGATGGCAAGTGTATAGGGTTCCTCGCCGGTAGATGATCCCGCACACCAGATGGAGATACGTTTCTTCTGCGCAAACAGGGAGGGCAGGATGACATTTTTCACCTCGTCCCAGACCTCCTTGTCGCGGAAGAATTCCGTGACGTTGATGGTCAGGGCGTTGCGCAGAGGTTCTGTTTCCTGAGGGTGGCTTTTTAAGTATTTCAGGTAATCCGAATAGTTCGTGGTATTGGTCGAACGCATGCGGGAGAGGAACCGCCGCTTGATATAATCTTCCTTGTAATTCGAGCACTGGATCTTCAGCAGCTGTTCAACATGGCGTTTTAACAGGACAAAGTCGGCAGAATCATCCATGGAAGGCATCCCTGATGATACCTAGTTCCTCTCTATATCCTTAAACATCTTATGGATGTCCAGCCAGATAACGAGAGTTTTACGCCCTCCCTCCTTCGTCTCCTGGTCCTGGGTAATGATTCCCTTGATGTATTTTGTGTCGTTTCCCGCGATGCTGTCAGTCATGCAGTCAACCTGTGATGCGGAGATCTCGGTTACGCTGCTCACGTTATCGACAATCATGCCGACATTGTTTCCCCCGGCCGCTTCGGGCATCAGGACAATAATCTTCTGGTCCTTTGTTATCGGCCTGGCCGGGATTTTCAGAAACGTGTTCAGGTTGACGATATTCACGATCTCACCGCGGAGATTGATAACACCGGTAATATGGACCGGTGCCCGGGGGATGACCGTGATAGGCATCATCTCGACAATCTCGCGGACGATATTGATGTCCAGCGCGTAATTCTCCGCCCCCATGGAAAACTCCAGTACTTCTGCTGAATCCCCTTTCATGCACCCGCTTGCATTTGAGCTGCTGTCTGCCTCCATAATGACACCCCGTGTTCAGTATATTCAGATACGTTCTCACATCTTCCGGAATAACCCGTCCGGTACCAGGATTTCAAAGCGCACTCCTTTTCCAGGCTCGCCGGTCTCCCGTATCGAGAGACCGGTTATCGCAAGCACCTCGCGGGAGAAGAACAGGCCGTAGCTGATACGGCCCTGCCGTGTGTGCTCGAAGACCAGTTCCTTCTCTTCCCGGGGGATCCCAACCCCGTCATCCTGATACACGAGCACCAGGTCCTTCCCCTGCATCTGGGAATAGAACCGGATGCTCGTTGCCCTGACACCGTGCTCCAGCGTGTTCTCGATCAGGTTGGCAAAGACCCGTTCAATGAGATCGTCGCTGAAGACTTCGGTATTTTTTACGTCGGCAGTGATAGCAATGCTCCCCAGGGGGAGCGTCGCTGCTGCCGCAAGGAACCTTTCGCCGATGTCCTTCCACTTTGGAGGACGGACACCGATATTCTGGTAATAGCGCGTGAAATTGATCTGGTGCTGGATCTGCGCAATGGTCTTTTCCTGCAGGTCTATGAAATGGATCAGTTTGTCAGTCTGGGGCTCGTTCCTGATAATTTCAAGGGACCCCTGCAGTTTTGTCAGGCCGTTCAGGATATCATGGCGGGTGATGCTGTTTAAGAGGATTATCTGACGGGTGGCATGCCTGAGGGCATCCTCGACCCGTTTCCGTTCATGAATATCGGCAATGACTCCATGGAAACCGCCCCTGCCGGGCTTGTCGGAAAGGGACTTGCCGGAGACCTGGACCCAGATAACGGACGAATTCTGGGTTATCAGCCTGAACTCAAAGGGCCCTGCAACACCCCGGCGGGCCAGATCGAGCCCGGTCTCGAATGGCACCGCGTCCTCTGCATAAATGAACTCCTGGATCCGTTTGCCCATAAGGTCCGATGGGGCATACCCGGCAAGGTTCCGGATTGAGGGGCTCACGTACGTTATCAGGTCCCGGTCATTCAGTGTGAAGATAACTTCCGAGATATTCTCCACCAGTGCCCGGTATTTGGCTTCTGATTCGACCAGTGCCTTCTCCACTTTCCGGTGCTCGGCTGCCCTGCGCTCGAGATCGGTCATCTCCGGCATCGTGCCGGCATCTCCGGCATGCTCCTGCAACCGGGCTTCCGTGTCGTTTTCGGGAAGGTGAGGGAGCTGTTCGAAGATCAGGCCAACCCCCCTGCCGCCCTGTTCGAGCGTCAGCGGGATCATCTTCAGCCGGAACTTTTCTTCACGGTTGTTTATCACCAGCTTTGTGAGATACGACTCCTCCTGCCCGTCGCGGGCTTTCATGAGGAGATCCAGTGCGGCCTCGTCAATATACCTGCCAAACGGTGACTTGTCAACCGGTTTATCCATAATCTCGTCACGGTTCAGTGACAAAAGAGAGATGAGGACATTATTGATCTGCTGGATGGTAAGATCGTATGTGAGTATGACGATACCATCCTGCCAGAGGTTCAGAAAATTGGACATGGGGAGCCGGGGCACGAACGTGAAGATCTTGGCCGGCCCCAGATTCCGCTTCTTGATCTGCCCGGATGCGATCAGGAAGTTCAGGTATTTTGCCGCAGTTGTCCTGTTGATGGAAAGCTGCCGTGAAACCTGTTCAATGGTGAGACCGGACGGGTTCTTTACCAGCAGATCAATAATCCGTTTGGTTTCCTCTTCGCGCACCATGAATCTACGTCCTGAACACTCGATGGAATGTATTCGTGGAGAATCCATTCCTACGTAAGTATTCATCATTATTGCTCAACATTAATAAACATTGCTTTTGATGAGTGTTGGCCGAACATTTATATACGATGGCCAACGTAAGTCTATGTTACCCTTGACTCTTTAATGAGCATATATGATGATGAAATATGGGATGTGGGGTGTGCTCGCTGAAGAGAACGGGAAGAACGGGCGGTGTGTGTGACACCTGTTCAGGGGATTGCCGGTGCCCTGAGCCCCGGTACGAGAGACAGATGTGAGGGTGTGTATGAGTTTCATTGATGACATGAAAATCGGGAAGAAACTGATCGGCGGTTTTGTGATAGTCCTGCTTATCATGGCTATGATCGCCGCGTACGGATACATGAGCGCCCAGGACGCGGCATCGCGTTCCAAAGTGATGTACGAGACGAACCTTGCCGCTATCGATAAAATGGGTCTTGTGAGTGCAGATTTCCAGCAGATGCGTGCAGAGATATACCGGTATATCTACGTACCGGCCGCACGATCTGCTGCCACTACGACCATTGACGGTCTGAAAGCGAGCATCAGGGCTAACATAGATAGTTACAGCAACCTGGATCTCACCGACAAGGACAAAGCGGCCCTGAATTCGTTCGAGACAAATTATGCCACGTTCATCACGGAGTACGACAAGACAATCAAGGCCGCAGATGCCAACGATATGAAGACAGTCGATGCACAGCTCGCGGCAGGATCTCCATTAATCACCTCCCGCACGAATGCTGTTGCTGCCTACAAGGAGATCATCAAGCTCAACCAGGATAATGCCGCTGCACTGAACAAGGCATCGGGCGATGCCGCAGCAGCAGCAGCGCTCTATATGGCAATCCTGTCCATCGCCGGCATCCTGATCGGGATCGGCGTTGCTCTCTATATGGCAAGGAGCATCACGGCACCGATCGAACAGGTCGGAAAGAACCTGAAGGAACTGAGTAACGGGCATCTTGGCAACCGTCTGAAGCTCTCCCGCAAGGATGAGATAGGCGAGATGGCTGCAGTTATGGACCAGTTCTCGGACGACCTCCAGAACAACGTCATCGGCACGATGAAAAAGATTGCAGACGGGGACCTCTCAACTGAATTAAAAGCAAAAGATATTCAGGACGAGATTACCCCCGCTCTCATGACCACAACGAACTCGCTCCGGGCGCTTGTCTCCGAAGCCGGCATGCTCTCCAAGGCCGCAGTTGCCGGCCAGCTCTCGACACGTGGCAATGCTGACAAGTTCAAGGGAGGATACCGGGAGGTCATCGTAGGGATCAACCAGACGCTCGATGGCGTGGTTGCCCCGGTCAACGAGGCCATGAGGGTATCCGGCGAATATGCACAGGGCAACTTCACCGCACGGGTTGACGAGAAACTGAACGTGCAGGGCGACTTCGTTAAGTTCAAGGAAGCGCTCAACAACGTTGGAATCCAGGTCTCGAAAGCACTCACCATCATCAACCAGCAGGTCGGCGACCTTGCGGCAAGCGCGGAAGAAGCGAATGCAAGTGTCGAAGAGGTCTCGGCCGGTTCAGCGCAGGTGGCGAAGAACGCAAGCGGCGTTTCCGTGAATGCCGAGAAGGCGACGCAGGGCGTCGAACAGGTGCAGAAGGCCATGGAAGACCTCTCCCGCACCATCCAGGACGTTGCAACCAAATCAGAGCTGGTTGCAAAGATCGTGCAGGACACGACCAACTACAGCCGCGAGGGAATGGAACTCGCCCGGAAGACCGAGCAGGGCATGCAGGGCATCACCAAGTCCTCGAATGATGTCAACCAGATCATCCTCGAGATCAAGGCCCAGATGGACAAGATCAGCGAGATCGTCAATCTCATCACTGACCTTGCCAACCAGACAAACCTGCTCGCGCTCAATGCGGCAATCGAAGCGGCCCGTGCAGGTGATGCCGGCCGCGGGTTTGCGGTTGTCGCGACTGAAGTCAAGTCGCTCGCGGTCGAGTCCCGAGCATCAGCCGAGCGGATATCGGAGATGATCGATAACCTCCAGAAGCAGACCCTGAGTGCCGTCGACGCCGTCTCGGCTGCAAATACCGGTGTCAAGGAAGGGAGTGCCGCACTCCATGAGACACTGACGAGCTTCAACAACATCGTAACATCCATCGACAAGATCAGCCAGAACGTGAGTGACGTTGCTGCAGCCGCAGAAGAGCAGGCTGCATCGGTTGAGGAGGTCACGGCCAGTGTCAATGAAGTAGGCGGCCTCATGCAGAACACCACGCGGGAGGCAACCGATGCTGCCGCAGCAAGCGAGGAGTCAAGCGCAGCCATCGACCAGATCACCAAGGTCGTGGCCAACGTCAACACTATCGTCGACAAGGTGACAAAGGAAGTCTCGCGGTTCAAATGCTGAGACGCTGAGGGTATACCCATGACAAAAAGTACAGGTGATAAAGGGGATTCAGCCACTCCGGCCGGGCCTGCCCCGGTCGTACCGGCGGAACAGGCAGTGCCCGGAAAAACCGGAAGCCGAACGGGCGGAAAACTCCAGGTTGTCGAGTTTCTCCTCGGAAAGGAGCACTATGCAGTCGATCTGTTCGATGTGCGGGAAGTGGTGGAATATACCTCCATCACCCAGCTTCCCAATACCCCGTCCTATATGAAGGGTATTATCGACCTCAGGGGCGAGATCACGACCATCATAGATCTCAAGGAACGCCTGAACATCGTTGAAAAATCCAGCCAGCCGATCGAGAACAGCCGGATCATTGTCCTTGACGAGAAACTCACGAAAGCCAAGACCGGCATCCTTGTTGATGATGTGCTCGCCGTTTCCACGTTCGAGCATGGAGACATCGATTCCACTTCGGCTTCCGGAGCAAAGGATGATGCAGCAATCCTCGGCATCATCAAGAAGAAACTGAAGGAGAAAGAGCAGGAGAGGAACGAGCTGATCATCTGGATCGACATCCGCCATCTCCTGGCGGATATCGGACAGGGGTAAAAACCTGGACACAGCGGGGTAATCTCCCTATTTCGGAAAACCACAACGAGGAAAAATAATGAGCGAATTAACCGACAGATTCAATCGCATGAAGATCGGGACAAAGATCCTGATCATCTGCCTTATCCTTGTCATTGTCCCCACCCTGATCATCGGGACCGTGGCATACTTCACGGCCAGCAACGCAATCAACGACCAGCTCGACATGACCCTGAACACGCAGGTGAACGATGTCAGGGCGATGACCTCCAACTCCTACGACCTGTCAAAAACCAAACTTGACGGCGATCTCAACCTGCTGCGGAACCGTTTTACCGCATATGGCACACCCTCCATTACCGGGGGCAAGATTGCGTATGGCAGCCATATAGTCAATGATAATTTCCAGGTCGTGGATTCTATCGAGAATGACATGGGCAGCAAGGCTACGGTATTCCAGAAAGTCGATGGCAAAGCCATCCGCGTTTCAACAAATGTCATTGGTGCTGACGGCAAGCGTGCAATCGGAACCGAGATTTCAAGCGCCGTGTACGATGTTGTCATCACCAAAGGGCAGACCTACTATGGCACTGCTGACGTTGTCGGAAAGAAATACGTCGTAGCCTACGAGCCGATAAGGAACGCCAACAACGAGATCATCGGTATCCTCTTTGTTGGTGTTCCTGAAGACAATGTCTACGGACCGCTGAAAAAGGAAATTCTCGGTGCAAAACTGGGGGCGAGCGGGTACCTCTATGTCATGAACAGCAAGGGCGACCTCCTCATCCACCCCACATCGCAGGGACAGAATCTCGGGAACGAGGACTTCATCAAGACCATCATCGCCAACAAGGAGAAAGTCAAGGAAAACACCGACCGCATCACCTATATCTGGCAGGGAAAGAACGCGGTCGCGTATTATACGTATTTCGCACCTCTCGACTGGCTGATCGTAGCCCGTGTTGATCCGTCGGACTTCAGCGGGCCGGTCGACAACCTGCGGAATATGATCATTATCATCCTTGTGCTCAGCATCGGCGCCGGATCGTTCATTGCCCTGCGCTTTGGCAATTCCATTGCCCGAAGGATGGGGGACCTTGTCACACTTGGACGGAAGGTGATGGCCGGGGACTTCTCGGGTGCGGCAATGGAGATCGACAAGAACGAGCGGATGGTGAGCGGAGGTGACGAGATCGGCGAGGTCTCGGAGGCATTCACCGGGGTTGTAAATAACATCCAGCGTTTCAGCGACGAAATTACCTCCATCAGCACCGCAGCCGTCCAGGGTAAACTGACTGCACGCGGAGATGCCGGGAAGTTCGAGGGCGGATATGCAACGATGATCCAGGGACTCAACAGCACCATCAACGCGGTCGTCGGCCATCTCGATGCCATACCAGTCCCGGCATTCATCATCAGCAAGGACTTCACCATCCTCTATGCCAACAAAGCCTCGGCAGCCATGGCCGGCTCAAGCCCGGCCGAGATGCTCGGATCCAGGTGCTACGACCACTTTAAAACGCCGGAATGCCGCACGCAGAAGTGTGCCTCCGGCCAGTGCATGATCTCCGGCAGGATGACATCCTCCGAGACGGTAGCTTCCCCCAGGACCGGGAAGAAACACGATATCGCGTATTCCGGCGTACCGATCCTGGACGGGAGCGGCAACGCGATCGGGGCCATGGAGTTCTTCACGGATCTCACGGACATCCGTGAAGCCGCACGGCAGGCACAGAAGCGGATCGATGACGCACTTGCATTCATCAACGGCGAGATGGGCAAGATCCAGAACGGCACGGAACAGGCCAACGCCAACGTCGAAGAGGTCTCGGCCGGTGCCGGGCAGGTAGCGAAGAACGCGACCGCGGTCAGCGTTAATGTCGAGAAATCCCTGGAATCGGTGATGCAGGTCCAGAAGGCAATGGAAGACCTGTCCCGCACCATCCAGGACGTGGCGACCAGGGCAGAGTCGACAGCAAAGATCGTCCACGACACCTCGGACTACAGCCGTGAGGGCATGGAACTTGCCAAGAAGACCGAGACCGGTATGCAGGGTATCACGAAGTCATCGAATGACGTGAACCAGATCATCCTCGAGATAAAGGGCCAGATGGACAAGATCTCCGAGATCGTCAGCCTGATCACGGACCTCGCCAACCAGACCAACCTGCTGGCGCTCAACGCGGCAATCGAAGCAGCCCGCGCGGGTGACGCAGGACGCGGATTCGCTGTCGTGGCATCTGAAGTGAAATCACTCGCGGTCGAGTCCCGTGCATCCGCAGAGCGGATCGCGGACATGATCGAGAAACTCCAGGCCCAGACCAACAGTGCCGTTGATGCGGTATCTGCATCGACTGCAGGCGTCAGGGAAGGGAGCGCTGCCCTCCAGAACACGATTGCGAGCTTTACCCGGATCGCGGATTCCATCGAACAGATATCGCGGAATGTCGGGGATGTTGCATCCGCAACGCAGGAGCAGGCTGCCTCTGTCGAAGAGATCACCGCGAGCGTGAACGAGGTCAACGGTCTGATGCAGAACACTGCCAAGGAATCCACAGATGCTGCGGCTGCAAGCGAAGAATCATCCGCCGCGATCGAGCAGATCAGCAAGGTCATTGGCAATGTGACCGTCATCGTCGACAGCGTGAAGAAAGAGATCAACAGTTTCAAGTGAACCGGAGAGGGAGAGGGTTCAGGTATGACAACAGCAGGTCAGCAGATCATGAAAAACCCGGCCACCGCGGCTCCGGTACCAGGAACAACCAGCGCAAAAACGGCAGGAAAGACATTCCAGGTGCTGGAGTTCCTCCTCGGCAGGGAGCACTTCGCCATCGACCTGTTCGATGTCCGCGAAGTTGTAGAATACACGCCGATTACCCAGCTGCCCAACACGGCGTCCTGCATCAAGGGCATCATCGATCTCCGGGGCGAGATAACCACGATCGTGGATCTCAAGGACCGGCTCCATATACCCATTGATGCCTCCCGGAAAGATGAAGACGGCCGTTTCATCGTCCTTGATGAGAAGCTGACCGGGGTCAAGACCGGGATCCTCGTCGACGACGTACTCGCGGTCTCGACCTTTGAGGAGGAGGATGTCGACAAGACTTCAACGGCCGGGGCCGAAGAAGATGATGCTATCGTCGGTATCATCAAGAAAAGGTCAAAGGACAGAGAGAACGAGGTCAGCGAGCTTATCATCTGGATTGATATCCGCCAGGCGATGAGCATCATGGAGAAGAAAAAGTGAAAAAACGGCGGAGGTGATGGGATACGATCCCTGATCCGCCGAAAAACAATGGTACCTGATTTCAGCAGGTACGAAAAATCACAGGTAAAAAAAAAACAAGCAGGTTTGATCCAATGGAAAGTATCGACAACATGCCACTGGGGAGAAAGATTCTTGGATCCTATCTCCTCTTAACAGTAATTTTTCTCATTATTGCGATTCTGGGATTCAGCAGTATGGGTACCGCAGGCGCTGCAGGATCGGGGTACACGACTATCCTGATCGTGAGCATTGCGGGTATCATCGCATCCGCCGCGATGGGCGTTGTGATGACCGAAAGCATAAGCGCTCCCATTAGGAAGGTCTCTGCAAACATCCACGAGATCCACATGGGCCATCTCGGCGAGCGTATCGGCCTCAACCGGAAGGACGAGATCGGCCAGATGGCTGAAGAGATGGACAAGTTCTCAAACGACCTCCAGAAATATGTCATCGGGACTATGAAGATGATCGCAGACGGGGACCTGAGCCGGGATCTCAAGGCACGGGACCCCCGGGATGAGATCGTCCCGGCGCTCAAGACCATGACCGACACCCTGCGTGCCCTCATCGCCGAATCGAACAAGCTCTCGATCGCGGCAGTCGAGGGAAAGCTCTCCGTCCGCGGCGATGCCAGCAGGTTCAAGGGAGGATACTGGGAGATCATCGCAGGTATCAACAAGACCTTTGAAAATGTCGTCATTCCTCTCAACGAAGGTATCCGGGTAGCCGGTGAGTATGCTGAAGGCAACTTCACGGCACGGTTCGATGAAAAGGTCAAGGTCCGGGGTGATTTCAAGAAATTCCGTGAGTCCCTGGACCGGATCGGAACCGACATCTCCGCTTCGATGATATCGATCAACCAGCAGGTGACAAACCTCGCCGCCAATACAGAGGAGGCAAACGCGAGCATCCAGGAAGTATCGGCAGGATCCAATCAGTGTGCGATCAATGCCTCGAGTGTCAGCCAGAATGCTGACAAGACGACGCGGGGGATGCAGCAGGTCCAGCAGGCAATGGACGATCTCTCCAAGGCCATCCAGGAGGTTGCGCTGAAATCCGAATCCGTTGCACAGATCGTGACGGACACGACCGGATACAGCAGGAACGGAATGGAGCTCGCCAAGAAGACAGAGCAGGGCATGCAGGGTATCACCCGGTCCTCCGGTGAAGTCAACCAGATCATTAGCGAGATCAAGGACCAGATGGATAAGATCAGCGAGATCGTCAACCTCATCACCGACCTTGCAAACCAGACCAACCTGCTTGCACTCAACGCTGCAATCGAAGCTGCACGGGCCGGCGAAGCAGGACGCGGGTTTGCCGTCGTTGCAACGGAAGTAAAATCGCTTGCGGTCGAGTCCCGCGCATCTGCCGAGCGGATCTCCGGCATGATCGAAACGCTCCAGACCAAGACCAACCTGGCCGTCGAGGCCGTCCGTTCATCGAACCAGGGGGTCAGGGATGGCAGCCTGGCGCTCCAGGAGACGATCTCCAGTTTCAACCTGATTGCAGATTCGATCGACAAGATAAGCCAGCATGTCACCGAAGTGGCGGCGGCGGCCGAAGAACAGGCTGCATCCATCGAGGAGGTGGCGGCAAGCGTCAGCGAGGTATTGAACCTTGTCGAAAAGAGTTCAAAGGAAGCCCAGGATTCAGCCGCTGCCACCGAGGAGTCGAGCGCGGCAGTCGACCAGATCACGCATGTTGTTGGCAATATCAACCAGATCGCAGAGAAAGTATCCCACGAAGTAGCGAAGTTCCGGTGCTGACGGGACAACCATCTCCCGTTCCAAAAACGGATCAACCTTTTTCCAAGCGTTTACCCGGTACTGGCCGGTGATGCCATAGTTTTATCGTCCCGTGGTCTGACATCTGAATGATGACCACCGGCAGCCACGGATTCCTGGTATTCTCCGGCATGGTGTTCCTTGCCATCTGTTCTGCTGCATGCGTTTCAACAACCTTTGGCGATGTCGCATGGTCCGGTAACGGGCTGACACTGACCGTGACGCATGACGGGGCTCCTTCCGAAGGATATATTCAGGTCACCGTCTACCGGATCAGCAACAACCAGCAGGAAGAGACCGGGGCATACTATGCCCCGCTGAACCTGAAGGCTGGAGTGAACCGGGTATTCATACCCGCACCGCTCGGTCCCGGGCAGTACAAACTGTACTTCTACCTTATCCAGGACGGAGAGCGGAAGGCAGCGACAATCCGCGATATCGTGGTGACCTGACAATGGAGACGTTCAGAAAAGACATTCTCGATGCAGCCCGAGGCATGGCGCCCGCTGACAGTGTCTGCAGGAATGCTCGGATATTCAATCCTTTTACCTGCACCTGGGAGACGGGCACGCTTGCCATCAGTAACGGTATTGTCCTTGGAATCGGGGACTATACCGGGAAGAAGGAGTATGACTTCAGCGGGATGTATATCGTCCCGGGCCTGATCGATGCCCATGTGCATATCGAGAGTTCACTCCTGACACCCCGCGAATATGCCCGGCTTGTTGCCCGGCACGGAACCACGACAGTCGTGGCTGACCCGCACGAGATCGCAAATGTTGCCGGGGCCGCAGGGATTGAATTCATGCTCAGGGAACGGGTCGGTGCAGCGGCCGATATCCTGTACATGCTCCCGTCGTGTGTCCCTGCAACCCCGACGGAGGTGGGGGGCGCCATGCTGGAAGCTGCCGATCTCCGGCCGTTTGCCGGGCGGGACGGAATCCTCGGGCTCGCGGAGATGATGAACGTGCCGGGCGTCCTTGCCGGGGATCCCGCAATTGGTGAAAAACTGAAGCTCTCGCCCGTCCGCGATGGCCACGCCCCGCTCCTTGCCGGGAAGGATCTCAATGCCTATGTCCTTGCCGGGCTCCAGAGCGATCACGAATGTACGACGCTTGCCGAGGCAAAGGAGAAACTGGAAAAAGGCATGTATATTTTTATCCGGGAAGGATCCACGGAGCGGAACATTGCAGCGCTCCTACCGCTCGTCAGCCCGGCAACGGTCCCGCGGTGTTGTTTTGCCACCGACGACTGCCATGCCGACCTGCTTGCTGAGAGCGGGCATATCGACCGGTGTATCCGGCGGGCGATTGCATGCGGCCTCTCCCCCGAACTCGCAATCCGGATGGCGACGCTCTCCCCGGCCGAACGCTTCGGCCTTTACGATCGCGGGGCGCTCGTGCCGGGGCGGCGCGCAGACTTCTGTGTCATCGACGACCCTCACAGGTTCACTGTCAGGAAGGTTTTCCTGCGCGGAACGGAGGTTATGGAAACGAAACCGTCAGAACCGGAGGTTCCGCCGGAATCGTTTGGCTGCTCAACGCCGTCCGCAGACAAAATCCGGATCACCGGGTCCGGAACAGCCCGGGTGATTGGCCTCGTCCCCAGCCAGATCATCACGGAAGCGCTCGAGTACGACATCGATGGGCAGGCAGTCCCGGATCTGAAGCGGGACCTCCTGAAAGTGGTTGTCGTGAACCGGTACCGGCCGGGCTCCTGTGGTGTCGGGCTGGTCCGCGGGTTCGGTTTTTCCGGCGGGGCGATCGCGTCCAGTATCTCCCACGACACCCATAATATCGTGGCTGTCGGGACAAGCGATCCAGAGATCCTCTGGGCCATCGACGAAGTCATAAAAGCCCGGGGCGCAATGGTCGCGGTCAGGGGAAATACCCGGACGATCCTCCCGCTCGACTGTGCCGGCCTGATGTCGGCCCTTCCGTATCCCCAGGTGGTTGCACGTCTCGCGGACCTG
Organism: Methanoregula sp. PtaB.Bin085; assembly: GCF_002067035.1. GTDB lineage: Archaea > Halobacteriota > Methanomicrobia > Methanomicrobiales > Methanospirillaceae > Methanoregula. Next base: position 101,600 of record NZ_MVQB01000013.1, on the reverse strand, counting down.
AACCGGACAACCGGCCTGATGGGCGGAATTCCTGACCCGTTCATGTACCTCTCGTTCCTCGCCCTCACGGTCATCCCCACGCTCCGCATCACCGACCGCGGGTTGTTTGACGGCGTGGCGTTCAGGGACGTGCCGCTGTTTACCGGATAGACGATTCCCGCTTTTCCCGGTTCAGGCGAAGATGAGGATGATCACGGCCCCGCCGACCATCAGCACCGAACCCAGGATACGCGTCCGGATCTCATGTTCGGCGCAGATGATGGTCCCGTACAGGACCATGAAGATGATACTGAGACGTTTGAGAGCAATGACATACGGTGCGATCTGCAGCGTATAGGCCATATTGATCGAGATGGATTCTGCAACAGCCGCGATCCCGATAAGAACCGCGGGGACCAGATACGAGCGGAAGGGAGCTTCCGGAACCGGGGGGGTAACAGGAGCAACCGGGTTCCATCCCGGAGGGAGAAAAGAGCGGTCTCCCCCCCATTGCCGGGGGATAACCAAGGACAGGGAGAACGCACCGCTGATGATAAGGAGGGTGAATGCCATCCCGAAGACCGGGTCTGAATTGAGCATCGCGATCTTGTCGTAGTTGATCGATGCCGCGAACAGGAGGGCGACGATGAGCATGAACCAGCTGCCCCGGTTCTGCACCATCGAACGTACCGGATCAAGGATATATTCGTGCTCTGCAGAGATGTTGAGAACATACGAACCGCTCACGATAATGCAGATGCCAAGGATCCCCGCCATCGAAGGAACTTCGTTCAGGAGCAGGTACGATGTGCCGATCAGGAAGACGGGCGTGAACGAGAGCATGGGCATGGACAGGGAGAGGTCGGACGATTCCATTGCGCGGAAGATGAGGGAAAGGCCGATGATGTTGAGGATGCCGGAGATGATGACGGCACCCGCATAATCCGGGCCGATTGCAGGGAATCCATTGAGTGCCGTTATGCAGAGGAGAAGGATACCTGCCAGGAAAAGACCAATCGCATTCAGGATCCAGGGATTGCGTGTCGCGATGTTGTTCTTGATGATAATGAAATACCCAGCATTCGCGATAGCGCCAATTATGGCAAGAAAGACCCAGAGCATGACAATTCAGGTTCGATCGCTGGTATTCGTATATCGCATTCAGGTTTTTTTCATGGTGATGCGGGCCCGATAATCCGTTTCAGCCGTTCAGAACTCCATGATCCACTCGGCCGTGGTCAGGACGCGGGCAAACCTCTGCTGCTGGGTGACAAGGGTTGCCAGGTGGAGATCGGCAGCACCGATCGTGCCGGCCTTGTTGGAGATGAGCAGGGTGCCGGTTGCATCGGAGAGAAAGTTCACGGCATAGTTCCGGTGGAATGCCTGCCGTGCCGTGGTGTCGCAGCACATCTGGGTCATGTAGCCGGCGATGGTGACCGTTGATATCGATCGTTCCTTGAGCCAGCTCTCAAGGATGGTGCCGGTAAAACTGCCCGGCAGGGTTTTTTCGCACACGAGATCCGCGTGCCGGCGCTTTACCTCGTCATGGAGTTCCCACCCGTGCGTCCCTTTGCGGAACGTGACTGCTTCCGGTGCCGCATTGGTATGCTGGATCACGACCACCGGTACGCGTCCGTCGTGTGCCCAGTCCATTGCCCGGAGGATGTTGTCAAGGCTCCCGTCAGGGTACGAAACGGGAAGTTTGCCGGTAAAATATTCATTCTGGACATCGATGACGAGGAGTGCTTCCTTCATGTGTTTCCGCTCTTATGTTTGAGAGAATCCATAATACGTTTTATTGTCGGAGCCGTTGTTGAGATCGGATGTTTTTATCCAGGCATTACGACGGGATGACGGAGTTGGGGATCCGCAGGGGAGCAACCGGTCATTATCCCGGGTGCTCCGGTCCGTTCGGGAAGCGTTACCGATTCGGCCGGTGCTGTTTTTTCAAGAACGGTGAAACGCTTGACTGCCGAGATCGTGTTGCCGCTGTTGGAGATCCCGATGAAATATTCACCGGGAACATTGATGATGCCGTTCACGGACCAGGTATTAACCCCGCAGGTACCTGAAGCAACGGTCGTCGTGGACGAGACAAGTTTTGCCGAGGTAACGTTGCCTGTCAGCGGGAGGAGGGCAAAGATGGAATACCGGAGTTCCTCACCGGCGGGAAGGTTCGTTGTCCCGGTGATGGCAAATGGTTCCCCTGCCCGCTGGTCGCTGACCGCTGCCACCCGGATAAACGGGGATGTGTTTGTGCCGGGCGGGCAGGAAGATCCGGAGGGTGTTGTTCCGGGGACCGCACGGATCAAAATATCCCGGGACACGTCGCAGTCGGTGACGATACGGTATCGCCCGGGGGCCCATCCGGTTGTGATGAAACGGTATGGTTCGGTGGATTTGCCGGGCCCGATAGTCGTGGTGTTGCCGGGTGGCGGGTTCTCATCCCCCATCCGGGTCACCCACTGGCCGGTATCCTTCTGGTACCGGACTGAGAACATCGGCGGATCGTGCCTGCAGGAGAGGTCCCCGGATTTTTCATTGGTGATGACAAATTCTACAATATCGCCGGTTGTATAGAGGTCAGTTTCCATCCGGATCATCCGTGCAGTGTCCTCCGGCTGTGCGATAGTCTGCCGGCCTGTTGGTCCGGACGCGGATTCACCGGGTATCCGGTTCCCTGCACCGGATAATTCCGAACACCCGGCAGAACAGACGAGTCCGATGACAAGGAGAAGGATGGTCAGTGAGTGGAGCAGGGACATGGTATTTCCGGTTCTGGCTGAACAATTAACATCAGTATACGGAGGTAAATAGGTTTTTTTCCCGGTCAGGGAACAGCATCGGCACTGTTGCGGCGACCTAATCCTTTTCAGAACCGGATATCCTTGCACCCGGAGGCAGGATAGAAAGATTGTCTGTTCCATCCGGGTGCAGGACGGGCAGAGATCCTTATGGGGGGGTCGGGCAGGGACAAATATCCGGTTCCGGATCTGCCGTACATCCGAAACGTGGATGAATTGCAGGGATATTACGGCTGATACCTATTCCATTCCGGGCCTCTGACCGGAATTTTTCTGATCATCCGGGCAATGAAAAACAGATTGCCCCTGCCCGACCCCCCTGTCCTTCGCGTGGAAAACTTCTATTTTTACGTCATAGAACGCAGAAACAGGCTGAGGGGGGGTCGGGCTGGGGCAAAACCGGTGCCGGAAAATCCGGAACGCTGATGGCCACAGAATACAACCTGTTTTCGGGAAAAACCGGAGCCGGAAAATCCATGATGCCGAATGTGCCATCAGATTCTCATCCGTTTTCAGGAAAAACCGGATGTCGCCCGGCAACGATCACTGTTTCAGAATACCTTTGTCCCGGTCACCGCACCCAGGAGCAGGATGATAACCGGCTGGTGGACGAGGTAGATGATCAGGGAATACCGGCCAAGGAATGCAGGAGGCCGAATCACCAAGTCCGGAATCTGTGGAGGTGTGAACCGGCGGATTCCACCGGAGTACAGGATTTCCCCGATGCCCATGCCGATAAGCACCATACCAAACCACGGGAAGATCGGTGTATAATCAACGGATGAGAACGATGCCGGCATGACCCCGAACGGGAGGAGCCAGACGGGTCCGGTGACAGCCCGGATCAGGAACCCGCAGGCAAGAACAGGCAGCCCGAGAACGATGTTGTATTTCCCGAACCTGAAGAACAGTACCGAGAGCATCACCGACACACCGATCAGGTGCAGGATACCGAATATGATGAAACCCTCGCGCAGGTACAGCAAGGTCGCAAGAGTAACGAGCAGGCCGAGGGTAAAGATGCCGGCCCCGCGAACCAGGAATTTTCCGGTTACTTCATTCCTGTCATGTGTCCGGGAAAAACGGGCATGGCTGACAACAAGGGAGATACCGACTACGAGGAGGAACAGCGAGGCGGTTGCCATCGCAAACCAGCGCCAGAAACCGGTTGCCACATTGACCGGTGCGATAGCAAAGAAACTGAGATCGAAGACCGTATGGAAAACGATCATCATCAGGATGGCGATCCCGCGGGTTGCATCAATCTCAGGGAACCGCGCAGCCGAATCCATGGTACAAGGTGATTGCCGGACCCAGATATGCCTGCCGTTGGGCCCTGCCGGTGAGGGGCGATCATGCTTATGAACCAGCAACCCGGATATTCAGGTACAGGGTGAGACCGTGACACTCACAAAAGATGAGCACGTTATTGAAGCGATTGGGAAATGCCGGGTCGTTATCAGGAACGGCCAGGTTGTTGAAGTAGGTGAACCGGTGATACGGGACTGCCCGCTTGCCCGGCGGTTTGCGTTCCCGATCCCGGATATTCAGAAAGAATCGATCAAGGCCAATATCGAGCACCGGATCAAGGCATTCGGCATGTGCACGCCCGGCCGGGAAGTGATGGACACGCGCGAGTTTGTCGGATTCGGGGCCTCCGAACTGCTCAGTTTCGGCCTCCAGAAGGGACTCCTGGACGCAGTCGTGCTGGTATGCGACGGTGCGGGAACGGTTGTTGCGACAAAACCCGCAATGGTGCAGGGCATTGGCGGCAGGATGTCCGGGCTGGTATCGACAACCCCGTACCCGGCTGTCATGGACCGGATCGAGAAGAACGGGGGATTCGTGCTCGACCGGGACAGGGCCTCTATCGACCAGCTGGCAGGTGTTGCGCTCGCCCTCACACGGGGATTCCGGAAGATCGCAGTCACCGTTGCCCGTCCGCAGACTGCCGAGGTGATCCGAAGGGTGCACCCGAAGACCCTGATCTTCGGTGTCCATGTCACGGGGCTCTCAAAAGCAGAGGCAGAGATGCTCGTTGCATCATCGGATCTTGTGACATCCTGTGCATCCCGGACGATCCGCAAGGCCGTCAATAAAAATGCCCTGGTCCAGGCCGGGACGGCTATCCCGATCTTCGCGCTGACCATGACCGGCAAGAACCTGATCATGGAGAAGATACGCCTCTCGACCGAACCAGTCCTCGTCAAATCCACGAAACTCCCGGCCCTCGCCGACCAGCAGCCCGAACCCCTGGTATAATCATTTTTGGTTTTTCGTTCTCATCCAGTACAAAGGCAGGAACGCAGGAAAGATATTATCGCGGTTCCAAATCAGGAACCGGATCGACAGAAACGTATTCCCAGGTATGCCCGGAATACAGCAATGTTTTTATAAACAACTTATATAATTGCTAATCAGGAGACATGGAAAATCTCCGGAGGCAAGAGTATATGGCAACACCACAGGGATTCGTCGAAGAGTTCATGACATTTCTCAAGAACTACCAGGTAATCGGTCTTGCGATTGCAGTTATTATCGGTGCAGCAGCAGGGAAGATGGTCACCGCCATGGTCAATGATATCATCATGCCGGTCATTGCCGTCCTTACACCCGGAGGAGACTGGAAAAGTGCCGTCCTCGAGGTAGGTCCGGTAAAATTCATGGTAGGGGACTTTGTTGGTGCGGTTATCGATTTCCTCATTGTCGCGCTGGTGATATTCCTCATTGTAAAATTGATCATGAAAGGCGACACATCGAAGAAAGTCTGAGGATGTTCTTCTCCTGCTTCAGGACTGATGTCCTGTCGCAGATCGATGAAGAACCCGCATGTATTTTCTTTTTATAAAATACTATCAACGATGGTAGTTATTTGAAATCCGTTTTCTCCGGGATCGGGAGCCTATCATTCGAACCCCTGGTATTTTCTGACGATATTCCGGAATCTTCATTTTTATGAAATGCGGGAGTGAAAACCAAAAAACGATATATCGTCCGGACTCGTTGTAAAAGATATGGGGAAGAGAAAGAGAGCGGGACCCTCGCTTTCGCCAGCTGCGGAGGTTTACGGCAGGATAAACGAGGCGGATGATGATTCCCGCGGCGGGGCATCGAATTCTGGTATCTTCACGAGCCTGATGGAATTTTCCATTGTCCTGTTCTGTGTTGCATATTCCCTGTTCTGCGTCAATGCATACCTGCTCAACGCAGTATCCCTGAGACTCTCGGTTTTCTCTCTGTCCATCCTGCTGATTGCGGAACTGGCGCTTCTGGGCCGGGCTGCCCGTTCAAAGATCATCATCCAGCGGGGTTACCGTACAACCGCGTGGGCGATCCTCGTCTTCCTGCTCTCGCTGGGGATCTCGCTCAATAAGTCTCCTTCGCTCCTGCCGATAAGCTGGAGCGCGGATTATCCAAACCATTACATCCTTATCGATTTTCTTTCCACCCACGAACAACTGCCCCTTCTCACATCAGGTCTCGGCGAGATGGTCCAGTACCCGTTCGGGCCCTCGTTGTTTACCGCGGTATCTGCAAAGATGACCGGCCTCTCCCTCATGACCATGACCGGCGTCCTTGCTGCATTCATAGCAGCAATCCTTGCGGTCATGGTGTACCTTCTTGCCAGGAAGTTCCTTGACTGGTATGAAACGCGTTCAGCAATGGCAGATGCGGCTGCCATGGTCAGCGCGTTCATGGTCTTTTCCGTCCCGTCATACTACATCGGCCAGTACTGCGGTGATTTTTATTATTCGATGATGTTTGGAGAACTCCTGGTCCTCCTCACCCTCCTTGCCCTTATGCATGTCGAGGCGGGGGAACGGTTATGGTTATATGTATTCATTATAGCGACCGCAGGGATCATATTCACCTACACGCTTTTCATTGTTATACCGGTCTGTGCACTGATCTTCTTTACAATTCTCAATCCTGAAAAAATACGACAAGTTTTTGACCGGTTCAACCTTGCGGCAGCCCTTTTTACTGCAGTCTTTTTCGTACTGTTCACGTTCGAGCGGATGAGTATTGGGACCCACATTCTCCAGTACGAAGGTGTGGCTCTTGAGCCTGATCTGTTGAGATTCAATCTCATTTTTATCGGGCTGATCGTCTGCGGCACGATACTATCCCTGAAATGCATCAGGGGCTTCACGAAAAACGCAATATCCGTTTATTGCGGTATCGTCATCGCTGAATGCCTGGGATTCTTCCTGCTCAGCCAGTATGGGATTATCGCGGCATATTATGCGAAGAAAACCCTGTACCTGCTCGTCCTGCTGCTTCCCGTTGTCGCGAGCCTCCCGGTTCTGTATGCAGTCCGGCGGGGTGTCGGGGAAAAGCACCGCAGTATTGCACTGTACGGTATCATCGGTCTCATCGGGATTTTTTCCCTTTATACTGCATTGACATTTCCTGTGCAGGAGAAACCGGTGGTGACCCCCGAGGATGCCATATTTGCCCAGAAGGCTGAGACATACCTCCGGAACAACAACATCCCGTACCAGAACCTGTCGATCACAACCGGGGAACTCAAGGGATACTGGTTCGGCCTGCTCCTCCATATGGATAAGAATTATGTGTCGCAGCGTTTCCTCGCGAACGCCACACCGTTCAGTGAATGGCTGCTGGACCCGGATGCACGGTACGTTGCCGGCGAGATGGTGAATGCGACCTATCCGGAATTCTTTGAAATGAAAGGGATCCGGCTCCAGATCGTTGTGAGGCAAGGACAGAAGGTTCTGATACGGAAAGTGGACTGATACCCTTACGGGTAACCGAGTTAAAAATCCGTGAGGCTAGTATCTTGGTGTCAGGATGGGATGTCGACTCCCTGAACATGATGGAAAAAAGAGGTCCAGCCGTGTGCAAACACAAAAAGATGCGAGGGGTGGGATTCGAACCCATGAACGTCTGCACGAATAGGCCCTGAACCTATCGCCGTTGACCTGGCTTGGCTACCCTCGCGCCACTATAGATTACCTGTCGGATTTAATAAAGGTAAGGGGGGAGGACCATATCCTATTCCCGGTCGTTTTTGAGGATCCGGTTTATTTTTTCTTTGCTGACGCGTTCTCCCCGCCTGCCTTTTTCATCTCGTTCTCGCGGAGTTCCTTTCTCCGGATCTTGCCCGAGATCGTCTTTGGCAGCGATTCGACATACTCAATGGCACGGGGATACTTGTAAGGCGCCGTGACCTTCTTGACATGATCCTGGATCTCCCGTGTCAGGGCATCCGATGCCTTGAAACCGGGCTTGAGGATAATGAATGCCTTGACAATGAGGCCGCGAATATCGTCCGGTGAACCAACAACAGCAGACTCCTGGACAGCAGGATGCTCAAGCAGGGCGCTCTCAACCTCGAAGGGTCCGATGCGGTACCCGGATGCCTTGATAACATCGTCGTCGCGGCCTATGAACCAGAGATAGCCGTCTTCATCCCGGTACGCCTTGTCACCGGTATAGTACCAGTCACCGACAAACGATTTCTTATTCTCCTCTTCGTTGTTCATGTATTCCTTGAAAAGACCCACCGGCCGGGGTTTGGTTTTGATAGCTATCCTTCCTTCTTCGTGCAACCCGACCGGCTTGCCGTCGTCATCCTGAAGCTCGATATGCCAGCCCGGTGCAGGTTTTCCCATGGACCCGTATTTCGGTTTCATTCCCGGGAATGTCCCGATACACAGGACGGTCTCGGTCTGGCCGTATCCCTCGTAGATGGTGAGGCCGGTGGCGTCCTTCCACGCCTTGATCACTTCGGGATTGAGCGGTTCGCCCGCACTGACGCAGTGGCGCAGTTCCGAGAAATCAAACTTGTCAAGATCCGCGAGGATCAGCATGCGGTACATCGTCGGCGGGACACAGAAGGTTGTGATGCCGTACTTCTCGATGAGCGGGAGGATCTCGGTTGCATTGAACCGGCCCCGGATATCGTACACGAAGATTGCACTGCCCTCGATCCACTGGCCGTAGAACTTCCCCCACGCGCTCTTTGCCCAGCCGGTATCCGAGATCGTGAAATGCAGGTCGCCCGGGCGCAGGTCGTGCCAGAACCGGCCGGTCACGATATGGCCAAGCGGGTAACTGTGGTCGTGAACCACCATCTTCGGTTCCCCGGTCGTGCCGGACGTGAAGAAGATGAGCATCGGGTCTGTACTCTTCGTCTTCTTTGTTCCCGGGAGCGTCACGATCTTCGATGAGACCGGCGCAGGATACTCGAGCTCGACCGGGTAACTGATCCAGCCGGATCGTTTCCCGTCGATGAGCAGCCTGCAGGTGAGCGAGGGGCATTCCTTTGCGATCTCGTCAATCTTGTCCGCCTGCTCCTGCATCGTGATGACCATCTTGATATTTGCAACATTGATGCGGTATTTCAGGTCCTTGGGGGTGAGCATGGTCGGGGCCGGGCAGTAGATTGCGCCGCGCTTGATCAGGGCAAGCGTGAAGGTCCACCATTCCGGGACCCGGGGCAGCATGATCAGGACCTTGTCGTCCTTGTTGATCCCGTACTTGATCATGATGTTCACGATCTGGTTGGAGAGGATCATGAGATCCCAGAACGTGAACTTCTTCTCGGCGCCTTGCTGGTTCACCCAGATCATGGCCAGCTTGTTCCGGTCCTTTTTCGCCCATGCATCGATGATATCAAAACCGAAGTTGAAATACTCCGGGACATCGATGCGGAAATTCCTGTACATCTCGTCATAATCCGGGATGTTATGATCGTCACGGGACATGAACGGGCCGGCCGATGGCAGGGTTGTCATCCCAACCGAACTGGCCCCGCTCCCTTTGGTGAGATGTGCGGTGCAGGCCTCGGTGATCCAGTCTGACCTCGACATCTTCTTTTTCGCACACGATTTATCGATCGTGCCGGTGAGTCCTTCATCCATGGTAACAGAAAATCGCACCATACAGATCCATTTAGTGGTGCATTTAATACGTGTTGCGATCGGTTTGTGCACCAGAAAAATGATGGCGAAACCGGATGTAGCCGTGCATCAGATTAAAAAAGCTGGACGGGATTACCCGCCATTACTCCGTGCCGGTATATTTTCTCAGCTCTTTTGCGCGAAGCTCGTTGCGTTTGATCTTGCCTGAGATGGTCTTGGGGAGCTCGGGGATGAACTCGATCTCACGCGGGTACTTGTACGGCGCTGTTGTCCTTTTGACATAGTTCTTGATGTCCCGGATCAGGGACTCCGACGGTTCGTTACCTTTCTTGAGAACAACGAATGCCTTGACGATCATTCCCCGGATCCGGTCGGGCGATCCCACAACCGCTGCCTCCTGTACCGCAGGATGCTCGAGCAGGGCGCTCTCAACCTCGAACGGTCCGATGCGGTACCCGGAGCTCTTGATCACGTCATCGCTCCTCCCGACAAACCAGAAATACCCGTCGTCGTCCCTGCTGACCTTGTCGCCCGTATAATACCAGCCGTTGACAAAGGACTTCTTGTTCTCCTCCGGGTTGTCGAGATATTCGACAAAAAGTCCCGGGGGACGCGGGTTGCAGCTGATGGCAAGCCTGCCCTCCTCATCGTTCCCGACCGGTTTGCCATCATCATCATGGATCTCTATCGTCCAGCCGGGCGAGGGCTTGCCCATCGATCCCGGCCGCGGCTCGACCGAGGGAAATGCGGCAACGCAGCAGGCGGTTTCGGTCTGGCCGTATCCTTCACAGATCGTGAGGCCGGTCCCCTCTTTCCAGACCCGGATGACCTCGGGGTTGAGCGGTTCCCCGGCGCTCGTGCAGTGGCGCAGGGAGGAGAGGTCGAACTTCCCGAGATCCGCAAGGATCAGCATCCGGTAAATGGTCGGCGGACAGCAGAAAGTGGTGACCTGGTATTTCTCCAGCAGGGGAAGGACCTCTGTTGCCTGGAATTTGCCGGTAAAATGGTAGACAAAGATACACGCACCCTCGATCCACTGGCCGAAGATCTTTCCCCACGCGCACTTGGCCCAGCCAGTATCGGAGACCGTGAAATGGAGATCGTTGTGCTTCACGTCCTGCCAGAGCCGTGCGGTAACGGTATGTCCCAGGGGGTAACCGTGGTTGTGGAGCACCATCTTCGGTTCTCCCGTGGTGCCGGAGGTGAAGTAGATGAGCATCGGGTCGGTGCTCTTTGTCCTGCGGCTGCCGGGGATGCTCACCGAGCGGTGAGAGACCGGAGCCGGATAGAGGAGCTCGTACGGGAAACTTGCCCACCCCTTCAGTTCACCGTCTGCAAGGAACCGGCTCGTGAGCGTGGGACATTCATTGCAGATCTCCTCAACCTTGGGCGCATTCTCAACATCGGTGATGATCATCCTGAACCTGCCCCGGTTGATCCGGTACCGGATGTCCCGGGCGGTCAGCATGGTCGGGCATGGCGCAAAAACCGCGCCAAGCTTGATGAGCGCAATGGCAAAGATCCACCACTCGGGTATCCGGGGAAGCATGAGCAGCACGCGGTCGCCCTTGTTGATGTTGTACTTCAGGAGGATATTGGCTGCCTTGTTCGACAGGTTCGCGAGGTCGAGGAAACTGAATTTCTTCTCAGCCCCGCCCTGATCAACCCAGATCATGGCAAGCCGGTTGCGATCCTTTTTTGCCCATGCATCGATGACGTCAAACCCGAAGTTGTAGTATTCCGGAATATCGATGGAGAATTTTTCGCACATCCTGGCGTAACTGTCCGTATCGTGCCCGCTTTTTTTCATGAAATCAGGAACAGTGTATCTCCTGTTCATTTTTCAATATGGTGATCTGAACCGGTCTCCTGCATACTCTCTGCCGACAGACAATCGCATGATACAGGAGATTGGCGCAGGACATGCCATAAAAACCCGGGACAAAAAATCGTCGTCAGCACAGGATGTCCCGGATATCATAAAGGTTGTGCATTAGTATTATGATTGGGTGCACTGCATAGTATAGTGGATGGCAGACAAGAAGTATGCTTCATTAAAGATTGAGAATATCGTGGCTTCCGGAGTGATTGCCGATTCTATTGACCTCGCTGAAGTGTCCGGCAAGATCAAGAGCTGCGAGCTCAATACCAAGAGGTTCCCGGGTGCGGTATACCGGATCGAGAACCCGAAGATTGCATCGCTCATTTTTTCCTCGGGAAAGGTTGTGCTGACCGGTATCCGCGACAAGAAAGCCCTGACTGACGGCCTTGCTATCATTATCAAGTCGCTCAAGTCGGCAGGTGTCGATACGTTCAAAGAGCCGAAAGTGGCGATAACCAACATCGTCTGCTCCTATGATATCGGGAAGTATATCAACCTCAACAAGGTCGTCATCACGCTGAACCTCGAGAACATCGAGTACGAACCCGAGCAGTTCCCCGGCCTCGTGTACAGGATCAAGGATCCCAAGATCGTCGCGCTCCTTTTCTCGTCCGGCAAGATCATCCTCACGGGAGGCAAGAACCTCGAAGATATCAAGAAAGGCCTCGATTTTCTCGAACAGAAGCTCGAGAGCATCATGTAATTTTTCATATTTTCTTTCCTCACTATTCCGGTTCCAACACATTCAGACAAACCAAAATGAGTCATTCTGCTTCAGAGAAACTATGTCGCCGGCGATGATGCTCCAGAAAATGGCAGACACTGACAGAGGTAATCATTTTTTGAACAAACATTTCCCGTGAAAGTGAAATGGGAAGATACAATGATGGGGGCTGATGTCCCCATACCCCCACAAGGACAGGTGCCGCCGCAGTCGAAGATTTTCCGCAGGAAAATCTTTTCCACAGCCTTCAGCTGTCCCCTCGGGGGAGCCAGCCATGACCATCCGGTAAGGACTGGCTGGTGAAAATTCTCAAAGAGAATTTTCGACCCGCTCCCGCGACGGCTTCAATTACATTTTTCTGCTCTGTAGAAATCCTTAATAAAACGCTTGGTGGAATTTGTGAAGGTGACCCCATCTCTCCCCCGGAGGGGGAGGCCACCCAAGGGAGCAAGCCCCCTTGACACCCATGATTGATTTTTTTAGATACCGGAAAAGGTAATGCTCCACGGGGCGAGGGTCGACAGACCCCGAGCGCCCGTGGCTCCATCATAATTTTTAAGTGATATCTCAGTAGGTTTTCCACAGAGCCCGATTTTCAGAACCTGCTCCTGGCCCGCCATACCGCTAAGCGGTCCTGAGGCTGAGGCCGGATGAACTAACAGTTCCAGTGAGTGTTCAACCTGATCGGGATCGTTTTTCCATCACCAACCCGTCTCCGGAAAAAAATTTTCAATCAACCCTCAGGTCGCGTTTGAAATTATTTCATTGCGATCCGATCGATCGGCCGGAAGGTCCATGACGGAGAATGGGAAAAAATTGTAGGTTGTACACCCGAATTGTAGGATAATTATCCTACAATCGCCTGCCTTATTAACAACCAGTTGCCGAGATCGAAATTTTTTCAGCAGGGTCTGCGGGAAAAAACGGATACCTCAGGATAACACGTGTTGAAAAAACAGGGAACCGGGCATGACCACGGAAATTCACGTCCAGTACCTGTGGGTCTGGATGAATGTCCGCTCCGCTTTGAGGATCTCGCGGTAGAACGCGTCCCCTTCCGTCAGGGTCGAGAGGATCCGCGATGCGTTCTCCGGCCCGACACCCCGGGCAGACAGCGCGATGACCGCCTTCTTCCCGCTCGAAAGGACGATGTTCGCATTCCGGAGAAGGCGCTGCTCCACTGCCCGCTCCTCGGCATTCTTCCGGGGTTTTTTCACGACAGCACAGGACTCTTCCTCGTACGGCTTGAGGGCCGCGATCAGGCGCGCCCCGCATTTCGGGCACTGGGGGTGCTCCGGAACCCGGGAGACAACCGTGTGGCTCTTCCAGTCCCGGCAGTTCATGCAGCACAGGAGAACGTCGTCCTGGTCGAGCCTGCGTTTGAGGGTTGAAAGAACCGCCTGGTCCGCGGTCGGCGGCGGGATCTGGTCCCGCGACGAGAGCAGCCCGCCGGCGCCTATCAGGGAATGCGGGCCGAGAGAAACCTGGATTTCACCGTCCCGTATCTTCTGCACGATGGATGCGGCAGTACCGATATCCATGTACGCGGTCAGGAGTTCCCGGTAGGCTTCCTGCTGCACAATGGTGTTATCGAAGAACTCGAGCAGGCGCTGGATGCTGATCTTCTCGTAGTCGGCGTCCGGATCGATCGCGCCGAACTTCTTTGCGATCTGGACGAGTTTCCACTTGAAGAGGGCGGTCCGCTTGAGCGCAAGGCGGATAATGCCGGGCATGTGTGCAGGATCGAGCGAGAGGAGGAGATCCCTGACATCCGCTGCCCGGATATCGAACGGAAGGCGGAGCAGGAACCGGTATGCGTCAAGCTCGAGGCCGACCGTGGTCCCGTACCGGGCGGAGATGAGGACCGAGAGGACCCGTCCGAGGGCTTCGTTGGCCTTGTGGCCGGCACAGACATTGCAGACAACCCCGTCATCGATATTCTCGAGCGTGATGAGTGTGTCGGTCGGGACGAGCGACCGGTTTTTGTCCATCTCGGACAGGAACGATTCGGCATATGCAGTATTCGCGGAATCGCTGGTATAATCGGCAAACCGCCGTGTGCGGCGGATACGCCCGGCCTCCCGTGCAACCGGGAACGGGACCGGGATCTGCTCGCCCTCCCATGAAGGGAGTTCGCCGACCGCCTTGCGTGCCGGTTCGACCGTAAGCCTGCCGTCCGCGATCTCGAGAACGCGCCAGAGCTGGCCCTTGGTGATGAAGACCACGCCGGTATGTACCCATCCCACGACAAACGATTCGTCCAGCGTCCCGACGGTCCTGCGGGAGACCATGTCATAGATGGGTACTTTCCGCTCGTCATGAATCATCGAGAGGTTCCCGGCAAGGTAGCGCCGTGCGCGTGCGGTCGTGATGATCCTGCTGCCGTCAAGGCGGATAAGCCGGTGCTCCTCCATCTGCCGGCAGACATTCTCGAGAAGCGGCCCCGCATCCCCAAACAGGGATGTACGGGAGAGGATCCCGAGGATCTTCCCGCGTTCGATCTCGCCGTATTCCACGGCGATGGCCGCGACCTGGTTTGCAAGAACATCCGCGGCATTGTATTCGGTCGCGACATCCTCGAGCTCGCCGGCCTTTGCCTTGTTCGCAATAACCAGCGACTCGAGGAGGTCGTCAAACCCGGTGGCAAGGATCGTTCCCCGCGAGACCGTGTTCAGCTGGTGCCCGGCGCGCCCCACGCGCTGGACCAGGCGCGCCACCTCGCGCGGGGAGCCGAACTGGATCACGTGATCGACACGCCCGATATCGATGCCGAGTTCCATCGAGGACGTGCAGATAAGGGTATGGATATCACCCCGCTTGAACCGCTCCTCGGCATCGATGCGCACCTCCTTTGAGAGCGACCCGTGGTGCACCTCCACGTCCCCCTCCGCGAAGAGGGCATGGCCCAGCGCTTCAGCAGTAACGCGGGTATTGACAAACACCAGTGTCGAACCCTCCCGTTTCAGCATTCGGGAGAGAACTTCAGTCTGGTGCCGGAAATCGTCGCCAACATATTTCACTTCGATCTGGAGGTTCTTGGCAACCGGAACCTGGACAATGGAGAACGGGCGGTTCCCGCACATGAACCGTGCGATGGCATCCGGGTTGCCGACCGTCGCGGAGAGGCCGATCCGCTGGAACTCCCCGGCGTAAACATGGAGGCGTTCAAGAGCAACCGCGAGCTGGGCACCGCGCTTGCTGCCGGCAAGCTCGTGGATCTCGTCAATGATCACGAACCGGACACCGGCAAGATGCTGCCGGAGCCGTTTTCCCATGAACAGCGCCTGCACCGTTTCCGGTGTCGTGATGAGGAGGTCCGGGGCATGGAGCGCCTGCTTGCGCCGCTCGGCCATGGGCGTGTCGCCATGGCGGACCCCGACAGTAAGACCGAGCTCGCTGCACCACCACTGCATCCGGGAGAGGATGTCACGGTTCAGCGAGCGCAGCGGGGTGATGTAGAGAGCTTTGAAACCGCCCCCGGCCGGCAGGGAAAGGAGCGCGTTGAAGACCGGGAACATCGCACTCTCGGTCTTGCCGGTGCCCGTGGGCGCGATCAGGAGGGTATGATCTCCATTCAGGATATGCGGGATGGCCTCTTTCTGCGCATCGGAAAGGACCGTGAAACCGCGTTTCCTGATGCAGGCCTGCACTCTCGGGTCCAGCGCTTCAACTGCTTTCATCGTCCATCACCGATTTCAGCGGGCCGATATATGTCCCGTCAGCAAGGATGACCTCGGCATCGTCCTGCCGGATATGGCGGGAGAGAGGAGATGTGGGGTTTCTCACGATTTGCAGGATATCATACCCGGCGATCTCGTTGAATGATGGCATGAAGAGAACCCGCGTCGGGAGATCCGGCTCATCGGGTTCGAGAAGCCCGAGCTCCCCTGTATTGAGACCGGCACGCAGGTACGCCGGCGACTGGAGGGAACAACCGACTTCGTCGTTGAGAGAGAGCAGGGGATGGTGGTGGCCGGCGATGATAAGGTGCCCCCCGAGGTACGGCGAGGGATACGTATGCCCGTGGAGATACCCGACGCCGTCAATGATTGCACCATCTTTCGGGCAGATCTCGACCGCGCTGCAATATCGTTCTATCCCGATATCATGATTGCCGGGGAAAATGTGCAGGGATGTCCTGTCCCTCAGGGTACCAAGGATGCGGGGCAGTTCGTAATATTCCTGCCGCGTGAGCGAGGGGATGCTGTGCTTGATATCGCCCAGCAGGACAAGGCTGTCAGGGTCGGTCCGGTCGATGATCTTCAGCAGCCGTTCGAGCCGGGGCCTGCTCCTGCTCCGGAAATGGAGCCCGTGCACGGCGAGATCGGCTTCAATCCCGAAATGGAGATCGGCAACAACAAGGTGCCGCTCCTCCCCTGTGACGACAAGCGCCGGGCCCTCACCGATGAATTCCAGGTTCATAACGGTTTGACAAAACCCTTCTGGGGCTGATAGCATTCATCGTCAACAATCAGGGACTCGATAGCGGCAAGTGCTGCTTCCTGCGGGATGCCGTTCGCCCTGGCCATGCCGAGGATATCCTCGACAGACGTGCCCCGGGGACCGCTCTTCGTCCTGAGGTATTCCATGATTGTATCCCGGGGATCAGCGGTGGCCGCGGCAGCGGATTCCTCAACAGGACGGACACTCGCAAGCGCATCCTCAACCAGTCCTGCCAGTCCGTCCAGTTTCTCCGGTGTCTGGGTGTAATGGGTGACTGCCTGCCGGATACGATCATCCGGACAGTTACCTTTCAGCGCCGCGTGCATCGCCTCCAGCCTCCTGAGGGTTGCACGGGCGGTCGTTATTACCCACTGGTCGCGTGTGCGCCGATCGATGACCTGCACATGCTCCGGGCGTATGGTCACGACGGGTTTCCCATCCCGCCGGTACAGCTGGGCACGGCCGGAAACGGAGACGAACGAAGGGAGCGGGATCGTACGGACGGATTCGGCAAGGGGTGTGTTGTTCCCCCCGGCGATACAGTCGAATCCCCCGGTCGGGTCTGCAATCCGGAAGGAAATGAACCCGCCCTGTTCGCGGACCTCGACGAGCGCCCCGGCTATGAACACCTGCCTGCAGAATCCGCCGGAAGGCGTTACCACCCACGCTGCATTCCGGTCATCCCCATCCGGTACTGTCAGGGTCGAGCTGCTGAACTCACCGGCAAAGAGACGGATTGCTCCCTCCATGGTACAAGATCTTTGGCCGGGTTCCACTTCAAGATATAGTCAGTACCACCGGCAGGATGAGAACCCGCGGGGATAAACGTTCACGAACGGGAAGACAAGACAGGGAAAGATGCGGTTTTTCCGCCATGCATGGGTGGAGATTCCAAAAAATTATCTCTGCCGTATCACTGCGGCTGCACATGAGAAGAGGCCAAATGCACCGGCAGCAATAAGCGGTGAAAGGGGCGATTTCTGGGTTCGGGGCAGGGGGGTCGCAGCCGTGGCCGGAATGGTGACATCAAGACTCATATCGGGCGGGACGAGTGTCCTGTCAAGTGCGTAGGCATGGTCATACGCTTCCTGTGCCTCCGGGATTCTTCCGAGCGCGCGGAAGGCATTTCCCTTGTTATACCATGCTATGGAGTGGACCGTGGTCAGGTTGCCCTCGATGCCAATCGCAGCATCGGCAGCAGCAATAGCCTCGTCGTACCGCTGGAGCATGACGAGAATACCGGCCCGGTTTGACTGGATGAGGCCGGTCATCGATGCGTCATTCTTTGCAAGGGCCTTGTCCGCAGCATCGAGCGCTTCCTGGTATTTCCCCTCGTTGGCAAGGTCGACGCTCTGTGAGTACAGCGCCCCGGCAGCGCTCATGGATTCCTGCGCGTTTTCTGCGGACACATATGCTCCAGGAACCACTATGCAAAGGAGCATGGCAAAGATTATCCGGTTTCTCATGGGGGATCTCCGAATATTGTTGGGAGGGTTCCGCTATAAATTGGTGGGAAAACCGACCCTGGAGAAAACCTGCAAGGGATACTTTCGGATTGGGACGACAGGTGCTCGGGGTCTGTCGACACTCGCCCCGTGGAGCATGGCCGTATAGAGGGATCGAATGCACTGATCGAAACCGGAGTTGAAGGTCGGCTGAAGCCTCCCTTCTCCTGCTCGTGGTCTGATGACTTCTCACAGGTTCAAGGGGATTTGCTCCCATCAGGCTGCCTTCCCCACCGGGACAGAGGGTCACACTCGAAATTCCAATGAGTGTGTTGCGGGAAGGATTCTCCAGAGCAGGAACATGCGGAAAAAAGATAATTACCGGCGGTTGCGGGCAGCGCAGGCGCATGCCAGTCCAAGCGCGGCAGCGACAATCCATGGAGGAAACGGGGCATAGGTTGTCTTCACCGGGGCCGTTGTTCCCTCTGCTGTCGTTTCTGATGATGCCGGTGAGGACGCGGGTGTTTCCGATGTGGTTGCCACGACAGTCTTTGTGGGAGTCTTTTCCATGGCCACGGTTGTTGGGACCGCAGTAGATTCGGGCCGGGTGAATGTCACCGAAGCCGTTGATTCCAGAAGGCCGGCCCGCTCATCCGGATACAGGCCGGAATACATCGCCTCCATGTTGTTGAGATTCTGTTTTATTAAAACCGAGTACGATCCGGGACGGTACATGGCGTCACCCTGTGCATCACGGGAGGTCCGGTCCCATGAACTTCCGTCCTTCCAGAAATACGGGGTCGTGGTGATCAGGGGATTCTTTTCGATAAGGATACCATGGGCACCAGCCTTCCCGGTGCTGCCGGTATAAATCGTGGTGAGAACCTTGTTTGAGGGATCCATCAGGCTCAGCGTATAAAACGAGTCGAGAGGGGTCATCTCGGGGCGATACTTGTACTGGAGGGCCTTGTCAAGATTGGTATCGATCCGGAAGGTGATATTGGCAGTCTGGGGCACTGTTTTGCCGGTGACATCCTCGTCCCTGTCAAGATCCCAGAACCGCACCGTCAGATTCGGCTTCCGTACCTCGAAGACCGGGCGGAGCGGCCGCCAGCCCGCACAGTACCAGTTCCCTTCGTATCCGTTATAGATTGCCGGATCGATCGTGTACCTGAAGGCGATGTTGGAATCTTCAAGGGTTTTGATGATGACAACGTTCTTCTGGGCTGGCCCCGTCAGGTCGGCCCCCGGCTCGTACCATTCGATAGCACGGCATCCCTGGAGCCCGGCTGCAATATTCAGGTTCTGCTCGCCGATATACACAGGAGCGCCGGCCGCTATCTTTGTCAGGCTGCCGGCAACCGGGGCTGTGACCACCACGATGACAGCAAACAGGATAAAAAAAAGTTTTCCATGCATGAAAAGTAATTTCAAAACACTTATGATAAAGATTATGACATTCATTAAAAGATCATACGGCCCAAAAGTAGTACTGCAGCAGGTCCGGCCGGCACGGAATTTTTCATCCGGCGTGCCCGGCTGGTAAGACCCGCGGTTCCGTTTATGCAGGAGTGATGACGATGGATGATAGCCACACGATCTGGATCGAGAAATACCGGCCTGCCGTGCTGAAGGATATAGTCGGGCAGGACGAGATAGTTGAGCGGTTGTCATCCTATGTCAAAAGCGGCAGCCTCCCTCACCTCCTGTTCACGGGCAGTGCGGGTGTCGGGAAGACGACGGCTGCCGTGACGCTGGCAAAGGAATTTTTCAAAGACTCCTGGCAGGTGAACTTCCGTGAGATGAACGCCTCGGATGAACGGGGGATCGATGTTGTCCGCAACCAGATCAAGGAGTTCTCGCGGACAAAACCACTCGGCACCGCCAGTTTCAAGATCCTCTTCCTCGACGAGGCGGATGCCCTGACAACCGATGCGCAGGCTGCACTCCGCAGGACCATGGAGAGCTATGCCCAGACCTGCCGGTTCATCCTTTCCTGCAATTATTCCTCCAAGATCATCGATCCCATCCAGAGCAGGTGCGCAATTTACCGGTTCAAGCCGCTGGGCGCCGATGCCGTAAAGGAAGAGATCCGGCGGATCGCAGCCCACGAGAAGCTGACCGTCTCAGACGCGGCAATGGACGCGATTGTCTATATTGCACAGGGAGACATGCGCAAGGCAATCAATGCCCTGCAGGGAGCCGCGATCATCCGGAGTACGATTGACGAGAAGATGATCTACGCTATCACCTCGACTGCACGGCCGGATGAGATCAATGACCTCCTCTCCCGGTCGCTCAGGGGCGATTTCGATGGTGCCGAATCCCTGCTTGCCCATCTCCTGCACGAGCGGGGCATTGCCCCCAACGAGCTGATCAACCAGTGCTACCGGACGATCCTTTCCATGGACATCGACCGGAAGCTCAAGGTCCGGCTCATCGATCATCTTGGCGAGGCCGACTTCCGCCTTTCGGAAGGAGCCAACAGCGATATCCAGCTCGAAGCCATGATCGCCCGATTTGTCGTGTCCTCGGAAAAGCGTGAGAGCTGACCATGGCGCAGGAGCGGGGTCTCAAGGAAACGGACCGGGCGGCAGACTGGAGCCGGCTCCTCAAGTCACGCTACAAGAAGGAACTGCTGGAGATCTCCCGCGAGTATCCTCACCGGCGTTCCCTGTACATCGACTACCGGGAGATCGAAAAGTTCGGGAAAGCGGGCATCGCCCTTGCGGACCAGCTGCTCGACAATCCCGGGTCGGTACTCGAAGATGTCGAGGCAGCGATCACCGGCGACCAGCTCATCCGGACCAAGGACGGGAAGGAGCTGCCAAAGGGCGGCGTCAATATCCGGTTCGTCAACCTTCCCAAAAAGACCCTGATCCGCGATATCCGCTCCGAGGATATCAACAAGTTCATGTCGGTCGAAGGGATCCTCCGGAAGACGACGGAGGTCCGGCCGCGGGTGGTCATGGCAGCGTTCCGGTGCCCGGCGGGCCATTTCACGTACAAGGAACAGAAGTACGGGAAGTTCATCGAGCCCGACGGGTGTGCAACGGACGGCTGCACCTTCAAGAAGCTCGAGCTGATGCCCAAGCGCTCCAAGTTCGTCGATTCGCAGAAGCTCAGGATCCAGGAATCGCCGGAAGGCCTGCGCGGGGGCGAGCAGCCGCAGACGCTCGACGTGGATGTCACCGACGACCTCTCCGGGAAGGTCTCCCCGGGCGACCGGATCATCATCAACGGGATCCTCCGGTCGATGCAGAGGATTGTCAAGGGGGAGAAGAGCACGGTCTTCGACATCTTTCTCGAATGCAACTCCATCGAGGTCGCGGAGAAAGAGTTTGAGGAGGTCGAAATTGACGAGAAAGCGGAGGACGAGATCCGGAGGCTGAGCAAAGACCCGATGATCTACCGGATGATCACCCACTCTGTTGCTCCCACGATCTACGGGAGCGAGGACGTGAAGCAGGCGATCGCCCTCCAGCTCTTCGGGGGGATAGCCAAGGAGATGCCGGACGGGAGCCGGCTCCGCGGAGATATCCACGTGCTCCTTATTGGCGACCCGGGCATTGCAAAAAGCCAGCTGCTGCGGTATGTCGTCAAGCTCTCACCACGGGCGATCTATACGAGCGGCCAGTCCTCCACCGCTGCCGGCCTGACGGCAACCGCGGTCAAGGACGAGTTCGGCGAAGGCCGGTGGACCCTCGAGGCCGGGGCACTGGTGCTCGCAGATATGGGTGTTGCGGCAGTCGATGAGATGGATAAAATGGAGAAGGGGGACCGCTCCGCGCTGCACGAGGCAATGGAGCAGCAGTCCATCAGCGTTGCAAAAGCCGGCATCACGGCAACCCTCAAATCCCGGTGCGCCCTGCTCGGTGCGGCAAACCCCAAATACGGGAGATTCGACATGTTCGGCGACATCTCCGACCAGATCAACATGCCGCCATCGCTCCTCTCCCGGTTTGACCTCATCTTTATCATGACCGACCAGCCGGAACAGAAACGTGACCTTGCCATTGCTGAGCACATCCTCAAGGCGCACAGTACGGGGGAACTCATCGCCCAGCACAAGAAAACCCCCATCCCCGGCGTTACCGATGAGTATATTCTCGAACAGCTCAAGCCTGTCATGCCGGACATCGACCCGTCCCTCTTCCGGAAATACGTTGCGTACTCGAAACGGTCCTGTTATCCGATGCTCTCTGCCGAAGCAAAGGAAGCGCTCGTGAACTATTACCTTAAACTCAGGGGTATTGCAGAACCCAACAAGCCAGTGCCCGTAACCGCCCGCCAGCTGGAAGCGCTCGTCCGGCTTGCGGAAGCAAGCGCCCGAATCCGCCTTTCGGACACTATCGAGCAGACCGATGCCGAGCGAGTCATCCACATTGTGGACGCCTGCCTGCGCCAGATCGCATACGATGCGCGGACGGGAACCTTTGATATCGACAAGGTCGTGACGGGAATATCGAAGGAGAAGCGGGATATCGTCCGGGTCATCAAGGATGCCATCCGCGATATCGGTGGCGAGGGCAGGCGTGCCGCCATCGATCAGGTGATCGACGCCGTCAGCGCCAAGGGCTTCCCGCGGGAGAAGGTGAAGGAAGGGATCGATATGCTCCTTCGCCATGGAGAGGCTATGGAGCCCAAAAACGGTATCATCCAGCTCATATGAGGAATACCATGAAAAACGATTGTGAACAGGCAGTCTTCGAGGCGGGAATCAAACTCGGCGCGCTCTACCACCAGTGGGTTGGCACACCCGTTTCGAAGGAATCGGCCGCAAGCGTTGAGGCTGCGATCGAGAAAGCCGTAATCCTTCAGCCATTCGTCGAAGAGATATCTGTGAGGCTTGACCGCAGCCTCATGGCGGAAAACCGGTTCGGGTACAGCGAGCTCTCCGGCCTGATGTTCGATGTCGAGATCGTCACCCGCGTGGGATTCTCCTATTGCCGGGCCCGCCTTGCCCCTGACAAGGGATACCCGTTCATGCAGGTTGTGGAATGCAATGAAATCCCCGGAATATCCCGTCACTGACGACCACATCCATTTCAACCCAAGGGGCGGACGGGGACTGGAGGCTGCAAAGGATTTCCTCCGCGCAGGGGGGACGCACCTGTTCCTTGTATCCCTGCCGTCATGGACGCTGGGTGTGGATGTATCGGCCGGCACAGATTACGGGGAGGTCTTTGACGAGACGCTCCGTATTGCGGAGATGATCCGCAGTACCGGCCTGACAGTCTTTACAGTCCTGGGAGTGCACCCTGCGGAGATGAACCGGCTGGCGGAACGGATGCCTGTTGACGAGGCAGCAGGCTTGATGATGGCCGGGCTCGACTGCGCTGCCAGCTATGTACGCGAAGGGAAAGCGGTTGCGCTCAAGAGCGGCCGGCCCCACTATGATGTGAGCCCGGAAATGCTTGATGCATCGAACGATGTCCTTTCCCACGCGCTCCGGCTGTCCGCTGAATGCGGCTGCGCCCTGCAGATCCATGCCGAGAGCGGCCCGTGCGACGATGTCGTAACGATGGCTGCGGCAGCGCGGATGCCGGTTGAGCGGGTTGTGAAGCATTACGCATCCCCCGACACACCCCTGCACCCGTCGCTTATCGCGAAACACGATGCCGTCCCGCAGATGGTACGTGAACGCCGGCGTTTCACCATGGAGAGCGATTACATGGACGAGAACTCCCGGCCCGGTGCGGTCACCGGCCCGAAATCGGTTCCGAAGTATACGGGCCGGCTTGTCGCTGCCGGAGTCATGACTATCGAAGACTGTTACTTTATCCACAAGGATACCGTTGAGAGGGTGTATGGGGTGACCGTGGAGCTGAAGTAAGGGAACAGTTTTTCTATAAAAACTGAAAATTACAACGAAAATCCCACCAACTGTGAAAAATATAATCCCCCTTGCGCCAGCCCTGCCCCCGCAGGGGGCGGGGGCGCATTGCGATTTCTCTGCATTACCTTTACAGCCCTTCATTGAGGTATACAGACAATATGTATTATCGAAACCAAAGCGCTATAATGGCAGAACGGGAACATCACTAAAAGAACATACAGATTGCTTCCAAAGATTATGTACAGTAATTGAGGTCCCCGCGGGGGGGCGGCGTCCGTTTATCACAACCGGGGGTATGGGGGCATCAGCCCCCATCATAATACTGATAATAATGCTCTTTGAATCTCTGAATATGAAATCCCTCAATTCCTTGAATTAGGCGAACAATTTTTTTTCAACCAATCTGGGAATTCTTTCCGGCAAACTCACCTTTTTTATCCACACCCGCCAATGCGTACACAATGTTGATGAAGATCCACCGCTCGCGGGAGATGGGTGACGTAGTTGCTGTCTGTGACCGTGAACTGCTGAATACAACGATCCGCCATGACATGCTATCGCTCACCATCACCGACACCTTTTATGGCACTACCCCTGCAACGGAGGACGAAGTCAGGGAAGCATTGAAGAAAGCCGGCAATATCAACCTCATCGGAGAACGCTCGGTTGCTGTTGCAATCGGCATGGGCCTGATCACGAAATCCGGCTGCATGATGATCGGAAAAGTCCCCCACGCCCAGATCTACCGGTTATGAAAAGGGATATCAGGGGCGGTTTCTGCCCGAAATGCGGCAAACTGTCGGAGAGCGGAGGCCTCTGCAGCCAGTGCAGGATCGGCAGCACTCCGTGGTTCACCTGTGACAGCCGTGTCGCGAGTACCAACTGCCCCAGCTGCGGTGCGATTAAGGTTGTGAACACCTGGACGGACTCGGCAGCGGAACGGGAGGATCTCGCACCCGAAGTGGCGAGATCTGCGGTGCATTTCCACAAGGACGTGAAAAAACCCGTCATCGAAGTATCGGTCCGGGACATTTCACCGAACCGTTCGCGGGCTTCACTCATCATCCGTGGAATCCTGTACAACAAGCCCGTCGAAGGAACCTGCACCGTTGAGATCCGCTGGCAAAAGGAGCAGTGCGACCGGTGTAACCGCATCAGCGGCAGCTACCACGAGGGTGTCGTGCAGATCAGGGCAGAAGGCCGCAGCCCCAGCACATACGAGATACATATCGCTGCATCCGTTGCCCAGCAGATCGAGGACACGCTGCAGGCCGGGGGTGAGCGCCTCTCCTTTATTGCAGACATGAACGAGATCCACGACGGTCTCGATATCGTCATCGGGTCCCAGCATATCGGCCTGCTGATCGCGCAGGGGATTGTCGCACGCCTCGGGGGGAGGTACACCACCCACCCGAAACTTGTCGGCGAAAAGAACGGCAGGCAGCTCTTCCGGATCACCTATTCCGTCCGGCTCCCCCGCTACCAGAAGAACGACGTTGTCAGGGCCGGGAAACGGTACTTCGAGGTACAGTCTGTTGAGTCCCGCCATCTCCAGGTTATCGATCTGACGGACGGCACGGCCCGCTCGATCCGGATGGACGATATCGCTAAGCTTATCGGCAACTCGCGGAATGCTGAACCGGCGCTTATCGTCTTTGCAGACGGGAAGAACATGGGGATACTCGACCCGGCAACGAACCGCACCCGCGAATACCCGCAATTGAAGTGGACCACGATGAAAGCTGGAGACTCCATCCGCATCCTGCGGGACGATGACCAGATAATCTTTGTCAGGTAGGATATGCGGGTACGGGCAGTACGACCGGAAAATACCGGCAGACTCCATGATGCCGGCTGGGTTGACCGTACACGGGACCCGTTCCGCGAGGGCGATATCCTCTGGGTCCCCGTCATCGACGGTGAACCCTGTGACCGCGAGATCCCCGAACGGGCCCGGTACCGCGGGCGGGGGTATTACATGGTCGGCGACATCGCCGTTCTCCATGGCAGGGAACCAACCGCGGACGATATCAGCGCAATCACCGGTTTCCGTCATCCCCGGGGGGTCCTGTGGATACGGTCCCTGAACGATATCACGCGGACGCCCGAGACACGACTGGTCTGGGGGAAGGGCGGCGAGGTCTGCCACAGGGAAGGGGGATACGTGTTCATCCTTGATCCGGAGAAAGTGATGTTCTCGATGGGTAACCGGGAAGAGAAGGCCCGGATTGCCCGGATGGTCCGGAAGAATTCCCGTACCGAACGGGTTGCAGACATGTTCGCCGGTATCGGGTACTTCTCCATCCCGCTTGCCGGTGCAGGAGCATCTGTCCATGCCATGGAGATCAATCCCGCTGCTTTTGAATACCTGAACAAATCCATCCGTGCGAACGACCTTACCGGCCGGATAATCCCTGCTCTTGGGGATTCCCGCACTCTGCTGTCCGGCATCTACGACCGTATCGTCATGGGACACTTCGACGCCGTGTCCATGCTTCCGGATGCCCTGCAGCATGCAGCACCGGGAAGCATCATTCATGTCCACAGTATCGGGCCGGCGGATGAGAAGATCAGGCAATACGTGGAGGGCGCAGGTTTTTCTGCCACCATCCATGTACATAAGGTTAAGAAATACCGGCCGCATGCATGGCATATGGTCCAGGATGTGTATCTCGCATGACAGATGTTCAGACCCTTGCCGGGAAACAAATCGTTGTCGGCGTCACGGGAAGCATCGCTGCGGTCGAGATCGTCAGGCTGATCCACTCCCTGCGGCGGTGCGGCGCAACGGTCCAGGTTGTGATGAGCGAAGCGGCAGCCGGCATAATCTCGCCGGATTCCCTGACCTATGCCAGCGGGAGGCCTGCCATCACCCGCATCTCCGGTATGGTTGAGCATGTGACGTACTGCGGTGACGGGGGATCCGCTGACCTGCTCCTCATCGCCCCCTGCACGGCAAACACCATCAGCAAGATTGCCTGCGGCATCGACGATACCCCTGTTACGACCTTTGCAACAACAGCGCTCGGGAGCGGAATGCCGGTCCTGGTCGTCCCGGCAATGCACCACAGCATGTACCGCCACCCCGCGGTCCGCGGCAACCTGGAATGCCTCCGTGCATGGGGTGTCGGAGTTGTCGACCCACGGATCGAAGAGGGAAAGGCAAAGATCGCGGACAACGAAACGATCGTGCTCTGGTGCGAGCGGATGATCCTTGGCACGGCCCTGAAAGGGAAACGGGTGATCATCACGAGCGGTCCATGCCGCGAACCCGTGGATGACGTACGGGTACTGACAACCCGGTCAACCGGCCTGATAGGGCGGGCACTTGCTCTCGAGGCGTTCCGGCTGGGCGCCGAAGTTACCGTTGTCCATCGTGATACCTTCCCGTGCATCACAAACATATTCGCGGAATCGGCTGCGGATATGCGCAAGGCAGTTCGTCGTTGTTTTTCAAAGGATGGAGCCGATATCTACATCAGCGCTGCAGCCATCTCCGATTTTGCACCAAAAAAGTATCCGGGAAAGATACCCAGCGGGAAGAAGACTTCCCTCGAACTTTCTCCTCTGCCGAAACTTCTGGATGAAGTCATCCGCGACTTTGCGCCGGTGACCGTCGCGTTCAAGATCGGAACGGATACGGAAGTGCAGGCACGGGCAATGCTCCGGAAGGGCGTAACAGCAGTCCTGACGAACACACCCGCGACCATGGGCAGCAGGGACGGTGAGTATGTCCTCCTTGCAGGAAGGAAAAAGACGACATTGAAGGGATCGAAGGACGCGATCGCCCACGAATTCTGGAAGGATTTACCGAATCTGATATAAATACCCCTGCATGTGGCTGCTCTGCGCGATTGCAGTCACCGGCACCCTTTTTTTTTATAATAGCACTCGTATTGGCAGGTTCCGGATTGGTTTTTTGGATATTTTTATATGGAGTTTAAGTATATACTGATGTATGACCGCCATGAAAAAATCGGATCCCAAACCTGCGCCCGGGGGATTCAGTATCCCGATTCCCATCTTTTACAAGCTGATGGTGAGCATGCTCTTTGTCGCGACCATACCCATGATCCTGCTGGGTATTGTCATGATGGGCGACCAGAACAGCATCATCAGCAATATCGGCCTGACAAACAGCATCTTCATCATCACGCTCATCACCCTCTCGGTTGTCGTGATGTGGAGTTTCTTCCTTGCAAGCAGCATCACGAACCCGATCGTAAAACTCTCGAAGATCGCCACCAGCATGAGTACCGGCGAGCTCAAGGATCCCGAGATCGAGCTGCTCAGCAACGATGAGATCGGGGAGCTCCAGACCGCGTTCAACCGCATGATCAACACCTACCGGATCCTGGATACCCTGTCAAAAGAAGACAATGAATAACCGCTCCTGCGGATAAAAAACGCCGATCCGGTATATTATACCGGAAAAGAGAGCCACAGAACCGATGGAACCACCATGAATGCAGGGACCCGGAAAGAAGAGGAACTCCCATGCTCAAACAGATCCTGAACAAATTCCTTATTCTGAATGACGTGCAGGCAGCCCTCGTAGTCCAGGAGAACGGGGAGATCATAGAGAGCATGAAGTCCGGGATCACGATCAGGCAGGATCTCCAGGATGCCATTGCGACGATCATGCTGGATTCCCGGAAAACCGCAACCCAGTTCGGGAACGCACCTCTCTCCATGGTCTTTGTGGAGTTCTCTGAATCGTTCCTCATCCTCGGACCGGTAATGGAAGAGTTTTACCTTGTGATCATCGCAAAGAATACAGCAAATATCGGGCAGATAACGTACGAGATGAAGAAGAACCAGGACGCGATCATTTCCCTGTTATGATAGACAAGTTACCCGAAGGAAAGAGCATTGGCTGGATGCAGGCGCCGCCGCAGTGGATCTTTACCCATACCATCAGGTTCATCGGCGTGGTCCGTGTGGTCATCCAGGACGGTGAAGGCTTCATCCTGATCAAGAAAGGAAAGCCGCTTGTCTATTATTTCAAACACGGCCGGATCGAGCTCCATGGACACGGGGCCCTGGATTATTTCAATTCCCACCCCACCATCGAGTTCAACCTGTGCAAATATACCCCAGAAGAGTTTGCCCAGGCCCTGAAGGTCTGCAACATAGACGAGTCGATGGCGGATGAAGGGAGTGCAGCAGAGAAGGTTGTGACAGTACCGGCCCGTGCTGAAGAGGAGGATACCATTGGAGTGGGGGATGCGTCTGCAATCCACCGGCTCGTGCAACCGGCGTCGCGGCCAATGCGTACGGAGCCTCCAGGGGAGTCCCCTATGGCTGCGGCACCGGTCAAGCAGGTCTCATATACCCCCCCGCAGCCGGAACCTGCCACACCTGCACAGCCGGAGTATTCCGCTCCGGAACGATCCGCTATGACCGGATCGGCAAAACCTGCAATGCCGGCAGCAGCTGCCCCGGTCCAGCCGGAACCTGCCATGATCGTGAGGCCGGCATCTCCCGCACCCGCAAAACCGGAAGCTGCCGTGCCCGTCATGCCGGCCGCTGCTATTCCGGTAAAACCCGCAGCAGCGGTCCCGGTAAAACCTGTGACCGCCGCAAAGGATCGGGTCTTCGTTCCGCAGCCGGCCATCCTTGAGGACCCGGATATCAGGATCATCGGTCAGATCAAGAAACTCAATGGAATCGTTGCCATTTCAGTATTCAACGAAGATCGGAATATCCTTCTCATGGGGGACGTCGAGATCGAGCCTCTCCTGAAAATTGCGCGCACGATGCTTGCGACCACCAGGAAGATCACGCCGCACCTGGACTGGGGTTCGTTTGTCCACATGACGCTCCAGATCCCGGAGGGAAATGTCATCATCGCACCGTATCGTGAGAACCATCTCTGCATCCTGACAACACGGACCATCAATATCGGCCACATCCGGCGCATCCTCCGCGATCTCCAGCAGGACAGGGAGCACGGCGGCGTTCTGTAGAGCCCGAAGGTTCCCTGCGAAGAACTGTCGACGGGACTCAACTTTCCTTTACCACTTCAGGCAGGTATGTTCACTGGCGGGAGACGCTGCGGAATGCTGTCACGGGCATCCGATCGGTCCTGAATTTTTACTCTGGAGAAACGAACATGAACAGAAGTTCATACCAGAATGATGAAAATCATATGAAATCTGAATTATTATGAAGGCTCCCCGCCTCATGGCCTCTCCGAGGCACGACGGGGCCAGAGCAGATTACCGGAAAGGTAATTGAAAGCAGCCGCGGGAGCGCTCCCGCGGGGGCGGCGGCAACTATCCTAAAGGGGGTTTGGGGGTATCAGGCCCCGTCGTTTTTCTTTGAGCGTGATTTTCATGGGCCGAATTTCTTAATGCCAGTGCAGGCAATACCTAACAACACAGATATCACGGCTTCCCATGAACTCGAGGACGGTTACTGCATTCTGCCCCGGGCATATTTCCGGGTATTTCAGGCGCATCGGCGGAGCGACACCCGCTGCTACGGGAAGTATCGGCGCCGGCATCGTAATCAGCGAAGGAGTCACTGCTTCAGTAACGCAGGCGGATTCCACATCAGTCATCGTGAACCGGACCGATGGATCCGGAAACCGTGTGAAGTATTCCACCTCCTCGCCGCCGCTCGAATATGTCCTTGAGAAACTCGGCGTCACGGTTGAAGTAACAACCGGATGCACGCTCCCGATCGGTGCGGGATTCGGCCTGTCGGCGGCAGCGCTGCTGGCAACGATCACGGCAGCAAACAGGGCATGCAACCTCGGGCTGACTCCCCATGATATCGCCCGGCTCGCCCACGAAGCGGAAGTAATCCACCGGACCGGCCTTGGCGATGTCGCTGCCTGCCAGGCCGGAGGCCGGGTGGTCCGGGACGGGCCGGGCATCGACGGGTCTATCTCACGGTTCTTTGATCTCCCCGGACCACTCTGTGCCGTATCGTTCGGCCCGATCTCCACCCCGTCCGTCCTCGGCTCGCAGGAACAGATGGAACGCGTTGCCGCTGCATTTCCCCCGACCCGCCCGTATGATGCCGCGGATTTCTTCCGGTTGTCCCTCCGGTTCGCGGAGCAGAGCGGGCTCCTGACACCGGAAGCCCGTGTTGTGATCCGGGAATGTACAGAAAGCCGCATCCCTGCCAGCATGACCATGCTGGGCAACGGCGTGTTCGCGTACGGGAAGAACGCACGGGAAATCCTCGCCGCCCACGGGCGGGTGTATACATTCAGCGTCGCGAACGAGGGCGCACGGATAACGGGAGAAGGGCCATGATACCGCCCGACCATCCCCGGTATCGCTCGCTCGTGACCCGCGAGCACCTTGCAGAGAGCGTGAAAAACGGGATCGTTTCGATGGAGGGCCTCACCGCCCATGGCAGGGGAGAGGCGTTCGACTATTTCCTTGGCGAGAGGACAACGGCAAGCGCCCTCATTGCCGAACGGACTGCGGCGGCATTCCTGATGACTGCACGACACCCGGTCATCTCGGTGAACGGGAATGCGGCAGCGCTCGCTGCGCGCGGGATTGCCGATCTCCAGGAAGCGAGCGGCGCGATCGTTGAAGTAAACCTCTTCCACCGGACCGAGGAGCGGGTGCGCCGTATCGAGAACCTTCTCCGTGACGCCGGGGCCGATGTCTTCTCGGGGCCGGCAGAGCGGCTGCTTCCCCTCTCGCATGACCGGGCATGGTGCCGGCGCGAAGGAATGTTCTCGGCAGATGTTGTCCTCGTACCGCTCGAGGACGGGGACCGGTGCGAGGCGCTGGTGAAGATGGGAAAGACCGTTCTTGCGATTGATCTCAACCCCTTGTCGAGGACTGCCCGCGCGGCAACCGTGACCGTTGTTGACGAGCTGACCCGCGCGCTCCCGAACATCACCCGTGCCTGCCGGGATCTTACCGGAGAAGAACGCGGACGCCTCCTGCAGTCGCTGGACAACCATTATCTTTTGTCAGAAGCAATACGTGAGATGACTGGGAGGTTATCCCGTGCTCTGGACTGAAACCTACCGCCCGAACACCTTTACTGAGATCCTTGGCCAGGAACCGGTTGTCCGGCACCTGTCCTCGTTTGCTTCCTCAAAGACACTCCCCCACCTCATCCTCTCCGGCCCGCACGGGACGGGTAAGAGCACCGCAGTCCTGTGCCTCTCCCGTGCACTGTATGGCGGGAACGCGGAGCTGAACACATCCGTTTTCCCGGTATCAGACCTCTTTTCCCAGGGAAAATCCTTCCTTGAAAAGGATGACCGGTACTCTCACCTGTACCAGAAGAACCTGACGCTTATCGCAAACTTCAAGTACATTCTCAAATGGTATGCATCGCTCCGGCCGCTGGACGCCGAATACAAACTGATGGTCTTTGAAGATGCCCATGCGCTCACCCGCGACGCCCAGCAGGCGCTTCGCCGTATCATGGAGCGGACGAGTAACACCTGCCGGTTCATCTTCACGACAACAAACCAGAGCGCAATCATCCCCGCTATCAGCTCCCGCTGCCTCCCCCTCTTTTTTGCCCCGGTGCACAACGACCTCATCGCCCGCCACCTGGCGGCTATCCGGGAAAAGGAGACCGCCGGTTCCCCGCCCTGCACTGACGACGATCTCGATCTCATCGTCCAGGCTGCCGGCGGCGACCTGCGGCGTGCGATTCTGCTCCTCCAGGCGGCGATGCAGTCCGGCCGCTGCGAGGACCTGCTTGCCCATACTGCGTCAGAGAACCAGGCGATCGCCTCGGCAGTCCTCGCGGCACTCAGGGCAGGGGACATTCTGGGAGCAATCCGCCGGATGGAATCCCTCATGATCGATTACGGCCTCTCCGGCAGCGAGGTGCTGTATGAGATCCGGACCATCATCCGGCGCGAGTACAACCACCCGGCGCTGGCTGTCGCCCTCGCCGATGCAGAATACCGGATGCTGCATGCCAACAATGAATATATCCAGGCCGGGGCATTTGCCACCGGCACCCGTGAGGTCTTCATATGAGCGGTACAAAAACAGACAAGATCCGCAAGCACTATGACACCGTCGCTGACACCTACGATTCGCATTACGATCACCACCGGGGGAAAACGTACCACACCCACCTGAGCAACCACCTCATGAAAGCCCTGCCGGAAGGCGGCAACCTGCTCGATATCGGGTGCGGGACGGGCCTGTTTGTCGAGAAGTATATCAAAAACGGCGGGACCGGCACCGGCCTTGATATCAGCGAAGGGATGGTTGCAAAGGCCCGCCGCCGCTGCCCTGACTGCGAGTTTCTTGTCGGAACCGGCGAGAAGCTGCCGTTCTCCGATTCGTCATTCAACGCCGTGTCGAGCGTCCTTGTCTTCAGCTATGTCAGGGATCCCGTTGCCATGCTCGCAGAGGTCCATCGCGTTCTCGAGCCGGGAGGATCTGTCGCGCTCCTGACCCTTGGCAAAAAACTGATCACTCGCGGGATCCCGTCGCTCTACAAGATCGGTGAGAAGATCAAAATCAAACATGTCGTCATGAAAGACTTCGGGGAACACTACTACAATGAGAAGGAGATGTACAGCCTGTTTGACAATGCCGGGTTCTCTGACGTGAACGTGAAATGGTGTTCGTTTGCGCACATCGACATGATCGATCCGATCTTCACTCTTGCCACGAAAGTCGAGCCGTTCGTGGAGAAGAAAGTCCCCCAGCTCGCGTATAATATCTTCGTCAGCGCAAAGAAAACTGAGGATTAAAACAGATCACAGTTTTTTCAGGTCCGCGCTGATCTGTTTTTCCCCTTCAGCCGTGCAAGCACCCGCTCTTTCTTCCTGATTGCGGCTTCCGATGCCCTCATCACCTGCTCTTTCATCTCGTCAAAGTTCCGGGCATCAGTGTCAACAACCTTCTTGACCGGCGTGTATGCCGATTCGCGGAACCGCGGAGTGAAATCCTGCTCCTTCCCGCCCGATACCAGCACGGCCTCAGGCTTTCCTTCCTCGGCCCGGCCGATCTCCTCGATCCTCACACCAGCCGACCGCACGACCCTGCAGATCTCCTTGGCTGCTTCCGGAGGGGCGACGACCAGGAGAGCATCGAGCGATACACCCAGGTAATCGATGCGGAGGGCTTCGAGCATTGCCCGTACATGGGGTTCGACAAGGTCTGCAACATTGGTGTCGTCGATGACGATACGGCATTGGGCGGTCTCGGCCATCTCGGAGATATCGCCGCGGAGCCCGCCGTTGGTGACATCAGTCATGGCATGGATCTCTTGAAAGACCGGGCTCTTCATCAGAGTCTGGCAGGTAGTAAGGAAATTGAGGTTGATGGTGTGTTCCACGACATCCGGATATCCGGAGTAGATCCCTGCCGTCGCGATCGTCCCGCCGCCGGCACCCTCGGTCATCAGGAACACGTCTCCCGGCTGCGTGGACTTCCGGGCCGTGAGGTGCTCCGTTACCCCGACACAGCCGACACAGCCGGTGAGCCGGCCGCCTAGTACCATGTCGCCTCCGATGCGCAGCGTCGAGCCCGAGACGAGCGGGACATTCATCGCTTCGCTCACGGTCGTGATGCCGGCCGTATAATCGAAGATCTTTGCAACGTCCCCGTCATCTGCCACGTGGATATCGGAGAAGAGCATGACCGGCCGGGCGCCCATGACCATGGCATCACGGAGCGTGGCGCGGGTCACATGGAACCCGGCAAGGAACGGGAAATCCGAGAGCCGCGAGTGCATACCGTCCACGGTACAGACAATGAATTCCCCGCCGGCCCTGACAGCCCCGCCGTCATCCATCTGGTCGACCCCGACCTCGGCCGGGCCTGTGCCGATGATGCGGGCAATCTGGCGGTGGGCAAAAAAATCGCCCTTCCCCCGCGAACCAACGCCGAATTCCCCCATTTTGACGCCGGCCGGTTCGAAGGTGAAAAAGTCGCCGGCCAACCCCCGGGTATTCTTTACTTCCGTGATGATCGCCCGGGCAAACGCGGATGCATATGCGGGGCTGACGGTCTTGAACGAGCGGATGATCCTGACAAGGCCTTCCTCGACCTCTGCCTCGCTCCTGCCACACGCAATCTCTTTCCGGGCAAACTCCTCAACATCCATGATTCTCTGTACGTGGGAAGGACATAAAAAACACGGGGATCCGTTGAAGAAGTGCGGGTGATTCTTGTATTATGCCGGGAAAACCGAACGCTTCAGAATGCAAATTGAATACTGCCGGTTTCAACTCCCTGACTTACGAACCGGAAGATTTACCGCAACAGGATACCGAATACCTCGGAGAAACTCCTGATGGCATCATCAACTTTGCCGTTCTTCAGGAGAGAGAGTCCTTTGACAACACCAATCCGGACATCCTTGACATCGATATAATACGCCTGGTCGAACGCACGCGCCGATTCCTCGAGCTTTCCGAGCATGAAACACGAGTTGCTCATGACAACCCAGGCATCGGCAATCGACGGGTCTGATTTGAGGGCGTTCTCGAGGCAGCTCACGGCTTCTTCATGCTTCCCGAGCATGCTGTACGCAAGGCCTTTCCGGTACAGGGCTTTTGCATTGTCGGGCTCGAGGGAGAGTGCCTTGTCGAGGACCTCGAGCGCTTCCCGGTACCGTTTCAGGTTGATGAGGGCAACTCCCTTCTTGATCAGCGCAGAGAGATAGAACGGGTAGATCCTGAGGGCGCGGTCATAGCAGATGATCTCCTCTTCAAACCACCTGAGTTTCCCGTACGCATACCCCTTGTTGACCCATGCGGAAAGGTATCGCGGACGGAGCTCGAGCGCCCGGTCGCAACAACGCACCTCGGCTTCGAACCGGCCGAGCATGCCGAGGGCAACTCCCTTGTTGTTCCACGCAGTGGCATTCTCCGGGTCGATCTGGAGCGCCCGCTCGCAGCATTCGACCTTCTCCTCGAACCGGTCGAGCATCCCGAAGGCAAATCCCATGTTGTTCCATGCTTCGACACAGAACGGATCGATCTCGATGGCTTTTTTACAGCACTCGATCTCTTCCTCGAACCTGCCGAGCTTCCCGAGGGCAAACCCCCTGCCGACCCATGCAATGGCAAGCTTCGGATCCTCTTTAAGCGCACGGGCGAACTGTTCCAGAGCTTCCTCGTGCTTTCCTTCACGCCCGAGGGCAAGACCTTCGAGGTAAAAGTCCCTTCCGGACTTGGCGCCGGTGGCTGGATCCGAAGGTTCTGATGCGACTGGCATGGACTCCGTTACCCGGTGGATTGTAGTACAACTGCTTAGTGCCGGTGATATTTATTTTAACGGATTATGGGTGACGGGGGAAAGAAAGAGACCCGCGGATAGTGAAAATTCTGATAGCAATTCCCAGACATACGTAAGGGATGCTCATTTCGTTCAGAAAAATTTTTTTCGCTCAAACAGCCTGGTCGGCGTGTGCTTGTCCTGAAAAAACAGGGCTCTGGAGGGCCCGGGACAGACCCCGGATAGACCGGGCTGCATCATGGGACAAACGGAAAGATGCGTCTCTTCCGTTCCTTGTAATGGTGATTATTCCGTCTTCCGACAAACGGTTCGTGTGCCAAGTTATTGAGGGCCCGGAAACTCCGAGGATTTCTGCAATCTCCTTACGGGTGATCTCTCGGGAATCAGAGAGGATCCCCAAGATTTTTTTGGTAGTTGAATTCCTCATATGGATAAAGATACATTTTTCCAGGTTGCCCCATCGCCCGCTGTTCTCGAAATACCCCTCGGACTTTGCAGTATGGAACCTGACGATCTTTCCTTTTAATTCAAGGATATGGAGATGATATTGCAGTACTCCCCGGTTAATCCCGTACGATATCATCAGAGTATTGAAATTGATGCCGGGATTTCGTGCAACAGTTTCAAAAATAAGCCTGCGGTTACTGTTATACAAAACCGCCATCTCATCGATTTTCCTGTATCCGAGATAAACGAATATTTTGATCATAAGGAAAAATTCGACCGGATACACGAGGATTGGAGAGAATGATAGGGCGACAAAGATGATCATGGCACGGGGTGTCAGTTCATAAAAGGAGACTTCCTGGCTGGTATCTTCCGGCGGTTCCTGCACGAGACCATATGCAGGCCGGACTGTGTAACTTTCTCCGTGCACGGCAGGTACTACAGAAAGGACCAGAAGACTGGTAATAAGCACGATGACCAGGCTGCAGATCTTCCTTTTCATTAAAACCAATTAATATTCAAAATAATATGAGGTTTTTGATCCAGACTTTCAGACATTGAATGAAAACCCCTGGACCCCCGTTACGTGTTCTCCATACACCCTGAAACTCCAGCTGCCCGGGGTCAGGCCGGACGGTTTCGATACGGAAAGATAGATCCTTCCGTTGATCACACCGTCAGATGCATCGTTATAAGGACCAAGCGTCGCATCCGGTGCCGAGATTGTGAGGGTCAGGGAATCGGATGTGTCGCCCCAGTTAAGGTCCGGATAAATGGCCATAGTACCGGAT
Source organism: Methanoregula sp. PtaB.Bin085 (assembly GCF_002067035.1). Lineage (GTDB taxonomy): Archaea > Halobacteriota > Methanomicrobia > Methanomicrobiales > Methanospirillaceae > Methanoregula. The sequence continues at coordinate 64,156 of NZ_MVQB01000013.1, read as the reverse complement.
GACACATATTTCGAGTAGTACACGGTCTGGCCCTGCCCGATGGTTCCGGTACTCATGGGCATGATCACTGATGGTAGGAACAGGTCATTTGCCGGCCGGACTGAATAACCATTATCGATTTCAGGACTCAATGCAGAAATACCCGGTATGAGCCCGAACGCGCATACCAGGAAAATGAGGGATATTCCGGATACCTTCATGGATATCACGGATTGCGTCTCAAAGCCAGGCACTTAAGGTTTCTATTACAACTATCTACCGATCGATGGACTGGTAGATGATTGTAATAGAAATCTTATTTGTCGCGCAGTGAATCCAGCCAGTGCGGGCATTCTCCCGAATGCACCGCAGAAACCGGGGAGGGTAACCTCACACTCACATAACTCCTCTCCCCGGTCCGCTTGCGATACCCGCCTCACTGAAAAGGCGGAATGATTCTGTACCGGCGAGCGGAGCGTATCGAAAAAAGGAGCGAAAAGGGATGAAACCACACAAGATAATCGTTATCCTGCTGGCACTAATGCTGGCAGCGATAATATTTGTACCGATAGTGAGTGCGAGTGATGATTTATCAAAGGAATCTGCGATAAAAAACGCGGAAACTGCATATCAGAAAGAAATCATTCTCGCTGCATTCGGCCGGGTACCGTCAGAAAAATTACCATATACTGATTTGCGGAAAATTGATTCCGATCCTTGGTATTCAAGTCTGAGAGCCGTAAACAGCGAATCAGACAAAGAACTGCAAAAATACTACTATCCGAATGGTCCAATGATTGGTAAAGGCATTGACATGAAAGGATCAATCGTTGTGATGATTAACAAAGATTGGGTCGTGAATCAGTCAGTGTTAAAGGAGATTTACGAAAAAATTTCCGAACAGGGACGACAGAAGGGCATCGAAAATATTCCCTGCAGGTTTATCTCCATGGGACTCATGGAAACGCAAGCCACCCGGACCGAACAGATACGACCGGTAATCGGGGGAACCAAGGTTCACATGGCTGGGTATTATTCCACGCTTGGATTTGTTGCAACGGATTCTTCCGGAAACCGTGGCATCGTCGCAACAGGCCATATGGGATCGATAGGATCATCAGTGTATCAGCCGGATCCGACCGTCAGCGGCGCCTTTATCGGCTATAAAACCACTCTGGGTAATACCTATTCTGATTCTTCATGGACACAATTGACGAGTGGGGTTACGAGTAATCCCAAAGTGTATGAATCCGCTTCTGCATACAAGACATTCAATTACTGGGATGACAATCCGTCAGGACTTACCCTGTATATGTCTGGAGTGGAATCGGGATTGACAACGGGTAGCACGGTGTACCAGGCCAATGTCTGGAATGACCATTACGGAAAATACATTCAGAATCAATGGTACGCCACCTACTCTTCTGCAACGGGTGACAGCGGAGCACCTGTGTATGAGAAATATTCCACTGGGGAGACAGTACTGGTTGGGATCCACGTAGGACGATCAAACGGGACTGGATATGCCATTTTCTCACCAGTGCAGGGAATCCGGCGTGATCTTAACTGGATAACGCCATTGACCGGATAAAATCCCCATTTTTTCCAGAACGGTGAAAACAGATGAACCGATACGTAATGACCGGAATTCTAATCCTCGGGATTGTTTTTGGTCTTGTATTAATTCTTCCTACAGGGATGGAACAAGATGAAGGCCCGGATATGAAACCAAATCTGTCGGCGACTATTCCGGGAGAACGGATCATTGATTCATTCGGACTGGAAAGGGAAAACCCGGATAGAACGGTTTTTCTCAACGACCCGGATCTGATGGAGCGGTTCATCAATGCATCCGATACGGATATCAGCCCGTATTATTACCCGAAAGGACCGGTAATCGGGTTCAGGAAGGATATGCAGGGTTCGATCATCGTGATGATAGACGACTCACAGAAAGTTAACCGGACCGTTGTCTATGAGATCCATAATCGTATTTCTGAACGGGGAAGAACGTTTAATATAACAAACGTTCCGTGCAAATTTGTCCTGACGGGAATTGTCCATGTTGAAGTACCTCGGGATACAGTACTCTGATAGACATTCCGACGGACTCTCGACCAGAAGGGCAGATAGTAACTGATTGGGATAATACAGGGAGCCCTATGAAAAACCAATACGCAGGCATGGCATGGAATATCCTTCTCATTATCGGAATCATTCTGGCATGTATCGATTTTTACTCCGTCATGGTTTACAACAGGAATTATTTTCCGAACCTAGGCCTGATGATGGTTATCCTCATTGCCATAGGGATCATCCGGTATTATTTCGACAGGTGATTGGTTAGCCAGGTTGAATAACTATTATTAATTGCAAATTTCTGAAAAAAATTCCCGACACGAGCATGATCGCGCCAACCGGGATCATGATATATTTCCGAGTGCCTTCATGGATACCTCAGTTTACGTTACTGAAGCCTGCGCTTATAGTATTAATTATAACGGTTTACCAGTCGCCAGACCAGTAGATGATTGTAATAGAAATCTTATTTGTCGCGCACTGAATCCAGCCAGTGCGGGCATTCTCCCGAATGCACCGCAGAAACCGGGGAGGGTAACCTCACACTCACATAACTCCTCTCCCCGGTCCGCTTGCGATACCCGCCTCACTGAAAAGGCGGAATGATTCTGTACCGGCGAGCGGAGCGTATTGAGAACAAGCCAAAGGAGCATGAAAATGGAACTCTACAAAACCCTGGTTGTCATGCTTGCGCTCTTCCTGGCAGTCACAGTAATAATGCCAGCCGGATCAGCAGAGATGACAACAAGTACGGCATCGCCGGAAGTAGACGCATACATGGAATGGGCTTACACGATGGAGGGCAAGGAGGTCCCGGTAAGCCAGATCCTTGAAAAGCGAAATCCGGAATTCTGGTCAAATCTGTCTCAGGATCAGAAAAATGTATACTCAAAACTGAAGACCATGATCCCGAATTACCATCAATTCTCCCAGACCACTGAGAAAGAGTTTGCAACTGCAACGGCAACCGGCAAATCGTCAGGAAACGATAAAATTGCCTCCTCGCTGGAGGTAATCATCTACACTGCAGATGCCTATAGTGCAACTACAGCCATTCCCGGCGCCATAAATTACTGGGCAGGCACTACGACAAATTACCCGTGCCCGTGGTCTCTTGTCATCGCAGATCTCATGAGGTGGGATGGTTCCAAGTGGGTCCGCCAGAAAGAAAAAACGGCTGAGAGTTATTACACCACGTTTACAGAAGCATGGGACAATTCAATCCTGCCCCCGTCCGGATACTATTATTCCACGTATTCCCAGCATTTCGGGGATTTCCCCCCGGGTGCAGTGCCGCCAGCATGGACCCTTGCACGGTGGTCCAACACGATGTATTACACCTGGACTTTCTTTTTTTCCAAAACGGAAACCTGGATTCCGTTCATCAGAGGGGGAGAGAAGGATCATAGGTTTTTGCATTCCGGAGGCATAGTTCTGCTTCATTGAATTGTTTCATGTTCCGGAGGGTAATCCCCTTTGCATACCAGCATAAACCACTTTCCTGATCCAGTTCAAGGCCTTTGTTATAATTCTCCAGCGCTTTATCATACTGGCCAAAAGCATTGTTGTAGTACATCCCCCGCAGGCACCATGCGGATGCATTCGCTGGATCCGATTCCACCATCCGATCGAAATCCTCCTGGCTGGCATTCACTCTCTGGGAAAATTGCCGTGGATAAATTGCAGCAGACGTCCCATCCTGCGAGACACATCCGCTGAATGATAAGAATATCAGTATCAGGAAAAGACCTGCAATTCTTTTCATATCCTATTCTTTGATTCTTTTATCGATAATTTTTATGTTTTTATCCGCTCAACGAGAATTTTTACTCCTCGTGATCGGTAGATGATAGTAACAGAAATCTAAGATGTTTCTCAATCAATCCAGCCAATGCAGACATAATCCGGAATATGCGGCAGAAACCGGGGGGTAACCTCATACTCACAACAATCTCCTACAGGGTCCGCTGCTAATATTTTATAATGTACAATACCAAGAACAATAATCGACCAACTAGTATATATTCAATCGCCACTTTTCTTAGATAATCACAATGCTTGCTGAATCCTGTATCCCCACGACGACAAAGATCATGGCCCTCGGCCATTCCCTCCGCGAGGCGGAACGGATAGCCGCGGTGATCGTGATCGAGTGTATCGTGCTGTACATGATGATGGGCTTCCGTATTGCCGGCAGTGAGCCGGAATACCCGACCTTTTCCCGAGATCCTTCACGCACCATGAAGGACAGCCCTGCAGGCCATTGTGGGAATGTCCCGGCGGTTGCACCCTGCCGGGACCATAAGATTCTCCAGTGTCAGCGGATTTCTGCGTGACCGGGATACCGGCCTGAGCGGAAGCGGATCGCTGGCGTGGAGATTTTCCCCGCTATACGATACCCGGCAGCCCAACCGCTGCCGTTCCCGCTTTCCGGAGCCGGCCGGTCCTTACAGAATGAAAGAGGCGAGCGGAGCCGCTCACCTCCCGCGTAACTGCAGAAAATGTGGACTGTGTGATTGCAATGGTGAAAACGATACAACCCGGGGAATTGTGTACTCCCCGGAACGAAAAGCGTACAGCAATGTACGACAGAACCGGCGTGGAAAGAACCTGCATGACGGCACGGTACCCGGAATACGGGCAGCGGCCGTTGCGGGGAGAAGAAGTGTACTTCATCCAGGTAGAGGGAGTCCGCAGACCAGCGGGACTCCGCATAGCCTGCGATCCCTTCACCCTGCCGGAACGTGTGCGGACCAGGATTAACCATTATGCCGATGTCTTCCTGCGAAGACTGGGGAGGCTTTAGCCGTGAGCAGGAAAACTGTTGAATCGGGGCCGGAGATAATCCTGCCGGAACGTCATGGCATGACAGAATGTGTCCGGCAGGGCCGGACCATCCTGCGTGTACCTGCGGACGGTGAAGCATGGAGGCGTTCCTGATGCCGCGGAGACCAGCGGTCCTCACGCCAAAAGTTCCGCTCTTCCTCATCCCGTCCATCATCCAAAAGGAAGTGAAACGGGCGGGCGAGGAACTCGTGCGAATCGTTGTGAAGAAAGCCGGCCGGCACTACTACAACGTGAGTGTCCGGACGCGCTCGATCTGCCGCGAACTGCGGATGAAAGTCCCACAGGCCGGCTATAGCGTAAAAGTGGAGGTGAGATCGTGAACCGCGGACCGTGGCCCGAGAAAGCGATGGAGATCGCGATGCCGTACGCGAACGCACGCGGGTTTGTGATCCTGTGCAAGAGGTATCACGGCTGTGTCTGCGATTTCATCATCGCGGAACCCGGCCAGACAACGATCGGAAAAGCGACGCGGACCAAGCGCCTCTTCGATACGACTGCAGGAATGGCCGCGCAGTTCCCGTCCGCCATCGCGCACCTCAGCCGCGTTCCGCCGGATCCCGGCCGGTCCTGCGAGATCTGGGCCTGCGATTATTACGGCAACATCCGGTTCTTCCGGTCCGCGGGCACGGGGTTCGTGGAGATCAACCAGCACGGGGCGGTGATCGATCCTTTGGTTGTGCCGGGGTATTCCGGAGAAGTGAGATCTCCCGGGATAACCGGGGGAGAGCCGGGCCGTCATCCGCCCGGGGGAGGAGACATCAACGGGGGAGCGGGTGAGCGGCTATCAACTGTCAGCGGCTAAAGTCGGGTTGAACGTCGCAACATCCGCAATGAGTTCGGCGAGGCTGCTTCCGAGGCATTATTTGCCGGATTATTCACCGTGCCTGCGTGGGTTCTCCTCTCCGAGAAGGGCAGGAGCATGCTCTCGTTCACCATTGCTGCGATGATCTTCCTGCTCCTGTTCCTCTTCCTGCCCAAGATGATCCGGAAAGCGATGAGCACCGATATAGACACCATCATCCAGCTCATCGGCAGGAATAAGCAGATGAAGAAGGTGTTCTGGAGCGTGTTCGTGATCCTGGCCGGGTTCGTGCTGACGCAGGTACTGGAGCCGGAGATGGCGAGGGAGATTCTTGCACTCATTATGAGGGTTTGATAACCAAATTATTTTTCGGGAAACAATAACACCCGATATCCTCCGGTATATTGTTTGCGAAAGGATTTCACAAACGCTATATACTCAATAATATAACTGAGGAATGTGTCCCCGCTGCCAGAATCCGATCGCGCAGGCATGTCAGTTATCGGCAATGTGATGATGATAAGTATCACGATCATTCTCGCGACGATTCTCCTGCTGATGTGTCTGGGCATCCATATTTTACAGGCAGATGATGTTCCGGATATCTTCAAAATTGTAAATATTGACCATTATGATAAAAATGGAAAAATGGATTTTAACAGCTATGTGACACTGAAGAATGTCGGTAAAAGAAGTTACCTCAACCGGTACCTTTCCGTAAAATTATTCGTCAACGGTGTCCCCTCAAACGCAAAATTACCCACGTTGAATGGCGAGGCTTTTTGCAATTCTGATCATACTGGTATTAAGAATATCGGGGGTCTCGGAGTGAGAGGAAACGTGAATTACGCTACGTCACGCTGGTACGAAGGCCAGGAATTATTCATAGATTTTAACGACGGAACATTCCATCCGGATGACACCATCCGGATCGAAGTCTACGACACGTCAACCGGCCAAATACTCTCCCGCGACACGTACCCGCCGGAGAAAAAATACACCGTGAAATGGTTCTATAATTATTTCCTCAATCCTCAAGTCGCTTAAAGACACCTTTCTTGCACTTGAGGATCTTGCATTCGGGACAACGCCAGGTGTCCGGAACTTTCTCCCACGGGGTACCGGCCGGGATACCGTTCTTCGGGTCGCCCTTGGCCGGATCATAGATCCAGTGGCATTCGAGGCAGACCCAGCGTGCATTCTTGTCATCGGTTGGCATGGAAAATATCAACTCCGGTAACCAGATTAAATCGTTCCAGTCCTGTTTTATTTTTGGGAATATGAATACTTTCCTTGGGGCAACCAGCCGGAATTATTGCCCTCCCCTGCCGGAAAAGACCTCACGCGCAAGGAGCCGTGCAACCCGCAGGGGCTCGGGGATCTTCCCCTCGAGCGTGAAGTCCCGGCAGAACCGTGCAGCATCGGGATAACCAATCCCTGCCGCCCGCAGGTAGATGGTCCGGTTCCCGCCAAGATCCACCGGTTCCCGCTCGCCCAACTGCAGGTATGCCTGTATCCGGTCCTCATCGTCCGGGAAATGGTACCGGAGATCGTCAAGCAGCCCGTCCGATTCCTCGTACGTGACGCAGATGACCGGTATCCCGGTTTCCTCCGCGATCCGCCGGACATCGATCACGTTGAACCATGCGATCACGCAGCCGGACAACAGGACGACATTGATATCCCGACGGTCGAGATCGTGGATCATCTGCAGGACAGTATCGGTTGCATCCATGCCGCCGACCGTGACCCTGCCTGAGGTAAAACCATCGATGCGGAGGTCCTTTCGCATGACAACACCGGCAAGAACCGACCGGGAGCGCCCGGCAAAGCTCTCCGCAATCCCCAGCGCCCGCAGGCCTTTCTTGGGGAGATGCATAGAAGCACTTATGACACCCGATTAAAAATACTATACGGATGAAATTCAACAAGGACGAGGTCTGCGTTCTGATCCCGACGCTTAATGAAGCGCCAACCATCGGCGGTATCGTCCGGGATTTCAAACAGCTCGGCTACAACCATATCCTGGTCATCGACGCAAAGAGCTCCGATAACACGGTGAAGCTCGCCCGTGAAGCCGGTGCCACGGTCCGCACCCAGACCGGCAAGGGGAAGGGCAATGCGATCATCGAGGCATTCGAGATCATTGAGCAGCCGTACATTCTTATGCTCGACGGCGACGGCACGTATTCTGCAAAAGACGCGGAGAAGATGCTGACGCCGCTGTTTCTGGGATTCGACCAGGTTATCGGCGACCGGCTCATCAATGCCGAGGAAGGTGCATTCTCCCGGCTCAACCTGTTCGGCAACCATATGCTCAATCTCCTCTTCAAGATCGCCCACAGCCGGGACCTGCACGATATCCTGTCGGGATACCGCGCGTTCACCAAGCTTGCAGTAAGCCAGATGACCCTGAAGGAGAAGGGATTTGAGATCGAAACGGAGATCTCGGTCGAGGCAGTCAGGAACGGCCAGCGCATCATGGTCGTCCCGATCCGGTACTCGAGCCGGCCGGGGACTGCAACCAAGCTCTCGCCGTTCCATGACGGCCTCAAGATCGTCAGCACCATCTACCGGCTCGCCCGGGTGAACAACCCGATGTTCTACTTTGGTTTGATGGGCATCCTGACCTCCCTCCTCGGGTTCCTTACCGGTATCTATGTGCTGCTGGAATGGCTCAAGCCGGGCAATGTTGAGCACATACCGCTCACCATCCTCACCGTGCTTCTCATCGTGGTTGGTATCGAGATTTTCATGTTCGGCATGATCAGCGACATGCTCCTCGTCTTCCACCGCGAGATCATCCGTGAGATCCAGCTGCTCCAGCCGCCGCGGCAGCAGAAGTGATTTTTTCCGGTGCTGTGGTTTTTCTCTCTATAGAAAAAACCGACTTTTTTGATTTAATTTGTTCCATCATGAAAAAATGGTGTAAAGAACCCTCTTGATTGCCGGGTATGTACTTGACTCACTAAGGGAGTACTTTACTACTTTTTTCTGTGTCCGGCGTGAGCATTCCGGCAGATCGATCGGATCCCGGTTAAAATTTCACGGACGGGGGGCGAGGGGTCGATTGAAAAAAAATTCCGGATATCGATCTGCGAACGGAAAACGAAGATGATGAATTATGGGAGATGATGCTTGAATATAATCCTGCGGATTATCTTCTTGAATCCGCATTGCATGATGGCAATGCAGATACCCCCGAACCCCAATTGCGATAAACGGCAGCCGATTCGAAGAACCTGATGGTTTTTCTCATCGTCGAGGTTCTGATGAATCCGGGACCTTCTCCGGAAGGGCGGAGTTGAGAAGAGCAGAAGGATCTTTGAACTACCCGTACCCGCAGGGAGCCGGCTGTGACCATCAGGTCGGGGCTGGCTGGAGAAAATTCTCACACCGAATTTTCGACTCGCTCCTGCGGCGACTTCAATTCTTTCTTCCGGGTCTTGCCCTGCCATATCGTACCGGTCAGCGGCAGGAGAAAGTCTGCAACCTTTTCCTGAACGCATCAGCGTTCTTTGTGTGCTGAAGAACCCGTCAGGGCTCAAAGTCGAAAGGAATGCGCCAGCACTCATTGAGGAAATAGGGAGTCACTCTCGTTATTCCACGGAATGCCTCGGAGTATTAGATTTCTCCGGATCTGAAAAATTCACTCGCAGGAAAATCCCCGTTTGATCGCGAGCACCCGGCACGCGTGCTCGCAAAGAGAGGTAAAGAGGTAGGCCTCGTCAAGCGTTTTTCCCGCCGCGAAGGTGCCGTGCCCGCGGGCGATAACGAGCTTTGAGCTGATGAGGGCATCCGACACCGCATCGGCAATTGCCTGTGATCCCGGCTCGCCGGAAACAACCGGGATGACAGGGCAGAACATGATGCCCTCGCTGTCCTCGGGGTGGATCTTATCCAGCACCAGCGAGAGAGCAACAGCGGCAGGAGGATGGGCGTGGACGATTGCCAGATGCCGGGTCTTCCGGTACACGTCACGGTGGACCCGGTATTCGCTTGATGCTTCCGGGGGGACGTCCCCGTCAAGGGGGACAAGAACCGGTTCGGTTGCCGAATCGAGATATGCTCCGGTCCGCTTGATATAAAACCCGGCCTGGTTATGGCGGATGCTGATGTTGCCGAAGTTGCCCCCGACGAGATGCTCGGCAAAGAGGCGTTTCCCGATCCGCTCGAATTCATGGGCGTACATAATGGAACTCCCAAGGATCTCTCCTGCACGAATGCGTCAGATGTTCCCCGGTGAAGACCGCAGGACCCGTCCGTGCGGATTCGAAAAGAGAAGTGTTGTTTCCCGACCGGAGAGAGGATATTATCATGAAAGGTTCCTGTCAGCCGTTACCGGAACTGGATGCCGACATCCCTCATTCGGTTATACCGGGCGATATTGAGCAGGAGGGGGGTGAGCGCCTCGACCATCGAGGATGCTGCAAGCGGGCCGGCATCGAACGCCTGGAGCCGTGAGATTTTATTCACGATCTCCATGACCTGGCGCTTCGCGTCTGCATCATCGCCGCAGACCGGCACGGAATACGCAAGTTCCTCATCGAGCGCCTTCCACTTGTTGGCCGCGATCGTGTTGAACGCTGAACAGATGCGGGCAGATGAGGGGAGCAGGCGGCGTGCCATCAGGGCAGCGGATCCTTCCGGAGGAGGAACGAAGGTGAAATGGTCCCGCTTTTCCATAGGATTGACGGGACTCACCACGATCTTGCCCTCGAACCCGTGCAGGCCTTCCAGCGTGGATGCAAGGTGCTTGAAGGGAATTGCGAGAATGACAATATCCGCTTTGTCCACAGCATCCTGATTGGTAACGCCGGTCAGTGAACAGTCTTTTCCCCGGCCTTTCAGCGTCTCCCTGCCGAGCCGGCAGGTTGCTTCCGCCTTATCCGCCTCGCGTGACCCGACGATGACATCGAAGACCGGCGACATGCGCAGCGCCATTCCCTCTCCGATATCACCGGTCCCGCCAACGATACCGATCCTCACTCAGCTCACCAGCGGCCGCAGCATATTCTCGAGCGTCGCCGCATCGGTGACCCCTTCGAGCGACTTGATGATCCTGCCGTCCTTTTCGATAATGAGTGTGGGAACGACACGGATCCCGTATTTTTCGGCAAGATCCATGTGCTGGTCGACATCGACAGTCTTGATCTCAACGGCGTTCCCCATCTTTTTTGCCAGTTCCTCGATGATCGGGGTCTGCATCCGGCAGGGCCCGCACCAGGTGGCAAAAAAATCGTACAGGATCGGCTTGCTCATAACAATATACCTGTAGGAGTTGTCGATGAAAAAAAAGATAAACCTATGCTCTTGTTACTTGGAGAGGATCTGCATGATGACTTTACCATACGCCGGGCGGGTCACCGCGACACCGACAACGACACCGAGGATGGTGATGATGGCAAATCCCTTCAGGGTTGAGAGATCCATCAGGGCGAGCGGGACCATGGCGATGACAACGGTCGCTGCCGCAGCGATGATGATTCCCAGTGCCCGGGTCAGGCGCTTGAGGTAGAGGTTGGGCGACGGGACCTTTCCTTCATGCAGGATCTCGTCCGTGATGATGACGAGCTGGTCGATGCCGGTCCCCACCACGGCCACGAGACCCGCAATCGTCGGCAGGTCCATCTGGAACCGGATCAGGGCGATGAACCCGAGCAGGATGAGCAGCTCCGAGGCATTGATCATGACCATCGGGAGGACAATACCGGGTTCGCGGTACCGGTAATAGATGACGCACCCGACCGTGATCAGGGCAAGGATCCCGGCAAGGACCGCCATCATCTTGTATCGTTCCCCGAGCGGTGCCGATGTGCCGCCGGATCCTGCAATGGTAACATCAACCGGCAGCGCCCCGGCGCGGAGGTGGATCTCCAGTTCGGAGGCCTGGTTCGAACCGTATTTCCCGGTCCCGGTCGAGGCATAGAGCTGACGGATCTTCTGGGTCTCCAGCTGCACTGCCAGATCATCAGACAGGGGCGCCGAGTACACGGTCTTGTTGTCGAGGATCATCTGGAGGTAGTGGTTCTCGGGATCCTTCGTCGCACCGTACCGGATCGCTGCCTGCTGGAAGGCCGTCGCACCTTCTTCGCTCAGCGTGAAACTGACACCCCACTTGTCGCTGCCCGGGGGTTCCTGCGAGGGAAGCTGGACACTCGTGATCGAGTCACCGGATACGACATGCTCGGTCTCGTTGCCGGTTGTCTGGACGCGGATCTCGAACTTTCCCTGCTTCCCGACAATCTCCTGCGCCTGCTTCATGTCCACACCGGCCATCTCGACGCGGACATAGCGCGCAACGTTATTCAGGCCGGTGAGCGTGTTAACCTTGGCATCCTTGGTCCCCATTGCATTGATCTTGTTCTCGAGGATGCGTTTGACATCGTCAGCGGTGGACTTGGAGACGCCGATGCTGTAACTGGTCATCTCCCCGCCGGCAGACGCGAAGATGGGCCTGAGTTCTTCCTGCGTGTAGGATTTCCGGATTTCCAGGTGGGACTCGTCGATGAGGATCACTTCGGCATCGGCTTCCCGTGAGAGATTGGAGATGAAATCCTCCAGCTGCCGGTCCGTGGTGAACCCGACAACCTCCCCTTTCATCTCCAGCTGGATCCATGCACCGTGCTGGAGGTCGAGGCCGTACTGGAGATTTGTGGCAATATTGCCCTTCTCGTCGAAGTGCGGGTAAATCGCGATGACCGAGATCAGGAGCAGGATGATAAGGGTCGCAACACGCCAGTCGGTGACGAGCGCTTTGAGTTCCTTCTGGTTCATTTGCCACCTCCTTTCAGCACGTACCATTTCAGGATGCCGACATTCGTTAACCATGTGTTCAGGACATCGGCAACCAGCCCGATCAGGAGGACTGCCGAGATTTCCATCAGGATCTGGACCGACCCGAACCATGAGACCACGAACAGTGCCGTGACCGCGGCAAGGGTTGTTGAGGTCATGATCATGCCGGTATGGAAGGCTCCCATCAGCTTGTCATTCAGTTTTCCCTGTCGTTTCAGGACCCGGTTCGTGAGCAGGATATCGCTGTCAACCGAGTAACCAATGAGCATGAGGAGCGCTGCGGTTGTCCCAAGGGACAGGGGAATGCCGATGATATTCATGACCGCTGCAGTCATCGCCATGTCCGCGAGTGCCGACATGACAACCGCTGCGGAGGGCACCAAAGTCCTGAAGGAGAGGAAGACGACGATCGCCATGCCGATAAAGGAAAAAACAAGGGCAATGGCAGCCTGACTCTGCAGCGATTTCCCGAACGATTCACCGATCTGGTCGATCTTGGCATCCGGGTATTTCTGGCTGATGAGCTGTGCGAGAGTCTGGTATTTTGCATCGTCCATGGACCCGAATTTCAGGAACTTCCCGTTGTTCATATCGCTTATTTCCGACAGAGGATAGCCGGAGAAGGTTGCCTGCAGCTGTTCATCACTGTCCGTGGTGATGATTGTCACGGCAGTACCCCCGGAAAAATCAATGCCCGGTGTGACCGGCATTCCGGTGGAAGCAAATGTCGATCCGATGACAACAAGGGAGATGATAAAAAGCACGAGAGGGATCGCCACGAGCTGCTGTGGCGTATATTTCTCGATATTGTAGTTGATCAATCCCATGTCTTATCCATCTGTTCGCCGGGAATTAAATAGTTACGAGAAGGGTGGCCGGGCAGTTTTGGCCGGGATTTCCACCCGGAAAAATCAGCACGAAATGGAACGATTGAGGGATTTCGCAGAAAATTTTTGTTCCTTCTAAAAATGGCGCATTTTCCAAACAGGGATTTAATAACGCATAAAAAGAAAAAATATATATACACAGAACTTTGACATTTAGCGTATGAGATCTCCAACAGAGATCAAGAGAGTCATCGAGAACCGTCTCCGGTCCTACCTCTCGCGGGACAAGACCGGCATCAGGCGTGAAGTACTCAGGCTCTTTGTAAAGACCCAGTCGATCACGATCGCCGAGATTGTTGCCGAACTGCAAAAACAGTTCACCGTGACATTCCACGCTGTTGCATCGATGGTCGGCATCATTGCCTCCCGCATCGGCATCCTCCGGGCAAACCGGAACGCCGATGGAGCGAACAGTTACGAACTCAAGGAAAAGTATGTCGACATCGTGGTCGGCATTGTCGGGGCATAATCCCCCCAATCCGATCCATAACCGTTTTTAATGCATGCTTCCTATTATGGAAGCAACATGTTTACCCGTGCACGTGACAGCGCAAGCCTGGCAGAGATCACGATCGCCCCTGAAGTGCTCGATTATATCAGGCAACGGGACTGTGATTTCCGGATCTGCACCTCGTGCGGCGGGCCCATTTTATTGCCGGTGCGGGTCAAGCCGCCGAAAAAGACGGACCTCCTCCTCAAGGCAGGAGATCATACCATCTATGTATCGGTCCACCAGGCACGGTTCCTCAACAGTATCCATCTGGACATGATACCGTTTTTTGACGACAGCGAATTCTCCGGGCCTGAATACTGATGAGCTTTGTTGAGGTCTCCCATACTGCGGACGTAAAGATACACGCAACGGCCCCGACCATGGAGGCGCTCTTTGCGGAGGCCTTTGCTGCTCTGATGCAGGTGATGTACGGGCCCGACCGGAAAGGAGGAATACAGCGGACGGTTACGCTCGAAGCTGCAGATCCGGAATCGCTCCTCCATGACTTCCTCTCGGAAGTGCTCTTTATCTCCGATGTGGACGGGCTGGTGTTCTCATCTGCCCGGATCGCGATCAGCGGATCGCGCCTGGAGGCTGTGCTTGACGGTGAACCCTTCGACAGGGCTCGGCATTTGCTCGGAACGGAAGTCAAGGGCATCTCGTACTCCGGGCTTGCCATCGGCCGCGATGCGAACGGATATATGCTGGACATCGTATTTGATGTATAGGATCGGGTATCCACCGGACAGCATCCCGGATAATGGCGGCAGTCCGGGCGCTGTTCCGGACGGGAACCACAGGAAATGATCTGCATGATTGAGGGAGTTATACGTATCGGGACGAACGAATGGGAGGTGCCGGTCGGGTTTGTTCCCAACATGCGCGTGCCGGGAAGGTTCTACCTCTCGGAATCCCTTGGCAGTATTCTCGAACCTGGCGCTGTCCAGCAGCTTGCGAATGTCGCAACCCTCCCGGGGATCATCGGGCACTCGCTTGCCATGCCGGACATCCACTGGGGGTACGGGTTCCCGATTGGCGGCGTTGCAGCATTCTCGCTCGAAGAGGGAGTCATCTCCCCCGGCGGTGTCGGCTTCGATATCAACTGCGGCGTGAGACTGTTCACCACGCCGCTTGAGGCAAAGGATATCACCGGCCGGCGCGATCTCGTGGATGCGCTCTTCTCTGCAGTCCCGACCGGGGTGGGGGCAAAAAGCCCGCTCAAGGTTTCGCCAAAGACGCTCGACGAGATGATGACCAAAGGAGCGCGCTGGGCGGTTGAGTCCGGGTACGGGCTTCCGCGGGACCTTGAGCGGTGCGAAGACCGGGGATGCATGAAGCAGGCTGACAGCAGCCAGGTCTCCGCAAAGGCAAAACAGCGGGGGGTTCCCCAGGGCGGGACCCTTGGATCAGGAAACCATTTCCTCGAGCTCCAGGTTGTAAGGGAGATCTACGATCCCGATGCTGCCCGTGCATTCGGCATTTCTGCCGGGCAGGTCTGCTGCATGATCCATTGCGGTTCGCGGGGCCTTGGGCACCAGGTCTGCACCGATCATCTGAAGACCCTCGAGCAGGCGACAAAGAGATACCATATTGCCCTTCCCGACCGGCAACTGGCCTGTGCGCCGATCCTGTCTCCGGAGGGAAAAGCCTATTTCGGGGCAATGGCCGCATCGGCAAATTATGCATGGGCCAACCGGCAGATGATCATGCACACTGCCCGTAATGTCATTTCCAGACTGTGCGGGATCGATTACAACGATATGCCGCTGGTATATGATGTTGCCCACAATGTCGCAAAACGCGAAGAGCATCAGTACGGGGGAAAACGGAGTGAGGTATGCGTCCACCGTAAGGGGGCAACACGTGCATTCGGTCCCGGCTCTCCCGATCTCCCGCCCGACCTTGGCCGGACCGGCCAGCCGGTCATCATCCCCGGCAGTATGGGGACCTCATCCTTTGTCCTGCACGGGACCCATGCCGCTATGGAAAAAACCTTTGGCAGCACCTGCCACGGGGCAGGCAGGATCATGAGCCGTACGCAGGCAAAGAAGAAACTGAGCGGGAAGGAGATCGCGGCCGGGCTTCTCAAGGAGGGCATCATTGTCCGGGCCCCCAACGAGAACGCCATAGCCGATGAGGCGCCCGATGTCTACAAGCCAAGCGACGAGGTCGTGAACGTTGTGCACGAGGTCGGGATCTCAAAACTCGTCGCGCGGCTGGTCCCTGTCGGGGTGATCAAGGGGTGAACTGCCGGGCCGGGTTCGTCTGGGCAACGCCGCTGCACTTCAACCGCTTCATCGAGGATTGCGGGATCGGCTGTGAACTCGTTACACCACACATGCTCGCGGCGCCATTTTACCGGCCCACCCTCAACTGCCTGATCATTCCCACAGGGTTTGCCAACCCGGCGTATTCGAACCTCCTCCCGGCCCTCCGTGCGTCGGCCCCGCGCATCCGGCGGTTTGTTGAGAACGGCGGTTCCCTGCTGGTATTCGGCGCTGCAGCAGACAAGCCGGATGCCTACGACTGGCTCCCGTTCCATATCACATACCAGCATGACTTCCATCCCAGAAACATTACCTGTGAAGCCGGTTCCCGTGCCCATTCCCTCATCGATGATTACGATCCTTCCACGATCGAATGTGACGGCATTTTCCCGGAGTACGATGGCGATGCTCCCGGAACCTGCGGATCCGCAGCGGTCGTTGTTGAGAATACTCTCGGCAAAGGGACGATCATTGTCACAAGCCTTCATGAATATCCCTCCCGGAAATTTTTACAAGAATTCTGCTCGGCAGCATCGCCGACACCATTATAACACGTTTTCCGGAGTTATCGTCCGTGTGCTAACTTTATGCATCTCCGGTTCATTAGTACTAAACAGCAATGGACATCACTGCCCTGAACAAGTACCGGCAACCGGTCACCGTCGCGTTTATCCTTCTTTTCATGGCGGTTGCCCTGATCATCCGGATTATCCCGGCACTTATCACCGGCAACCAGCCGTTCTTCCCGGTGTACGATACGGACACGTGGTATAACCTCCGGCAGATTGAGGTGATGGTCCACGATTTCCCGCAGTACAACTGGTTCGACCCGATGACCGCATATCCGGCGGGAAAAACAATCGACTGGGGACCGGGACTGCCGTTCGTTGCCGCGCTTCTCTGCCTCATCACTGGTGCAGTAACACGGGACGCCATCGTCGCGGCATCCGGTTTCGTCGCCCCTCTGATGGCTGTGTTGTTAGTCCCGACGCTATATTTCCTGGGATTACGGATCGCAGACCGGAAGACCGGTATTGTGGCAGCGGGACTGATCTCCTTCACGTCCTTCCTGTACTTCACATTCTCATCGTACGGGATGGTCGATCACCACATCGCCGAGGTTCTCTTCAGCACACTCTTCATTCTCGTCTACCTTGAAACCATTGCATATTCGGAAGCCCACCGGCCGGACCGGAAGAACAGGAACACCCTGCTTACGTTTGCCGGGCTCTGTGTCCTGGCCGGCATCCTGTACTTCGCAGCCCTCATCACATCAACAACCGTGCTCCTGGTCCTGCTTGTTGTCGCGCTCTTCACGGTCATCCAGAACATTGTGGATTTCCTTTCCGGAAAAGATCCGGAATATCTCTGTATCCTGAACCTGCTGGCACTCGGCACGACTATCGTTCTTCTTCTCATTTCAGGTTTCCGGCACGAAGGGCTCAGTATCATGAATTATTCCTCCGGGCTCGTCCTTGCCCATGGGGCTGTTGCAGCGGGATCGCTGCTCCTGTATATTCTCGCAAAAGCATTCCGTGGCAGGAGGACCCACTACTTCCTGGTCCTCGCCGGCATTATCATTGCAGGGCTTGTCATCAGCCAGGTTGTCCCGGTGTTCCAACAGCTCGTCACCCAGGCACAGCATCTCCTGTTCGGGTATTCCGCGTTCTCGATAGGGGTACAGGAGACCCTGCCATGGTCGTTTGCCGGCGCGTACGATGCGATCAATGTCGCCATCCTGCTGGTTGCCGGGGGTTTTCTGGTTCTCGGGTACTGTCTGACAAAAAAACCGGAACGAGCCATGGTCTTTTTTGCGGTCTGGTCTGTTGCGATGCTTCTCCTCACATTCCAGTTCCAGCGGTTTCTGTACTACTTCACGGTGAATATCGCGCTCCTCTCCGCACTCTGCATTACCGAACCGTTCCGGTGGGATCAGGGCGGCCTCTTACGGAAGATCGCGGTTTTTTCCAACACTCCCGAACCGGATGCGGAAAAATCAGTATCGGAAAATCAACCTGATCGGCATAAAACAGGAAAGAAGAGAAAAGCCGCCGCACCGGGAAAAAGTACTCCCGGAATACCAGATACCCTCAAGGCTGCGTGTCTTGTTATCGTCTGTTTCCTTGCTATTATCCATGCAGGGCTCTCACTTTCACAGGACATCCGGTTTGCCGCAGCCGCCCATGACAGGGAGATCCCGGCAGACTGGCTGGAGTCTCTCGGGTGGCTCAAATCCGGAACACCCGATCCCGGCATCGGTTATTTCGACCGGTATGACAGCAGGAACTATTC
This sequence comes from Methanoregula sp. PtaB.Bin085, assembly GCF_002067035.1. GTDB lineage: Archaea > Halobacteriota > Methanomicrobia > Methanomicrobiales > Methanospirillaceae > Methanoregula. The sequence continues at coordinate 45,712 of NZ_MVQB01000013.1, read as the reverse complement.
AGCACCGGCAGGTTCCTACGGCATCCTTGCGATCTGGGACGCCGGTCACTGGATCACGTTCTTTGCCCACCGGATGCCGGTAACCAACCCGTTCCAGGACAACCTTGCCGGGGAGAGCGGGACTGCTGCATTCTTCCTCAGCGACAACGAGGCACGGGCGAATGGGATCATAGAGAAATACCAGGGAAAGTACGTCATCACCGATTCAACACTCGCTGTCAGCACGTTCACCAACCTCGTCCCGTGGATGAGCGGATCGGGGGACATTTCATCGTATATCCGGTGGTTCCTTGTTCCTGATCCAAAGGACGGTTCTCACCTCAAAAAGATCCACCTCTTTAACGACGGGTATTACCGGACAATGGTTGCAAGGCTCTATGTGTTTGATGGATCGATGACCGTTCCCTCAACGGCAGAATACGTGAAGTACACTATCCGGAAACCGACATCTGCTGAGACCGCAGAAGCTTCGGGTTTCTCACGCGTGATCACGGGCCGGCAGACTATCAACCTATCCCTGGTCAATATGACAGGTACCCCCATCATACCGGAAGGCCCGGAACTGCTGCCAACGTCCTATGCGGATCTGTATTCCGACATGCCGGACAAACCGCTCTCCACGCTCCCCGCTCTTGTTCACTACCGGCTGGTCCACGAGTCACCGGATGATGCAACCGTTACGCCGTTTCCGGAGTCGGCCCCGTTCATCATGAACGGGATAAAAACCGTCAAAATCTTCGAGTACGTCCGGGGCGCGCACATCCCGGGCGAAGGGATCATCGAGCTCCGGCTCGTGACGAACACCGGCCGTACATTCGTGTACCGTCAGGAGAGTTCCGGCGGTGAATTCATTGTCCCGTACTCCACGAAAGGGAATCCCTGCGATGTCCGTGCAACCGGACCATACCGTATTATCGGGACATCGCGCACGTTTGAAGTAACAGAAGACGCGGTGGTACAGGGACTGACGGTAAACGGGTAAGACACTTCCGCAACAGGCATGACATGAACCATTGCATGTCACATGAACTGATCATGTTCATACCCGAATGATGAAAATCATTGGAATCGGGATAAATTGTGAGGGCACCACGCCTCAGGGCCCCTCGCGGGGCACGGCGGGGCCAGAGCAGGTGTTGGGAAAAACGCATGGAAGCCGCCGCGGGGCGCCATTCAGGGCGGCGGCTGTTCATCACATGCAGGCGTATGGGGGCATCAGCCCCCATCATCAGATCATTTCATGTTTTTTTTCAAGTGAAGGTCCCCATGGTAATCATCAGAGCGCCGGTTCCCGATTCCGTTACCGGATGCGCGCCTGGTAATACTCTTCAAGCCGGGGAATAATCTGATCCCACGAATAACGAGCTGCTGATGCCATACAGGCATCCTTCATTGCCGGGTAGCGGTCAAGGGCAAGCCGGATTTTTCCGGCAAGGTCATCTTCTGAAAGATCTGCAATAAATCCCGTCTCCGGTGTAATCATATCACAGATGGCGTTGTCCGGGTGGTTCACGGTAACAACCGGCAGTCCGCACGCGAGCGCTTCCAGCGCCACGATGCCGAAACCTTCTCTGGTTGACGGGAGGACCAGGACATGCGCCGACTTGATCCTGGCGATCACCTGATCATGGGATTCAAGGAACGGCCGGAGGGTTATCCGGTCCCTGCACGAACAGGCCCGTATCCGGTTGCAGACCGCTTCCTTCTCGGGCCCGTCGCCAAGGATAAAAAGTGTCAGTTCCGGATACTCTTCCGCAAGTATGATAAAAGCACTGACGAGCAGGTCGGCATGCTTTTCCCGGATCAGCCGGCCTACAAAAATGATGTCCCGTTGTTCAGGCGCAGCGGGTATGGATATTACCTGTTCCGTGCTGATGCCAACGGGAAAAACCGTGACCCCGTGAAAGATACCCTCGCGGTCGAGACTTCGCGCGGTCCTTTCCGATATGGCAATATGATTGCGTGTCAGGAATCCCAGCAGCCGTTCAGTGCATTTTCCCAGCACCCCCGGCCACCCGAGGTAATCGTACCAGTAGTTTCCCCATACCTCGTACCATGCGATAACAAACGGTGTCTTTTTCATTGCTGATGAAAGTTTAACGGAAAAACAGGGGAAGTACGGGAACTGCTGGCATTCGATGATATCGAATCGTTCTTTGATCAGGAAGGGAACAAGAAACAGGCTGAAACGGAGTGCCTGCCGGATGCTCCTCCTCCCACGGACATATAGGGATTCGGCCGCCGGGCAGATCCCGTGCAGGGATATCCCGTCCCGGCTCACCATATCCGGGCCGTCCCAGTACTTCATGCCGACGAGATGAACGTCATGCCCGCGGGCTGCAAGCCGGACTGCAATCTCGTGGATGCGCTTCTCGCCACCGCCTTTCACGTAGGGAAAGATCGCATCGTAGACAAAGGCGATCTTCATCAGGGCACCCTATCCCTGGCCATTGGTCTCGTTCAACAGCATCATGCTCTGGAAGATCGCAAAAAGGAATACCTGCAGCCCGGTCGTGATGAGGACGAGCGAGATGATCGCTTCTGCAATCTGGGAGAGGCCACCGAAACCCGTGCGGATCCAGTGGAGGAAAATATTAAGACCGGTCAGTACCCCGAGAAACGCCAGGGCGGAACCGAACATGAGGAACTTCTCAAGGTTATGGTAGCGCATGAAGAGCTCGATAATCCCCGCCTTGTTCTCATACCCGTGGATAACCGAGTATGTCTTCATGAGCAGGGCCGATACGACTACCTGGATGCCGCCCATCAGCATCATTGCGCTCAGGATGAACGTGTGCAGGTGCGATGACTCGACATCCCCCTTGAGGTAAAAAAAACCCATGAGAACGAGACCGGTTGCGGCAAAGATACTACCCGGCACGGCAATGAACGGGAGCGGTTTCATCAGGAGAACAAAGCGCACATGCCGCCACCCGTCGGCAAAACTGTGAAGCTTGGACGGGGCCTTTCTCGGATAGTAGTTGATCGGCACCTCCTCGATCCGCAGGTTTTCCCGCGATGCATCGATGAGCATCTCGGACGCAAACTCCATACCACCGGATTTCAGGATGAGCCTGGACAGGGCCTGTTTTGTTATTGCGCGGAAGCCGCTGTGGGTGTCGGAGAACCGGGTCCCGAAGATCCAGTTGACCATCCACGTCAGGACCGGGTTGCCGATATACCGGTGGAGCGGTGTCATGGAGTTCTTGCAGATGGTTCCTTTGAACCGGGAGCCGATGACAAAGTCGGCACCGTTCTTCAGGGGTGCGAGCAGCTTCGGGATCTCGAGGAAATCATAGGTATCGTCGGCATCGCCAAGGACGATATACTGTCCGCGGGCTTTTTCAAACGCCGCGAGATATGCGTTGCCGTATCCTTTTTTCTTTGGGTGGATCACGATCGCGCCAAGAGATGTGGCTATCTCAGCGGTCCGGTCTGTTGATGCGTCGGCAACGATAATCTCGCCGCGGATGGAGTTCTCCCGAAAGACCTGCTGGATCTTGCTGATGCAGCTGCCGATCGTCAGCTCTTCATCAAGGGCCGGCAGGAGTACCGACACGTCGGGGGGACTCTCAGGGCTGCCTGCCGGATTCATGATCATCAGTATTTTCCGTATTTGTATTAATAATACAGATTTGGTTGCTGGCGGAATGTGCGGTCTTGCAGGATTTCAGGGATTATGAAAAACGTCTCTGTGGAAAACCTGCTGAGGTATAGCGTCAGATGAAGATGAGGCTACGGGCGGTCGGGGTCTATCTGCCCTCGCCCCGTGGAGCATGCCCATATATGGGGAACTGAAAAAAAAAGTTGGGGATGGGAGTCGAAGATCGGCTGAAGCCTCCCTTCTCCAGTTTGAGGTCTGACGACCTCTCACAGGCTCAAGGGGGCTTACAGCCTTGGGCTTCCTCCCCCTCCGAGGACCGACCGCAGGGGTGTCGAGAAGAATGTGGAGCATTCTTCGAAGGAAGAGGGATCACATCGGGCTGGCGACCAAGCCATTCGACCCGAATAAATACCCCATCCGTGAAATATAATAATAACCGGGAAACGCGGATGAAGGTCGCAATCTTCCATGATTACTTCGGTGCAATCGGCGGCGGTGAACGGGTTGTCCTTGCCATGGCAAAGGCACTTGACGCCGATATCATAACGACCGATACCGATGCCCTGCAAAAGATGGATCCCGATGCGCGGGTGATCAGTCTCGGCGCGACTCCCGCGATCCCGGGGCTCAAGCAGATCGCGGCCTCTTGGAAATTCTGGTCCTGCAATTATTCAGAAGATTATGATTTTTTCATATTCAGCGGGAACTGGGCGCATTACGCTGCACAACGCCACCACCCGAACCTGTGGTACTGCCATACGCCGGTACGGGCGTTCTATGACCTGTATCCCCTTTTTCTCTCACGACAGGGATTTATCCGGCGCCAGCAATTCCGCGTATGGGTACATCTTCACCGGTTTTTTGACCGTCATTCAGTGCGCTCTGTTGATACGATTGTCACCAACTCAGAAAATGTCAGGGCGCGGATCCTGAACACCTACTCGCGGGATGCGGAGGTCATTTCCCCCCCGGTCGATACATCCCGGTTCCGGTGCACTGAATATGGTGATTTCTGGCTGTCCGTGAACCGGTTGTACCCGGAAAAGCGGATCGAACTGCAGATCGAAGCATTCAGGCAGTTGCCGGATGAGAAACTGGTGATTGCCGGGGGATATGCACAGGGAGACCATGCATCGTTATATATCGACCGGGTCTCTGCAGACCCGCCCCCGAATGTCAGTTTCCTTGGTGAGATTCCGGAACCGGATCTCATCGATCTCTATGCACGGTGTAAAGGCCTTATCTGTACTGCGCTTGACGAGGATTTCGGCATCACCCCGCTCGAAGCAATGGCGAGCGGGAAGCCGATTGTCGCAGTGAACGAGGGGGGGTTCAGGGAGACGGTTATCCCGGGAACGGGACTCCTTACGGAACCGTCGATGGATATTATTATCCAGGCCATCAAAATTGTTGGCAGGAATCCTGAATCGTATAAGGATGCATGTATTGCGCGGGCACGGGAATTTGATCTCCTGCGTTTTGAAGAAAGAATAAAAACGGCGGTCAGGAATGTCATTTCAGCATATCAGGGAACTCGTTAAGTATCGGAATCTCATCTGGGTTCTGGCATGGGTTGAATTCAAACAACGATACAAGAATTCGATCCTCGGGTATTTCTGGTCACTCCTGGAACCCCTGTTCATGTTTGCGATTCTCTACCTCGTTTTTTCGAGTATAATACCGGCGCAGGTCGAATATTATCCGCTTTTCCTGTTGCAGGGCATCATTATGTGGAGTTTTTTTACCCGGTCTACGACGGCCAGTCTCGTCGCGATCTCTGACAAACCCCAAATGGTGAAAAAAGTGTATTTTCCGCGGGACATTCTTGTCATATCAGGCTGTATCACGACTCTGCTCATGAGCTTTTTCGAATCAATCGTTTTTCTGGCATTTTTATTGTACTTCAGAATCCCGCTGTCCATGAATGCTCTGTACATTCCTGTGATCATCTTCCTGTTTTTTGTAATCGTACTGGGAACCTCCCTTATACTGTCCGCTCTCAATGTTTTCTATCGTGATATCCGGTATATCTGGGCGCTTGTACTCCAGGTCGGTTTTTTTGCAACGCCGGTCATCTATCCACTGAGTATATTCCCCCCGCAGCTGCTGCAGATATTGTCTTACAACCCGCTCGCACAGGTAATCTTCCTCGCGCGTGATGTTACACTCTATTCCAGGGCCCCGAACATCTCCTCATTCCTGTTTGTTATCGTTATGGCGGGGGTAATTCTTGGTATCGGTTACGCGGTCTTCATGAGGCTGGAACCCCGGTTTGCGGAGGAATTGTAATGACCGTGATTGAGATCGAGCACCTCAGCAAGGAATTCCAGATTCCTCATGAAAAGCGAAATACCCTTTTCGAAACGCTTACCGGTGTGTTACGGCCTGCGTCCTATGAAACGTTTTTTGCCCTTAAAGATATCTCATTTTCCGTTGAAGAAGGGGAGATGCTCGGCATTATCGGGCAGAACGGGAGCGGCAAGAGCACATTACTGAAAATCCTTTCGAGAATCATCGTGCCAACCTGCGGAACCGTTCGGGTAAAACGACAGGTTACGCCGTTTCTGGAACTGGGGGTTGGCTTCAACAGGGATTTTACTGCAGCGGAAAATATCAGGATTTATGGTATCATCATGGGACTGACTCCCCGGGAGATCGATGAAAAAACCGATGAGATCCTTGAATTTGCCGGCATGGAGCGGTTCAGAGACACCAAGCTCAGGAATTTTTCCTCCGGCATGCAGGTCCGGCTCGCATTTTCGACCGCAATCCAGACAAAACCCGAAATCCTCCTGCTCGACGAGGTTCTTGCGGTCGGGGATATGGACTTCCAGAGAAAATGTCTGGACGTACTGGAACGTTTTAAAAAGGAGGGCGTTACGATCATTTTCGTTTCCCATGAGCTCGATGATATCGCAGAGCATTGCACGAGGGCAATGTTGCTCGACCACGGAAAGCTGGTGATGATTGGTGAGACACGGGATGTTATCGCGAGATACGAATCGGCCTGAATAATAATCGACACGAATACCGTCTATCCCGCCCGTTATAAATCAGAGAACGTAATGATATTATTCAGGGAACGCCGCAGATGAAAAAGATCCTCATCACCGGAATCAGCGGATTTGTCGGGGGTTATTGCGTTAATTATCTGAATTCCCTCGATACTCCACTGGAAATCCATGGTATCAGTCGATCGAAACCTGCTTGGGATTTCATTCGTATCAGCAGCGGGCGGGACAGGTGGCACCATTTCCATACTGCCGACCTGAATAATTTCCCGAGAATCAGGACGATTATGGAAAAAATCCAGCCGGATCAAATCATTCATCTCGCTGCACAGAGTTCTGTCGGGGAGAGCTGGAAATCCCCGGTGGATTCCTTTGTGAACAATACCTCAATCTTCCTCAATATAATCGACACCGTCCGCTGTATGGATACTGGCACGAGGATTCTGTCAGTTGGTTCGTCCGAGCAGTATGGTGTTGTATCCAAAAACGATCTCCCGCTCACCGAGGACCATCCGCTACGTCCGGCTAACCCCTATGCCGTTGCCCGCGTGGCACAGGAACACATGGCAGGTGTCTACCACGATGGGTTCGGAATAGATATCTGCTGTACCCGCTCCTTTAACCATTGCGGGCCCGGACAGACCGATCGTTTCGTTGCAGGAGCAATCACGAAACAGTTTGCGAGAATTGAGCTTGGATTGCAGGAGCCGGTGATCGAGATCGGCGATGGGACGATCATCCGTGACTTTCTGGATGTACGCGATGTTGTTTCTGCGTACACACTGCTGCTCGACAAAGGTAAGGCCGGACAGGCATACAATATCTGCAGCGGTCGGGGATACGCTATCAGCGAACTGGTGACTATGCTGTCGGACCGGCTGACGATCGAAGTACAGATAAAACAGAATCCCACGAAAATGCGCCCCCAGGAGAACCCGGCAATATTTGGGAGTTGTGAAAAGATCCGGTCCGGGCTCGGATGGATGCCGTGTCACCCGCTTGTTGACAGCCTGCAGGAGATGGTGGAGTACTGGAAAGCCCGTATGGATTTTAGCCACCGGCAGGGTTAATTTCGGACATACGTATTATATGAGACAGGTACTTTTGGTAACGAATTATTTAATCTGAAAAAAAGACAATATATTCAACCAGTTTTTGTTGTTCCAGGAAAGGATCATGACGAAACAGAAAACAGCACTCATCACCGGTCTGACCGGGCAGGACGGATCGTACCTTACAGAATTCCTGTTATCGAAAGGATATGTCGTGCACGGCTTGATCCGGCGGGCATCTACCTTCAATACCGGCCGTATCGATCACATCTATGTCGATGCCCATGAACCCGGTGCCCAGCTTTTCCTGCATTACGGGGATCTCTCTGATTCAGAACAGCTCGTGAATATTATCTTCAACCTGAAACCCGATGAGGTCTACCATCTCGGGGCGCAGAGCCACGTGCGGATGAGTTTCGATACACCGGAATACACCGGCAATGTCACCGGCCTGGGCACAACAAGGATCCTTGAAGCGATCCGGAGAAGCGGCAGACCAATCCGGTTCTACCAGGCCTCCTCAAGTGAAATGTTCGGTGGTGCAGAGGCACCCCAGAACGAAGAAACCTGCTTTGTCCCGCGAAGTCCCTATGCCTGTGCAAAACTGTATGCCTACTGGATGGTGCACAATTACCGCGAGGGATACAGGATGTTTGCAACGAACGGGATCCTCTTCAACCACGAATCCCCTCGTCGGGGCGAGACTTTTGTCACTCGAAAGATCACACGCGGACTTGCTGCGATCCTGGCAAAGAAGGCAAAATATCTCTACCTTGGAAACCTCAAGGCGAAACGTGACTGGGGATTTGCACCGGAATACGTGGAAGCCATGTGGATGATGCTCCAGGCAAAGAAAGCAGATGATTTCGTCATCGGTACCGGAGAAACCCATTCCATTGAAGAATTCCTCGAATTCGCATGTTCCTATGTTGATATCGACATGGACACGCATATCAAAATCGACAAGAGGTATTTCCGCCCCACCGAAGTCGACGATCTCCGTGCGGATGCCGGCAAGGCAGCAAAAGTCCTTGGCTGGAAACCGAAGATCAAATTCAAGGACCTTGCCCGCATAATGCTCGATGCGGATCTCCGGGCAAACGGAGTCATGCCACCCGGCGAGGGCGATGCACTCCTCGAGAAGAAGTTCCCCCGCAAGTGGTGGAAAGGGGATTAATTTTTGGTGAAATGACGTGAGAATTGCCATTTTTCACGATTATTTCGGGGCTATCGGCGGTGGGGAGCGCCTTGTCATTGCGATGGCAAAAATTCTCGACGCCGATATCATTACGACGGATACCGATGCCGTTCACCGTCTCGATCCATCGGTGAGAGTCATCAGTCTCGGAGAGACTATCTCATTTCCGCCACTCAAACAAATCTCCGCATCGTTCCGCTTTTATTTTTCTGATTTTTCAGCACAGTACGATTATTTCATCTTCAGCGGCAACTGGGCGCATTATCCCGCTCATCGTCACCACCCCAATATGTGGTACTGCAACACGCCAGCCCGGATGTTCTATGACCAGTACCCGGCGGTTGTGGAGAAGCAGGGTTTTTTCAAGCGCCAGATTGCCCGAATATGGATCGCTCTTCACCGGTATTTTGACCAGCGGAGCATCAGGAATGTCGATGCCATCGTAGCTAATTCAGAAAACATCCGAAACAGGGTGAAAAAGTTTTACAACAGGGATTCAACGATCATCTATCCGGGTGTCGATACCGCACGGTTTCACTGCTGCGAATACGGGGATTTCTGGCTGTCGGTAAACCGGCTCTACCCGGAAAAGCGGATCGAACTCCAGACGGAGGTTTTTCGGAGATTGCCGGACCAGATACTGGTGATTGCCGGGGGTTACTCACAGGGCGACCATACATCTGTTTATATTCAGAAAATCATGAGGGATCTCCCGCCAAATGTTTCAATTCTCGGAGAGGTCAGCGAAGAAAAACTCATCGATCTCTACGCGCGGTGCCGGGGCCTGCTCTGCACGGCCGTTGATGAGGATTTCGGCCTCACGCCGCTCGAGGCGATGGCCAGTGGCAAACCGGTTGTTGCCGTGGATGAGGGGGGGTTCCGGGAAACAGTAACACCGGATACCGGCATTCTTGTCCATCCAGAACCTCAAGGAATTTCTGATGCCATAATCGCTGTGGGCAGATCGCCGGAAAAATACCACGAGGCATGTGTTGCCCGGGCAAAGGAATTTGATATCAGGAAATTTGCAGATCAATTGAAACGGATCGTGGGAAAATGTTGAGGCCTGCCGAATATCGGGTTATGAAAAAACCGGTGATATGAAATCCTGATTCCCTCCGGTGAAGCCTGCCAAGGAATTTGTATTACCAACGCCAATTATTATAAAATCGAGATCGGAATCTTGGAAAACCATGCACGGGATAAATTTCGAACGGGAAATCAGCATGAAGGGAATCCTCGTATGAATTACAGTCTGATTATCGAACTAACGAAACGGGATTTCATCGAGCGCTATTCCGGCTCCGCACTCGGATTTGCATGGTCCTTCATCTACCCGCTCATTAACATCCTGATCTACATGATCATTTTCGGCAGCCTGATGGGAGCCCGGCTTCCGGGAATGTCCAATGTCTGGGGATACGGGATATACCTTATCGCAGGCCTGATCCCATGGACGGCATTTGCGAATACCGTGACCCGGTCATCGACGGTTTTTCTTGAGAAGAAACACATTATTTCGAAGATCCATGTGGACCTGCCGACACTCCCTGTCTTCATCGTTCTCTCGGAGACTATCACATTCTGCGTAACATTCGCAATTTTCCTCCTGATCCTTTTCATAACCGGTTTTTCTTTCACGCCGCTGATCCTGTTTATCCCGATCATTTACATCGTTCAGCAGGTTTTTGGTTATGCACTCGGTTTCTTTCTGGCGATGCTGGTCGTCTTCCTCAGAGATCTCAAGGAGGTCGTGAATATCTGTTTCCAGGTCTGGTTCTGGTTCACCCCAATCGTCTATGTCTTCGAGATCCTGCCATCATATGCACAGCAGCTGCTGATCCTGAACCCGATGCAGGCAGTTGTGTCCGGATACCATGATATTTTCGTGTATGAACGGGTGCCCTCGTTCAATTTCTTAGCGCTCGTCCTGATCGGGAGCCTTGTCCTCATCGCACTGGATTATATCGTCTATAAAAAGCTTGAAAAGGATATCCGGGATTTCATATGATCGTCATTAAGTATTCCGGTACTCGATCAGAAAAGCGGCAATATGTGATAAAACCTGACATGGCATGTCAATGGGGGGACCGTTTTCCATGATAAAAGTCGAAGGCATTTCAAAGAAATTCAAACTTTATCATTCGCCTGCCGATCGGCTCCGGGAAATCCTGTTCCGAAAATCGTACCACAAGGACTTCATCGCACTCGACAATATATCCTTCGAGGTCGGTCCCGGCCAGACACTCGGGATCATTGGAGATAATGGTGCAGGGAAGTCAACACTACTGAAAATACTCTCAGGAATTGTAATCCCTGATAGCGGTTCGATCACCGTTGACGGTAAAGTCACGGGTCTTCTCGAACTGGGGACCGGTTTTAACTATGAGATGACCGGCATTGAAAACATTTACATGAACGGTACTCTTCTCGGTATGACCCGTGATGAGATTGACCGGAAGAAACAGACAATCATCGATTTCTCCGAGCTCGGGGAATTCATCTACGAACCCATCAAGACATACTCCTCCGGCATGGTAATGCGGCTGGCATTTTCTATCGCGATCCATGCTGAGCCTACATGTTTCCTTGTCGATGAAGCGTTATCCGTCGGGGATGCATATTTCCAGCAGAAGTGCATGAGGAAAATCCAGGAGTTCCGGGAGTCTGGTGGATCGATTGTGTTCGTATCGCATGATATGAATGCGGTGACTACACTATGCGACTATGCCATACTCCTCAATCATGGAAAAATGGTGTCTTTCGGGATTCCGAGAGGAATTATTGATTTGTATATTACACAAATCTGTTTAAGTTCTCATTCGGGGGAAAGAATTGTAATCCATAATGATGAAAAAAAACCTGAGAAAAATCATGCAAATATTTCAACAAATAAGATTGAATTCGGTGCAATAAGGATTCTTGACTGTAAAAAACAGCCTGTGACACATGTTTATGGTGAAGATGAGATCATTATTAATTATTCCTTCCGTTGTCTACGGGATATTGAAGAACCAGTATTCGGGATATTAATCCGAAACCGATACGGGGTATCGATCTTTGGTACAAACACTCATCTCCTGAACCAGAAAAATAATCCTGTGATGGCAGGTAAATGGTATGATGTATCGGTAAAATTCAGGCTTTTGTTGCAGCCAGATGAGTACTTAATCACTATCGCCATCGACAATGGCGGAAGAGCAGTAAATTCCTTCGAGGAGTACCTGCTCCGGCTCAACGATATTATTACACTCAGGGTTTTACAAAACAAGAATCTTCCCGTATACCTGGGGATTACTGATTTGCATCCTTCGATTGAAATTGAATCAATTCCAGACTGACAACACGTGGTGGGAAAAATGGATAATGACACAAAAGAACCCTTCGGCGATGAGATGACTATCGAACGGATTAATGCCCAGATATTTCAGAATATCCGTTGCAGCAATACTCCCGGAACTCCCTCCAACCATGAGAATCAGACCGTTGCATCAGATGCGATACATTTTATGGAACTGTCCGACGACTCATTCCAGCGGGATCTGTCCCTCCTCAATACGATGTGGGATATTCACAACACCAGTTATTTCATCACCTCGCATCGCCCCTACATCGGGTATATCCTAATACAATGCCGGAATCTGATTCATGGGGAGGTCTGCCGTTATATTGATCCGGTTATCTCCCGCCAGACTGAGTTCAATGCTTGCTCTACGCGGATAATTAATATCGTGGTGCAAAATTGCATCGAGACCGATCGAAGGATCCGTCATCACGATGATACGTTACGCCGTTGGATGACACAATATGAAAAGGAAATAGCTGAAAAGATCTCCCTCCAGGGATTGGAATTAATACAAAAAATTTCTCAAACAGACGATGAATTGACCAGAAAAATTGGGCTGTGTGAAGCGGAATTGATCCAGAAAATTTCACTGAAAGAAGAAATAAACAATAAAAAAATCCGGGAGAGCATTGCTTCATGCGTTCTGGACGAATTTTCACGGCTTGAAAAGCGTCGAATATTTCAGACAGGAAATGTTCAAACTCTTGAAAAGCGGATGCAAGAAAATTTCACACAAAACGATCCTTATTTGATACCAGATGCGCTGGCAGACACAAACTATTTGCATTTTGAAGAAAAATTCCGGGGTTCGCGGGACGTAATAAAACAACGACAGACGAAATTCCTACACTACTTTAAAAACAGTACCCTTGTTCTCGATATTGGTTGCGGACGAGGTGAATTTCTTGAAATACTCAAAGAAAATCGGATCGGGGGAGTCGGAATTGACATCGATACTGATATGGTTGAATTCTGTCGTTCACGTGAGCTGAACGTAATTCAAGCAGATGCGATATCCTACCTTGAGAACCTAGATGACAATTATCTTGATGGAATATTCCTGGATCAGGTTGTTGAACATCTGGATCCAGCCTATCTGCTGCGGTTGCTTTCGCTTTGTTACCGGAAGATGAAAGCTGGCTCGACAATAGTTATTGAAACAGTAAATCCGTTATCATTTATCTCGTTTGTGAATTTTTATATTGACCTTACACATACGAGACCGGTTCATCCTGAAACGCTGGAATACCTGCTGAATGCTGCCGGGTTCAGAATATGCGAAAAGATATTCTCTTCACCGGTTCCCGATGATGAGAGACTGAAAAAAGTCGAAACAGATCTACAGGTGGATGATACTGCAAGAAGAAATGCAGAATTATATAACCAAAACATTGATCGTTTAAATTCACTCCTGTTTGGTGCTCAGGACTACGCCATAATCTGTACGAAATAAGGAGACCATCAGAATGACCCTGCCAACTATCGCTATTGCCCATCAGACAATTGTTGATGGCGATGCAATTGGTAACGATATCCTTGGGATGTATTCCATTCTCCGCAACCAAGGATATGAAGTTGGATTAATCGCTGAAAATCTGACGAATGACCTGAAGGGTTTCCAGTTAAATTCAAGGCAACATGACAGATTCATGGAAAACAAGAACTCTGTCCTTATATACCATCACAGTGTTTACTGGAAAGAGGGTGAAGAAATCCTTAACAAATTCAAAGGAAAAACTTTTTTTAAATTCCACAACATCACACCACCTCATTTTTTTGAAAAATATTCGAGTTTCTATTATGAAATATGTCTTCAGGGTATGAGACAAACAGACAGGTTGCTGAAGAAGTTTTGTCATTCTTTCTGGTGGGGCGATTCAGAATTCAATTCCCGTCAGCTCAAGGCAGGAGGACTGAAACCGGAATTCAGTCTTACTATTCCACCATTCACCCAACTGGAAAAACTGAAAAATGTCGAGCCAAATTTTTCACTTATCGATTCTCTGATTGGGAATAATTGTAATAACGTGCTGTTTGTTGGTAGGGTAGCGCCCAACAAGGGACATATTCATCTGATGAAAACACTCAGGAACTATAAAGAAAATTATGATAATAAAATTCATTTGTGGTTAGTCGGGTCGATGGATCAACAGGAATTACAATTGTATAATATTATGCTTCTCGACCTTATAAGGAAATATAATCTCAAGGACAGCATTTCGTTTATCGATAAGATCTCGGAGAAAGATCTTAAGTCATATTATATATCCTGTGATGAATTTTTATGCATGAGTGAACATGAAGGATTCTGCGTACCGATAATCGAAGCACAAAAATTCGAGTTGCCGGTCATTGCGCACAGCGGTACGGCTCTGCTGGAAACCATCGGAAATAAGCAGATTATGTTCGATACTTTCGATTACGATTTTTCTGCATCTGCATTATATACTGTATTTTCTGATGAAAAAATTCAGGATTTTTGTCGGAAATATGGTAGCGAAAATGTCACATCCAGATTCTCTCAGGAAATAATTCAGAAAAAATTTTTAACCGCATTTCAAATGACAGGATCGTGAAAATTCCCATGAAAATCGGTATATTAAACGTTCAGGTTCCTTTCATCAGGGGTGGGGCTGAAGTGCTTGCAGAATCTCTCCGCGATGAATTGAAAAAAAGGGGACATGATGCTGATATCATCACGATCCCCTTCAAATGGTATCCTCCTGAAAAGATTGTTGATTCCATGATGGTTGCCCGGAAGATCGATGTCACAGAAGTAAATGGAGAAAAAATCGACCGCGTTATCGCTTTAAAATTCCCGGTTTATCTGGCCAATCATGAGAATAAAGTTCTCTGGCTGTGTCATCAGCATCGGCAAGCATATGAGTTATGGGGTACGGATCATGGTGATCTCCACGCAATGGAGTTCGGTGATGAAGTCCGGAAGCTTATCGTTGATTGCGATAACAGGTTCCTTCCCAAGAGCAGAAAAATATTCACGATCTCCAAGACGGTTTCTGACCGGCTCATGCAATTTAATTCCATAAGTTCAATTCCATTGTATCCCCCTCCGAAAAATCCGGAGATTTTCCGTGCAGAAACTTCCCAGGATTACATCTTTTATCCGAGCAGGATAGATAAGATAAAACGCCAGATCCTGCTGGTAAGTGCTCTCAAATTCTGTAAGACACGGATCCGGGTAATTATAGCAGGAACCGGCGACCAGAGGACAATCAATGATATCAGGGAACGAGCAAAAACTGACGGAACCCTTTCCCGTCTTGAAATCAGGGGATATGTTTCAGAAGAGGAAAAAGCTGATCTCTACGCGAAATCCCTTGGGGTCTATTTCGGTGCTTATCAGGAAGACTACGGGTACATCACCCTTGAATCGTTTTATTCAGGAAAGCCCGTTATCATACATACTGATGCCGGAGGACCTTCTGAATTCGTGAATGAGAAAAACGGGTTTATTATCAAGCCAGAGCCACAGGAAATCGCCTTCGTGATGGATTCCCTGTATAACGACCGCGAGCACGCGAAGAACCTCGGCAACCAGGGATATGAATTAATACAGAATCTGAATATCAACTGGGATTACGTCATCCGGCAACTCGTATCATGAAACTTGCATATTTTAGCCCACTGCCCCCACAGAAAAGTGGTATCTCGGATTATTCCGAGGCACTCCTGCCTCATCTTGCCCGATATTTTGATATTGATCTCTGGGTGACCCGAACTCCTGAAAAATCACTGGCGAAAAAATTCACGAGTATCAATTATCGCAACGGGACTACATCCCTGTCCAAGCTTAGCGATTACCCATGCATTCTCTTCAACATGGGAAATAATCCTGAATTTCATTCGGAGATGTATGATGTTTTTCTCCAACACCCGGGTCATGTTATACTCCACGATTTCGTTCTCTATTTCCTTGTGACCGGCTACTATCTGGATTATAAACGAGACAGGGAGGGGTATATTCGGGAATTTTATCAGATTTTTGGGGAGCGCGGAATTCATAAGGTAAAAAGGATCCTGAAGTCGAAGACTCCACCTCTCCAGTTTGCCCATCCGGAATACTTCCCGATGATCCAAGGGATCATTTCCAAGGCACACGGAATCATCGTGCATTCCGAATATGCCGAAAAACTATTGGTTGAATTTGGATGTACGCCAGAAAAAATCGCAAGAATAAATCAGGTAAATTATGCGAACATGAGATTTGAATACCCGCCAAGAGACCTGGCACGCACCAGGAAACAGTATGGGATCCGTCCCGGAACCCTTCTCATTGCATCTTTTGGGTACATTGCACCAACGAAACGGAATGCCGAAATTATCTGTGCAGTCAAGAGGATTATCCAAGAATCAGCTCCCGACATTCAGTACCTGATGGTCGGTGAAGGGAATTATATTGATGGTTTCCTGGACGATACGATTAAGAAAACGGGATTTGTTTTAAGAGAGGATTATGAACGGTTATTAGCCTGTTCAGATATTGTAGTGAACCTCCGCAATCCCTCAATGGGTGAAACATCTGCAACAGTCCTTCAGGCAATGACTGCCGGCAAACCATGCATCGTAACGGATACTGCCTGGTTCTCTGAACTTCCCGACGGGGTCGTGGAGAAAATTTCTCCTGTTCCGCTTAAGGAAGAACAGGATCTGAAAGATACACTTGTAAAACTGATCCACGATGCGGATCGCAGGTACAGGCTGGGATGCATGGCACATCGGTATGTAAGAGAAAAACATGATCCCAAAAAGATCGCAAGAGAGATCTCACTTTTTGTAAACCGGGACCTTCGGATCCATAAGGGGGATTTTCCTACCCGATACATATGGAGATATGAACGAGACCTTGACGAGGTTCTCCCTTCCGGATCTGAAAGCCGGTTCGCAGCGGTCTACCGGCAGGCCGAAGTAGAACGACTCAGGGAATTCTCTCTGATGAAGCCAGCCCGGACTCTGTTCCAGCGTATCGGCAGTTTCCTGTTTCAAAGATGATGAACCAGCTCATTCCTTCGGAAAGCGAGGTTTATTTGAGAGCCGAATGCAATAGTGAACGATGATTTTCGCTAATAAAAAAAATCCTGAAACCCATCAGTTCCTCGTGTTATTAGCTTTATTTTTCTTTCTGATTCTGGTAAAAGCCATCATTTCATCATATTTTTCCTCCCCCTTTAATTTTGGAGACGAAACAGTCTACGAAAATGCGGCGCGCTCTCTTTTCGAGAGCAATTTTTCCGTCCTTCAATCCGGATACCCTGTGGGGTATCCCCTTGTCCTCTCGCTTGTCTTTTTTTTATTTTCTGAAAAAATCCTCATCTACCACGGGATACTTGTTATCAATGCCGTGATAAATTCATCCGTCATATTCCCGCTCTACGGTATTTTAAGAAAATATTGCAATCCGGAAACATCGCTTGCGGGAGCTTTTCTTATCAGCTGCCTGCCGGCCGTAACGGTTTATACGTTTATGCTTTCGTCGGAGAACCTGTATATTCCCTTATTTTATTTTTCCTTATGGTTCCTGTTGGAATCGATCACGGATGAACGAAAATTCTGGCAGGTTTTAGCCGGTTTTACCTTGTCCGGTCTCGTCTTTGTCAGGACCATGGGAATTTCCGCACTTCTCAGTCTGCTCCTCCTTTTCTCGATTCTTGCAGTACTCGAATTCAGACAAAATAAAATTGCATCATTTGTGTCACGATATTATGTGCTGTGGTCTTCAGCTCTTATGGGGATCGCGGCAGGGCTTGCATTTTACTCACTGTATGATCTTCGCCTGACCCCCTATAGCGACAAAGGCTATGTGTCGGTTCTCATATCGCTGTTCTCCACAATCCCGGGAATTCTAGATTTTGTCGGAGCATTTTTCCACGAAATCGAATACCTTATCATCAGCCTCAATTTCTTCACGGTATTCATTATCGGGATATCCCTCCTGCTTTTCCTTCCGTGTAAGACGATCAATTCCCACGGGATTGCGGAATCCCGAATGGATCGTCTCAATACCGGGTTACTGTATCTCCTGATATTTTTTTTACTCACGTCTGCATTCACGCTAATTGTGACAATAACGCATATGCGTGGCCTTGAGGCGATCTATAATATCACGTCCAACTATTCAATTCTGGGGAGATACATCGATCCCTTGGTCCCGGGGATTTTTCTCTTCGGGTTAATCGGATTCGTTCAATATTTCAGATCAGGAAAGGAAGAACATTTGAAATTTTTCCGGAATCTTATTCTGCTCAATTTGATCATTTTCATAATTTTTCTGGTTACAAAACCCCTTGCCTCATACAATCCCACTAACATTTTTCCGATCCTTTATATCAAGGAAATTGTGGTTTTCGTGCCACTGGTATTCTTCGTGCTAAGCGCACTTATCGCATCCACTGTCTGTACGATTCTCTTCATACACAGGAAGGAATTGCTGTTCGTTGTATTGATGTGTTGCATTATTCTCACGTCAGGTTATGCAGTGAGTACCGAATTGTCGCAATCGGTCCATGCAGCCGGGTATGCGGATACCGGTCTCTTTTTTGATAGGATTTCGGGGAATGATGTAAGGATCTTTTGGGATGTCGGAGACAATTCCCCCCTTGAACAAATCCACTATTACCTTACAAAATTCTGGTGCAGATATCCGGTGATCATGTTCTCCGCTCAGGATGAGATCAGTGGCAACTTCACCGACCGGATAACACCGGCGCATTATCTCATTTCCACGAGAACATTTGATTTCCCCATTATGCTGGAATCGAACAGCGGGTATAAAGTGTACCAGATTTCCCCGGAAAATACCACCCCCCTCGTCATTATTAACAAGCTGACCGGTGACTGGAATGACCTGGAAAGCGACGAAGAAGGGATCTTCTTCCGCTGGATCTTCAATGACGCAACGGTCCAAATCTTTTCAGACAGGAAACGGGATGCAGTCTTCTCCTTCGAAGCGCGTTCACTGGATCGTGAACGATTCCTGACGATGAATATCAGTGGTATGGCTCCAAGAAGGTTTATTATCCCGGAAAATTTTACTCGGTTCAGTACGATAATTCCCCTGAAACACGGGGACAATGAAATTTTTCTCCAAGCAACGATACCCGATTCCCACTATGTGGATGTTAACAGTACGAAAAATATTACGCTGGCATTCCGGAATCTTGGAGTAACATCATATCCATGATTATTATTTTAAAAAAAATTACATGATCTCCAGCGTTTTGAAATTGTCCATTCTGAAAACGAGGTTTCGTGGATCTGAAACAGGTACTCTTGCAGCATCGCAATGGAATGTTACGGAATAGCTCCCGGGAGGGACGATAATCTTCCGCTCATACAACGTACCGAGATTATTAACAGCGAGGGTGTCTGAGAACTCACTGGATTGTATTGTAACATTGGCATTTTCCGACCATCCGGTCCGTATGGTTGTATTAATAAGTATCACCCTGTTTTCCGGTGTGGGATTATCAAAAAAAACGGTACCAGAAGATGAAGCCCATCGCCAGTTATTATCCGGGTCGCTCTCAAAAACAGAGAATCCCTGCCCCCAGCGGGGGATTATCGGGTTGAGTGTGAGATATTGTTTTTTCAGGAATTCCTGATCGGTGAGATGCTCTCTCAGTTTTTTGTTGTATTGCCGCATATCGAAAAAAACGTACCGGCCATTTTCGCTCGATATCGGCTCCGTACCCAGTATCAGTTTAAGGCGGGCAACGACTTCTTCAGGATTCTTGTACCCAAAGGTATCAATCCAGATTCCTGAAAAACCAGAATAACTCAATGACTCTGCCAGGGAGTCGAGAGGTCTTTGAGAGATTTCCCTCTGCCACAAATCCCCGGACCGATCGATCATGGTACCATAGCTCCACCGAAGGAACCTGGAATGAAGGTAAGGTTTCAGGGGGTCGTAATAAAAAATCTTATTCGGGAGGCCCCCACCAAGGAACTGCATGTAGGGAAGTTGGAATACCATGGCACCTTCTGGTAAATGTGATTCAATCTGCCTGACAAAATTATCGTCAGAATGATATTCAGCTTTTATCGCGTCATAGGCTGGGACATAGTGACTATTTGACATATCCTGGATACCGAATATGAGTAGAGAGACAATGACAATCAAGAATATTGCAGTAAGATGCTTTCGATGTCCGTATTTATCGGAAATGATCTGCAGGTAAATCATGAACGCCAGGATTGAGAAGAATGAGATGAAAACACTTATCCTGTTATAACCACGGATGTACGGGAATACATAGGCAATTATGGCCCCAAATCCACCTATTGTTGCCAGAAGTACTGCTGAAATATTCAGGACTGACAACTTTATGAAAAGGGACTGGAATTCGGACCGTATCTCAGTGCCAAAGATTCCAGCAAACGGTAATTTTCCGATGAGCAATCCCCACAGCAAAAGCAGAAATCCAATACTCCCAAGCAGGCCCAGGGAAGATGTTGCATTTTCATTCACCAGGGGTGCGTATTGCTGGTAATTATCGGATGCAGCCGCGAACGTAGGAATGAAATGGTCGTGAATCGGGAGAAGCAGCTGGATAATCTTCAATCCATAGATTTCTGCATCACCCGGTGTCCTCTGCCACGCTGTGGGATTCGGACCATATTCAAGCTGATGGATCAGGGCCGGGGTTAGGCACAGAAACATGATTACAGTCGCGATGACAATGAAGGATATTGCGGTAAAAAAATTTCTTTTTTGATGGTATACAAAAAATGTATAGCATCCTCCGACAAGCAGGAAAAAACAGGAAAAATACGTGTAGTACACGGTGGTCAGACCGATCAAAATACATGTGAAAACAGAGATGATAATTTTCCAGTTTGGCATATTCCGGCCTTTCCCCAACAAATCTTCGTTCCCGGCAATCCAGATTGTTACCAGAATAACCAGTGGCAGTAAATAATACTGCGAGAAGAGAAAATGATCCTCACCTCTGAGGAAATGGTATGGGATAAATGTGTAGAGAAGGCCTCCAAAAACTGCAATCGTGCGGGATATTTTCAGCTGTCTGAAGACAAATACTGAAGTCAGCGTCGTGAGAGGGAACGACGCCAGATAGACAATATTCAGAATAACGGCGTAATCCGATGAAAACAATGCAACACATTTGATTATCAGAAATTCAAACGTGGCATTGAAGGGAAAATCCAGCATATCGAGGCCGAAAGGCATCCCGACCTGACTATTATGGAAATACCATCCCTCATCGATGACACTTTTTATCCAGAGCCCGATTGAATTGACATCCCCGGAATACGAGAATGGAACGGCCAGATCTGCTGCCCAGAGGTGCAATATGACTGAGGCGATGATAATTGAACTGAAAAAAGCAACAACATAGGTTAAGAGTTCAACAATCAAAGGGGATTTTTCAGAATCCATCAAGGCACTCCGGAAAAATTCATTAATCTATTTGGAAATGGATCAAATAAAATAATGCTCATTCTTTCATGAACTAAAGGTTAAAAACAATGATCCCGATGAGGATCAGTAAGATCCCTGTAAGTTTGTTCCGGGATAAATGTTCCCTGAGAAAAATCCCGGAAAGCACGGTCACAATAACAATTGCAAGAGAATACGCAGCTGCGTAGAATGTTTTCAGTTCGATGCCCTGTAGGGAGTAAACCGTCAGAATTGTTACGAGAAGCAGAATTGAATAACCACTGAGAGTAAACCTGTTCAGGTAAATGTTCTCGTCACTGCTTTTTTGTGTGGCGCCAGTTTTTAAAAGAACCTGGGCAAGCCCGGTTAACAGTATTGAACATCCGGCAATACCATAATAAAGCATTGTCATTGCTTTATTCCTCCTGGGATCTCACGGCTTAAAAAATATATTCCCATAAAAATTATTGCGATTCCGGTGATATTGAATACGGAAATTGTCTCGCCGAATAATTGAAAGGACAGGAAAAGAACAACGATCATTGTTATGCTTTGAAAAGGATAGACGAGCGAGATATCGTATTGTGTGAGTGCAACCTGCCAGACAATTGCCTGAAGGATCATGCATCCGATCGAAAGGAGGTAAAAACTATTCGAAAAGATTGCCAGCGGACCTGACGGGATGAGTGACAGCGCTGCATATTTCCCAAATATTCCGCTGAATGCCTGAAACAGAATTGAAAGAATGATGAATATGATATAGAAATTCCGGCTCATACTCAAATCCTCGAATTCATTCATTCATTTTTTTTCAAAACTAATAGGTTATGGATGTCGTTATCGGATTCCAATGATGGAAGGTAATCTGGGTTCTTACTGGATGGAATCCGTTTTTCAGAAGTGTATGGAAGACCGGCACATTATTGGCCTGTGTTCTGACTTCAACCAGATTTGCATAGTTACTGATAAACCGAATACTGTTTTTTATCAATGCGGAGTAGATACCAAGATTCCGATACTGAGGTGAGACTGCATTGAGTACGAATGTACCAATTTTAATTCCGTATCTTGCCAGATTATGGTTTTCCTTCTCGATAGTTATGAAACCCACGACGTCTCCTTCCGTTTCGGCTATCATGATAACATCCGCACCGATACCTCGCATTGCATCTTTTGCGAAACCCGCGTATAAGGTATCGCATTCAGCCTTCGGAAAATTCGGATCCGAGTGGAAGCGATCAAGGGTGAATGAGTCTTTGGCAATCCTGATGATTTTTTCGCGATCAGATTTCTCAAATAACCGAATGATATAGGGTTGGCTGCTGCAGGTATTTTTTTCCGAAACGTTGCGGAGGAATAGGTAATCAGGCAATCCATCATTCTGAATGATTCCTGTTCGAGGATATGGATGGTTGATAAATCCCCGCAATCCACCCTGGCGGAGATCATATCATAGTCTGGCATGATTTCCGACCTGAAAAAATCCAGCATCATTTTTTTATTAGTGACTGAATTTCGGAACGAACCCATAGAAAAGATATACTCAACCGCGAACATCTTTTTCTTGAAATGAAGCGATTCGGTTGATGATTTTTTAATGACGGCAAACGCGGTTATTTCCCCCTGCTCCCTCAGGCACAGGGAATAAGTATTTCGATCGTTCATTAGCTGCTTGATATCTGCGATCATATATCGTCCAATTGAACTTCGGTACCGGGAATAATAGTAATAGGGTTTGAAAGGGTACCTGGAAGAGATGTCAGATAACGCCTCGATATCGCCGGAATCCATCATATCGACCGTCATTGTGGATCCTGTTTCATGAATAATAATTATGCATCTATTTCACTAATCACATATTGCTGGCCATAGGAGGTTTCGGCAAGGATCCTGCGAAGGTATTCCCCAAGGATCCCCATGGACATGAGTATTGCCCCACCAAGGAAACAAATTGCTACCATTAGGGAATTCCAGCCCATTATACCATATGAGGGGTTGATAATTTTCTGGATAATTATCCAGAATCCAAAAAAGATGCTGAAAATACTCAGAAGGATTCCTAAAGAAGCGACAAAAACCAGGGGCATCGAAGAGTAATTGATTATAAGGTTCAGCGAATATTTGAAATATCTTATTAATCCATAGTTGGAAGAGCCCTTTTTACGTTTCTGATGGGCAACATCCACATTCGTAATTTTGCTGACCGGTGCAGATCGTACTGTCATAGCTGGTAAAAAAGGGTAGGAACTTTTTATTGTGATAATATTCTGAACAATCTCTCTTTGGTAAATTACAAAACTCGAGATAAAAATTTCTTGGGGGATATCCAGAATTATATGGATGATCTTTTGGTACAGCCGACTTAAAAAATTTTCAATACGGCTGTCATTTTCCGGGGGATATTTTCCATAAACTACGAAAAAACCCTCTTTTAATTTCGCAATGAGCTTCGGTATCTCTTCTGGGGGATGCTGAAGGTCATCGTCCAGTGTGATAATGATTTTTCCAGTGCAGATATTCAACCCGGCAAGCAATGCGTTATGCTGCCCGAAATTCCGTATAAGCCTGATTATTTTAATTTTTGAATTGTCGGCATGAAGTCTCTTGAGAATATCCCAGCTGGAATCTATACTTCGATCATCGACAAGAATAATTTCATACGATTCTGATATGGGATGGAAGAGACGATTGAGGCGTGTAAGCAGTTCCTCGAGGGATTTCTCACTGTTAAAAACCGGAACAACAATAGAATACTCGGTGTTATTCTGCATGATTCCTCTCGATTTCTTTTAGGGATAATATCAGGAGCCGCTGAGTACCATAATCTCCGAAATTGGGAACCATGGATGCCATTCGATTGATTTCGCTGACATATTCCAGTTGTTTATCATTGTTGATCTTCTTTATCCATGGATGGAACACACGCGAAATGATGTAATAGGAACTGGAATAATCATCATC
This sequence comes from Methanoregula sp. PtaB.Bin085, assembly GCF_002067035.1. GTDB lineage: Archaea > Halobacteriota > Methanomicrobia > Methanomicrobiales > Methanospirillaceae > Methanoregula. Next base: position 21,125 of record NZ_MVQB01000013.1, on the reverse strand, counting down.
GGTTTCAACTTCGAAATTCGTATAAATGAAATCAATAACAGATTTTGAAAGATACCGGTTATGCCATGGTTGTTTTAGCTCTTCAAGCCCGAATTCCCTCCTGAGCCTATTGAGCCGCTCCCAGTTTTCTTCAATGGCTTCGGACAGAATTATCCGTCCGTTACTATTCAACAGAGTTTGAACATTTTTAAGCGCGAGGATCTGATCGTTCTCATCCAGAAGATTGATGAGTACTCTTTTAATCAGGACAAGATCGAACTTTTGCTGCGGAAATGTGTCAGGATTAAGAATATTTCCGGTAAAAAACGATGCCCTGCCCTTGAATCCAGATTTCTCCAGCTGTGTACTGGCTTCTGAAATTAATTTCTCTGAAAAATCAATACCCGTAATCTGGATCTTGTCATACTGAGATAGGAGCCTGAAGTCGCAGTAGCCGTTATTGCACCCGATGTCGCAGATCGATTCGTTGCCCTGAATATGGCGACATATTTCAGATAGTTCCTTCTGCAGCATATAAAAATCGTCCCAAGAGGCCTTATAGGAACCTTCATTGACCGAAAGATCGTCCCAATGTTTTTTTATCGCGTCATAATCCGGCATATCATTCCAACTCCTTAAGAATACTGATGGTTTTTTGAACGATATATTCCAATATCTCATGTTCCATTCCCGCATATATCGGGAATCTCAACAGCCTGCTGCTCATTTCTTCGGTTACCGGAAGGTCTTTTTTCCGACTTCCCATTTTCAAACCCATTGGGGAGGAGTGGAGAGGCACGTAATGAAAAACCGCTCGGATCCCCGAACTCTTGAGCCGGGACATAACCAAATCCCGCGTCATTTCATCACGGAATATTATATAAAACAAGTGTGCGTTATGTTCCGCATAGCGGGGCACAACCGGCAACCGGATCATTCCGCGTTCCTCAAACGGTTTGAATGCCCTGTTGTACGTGTCCCAAATCTCCATACGCATCTTTTGGATTTCATCAAGTTTTTCCAGCTGAGCGTAGAGGACGGCGGCAAGTATATCGCTGGGAAGGTAACTCGATCCGATGTCAACCCAAGTATATTTATCGACTTCTCCCCGGTCAAACTTGTTCCGGTTCGTCCCCTTTTCCCGAAGTACTTCTGCTCTCTCGAGGATCTCAGGATCCTCAGAATTTATGAGAAGCGCACCACCTTCACCGCAGGTATAGTTCTTGGTTTCGTGAAAACTATAGCATCCAAAGTCGCCGATCGTTCCAAGGTACCTGCCCCGGTATCTCGCATTGACAGCCTGGGCGGCATCTTCGACGACGCTAAGCTTATGGTCGGCTGAGATCTCCATGATCTCGTCCATAGCGCAGGATACCCCCCCATAATGAACGGGAAAAATGGCACGGGTTTTTTTTGTGATTTTCCGCCGGATCTCATCCGGATCAATATTCAGGGTGTCAGGACAGATATCAGCGAATACGGGCCTTGCACCTGCAAGAACAACTGGATTCACTGTTGATGAGAACGTATATGACGGGACGATCACTTCGTCACCAAATTTGAGATCCAGAAGCTGCGTAGCCAGTTCAAGTGACGTTGTCCCGGATGTTGTCAATAACGCTTTACGGGCGCCAAAGGTCTTTTCGATGGTTTCGTGGACCATACGAGAGTATTTTCCATCACCAGAGATGTGCCCCCCCTGACACACCGATGTAAGTACGTCCTCTATGTAAAGAAGTTCGTTGCCGGCAAGATAGGGGCGGGTGAAAGGGACCTGCATCAAACCTCATCATCCTGGATAATATTGTTGACAGCAAACAGCATGCGGTTAGCCTGCATGAGTGATTCGAAGGTCCCGGCATCCGTCCACTCACCATTAATCATATTATAAGTCAACGCATCATGCTCGACATACCAGTTGTTTACCGATGTGATCTCGAGTTCTCCCCGATCAGATGGTTTGATGGTTTGGATGACGTCAAACACACGGAAATCATACATATATACACCTATCACGGCATAATCGCTTTTGGGTTTTTCAGGTTTTTCATCGATCTGAATGATCATTTTTTTCTGCTCGTCGAGAGCGGCAACACCGAATCGTTCCGGATCCCCAACCCTTTTCAGGAGCACCTTCGCACCGGAAGGTTGTTTCTGAAAGGATTCTACATATTTTCGGATGCTGTGGGTGAGGATATTATCTCCCAGAATCACTACAATCCGGTCACCGTTGGCAAATACTCTCGCAAGGGCAAGAGCATCGGCAATGCCGCCGGCAGTCTCCTGGACGCGGAATGTAAAGCTGCAGTTAAAATCACAACCGCTCCCCAATAACCTGACGATTTCGCCCATATGCTCTTTTCCCGTTACGACAAGAATTTCAGTTATACCGGCGCTGATGAGCTGCCTCACAGGATTGAAGATCATCGGTTCTTTGCCTACTGGTAACAGATGCTTGTTTGTCACTTTAGTCAACGGGTACAATCGTGTTCCCGTCCCTCCCGCTAAAATTACTCCCTTCATGAATTCGGCACCTTCTTCCCAAGATAATAAAACGTCGAGGCAATATTCTGAGCCATTGGATTTCCAATCAGGATGAGATCGAAAAACTTTACAGGCCACAACAGGATTGTGAATATGATGAAAAAAAACCGGTACAGGATAACACTCCTGAAAGAAAAAACCATCGAAAACCACTCTGTCAGAATCCAGACAAGAGAGGATGAAGGACCGGCACCGACACCTGTCTCAATTGTATTAAATTTCCTGTGGAGCTGAACCACACCAGACGCGGTCCACCGTGAATAGTCATGAGGACTGGCGTGATAACCCTGAAGAAATGGGACGTGCGTGTAGATGATGCCATCGGGTTTGAGTATTCGATGCATTTCGTCAACAACTCTTTCAGGCTCGGGGACATGCTCAAGGACTACGATAGTGATGACAGCGTCAATGGAATTGGTTCTGAACGGCAGATACATCGCATCAGCCACAATGTTCACGTTTTCATATGCCGCGATATCAATATTGATTATATCGTCTTCGAGTTTGAACGGACCTGAACCGATATTTAGAATTGTTTTGTTATTTCCGGGACGTATATACTTCAGTAATTTTCTGTAAGTATCTTTTCGGAAAACGAATACAGGCGAAATCGTCCAGATAATAACGCCATACAGTTCCGGATATCGCTTGAAATGGCATTTAATCGAATCGAGCCAGTCGTTTGATTTTTCTCTGCTGTTCATAGTTTCGGTAAGGGATTACCTATTCGGTAATTCACTGAATAATAATGAAGGTATTCTGCATTGATAACTGACTCCAGCCAGTTTACATTGTTGAGGTACCATTCGACAGTCGTTTTAATTCCTTCGGAAACGGGCATACGAGATTTCCAGCCGAGGGTCTTTTGTATCTTCTCCGGATCGATCGCATATCTTCGATCATGCCCCTTCCGATCGGGAACGAAAACGATAGAATCTTCAGTAAGAGGTAAATCAGGGCGCAGTTCTTTAAGAGCACAGATAATTGTATTCACCATCTCGATATTCGTCATTTCATTTTGTGCGCCAACATTATAGATCTCACCCGGAATACCGTCAGTAAGAACACGATCGATAGCGGAACAGTGATCATCAACATGGATCCAGTCCCGGATATTGAGGCCGTCACCATACACCGGGATTTTTTCTCCCTTGAGACAATGAAGAATCGTGAGGGGAATAAGTTTTTCAGGAAACTGGAAAGGGCCGTAATTATTGGAACACCGTGTAATATTGACCGGAAGATTGAACGTATAATAATATGCCAGAGTTAAAAGGTCAGCGCTGGCTTTACTCGCGGAATACGGACTGCGGGGATCGAGCGGACTTTTCTCGGTAAAAACCCCGGATTCGCCCAGTGAACCATACACCTCATCCGTAGATATCTGAATCATCCTTTCTATTTCGCAATCCAACGACAGTTTTAACAGATTCTGAACTCCAAGAACATTCGACCTGATAAAAATGTCAGGATCGAGAATACTGCGGTCCACATGCGATTCAGCTGCAAAATTTATGACATAATCCGGCTCGAATTTTTTAAAAACGGTCTGCAAGCCGGGAAAATTACAGATATTTTCACGGATGAAGAAATACCTGGGATCCTTTTCAAGATCGGCCAGATTCCGCAGATTTCCGGCATAGGTCAGATCATCGAGGTTGATGACGGAAATATCGTCATATCTATCCAAGAGGTAATGGATGAAATTACTGCCGATAAATCCCGCCCCGCCGGTAACGAGTACTTTTCTGGGCATTGACTACAGGTATATTGGTAATTTCTGAGTATAATAGTATTAGCTTAAAACCCAACCGCGTCCCGATCTGAATGACTCAAAGGATTAATGTCCGCCAAAGTTTAATTAATAAATCCTGATGAAACTTATCATTACCATCCCGGCGTATAACGAGGAAAAATCCGTAGGGGCGGTTATCAGGGGAATACCTGAAAAAATTGAGGGTATTGATGAAATCAGTATCCTGGTTATCAATGACGGATCACTCGATCGCACGGCCGAAGAGGCGAAGCAGGCTGGTGCAGACAGGATACTATCCCACACAACCAACATGGGTCTGGCTGTTTCCTTCCGGGATGGACTGAATGAATCCCTCGCAATGGGGGCCGACATAATCGTAAATATCGATGCAGATCTGCAGTATAACTGCAGGGAAATTCCCCATCTCATTAAACCGATTCTCGAAAGGAGAGCAGAGATTGTCCTTGGTGATCGTCAGATCGATAAAATCAGCCACATGCCCCGCGGGAACCTGTGGGGGAATAAAATTGCAACTGGTATTATCCGAATGATAACGGGGTTGCCCATCAGGGACGCCCAGACAGGATTCAGAGCTTTTTCACGCGATGCTGCAGCAAGGATTCATTTGACTGGTGATTATACCTATACACAGGAAACGCTTATTCAGGCTGCAAACAAGAAAATCCCGATCGCCCAGATTCCTGTCGAATTCCACCGCAGGGGAGATTCCTCCCGCCTGATATCAAGCATATTCCAGTATGCCCGTTACGCAGGAATTACCCTGTTCAGGAGTGTCGGCACCTACCATCCTTTTATGGTATTCATGAGCATCGGGCTTGGATTCATCGTCGCGGGACTCGTTTTCGGTTTCCGCGTGATTGCACATTTTTTTAATACCGGACTGGTGACCCCGTACCTCCCTTCAGCGCTCCTGACCACAGTCCTTCTTATTCTCGGCGGGCTCTCAATGCTTTTCGCCCTTCTTGCCGACATGAACAGGACACAGCGGATGTTATCCGAAGAGATCCTTTACAGGCTTAAAAAATGAAAAAGAATACGGTTCTTAAGATTTTTTTTACTGTTGTGCTGATAGGCTTCATCTTTTCAAGGATAAGCATCCTTGAGGTTGTGAAGACGCTGTCATCACTGAACCTTGTTTACCTTGCAGGAGCATTCCTTTTCGTCCCGGCCCTGATCATTATCAGGACCCTGCGCTGGAATCTGTTCCTGAATTATTGTAGAATAATCATACCATTTTCTGAATCAATAAAAATCCTCCTCATAGGATCTTTCTACGGACTGGTGACTCCGGGACATTTTGGAGAGATCGGCAGGGTTTTTCATATTGAAGAGAGAAAAACAACAACTCTTCCTACAATTATTCTTGAAAAAGGGATCGATATCTGTACACTGATCGTATTATCCGCTCTGAGTATTCTTGTTTTTTTCCCCGGCAACATCGGGCTTGGGATTCTGATAGCATTCTTTTTCGTTGCGGTAACCGTTGTTTTTTTCCTGATGACCAATAAAAAAACGATTGGATTGCTTGCGAAGTATGCCGGAATCAGCCAGGATGACTGCGAACAATTCACCCATGCAATCCAGTCCATGGTCGGGAATATACCCCTTATGACCACATCTTTTATCCTCGCTCTCCTCTATTACGCTGTCGCGTGTCTGATCGGATACCTTGTGGCAGTCTCTGCCGGTTTTAACCCGTGGGTCTTCGTCACCATTCCCCTCATCGTACTGATCGGGAACATCCCCCTGACGATAGCAGGCCTCGGACTCAGGGAATCGGTAGGTTCCCTTACATTCAGTATCCTGGGCGAAAACTCCGCAGATGGGTTCGTATTTGCATTCGTCCTTTTCATGATTATTACCGTGTTCCCTTCACTCGTAGGATATATTCTTGTCATGCTGGCGAAAGAAGAATCCGAAAGAAGAAATGGACAGATCACCGGGCTGCTCTCACCTTACCTTGAAAAACGACGGATCTTTCAGATCAGAAACGCAATAACGGGTGGCAGGATTCTTGATTACGGGTGCGGAAACGGAAAACTTGTATCCCACATCCCGTTTTCCCGGTATACCGGAACGGATAAGGATTTCTCCGCAATTCTCAATGCCCGTAAGATACATTTTTCTGAAAATGTGTCTTTCTGTTCTCTTGAGGAATTCAAAGGTAACCATGAACAATATGATATCATCATCCTTTCGGCTGTTATCGAGCATTTTCAGGATCCTTTCGAGACACTTGGTGAACTCGTGACACGACTGGACAACCCGGGAAAAATTGTCATAACAACACCAACACCACTGGGAAACGCAGTTTTACGTATCGGTTCATTCATAGGAATTTTCAGCAGTTCCGCATTTAAGGAACACAACATGATTTTTCATAAACAGGATATTTTCAGGCTTGCCCAGAATCTGCATCTATCGGTTGTCGGATATGAGACATTTGAATTCGGGCTGAATCAATTGGCGGTGTTATCCAATGAACGAGGAATTTGACGGCGCTGGAAATTTATATAATAAATATGAATCAAAAAATCCGATTGTCAGATTTCTTATGACTCGGTTTTTCTTGGATCTTGATCGGATATTATGTCCCATCAGAACCGAAATTTCATCCGCACTGGAAATTGGTTGTGGTGAAGGGTATGTCACCAACCACCTGAATGCTATCGGGATCCCGGTTGCCGGCTCCGATGTATCATCCAGGATCATCGATACTGCCCGTAAAAAATTTCCCGACTGTGTTTTTTTTACAGTATCAGTTTATGAACTGGGATCCCTTTGTAAAAAATACGATCTGATCGTAGCAAACGAAGTCCTGGAACATCTCAAAAACCCGGACGAAGCAATCGAAAACATCAGGAAAATTTCACGAAAATATATCCTGTTCAGTGTTCCGAACGAACCATATTTCCGGCTTGCCAATATCCTTCGCGCGAAATACGTTGGATCGGGAGGGAATACTCCTGGGCATATCAACCACTGGTCGAAAAGAAAATTTGAAGACCTTCTTAAATCTCATGGCTTGAAAATCAGAGAATGTCGTACATCATATCTCTGGACTTTGGCTTTGTGTGAAAATTAATATCTCTCTTAATCTCTCCTTAGCAGGAAATTGGATTATAACCATCTCCCCGTTACCGGCAGATCCGTGCTGACACCCCAGTCTATCGCGGTCGTGGGAGACCCGGGAGTCCGGAGATAGAACATATGCGTCGACGGACGGTATATCCCCACATCCGTTATCCCGTTTCCATTCCAGTCTCCCGTTACCGGAAGATCCGTGCTGACACCCCAGTCTATCGCGGTCGTGGGAGACCCGGGAATCCGGAGATAGAACATATGTGTCGACGGACGGTATATCCCCACATCCGTTATCCCGTTTCCATTCCAGTCCCCCGTTACCGGCAGATCCGTGCTGACACCCCAGTCTATCGCGGTCGTGGGAGACCCGGGGGTCCGGAGATAGAACATATGCGTCGACGGACGGTATATCCCCACATCCGTTATCCCGTTTCCATTCCAGTCTCCCGTTACCGGAAGATCCGTGCCGACACCCCAGTCTATCGCGGTCGTGGGAGACCCGGGGGTCCGGAGATAAAACATATGTGTCGACGGACGGTATATCCCCACATCCGTTATCCCGTTACCGTTCCAGTCTCCTGTCACCGGAAGATCCGTGCTGACACCCCAGTCTATCGCGGTCGTGGGAGACCCGGGGGTCCGGAGATAGAACATATGCGTCAACGGACGGTATATCCCCACTCCCTGACCTGTCGAGACCCACTTGTGGAGGGGATAATAATCGGTAATTCCCCCGGTATGAGTGTACGGGGTGTCGCAGAATCCATCAGAATTTCCATCAGAACAGGTATCCGAATAACCGAGCCCTGATGGATTTGTCCAGTAATTTCCGCCGATCGAAGGCCCGTTTACCAGATTTCTGCCGCTCACAGGCGTAATATTCCAACGGGTGTTAGGACTGGTCCCGTCAGTCTCTTCGTTATCGGTGTTCTGGAATATATTATCATAAACTATATTCCCGCTGCTGGATCCCCCCAGATAGATGCCGACCCACCCCGTACCATTTACAGAATTTCTCGTGAAATTATTCGACCCGGACCGGTCGAACCACATACCGACATTGGTATTCCCGTTGATCGTGTTGTATGAAATTGAATTTCCGCTGTAATTCAGGAAGTATATTCCATTCACGTTTCCGATTACCGTGTTGCGGGAAAGTGTATTATTAGTGCCGGAATTTCCAGTACCCCCGTCTGTGAATACAACTCCCATATTGTTAAAATTTGCCTGATTGTTGGTTATTGAGTTATTATTGTTCGTCAACCAGAGATGGATGCCGAACTGGGAATTTCCATATGCGTTGTTCGAGTCGACAACTAAGAAATCGTTCTTGGCTGCATGTCCGTCAAGTACAATTCCATGGGTATTGGAATTTACGATATTTGCCTGAACCGTCAGATTAGAGCTGTTCCATGTCGTGATTCCTTGCGTATTGGACGAGCAATGAACCGACTGGATACCCCCACCGCTGACCCATTCATAGACAATTGCAAGATTTTTATTTTGGATACTTACATTTTTTACGGTAACATTCTGTGTAATAGTCCCTGAGTTGACTCTTATGCCATAGTACGATGGTCCTGGCTCAACACTGCCGATCCCCGGCCCTGTGAGATTCTTACCCATGCCATCCAGTATGACGTCGGATGAAACGATACGAATAGCATAATTATGATTTGTGCTGATAGTGTCCGAAGAGAAAGTTAAAAAATAATCCCCCGGTGCGGCTACATTCCAATACTGGTCCCCAGGAGATCCCAGAACATTCGATTCATCGAGAAATACTGCAGATACTCCTGTCGGAATAATGAGGATAAACAGAATGAGGGGTATGGTTCCCGTGCGCATAATCCGGTTTGCTGACATTAATACGTAATACTGTTTCAGACAGAATAAACATTCAGATCGGAACAGCGAAAAAAAAGTTACCAGTGACCGATTACTGGTGCGTCGGTCCCCACACCCCAGTCAATAGCGGTCGTTGGCGATCCGGGAGTCCGGAGATAGAACATATGTGTCGACGGGCGGTATATTCCCACATCCGTTATCCCGTTACCATTCCAGTCTCCTGTCACCGGAATATCCGAGCTTACCCCCCAGTCTATCGCGGTCGTGGGAGACCCGGGAGTCCGGAGATAGAACATATGCGTCGATGGACGGTATATTCCCACATCCGTTATCCCGTTACCGTTCCAGTCTCCTGTCACCGGAATATCCGTGCTGACACCCCAGTCTATCGCGGTCGTGGGAGACCCGGGGGTCCGGAGATAGAACATATGCGTCGATGGACGGTATATTCCCACATCCGTTATCCCGTTACCGTTCCAGTCTCCTGTCACCGGAATATCCGTGCTGACACCCCAGTCTATCGCGGTCGTGGGAGACCCGGGGGTCCGGAGATAGAACATATGCGTCGATGGACGGTATATTCCCACATCCGTTATCCCGTTACCGTTCCAGTCTCCTGTCACCGGAATATCCGTGCTGACACCCCAGTTTATTACTGAAGTTGCACCGGATGGCCAGGTGCCGGGTCGCAGGTAAAACATGTGCGAGGACGATCTATAGACTCCAACCGCATCGGGAACTGCAGTATTAACCGGAATTCCGTTCCATCCTCCAAGCCGGGCCCAGAGCCACCAGGCAGCGTATGCTTTCAGATTCCCGTTAAGTGGTTGTGTATGTGCTGGCGAGCAGTCGAACCAGTCGACACCTTCGGTGTGGGTATTCTGCCATTCAACAGCCCAGTTATATCGGATATTATTATTATATGTACAATTATCATCAGCATTCAAAAGCATATAATTGACATTCCCATCAGGATCGAAACTTTCGATGTCTGCGAAATCAAAAAGTACGCTGTTATTCGCCTGAACATATCTGCGGATCTGCTCATTGCGTTGATTCAGGTTCCCTGAACCCCCGGACCCCGTTAGATGGCCGGTCATGTATACGAAGGTAACCTCCGGGTAATCTTTCTCAAGGGAACGCATCAGCTCGAGATATGTATTGATATCTGACTCTGTCGTATCAGCTTGTCCACACCAGGACCAGATTATGACATTAACCTCAGGATTCTCTGCAAGATAGGTTCGGGTGGCCGAAGCCCAAGCGGTTCGATCCGGGTTCCCGAGATCATAGGCTCCGGAAAATGGGGTGTCGCGCAGATCGAGGGCTCCACCATTACCGCCGTTGTTGAACTCATAGGTCGATCCTCCGTAAGGTGCACCGGGGAATGAAGTCAATCCCTCCATTCCGGTAATAATCTGACTCCCGTGAGAGGTATGTCCATAAGCGATATGGAGACTGGATTTCGCAGTATTGATCGCAGCCAGTGGAATCTGAGAAAGGTGCGTAGACGTATGGTTAGCAATGATTGGTGCAGTTCGTGTCGGAGTTTGGTCAACTGTCACTTTTCCAGGTACCGAAGATCCAGTCGTGAGAATATCCCCATGATCGTCAGTGATATTCCTGATGGTTACAATGATGTCAGACGATCCGATAGATTTACCCCGCAGGAGAATCGATCCGAAGCCGATATTCTGGTCACCATTTTTAATCGTATTGTGTAAATCGACTGCTCTGATTCGAACCGATGATGCTGTAAGGCGCGTACTCTCATTGAGAACAGCCCAGGACGGGAACTTCACTTCTGTAATTTCCGCAACGTTTGGATTGCTAAGAATAATAGTGACATCGTACCCTGCAAGACCATTTGATGAGCTGTCAAGGGAAATATTTACGGGTACCGAAGCACCGATTGTATTCATACGGACATGCTGCACCTGAACATTTTCTGCCATAACTCCGGCAACGCCAATGATCAGAAGGAAAATAATTGTCAGACTCCTGAGACCTGCCATAAACCATCCTCATCGAATAAATTATAGGACATCCGTTTTTAGTTTTTAACGGATTATTCATCAAAAAAATAGCAAACAAGATTAAAAAAAATACCCTATCGAACAATTATTAACAACTAACCAATTGGTTCTGTTGTTTAATCAAACGGTTCAGAGAAAAAAGAGAGGATTACCATTTCCCGGTAACCGGCAAATCCGAGCTGACCCCCCAATCGATGCCCGTTGTCACGGAACCGTTTTTCATGTAGAACATATGCGTCGACGGACGGAAGATGCCGACATCCGTCAGTCCGTCTCCATTCCAGTCTCCCGTTACCGGTGTATCGGTACTAACGCCCCAGTTCACACCAGTTGTCACAGAGCCGTTCTTCAGGTAGAACATATGCGTCGACGGACGGTAGATACCGACATCCGTCAGTCCGTCTCCATTCCAGTCTCCCGTTACCGGTGTATCGGTACTAACGCCCCAGTTCACACTGGTTGTTACGGTGCCGTTCTTCAGGTAGAATGTATGCGCTGAAGATCTATAGACACCAACATCCGGTATTCGGTCCCCATTCCAGTCACCGGTTACCGGTAAATCCGTACTAATTCCCCAATTGACGACAGTTGTTGGCGCCACAGGCCAGTTTCCAGGCCGCAGGTAGAACATGTGTGTTGACGGTCGGTAGACACCTACGCTGTATGGAGAATTATTTGATGTCACATTTATATATCCCACCTTCGTCATGGTATCGCTGCCAGCACCATTTGTTGCAGTTAAAGCCACCGTGTAATTACCAGCGAGAAGGTATGTATGCACCGGGTTCTGAACTGTGGCATTTGTGACGTTCCCGTCACCAAAGTCCCATGCCCAGCTGGTCGAGGCGTTTGTCGATAAATCCGTGAATACGACCGTCAGCGGGGCTGTTCCGGTCCTGGGGGTTCCAGAGAAATTCGCAACAGGAGCAGCAATTGATACGTTGATATAGCCCGTTCGGGTCATCACATCGGTTCCCCCAAGGTTCGTCGCCGCAAGGGAAACAGTGTAATTACCGGCAGTTGTGTACGTATGTGTCGCGTTCTTCACCGATGAGAAGGTCCCGTCGCCGAATGTCCATCTCCAGGTAGCCCAAACTGCGGGATCGCTTGTCGAGGCATCCGCATTGAATGTGACAGTTAATGGCACCGCTCCTTCTCTCGGAGTTACATTAGTGAAGGAAGCTAAAGGAGCCGCAGGTGCTGCAGCCTTTGTCACAATAACCGTTCCCGTGGTCGGGGACACATTGCTTCCGCCGATGTTCATCGCAGTCAATGTCACTGTGTACGTTCCGGGAATTTCATAGACATGGTACGGATTCTGCTGTCCGTTATCGGCAGCAAAATTCCCGTCGCCAAAGTCCCAGATCCAGCCGGTCGGCGAACCTGTCGATGTATCGGTAAACGATACATTGAGAGCGGCATCGCCCGTCGAGGGCGAGTACGTGAACGATGCATTCGGCGGATCCGCGAAGGAGGATGTGTTTATTCCCGACTCAATGGAGTTTCGCCATGAGGTTGGGAAAACAACCCCGCCGTCATAAACATAGTCATCGCCCACAACATTGGAGGCCTTGATTCTGTACATGTAGGGCGGGTTTGTATCGACAGGAATAGTATCATCGACTGTCATAGCCCATCCGCCCGTCTGCGGCCCCGAATATGACGGGACAACCTTGAAATCGTACCAGAGGGTATCGGAAAGGTTGCATCTCTGGACAATCCAGTCGGTTTCATTGGTCGACCGGTCAACCCAGGCAAGGTATACCGCGGTCTTGTTGGTAATGTCTGTAACCTCACCCGAAGTAAGTGTATCGGGAGGTGAGGTTGGCTGGTTGACGGATATTGCCTGAGCATGCATCATGTCCATCTCTTCATGTGCGAGGATATGGCAGTGCCAGACATATTCCCATCCGTAATTGACAAGGTGGTTCAGGATTCGGTCAGCACCGCCCGTAGTAATCGGGTTGCCCATCGGGTCAAACCATCCGCCTCCCGGGGGCCCGTCGATGGGTGACCCGAGAGGGGCAGTAGGCGTGATTGCCCTGACCTGATCGGGGACTTCGAAGGGTACCGAGGCGGTAACCGGCCTCAGTGCTATGACGGTATCCTCAAGGGGGCTCACCCTGACGGTTTCCTTCCAGCCCAATTCTGTCCGATCGGGGGCGCGGATAAACCCGTCCCATCCTACGCGGTTGATTACCTGGACATTATACATATGCCAGTGGATCGGGTGGCTGTCAACACCGTTATGGCTGATCTTCCAGATCTGGGTCCCGTCTCCTGCCTGAACCCCATCCATTTCACCGACGGAGCTCATGATCACGTCGGTTGGCGGGCTGTCGTACCCATAGGGCATGAATTGCGCTGTAACCGACGTCGGCGAGGGAATTTCAAGCCCCAGCATTGCGCTCATCCGCCCGTACTGGTCATATACCGCACCCATCTCATCGTGCAGGGCTTTCGGCTGGAACGTGATGTTGATGAATGAACCGGAGAGTGCCGTGAAATTCTTGAAGTGATCGTTGATTCTTCCGTAATTATTCTGGGTAAATACCTGGTTGTAAGCACTGCCGTATGCTACCTGCGGTACAATGACAGGTGGCTGCGATGATTCGAAGACACCCCGCTTCGACGCGGTCTTCGCAAATACGGAATTCAGCGTTGCGAGATCGTACGCGGGAGCCGGAGTTATATTATTGACCTTGATCTGCATAACGGTCCGGATGTTGGGCCCATAGCCGGCCTGGGTTGTGGGTGCTCCGCCGGTATCAGTTCGATCGGGATCGCCGGTGTAGTAGTCGTACTGGGGAACACCGGCCGGGTATGCCGCCGGCGCATCGTTGTAGAGAATCAGGGTCTTTCCTGCATATGCGGAGAAGTCAACAAGGACATCGGCACGCTCTGCGCTCATCAGGACAACCGTATGCTTGTCAACATTTCCGAAATCGAACCGCGTCGGGTCATTGACCCAGGTGATTGGCTGGTTCGGGACAACGACGGGTGCGGGCAGGAAACCACCCTCAGTTCCAATCTGGATGAACGACGGCCCGACTGTTGCCGGATCCGGCACACCGCCTTCTCTTCCATCCGTCGGCCAGTTAGCCGGGAATCCCGGGGTCCCCGGTGATGCCGGCACCATTTTGACCTCTGTATCATTCCTGCCGTCGGCAGTCATAACGGTCGGATCTGCAACGTACAACTGCAGGTTCACTGCCCGATCATTAGCCGCATTAAGGATCCTGAAACGGTATGTCTTTGGATCAACGGTCATCGTGGGGTATGCAACACCGTTCACGAGGGGCGTATCCATGAATGCTTCACCGGGTGTGGACGGGTTGGGAGTTCCTGGCATCATTGGCGGTTCGCCAGTGAAATTAAGGTTCCCGTAGTAGGGGTTTGAAACAGGTCCATGCGTGATGGCAGTTGGCGGATAGAACCAGGGGCCGTAGTGCCACCGTCCGTACGGGTTGATACCCGTATCATCGTAGGGATTCTGCGCCGGCATATAGACGTGGGGATACCACAGGTCTCCGGTCATCGGCTGACCGGGATCAGTGCCCCAGGCCCATGTCGGGTCCTGCGCCACAATTGTCCGGTTGTCCACCCAGGTCTTGTCCTGGATGATAAGGGGGATCCCGACATCGGGAAGAACTTTTGCATACGTGGGATTGATACCGGTCACATTCGTACCGTCAATCATATCCCGTTCCTGCTGGTCCCGGACAATGTACCCGGCTGCTGCTCCGGAATAGACGTTCAGGCGTGTGATGCCATGAGCATGGTCATGGTAGAACATAAGCCGGGCACTCTGCTGGTTGGTATAGAAGAAGGTCATGGATCCATCGCCGGGATCCGGCATATCCGGAACATTGTATACGCTCACACCTTTCGGGTATGCCGTATATTCCCCGGCGGGTGTGATCCATTGGTATGGTGTCCCGTCGCTGATCCAGGGAGTCGTTCCACCATGGAGGTGCAGTTCCTGCCTGTTCTGGGTATAATAGATAGGAGTTGTATTCATACCCAGCGGACCCATGCCCGCTCCCATGACCGTGGTATCTACCGGGATGAAGAGATTGCCTTCTGCACCAACCGGCAGGTAGTTCTGGAATTTGACCCTGACTGGGGTACCATTATTTGCAACGATAAGCGGCCCGAGATAGTGGGGCTTATCAACACCAAAAACGGGACTTCCAAGGGTATCGGTAATATTTGTACCATTGGGATAGTTCAGCGGGTAGTGGAGACCGGTCACATTCGGCGTTGAAATCTGGACATAGCCACGCAGGGTTGTTTCGGGCAGATCCGAATGCATCTTCTCGGTGAACTGAACGATCGCAATTTCGTAATAATTGCTGCCGGGATAAATGGCATCGTCTGACTGTGCAACAGGGATATACTGCCCGAGATTATTTGCCCCGGCAGAATTAAGCCCGGGAAGGGTATCAACAAATTTCCGCATCCCGCTGGAGAAAGGCCCGCCCAGTGTTGCAGTAGCAGCTGCCCCGGTCCCGGGCCCGTCGATAATTACCACCGGTGCGGTATAATTCGTGCCAGGGTTTGTGACAGTGATCCCGGTAACTGCACCACCGGCTACCGTCGCAGTTGCAGTTGCCCCGCTTCCGGTGAAGTACACATCCGCTATCGACACCGCGGGTGCAGTTGTATACCCTTCACCTCCATTATCAACGGCGATACTTGCGATATGCCCCATAGGCATCGGGCTGTTGGCCCAGTTCGCATACGGGCCAAAATAGTGCGGGACTCCGCCGGGATCCATTGTCAGGACTGAAGGTCCCGGAGTCCCGTTGAATGATGCCGTATCAATCTGAAAACCACGACTTGCCGGAAGAGCGGTGTTTCCCTGCAACAAAAACTTTTCACGAATATCCTTATAATTTGCTGCCGCTGCTTCTCTCTGGGCCTGGGTTACACGTTTGGCAGTGTGGACGGTATATTGTATATCAGCCGTGGATGGATTTGATATCCCGGAAAGGCCGGTAGTACTCACAATTTCTGCTGGTCCGTCGATAAACTGAGACGAACCTGAAAAGAGCGTTGGCGTAACAGGGGTATCAGCCGGAGTTTCATCGGCAATGATAAGCGATTCTGTTGGTACAATCGTGGCATCGGGAG
Source organism: Methanoregula sp. PtaB.Bin085 (assembly GCF_002067035.1). Lineage (GTDB taxonomy): Archaea > Halobacteriota > Methanomicrobia > Methanomicrobiales > Methanospirillaceae > Methanoregula. The sequence goes on along the minus strand of NZ_MVQB01000013.1, from coordinate 4,721 downwards.
TAACCAGATCAGCAGCCAGGGTTATCGGCAGCTCTGTATTCTCGGGGGAGGGTGTAACGTTTGATACATTCAGATCCGTCACATCATCCACCGCAACGACTGCGACATTCAGCAACAGAAGAGCAATAATCATCCCGAAGGCAACCAATACCAGTAACTTTGATCCGGATGATCGACTGTCGCTCATTTCATCTTTTGTCGGAATAATCATACAATCCAGCTCCTTGGCTCAGATGCGGCATGCTGATTCCAGCACTGAATCCGAGGAAAATTCCTGCACATCACAACACAATTCCTGCAATGTTCGCGTAACCACGGAACACGTGCTTGATGCTTTTTTTTAAATCTTATTAAACATGCGGAAGGTACCAATTTATTTAATGATGAATATTGGAAATTTTGTCGTAAGCAGCGGTTAGAATCCCTTGGAGGACCATGGTACAAAAATAATCATTAATAACAGGCTTCTTCAAAATGTGGTTATCATGGATTCGAATACACGCGTTAATGGTATTGGTGCCCTGCTGGTAATCCTGGGGATTATTATCATTCTGGTTCCATGGATTATTTTTCCCGTCTGTGAAATGGAAGGACTCTATGTCCAGGCAGTATCCGGCATGCAGTTCCCGATGCCCTGCGGATGGTCAGCCCGTGCCGATTCCGGCATCGGTGCGTTGATCGTGGTCGCCGGGGGTCTTCTCATTGCCAGGAACACGCCGGAGACCCGCCAGGCTGTCGGCGTCTTTTCAATCGCCCTGGGTGCACTGGTAATCCTGTTCCCGACAGTATTGATCGGCATGTGCAAACTGGCCACCCACCCATGCCGCACAATGACACTGCCGGTGCTTGAGCTGCTCGGAGTTATGGTCATCCTTATCGGCGGTTACCTCGTCTGGAAACGGGAATGAGATGGATGATTCCAAAGACCTCCGGTTTTTCACGCTGGTAAGGAGTAACATTTCAAACCGCCCGTACCGGAATATCGCAACGATCTTTGCATTTGCATGCATCGCGGCTACATTATTCTCGTCGCAGTACCTGGTGGACGGGGCACAGGAAAGCCTTGATTCCGGCATGTCGCGGATGGGAGCGGATATTCTTGTTGTGCCTGAAGAATATGCAGCGGTAAGCCAGACCATCATTCTCAACGGGCAGCCCTCCAGCTTTTTTTTCGATGAGACGAATCTTGAAAAAATTTCCCGCGTGTCCGGCGTTGGAAAAGCCAGCCCCCAGATCTATATCGCAACCCTCTTTGCATCCTGTTGTGCCGCCCCGGTCCAGATGATAGCAATCGATCCGGAAAATGATTTCACCATATCGGCCTGGCTGAAGGAAAACCCGGAAATGAAACTTGGAAAAGACGAGATTATTATTGGCAGTGCCGTTATCCAGAACGTCGGGAATGATCTCATGTTCTATGGCCATACATTCCATGTCGTTGGAATCCTCAAACAGACCGGAATGGGAGTTGACAACTCGGTATTTACCCGGTTTGAAGATGCGTATGTAATGGCTGATGAGTCGGAGCTGAAAGCCGTAAAAAAACTCTCGATACCTCCCGGGAAAATATCTGCTGTACTGGTGAAGGTGGAACCGGGATATTCCCCGCAGTCTGTTGCACAGCAAATCCAGGAAAACGTCCCGGGGACAAAAACAATTACCCCCAACGGCCTGCTCAATACCGTGAACAGCCAGCTTGCTGCCATCAGACATCTCCTTTTCGGCACCACTCTCGCAATTACGCTGGTATCTGTACCGCTCCTTGGATTCATCTCAGCGATGGTTGCACATGAACGCAGAAAGGAAGTTGCAATCATCCGGGCACTTGGCGCACCAAAGGGATTCGTTATCAGGCTCATGCTTGCAGAATCCTTCAGCCTTGCAATTATTGGCGGCATCATCGGCATAGGTGCGGCAGCACTCATTCTGGTGCTATTCCAGGACCATATCGCACTATCGTTAAAAATTCCGTTCATCATACCATCAGTCCGGGCATTGTTGGTCGAGGGAGGGACTGCTCTCCTCTTGTGTGCAGGGATCGGCGGAATATCCTCTGTCTATCCGGCAATTCTGATCAACCGGTCAGATCCATACGAAACCATCAGGAAAGGAGAATCATGATAGAAGCTACCGGTATTACAAAAACCTTCAGTACCGCAAAGGGGGACGTAAGGGCAGTAGATAATACAGACCTTACCATAAATCCCGGGGAATTTATCATTATCCTGGGACGGTCCGGAAGCGGGAAGTCAACCCTTCTTGCAATGCTGGCCGGCCTAATTACTCCTACTGCCGGGGTTGTAAGGATACGGGGACAGGAAATCGATCATCTTTCTGAAGATAAAACTGCCGAAGTACGGGCAAAAGAGATCGGATTTGTCTTCCAGTTCTCCGGCCTGATTCCCACGCTGACGGCCGTTGAAAATGTCATGGTACCGACATTGTTCTGCCCGGATGGACCGGGTTCCCGGTCACGGGCTGATGAACTCCTGCAAAAAGTAGGTTTATCCCACCGGAATGATGCATATCCCGGCACACTTTCAAGCGGTGAGATGAAACGGGTGGCCATTGCCCGTTCCCTCATCAACGGTCCTGCGATCCTCATCGCAGACGAACCAACCGGGGATCTTGATGTTGATACGGAGATCGAGATCATGAACCTGTTCAGGGACCTGAACCGCGAAGGGACAACAATTGTCATGGTCACTCATAATCCGGATCTCATACCATATGCATCCAGGGTTTTTGGAATGGTCAGGGGTAAACTGGTGGCAGATCCGGAATTATCGTGTGTCAATACCAGGGCGGACAAACCTGCATCAGACCGGATTTGATCATGATTCTTAAGATGAACTACCTGACATTTATTACGGCCTCGATCAGGAACAAGCCGGGCCGCAATCTGGCAACACTCTTCTGTTTCGCATTCATTGCGGCGATAATTTTTACATCACAAGTTCTCATGGAGGGCGCAGCAGGGGATGTTAACAGGAGTGTCACACGGATGGGAGCTGATCACATGGTTGTACCGACCCAGTATACGGTATTCCTGCGGGGTGCCGGACCGGAAAACACGGTTGCTATTGTGATGGCCGAACCATCAGATTTCCGGATAAAGGGAGATATCATGGGTCGGCTCAAAAAAATTCCGGGGATCGTATCCATGAGCCCCCAGATTTTTATCGCAACGCTGAACATACCCGAATTATCGCCGGATCCGGTGAATCTCTACGGTATCGATCCGGAAACGGATTTTACCATCAAACCATGGCTGCAAAAACCTCTCGACAAACCTCTCGGACCCGGCGAGGTCATTATCGGTTCTGCTGTTGCCGGGAATCCCGGGACACCGCTTTCCATCAGAGACCAGAAATATACCATCGCCGGAAAGCTGGATTTGACGCGGTCATCGGTCGACCATGCGGTGATCCTGCGGCTTGAAGACGCGTATAATCTTGCGAATGTAAAGGGAGTTCTCCCGCCATCGTCTCCAAAAATCATTGCGGGAGATGTCAGTGCGATTCTTATCCGGGATGTCCCGGACGAGAAGTTGAAGGTTGTCGGAGATCGGATCACGCGGGCATTCTATCTTTCACCGGAATCCCGGACAGTCCGGGTGATTAACAGACATTTTTCCCTTGAACCTGTCAATGAAGATATCCAGGGGATTCCCGATCTCCTGAACCTCATATCGGTTTTTGTGGTTATTGTTGCGCTCCCGCTTATCGCGCTGATATCAGCGATGGTCGCCCATGAGCGTCAGAGGGAGATCGGGCTGCTCAAGGCGATGGGTGCGAAAAGGAATGTCATTTTCTTATTAGTATTCACAGAATCCTTGTTGCTTTCTGCATTTGGGGGAATTGCAGGAATTACCATCAGTGTCTTTGCGTTATACTTGATGGATACACAAGGATCCCTTAACAGTGCACATCAAGTTTCTTTTTTTATTCCCACAGTTATCGAGATTGGTGCGATGGCTGGACTTGCATTGCTTATTGTAATTTTTATTGGCAGCATTTCTTCCCTTTGGCCAGCTTACAGAGGTAGTCTGATGAATCCATATGAAGCAATCCGGAGTGAGGGGTAATTAAAGGGACCGAAGATTATTTATGCTGGGTGGCAGGGATGATACGATGCAGAAAACCCATTAATAATTGATGGGAACTTGGGAATTGTTTTTATTAATTGAGATATTGGGATCTCGTTGAATTTAATAAATTCATAGTTTCTATTGACCATGTTTCTGCGAATCTCCATATTTCCTCCAGGAATTAGACTGCAACACCGTCCCGGATACAATTCCCGATGTTGTCCAGCCACCAGCTCCTTTCTGAAAGATACCTATCTCAGGTATTATCGGTATGCCCGCTTCTCTCTATCCGAAATGGGAAAGGGGAAGTATGATGAATCCGTATGTAGCGATACGGATTGAGAGATGAACCAAAAGTTATATTTACCAGGCACCGGTCACCGGGATATCCGAACTGATACCCCAGTCTATCGCTGTTGTCGGAGAGCCGGGTGTCCTTAAATAAAACATGTGCGTTGAAGGACGGTAGATACCTACGTCACTTATCCCATTGCCATCCCAATCGCCCGTTACCGGGATATCCGAACTGATACCCCAGTCTATCGCCGTTGTCGGGGAGCCGGGTGTCCTTAAATAAAACATGTGCGTTGAAGGACGGTAGATACCTACGTCACTTATCCCATTACCATCC
>NZ_MVQB01000012.1 GCF_002067035.1 Methanoregula sp. PtaB.Bin085 | reverse complement strand
ACCTACGTCACTTATCCCATTACCATCCCAATCGCCCGTTACCGGGATATCCGAACTGATACCCCAGTCTATCGCCGTTGTCGGGGAGCCGGGTGCCCTCAGGTAAAACATGTGCGTTGAAGGACGGTAGATACCAACGTTTGTTTTAAGTGTCGTATATCCTTTGATACAGACATTTGTATTGGACAAAGCTGAGGTCATATCGGTCCACGATATACCGCTCTGACTGATATAGCTCTCCCCGGGATTCGCAGTTGCATGACTGGAATAATATGCTTCGGGATTTTCCATCGGCACCGGGAAATTCCATCCGGGTGTCGATGCAAAAATCACGATAGAATATTTTTGCCCTCGTTTCAGAGTAACATCAGGAATATCGATTGTATGGTATCCAAGCAGAGAATCCGACCAGGTCGTTTCTGCTACATATCCACTGGCATTGATTGGCCCTCCGGAAGGATCCAAGTAAATTCTCACAGTATAACTACCCGGATATGTCTGGTATGTGCTTATAGAGTTCAGTGTTTCTCCGGATTGAGCAGTGAAGACATTGGCATAGTATGCCGATGGTGTTCCATAGCCGTATGATCCAACCCATCCAAGAGGATCGTAGCTATAAACGCGATCAAAATTCGTTATGCGTTCACCAGTGAATACAACCGTCCTGTTACCAATCGTCCCATCGTAATACGATACGTAAAAGTACCCGTTATCACCCCACCCGGTACCCCAGGAGTTCTTGACAATGAACGCTCCATCACCTGCGGGTTGATATTTAAAATTCGTCCGGCTGTAACTGTCGTCCCAGCCAACGATAGTGATTGCGTGATTAGTCAACGAAGCAGTCAGGTAATTATTGAAGGCGTGGCTGGTTGAATTGTAAAAAAGGCTGTCCCAGTAGATAGAGGCCTTGACCGCTCCATGGTTCATCAGTGCATCCTTAATATTATTATTATCCGTCGCACTGGAACGCTGGGGAATGAAATACACATTCTGGACATGCTTATATACCATCAGCCCCGAAAGAGAGGCATTGCCAAGAGCCTGATAGGGATCATCAGATTCCAGCACAGGTCCGCTCCAGCGTGTAAGGTAGGCGGAGGACATCCATTCATTCCCGCCATCGATCGATTCGCGGTCAAACCCATCCGCATTTGTACTGTTTAACCGGTTCTTCATGTTATTCTCCGAAAAATCCCAGTTTTCTCCGGGTAGGAGAGTTGATTCGAGTGATGCGATCGTGGCAAATGCCCAACAGGCACCTGCCACACCCTGGTCTTTTACTGACGAAACTCTGCCATAACTTCTGAGATCGTAGGAGGCCGGGTAGGGTGTATCATCCGAACCGATCGGCAAGGTTTGTGTATAGGACAGGTCAATTGGTGAAGGGATGTCGCCGTCCAGAAGCACCTGCTTTATCGAACCGTCATTAAGTTCAATCATTGTGAGGCTTGCACCAGACGGAGTACTGCTTTCCTGTACCTCCATTTGGTCGACCACGGGATTTTTTGTCCTGTTTTGATAACGTAAAAAGGCCGGGTTAACCGGTGATTTGCCGTGGCTTATTACTTGAGACCAGTCGATTGCTTCGAAAGATTCCTTGTCGGATATCCGGTTAATTCCAGGTGATTTGACAGAAAGATCTCTTTCGTCTGGTGTTGGGGCTAGGTTTGTCGTTGGAACATCCGTTGTCTTCGTTGGACTGGGTACAATATTTTCAGATAATTGAGAAATTCCGGTTTCTTCTGATTCAAAAGAATCCACTCCCGACTCCTCCGATACAGGTCCTACTATCGGAGTGACATTACAAGGATTCTTTGTAACATCAGTTTTCGGGGTTTCCAATATTACCAACGATTCATTTTCAATGGGAGAGATAGTATTAGTCAACATGGATTCCGAAGCTGGCCCGGCAGTAGTCGGGATGGTCATTACATTCTCCATAGGGTTTACAGTCTCATTAGGCGTTCCAGGTATCTCGTTATATTCCCATGCAGAGGAAACCGCGATAATAAAACATGATAACAAGACCAAGATGAAAATTAATTTTCCGACGCACCCCTCACCATGCATGGCATATAATTTATCAATGTGATATTAAAATGATTTGGTTTGTACAACTAATGAAAGACACTGTTTCCATTAAATTCCGAAGAAAAATTCGAGCCTTTTTATTGTAACAGGATTAAAAAGACTCCAACAGAATGCCAGAAAGACGGTAGCAATAAAGACAGCGATACTTTTCTACAATAGGGTCTTTTCTGGAACAACTGCAATTCACACACAATTCGCACTTAGTGTGGTAAATTCTAAAAATGGATTATTCCGTATCAGACATCCGGTTGTCCCGCAGGTACCGCTCGTTTGCCCGCATGAGATCTACTGGCGTCCCTACATCGATATGGATCCCATCGATTTTTTTAAAGAGAACGCGTCTGCCTTCCTGGATCTGGACCCGGATCGAATCGGTCAGCTGGTACTCACCCTTCAATCCGGGTTTTGTTGCACGGATTGCACTGAAAATCGACGTGTCAAAAACATACGCACCAAGTGCGCCGAGATTACTCGCAGCTTCATTTGCCCCGGGTTTTTCATGAATATCAGCAACCCGGTTGCCTTCGGGCGTGATAATGCCGTGACGCGTCACATCATGCACCTCAGCAACCCCGACAGTCGTGACCGCGTGCTCAGAACAATGGAACGTGATGATATCTTTCAAGAAAATCTTCGGCTCGAAATAATTATCACCCAGTACAACGGCAAACGTCCCGTCAATCGTGTGTTCACCGGCGAGGACGGCATCGGCAAGCCCCCTCTGCTCGTCCTGGACGACATAATTGAAATGCACCCCAAAACGTTTTCCTGAACCGAGATAATCGGATAAACCATGCTTGTGCGGACTTACAATAACAGTTATCTCTTCTATCCCGGCACTTGTCATTGCCTCCACAACATGTTCGATTACCGCTTTCTCACCGACAGGGAGCAGTTCCTTAGGGATCGCATAGGTAAATGGGCCAAGACGTGAGCCTTTTCCTGCAGCCGGGATAAGTCCCTGAGTAACCTTCATTTCAGGAGACTCCATGGAAGATCAGGGAACAAATCCCCGCCAGACGTGTATTCGCTGACATCCGATGAAAACCGGTTTTACCAGCATATTCCTTCCTTCCCATCACAAGTCAATATGTGGCGTCCTTCAATAATAATCCGCTTTTTCATACCATCAAACTCATGATTGATCCGGGAAAACTCCGGCCACTCGGTCATGACAAGACATGCATCTGCTCCCAAAAGCGCATCGGCAGCGCTGCCGGCATACTCGATTGACGGAAAAATTTTCTGCATGTTCGGTCCGGCCATCGGATCGAATGCAGCAACCCGTGCCCCTTTCTCTAGCAGTTCACGGATAACCGGGATGGCACGCGAATCCCGAACATCATCTGTATTATCCTTGAAGGCAAGCCCGAGAACTGCAATCCGTTTACCGGATATTTGCCCGGCCCTATTCTCAAGAAGCGCAACAAGACGATGCGGCTGCTGTTCATTCACAGCAAGGACTGCGCGAAGGATCTGCGGATCGATTCCGGCCCGCTCAGCCAAAATGGTAAGTGAAGAGACATCTTTCGGAAAACAACTCCCGCCAAACCCAGCGCCGGCATCAAGGAATTTTGAGCCGATCCGCTGGTCGAGCCCGACCCCTTTCATTACTTCGTAGACATCGATCCCTAATTCCTTACAGATATTGCCGATCTCGTTGGCGAATGAGATTTTTGTGGCGAGAAACGCATTGGAAGTATATTTGATCATTTCAGCTGCTGCAAGGCTGGTCCGGACAACCGGTGACTGAAATCTCCGATATGCATCGGCCACACGATCCCCCGCCATGGAGCTGCTACTGCCAATCACGATACGATCAGGATTCTGGAAATCTTCAATAGCACGCCCTTCCCGCAGGAACTCGGGGTTCATGGCAAATCCGATATCGTTTTCTTTCTTATGGGCAGCCGTCAAAACTGCCGGACGCACAAGATCTCCGGTTGTCCCGGGAGGAACAGTACTTTTCACAACAACAACATGATAACCGGTTGGTTTCTGTAGTGCTGTGCCGATTGACCTGCTTGCAGATTCAAGGAAACTCAGATTTGCGCTGCCGTCATCGTTTGCGGGAGTTCCTACGCAGATAAACGTGAGGTCCGAGGTCCTGACCGAATCGTACGAGAGTTCCGCCCGGAGGTTTTTTCCGATTGTCTTTCCAAGGATTGGTTCAAGACCAGGTTCATAGATCGGAGCCGTTTTTTCATTGATCATCCCGGCTTTTTTTGTATCAGATTCAACTATGGTTACTTCGTTGCCGGCATCTGCAAAACAAGCACCGGTAACAAGACCTACGTATCCTCCGCCGACAATGGTAATTTTCATACGATCCTATTCGTCTCCCTGTTCTTTTGTAGTGTTCGCAGAACGATATGAAAATGCTTCGGATACGTTTGTGAGAAGTACAGGTTCAGAAGAAATCCGGTATAGTATTTTCATCCTCGCTGGAGCCGGATGAATTTTCGTTTTTTTTCCAACTATCTGAAAATACGCGTGTTAAAAATTTTTCATAAATCTTCAATACCGGTTTTTTTCCAAGTCTATCATTTTACACGGACCTGAATACTGAGGATGATGCATACCCGAGGGCCGATCCCGGTACTTGGAAAAAGGGGGGTGGCGGAACGTCTCTCCCCCCATGATCATTCTCCGACGTAGAATCCGTAGGGTGAAAACCCGGAAAAATTCGGCACTGGAAACGGTGCCAACACCGAAGGAAAATATCCATTAAAAGTCATATAATCAAAAAATGACCGTTTTAAACGATTTCCGACCGTGCAGTTTATTGGCCATAGAAAAACCGCAAAAGCTGCACAGGCTGCAAGTTGTCCGGCCGGGACCAGGACCTTGAAAGCCCGCTGCACCCGTTTTTAAAAACAGGTTTTTCAAAGGGGAAAAACACGACCATTTTTCCGATGAAAAAACCCGGAACTGCGATAGAAGACCAAGGGGGGACGTACGAGGGCTGTTCCTGAAAAGAGGTCCCATCTGTTTTACGGTAATCTACGTCGGCAACCTCCCGAGTTTACTTCCAGGATCCCCTCCAATCAATGGTTGATGGATAATGTATAGGAATAATCCCGGGCCGGGAAAAATTTTGCGCCAATGAAAATTTTCAAAAAATCCCAATCCGGAATAGGAAAAAAACAGATGATACCCGGAAAACTTCCCTCCGCCAACGTTCGCTGAATGAAAGATCCCGGAAAAACCGGAGCCGTTTGCTCCCGCCACAACCTTCTTTTACCTAAACAATGACCAGAGTAGTGAGGTATTCCGATGCACCGTTATACGCTCTCCTGCAGCGCCGAGGCTGCCGATTTCGAACCGGTTGCGCTCGCTGTCCACGAACTGGTCCACCGCCTTCCCGTCACGGCAAAATCCCGCGATAAAAACGGGATACGGATCGAAGAGGGCCGGGTGATCGATCGCAATTACAGTGGGCCGGTGCTGCTCGATGCGATTGCACAAAACCGGACAATCAAGGTCACGCCCGCCAGCGGTGCATACAAAGGGGTGCCGGTCACGGTCTCGCCCGTGAGGGACAAGGATGGGGATGCCATCGGTGCAATCGGTATCGTTGATATTACCGGCATCTTCGATCTCGCAACGCTCATGGAACACCAGTCCGCCATCCTCAAGCAGGTCTGCGGCAAGGATCCCTGCCCTCTTCCCGGGGAACAGATCGATTCAAAGCGGTGAGCATCATGCCGGATTCCGCATTCAGGGTACTTGAAATTCTAGAACGTGCAACTGCTCCCGTCTCAGGGGAGGTCATCAGCAACGAGCTGAAGATTACGCGGTCAGCAGTCTGGAAGCACATCAACGAGCTCCGGACCATGGGATACGACATCTCCTCTTCGCAGAAGGAGGGGTACCGGCTCACCCGTACGAGCAGCAAGCTGCTGCCGTACGAGATCCACAAGAAGCTCCGGACGAAGTTTATCGGAAAGAAGATGCGGTACCTCGAGAATACGCCATCGACCATCTGGGTGGGAAAGCAGCTCTGTTCCGAAGGCGATGTCGAGAAGATGCACGGCCTCGTGATCATTGCCGAAGAGCAGACCGGCGGGATCGGCAGGATGGGAAGGGTCTGGGTCTCTCCCAGCGGCGGAATCTGGATCACGATTGTCCTGAAACCGAAGATCCCGGTCGATCACATCTTCATGATCACCATGGCTGGTTCCATCGCCCTCGCCCGGGCAATCCGCAAGGAGTTCAATCTCGGGGCGCTCATCAAGTGGCCCAACGATATCTTCATCGGAAACAAGAAGGTTGCCGGGCTCCTTCTCGAACTCTCTGCTGAGGCCGATGTCGTTCACCACTGCCTGCTCAGCATCGGGATTGATGTGAACGTTCCCATAAAAAAATTCGATCCATCCCTCAGGAACCAGGTCACCTCCATCTGTGTGGAGGTTGGCCACGAAGTTGACCGGGCCGCATTTCTTGCCAGAATCCTGAAGGAATTCGAGAACCACTATGTCCTGATCGAAGGCGGGGAATACGATGCAATCATCCGGGAGTACAAGAGCCTCTCCTGCACGCTGGAAAACCGTGTCCAGATCCGCACACTCCGCAACAGCTTCGAAGGCGATGCGATCGACATCGATGAGTACGGTGCGCTCATCATCAGGAAAGACAACGGCAAGCTGGAACGCGTCATCGCAGGTGACTGCATCCACCGCCCGTGATGCATACTCTTTTATCGTCAACTATCTTTTTTCTAATGGTTGACGATGTTCGGTAACCCCGTCAGATCCCGGCTGATTGCCCATACCGCTGCCTTCATCGGTCTCATTGCAATCGGCAGCTGGATCTCCATTCCATGCATCCCGGTCCCCTTCACGCTGCAGACCCTCTTCGTCCTGCTTGCCGGAGCGGTCATGAAACGGTACGCAGTGATCCCGGTATTCCTGTATGTTCTCCTTGGAGCCCTGGGACTTCCCCTCTTCCACAACGGGCTTGCCGGGATCGGGGTACTGCTGGGGCCGACCGGCGGATACCTTATCGGGTTCGTTGCTGCAGTGCTTGTCACCGGTCTGTCGTACGAACATTCATCCCGGCCGGTCCGCGTCTGCGGCCTTGCCCTGGCAACAATCCTGATTTATGCATGCGGTGTCGCGTGGCTCATGTACTCGCTTGACCGGGAATTAATCCCGGCGTTTATGGCCGGTGCCCTGCCGTTCATTATTGGTGACACGATTAAGGCCGCGGCTGCATACGTCATCGCGGACAGGCTGCCATGATCACGGGAGAAAAGATACGGTACCGTTCCCTTGTCGTGGATAACATCCGGCTTTCTCATGGAACAACCTCGATAATCGGTCCGAACGGGAGCGGAAAGACATCGCTTCTGAAGCTGCTTGCCGGGATCGCAGAACCGGAGAGCGGAACGATTCTTATCGATGGAATCCTCCCGCGACAATCCGAGATCGGCTGGGTAAATGAATTCCCGGACCGGAACATCCTGTTCGGCAGTGTATCCGATGAGATTGCATCCCCGCTCCGGTTCCGTCACATTCCCTGCAGGATGATCGATGAACGTGTAAAGGAGGTCATGGGACTGGCAGGGATCGGGCACCTGCAGAACCGTACGGTGCAGACGCTTTCCGGCGGGGAGAAAATCCTGGTCGCTCTTGCCTCATCGCTTGTTATCCGGCCGCAGGTACTTGTGCTGGATGAGTACGATTCCCATCTCGATTCAAACCATGCCGGAACGATCGCAGGAATTATCCGGAAGAGCGGGATCCCGTACGTGATTCACTGCACCCAGGATATGGATGCTGCTGCATCAGCGGACATGGTCCTCTATCTTGAAAAGGGATCCATCGTGCATGTTGGAACTCCGGACGAGGTTTTCGCTTCCCTGGACCGTTCGGCGTTCCGTCCTATCGCTTGGAGGTGCCGGCTGTGAAGGTTTCCGTTCAGGGTGTCCGGGTTGATCGCGGCGACTGGTCGCTTTCTGCGGAAGGGACATTCAATGAAGGGATCCATCTCGTTTCCGGTGATGTCGGCAGCGGCAAGTCCACGCTGGCGCTGATGCTTGCCGGCCTGTTAACGGCGGCATCAGGATACATTGAACGTCAGGGAATTTCCTCGCATATGATCGCGTTCCAGTTCCCGGAATTCCACATTACCGGGACAGACATTTTTAAAGAATGCAGGTCGTGGGGGATCGATCCCGGCCCGGTCCTTGCCTCTGCCGGGCTCGCTGACGGGGCGCTGACAGATCCCCACGCCCTGAGCCGCGGCGAGCTGAAACGGCTGGTCCTCTTCTGTATCCTGGCAAAGCAGTACGATCTCCTGATCCTTGACGAACCGTTCAGTTCGCTGGACTGCGTGGAGAAAGAACGGTTATGCGCTGAATTATCCGGCAGGAAACACGGCATCACCGTGATCTTTACCCACGAACAGGCATTCTTCCCAAAAGTGGATCGTATCTGGGAAATCTCCGGGGGTATTCTGCACGACCGGGGCCGGGTCCCGGATGCTCTCGGGCGGTGGGAGCATGCACCGGCAGTGATCAGGGATCTTGTCCGGGCTGGAAAAGTTCCGGCCAATATCTCGCGGACCGAGCTGCTGGAGGCTGTATGCAGGACATAAGGCTGCGTACGGGTGCGGCTGCGCTGCTCTCGTTCGTGGCGTTTACAACCCTCACGGGGGCTCTCCTGGTATTCATCTGGTGGCTTGTCTTCTCGCACCCACTGCAGGTACTGAAAAAAATCCGTGGTGCGGTTCCGGCTATCATCCTTGTTGCGTTTTTCGGCCTAGTCCTCGAACTCACCGGCGGGGGCGGTTTTTCGTACACTGCACGGATGGCGGTGATCATCCTTGTCGGGGCATGGCTCTATGCAGAATACCGGCAGGGGGAGTTCCTCGGGCTCGGGACCTGGCTGGGCGGGAAAAAAGCCGGCTTCGATTGCGGCATGGTAGCTGAGATGGCGATCCAGTCGCTGGACCTGATGGCTGCAGACCTCACGCGGATCCGACATGCTCAGGAACTCAAGGGCGGACACTGGGGAGTACGGTCCCTTGTTCCGGCCGGCAGTATCCTCATCCGCGGTACACTCCGGCGTGCGGATGAAACTGCCGAGCTGATGGCAGTCCGGGGATACCAGCGGGGCGGAAGTTGTTGTCCATTGTTCACGACAACGCGCCGGGACATCATCGCGGGCATTGCAGCAGTATGCATCACGGTCATCGCCTTCCTTCCCGTTAGTGAATTTTTTATACTTTACCATTGAATTTTTGAGATGCTGGATGGATACCTGCCGCCCCCCTGAGGCCCCCCATGGATGCTGTCGTTTCCCGTAAAGTGAAGATCACCGATACAACCCTTCGCGATGCACACCAGTCGCTGATCGCAACCCGCCTCCGGACGGAGGACATGCTGCCCCTTGCCCGAGCCCTTGACCAGTGCGGTTTCTTCTCGGTCGAGGCCTGGGGGGGCGCGACGTTCGATACCTGCATCCGATACCTGAACGACGACCCGTGGGACCGGCTCCGCGACCTCAAGGGTGAACTGAAGCATACCCCGATCCAGATGCTGCTCCGGGGGCAGAACCTCGTGGGCTACCGCCATTACCCTGATGACGTCGTGGATAAATTTGTTGATGCGGCGCACAAAAACGGTGTTGATATCTTCCGTATCTTCGATGCTTTGAATGACATCCGCAACATGACCCGGTCGATGGCCCGGGTAAAGAAGGCAGGGGCACACCTTCAGGGTACCATATCATATACCACGAGCCCGGTCCATAACAACGAGACCTTCATCCGGATGGCCCGGGACCTGTACGCGCTCGAATGCGATTCCATCTGCATCAAGGACATGGCTGGCCTTATCATGCCGGAGGCTGCACGAAACCTTATCGCCGGCATCAAGAAAGCCGTGGACGTCAAGGTCTGCCTGCACAGCCACTGCACGAGCGGCATTGCGCCCATGAGTTACCAGGCTGCCATCGAGGCCGGCGTCGATATCGTCGATACCGCGATGTCGCCCTTCGCCATGGGCACTTCCCAGCCACCTACGGAAAGCGTGGTGGCATCCCTGATGGGAACACCCCGCGACACCGGGATCGACCTGGTCCGGCTCAGGGCGGCACGGAATGCCTGCATCCAGATCCGGGAGAAATACGCGGGTCTCCTCAACCCAATCTCTGAACGGGTCGACAGTAACGTGCTCCTGTACCAGTTGCCGGGCGGGATGATCTCGAACCTTGTCTCCCAGCTTCAGGAGCAGGATGCCATCGACCGGCTGGACGACGTGTTTGCGGAAGTGCCCCGGGTTCGCGAGGACCTTGGGTACCCGCCGCTGGTGACGCCCACGAGCCAGATTGTCGGCACGCAGGCCGTGCTCAACGTGCTCGTGAACGGGGAGCGGTACCGGAACGTGACCAAGGAGGTCAAGGACTACATCCACGGCCAGTACGGCAAGTCACCGGCACCGGTCAGCCCGGAGATCCGCCGGCTGATCATCGGCAGCGACGAAGTGATCACGGTGCGCCCGGCCGACCTGCTGGAACCGGCATACGAGAAGATGAAAGCGGAAGCAGAGAAAGCCGGGCTGGTCCGGAAAGAGGAAGATGTCCTGACCTACATCCTCTACCCGGCAATCGCGCCCTCGTTCCTCAAAGGTGAGAGGAAACTCGAGGAGCTCCCGAAGATTCAGCCCGCCGCAGCACCGGTGTCCGGTGTCCCGGACCAGATGCAGGTCGAGGTGGACGGGGAAGTCTTCTCCATCCGCATCATCTCGGTCGGCGGGAACGCGATGGAAGTCGCGAGCGTTACCCCGCACCAGAAGACCCCCCGCGGCGATATGGAGGGCGGGATCAAGAGCAACATGCAGGGGATGGTGCTCAAGGTCAATGTAAGCCGGGGTGCAACCGTCAAAAAAGGCGACACCCTTGTTGTCCTTGAAGCGATGAAGATGGAGAACCCCATCCACAGCCCGGTTGACGGCAAGGTCATCGAGATCTTCGTTGATGCCGGCGATGTCGTCAAGAACGGCGATGTCCTGCTGGTGGTGCAATGAAGTATTTTGAGAAGCTCCTGGTTGCAAACCGCGGCGAGATTGCAATCCGTGTCATGCGGGCCTGCCGGGAACTCGACATCGATACCGTCGCGATTTACTCCGAAGCCGACAAGAACGCCCTCCATGTAAAATATGCCGACGAGGCCTTCCAGGTTGGCGAGGCGCACCCGTCCAAGAGTTACCTGAACATGGAACGGATCATAGACATCGCCCGGAAGAGCGGTGCCGAAGCTATCCACCCGGGGTACGGTTTTCTAGCAGAAAACTACCGTTTTGCCAGGCTCTGCCAGGACGAAAACGTGATCTTTGTCGGACCGCGGTGGAAGACCATCCAGGCCATGGGCTCCAAGATCGGCAGCAAGCAGATGATGCGGGACAACAAGGTGCCGGTTGTCCCCGGCACCGATGGCGGGATCAAAACTCTTGAGGAAGCAAAAAGCGTAGCGGCTGAGATCGGCTACCCCGTCATCGTCAAGGCAAGTGCCGGGGGAGGCGGGATCGGCATGCAGATCGTCCAGGACGAGAAATCCCTGGAAGAGGCAATTGCGGGCAGCCAGCGGATCGCCCAGTCAGCATTCGGCGATGCAACGGTATTCATCGAAAAATATCTTGTCAAGCCCCGTCACGTCGAGTTCCAGGTGCTTGCCGATGAGCATGGGAACGCTGTCCATCTCTTCGAGCGGGAGTGCTCGATCCAGCGCCGGCATCAGAAACTTATCGAGGAAGCCCCCTGCCCGATCATGACACCGGAGCTGCGCAACCGGATGGCGGAATCTGCACTCAGGGTCGTGAAAGCATCAGGGTACACCAATGCCGGGACGGTCGAATTCCTGTACAGCAATGGGAATTATTATTTTATGGAGATGAACACCCGGCTGCAGGTCGAGCACACCATCACCGAGTTCATTACAGGCATCGACATCGTCAAGCAGCAGCTCGCGGTTGCTGCGGGCGAGACCCTTCCCTTCGAACAGAAAGACCTGACCATCCGCGGCCATGCGATCGAGTGCCGGATCAATGCCGAGGACCCGATGAATAACTTCTCTGCGGATCCGGGTAAAATAGTCAGGTACCGTTCCCCCGGCGGGCCTGGCATCCGCGTCGACAGTGGTATCCACATGGGTTATACCATCTCGCCCATCTACGATTCCATGATCGCGAAACTGTGCGCATGGGACAGCAACCGGCATGACGCGATCAAGCGGATGCGGCGAGCGATTTCCGAGTACATCATCCTCGGCGTGAAAACGACCCTGCCCCTCCATTACGCGATCATGAACAACCCGCAGTTCGTGTACGGCAACACCCACACGCATTTCCTTCAGGAGGAACATATCCTCAACACACTCGACCGGTATGTCAGGGATGAGGAAACCCGGATGCAGACACTGGCCGGATCATTCCAGCAGGGAAAGAAGGTGGCCGCCATCACTGCGGCAGTCAACCTGTACCTGCAGAAGAAAAAAGAGTGAAAGCCAACCGCGGGATAGCAGAACCTTTAAAAGTTTTTACGGCGTTGTAATTATGCACTTTTGTGCTGCGGTGGCCTAGCTGGTTAGGGCGCCAGACTCATAGGGTTCTGACGTGCAATTGCGCGTTCCTGCTTCGAGAGATCTGGAGATCGGGGGATCGTAACCCCTCCGCAGCATCCGTTTCCCTGCAATACTTCTCATTTTTAGATAACTGCCACTTTTAACCGGGAATTTTTTTAATCCCTCACTAAAAAATCCGCCGATTTTCTTTTGGACGATATATTTATTAGTTCTTTTATCGTACCGCGTACCAGACAAGGTGATTTTTACGGACTTTATTCTGAATGCGGTCGTTGGAATTATCCAGCTGGTTATTGCCATCGTCTTTGCCGTTGCGGCCCTGTATATCGCTTTCTGGGTTCTTGGCAAGATCACCAGGGGCATCGATGAAGAGAAAGAACTGGCACAAGGAAATGCCGCCGTCGGCATTCTTGTTGCATCGGTGTTCATCGCGATAGCAGTGGTTGTCCAGTCAGGAGTCACCGGACTTTCCGTGGGCATCAACAAGGCGATCAGCCTCGGGTTCAACAGTGACGGGATTCTCGCAGTCGTTGTCGCGATCTTCCAGCTCCTGGTCGGTATTGTGCTCGCCATTGCTGCAATCTACCTTGCCCTGAATATCCTCGACCGGCTGACATCCGGCGTGAACGAGTTCGAGGAACTCAAAAAAGGGAACGTTGCCGTAGCTCTCGAGATGGCAGGTGTGATCATTGCCGTTGCCGTCATCATCCAGTCCGGTGTGATCGGAATCACCGCGGCAATTGTATAATTTTCTTTTGGGTATAGTCACATTTCAGCGACTAATTTTTTACTCTGATGGACGCCCCCCCTTGTGCCAACCCTGCCCCCTTTGGGGGCGGGGGCGCATGTGATACTTCTGTATTTCCGGGAGGCCTGATCCTGGTAATGCAACGTTATCGCAATTGGGGCGCCATAGCGGCGGGGCGAAGCCCCTGGAGCGTCAATATTTTTGTCCTTTCTCATGAACACTTTCTTATTCCGAATTTTGGAACAATGTTCTGACTCTATTTTTCTCTCGTAAATTCCTTAACGATTTGGTAGTTAAAATGGCACTATACCCTTCTTTTTTTACACTGCAGAAATCCTGCTGGAGATCGTATTGGATGGTGATGGGACCACGGACGTTCGGGGTATGCCGACCCTTACCCCGTGGAGCATGGCCGTAAAAAAGGTCCATGGAAAAAGAGTTCGAAAATAGGGATCAAGGGGCCTTATCCCCTTGGGCTGCTTCCCCGTCTGGCGACCGACCGCAGGGAGGTCGGGAAGAATGTATCAGGATTCTTCGAGCGAGAGTGGGGGGTCACATTCGCAATTACGCTGAGCAGGTAGCGGGAAGAATTTCTGCAGAGTCCTTTTTTATCTCCTAAAAACGGAATCGACAGGCCGCGTTTTTCTGCCGGGTTACTTCCCGTACCGGTTGATGGTGAGGATCAGGTCACGGAATCCGTCCATCTCTATCGCGAGGACCTCGTTGCGCATCATTCCCATGCTGGTTTCGGCATCTGCCGTCAGCATCTCCGGGCCGCGTACTACCGTCCTCGCGATCCCGTCACGGGACAGGATTGTCTCAGCCTCGGGATCGTGCACAAATGCCCGTCCGGGAATGAGTACAACCGGTTCAAGGGATTTCAGATCGATCTCCCGGAGATCGTCTGCAGTGATCAGGCAGGCTATCTCCTTCTTCACCGGGAGGACCGGCACCACCGATCCGCATGCAGAAAGGATAGCATCGATGAACGGCGATGCGATGCTGCCGGAGATCACGCTCGCACGTTTCGTGACGCGGGGGAGTTTTGCAAGCAGGTCCGGCTCGAACCGGATCGCGAACGGCGACCCAATCTCAGGATCCCATAACGGGGTGCCGGATATCTTCATCGTGAACTTTTTCCGGAGATCGGTGATCATGTCCCGGAACGATTCAACGCTCTGGACACGCTGCTTTGCCATCACCGGCCCATTCCCGAGAATGAGCCCCTGTTCCGTGGTATTGGCAAACCGCATCAGGATCAGGCCCTTTGCACCCCGGTCCTGGAGCCACCTGCAGGTCTCCTCCAGGACCTTCCCGTCATTCACCCCGGGGAGGACTACCGTTGCTGCATACACGTCAATGCATTTTTCTCCGTTTTCATTCTCAGCAGAACAGAGCCGTTCAAGGATACCAAGCGATACTTCCGGCGTCGGGTCGTGCATATACTTTTTCCGGAGTTCTGGATCGGTTGCAAAGACCGTGAAAGAGATCTCGGAGAGCCCGTTATCGATGAGGAGATCGGCGATCGCCGGATCGTCCCATCCTTTCCCGCTGGTGTATCCGATATGGAGCGGGGCTTTCATGCTCCCGAGGAGCTCGATAAGCTCCCGGAACCGGGGATAACAGCTGGGATCTCCGCCGCCGCTGATAGTGATCCGTTCGATATCGTCCAGCTTTGCCTGGAGATTTGCAAGGGTTTCGTCCGCGATGGTCCTGAGGTCCTTGAAACCGGCATACTCCTCCCGGATCCCCCGCGTACAGTAATCGCATCCTTTCCGGAATGGCAGGCAGTACCTGCATCCGAGCGGCTGGACTCCTTTCACTTTCTTAAAATAACAGTATTCACAGAAACCGCGACAGTTTATCCCGGGACTTCCCCCGATATCAACGGTCAGCTGTGCCATGGACACTAGTACGTCAGTTCCTCAAACGTTTAATCTGTTCGGGTGATCAGATTCACGAAGATCGCAGACAGGAAACCCGTGCAGGATCTCCCAAGCCGGGTTTTTTGCCGGAGTTCCGGCATGACACCACCTTTTTTACGATCTACGGACAAAATCATATGGCGCCTCAGTGGCTTAGCTGGCAGAGCGGCTGACTTGTAATCAGCAGGTCCCGTGTTCAAATCACGGCTGGGGCTTTCGAACATTGTGTTCGAATCTACAGTAAACTTCTTTTAGCCCATCCACACACGCTGTTTTATG
>NZ_MVQB01000011.1 GCF_002067035.1 Methanoregula sp. PtaB.Bin085 | reverse complement strand
AGACTCAAGATCTGTTCCCGAAGGGGTTCGCAGGTTCAACTCCTGCTTCTCGCATTGCTGAGTTCTCTGGTGCTGTATGGGTTCTGACCTCTTCCTTCAGGGAATGATTATCGGTTTTTCCATCGCTGCACCGGTCGGGCCCATCTCGCTGGTATGCATCCACCGTACCATTAACGGGGGACGCCTTCACGGGATCTGTTCCGGCCTTGGTGTGGCAACCTCGGACTCATTCTATGCAGCAATTGTATTTCTTGGCATGACCGCAGTCTCCGGTTTTATCCTCGCCTACCAGACCGCCTTCCGTTTCATCGCCGGGATTGCCCTCGTGTGTGCCGGTATCCTTGTCTTCAGGTCGGTCCCGGCTGCTGTCAGGAATGATTCCGGGGATCCGGACTCGTATTTCAGGGACTATCTCTCCCTCTTCGCTGTCGCAGTTGCCAACCCGTTTGCGATCATTGTCTTCATGACGATCCTGCCCGGGTTCGGTATTGTCGCACACGGGACAACCCTGATCGCAGCGGCCCCCTTTGTTGCCGGTGTTTTTACCGGCTCATCAGTCTGGTGGATTATCCTGTGCGGTTCGCTGGGATCGATCCGCTCACGGCTCAGCACGGATAACCTTGTCTGGATAAACAAGGCCTCCGGGACCCTCATTGCCGGTTCAGGTGCCGGCATGCTGGTTCTCCTTCTTGTCGCACCGGCCCTCCTCCCGTGAGTGTGTACGCACTCCGACACGGTCCGCGTTCCGGAACAGGATCCGGTGCCCTGCCGCCGGGCATGATTAAGTATATTTTCTTTCAGGCCAACAATTAAGCGATAAAAAACAGGGAAAAGGAGAGGTTGTACTGACAGACCATAAACCGGGTGCACCATCGCCGGGCGACGAGATCGTCCGTGTCAAGCTGCCCCAGAAACGGAACCGGGAGATGTTCGGCTGCGCCGAACTCATGATGGGCGCAAACCATATCCGGGTCCGCGGCTTCGACGGGGTTACCCGGATGGGCAGGATCAAGGGAAAGATAAAAAAGAAAGTCTGGATCCGGGAAGGGGATATCCTCATCATAATACCATGGACATTCCAGGACGAGAAATGCGATATTATTTACCGGTACACCGGCCCTCAGGTCGAGTGGCTCCGCCGGAATAATTACCTCTGAAGGTTGTTAATCCCCTCTTTTTTCAGCATCTTGCCGACGGTGGGATTTCCGGATTTGGTGGGGTATTCGTTATTCTCCCCTGATATTTTTTCAGTTTTTTCCGGGCGGAATTCTGTTTTGGGGATTTTTAGGCAGCATACACAATTGTACAGCTCCCGGTAATCCTCTGCCAGACAGAATAAGGTAATGACCTATCCTTCGCCAGGAATGTGATCAGAAAAACGTGGAAAAAGTTAATCGAGCTGGATATAATTCTCAGCAGTTGAAGTGCTCTTCTCCCACTGGTCCTCGCCCATTGAGGGGTTGGCATCCTTGTTCACGGCCTGGCCATAGACCTGGATAGAGTAATGGCCGTCAGGCCAGTTCTTGGTGTTGATGGTCATGCTTCTTGGTTTGTGATCACAGGCCGTCTCGAAGAACACCCCGCCAGGGGCCTGAACATAGTGGGAACCTTTGATATCCAGGTTCTTGTAGCTGACTGTCAGCTGGACAGAATCATTGCCATTGTAGGTGGTATCCCAGGAGACCGTCAGGATGTTCGGGTCAGGCCCGAGAACATCCGCGTTGACATTATCAACGAGAAGGGTATTGTTGCCGAACGGGACGTTGACCTTGGATTCGCGGATGGGGCATTCCCATTCTTCGATGAACTGGCAGTTCATCGCCCCGGTTGCTGCGTCCCGGAAACAGATCTTTGATGAGGTGTCGCCGATACCGAAGAGCGAAACCTTTCCTGCCTTGACAAGGTTCAGCCTGAAGTTGGTTGACCAGGTTTCGTTCAGCCGGATCTCGCCCACGTCGAACTCCATCTGGCCGCTGGTATAGTTCGCGGAATCATCGCGATACTGGGTGTACTGGATATTGGTCACGCCGGTCTTTGATACATTTATCTTCTTGATGAAGGTTGAGTCCGTCTCCTGGAGCGGGAGGCTCATGATCGGCTGGTACTGCATGTACTGGGTAATATCCCCACCTGTCACGTTGTTGATCTTCACCGAGCCGTAGTTGAGGACCACCTCGGTCTCGCCGCCGGCAACATCCTGCAGGTCACCGGCAATCTGGGAGTAAATCCCACCAAGATCGGACGGTGACGGAGCTGGGTAATATTTCCCGCCCGTCTGGTTGGCAAAGGTGGTCAGTTCACCCGAATTGACCGAACTTCCCAGGCCGATGGTATAGAGCGTGACGTTGTTTGCTTTCGCGTAATTGATGACGCTGCCCGTGCCGATGCCCGGCAGACTTAATGTACCGGATCCTCCTGCAGGTGAACCACCGGTGTTGTACTGCCCGTCGGTCAGCATGATCACCGCACTGACAGCTGTCGGCCGTTTGTTATCCACAATTTCCTTGACACTGTAGTACAGGCCCTCCCGCATGGGTGTTGATCCCGCGGGAACCATTTCGTTGATCGCGGCGTTGATGAGTGCAGCATTTGTTATAGGATTCGATGTCAGCGCGAGATCGCGTGAATACGTGTTCGAACCCGTGGCGCCGTAATTCTTGGGACTTGCGGGATAGTGCGCAGCAACGTATGCGACATCATCCGAGTTGGTGTTATCGATTCCCTCCCAACTGGTTACATATTGGTGACCTGCTGCTCCTGTCAGGTCCGCCCATCCGCTCCAGCCGGCGGTGTCCCCGAATGAAAAAAGCCCGACCCGATCCTTGCTGTCGTCCATCTTGGAGTTGAAGAGGATCGCAGCGTTCATGAGAGACACCATCCGGTCCGGATTGTCTTCCAGCATACTTCCGGACCGGTCATTCAGCAATACGACATCAATCGGTTTTGGCCTGAGGGCCGCACCATCACCCTTCAGGCTGAGACTGAAGTTGATCTGCTGGCCGACAACGGCATTGTCACAGGCATCTTTCGGGACAGTGATACTCAGGTACGGGTAGTTCTTGTACACGAACGTGACATCCTTGGTAACCGTACGCGTACCTGCTTTATTGGTCCAGGTTCCGGTGACTGTTACGATGCCGGTCGCAGTTGCATTATAATCGTCCGGCGTGAGATACGTGGCAAACGCGCCCGGCGTGAACGTTGCTGTGGCATATCCTCCCGTTGCGGTCGCGGCAGACCCGGGTGAGATTGTCGGTGCGGAGGTCTCGTTGTAAGGCCCGCCCGGGTACGTCGGGGTTCCGATGGTAAACGATACTGTCTCCCCGATTACAGAGTTGCCCTTAATATCAACCACCTTGGCGAGGACGGTACCGGTTGAAGTGGGATCCACATCAAGGCTGGCCATACCCTGCGGGTTCCCTGTCAGGACAAGATCGACCGGCTCGGTGTTGTGGAATTTCAATGTCTGGTTGCACTTACCAACCTCCCCAGTCGTGAGGCAGAGTGCAGATGTGTTGGCGAGTGCGAATGTTTCGAGCTCATAGGTGCTGGCGGTATCCTTGGGGCCGAAGGTGGCATAGAACGAACCCTCGTCCCCGCTCGTGTCCTCAAAGGATGTGCCGTCCGATGCTGTCAGCCGCATGGGTGTGTTGTTGATACCATTCATATACTTGTCGAATACGAAGGAGTACAGCCCGAAGAACGCAACACCGTCGGCGGGGATTTCATCTGAAGGGGGAGGGTGCGGGATATAGGTTATATATGCAGGCTCCGGGAGTGCAATACCCTCGACATAGCAGTCGGGGCTGTATGCCATGTTCCCGAACGGGCTCATGAAGATCCAGTTCTGGCCGGCCTTCTCCGAGATCCTGTACGGGACTGATGTGTTGCCGAAGGCGCCGGTCTGCGTCTGGTTGGAATAGCTGTAGGTCACCCCGTTGTAGAACCCGCTGTTCTGTCCCGACGACATAAAGAGATAGAAGGAATGTTGTTCAGCCGGGTTCAGGTTGTCCACGAGGTTTCCGTGAGAATCAAAAACAGTGACCACGAGATCGCTTGTCGTTCCTACCAGTGCCTGGTCAGGGGTGTTGAATTCTGCAGTCTGCGCCAGATCGTGATCGATTTTCTGGAGAAGGGTAATGACTTTTGTGTACGACCCCTCAGCATCTGAAGATTTGATTGTTGCCGTGATCGTAGCAGTACCACTTTTCGTGCCGGTGATAAATGTACTGGTTGCAATACCGGCAGCGTTGGTTGTTACCGTTGCCGGGCTCATCGATCCATATGCGGAATTATCAACAGAAAAGACAACCTGTGCACCGGGTACCGCCGGTCCGGACATGTTCGTTGCCGTGACGGTTATTGTCGCTGTATCATACCCGTTTGCAACGGGCCATTCCTTGCCCGATGTTATCACACCAACATCCGCCACAAACGCCGGGACCGTCCCGATAAGCAGGAACACCCCCAGCAATATTAAAAAACCAGCGTTCGCTCGCATTGCCAACACTCTCGAAACATAGGATGCGTTCGCAACATATATAAAGATTCTCATTTTTAAAGCATCAAGGAAAATGGCCCGATTCATAAAATAAATAATAATTACTCTCCGATCTCACATCTCTGCATACTACCGGCAGTTTTTTAAATCATTTCCTGTCCCGGAATCATCTGATAGATCGAAAAGTGATGGAAACCTGAGTAGTTATCAACCAACACTATTGACCAGGTACGTGATGGTATTTTCTCAATACATTTCATAGTATTGTTCCGGTTTCCTGCCATCACCAATGAACCGGAATGATCGTTCACGAACCGTTCTTGCAACCGCGGTAAAAGCCTGCGGTATAAGAGGACATGAAAAAAATAACGTATCCGGCATGCCCGGTTTTCCAGCACCCGGTTAAATGTTTGGATCCCTGCTTTTGATCCATGATTCTGCCAAGAATTCTACCACATCTTGATAAACCAAAATTTATATCCCACTTCTGACCTATAATGCCTAAGGATTACCCATGAGGAGATCGGCCGCTGTATTTTTTGTCGTTTTGCTGGTTCTTGCCAGTTGTTCTATTGCCGGATGCAGTTCGCTTCCTTTTTCCGGTGGAGCGGCCGCGACCCCGACCCCCCAGAAAGAAGCAGGTACTGGTGCTCCGGCTTCAGGCCTTTCCCGGGAGCCGGTACGATCCGCAGTATCAGAACGGCTGGATCTCAACAGTACCATTCAGCGGATGTTTACCGGGGATGTGTTAAATGATGAAGACAGGATCGCGGCCAACGAATCTCCGGTAAAAACAATGCCGGAGAAAAAATTCAAGGCGATTCGTGGCAGGGATCTTGATGAGAACGGATATGCCCGCAGCTGGACATTTGTTATCGAACACGGGGATATTTATTCAGTTGTCATGTTCTCCGGAAACAAGGTACAGGTGTCAGACAGCCCGGGTATGCTCAGCCAATCAGTTATTGACACCAGTAAGATCATGCTCCCCCGCGAACTCTTTGACAAGAACCGTGCAGTAATCTCCAACACAACCCGGACGGGAATACCCGTTACCCGCGATCTTTCGATCAGCGATGGAAGGGCCACTCTCACGATCAGGGGCAGCAGCGGTGTCACCCGGATCCTGGTATTCGACGCAACCACAGGAGTGCTGAATTCCTCAAATGACTGACGATGACGGAAATCTCTCCATCGACTTCCTCGTGGCATTCACGATATTCATGATTGCATTCATCTGGGTGGCAACGCTGGTACCAAACCTCTTCATCGGGGTGTCCAGCCACCAGATCGATTTTGATTCGGTTGCGTATCGCACCAGTGTCATTCTTGCAGAAGATCCCGGTGCGTTTTCAACCGCTTCCAGCACCCACACACGGTGGGAGTTCGAGCCGAATTCCGGTAAGGACAATATCCAGCGGTTTGGTCTTGCAATCTCCAAAGAAACTCCGAATGTGCTGAGCGAGGTCAAGGTGAAGAGGTTTTTTGACAACACAGTGTTCCTGGAAGAGGATTACCGGACCAAAGCTATCTTCGGCGACTACCCGTACCGTTTCAACATATCCCTGAAAGAAGAGGGAAAAGATCCCCTTTTTGTCGGGGACTGGAAAATACCGGAGAATTACGGATATATCCGCAAGCAGGTCAGGATTAAGCATTTCAGTAATGCAACGATAGACAAGACCGATGTGCAGAAATTCAGACTCAACAACCATGATACCAGCAGCCTCATCCAGGATGGCAATGTCACGGAACACGACTTTGTTATCCAGATTAACCGGTCCAAGCTCCTGTATGATAACCTGACCACACCTGTTATAAACCCGAATTTCGACGTGGCTTACCGGATCGATCCGCGGACAGAGGAGATCAATATCACCATCCAGGACTTCCATGAATCCCCGCCGGTCGGCGCATGGGTTGCGCCCCGGTGGGCAAAGATAGAACTTGGGTGTGTGACCCTTTCCCAGACCATATCTGATGAAGGGGAGGCACCCACCCAGCTGCCCTCCGAGTTGTACAAAGATTATGTATACCATAACATGGTGCAGGAAAATCCCCCGTTTGAACTCGGGCTGGACGATACGCTCTCCGTTATCTTCAAGCCGGGCTTCTTTCCCCCGTCCTATGACCGCGGATCGATCTATGTGAAATTCAGGTTCAACGCAACAACGAATTATGATGGAAATCCCATTTATGGGCTTCAGTATCTCAACACAAGCCAGTCCCATCCATGGGAACTCACCTACAACACCACCGAAGTCACCCAGCCGGTTCTGTCTAACGCAGTGATGGAGGTGAAGATATGGTAAACTCCGGCGGGCAGCTCTTTACCATCGAAGGGATCGCCGCAGCCCTTATCATGCTGGCAACGGTCTTCATCATCGTGAACACCACCTCGGTCTATACTCCCGGGGATACCCATATCAACGATATGCAGCTAGAGGTCATCGGTACCGATGCCCTGAAAGCGCTGAACTATCCGGACAACGGCACGTTCGGCAAAAGTCCTCTGGTCATCCTTGTCGAAAACCAGGACGGCAGCGGGTTCTACACGGCCTTCAACAACTCGCTGAACAACCGGACCGGCGAAAACCGGGACAACATCCAGTTCATGGCGAATATTACCTACATGAACCGGACGGGGATGATAAACAGCACTCCCCTGAACGCGTCGCGTGCACTCTATGGTGGTGAGCACGCGGTGCGTGTCTCCCAGTGGATCATCGTTGACAGCTACAATGGTGCAGCTCTCCCGCCCTACAACATCTTTCCCGAATGCCTCAGCGCACCATCATGTGCAGGGAAGCACGCAGCACTTGTGGAGGTACTGTTATGGCGCGACTGAGTGACGAGACCGCCCAATGGATTGTCCTGATGGGATTCATCGTGAGTTTCTCCCTGTTCTTCCTTGCCATCATGCTGAATCAGTCAACGGTTGTCGGCCAGACAACGGCTGAGGCTGTATCGGAATTCCCCAAGGAGGATATCCGGGGGGTGAGGAACGTGGTCATCCAGTCCATGTTCATCGATCAGGAAGGCAATTTCAACAACAGAAGCCATGTTCAGAGTGAGATCAAGAACATTTCGCTGGCGCGGCAGAATGCGGTCGTGTATTTTTCCGATCCGGTATACGATGCCAACGGGACATTCGCCTATTATTTCATCCACTACAACAACGGGGTGAGTGCGTATAATGAAACGTGGACATTCCCATAAAAACCAATCCTGCGACGAGGGGGTTGCAAACATGATCGAATATGTCATGATCACCGCGGTCATCATGACCCTCTTCATCGTCATGCTCCTGCAGGTTCATGCCAATTTCGTCAAGATCCCGACCGACACGATCACCTATTCCGCGTTCACGGATATCGGTAATGGTCTTTCCACCCGTATTGTGGATGTGTATGCCATTGCGCCGGATACCGGAAATATCTCATCCAGTTTTGACCTGCCGGATGATATCGGCGGCAGGAGTTATATCGTTGAGATCAGCGGGAGCAAGAAAGGCCAGACCGTTGACATCTGGCGCGATGATATCAGGGCCGAGATGGCACTGGCAGGGATCGGCGCCTCCAAATACGGGCAGGCCAAGGGAAACACCACCGGTGCGGGCGTCAACAGGGTACGATTTGACTCGGAGGGATTCACATGATAAACAGGACAGGACAACGAACGAATGATGACGGGGTATCGGAATCCATCGGTTTCCTCCTGATCTTCACCATGGTAATTGTCGGAATCGGGCTGGTTACCCTGTACGGGTATCCCATGCTTCTTCGGGAACAGACCAGTGCAGATACGCAGATCATGCAGAAGAACATGATCGT
>NZ_MVQB01000010.1 GCF_002067035.1 Methanoregula sp. PtaB.Bin085 | reverse complement strand
GGCGAGAGCGAGCGTTGCCCCGCAAATCGCTGCAACAACCGTGCCGTTTTCGAGCAGGTCACGGACCGTTTCCATGACCGGCTCCTTCTCCGTCTCAAGCCAGGTATCCGCCCCGGGCAGTACAAGGACATCGCGTTCACGTGGCCGGATATCCTCGACCAGCACTTCCGGTACCAGGGGAATACCCCCCATCGTGGTAATCCTGTGCAAGGTGCTTCCGCAGAGGACAACATCGTACCGGGATGATGGATCCTTCAGGTACCGTCCGGACCGGAGTTCCGCAATGACGTGACCGGGCTCCCAGTCAGCAAGCGTATCGGTGACAAAGAGATACAGGGTGGGCATATTCTATCCGTTGGTTTCCATCCCGTTAATGGATATCCCTGAAACGTGAGAAAAAAAGAATCAGCGGTTGATATGCACGACCTTAGCCGGCGGGAACCCGTTGAAATACGTTGATGATGCGTGGGAATAGGCGCCGATATTTTCAGAGTACACCAGATCGCCGATCTCAAGGTCGGGGAGTTCGGCAGAAAGGGTGATAGTATCGAATGCATCGCAGGTGGGCCCGAAGACCGCGGAGATCTGTGTTTCCCCCTCTTTGAAGGGCAGGACCGGGTAATTGATATGATCGAACACCTGTCCCGAATAGGTATGGTAGACCCCGTCGTTGATATAATAACAGGGTTTGCCGTCGCGGACTGCCTTGCCGACTACCTTTGCTACCAGGGTGCAGGTATTGGCGACAAGGAACCTGCCCGGCTCGGCAAGGATCTGCATATCCGTAGGAAACAGCCTTTTTATCTCCATATTCAGCTTCCTGGCAAGTGTCCGAATGGACCGGATGCCGGGATGATACTTGACCGGGAACCCGCCCCCGATATCGAGAATGCGTATTTTCTTTCCAATCCGGTCTTCAACCTCCTTGATGATATTTGCCGAGAGCTGGAGGGCCTGCATGTAATTCTCGAAGTTCGTGCACTGGCTGCCAACGTGGAAACTCAGCCCCTCGACAACAAGGCCGTTATCGAATGCTTCGGCAATGAGGTCCACCGCTTCACCCGGGTGTGCCCCGAATTTGGATGACAACTCGACCATTGAGCCGGTGTTGGGCACCCGGATCCTGAGAACAAGCCCGGCATGGGGTGCGTGGTCACGGATCTTGAGGATCTCGTGATGGTTGTCAAAGGTGACGAGAGGTTTGTACTTGTCAAGGGCCTCGAGCGTCTCGATCGGTTTGATGGTATTGGCGTAGATGATCTTGTCCCAGATCCATTCCTGACGCTCATTCTTTGGCATGTCCCTGATATTCTCGTATACAATCATGAATTCAGGCATCGATGCCACGTCAAAACTGCTTCCGATCTTAAACAGGGTTTTTACAATCTCCGGGTTGGAATTTGCCTTGACGGCAAAATAAACCTGAACATCCGGCAGGTGCCTCCGGAACTCGCGGTAATTTTCCCGAAGTTTTTCGTGATCGATGACAAAAATAGGGGTTCCGTGTTTTGCAGCAAGGTCCAGCAGGAGTTCTTTGTTTATCTTCCCGATATGGGGGACGGGGGTTTCCTCAGTCCCTTTTTTCTTCCGCTTCTTCTTCGTATCCAGCGCAGTTTTTGTCATTATATCATAGATTTACTGCACGAATAAGAAGTTTTTGAATTGCCAGACATCCTCATGGTCGTAATTATTCTCGGGATTCTCCTTGATATAGACAATACGGTTCTTCAGCGGGGTCCAGTCCGAGGGTCCTGAATAAAATTCTCCCAGGTACGGTTTTGCGATTTCCAGTACGAACTCATGGGGGAGGTCGTCGGGGAGGCAGAATCCCTTCTTCGGGTTCCGGATCATCCACATCACGGCACTGACAATACCAAGCGCTACCTGGATCGTCGTCGCATTCTGTCCGGGCGCCAGTTTCTTGGCATCATCGATGGCAAGGATGCTGCCGGTCCACCATGACTTGTAGGGGTGTCCCATCAGGAGAGCACCGAGAATGTCAGCACCGGACACAATCTCCCGGTCGCTCATGATCCGTATCTTGTGCTGGAGCACGTAATTCCGGGCGCGCAGTTCGTGAAGCGAGGCGATGGTTGCATCGCACGGCATGTAGGCGTAATGGACAGTCGGGCGATAGATGGCCTTGCCATCCTTCCAGACAGTCCACCGGTCGGAGATGCCGAACGCCTCCCCGTGCCTGATGACCATGCCGATGATCTCCTGGTCGGGGATCCAGGACCTGACCCAGGTATTGATTCCCATCTTCGGGAGGAAGATACCATTCTTGGGGCCCACCGGAGGGACGATCGCGTTCGGGGGGAGGGTCTTCTCATGAGTGCCCCACCCGATCTCAGCAGGAGCGATTCCCTCTTCCCTGAGTCCCTCGACACACCAGGTTCCGACAAATTCACCGACCTTCTTGGGAGACCGGGAGATCTGGGTGTCGTGTTCGGAGCAGTGGATGACTTTGACGCCGACCTCCATGGCGAGCTGGCCGAACTCTTTTTCCCGGATGAGGCGTTTGATCTTCTCCGGATCCTTTGCGATCTTGTCGGCGATCATCTTCTGGGCGAGATCCACGAGGCCCTGCTTGGCGAAATGCGAGATAAGGCCGGGATTTGCGCCGTGATCGACAACACAGGTCGTGGCATCCTTCCAGTCCCTGGTCAGATCCATGAGCTTCATCTGGCGGAAATACAGGGTCTTCTCGTACGGGGATGCCGTGAGGATGGCAGCATCCGGATCCCACGCCTCAACCGAGGTATTGACATAGAGGACCTGGTGGTCGTGGCACCACTGCACGACCTCGCAGCAGTCGATGTTCCACGCAACATCGATTAAAAGGCCGCCCGGCGAGAGGTACTCAGAAAGAATCTCGGTCAAGTTCTTCGGGGTGATCTTCTTCTTGAAGAACCGGAGTCCACCCGCGGTCCAGGCCTTGAGGTCAGCCGACTTGTCCTTGAAGTCGATGATGGTGATATTCTCAAGGGGGATATTCACGTGGCGGAGCAGGATCGGGAACATGCATTTGCAGACAGCGCCATACCCGATAATCAGAACCTTGTTCTTGAAATCCATCATACGCCTCCTCAGACAATGATCGTCTGTACCAGATACTGGGGCGTTAATTGTAATAAATGAGGCCTGTGGACAATACCATGGACACGGACAGGGGGAGGGGGTACCTCCCCCCCATCCGGTTTTTTTTCCGGAGGGGGTGACCCCCCCGGGCACCATGAAGGGAGGGATGGGGTACCCCCCACCGGGTTGTAGAGCGGAACTGCTGCAGCCGGGTAGGGTGGAGTCCGTGATTTTCCCGGAGTCATCGCCGGAGAAACCGGGACAGATGCCTCCGAATTCTCCTTGTCCGTTCCGGTGTCTGTAGGGGGGTGGGGGTACCTCCCCCCCCTCCGGTTTTTTCCGGAGGGGGGTGACCCCCCCAGACATCATGGGGGGAGGGAGGGGGTACCCCCCGGTTGCAGAGCAGAACCGCTGAGACCGGGTAGCGCGGAGTCCGTGATTTTCCCGGAGTCATTGCCGGAGAAACCGGGACGGATGCCTCGGAATCCTCCTTGTCCGTTCCGGTGTCTGTAGGGGGGTGGGGGTACCTCCCCCCCCCTCCGGTTTTTTCCTGAGGGGGTGACCCCCCATGGCCCGAAGGATGGAGTACCTGCTCCTGTGACTGCAGAAAGTCCGGTGCGTGCAGGATTCTGCTTCACCGGACTGAAGGAGTGGTGATTGAATACGTCTGCGGAATTATTCCGTGACAGGACGCAGTCACCATGATGTATTTATGATACCGGAGGACATACATATCAGGAGTCAGGATTATTTTCCCGATAAGAATACGGGGTGGCAGATTTTGGCAGAGACAATGCAACCAATCGACCAGCGCGAACTGCTGATGCTCCAGCAGTACCTCAAGGAATACGGGCAGCAGGCAGAGATCTTTGTCAGCCAGCTGGAGATGCTGGAAAACGGCCGTATGGAGGCGCATGCAGCGATCGAGGCTCTCGAAGGGATGATGGCATCGGAGGACGGGGTTGTCCTGATGCAGATCGGCGGGGGTGCAACCGTCAGGGCAAAGATCCTCGAGCCCGAGAAGGTGATGCTTGCAATCGGTGCGGAAGTCGTTGTCGAGCGCCCGAACAAGGAGGCAGTCGAGTACTTAAAAGAGCGGATCATCGAGATGGAAGCCTCCCAGAAGAAAGTAGCCGAGACCCTTGATCGTCTGCGTTCCCAGATGAACGAGATTAACAAGAGGCTCGAGGCTGCATACCAGCAGTCCATGGCCGCGGGCCAGGAATAACCACGGGGAAACTTTCTCTATGTTCGGGGGACTGAGGGAAAAGCTGCAGGCAGCCCGGAGCCGGCTGGGTTCGAGCATCCAGACGGTAATTACCTCTCCGGCAGCCGATGCTGAAAAGACTGGTGCATCGAATACATCAGCGCCGGCTCCGGAAAAACAATCCGTACCCCCGGTAACTCCCGAAATAACCGTAAAACCAACGATTGTTGACAAATTCAAGGTCCTCCTGATCGAACGCGAGCTGATCGTCTCGGAGAAGGATGTATCCGATGCACTCTCCGAACTGGAGATGACCCTGCTCGAAAGCGATGTCGCCCTCCCGGTAACGGATGCGATCATCGCACATGTAAAAAAGAGCCTTGTCGGGAAGCACCGCAAGATTGGCGAATCCGTGGATTCTCTTGTTGTCGGGGCGCTCCGCGATGCGCTGCTTGACGTGCTGGGCAGCGGTTTCGACCTGCAGGCGTACATCCGGTCCCATCCCCGGCCGGTCAAGATCCTGTTCACCGGCGTGAACGGGACCGGTAAAACCACGACCGTTGCCAAGATCGGTTCGTACCTGAAAAAGCAGGGATTCTCCGTTGTTATCGGGGCAGGCGATACCTACCGTGCCGGTGCCATCGAACAGATCGGTGTCCATGCGGAACGTCTCGGGATCAAGATCATCCAGCACCCGGAAGGTGGCGATCCGTCTGCAGTCCTCTTTGATACGGTCCAGTACGCCACCTCGCACAAGATCGATGTCGTTCTCGCCGACACCGCGGGAAGGTTCCATAACAAGGCAAACCTGATGAGCCAGCTCGACAAGATCAAGCGTGTGATGAAACCCGATCTCGTGGTCTATGTCGATGAAGCAGTTGCGGGGAACGATGCCGTGACCCGTGCGGCCGAGTTCGACAAGACCGTCGGGGCAGATGCCGTTGTCCTTACCAAGGCGGATATGGACTCGCGGGGAGGTGCCGCGATCTCGATTGCCCACACGATCGGAAAACCTCTCATGTTCATCGGGACCGGCCAATCCTACGATGACATCGCCCCCTTTGAACCGGCAGGGGTTGTCGGGGAACTGCTGGGTGATGCCTGATGCTCGACGGACTCTCATCATCGCTCAAGGACGCCCTCAAGAAGCTTGCAGGCAAGACGGTCATTGACCGGGCAGCCGTTGACGAGCTGGTAAAAGACCTCCAGCGGGCGCTGATATCCTCCGATGTCAATGTAAAGCTGGTGATGGAACTGTCAAAATCAGTCCGCACCCGCTCGCTCGAGGAAGAACCTCCCAAGGGTATGACAGTCCGCGAGCACGTGCTCCGGATCGTGTACCAGGAGCTTGTCCGGCTCGTCTGGGCATCCACTGATGTGAAACTTGAGCCCCAGACGATCCTCATGGCGGGGCTGCAGGGAAGCGGCAAGACCACCACGACGGCAAAGCTTGCCCGGTTTTTCCAGAAGAAGGGAATGAAGGTGGGGGTTATCTGCGCCGATACGTTCCGTCCCGGTGCCTTCGACCAGATCTCGACCCTGTGCACGAAGATCCACGTTCCCTGCTACGGCAACCCGCAGGAAAAGGACGCCCTGAAGATCACCCGCGAAGGACTTGCAGCGCTCAAGGAGCAGGAACTGATCATCGTAGATACCCAGGGCCGGCATGCGCTGGAAGCGGACCTGATCAGGGAGATCATCGACCTCAACCTGCTGACAAAGGCAACGCACCGCTGGCTCGTGATCGATGCCGCGCTCGGCCAGATGGCGAGCGAACAGGCACGACGGTTCCACGAAGCCATCAATATCGACGGTGTCATCATCACGAAGATGGACGGCACCGCAAAGGGAGGCGGCGCCCTGTCGGCGGTTGCCGAGACCAGGAGCGGGATTGCGTTCATCGGCAGCGGAGAAACGATCGAGGACCTCGAACGGTTCGATCCCGACGGGTTTATCTCCCGTCTCCTCGGCATGGGCGACCTCAAGGCGCTGATGGAGAAAGCAAACGAAGCCATCAGGCCCGAGGACGTGAACGTGGACGCGATGATGAAGGGGAAGTTCACCCTTCGCGACATGTACAAGCAGCTCGAGGCCCTGAACAAGATGGGGCCCCTGAAACAGATCATGGGAATGCTCCCGCTCGGGAACATGGAGCTGCCGGAAGGCGTCTACGACGTGACAAGTACAAAAATGGTCCGCTACCGGATCATCATGGACTCAATGACGCCCGGGGAACTTGACGATCCGTCGCTGATCAACAGCTCCCGCATGCAGCGGATCGCCCATGGCGCCGGGGCATCTCCGGACGAGGTGCGGGAACTCCTGAAATACTACAAGATGATGCAGCGGACCCTCAAGGGCCTGCGGGGCGCAAGCGGCGGGAAGTTCAACATGCAGCGCCTGATGAAACGCTTCTCCGGAATGCAGTAAGATGACCTCCTTTGCAATCATCGGGCACCATGCCCGGACGGACGGGGGCTTCTCGATCAATGATCTTCCGGGCAGTGGCGGCAGGATGGACGTGCTCTGCCGGTGCGTGAACGCATCGCTCTTCCTCTCACATGACATGAGGAGGGATACCGACTGCTACCTCGTCCTCTGCGGCGAACCGGCCGGACCCAGGACTGTGAAGTTTTCGGGTGCGCTGGTGCGGTCCCTTTCTCCTGACGAGCGCAGCGCTGCCGCCCTGATAAAAAAGGTGATCGACACGCCATGCGGCAGCGAATTCCGTGAGGCCGCGCAGGGGGTTTTTATCCGGAAAGGCGGCCTTGACCGGCTGATTACCGAGCATACCTTTGCGGTACTGGATGAAAACGGGATCGATATCCGGAAGGCAGAAACCCTGCCGGAAGCGTACCTCCTCTCGGATCACCTGAATTTCACGGAGGGTGAAGAGATACTGATCCGCGACTGCCCCCGGTATTCCGTGGGGCCGAAGTGCCTTCACGCCGATCATGCCATTACTGTTCTTCGCAATGAACTGGACCGGAGGAGCTGCGGATGGACATAAACGAACAGGCAAAGGCCATCCTGGCCTATGGGGAGATCTGCGATCACTGCCTCGGCAGGTTCTTCGGGAAACGCTCGCACGGGCTCTCCAATGACGAACGCGGCCGTGGGATCCGGATAGCGTCTGCACTTGCGGAAAACCGGCCCTATAAACCTGCCGGGGGTTCATGCTGGGTCTGCGCAAATTTCTTTGACTCGATCCCCCTCTGGGCAGACCGGGTGGCCGATGCGGTGAAGGGAATTGAATTCTCGACGTTCCTTGTCGGGTGCCGTGTCCCGCCACTCATAGCGGAGAACGAGGAGATGGTCTGGAGCGATCTCTCCCTGACCGATCCCGAACCCTTCAAGTCCGAGGTAAACCGGGAGGTCGGCAAGGCAGTCTCGGCACGCATTGGCAGGATCGCAGACATAAAAAAACCGGAGGTTGTCGTCATCCTCGATCCTGCTTCGGGGAATGTCGAGGTGCAGATCAATTCCGTTTTCTTCTATGGCAGGTACCAGAAGTTCGAGCGGGGCATCCCCCAGACGCACTGGGACTGCCGGGTATGCAGGGGGAAGGGCTGCGAGAAGTGTAACTTCACCGGTGCCCAGTATCTCGATTCGGTAGAGGAACTCATCGGAAGGCCGGTAATAGAGTTGTTCAACGCGGAAAACGCGGTGCTGCACGGGGCCGGCCGGGAGGACATCGACGCCCGGATGGTCGGCACCGGACGGCCGTTCATCCTCGAGGTGGTTGCCCCGAAGAAACGGTCCGTTGACCTTGCAGAGCTTGAGGCAGAGATCAACCGGACTGCTGATGGACGCGTTTCCGTGGCGTTGAAGCGCTGGGCGGACCGTTCGGAGGTGGAAACCCTTAAATCAAACAAAGCGCATAAAAAATACAGGATCCTGGTCGAGGTTGACGGCGAATTATCTGCGGATGAGTTCGCAAAAGCCCTGGATTCCCTAAAGGGCGTCACAATACAGCAGCGCACGCCCGAAAGGGTCGCACACCGGAGAGCCGACAAGGTCCGGGAGCGCAGAGTCCTGGATATCAGTCTCGTAGGGGAGCAGGACGGCAGATTTGTTGTCGAAGTCCTGGGCGAAGCCGGCCTCTACATCAAGGAACTCGTATCCGGTGACTCGGGCAGAACCACCCCCAGTCTTGCCGAGATCCTGAAGAGAAAGGCTCTCGTCACCAGCCTCGACGTTACGCAGGTGGAAGGAGCAAAGGAGGGAGAATAACAATGGCACATCACAATGGTCCAAGAAAGAAGACACGGTACAAGTTCAAGAAGGAATTGAGAAAGCGGGGACTTCCCCCCGTCACCTCCGTTATCCAGCGGTTCGAGATCGGGGACCGGGTCCACGTTGTCGTGGAATCCAGTATCCAGAAGGGTATGCCGCACCGCCGCTTCCACGGGAAGACCGGTACCGTCATCGGCCAGCGCGGCCGGGCATGGATGCTCGCTATCCGCGACGGTGACGCCGACAAGGTCGTCATTGCAAGACCACAACATCTAAAAGCACAAAAGTAAATTCTCTGTCAGGTGATTGGCATGAAAGTAAAGGGTATCATTAGCGAAGAGAAGGTTACGCTCCCGGAGCTGCGCAGTGTCCTGGCCGGCCTCGAAGCCGAAAGGATCGCTGCCGAGAAAGAATCGTCATACGAGTTCCGGCGCAGCACCGAGCATGCCAATCAGCTTGCAAAAACCACTCCGGAAAAGGCAAAGGACCTTGTCGATCAGCTCGTGCAGATGGAGAAGATGAAGCCCGAGATCGCGTACCGCATCGCCAACATCATGCCAAAGACCCGCGACGAGGTACGTGCCATCTTTGCCAAGGAGCGTTTTACGCTCACACCCGAAGAGATCGATAAGATCATTGAGCTGGTTACGACACACTTCTGAGGTGTGGCATGAAGGCCGAGAAAAAAGAGGTTAACGCAATAGTACTGGATGTGCTCATGAAGGGGCATGCCGAGGATCCCCGCCCGGCATTCAAGCGGGAACCGGTGGTCCAGGCCATGGGTATCGAGCAGTTCAAGCTCCTCGAGCTCGTCCCGAAACCCACGGCAACGCTTGATCTCCACGAGAAGGTGTATATCGGTGATGCCGAGCGGGATAAGATAGAACGGGTCAAGCGACGGATCAGCTACACGGAGCTGACGCACACGGCCCAGGGAGAGCTTCCCTTTGTCATCGAAGAAGTGATCAAAAGCCGCGAGCAGGATTTTGTCACCTTCTTCAACAAGGCTATATCCATCACGCCCAAGCTCCACATGCTCCACCTCCTTCCGGGTATCGGCAAGAAACTGATGTGGGAGATCCTTGAGCAGCGCAATAAAAAACCGTTCGAGAGCTTTTCGGATATCTCCGCCCGGATCAAATCCATCCCCCACCCGGAGAAGATGATCCAGGCCCGTATCCTCGAGGAACTCCAGGACAAGGACGTCAAGTACCACCTCTTCACCACGCGATGAAAGCGTACCACGACCAGCACTTCCTCACTGACCAGAACGCGGTTAACCGGATCGCAGATCTTGAGGATGTCCGGGGAAAACGGGTGCTCGAGATCGGGCCGGGCAACGGGGCACTCACCCGCGCCCTGCTCGACCGTGGTGCTTTCGTCCATGCCATCGAGCTCGACAGCATCCTGTGTGAGCAGCTGAACGAGATTTTTTCCGATGAGATCTCCGGTGGCCGGCTCACGGTGCAGCATGGTGATGCCACGAAGTGCCCGTATCCTCCCTTCGAGATTACGGTCTCAAACCTTCCCTATTCTGCATCTTCCAAGATCACGTTCCGGCTGCTTGAGGCGGGTTTTTC
The DNA here is from genome assembly GCF_002067035.1 of Methanoregula sp. PtaB.Bin085. Taxonomy (GTDB): domain Archaea; phylum Halobacteriota; class Methanomicrobia; order Methanomicrobiales; family Methanospirillaceae; genus Methanoregula. The sequence goes on along the minus strand of NZ_MVQB01000010.1, from coordinate 49,082 downwards.
TGTCGGGGTCCTGATGTACCAGAGCGAATTCGCCGAGCGGATGGTTGCAAAGGCCGGCACCAAGGACTGCGGGCGCCTCTCCATCATGGTCCAGACCTACGCAGCGGTCCAGATCTGCTTCCGCCTGCCCCCCCAGTGCTTTACGCCAAAACCGCAGGTGCATTCAACGGTTGTGAAGATATTCCCCCGCGAACCGATCTTTCCCATCAATGACCGGCACCTGTACGCGGACGTGGTTCGGGCGCTCTTCTCTCACCGGCGGAAGACGGTCAGGAACTGCCTGAAGGGATCGGCAGGCAGCATGCTCTCGCCGCTCTGGGTGGAGCGGGCAATCGCTGCCCTGCCGGACGAGATCCTCACGAGCAGACCGGAGGCCCTCTATCTCGAGGATTTTGCAACGATTGCCAATATTCTGTGAACAGGACCGTGTTTCTGCTCCTGGAATGTTTTTTCTGTTCAACGGTCTTCTTACCCGGTATCGCACTCAGGGGGTGCTCCTGTGAGATGGAAAGGCTGGGAAAAGGTCCCGCTCACCATACCCGATCCGGCAGCGCCCGGGAATACCCGGACCGTCGACGCAATAGCACCGCTCATCATCTCAGCCAGCCGCTCGACTGATATCCCGGCATTCTACGGGGACTGGTTCCTGTCGCGTCTCCGGGAAGGATACGTCCGGTGGAAGAGCCCGTTCGGGGGAAATCCCGTCTGCGTTTCCTTTGCGAAGACAAGGGTCTTCGTGTTCTGGTCCAAGAATCCTTCACCGTTCCTGCCGTGTCTCGATGCGCTCGACCGCACGGGATATAACTATTATTTCCTGTACACCCTGAACGATTACGAGAAGGAAGGACTCGAGCCGGGCGTTCCCGCGCTGAACGAACGTATCGATACCTTCATCCGGCTCTCGCGTCGCATCGGCAATGGCAGGGTCGTCTGGCGGTTCGATCCCCTCGTCCTGTCGGACCGGATTACTGTCGGCGACCTGCTGGAGAAGATCCGTTGTATCGGCGACCGCATCGCCCCCTTCACCCGCAGGCTTGTCTTCAGCTTCGTTGATATTGAAAAATACATGAAGGTACGGCGGAACCTGCAGGCAGCAGGAATCACCGGTGCCCGCGAATTCACGGAAAACGAAGTGGAGGAGTTCTGTTGCGGCCTCGCCTCCCTCAACCGGCGGTGGGACCTCACGGTCACAGCCTGTGCGGAGGGCAGGGACCTCTCCCGGTTTGGTATCGGCAGGGGGCAGTGCATCAGCAGCGACCTGATGGTCCGGGAGTTCGGGAAAGACCGGGTCCTGATGGATTTCCTGCAGCCCGCCGGGCAGCAGGTCCTTGCCGGCAGTTCAACCGCCTCTGATGCATTACGCTGGCTGAAGGATCCTGGTCAGCGCAACACCTGCTGCTGCATCGTATCGAAGGATATCGGCGAGTATTCCACCTGCATGCATCTCTGCTCATACTGCTACGCCAACACCTCGCAGGAGTCAGCCCGGAGGAAATACGCTGAATATTGCCTCAACCGGGATCGCGGGATCTTCCACGATACGATAACCGGCTGATCCCTGTCACCCCGGGATCCTGTAGAAAACCGGGGTAAATTCCTCTCTTTTATTCAATCCGGGCTCCTGTCCGGAGTCTATTCCTGATACTACGGCATAATTGGTTTCCATTCTCCCAAAAATCGGGTATAATCCCCCGGTTTCTTATCATAAACTGCCGGCAGGTTTATGTAACGCTGGTTTTTCGGACGCACCATGAACGGAAAATTTTCTGACGGAGTTCCCTGCAGGAAATCGCTTTTTTGCGCTGCCCGTCCAATGGTACCCTGACCATGAAGTACGATCCGTCCCAGGTCTATTCCCCTGAGGCAGATACCGTCCTCCTTCTCGAGGCAGCCCGGGCGGAAGCAGGGCCCGGCGACCGTGTCCTCGAAGTAGGTACAGGTTCCGGGCTGATTGCCCGCGAGATTGCGAAGATCGCCCGCGTTGTCGCGACTGACATCAATCCCCATGCCGTCATCGCTGCACGCGATGCCTGTACCGGTGTAATCCGGGCCGATCTCCTGAGAGGGATCCGGGGGCCGTTCGACCTTGTCCTGTTCAATCCTCCGTACCTGCCAACCCGGCCGGAGGAGCGGATGGACGACTGGCTCGAGTATGCCCTCGATGGCGGGGACAACGGTCGTGCCGTGATAGAACGGTTCGCAGGCGATGTCGGGAGGGTCCTTGCCCCGGGAGGGCGGATCCTGCTCCTGATATCGTCACTCACGGGTCTGGCCGAAGTCCGGGATCTCTTCTCCCGAACCGGTTATGCAGTCAGCATTATGCTGCAGCAGCCGGTTGAGGATGAAGTTCTGTATGTCCTGAAAATTAACCGTTAATTGGCGTTCTGCCCCCCGTGTCACTTGTGCATCTGCATGATGACGACCATGATACTGGTGACGTGGATTACCCCGATACTGCACATGCCTTTCTCCAAGAGTGTGATGTCCGATGGAAGGAAGATCGGGGCGGAAAGGCCGGCGGTTGACAGGAAGCAGGGCAGGAACACCTGCACCCGGCGGGCCATGCTGGTTCTCATGCAGGATTCCGGAATGGATATTATCAGAGCATTCTCCCCGATCCACTCCAGCCCCACGTTATCCGGGCTGCATCAGGTTCACACTGCGTGATCCTCCGCTGCTGCTCGTCCGTTCAGACGATCAGGCGCCGTTTCATCAGGTTGATGGCGATGATACAGCAGAGCACCGTGACCGCCACAATCCATGCGAGATGCAGGAGCACGACCGGTGTAACGGCCGCCAGAGTCAGCATCCGCATTACAGCGACAAGGTGGGTCAGCGGCAGCAGCGCCAGGGCAAGGTACTGGAGGACAACCGGCAGGATCGTGAGCGGGAAGAATGTCCCCGAGAACAGGGTCATGGGCGTGATGAAGAGGAACGCCGGATAGTTCAGGGTATCTATCCCGGGTGTGACGGCAGTAAAGCACATCGCGATGCCCGCAAACATCAGCCCCCCGAGGAATGCAAGCGGGATGGCAAAAAGCGCAAGGGGCAGGGAGATGACCCCGAACGCGGCAAGGACCGGCATCATGATCACGACATAGATAACGCTCCGCGTCGCCCCCCAGAGCAGTTCCCCGGCAATAACGTCCTCGATGGAGAGCGGCGTGGCGATCATTGCGTCGAACGCCTTCTGGTAATACATGCGGACGTACGACCCGTAGGTGCATTCAAAGAACGCGGAGTTCATGACAGCGATGGTGAGGATCGCGGGTGCTATGAAGGTCACGTACGGCTGCCCCTCGACCTCCGGGATATAGGACCCGATACCCATGCCGATGGCAAAGAGGTAGAGGAGCGCCTCGACAAGCGGGGGGAAGAAGTTGACATGCCATGTCCGGATAAAGACGGTGAGGTTGCGATGCCAGACTTTGATGGCACGCCGGCTGAGCGGAGGAAGGGAGAGGATGCCGTTCATGGTCACTCCCGGAGTTTCCTCCCGGTCAGTTTCAGGAACACGTCTTCGAGCGTTGCCGGCCGGGTGATGACCTTCTCGGGTTTGCAGCGGTCCAGGAGGACACGGGCAATGTCGCGCGATGACCCGGTCGCGATCAGGATCATGTCCCCGGCCATCTCGTACGGGACTTTTAAGTCCTGCAGGCAGGCAACGACATCATCGCTCGTTTCGACCTCGACTATCTCCTGCCCGGCATGCTCGCGCACCAGATCGGCCGGCGCGCCCTCGACAAGGATCCTGCCATTGTCCATGATGACGAGCCGATCGCAGAGCCGTGCGGCCTCGTCGAGGTAATGGGTGGTAAGGACGATGGTATTGCCCTGTGCCCGGAGGGCGCGGAGTTTCTCCCACATGAGATGCCGGGCCTGCGGGTCGAGACCGATAGTTGGTTCGTCAAGGATGAGGATCTCCGGGTTGTTGACGAGAGCCCGGGCAAGGATCAGCCGGCGCTTCATTCCGCCGGAGAGTTTCTCGACCGGCACGTCCCGTTTCTCGGTCAGCTGGACAAACTCCAGCAGTTCATCGGCTTTCTGTGCCGCAGCCTCGTCGGGGATATCGAAGTACCGGGCGTACGTGAACAGGTTGCCAAAACAGGTGAAGTCAGGGTCAAGGTTTGTCTCCTGCGGTACTACCCCGATCCGTGCCTTGATTGCAGCCGGTTCCATATCCGGGTTCATGCCGAGAACCACAAGGCTTCCCGATGTCTTCGGGGATACGCAGGCAATCATCTTCATGGTCGTTGTTTTGCCCGCACCGTTGGGGCCGAGGAAACCGAAGACCTCGCCTTTCTGCACGCTGAATGCGATCCCGTCCACAGCAGTCATGCTGCCGAATGTCTTGTACAGGTTCTTTGCCTGGATGACGTCCGGTATGCTGGCCGGGCGGATATCCTTGGTTGGGGATACCGGCCCGTGAAGGGAGGGGACCTTGTTCATGCTATATTCAACCTGGTATGTACGTGTTCTGTTATATATAGGCTTTATGAAATAAAATTTAAAAAATTAAATTTAATTTCCATCCAAGGGCGGCACTTACGGGACCATTTCGGGTTTGACGAAGACGATACCGGCAATCAGGACTGCAAGGAGGGTCACAGTTGCGAACATGGTCAGGGGATCGATGGCCTCCATGTTGTAGACGAGGATATGGCGGATCATGCCGGTGAAACCCGCAACGAGCAGTGCCCTTACCTCCACGTGTTTTGTCCGGAAATAGACCGTAACGGTCTCGAACAGCACAATGATGGTGATCGTAAGCAGGAGCGCATTAATGACATCGATGATACTGACCGGTACCGCGGAAGGCACGGCAAGGCGCCAGATCAGCAGCCCGGCATCCCAGACCGAGAAGACCGCGATGATCGTGAGCATGATCGCGACGATGGTGTAGAGCACGAGGGGAACGACCGAGAAGAAGTTCGTGAGGATCTCGGTCAGGTTTGGTTTTTCCGGCATCAGGACTGTCACCTTCCACTGCACTGAGTGTAGCTGGTCAGGAATAAAAAGAATGATGGCCCGGATAATCCGGAGTCTGTGTGAACTGAAGGATTATCCGTGGGATACCCGTCTTTTCCGGATCTTCGCGATCGCTGCATCAGCAGATTCCCGGACCCCCGAGAAGGGATCGCTGCCCAGTGTTTCAAGCGGACCGATTGCCCGGGGATCACCCAGCCTTCCCAGGACATCAGCAGCACCAGTCCTCACCCGGTCATCGGAGTCTTTCAGGCAGGAGATGAGCGACGGTATTGCCCGTGGATCCCGTATTCTCCCGAGTGCCGCGATTCCGGCGATACGGGTCTCTGTATCGGCGTTTGCGATCGCTGCGATAAGCGACGGGACAGCATCGGAATCCCCGAGCCGGCCGAGCGCATGGATGCACTCCCGGCGGACCCGGGGGTGCGGGTCGGACAATGCGTGGATGAGGGGAGCGGTTGCTGAAGGGTTCCCTGATTTGCCCAGTGCTGCCGCTGCTGCCATGCGATCCCTGATGGAAGGACGGCTGAGTGCATCAATCATTGAAGAAATGTCGGTCATGCATGTATCAGTGCCGGCACTCGTTTCCGGATTCGTACGCCGCGATGACCTTTCGTGCAGCCTCCGGTGACAGGCGGTCATGGATGATCTTCACCAGGGCCTCAACGTCTTCCACAGGCATGCAGCCCATGCTCTCCTCGCCGTTTTCTATCATTCCTGCAATGTACGTCAGTTCATCGTCGGTGAGCCTCGTAATCCGACCGATGAAATCATTGTTGTCCTCGGCAAAATGGTTGGAGACCGGGGGAAGGATGGAATGGAACATATGGCCCGACCCCGAGCAGGTAAGATCACCGCATTCCGGTGCAAGTTTCCTGAGTATCGCGATATCCTTTTCATCAAGCTCCCGCGGCATAAACATCTCCAGGGTACTTATTTCGCCGGCTTTGGAATAAACGTGCGGGATGGGCACCGGTCGCTGTCCCGGTCCGGCCAGGTCCCGCCATTGATCCGGCATTCCCCGCGATCCTTTGTTTTCGGTGAATAACTGATGCAGTCAGAGCACGTGGGCATATATTCCACTCATCACTGATGGAAGATTATGATTGCGGCATAACCGGCCGGGCTGAAAAAAGGGGATCAGAAGCCCAGCCATTTTTTGATCCGGTCAAAAAAGCCGCCGGATGATTTCTTCTGGGATTTGGGCTGGATCGTGCTCTCGCGGTGGATGGTCCGGTGCTGGACCGGGGCCTCCCGCGGGGGGATGTCCTGCAGGGTTCCCTGCGATGTGCTGGTATCGGGCTCAAAACCCCAGGTGAACCCGATCTTGTACGCACGCTCGTTCTCCCGGATCCATGTTGCCGCGTTCATGTATCCGCGGTCTTCTGCTTTCTTGATGGTGTCCTGGTGGTCCTGGGTGAAATGGATCTCGCGCATGAGGGCGACCAGCTCATCATAGACCTTTACGGGGACCTTGATCTTCTCCCTGCTCATAGATTCTCATATAAGGTTTATGCCCGGTAACGATATTTAATGATTCCCATAAAAAACGCCAAAAAATCGGATTAATCGCTGTACGGGCGGTTCATGGCGGTCAAAACACGCATCGCACAACATTGATAAGTCTTCTGGTCAATTGTCCATCATATTCAGGAGGATTGTGTACTGTGGGAAAAGTTATCTTTGAGGGTGATGATTTCAAACGCATGCTGAGGACCGATATGGCTGCACTGCAGCGGCTCGTTGATGCAAAAAAGTTCGGTATATTCGAAGTGAAGTACAAGGATTCCAGAATCAAGGTCGAGATCAGGAAAAAGGGCGATGATATCATCGTGAAGAGGTGGCGCCCGGTCTGATCCATTCTTCTTTTCCTTTACCTGTTGCACCGTAATTTCTCACCCGTCATGGCGTGCTGCATGCTGACAGCATCGCTGTGACCATGATATGACTGAAAATCCACGGCTTTCCTGCAGGCATCTTGTATCGGCAGGTGAGCGATGGGAAATGCTAATCCTCTGAAAGATGAACTATGAGATCAATGTCAGGATTGCGGACGGTACTCATTGTCCTTATTCTTCTCTCCTGCTCTCTTTCGGCAGGATGCATAATATCGTCCGGAAAAAACCCGGCTCCCCCCGCGGAGGGTATCACAACAATCTCCCCGTCCGTGACGGAACCCGCAGCGTCCGCCTCTCCCGGTATTTCCGCAGCTGGAACAACAGCGGCACCTCAGGAGACTGTCACGGTGGTCCGATATGTCCCCCGGCTGAAGGATCTCAGGGACCCGGAACTCCTGTTTGCCATCAGGGTTCCTGCCGAATGGAATGTATCGACATGGCGCCTGATGAAAGCGGACCTGCCGGATTACCGCACGGACCTGGTTTCCGGGGGCGTCTTCTCGGTCTGGTCGTATCCCAGTTCCCGGAGCCGGGAACAGGCATACCGGGACCAGTACCGTCTGTGGTCGCCTGCCCCCACGGAATCAACGGTGACGATAAACGGCATCCGGTACGACCGGTTCGAGAGCAGGTCGGCCGGGAATACGTCGGTTGCCTATATCATGGATACCAACAGCGCGAACGAGCGGGGGTATGCCGGCGTTCTGGTATTCACGGCCCGGGACTGCAACCGGTTCGAGCTGGAGGATTTCGAGCAGGTTGTATCATCATTCCGGTATTATCCCCGGAGTACCGGCGCAACAGTCCCGGGCACGGTGATTCCCCTGTATGATCTTACCGGGGCGGTCGTTCCCCCAAAGGATTCCGTGCGGGATGTCCGGATGTTCGACTCCTCCGACTGGGATGGTGGCGGGGGGAGCGCTTCGGACGGCGTTACTGCCGGCCAGGAAGCCTCCGAGAGCAGTTCCTCCGGCGGGAGTTCCTCGGGCGGCGGCTGCCACCGGTGAAGAGCCGGGAGAACGGCCCCTTTTTTTTCCGGATTTGATGGTCTGACGATCCTTCCCCGGCGATTGTCCCGGTTCAGGATTCAAGACACTGCTTCCGACTCCGCTGGCCTGACAAAAGAACGAAAACAGCGATCGGACAGCCGATCAGGATGCTGCTATGGGGATTCGAACCCCAGTCGCGAGCGTGAGAGGCTCGCATGATTGGCCGGACTACACTATAGCAGCAGTTGCCCTCTTATTTACGACATCGGGTTACTTAAACATGTTGATACTCCCTGATCAGGAGTCTGCCGTTACTCCGGCATTGCCTGAGGAAGGCGACCGGTAATGCCCCTGCCGTGTGCCGGTTGTGGATATCCGGAAATACCGGCCCGGAATGGTGAGGGGGTCGGAGGGGATAATCACGTCTCTGCATCCGGGAGGTTCAAACAGGATTTACACCGGAAAATTCTCCCCGCCTTCTCCTGTCCGGGTCCCGTTCCGCTCAATTATCCCCAATGACCCCCCATCTGATCCTGCCTGAACCCTGCCGGTATCCCCTCAATTCACGAGTGAAATATGTCACCGGATGCAGGCTTGCGCGGAAGGGGGGTCAGTGGGGATAAAAACCGGGGCCCGGGTCTGTGCAGCGGCCGGGGCATCCGGAACGATCGTTTCCCTCTCCTGCACGGGGGAACAACTATATCCCGTACGTGCGGCGAATACTATAGGAAATGAGTAGTCTTGAGGAGCAGATCAAGGAGCTTGAAGACGAGTTAGTCAGGACTCCCTACAACAAGGCTACGTCCAAGCACATCGGCCGCGTCAAGGCGAAGATTGCCCGGCTCAAGGACGAGGCAGTCAACCGGGCAATGAAGGCCGGTGGCGGCGGGGAAGGCTACCAGGTCAGGAAATCCGGTGACGCAACGGCCGTTCTCGTCGGGTTCCCGTCCACCGGTAAGAGCACCCTTCTCAACAAGCTGACCGGCACGGACAGTGCAGTCGGAGCATACGCTTTTACCACGCTCACCGTTGTTCCCGGGGCCCTTGAACACAAGGGCGCAAAGATCCAGCTCCTCGATATTCCCGGGCTCATCGCCGGCGCTGCGATGGGGAAAGGCCGGGGCAAGGAAGTCATTGCCGTCGTGCGGAATGCCGATATCATCATCATCCTTGTGGATGTCTTCAACGAGCAGCACTTCGATGTCCTCCTCCGTGAACTCTACGATGCCGGCATCCGGATCAACGTACCGAAACCCGACATCACCATCAAGAAGTCCTCGCATGGCGGCATCCGCCTCAATGCCGTCGGCACACTCGACCTCGATATCGAGGAGGTGCGGTCGATCCTTGCCGAGAGCAAGATGATGAACGCCGATATCCTGATCCGCGGGAACGCAACGCAGGACGATCTCATCGACGCCGTGCAGGGCAACCGCATGTATATCCCGGCTTTCATCGCGGTCAACAAGGTCGACCTCGTGGACAAGGAGCGGTACCTCGAGATCGAGCACGATATCGGTGGCAGGTTCGGGAACCCGCCGATCATGATCTCCGCGGCAGCAGGGTTCCATCTCGAGGAGCTCAAGGACGCCCTCTACGACTGCCTCGGGTTCATCCGTGTCTATCTCAAACCCCACGGAGGTGAGGCGGACCTCGAGGAACCCCTCATCATCCGCAGGGGGAGCACGGTCGAGGATATCTGCAACAAGCTCCACCGGGATTTTGCCGAGAAATTCCGGTATGCCCGGATCTGGGGCAAATCGGTCAAGCACCCGGGCCAGCGGGTCGGCCTCACCCATACAATGACTGACGGGGACCTGCTCACGATTATCGTAGAACGATAATCCTGCCGTTTGCGGGCATTCAACCACAGGAAAAGGTATATTTTGCCGTACGGCAATTTTAAAAACAGGGAAAACCTTTCCTTACGGGTTAAACGGTCTGTTCCGGTACGGTACCCTGGAGGCGACGGGAGTTTGTCAGACGAAAGAACCAAGAGCGGGATACCGGGCAGGAGCGCTGGCGAGGCAGATGCCGGGAATATACCGCTTCCCGTAACCTTCAGGGATGCATTCCCCGGACTGTTCCTGCAATGCGGGGACGGTATCATCCTGACCGACGGGTCAGGAACCGTTGCTGGATGGAATCCTGCAATGGAACGGTTCACCGGGCTTGCCGGTCCTGCCGTTCTCGGGAAGCCACTGCCTGACGTGCTGTTCCAGCTGCTCCCTGAGGATAAGAAGGTCCCCGGTTCCCTCGATGTCATCAGACAGCAGGTTCTCCCCGTACCGGCAGCCAGCGGGACTGCGGCTCCCCGCAGGACAGAACACGAGATCCGCGGCCCGGATTCAGGAGTCCGTGTCCTTGAATCCTGTACGGTCTGGATACCCGGGGAGAATTCCCTGACAGGGATAGCGATCCTCCGCGACATAACCCGGCACCGGCGCCTGCTCCGGGACATGAAGGACCGGTACCAGAAGTTCAGCAAAATGAGCAGCGTTTCCCGGCATGATATCAACAACCAGCTGACCATCCTGAACGGGTACCTCGCCCTGCTGGAGGCTGGAACCCCTTCGATGAAGAGCAGCGACATCATCGGGATCCTGCAGCGGGCATCCGCCAGGATCCAGCGCATCCTGAAATTCACCCGGGACTATCAGGAGATCGGGGCAGAGCCTCCCGCATGGCAGGTCCTCGCCGATACGATCCGGGTTGCAAAAACCATGACCGAACCGGGAAATGTCAGGATTTCTACGGACGGGACCTGCAATCATGTCGCGATCTTTGCAGATCCCACGCTGGTCAGGGTATTTTCCAATCTCATCGAGAACTCCATCCGCCATGGTGAGAATGTCTCGGAGATCCGAATCAGCTGCCGTGAGGAGGGTGGCCGGCTCGTCATCGTGTATGAAGATAACGGGATCGGCATCGCTCCAAGGACCCGTGCACTCCTCTTCGAACATGGCAAGGGGAAAGATACCGGTTATGGCACCTTCCTTGCCCGCGAAATCCTCGCGGTTACCGGTATCTCGATTGCCGAGACGGGGGCACAGGGCAAAGGCGCCCGGTTCGAGATCACCGTGCCGGAACGATCGTTCAGGCCGGCAGGTCCATAACCCCCCGCGCAGACTTCCCTTTCCCGCGATCACGGGAGAGATCGGTCCGTATGCCCCTTCAAAACGGGATTATGACGATCGTCCAACCGCATCCAGGATGACGCTGAGCGGGGCTTCCGTCTTAATGCCGTAGCCGGAAAAATGGGTCCGTGTTGCAGGGTAGCCGGCAGCACGGATCCGGTCAAGAACCGTCCCGATATGAGGCGGCGAGCAGCGCAGCGCCTTCGCGATATGGTGGTAATCGTAGAACGTTGACACCGGCAGTTCCTGCCTGCAGGTGTCCAGCAGGGGGATGATGTCTTTCTTTGTCCCGAGCTCCCGTTCCGCTGCTGCTGCCAGCATGCGGCAGACGATATCGCCGTCCCGGGTACTCCCGAGCCAGAGCGGCCCGACCGGCTGCAGCGGCTCGGTGCAGTGCGGGCAGGTGCGGTCGTGCGCGAGCAGGCCCGGCAGCTCCTCGCGGTACGGGCATCTCCTGCACTGGTAGATGTATCCCAGGCGCTTCAGGGTCTCGTCCGCGGCCTGTGCTCCCCGGAGCAGCCGGAGGTGGAGCCGGGTATAATGCTCCCGGGCATAGCAGAAGAGCGGCGTTACGCCACGGTCGTACTTTACCGTCTGCCGGGCGACAAACCCGAGCAGGATCCGGAGGCCGACCTCGCAGTGGTACTCGGTATTCATCGGCACCGCACCGTACCGGCGGATGCCAGCTTTCAGGTGGGCGCCGCAGAGGGGTGCGGTATCGGTCGCAGTCACGGAGAGGAACCGCCGGCACCCCCGGATCGCAGCATCGGTGAACATCGCGGGGGTCCCGAACGGATCGAGATCAACCGCATCGAACGACTGCTCCGAGAGCAGGGCATTGACATCCCGTTCCACGACGGTCACGGGAAGGCCGGTGTGCTCCCGGTTCCGTGTTATCAGCCAGACGGAGGCCGGCTCACGGTCGCAGATGGTCACCGGGATACTGCATTCGCCGGCAACCCGCAGCCCCCGGATGCCGGTCGCCCCCATGGCGTCAAGGTAATCGGAGGGTTCGAGGAGAGAGAGGAGCAGGATGGTGATATCCCGGTTCATCTCCATCTTCCGGTTAAAGAAAATCGGCCCGGTGCCCGGCGGGAACCGGGCTGTGGCGTCCTGCACCGGCACGAGCACCGTTGTTGTCCCCTCCCTCACCTCTGTCAGGTCCATTGCGCACATCTGTTGCAGCCCAAAAAACATATACATATTCCCCCGCAATGGATATGAGCAGGGCGAGTGGCTTAGCCCGGACATAGCGTCAGCCTCCTAAGCTGAATGCCGGGGGTTCAAATCCCCCCTCGCCCGTTCGTTCCCGACCTTTTCCTGCAGGTTAATTATCCGGCAGTGCGAGAGTTAATCAATGAGCCTTTCCGGCTATGTCTCTATCACCCGCCCGGTCAACTCCCTTGCCGCCGGCCTTGCGGCCATCGTTGCGTACCTCATCGCCACCGGCACGATCATTCCGGAGACCCTGCTCCTCTTTACGGCTGTTGCCCTGATCACGGCTGCAGGGAATGTTATCAACGACTATTTCGACGTGGAGATCGACCGGGTGAACCGGCCGGACCGTCCCATTCCCTCGGGAAAGGTCACCCTTCCCGCATCCCGGGCATTCGCTCTCACGCTCTTCCTTGCCGGTATGCTTGTCTGCCTGAAGACCAATGCCCTCTGCATCGCGATCGCTGTTTTCAACGCACTGCTCCTTATCGTCTATGCAGCCCGGCTGAAACGCACGCCCCTTGTCGGCAATATCGCCGTATCATACCTTGCGGCAAGCATGTTCCTGTTCGGCGGTGCACTGGACGGCGTGCCCGGTATATCGCAGGTCATACCCTTTGCGGCCATGACCTTCTTTGCCATGCTGGCCCGTGAACTTGTCAAGGATGCTGAGGATGTCGAGGGGGACCGGGCGAGCGGTGCAGCAACCCTCCCGATCCTGCAGGGGATTCCGTTCACGCTCCGCCTTGCCTTTTTCAGTGCACTTCTCGGGATAGCAGCAAGCCTGGTACCGTACCTGCGGTGGGGCCTGTGGTATATCGGCGGTATCGCCATTGTCGATATCATCCTTCTTGCAGCTGCGCTCAGGGTAATCCGGTGTACCGATCCCGTTCAGGTGAAAGGATCGGGGGCATCAGACCTGCTCAAGGCAGGCATGTTCGCTTCACTCGTTGTCTTCACCCTCTCGGCCATCATTCTGTAATCCCCGGTGTATATCCCCGGACGTACGGTCCCTTAACGGCGAGCAACAAGTTTATCCCCGAACCGTGCCACATCTGACTGAGGAAGATATGCCGACTGTCATACAGAAGGGCACTGCCTTTTACGCACAGAAAGGGTCCTATTTCGAAGGGAACGTAAAGATCGACGGCGATTTCATCGTCCCTGCCCGTACGCACTTCTGGGGCCGGCTGAACGTGGCGGGAACCCTCGAGCTCGGCCCCCGGTCCAGCGTTGCCCTCGATGTCACCTGCCGGGACGCGGTCATCGGCAGCCAGTGCCGGATCAAAGGCCCGATCACAGCCAGAGGCGATGTCACGGTCCTCGACCATTCCGTTGTCCACACAATCGATGCCGGGGGAAAAGTTATCCTGCGCACCGGCGTCACGGTTGGCGACGTCAGGAGCGGGGACGCCATCATCGTCCACGGCAAGATAAAAAGCGGGAACCTAGTCGGCAAGAGTATGAAGGTCCTCGGGGACTGAGGCAGGGTCGATACCCAGTATGGCGATCTCGTAGAGTTCCGGCCAGTTGTTGATTGTCTCCACGCACCCTTCTTTTAATGTCACGACACCCATCACGACAAGACCCATCTTGTCTGCCATGTCGATGCCCTCCTTGACTTCTGACAGGCACCCGACCCCGACAATCGCTTTCGGCCGGTATTTCTTCACCATCCGTTTGATGAATGAGGACCCGGGAACAATGAATACACGGTAGCCCATTTTCTCGAGAAGGAGATGGGCCCCGCCGACCTCGCACTGCCCGCAGTTCCTGCACTTGAGCCCCTCGGGGGTCAGGTGTGCCGGGCACTTGGAGGAGCGCAGGCACTGCGGCATGAATATCGCGCGGTCCGTGACGGGGATCCTGGCAAATTCCGCTGCATTCATGGAATTCATCAGCTTGATTAAGAACGTATAGAGGTCCCGGTCTTCGAGACCGAAGAAGCGGAACATCGCCTTCATGATACCTTCGAGGAAGACCAGGCCGGACTTGATGAGCTGCGGGAAGTACAGCTTTTTCATCTTGATCGAGTAGAGCGAGATGACAACCAGGATGAACGCGGTGATGAGCGAGCCCAGTATCACGACGATGGTGATCTCGCCGACAATGAAAATGAGGTGGTTCAGGGTGAGAAAATCCAGTGCCATTCTACTCTCGCGTGTGGGGTGCCGGATTATTTAGTCCTTCCCCGTGAAAGGTCTTCCGGTGTGAAGGGCGGGCGGACAACCCCCTTTTCCGTGACAATGGCGGTGACGAGTTCAAGAGGCGTTGCATCGAACGCCGGGTTCTTCACGGAAGCGGCCGGCGGCACAAAAATCCGGTTCCCGATCACGGCGACCTCCTCCCTCCCGCGCTCCTCGATCACGACGTCGACTGCCATCCTTTTCAGATCGAAGGTCGAGAGCGGGGCTGCGACATAGAACGGGATCCCATGGTGGCGGGCACAGACCGCGTGCATGTAGGTCCCGATCTTGTTGAAGACAGCGTCGCGCGTGATCCGGTCGGCCCCGACGATAACGGCATCGATCTTCTCATTCCGCATGATGTGGGCAGCCATGGAGTCCGTGATGACCGTGACCGGAATCCCGTCCCGCAAGAGCTCCCATGCCGTGAGCCGTGCCCCCTGCAGGAGCGGCCGGGTCTCGCACGCGATCACGTTCACCTGCTTTCCCGCCTGGACGGCAGAACGGATAACGCCGAGTGCGGTCCCCCACGACGAACAGGCAAGGGCGCCGGCATTGCAGTGGGTGAGTACCGTGCAGGTGTCCGGGAGCAGCGCTGCACCGTGATCGCCGATGGCGTGGCAGCAGGCGGTATCCTCAATAAAGATCAGTTCTGCCTCTGCAAGAGCCGCTGCCCGTGCAGCCTGTACGTCACGGGTATCCCGCATGGCACCGAGCACCCGGTCGATCCCCCATCCGAGGTTCACGGCGGTCGGGCGGGTTGAGCGGAGCAGTTCCGCATCACGGGTGACCTGTGCATGGAACTGTCCCGGATCCTTTTTCCTGCACAGCGATGCGGAAAGGGCGATGCCGAATGCGCCTGCAACGCCAAGCGCCGGCGCCCCCCGGATCCCGAGTTTCCGGATCGCACGGGCAAGCTGCCGGACACTCCGGCAGGTGACGATACGTTCCCGGCCGGGGAGCAGGGTCTGGTCGATATAGCAGATGCTTCCGGCCTCTTTGTCCCACCAGAGGGTCGGGCCGGGGCTCACTCTGATCGCGACCTGGCCGTCTTCCGGTGTTCCCGTACCGGTTCCGGTCTTTCGGGTATCGTTCCATACGGGGTGTTCACCGGGGCGACTGCATCGCGGTATGCCCGCATGGCAGCCGATCCCCCCGATGAAACGCTGTCCGGGATATCCTTCGGGGCAACTGCCGTCCCGGCAACATAGATCCCCGGGCGCAGCGTTGTCGTGGTGTCGAGGGCATCGTGCACGGTCTTCACAAAGCCGGATTCCTCGAGAGGGATACCGGACTTTTCCGCAAGGGTCGCGAGGGATGGTGCAGGTTCCATGCCAACCGAGAGCACGACAAGGTCGGGGTGCATCACCGTCACCTCGGCGGTCTCGGTGTTCTCGACCTGCACGATCTGGCCGCCCTTGTCGGGGATGATGTCGGACGGCATCCCCCGCAGGAACCGGACGCCGAGTGCCTTCGCCCGCTCGTAGTACTCCTCGTATCCCTTGCCAAATGACCGGATGTCCATGTAGCAGATGGTCACATCTGTATCAGGGGACTTCTCCTTGATCAGGATCGCATTCTTGATGGCCTGCATGCAGCAGACGCAGGAGCAGTATGGCCGGTCGACGGTCATGTCCCGCGATCCGACACACTGGAGGAAGATAATGCTCTTTGGTTTCTCCCCGGTGCTCAGCCGCAGGACCTTTCCCCCGGTGGGGCCGCCGGCATTGATCATCCGCTCCAGCTCGAGGCTGGTGATGACATCGGGAAGGGTGAGGTGACCGAGCTGCGGTTTCTTCTTCGGGTTGAAGACCTCGTACCCGGTAGCAAGGACGATGCTGGCTGCGTCGATGACAATCTCCTTTTCCGTGTCCTCCCGTTTTACCGAACCGGGGCCGCAGACATCGTAGCAGAGTCCGCACTCGATGCAGTGCTCCTGGTCCCTGACAACGATGTCGGGGACTGCCTGCGGGTGCGGCTTGTAGATCGCCTTGCGGACGCCGATCCCGGCATCGAAGCGGTTGTAGACCTCAACCGGGCAGACGAGCACGCAGTCCCCGCAGCCGGTGCAGGTCGTCTCGTCGATATACCGCGGGTGTTTCTTCACCGTAACGCGGAAATGGCCGGCTTCCCCCTCGACCTTCTCCACGTCCGTGCAGGTATGGATGGTAATATTGGGGTGGCGGGAAACATCCACCATCTTGGGCGAGAGGATGCACATCGAGCAGTCGTTTGTCGGGAATGTCTTGTCGAGCATCGCCATGTGGCCGCCGATGGTCGGCTCGCGCTCGATGAGGTCGACATGGATTCCGTGGGAAGCGATGTCGAGGGCAGCCTGGATGCCGGCCACGCCCGCCCCGATGACGACGACGTTACCCATGGCGGGCATACTCCCCGGCAAGCTCGACGTAGGCAGCGGCATTGTTCAGGATATGCTGCTGCTGGTTATCGTCGGCCTGCTTGATCACTTTTCCCGGGACGCCGACGACAACAGAACCATCCGGGATCTCCGCACCTTCGCGGACAACGGCACCTGCCCCGATTACGGATCCCTTGCCGATACGCGCCCCGTTGAGGATGATGGCGCCCATGCCGACGAGCACCTGGTCGGCGATCGTGCAGCCGTGCAGGATGGCTCCGTGGCCGACCGAGACATCGTTCCCCAGAATTACCGGGAACCCTTTGCTGGTATGGACCACACAATTGTCCTGGATATTGGACCGGTCCCCGATCACGATCCGGTCCTTGTCTGCCCGCACGACTGCACCGAACCAGATCCCGACCTGGTTCCCGAGCGTGACATCGCCGATAACCGTGGCGTTGCCGGCCTGAAAAAGAGCCTCCCCGCTGACCTTCCCATCCCAATGCATAATAACATAGGAAATTAAGAATCCAAGAGTATGAAGGTTATGGTAGGGGGTACCTTCGATCCCCTTCACGACGGACACAAGCGCCTCCTCGACCGCTCGTTCTCGATCGCCGGCCCTGACGGCATGGTGGTGATAGGCCTCACCACGGATACGTTCGCGAGCAGGAAGATGCACCCCATCCGCCCGTTTGAGATCCGGAAAACCGAACTCGAGCAGTATATCCGGGAGGGAAGGCATAGAGCCCGCTGGCAGGTTGAACCGCTGAACGACCGTTTTGGTTCCGCCCTCACCGCAGACTTTGATGCCATCGTGGTCTCCGAGGAAACCCTGCCGGTCGCCGTCGAGATCAACAGGCTCCGTAAGGAGCAGAAGATGAAGAAGGTCGACATCCACCAGATCAGCTGCGTGCTTGCCGAGGACGGTCGCTGGATCTCGAGCACCCGGATCTACCGCGGGGAGATCGATGTCCACGGGCGGCTCATGCAGTGATTATCCTGCTTCATCCTGACAGGCTGAAGCATTCTGTGGTATCATTGCGTGCGGTCCCCAGAAATGGAGGCAGCTCATGGGTGCAAGCTCCCTCGATTCCCATCCTCGATCTTTTTTTTTTAAAATGCCTGGATAAGGCCATGCTCCACGGGGCGAGGGTCGACAGACCCCGAGCGCCCGTGGCCCCATCATAATCCAATACTATACCTCGCAGATTTTCTACAATGCAGAAAAACCTGATATTATTTCGAATCCCCTATCACGATGGAAAAGGTACGTCACTCCCGCCCGGCCCGTGCCGCACCAAGCAGCCCCGCCATGGCAGCGATGATGACAACACACGGCGAAAGCGGGGATCTGGTTGCCGAAGGACTCTGGGTCACGGGCCTCTGTGTCTGTTCCGTCGGTACCGTTCCGGTACTCTCAGCAACAGGAGAGGGTATTGTCCCTGAAGCGGGTGACGCGGCGGATTTATTCCCGGTCATGACGATCGAGTCACTGCCGTACTGGTTTGATACGGTGAGCTTGACAACGTACGTCCCCTCATTCATGTAGATATGGCTCGGGTTCTGCTCCTTCGATCCGGTCCCGTCTCCAAAATCCCACAACCACGCGGTCGGGCTGCCTTTCGATAGATCGGTGAAGCGGACAACGAAAGGAGCCTTGCCGGCCTGGCGGTCTGCCCGGAAGTCCGCAACCGGCGCCGGGGTAGTGACGATATAGTCTTTCTTTACGGTAGTATCCTGGCCGTTTGCATTCGAGACCTTCAGCGTGACAGTGAAACTGCCGGGCGCCGTGTACTGGTGCGATGGGCTTGTCTCCATGGACGTTGTGCCGTCCCCGAAATCCCATTGCCACGATGTGGGAGCCCCGGCTGATTGGTCGAGGAATTGTACACCGAGAGGCGTGCCGCCCTGTGTCCGGTCTGCGGTAAAACCTGCCCGCGGGATGTTGATGACCGTGATGTACTTGTTCCGTGTCCTGCTGTTGGTCAGGTCAGGGTTCGATGCCGTGAGCGTCACGTCATAGACGCCCGTGGTGCGGTACACGTGGTCCGGGTTGGGACCTGTTCCCGTGCTCCCGTCCCCGAAGTCCCAGACCCAGCTGGTCGGGGAATTGGACGAGAGGTCGGAGAACGTGACCCTCCCGCCCACGCCAACCGTGGTCTTGTCCGCGACAAAGTCAACGGCCGGGCTCCTGCTGACCTCGATGAGGCCGTTCTGGACCTTCGTGTCCTCGCCGAAGGTGTTTTTCACGGTCAGCCTGACGGTATACGTTCCTTCGTTCACGTACGAGTGCCGGGGATTCTGTTCATTGGAGATCTGGCCGTCGCCGAAGTCCCATGTCCATGACGTCGGGACATTCATCGACTGGTCAACGAACTGTACCTGCAGGGGGATCGTGTTCTTCTGGTAGGGGATGATGACCGGCACGAAGTCGGCGACCGGCGCGATGCCGATGTTGATATAATCCTGTTTCCTCTCAGCATCCGCGCCATTGGCGTTCTTTGCCGTGAGGGTGACCGTGTAGATGCCCTTCAGCTGGTAGGCATGGGAGGGATTCCTCGCATCCGAGGTTGCCGTATCGCCAAAGTCCCACCACCATTCCGTCGGGTTGTTGGCCGTTGTGTCCGTGAACCTGATCTGCTGACCCACGTTTCCCGACCTTGTCGAACTGTTGAAATCCGCGACCGGGACATCGCCGACATTGAGGGTCTGCGAGGATTTGTCGCCGATCCCCCCGCGGGTCACGGTCAGAGTCACATCGAACGTCCCGGTCCTGGTAAAAACATGCACGGGATTCTGGTCTGTCGAATTGGTGCCGTCCCCGAAATCCCATGCCCACGCGGTCGGGGAACCGATCGACCGGTCCGTGAACCGGACGGTCAGGGGTGCCTTGCCCGAGGCCGGGTCCGCTGTAAATGCCGACTTCAAATCCCCGATGACGGTGATGTAGCCGGTCTTCGTAATATCGGAGGATCCATAATCGTTGGATACCGTCAGGATAACGTTATAAGTGCCCCCGGACCAGTACGTGTGGGCAGGGCTCTGATCGGACGATCCCTTGCCGTCGCCGAAGTCCCACTGCCATTGTGTCACCTGCCCGAGAGATTTGTCGGTGAACTTGACGGTCAGCGGAGAATCGCCGGTCAGCGGGCTTGCGGAGAAATCCGCTTTCGGTTCCATGCCGATGGTGATGTAATTCTTCTTTGTTGCCGTGCTGGTGCCGTACGCGTTTGTCGCGGTGAGGGAAACAGTATAGGTGCCGCGCCGGAGGTACGTGTGTTCAGGGTTCTGTTCGGTCGAGTTCGAACCATCGCCGAAATCCCATTGCCAGGACATGGGCGTTGATCCCAGCGAATGATCGACAAAGCTGACCTTTGTCGGGACCGTTGAGAATGCATAATATGCATCGAACTGTGCAACCGGGACGACGCCGACAACGATATAGCCGGGCTGCGTGGCGTCCGCCGCTGCAACGCCGGGACCTGCGCAGGAAAGGAACAGGAAGAGGACGAGGGCGTATACTGGCAGCGATGATCGGCTCTTGCTCTTCATCAGAGAACTATTGGCTGGCTGATATTTAATATCTGAGCTCTCCGGTATGGCGGCCGGGGATTATCCATGGAGTATTCGGGAAAACGGATACGAATACACTTCTGAACCTTGTTCTGAGCCTGAAAAGGGTGTTGTTTTTGGGGGAATCAGATGATGTGCCCGGTAATATCCCGGTTGATGACCCAGTCGCAGTAACAACAGTGGAGACCCCCGGGCAGGACCCGGAATTTCGTGCGGATCGGCTCATGGGTATTGGAGATGCATCCCGGGTTCGGGCACCGCACAACGCCCTCGATCAGCGTCGGGATCTCCACGCCCTTCTTCTCGCATACTTTGAAGTTCCTGATGATGTTGATGGTTGCGCGGGGGGAGATGAGGGCGATACGGTCGACCTCCTCCTTGGAGAGTTCCCGGTTCGAGAGCTTGACGATGTCCTTCTTCCCCATATTCCGCGAGGGGACGTTCGTTGCGATCGAGAGGGCTTCCTGCGTCGTGCCGGTGATACCGAGGATCTTGACAACGTTGAGCGCCTCACCGGCATCGATGTGGTCGATCACGGTGCCGTTCTTGATCCGGCGGACAAGCAGCCCCTCGTTCTCCCCGGATGCCGATGCGTTCATTGGAGCACCTGCATCAGCATGGCCATCCTGACCGGGACGCCGTTGCGGGACTGGTCGAAGTAGCGGGCGTGCGGGGAGTCGTCCACCCGCGGGTCGATCTCGTCCACCCGCGGGAGGGGGTGGAGGACGATCAGGTGGTCCCTTGCATCGGCGAGGAGTTCAGGCGTGATGCGGTAGCTCGAAGCTACATTGAAGTACGAAGCCGAGTCAGGGAACCGCTCGCGCTGGATCCGGGTCACGTAGAGGACGTCGACGGTACTGATGACGTCCCGGATGTCGTCGTGCTCGATGATCTCCATCCCCTTCTCCGCGAGGCTTTCAGCAAGGTTCGCCGGCAGCTCGAGTCCCGTGGGCGAGATGGTATGGAGGCGGGCATTGTAGAGGGAGAGGGCCGAGGCAAGGGAGTGGGCAGTTCGCCCGTAGCGAAGGTCGCCGACCATCGCGATATCGATCCCGTCGATGGGCATGCTCTGACGTATCGTGTACAGGTCGAGCAGGGTCTGGGAGGGGTGCTGGCCGGCACCGTCGCCGGCATTGATGACCGGGACGGTTGCGAACTCGGCCGCGAGGCGTGCCGCCCCTTCCTTGGGGTGGCGGATCACGATTGCGTCCGCGTACCCGCTCACCACGCGGATGGTGTCGGCGAGCGTCTCGCCCTTGGCCATCGAGCAGGCTTCCACGCTGCCGACCGAGAGCACCGAGCCCCCGAGGCGTGCCATGGCCGATTCGAAGGACATGCGCGTGCGGGTACTGGGTTCAAAAAAGAGGGCGGCAAGGATCTTGCCGCAGAGAGCGTTTCCATCATAGTTCCTCTCATCGATCTGCGCTGCATGGTCCAGCAGGCGATCGATGTCGTTGCGGTCAAAGTCGCCAATGGATATGATATGTCGCGTCGGCACCCCTCCCTTGCTTCTGTGATCACGTGTTTGGCGTTCCTGCCCTAAGTATCTATCTTCCGGTCGTTCGGCCGGACAGGGTCCCCTTCCCCGGCCGGATCGGGAATGATATTATCCGATCACTGCCAAGTTTTAGCTGACAGAACCAGGTTTCTGGAGGGACCACGATCTTGGACATGATACCAGTTGCACGACCTGCCATTGGCCAGGAAGAGATATCGGCGGTAACGGAGGTCCTGAAATCCGGCATGCTTGCATCCGGTGAACGGGTTGCGGAGTTCGAGACGAAATTCGCCGACCTCTGCGGGTCGAATCATGCGGTGGCCGTCAATAACGGAACAGCGGCGCTGCATGCCGCCCTGCTCGCTGCCGGCATCGGTCCGGGCGACGAGGTCATTGTACCGGCCTTCACCTTTGTCGCCACGGCATCGGCAGTCGCCATGTGCGGCGCACGACCGGTTTTTGCCGATGTCGACGAGATGACGTTCAATATCGATCCGGCACAGGTCGCGGAGAAGATTACACAGAAGACCCGGGCCGTCATTGGCGTGCACCTCTTCGGCCAGCCGTGCGATATCGAGGCACTCCAGGAGATCTGCGAACAAAAGAGCGTAAAATTCATCGAGGACGCCGCACAGGCACAGGGTGCCATGTACAAGAACGGGAGGGTGGGTTCGTTCGGGCACCTTGCGTGCTTCTCGTTCTACGCGACCAAGAACATGATTACCGGCGAAGGAGGCATGGTGACCACGAACGACAAGGGGTACAACCAGCGCCTGCGTCTCCTCATCAACCACGGCCAGAGCGAAAAGTACCTCCATACCATTCTCGGGTACAATTACCGCATGACCGATATTGCGGCAGCCCTCGGGCTCGTCCAGCTCAGGAAGCTGGAGAAGTTCAACCTCCGGCGCCGGAAGAATGCGGAGTTCTACAACGCCAACCTCTCGGCACGGGGGCTTTCCATCCCGTTCGTCGGTCCTTCCCGGAACCATGTCTACCACCAGTACGTGGTCCGGCTCCGGGAGGAGTTCCCCCTGAACCGCCAGGCGTTCATGGACTACCTGAAAGGCAAGGGTATCGGTACCGCGATCCACTATCCCATCCCCCTCCACCGCCAGCCCCTCTTCAGCCCGTTCGAGGACCCCGATCCCTGCCCGGTTGCCTCAGCCCTTGCCGGGTCCGTCATGAGCATTCCGGTGCACCCGCTCCTTGACCAGAAGGAGCTGGGGTATATCTGCGACACCATCAACCGGGTGACCTGAGATGGATGCGGGAGTTATCGGCGTTGGCATGATGGGGCGCAACCATGTCCGTATCTATTCCGAGCTGAAAAGCGTTGATTCGCTGGGCATCTATGATGTGAACACCGCTGCCGCACAGGAACTGGCAAAGAAGCACGGGGCGACCGTGTACGGATCCATCGGCGAGCTTCTCGATCATGCCGATGCCGTCAGCGTCGTGGTTCCCACCCAGTTCCATGCCGGTGTTGTCAGGGAGGTGTTCAGGAAGAAGAAATCAGTCCTGATCGAAAAGCCCATCTGTGCAACTGCGGCGGAAGCCCGGGACCTGATGAAATCCGCACCGGACGGTATCACTATCGGTATCGGGCATATCGAGCGGTTCAATCCCATCGTTGCCGAGATCAAGAAGATCGTGAAGAATCCCCGCTATTTCGAGATGAAACGCCATAACCCCACGTCTTCCCGGATCACCGGCAGTTCCGTTGTCGAGGATTTGATGATCCACGATATCGACATCCTCATCAACGAGTTCTTTCCGGATCCCTGCGATATCCACTCGGTGGGAAACGATGATGTGATGAGCGTCCTCATGAAGTGCAGCAGCATCCCGGTTGCACTTTCGGCAAGCCGCAAGGCGTCGAAGAAGATCCGGTTGTTTTACGTTGAAGACGAGGATTTTACGATCGAAGGCGATTTCATGTCGCAGGAGGTCACGATCCACCGCAGGCCGGGCCAGTACGGTGTTGAGGCCCAGCGCTATGTCCAGGAGAACATTATTGAGAAAGTGATGGTGGGCAAGGTTGAACCCCTGAAACGGGAACTGGAAACCTTCATTGACTGCGTGAAGCACCGGCGGCCGTTCCCCGTCACCCCGGAACAGGCAATCCGGAACCTGGAATTCTGTGAAAAGATACGCGCCGCGCACTAAACGACGGAGGCACCTGTCCCATGACCCTCGAGACACTGCTCCTTAAACGGGGCCCCATCAGAACGATCGGCGTAATCGGTATGGGGTATGTCGGGATCCCGGCCGCGGCACTTCTCGCGGATGTGCCGCAGTTCGATCATGTCACCGGGTTCCAGCGCGATTCGCCCTCTTCGGGATACAAGATCGCGATGCTGAACCGGGGGGAGAGCCCGCTGAAGGGGGTGGAACCCGGCCTCGACGATCTTTTAAAAAAGGTCGTGACCGCCAAAAAATTCCACTGCACATCTGATTTTTCAGAGATTGCCGGTCTCGATGCCGTGACGCTCTCCATCCAGACGCCGTTTCTGAACAAGGACGATCTCCTTCCGGATTTTTCAGCGCTGATGGAGGGGATCCGGCATGTCGGAAAAAACCTGAGACCCGGGATGCTGGTCGTGCTCGAGTCCACGATCACGCCGGGTACAACAAACGGGATGGCCCGCGAGCTGCTGGAGAAGGAGTCCGGTCTCATTGCAGGGAAGGACTTTGCCCTTGCCCACGCGCCGGAACGGGTGATGGTGGGCCGGCTGCTGCGGAACATCCGGGAGCACGACCGCTGCGTTGGCGGGATCGACGAGGTCAGCACGAAGCGGGCAGCCGAGCTCTACACCCCTGTTCTCACCATCGGGAAGGTTATCCCGATGACCGCCACGGCTGCGGAAGTGACCAAGACCGCGGAGAACACCTTCCGCGATCTCCAGATCGCGGCTGCAAACGAGCTTGCCCTGTACTGTGAGGCGATGGGGATCAACTTCTACGACGTCCGGGCCGGCATCGACAGCCTCAAGGGGGAGGGTATCACCCGCGCCATGCTCTGGCCGGGCGCCGGAGTTGGCGGCCACTGCCTGACCAAGGACACGTACCATCTTGAGCGGGGCGTGCAGGTGCTCGGGAAAGGAACGCTCGATTACCCGAAGGGCGAGCCGTCCCTCTACGTTCTCGCCCGCCACATCAACGACTTTATGCCCACCCACATGTTCCGGCTCACGAAGGAAGGGCTGGAGCGGGCCGGTATGCCGCTGAAGGGGGCGAAGGTCGCCCTCCTCGGATGGGCATTCCTTGCAAACTCGGACGATACGCGGAACACCCCATCGGAACCGTACCGGGACCTGCTCATCGCACACGGCGCACGCGTCAGCGTGCACGACCCGTACGTGGCAGAATATCCCGGTGTTTCCATCGTACCGTTCGTGGAGGAAGCGCTGGAAGGCGCCGATGCCATCGCGATCTTCGCCGGCCACCACCAGTACCGGACCCTGCAGGCCCCCGTGCTGAAGAACCTGTCCGGGAAGAAACACCCGGTCATTATTGACGGCCGGAACCTGGTGGATCCGGATGCCTACATCCGCGAGGGATTCATCTACAAGGGAATCGGGCGCGGGGACAGGAACGGGCACGCGATTGTTGAACATCAGTGAACGGTTTATCGGATAGAAAGTATGACTCTTCCCGCCCCTTCGGGGTCGGCAGGGACATTTTTTTGCCTCAACCATCTTTAATGCCGCCGCGGGAGCGCCCCCGCGGGGGCGGCGGCTCCAGTCGTATCCGGGGGTATGGGGGCATAATCCCCCATCATTTTTTATCATTATTTTTGATCGCCATACGATCTCCGGAAAAAATTTTTCAATCGACCCCTCAGACCCTGCCTGCAATTTTTCAATCGGGATCTGATCGATCAACAGGAACGCTCACGGAGGAGAATAAAAAAAATTGCAGGTTGTGCAATAGTATTGTAGGTAAAATAACCTACAATCGCTTTGTCAATGAACAACCATTTTTCGCGATGATAAAATTTTCAGCAGGGTTTGCCGGAAATATTTCCGGATTCCGGGGTCGGATCACGGGCGCTCAAGAATCGTTTTCACGTCCGAACTGGTGGCCGGATCCGCAAAAAACCGGAATGCCGTCTCGCCAGGTTCTGTTATCCGGTACGCCTTCTCTTTCCGGTTCTTCTCATCCTGCTGCTCTTCAATGAACCCAACGCTCCGGAGATGTGCCATGAATGATGAGAATGTGGCTTGTGACAGGTTATTGGCCGGTTTTCGTCCGTTCCGGTACTGGATCACCCGATCGCCAGCTTTCGGTTTCCGTGTCCGCATGCGTTGGTAATACGGCCAGACCTGGCTGAAGAGGTACGAACGCGAAAACCATGTCAATTCACCCTTCCTGTTTTTACGGAGGAGCACTGCAAGGATGGTCTGGTAGTTCGGGTTCTGCATCATGGTCCTGACCGAACGGTCCGGCAGCGGGACGCTGCGCAGGGTCTTCTCATCGAACGAAGAGAAAACTTCCCCGCCAACCCATGGCGCGAACGACATCAGGGCAAGGCAGAGCTCCTTCGACCCGCCCGTAACGTCGAACGTGAACCGGGCCTTCAGGTTCTCCCGGTGGATCTTCGTCAGGATTGAACGGACGGAGGGATAGACCGGGTGATGCACGATCTCGTACGAGAACGGGATGGAGAGCGATGCGGAGATCTCTTTCACCGAACTGACAGCATTGCGGACGGCCTGCCGCTGCTTCCCGATCTCCGGGTTTTGTGAAATGCCGTATACCTCCTCATCGGCAATTACGCAGGTCCGTGAGATGGACGGCAGCGTGCGGAAGGTCGCGGGGTATGCGAGATGGATATCTTTCCCCGCACTGATGATGTGGACATGGCTGCCCGTGGGCATGGAAGAGGGTCGGCATTGCCGGAATAATATGTTGTTCGTCAGATGTCCGTGAATGCCGGTTTTTTACCTTCGCAACACCGTTACCCATTTATCCTCAGGAACCCTCACGGGCATACATGGACACCGTACTCCGCGACCGCTTCATCACGTTGTGGCAGAAGTTTTTCCCCGGCACCGAACTCCCGCTTGCGCTCGAATTCCGCGACGGGCCAGGCTCTGCAAAAAAAGTTCTCCCTCCGGATGGCTGGCGCTGCCTCATCTGCCAGATCGGGCAGGCCCGGAACGGCACCCCGCTCGCTTTCGATGGGAGTTCCGTCACCTGCCGCGGCGGGCTCATGTATACCGGCTATTCCTGCGAGCGCCCGCCGAACTTCCGGTTCTTCCTCTCGTCGGGGAAGGATGGTGTCGTGGAGGGCGAACGCTACAAGCAGACCCCGGAGATCGTCGATGCCTGGGAGAAGCTCATCCCCCCGTTCTCGTCGCAGGGAAAGCAGATGGTCTTCACGCGGTGGGACCAGCTCGCGACAGAGAACAAGCCTGAAGTCGTCATTTTCTTTGCCCGGGCCGAGGTCATGAGCGGCCTCTTCACGCTCGCGAACTTCGACCGGAGCGACCCGCACGGCGTCATCTGCCCTATGGGCGCCGGGTGTGCATCCATTGTCTACTACCCGTGGCTCGAGCAGCAGAAGGCAGGCACTGACCAGAAGGTTGTCCTCGGCATGTTCGACCCGTCGGCGCGGAAGTGCGTGCCGCTCGATGTCATGACCATGGCGTTCCCGATGAAGCGGTTTGAGAAGGTGACTGGGTTCATGGATGAGAGCTTCCTGATCACGGGAACGTGGGAGAGGGTAAGGAAGAAGATCGAGCGGAGCAATATGCTGCACGGGAAGAAGGAGTAATTTTCCGCTTTGGAGAAAACCCGCATCCACGTTCGGAGATTACCATGAAAGATCCCTGTCAATACAGAATATACCTTCTGTTACTGTGTATCGCGTTCGTTATCCCCCTCATGGCGGTGGCTGTGGCTGCGCAGTCTCCGGGCAGCCTCCCCCGGGGAAGCGGGTTCACTGTCACCATCACCGGCACTCCGAGAACGCCGTACTATGTATGGCTTACGGGGACATCCCCGATGTCGGGTGCCCCGGGAGACCAGCCACCGGTCATTTCCGGAGAGGTTAGCGGCGTTGAAAAAGATCCTGCGGAAGGACCGTATGTCATCGGCTCGCATATCGTCAGCAGTGGCAGTACCATCATCGACGATGTCGCCCCTTCGCCGGATGGTCTTCCGGGCACGAATTACTATGCACTCGTCACAACGGATACCGCGGGTCTTGCGGTAGTCCGGTTCCGGACAAGTTCCAGTACCGCAGTACGGACCTACTCAGTCCGTGTCGAAGATCGCGGGGGCAGTTCGGGACAATTCCAGGTCACGGCAAACCTGAACCCAAGGACCACCCCCCCGACACCCGTCATCACAACCATCCTGACGACTGCCACGTCCGCCGCCACTCCCCCGGCCGTCACGACCGAACCTCCCGCTTCGACAGCGGTCCCGGCCGAACCCGCTGCCCTGCCCCCGGTCTCCCCGATCCCCACGACGGGTCCTGCAGCATCGCCGGCACGATCGTCTCCGGTTGCGCCATGGATTGCGCTGGCCGTGGTTACCGGAGCGCTTCTGCTCGCGGCGAAGCGGTAGACTACTATCAAAATTATAAAAAGCACGATTGAAAACCTTCCCGGAACAGCATTCCATTATGATGGAGCTACGAGTGCCCGGGGGCTGTCGACCCTCGCCCCGTGGAGCATCATGTGTCCGGAAATTCAGGAGTCAGGTCATATCCGGAACAGAGGTCAAAGCGGTTACGGGGCTTTCTCCATATCTCAAAAAAACAGCAGTCGAAGCTGCCGCTGAGTGCCCGGCGGGGAATCGGTCGTCGCATCTGCGATGACCGATTCGAGAAGAACCCTCAGGTTCTTCATAAGTGATGGCCCCCATCACAAAGAGGAATGTGGGACCATCAGCCCCCATCATTTCAGGGACACGCCGGTAGTTGAAAAAGAAAATCATTTCCTCGCAATCGTCACGTACCCCGAGTGGCTCACCGACGTTGACGGCCGCGTCCCCCTCTTCGACCGGGTCATCTCCCGCTCGATCAGCTCGTGGGTGTGGACCTCGCGGAAGAGCGGGGTTGCTGCATCCACAACAATCGCCATCTGTTCGAGGAACGGGGTATAGCACGCGAGGTATCCGCCGGACCGGAGCAGGGAGAACGCATGCTCCACGTGGCGCGGTTCGATCTGCATGTCCAGGTGGACAACGTCGAACGTCCCTTCCGCGTCAAGGAAGTCCTTTGCGACCGCTTCGACATTCTCCAGCTTCGCTTCTTTGATATTCTTCAACGCGAGGGCCGAGAACTCGGGACGGATCTCGAAGGTCTTTACGCTCCGGGCAACGCCGCCAAAGTAGATGGCGGCAATCCCGCTCCCCGTCCCCGCGTCCAGCACCTCATCGTTGTGGTTCATGCCGGTATACGCGATGACGAGGCCGATATCCTTGGGAAGCATCGGCGCCCCGGACCGCTTGCCCCAGGTGAAAAAGTCGGTTGGGCGGGGGATGCGGATCGTGAACTCTGCACCGCTGTGGGTGGCGACGATGTCCCCGCCGGATTTCCCGACAAGGGACGCCAGATCGATCTCGCCCTTGTCGGTGCCCAGCTTCCCCGGCCCCGCCCTGACCCAGAATTCCCGTCCTTCCCCTGCGAGAAGGACCCGGTCGCCCGCTTCGATCATCACCGGGCCAGCTTCATGATGGCTTCGGCAATGTCGCCCTTGGTCGCGACCAGCGCCTCGCGGGCCTTCTCCTCGGAGACGTTCGCCTGCGATGCGACCATGGTCACGTCCTCTTTCGGAATCGCAGGCGCTGCCTCCACAAAGCGGGGCTCGCCCTGGATCTGGAACGTTGTGACGCCCTGCATGGTCATGGCCTGCACCTCGGCGTTGTCGAAGACGTAATCCCCCTTCGGGGTCTTGATCACGATACTCTGGACGTCCTCAATCTGCTCGACACTCATGCCGAGCTTCTTCATCATCGCCTTCATCTGGCGGGGATTGATATTTCCCGGAAGCATTGTTTTCACTACCCTGCCGTACTTTTACCGCTACTCCGTAATTAAATGCAAGCATCTCCGCGCCGGAAAAGACCGCTGCGCCGCAGGCAATAAGCCGATCGCCGCTCGCCACGACCAGAACATCATCGCCCGCGCGAATCTGCGGGTCGGCTGCGACAACGTGTTTTGCAAACGCGTTCTTGCCTTTCGCCACAAACTCTGCCACGTCGTCCCGGATCACGACCCGGTACCCCGGCGCCGGGAGCACGGCCTGAAGGCGCCTGGCCCCCTCGATCCCGAGCGTCAGCCTGCCATCGGAAGCCCGGACGGTTACGAGCCGGACTCCGTCAAAGAGCACCTGCCGGATCCTCCCGGTCGTGGAGAGGATGAAGGTGCTGCCTTCCGGGAACAGACCGGGACCGGTTCCCGCGCCGAACTGATAGTCAGCGATGACCTGGACACGCCGCAGCGAACTGTTCTCCGAGTATCCTGTTGACACGCTCTACAAACTCCTGTTCTGCCGTTTTCGGGATATACGCGCCCGCCGCGATCTTATGCCCGCCGCCCCCGCCGCCGTATTCCGCCGAGGCGCTGGCGAGCGCCTGCTGGAGGTCGATTCCTTTCTCCACCACGCGCTCGTTCGTCCGCATCGAGACCTTGGTCAGGTTCCGGTCCTCGGGCACCTCGCACATGATCAGGATCGGCTTGCTGCTGTTCAGTTTCGAGAGCGCCATACCGGCGCCGATGCCGACAATGGTGTCGGGATACCTGCCCCCTACGTGCAGCCACTGGAGGTTCTCGAGTTCTTTCACGCCGGTATCGATGATGAACTGGAGCAGGTCGCGGATGATGCTCCGGTGGTTGGTGAGCATGTGCTCGGCGTCGCGGTATGCCTGCCCCCGGTCGCCCCGGAGGATGGCCCCACCGACCTGCGGCTTGGACCAGCGCCCGCAGGCGTTCAGCACGGTTGCGTACTCCTGGGCATTCCGCAGGGGGGTGCGTGGCGTCTCGAGCGGGAACCCGTACGTCTCGGCAAGGAGCCGGTCGAGTTTCTCGCCGTTCGCCATCAGCTGCTCGGCGAGTGCCGAGATGACAGTCCGCTTGTCCTCCACCGGGATCTCCTCCCAGACATACCAGCGCCCGTCCGGCGCCTGCTGGCGGATGCCGAGCCGCTTCAGGAACTGGCGGGCGCCCTCGGGGTTGTTGGTGATGCCCTTAATGAACGGATCGTCGTTGTAGGCGAGCGAGAGGTGGAGCGGGCGGGTCGATGTGCCGTAGCAGTTAAGGTCCTTTTTGCGGACCTCCACGGATCCGTGCCGTGCGCCGTCCTCGACAATGATGTCGCGGGCAGGGCCGACCAGACCGCACTTCTCCCGTGCCATCATGTCCCCCACGTTCCCGATTACGGCGAGCATGGCAAGGTCGGTATTGGCGCTGTCCAGTTCTTTGCTGACGAGATACGAGACCCCCGCTGCGCTCATCCGCGTGAAACCGTACGGCAGGCAGTTGACCTGCGTATACTGGCAGCCTTCAACCGGCTGGCTGACGTGGTGGTCGATAATGAGGATCTCCTTATCGGTGAACCCCCGGTCGCGCATCAGGTTCTGCTGGCCGGCGCCGAGATCGGCAAAGACCTTGAGCGAGGAGTCGGCCGGCACCTGCGGCATGGTGAGGGGCTCCAGCTGCCGGACAAAAACGGATTTGACGGGGATCTCGAGACGCGAAACCGCCTGCGACAGGATTGCCTCGCAGGCGATGCCGTCCGCATCGATGTGGGAGATGATGGTGACTTCCTGTGCCGCTGCGATCTGTTCCGCGGCTGCCTTTACATCATCGCAAAAACCCATTGTCATATATTTAGGGAGTTCATACAGATGAATTGTACGAACAATGGAGCCGGAACGGTTCGGGGAATTCATTGAAACCGGGCCTGTCACCCCCGCCCGGATGCGTGCCATTGACGCCAACGCGATGGCGCTTGGCGTGACGGAGCTCCAGCTGATGGAGAGCGCCGGGAGGGCACTCGCGGAGCAGGTCCTAGCCTTCACACCCGCACGTGTCCTGGTCCTCTGCGGGAACGGCAACAACGGTGGCGACGGGATGGTTGCTGCCCGCTACCTCCAGCGCGGGATCGATACCTCGGTCATTTACCTTGACCTCGGGAAACGGAGCAAAGCCTGCGAACACAACCTCGCGGCGCTTCGCCACGCGGCAGTCACCCTTCAGCCGTTCCGGTGCCGCGAGGATCTCGAGGCGCTGCAGGCCCTGTTCAATACTGCCGGTGTGATTGTCGATGCCCTGCTCGGCACCGGCAGCAGAGGAATGGCAAAGGAGCCGCTCGCAACCTGTATCCGGATGGCGAACGCGTCCCCGGCAAAGATTGTTGCAGCTGACATTCCGACACCAGGGATGCGGGCTGACCGGGTCTGCGCATTCCATCGCGCTAAGACCGCGGGTGCAACGGTGGCGGATATCGGGATCCCGCTCATGGCGGAGTGTACGGTCGGACCCGGGGACCTCACGCTCCTCCCTGCCCGCGGGAAGAAAGCCCACAAGGGCGCGGGCGGGGAGGTGCTGGTCATCGGCGGGGGGCCGTACCAGGGAGCGCCGTACCTTGCAGGGCTCGGGGCACTTCGGGCCGGTGCGGATATCGTGCGGATCGCCTCCCCCGCGTTCGAGCCGATCCCCGATCTCATCTACGAGCGGCTGGAGGGGAAGAAGATCGGGACGGAGCATCTGGAACGGCTCATTGCCCTCTCAGAGAGGGCAGATGTTGTTGTCTGCGGCAACGGGCTTGGCGCGGAGAGCCACTCGGTGGTGGAAGCGATCGCCCCGCACTGCAAGAATGCCGTTTTCGATGCCGATGCCCTCCGGCTCCCGCTTCCCGCTGCAAAGAGCGAGACAATCTATACGCCGCATGCCGGCGAATATGCCCGGATCACGAAGACAGCGCTCCCGGACGACACCATCGGCAGAGCCCGGGCTGCACGGAAGGCCGGGATTAAGGGAACGCTCCTCCTCAAGGGACACACCGACATTATCACGGACGGAACCCGGGTCCGCTTCAACCGGACCGGCGATCCTGCCATGACCACGGGAGGGACAGGGGATGTCCTTGCCGGTGTTGCGGGGGCACTCCTCTGCCACCTTCCGGGGTTCGAGGCAGCCTGCATCGCTGCGTTCGTCTGCGGGAAAGCCGGGGAGATCGTTGCAGCGGAGCGGGGCAGCGGGATGCTCGCTTCAGACCTCGTGGACAGGATCCCCGGGATCCTGTTCAGGAAACGGGTGTAAAACCTAGTATCAGCAGAATGTCTCATCAATAATTTCGATTCTGGTAATTAGTAATTGCCAGTAACTCCTTAAACCCTGGAGAAAATTGTTTCCTGATAGTTCGCCCCCCTTGCGCCAGCCCGCCCCCCGGGGGGCGGGGGCGCGTGCGATTCCACAGTATCCCCTGCAAGCTCTCTTCTGATACCATTGAGAGAGATCTCAATCAACCGCACTGCTCCACGGGGCGAGCCCCGACGACGCGGCGAGCACCCGTGGTCACATCGTAAAGAAGTGAGGAACTCTGTTTGTTCCGGTAAGAGACAATAAAACAATAATAGAGAACGTCCCCAAGATCACATAGCAACATGCCGAAGTTCACGCACATCCAGGACGATCGGGCACAGATGGTGGATATCAGCGCAAAGGGCGACGTGACCCGCGAGGCAACGGCAGCGGGGAAGATCTATCTCCGTCCCGAGACTCTTGTAGCGATTCGCGAGGGGAAGGTCGTGAAGGGCAATGTCCTTGCCACTGCCCGCGTTGCCGCAACCCTTGCGGTGAAGAACACAGCCGGGATCATCCCGATGTGCCACCCGATTCCTATCAGTTCTATCACCGTGGATTTTTCTGACGGTGATGGATTTATCGAATCTACTGTCGTCGTGAAGATGACCGGGAAGACCGGGGTGGAGATGGAGGCTTTGACGGGAGTGTCTGTTGCTCTTCTTACGATATGGGACATGGTGAAGTCGGCAGAGAAGGATTCGACCGGGCAGTATCCGGTTACTTCCATTACCGATATCCGCGTCGTGAAGAAGAAGAAAGGGAAGTGACGATCATTGTGTGTGTTGTTGCGATGATACGTGGCAGGATTCCGAGCCCGATACTTATAATGGATAGGAAATAGATCATTGAAGTACATTATGGCACCATCATCAGTCCATCGCCCGATTACTCATGTATCCGGAACTGTGACGGGGAAAAAAGCGAAAAAACCTGTAAAATCCCCCCAAAGACACAAAGGTTTGTTCGGGTTGTTGAAAGGCTGGACGATAGACAGCCAAGCACTCAGCGACGAACTCAAAGAATAATTATGTCCACTTTTTTTGCCGACACCTATGCGATCATCGAGCTCCTGAAGGGATCACCCCGCTATCGGCCATACAAAGATGCAGTGCTCATCACGACAGAGTTCAATCTAGCAGAATTTGCATACGCGGTCGCCCGAGATTATCCTGATACCGCACAGGATATCTGTTCACAGGTGAGACACGGGATGAATTTGTACCATCCCGGGGACAGGGATTACCTGGGTGCGTCGTATCTACGTCGTGAATCTGCCTTGGCGGGAAAGAAATTATCCCTGATAGATTGTGTGGGATATTCCGTTGCAGCATCTCTGTCACTCCCGTTTCTCACCGGTGACCGGGAATTTGAAGGGATGGCTGGCGTGGAATTCGTGAAATAGGATACTGTCTCCCTTTTACTTCGGTCAATAATCGTGATGTGACAATTCTGAGGCGACGGTTATCACAAGGCAATTGTTGTCGTAAGGACGACCTGATGACCTTGGGGAAGATGGAGGTATTGACCGGGGTTTCCGTTGCTCTTCTTAGATATAGGATGTAGTGAAGTCGGCTGAGAAGGATTCGGCCGGGCAGTATCCGGTGACCCGTATTACGGATGTGCGGGTGGTGGAGAAGAAGAAGGGGAAGTGTTTTTTTCGTCATTGATGGGGGCTGATGCCCCTATGCCCCCGGTTGTGATGAACAGCCGCCGCCCCGAAGGGCGCCCCGCGGCGGCTTCAATTACGTTTTAACCGGAAACCGAACTTGCCCAGCGAGGCCCCGATGAGGCGGCCGAGCGACCCCCAAAGGGGGTGGGAAGATTCGCAATTTCATCAACATGCATGGGAATTGAAAATTTTCATGGTTCATTTCTCTGCGATACGATAAATGATTTTTTCCAAATGACCAAACCTGAGTTCACAGAACACTACCATAAGCGAAGTGACATTGACGCAACCAACGCGGCAATCAAATGCAAGTGCCACAAGACTCTGATATCAAAGAACCATGATAGTACTAATTCACGAGATGTAAGAAAACAGGATTGAGACGAATTTTCTTCGACGTTAAATGAATCGCTCTTATTTTAATAACGAGTCGGAATCATTTGATTTCCAATTGAGACAATCACTTGTAGTAAATTTTGTAATAAGATGATTTTTCTTCTTGCAAAATACTCTAATAACCCCGTGTTTTTGAGACCAATACCCGTAATATGCACATGTATCACAAATGCGAGAAGGCGGTGTAAACTTTTTTATTACCGTTAATGGAGGCAAATTCGGTTCCAATCCATCTTTCTTGCGTATATTATCCCAACCGATTAACTGTTCATCCCTCCTCCCAATTCTTGCTCTATTAATATCGCTATCGATATCATCCATAACCATACATGCATCCTTGCATATTATAAGAAAATCCTATCTAAATCTAGGCAGCAAAATCTAGGCAGCACCTAATGTCAATAACTTGCACTAAAGTTGGTTCAGAATATTTTGTCTATGTGCAAAGTCTCCTCCCCCCCATCCTTTATTACCCCCTCCGTTCTATGTATAAAGGCACACGGGATGCGTCCCGGTGAAAGGAATGTAGCCCTCTTTGGGCCGAACCTTAAGGTGATTTACCATGGTAAAATCAATGTACGCGTTCGTCAGGGACGCCTGGAAGAGACCTGACAAATCCGCTGTATCCGACCTCCTCTGGGAGCGGATGCAGGAATGGCGCCGCGAGGGCAGCGTTGTCCGTATCGAGCGCCCGACCCGTATCGACCGCGCCCGCTCGCTCGGCTACCGCGCCAAGCAGGGTATCGCAGTTGCCCGCGTGCAGGTCCGCCGCGGTGGCCGCCGGGCATCCCGGTACGTCCGCGCACGCCGCTCTGCACGAATGGGCAAGAACCGGCTCACCGCAGGCAAGAGCATCCAGCGGATCGCCGAGGAACGCGCATCGAAGAAGTTCCCCAACATGGAAGTCCTCAACTCCTACTGGGTAGGACAGGACGGCAAGCTGAAGTACTACGAGGTCATCCTCGTTGACGGCCACCACCCGGCCATAAAGTCGGACAAGCAGCTTGCATGGGTTGCAAACCCGACCCACCGGGGCCGTGCCGAGCGCGGCAAGACCTCCGCGGGCCGGCAGGGGCGCGGTATGCGGACCCGGGGCAGGGGTACCGAGAAGACCCGCCCGAGCATCCGTTCGCACGCGAACCAGGGCAAATAACCTTATCCTTTTTTGACAACAGTTACTCTCATGAAGATCACCGACGCCGCCGTTTACCCGTACCCGTGCGGCGACACAACGGTGCGGAGGTTTGCACTCGAGGCAAAGGCCCTCGGGTTCGACAGCATCGTTGCGATGGATACCCCTGCAGGCTCGTTTGACGGTGTCGAAGTGTTCAGCGGGATCGTGATCCAGGATGCACTGGTAAAAGACGTCATCAACCGGCTCAAACGGGTCAGGGATACCGGCACGGTGGTCTCGGTCTGCGCCCGGGACAATGGTTTCAACCGGGCGGTAATCGGTCTGAAGGGCATCCACGTCCTCCGTGCTATCCACGCAGCAGACAAGACTGCGTTCGACCATGTCACCGCGAAGATGGCCGCCGATAATGGTGTTGCAATCGATATCGACCTGTCGGTCCTCATCGCCGGCCGCGGTGCTGCCCGGCAGCGTGCGATCCACCGTTTCCGGGACATGCTGACATTTGAGCGCCGGTTTGAGTTCCCTGTCACGCTCTCGTCGCATGCCCGCTCGTATCTCGACCTGCGTGCAGTCCGCGAGATCACCGGGCTCTGCTCCCTCATCGGCATAGACGATACCGGTGTGGAAAAGGCGCTCGGTTCGATCGGCCGGATCACGGCTCCACCGGAACCGGCTGTCCGGGTGGTATCATGAGCCCGCGGCCGCCGACCCTGCGGGAGAACCGCCGGTACATCCTTGTCCGGGTCGAACCGGCCGGGACCGTCGTTGACCAGAAGGAACTGTATTACGCCATTGCCGATGCGGTGACATCCCTGTGGGGCGATGCAGCCGGCGGTGTCATCATGCAGGCCGTTGTCGCGGCAGAAGAGGAGTATGTCATGATCCGGTGCCTGCGGGGGACCGAAAGGGAACTTGCAATCGCCCTCTCGACCGTCACCTCCTGGCGGGACACACGTCTCGCGCTCCGGATCCTTGCCGCTTCCGGCACGATCGAGAGCCTGCGCGAACGGATACGGAAGCAGAAGGAACAGGCACCCGGCGACCCTTCCCCGGAACCTGAAGGCCGTCTTTCGGACAAGCGGGAGGTTCTCGTTACGCACTGTAACGGTCAGAAGGTTGATGTGATTGAAAAGGGATTTAAAAATGCACACCGATTGTTTGTAACAAGAAGTGATCTGGAGAATTCATAATGCAGCCACAATATCAGATGGGATATGACCGGGCAATCACCGTTTTTTCGCCCGACGGCAGGCTCTACCAGGTGGAGTACGCCCGCGAGGCCGTAAAGAGGGGGACGACCGCGGTCGGTATCAAGGCAAAGGACGGCGTGGTCCTGATCGTCGACAAACGCGTCAGCTCCAAGCTCCTTGAGGCATCATCGATCGAGAAGATCTTCAAAATCGACGAGCACATCGGGGTCGCCTCATCGGGCCTGGTCGGCGATGCCCGGGCACTCGTCGACCGTGCCCGGATCGAGTGCCAGATCAACCGCGTCTCGTACGATGAACCCATCGAGGTTGAAGCCCTGGCCAAGAAGCTCTGCGACCACATGCAGTCCCTCACCCAGTACGGCGGCATCCGTCCGTACGGCACGGCCCTCCTTATTGCTGGCGTCAGCGACGGCGAGGTCCGCCTCTTCGAGACAGACCCCTCCGGCACGCTCCTCGAGTACAAGGCAACCGGGATCGGCATCGGCCGGCCTGCTGCCATGAAGGTCTTCGAGGAGGAGTACAATCCCGAAGCTGCGATCAGGGACGCCATCCCGCTGGGACTCAAGGCGCTCCACTCGGCAACCGAGGGCAAGTTTGACGGCGACCAGGTCGAGATCGGGGTTATCGAGAGGAACAACCCGGTCTTCCGGAAGATGAGCCGGCAGGAAGTCGCTACCTTCGTCGAGCAGTTCAAGCCGTGATCGTGTATGATCTCCCTTGACCATGCGGTGGTTGCACGGCTCGAAAGTCACGGGGAACGGTTCGAGATCCTGGTTGATCCCAAACAGGCAGCCCTTGTCCGGCAGGGCCAGCCGGTCAATATCGAGGACGTCGTAGCCGCGCTCAACGTCTTTGGCAACTCATCGAAGGCCACCCGCGCTTCGGACGAAGCCCTCATGAAGGTTTTCCATACCACCGATTTCGATACCGTTGCACGGAAGATCATCGAGAAGGGCGAGATCCACCTCACTGCCGAACAGCGCAAGCAGATGATCGAGGAGAAGCGCCGTCAGGTAGTCACGTTTATCTCACGGAACGCGGTCAATCCGCAGACCGGCCACCCGCACCCGCCCACGCGGATCGAGATGGCCATGGAGGAAGCCCGGGTCAACATCGATCCCTTCAAACACCTCGACGAGCTGGTGAAGGAGACGGTCAAGGCTCTCCGCCCCATCCTCCCGATCCGGTTCGAGGAACTCCGGCTCGCGATCAAGATCCCGGCCGATTACGCTGCCAGGGCCTACGGGGATATTGCTGCGGGTTCGACCATGGAGAAAGACGAGTGGCAGAAGGACGGCTCGTGGGTCTGCGTGGTCCGTATCCCCGCGGGAATCCAGGGAGAGTTCTACGACCTCATCAACAAGCTCTCCAAGGGCGAAGGGCAGGTCAAGATCCTCAATCAGATATATTAGGACGGAAGACAAATAAAAGAAGACAGATTGGCAGGTACCCATCATGGCATCGTCATCAACACAGAAAGCAAAGGGAAAAGTCACCGGCAGCGCCGGGCGTTTCGGCTGCCGGTACGGAAGGTTCGTGCGCAAGCGTGTAACCGACATCGAAACCATCTCGCGGGCGCTTCACCGCTGCCCCAAGTGTGACATGGAGTCCGTGGCACGCAAGGGCACCGGCATCTGGGAGTGCCGCAAGTGCGGGTTCAAGTTCGCCGGCGGCGCATACCAGCCGACGACCCCCACCATGAAGATTGCCCAGCGTGCAATCGACCGGACCGTTGAAGGGACCGAGTAAGAAGGGTTGGGTATGGCAAGTACCTACAAGTGTGCCCGGTGCAAGCAGAAGGTCGAGATTGACGTGAACGTCCGGTGCCCCTATTGCGGGCACCGCATCCTCTTCAAGGAACGCGGCGCGGCAATCAAGGAACTGAAAGCCCGGTAACGTAACTCATTCCCGGTAATAATACCATACGTTTATCTTCTTTTTTCCCCAACTCCCGTGTGAAATCCCATGCCGCAGCATGAAGCGATCTTCCGTTTCACGACCGATCATGCCGAACAGATCTGCAGGGCCGTTGCACCGGAACTGGCCGATGAAGTCAATCCCCGGTCAACCACCCGATGCTGGCTTGAAGGCCCGTCAACGCTTGTTGTGAAGGTCGAGGCCGGGGATACCGCAGCGCTCCGGGCAGCGCTCAACATGATCCTCAGGCTCGTGAACGTTGCCGATGAGGTTCAGGGGCTCGTGAAAAAATAACGGATCTCGGCCCGGTCCTGGAGTTCATTTTTTGGTCCGGTAGAAAACCTCCTGGTGTATAGCGTCCGATTGGGATGGAGCAACGGGCGCCCGGGGTCTGTCGACCCTCGCCCCGTGGAGCATGACGTTATCCGGGCATCCGGAAAAATGATAGAATCCGGGGTCAGGCTCGCCTGCCCCCCTGGGTTGTTTCCCCCTCTGGGGAAGATGGGGGGCCACCCTCGTAATTCCATTGTGTGCGTTGGGAGGAATGGATTTCTTCTGAGCCCGTTTTCTTCTGTATACCTGAATAACGCTTTTTACCAGATGACGCCGATATTGATACAGGATCTATCATGAACACTATCTCACCCAAAGTCCAGAACCAGATCAGCATGCTCCAGCAGCTCCAGCAGCAGCTCCAGACTATCCTGCAGCAGAAGACCCAGTACGAACTGGCGGTCCGCGAAGCCAAACGCGCACAGGAAGAGATCAAGGACTCTGCCGACGATGCGGTGATGTACATGAGCGTCGGCACCGTCATGATGCAGAAGAAGAAAGAGGTCATTGACGCAAAACTCACCGAGAAGGTCGAAACCCTCGAGCTCCGCATCAAGTCGCTCGAGAAGCAGGAGAAGATGCTGCAGGGGAAGTTCGAGCAGCTCCAGGCGCAGATCAAGTCTGCCCTTGAGGGCAAGGGCGCCCCGCAGGCTACCTGATCCCGCACCAATTCAGCCTGCAGTGCCGATGCGCTGCAGATCTGTTTTTTGCCGGGAACACGTGGTTCCCGCAATATTTTTTCCGTCCTGTTAATCCGGTACCGGCTGCCGCAGGGCTTTGTCCCGTGCGTGGCTGTCGGGAAATCACCATGGGGTCAGCCACACGATCCGGTAAATCCTCCCGGCATAATCATCTGAGATCAGGATTGAACCGTCGGTGAGGATACCGATATCGACCGGCCTTCCGCGGACTGTTCCGTCAGCGCCAAGGAATCCCCACGCGAATGGTACGACAGGCATGGCGGTACCGTTATGCTGCTGCACGGTCACGACCTGGTACCCGATTGGCGTCTTCCGGTTCCAGGACCCGTGTTCTGCAATAAATATCGCGTTGCGGTATTCTTCAGGGAACATCGAACCGGTGTAAAACCGCATACCGAGGGGTGCGACGTGTGCCGGCAGGTTCAGGGCCGGAGGAACACAGTCTTCGGAATGGGTTTTCCCTGCATATTCCGGGTCCTCCGTGCAGTTCCCGTAATACGCCGGGAACCCGAAATGCATGCCCGCGACCGGTGCCCGGTTCAGCTCGTCGGGAGGGAGGTCGTCACCCAGCCAGTCCCGGCCGTTCTCCGTGAACCAGAGATCCCCGGTTTCGGGATCCCAGTCAAACCCTACCGTGTTCCTGATGCCACGGGCATAAATCTCTGACCCGCTCCCGTCAGGACGGATACGAAGGATGGTACCATACCGTTCTTCGGCCGGATCGCAGATGTTGCAGGGCATCCCGACGGGAATATAGAGCATCCCGTCCGGCCCGAAACGGAGATACTTCCACCCGTGGGCGGTATCCGACGGCAGGGATGAGTAGACCGTGACTGCGTCCGGGGGGTTATCGAGCCTGTCCTCAATATTGTCAAACCGGAGGATACGGTTCACTTCCGCTACATATAACGATCCGTTCCGGAAGGCGACACCGTTGGGCGTGAAAAGCCCTTCTGCTATGATCCAGCGCCGGTCAGCCTGCCCGTTGTTATCGGTATCCATGACCGCATACACCACGCCCCGGTCGCGCGTTCCGATGAATACCGTGCCATTGTCTCCGAGGGCAAGGGACCGTGCGCCCGGGAGATTGTCGGCAAAGATCTCCGCCTTGAACCCCGGGGGAAGCGATAGGAACCCGGGATCCGCGGTTCCTGCCGGATCTGGTTTTGGGCCTGCCTGCTGCAGGACGGAGATACCAAGGATCGCGAGGATCAGGATCCCTGCCCCGATGGCGATGATGATAATCTCCCGCTGTTCCGTGTATGACCACCTGTTGTGTGGGAATTATCCGGACAGGTTCAAGAAGGTATGCCTGCAAACCATGGAATGGAGGAAACGTATCGATAATACCCGCAGGATCATCCTTTCCCGGGATATGCCGGGCAACGGTTATCCGGTGAACAGATCAAAAACCTCATAGGATTTTGCAGTCAAGGTTCTGCATGGATCACCTGGCGGACTTCCTCACGGAGCGACCGGCCCACCGCCTCCTTGTGATCAAGTCCGCCGCCGACCACGCATCCCGCGCCCACAAAGGGCAGTTCAGGAAGGACCGGAAGACTCCGTACATCACTCACCCGGCACGCGTCGCGGGCCTTGTCGGAACCTTCAACGGGTCCCATGTCGCCATTATCTCCGCGTGGCTTCACGATGTGTACGAGGACTGTTCGCCGGAATGGATCGTGAAGACCGACGAACTCATCGAAAGCCTGCCGCTGCCGGCCCGCGAGCGTCGTGATATTGCTGCGATAGTCGCAGCACTCACCAAGAAGAACACCATTGCGGGGAAATCCGACCGGCTCTCTGACAGCCTCGACCGGATCCTCGATGCACCCCCAGAAGCAACGCTCGTTAAGCTCTGCGACCGGATCGATAACCTTCTTGACTCCGCGGACCGAAACGGGGGATTCACGAAGCGCTACCTTGCCTCGACCGATGAGGTCATCGGGAAACTGTCGAAGCGGGCAGGGAAGTACGGGTATGATGAGGCGCTTGGGATTCTTGTCGAGATCCGGAACTCGAATCTGAAGAGGTTGTGAAATAATCATTTCAGTTTTTTATTGGTGACCCTCCATTATGATGGTCCCCCGCCTCAGGATCGCTCCGCGGCATGGCGGGGAAATTACTTCTTTACAAAACCGGTACATGAAGCCGCCGCGGGAGCGCCCCCGCGGGGGCAGCAGCCGGTTATCACATCGGGGGTATGGGGAATCATCCCCATTATACGAATCTGAAACCCATCATACCGTCAGAAAAAGGTGATATTTTTTACGCCCGGTTGATCAGGTTCACGGCATTGACCATGGCCTCGACTGAGGACAACACGATGTCATCCCCGCTGCCGGCCGCATCGAAGATCCTGCCGTGCTCGTCCTCCACCGCGATGGTGACGTGGCACATCGCGTCAGAGCCGCCGGAGATAGCCTCGATGTTGAACTCCTTTAATTGGAGTTTCGAGGGTGTGATCCCGAGGATGGCCTTGAGGGCTGCGTCCACGGGGCCGTTGCCGACCGCAGAGAAGACATGCTCCTTCCCGTTCACCTTTGCCCGGACGCTTGCCGTCGGGATGGCGTGATTGCCGGTCATGATGGCAATGTCCACGAGGTCGAACGCTTTCTTGTCCAGCTCGATCCCCATCTCGGTCTCTGCGATCTCGTAGAGATCCGCGTCTGTCACGCGCTTGCCCCGGCTGGCGATGGCCTTCACCTTCTCGATGATGGCGTCCAGCTGCTGGTCGGTCGGGTCGATGTGAACGTCGGTCAGCATCTGCCGCACCGCGTGCCGGCCCACGTGCTTGCCGAGGGTAAGCCTGCGGCGGTGACCCACCATCTCCGGGGTCATGATGCCCGGCTCGAAGGTGGCCGCGTTCTTGATAACCCCGTGCGAGTGGATGCCGCTCTCGTGCGAGAAGACATTCTCCCCGACAACGGGCTGGGTGGGCGGGATGGTTATCCCGCTGAACCGGGAGATGAGGCGAGAGGTCTCGACAAGGCGCGACTTCTCGATCCCCGTTTTGATCCGGTACATCGACTCCATGATCATCACGGTCTGGGCAAGGTCGGCATTACCGGCCCGTTCCCCGAGGCCGTTCACGGTCACCTGCACCTGCGATGCCCCGGCCTCGACAGCAGCGATGGTGTTTGCCACCGCAAGGCCGAAGTCGTTGTGGCAGTGCACAT
This sequence comes from Methanoregula sp. PtaB.Bin085, assembly GCF_002067035.1. GTDB lineage: Archaea > Halobacteriota > Methanomicrobia > Methanomicrobiales > Methanospirillaceae > Methanoregula. The sequence goes on along the minus strand of NZ_MVQB01000010.1, from coordinate 5,368 downwards.
CGATGGGGCAACGCACCTCTTTGTTGATGCGCCTGACGAGCATCTTCATCGCGGACGGCGAGATAACGCCGACAGTGTCGGGCACGTTGATGATCGTGGCCCCGGCATCGGCAGCGGTCCGGAACACCTCGATGAGGTAGTCCCAGTCCGTCCGCGTTGCATCCATGGCGGAGAACATGCAGAGGTCCTTGTGCCTCCGGACATGGCCGACGATATCGGCCGTGATCCCGAGCACCTCCTTCCGCGTCTTGTTGATGGTGTTCTCCCGCTGGATATCCGAGGTCGGGATGAAGACATGGACCATGTCGACACCGCACTCAAGGCAGGTGTCAACATCGTTCTTCGTGGAGCGGGCAAGCCCGCAGATCACTGACTCAAGACCGAGCTTTTTGATAGCGGTCACCGTCTCCTTCTCGGCCTTGCTTGATGCAGGGAACCCTGCCTCGATTGCATGGACGCCGATGTCGGAGAGCTGGCGTGCGATCTGGAGTTTCTGTTCAAAGGTGAATGCAATCCCCGGGGTTTGTTCTCCGTCCCGGAGCGTAGTGTCAAAAACAGTCACTTCTTCACGAGCTTCGCTATCGGTGAAGAAGACGATCCCCCGCAACATCCTTGCGAGCAGTCATACAAACATAATGGGCAGGAGATCCATATAAACAATCGCTGCACCAGCCATTTTTCCGCCGGTTTACCCCGGAAAACGGGGCGATGCTACGATACGTTTAATACTGATTTACCCCTACACTATAAGGCAGTGCCCCGCCTTAACTCAGCCTGGTAGAGTGCGCGGCTGTAGATTGGTTTACCGTTCAAGGTAACTGCGCGGCTACCGCGATGTCCCCGGTTCGAATCTGGGAGGCGGGACTTACTGTAAAGATGCCCAGGTAGTGTAGTGGCCTATCATGATTGCCTGTCACGCAATCGACTCGGATTCGAATTCCGACCTGGGCGTAAATCTTTTACTGTTTCCTCAACGGTTTGAGGAGATTTATTCAGAATTGCCTGTTTTAACTCTTTGATATCGTTTTCAAGTTCAGATAGGCGCTTTTCAGTATTGGTTGTATCACTTGATTGTATAACTTTAGTGGGTAATGTTGTTTCATCATCCATTACGAGTAATATCGCGCGCTTGCCCTCATGTTCTGTCTCATAAATTCCAACATTATGACCTATCACATTTTCACATTCTTGAGGTAAACGAGCAAATGGATAGGTAATATTCGGCTTTGGAGTAACCTTGCCGATTTTCGATCTGCCTACTAACTTCACGAGCCTCACCTTTGGTTGTATAATGTTATGTAACTTAAGTTATATAACAATTTGTGTGGCAAATAATGAAAATTGTAAAATAAAAATTTGATAACAATTATTTCAGTTTACTTTCAACACACCAGTGATGGGGATATATTTCGCATTCAGTGATGAGAGTGGACAATATCGACAATATCGAACTGACGAATATAACCAACGCAACCCGTATTACCTAAGATCTACTTTAATCATTGATGGGGAATCATGGTTTTTTCTTGATAACTGTTTTAAAGAATTAAAAGAGGAATATCAGATACCCCATGAAACAGAAATTAAATATGCAGACATCTGGACTCTTTACCGTTACCAAAGAGAACCAACAAGGCAACTTGCAACGAGACTAACTCCTTTTCAGGATTATCCCATTGACCATATTGAGCAGTTTATTTTGGATTCTTTTAGGATCCTCGATGCGTTACCATACGCGAATATTATCATAACCATATCTAAAAATGATGCAATTGGGCGAATTGGTGAAATCAATCTCTATAAAATGCATATCCAAGATTTAATGCAACGAATCCAGATGGATTTACAGACCGATAGAGATCCATATACGAACCAGAACCTATGTTTGATTTTCATGGATCCTGTTTCTCGTGAAATTAATAAATTACTGACCGATGCCTACAATGAACTTTACTTAAACGGTGACTTAATCGAACGATATTTTGTGATTAAAGATTGCCTTCATTTTGAATTATCTCATCATAGTAGTGGAATCCAATTTGCTGATTATATCGCAGGAGCGACGTTGGGTTACCTTCAGAGACGTCGATTTGGTTCACAGTTGTTCAATGAGCATGTTAGGCCACTTATTCGTACCTGCCCAAGAGGTGGAATAATGGGTTGTGGTATTATAACAATACCAACAAATCTCGAAGTAAGACAATTTTTTACTACTACCTTTCAGGTTGATTAGGAATCTCAAAGGAAAAACGGAATCCTGAATTACTTTCCATACTCACCTTTCTAAATCAGCGTGATATTGTGAGCACACGGGACGAGATACGCTATTCTGACATCACGGAACAAAACATCTTCGATACGCGATTCACAGGTAGTGGAAAGACTACAGCAGCCCTCAATTACATAATAGACGTCGTTAAGGAGAATAGACCTGTTATCGTCCTGATGCAATCCTATGAGCGATTAGAGAATAATTATCATCCGCAGTTGGTTGAAGCAAATGTGCCAACCCTAATTTTCAAAGGTAAGACCCAAGAGGGTTTGTGTATTCATTCTCGGAAATATAAAAAACTCTGGAACGACAAGACACCCCCAAAAAATGAATGCGATAAATGTCCGGAATCAGAGAATTGTCAATACCAAAAGCAATTAAGTGATTTATCAGACTTCTCCAAGTCCAAAGAAGGGTTTTGTGTTCTTTCAACAGAGAAGAACTTCAATAAGGTCTATTCTGAAATTAAGGATCTAAATCCAGTTCTAATAATTGACGACATCTCACTCTGTTCAGTCGTGATGCCAGAAAGTGAAATTACATCTTATGATTTAGATTCACTAATTCTGCACTTACAAAAACAAGGAACACGAGCACAGAAACTTCACGAATTGGCTTTGATGCTGAAAGACTATACGAAAGATAACGAGATCGAAATAATCACTTTCATAACCTTAAATGATGGTCAATTAAAACGAGAGTTACAACAATTCTTGACAGATAACACAGGGACTTCTGTTTTACCTAGTCACAAGGGTCTTGCATTTCTATCTCGTTTGATTCTTGCTGTAAATACTAATGGGAGTCTCCACTTCTATTCAGATTTTAACAGACTCAAAATCGTCTCCGATGAATCATCGAAATTCAAGCCTATTAGAGTGTGTTATCTCAATGCCACACCTGGCATCAAAGATGAATATTGTATAAAGCAATTGGGTGATTACAAAACTCTCAAAGCAACTGTTGAGGAATCAAAAAAATATGTTGTTTTTCAGATTATGGATAGTGCTACAACAAAGGATACCGTTAAAAAATCAAGAAGAATGCAGGGTGATGTAAAAGAAATCACAAAAGTTATTAAACCAACATTGTCTGCAACAGAACAAAAATTACTCGTTTTTGGACATTCTGATGTTCTAAAAGAATGGGGAAAACAAAGTGTATTCTCTGGTGTAGAGACTGCATCGGAAATCTATTTTGGATCTAACACTCGTGGTACAAACGATTACAGAGATTATCCAATCTCACTTCTTCTTGGCACACCATACTATCCTCAAGAATACTTCTTACATCCTGCATTCGAGCCACATTGGAAAACTAAAGCGCAAATTAAGAAAGAGAGGGAAAAGAATCCGAACGGATTTCTGTCATACGTTCCTCGAAAAATCGCAGATCATGAGGCAAAAATTAATCTCGTGCAGATGATTGGTAGAAATCTTCGTGATAGTCCCGATTTTCCGAATGCTGTTAAGATCGTGATTGTTTTCACTAGTATAGATATCGCCAAAGAGTGTAAAGAGCAAAATGGTAGTACAGTTATCAAGACTAATATCAGACCTGAAATCCCAATAGTTCAAGGGAAAAAGAAAGGAAAGACACCTTTCTTCGATGCATATAGAAGAGCAAGTCAAGCAGCACTAAAACCCCTAATAAAGCGGTTTATTGAAGATAATATAGATAAGTTGATTAAAGACAATCCTGATGAGCCACTTCCTCTTCAAGTGATTGCTACTGACTTGCACGAGAGAATTAAAATCTATGATGTTGAGGGGATAAAGAAATTTATTAAAGAGATTTATAAGACAGAATCTCGGTATGTGGAGAATAACGGAAAGCAAGTCAATACTGCCTTCGTTATCGGAAAGAAGTCCGTATAATCGTTTTCAGTCATCGTACGTCGTACAAGTTGATTTTTATTGCATTCTCTCTATAATATATTATAAAGGCTTTTACTTTGTATCGTCGTAAAAGACAGAAAACAAGTATTGGTTGGTCCTTCACCACAGACGCGTATGATGTCCAGTGCCTCTAGTGCAATCGACATGTGAATTAAAAAAGATGTAACTACTACGTGTCCCTCACAGGGCAACAATTATTTTTTTATCATGAAGAAATAATTATTCAGATCATTGTTGCCCATTAAGGATTTGTTCTGCAATAATCTCCGAATTGCTTAAACCCAATCCTCGTGAAATCGCCGGATGTCTCCAATGAGAATCAGCGATATTCCAAAGGTTGTCGGTATTGAAATTGTCATAATTTATTTTTTCATGTGTTGCTCGATTAACAGTGATATTTAAAACAATTTTATTTACTTTATTTCCGTATTCATCCGTTAAATCAATAGACGTCTCAAAATTACATTTCTCGACACTCGGATTTTCAAATAATATTTCCATCAGTTTTGTGTCAGCCTTAAGTGAAGAAGAAAAAAGAGTGGCTTCATCCCAAAAGGTCGGAATATATTGTTGAATTCTTACTGTACTTCCTACTACTTCGACATTTTTTAATTCAGTATTTGTGTCAATATTTTTAGAAATAATTTTCCTAACGTTCATTTCTGTCACAGGTACTACCGCAAAAGCAGTCTTGAATGACGGGATTTTATTAAGATCTGTTAAATGGAGACATTTATACGGGAGTGTTTCTTCAATAACCTTCCGATCATATTCTTTTGGGAGATCATCCGGATTATAGAAACCCCATGAGTGGTTCTGAAATTGAATAATCGTTCTCGAAAGATATGTATCATTAACCGTATTGTATTTTAAGATGGCAAATCCCACTTTCTCTGTGCTATTAATTGAAACAATGTCGCCTTGCTGATATTTTGGTGTTGATGTCGTTGTTTGTGTATCAGTATCGCCAATACATCCAGAAAAGGAACTAATTATCATCATCAAAAATATAAAAGTTTGATAACTGATTCTAGTCTCCATGTTTTTTTTATATGCAAACTATCTGTCTTAAATATTACATTTTGAATTGGCACACGGGCTGTGGTGAATGCAATCCACTAGATTCAGTACTTCACTAATTTTTAGCTCGGGCTGAGAGAACAGTAAGATCTAAATAGTCGGCGGGCGCCGAATATGC
>NZ_MVQB01000009.1 GCF_002067035.1 Methanoregula sp. PtaB.Bin085 | reverse complement strand
GAAGTGCGGCGCAACCCAATCTTCTATGAGCTGGACCTGCACCCGGAGCAGGATGATGAGAACCTGATCATTGATTTGATCTACGACAACATGTCTCCCCTGCGGCTGCAGGACCTGTACCGGGGCACGGACATCCCGCACGGTGTAAAGTTCTGGCCGGACTGGTTCGACATTCCGCCGTATATGGAGATGCACGATATTGACGGGCGGCGGGTATATCCCCGGGCCCCGGGCATCCACACGGTCCAGATCCGCACGGGCCGCCGGAAGTGGGCCCAGATGGGCCGGGTCCGGGATTTCAGCCCGGCCAATGGCGGGTACACGAGCCCGGTCTTCCGGATCCGGATTGCGGAGGACGGCGATGTTTGATGAAAATCGAGGGTTATCAGACCCGAGATTGGAGAAGAACGCTTCAGCGTTCTTCGACCGAGCCGGAGTTGTGAACTTTGTTTGAAAATCCGGTGCAGACCCGGTGCGCTATCTGCGGAACCGGGATCCTGCTCGGGCTGGTCCTGGTGCTGGCCCACCTCCCGATCATCCTGCTCATCGGCCCGATCATCATCCTCTTCCTTGGCATCATTGCCGACCCGGAAGAGACGCACGCGGTCTGGTACGGGATGCTGAACACGCTCGGCATCTTCGATCTGTCGGCGCTCGATGATATCGAGCGGCTGACGTATGCCGAGAAGCGGCATTACTTCTGGTTTGGTGAAGTGGAGATGGCTGCGATGCTGGCCGGAACCTTCGCGGCTCCGGTCGGGATCTTCCTGGCAGGCCGGACCGACATGAGCCTGGCATTCATCGGTGCTGCGGTCCTGTTCCTGCCATTGTTTGTCTTCCTGCCGAAACTGATCCAGCGGGCAATGAAGGCGGACACGGACGCTGCGATCGAGGCGTTCGGGAAGAACGAGCAGGTGAAGAAAGTCTTCTGGACCTTCTTCATCTCGATGGCCGGGCTGGTCCTGGCCCGGGTCGTGGACCCGGTAACAGCTCAGCAGATTGTTGGCCTGATCACGGGGTTGGGGGGATAACCCCATTTTCCCCGTCGAAGACCCTCAAAGTGGGGTGAAATCCCCTCAGGGAAAATAAGCCCTATACGGGCTCCTTTTTCCCCTCCTGTGCCCGGGCCAATACTGGAAAACCCCGTAAAATCGCTCTTTTTCTTTCCTGTGGAGAATACGCCTTATAATCGCTCCGTTTTCCAAAATGCGGCAGAATTGCATGTCATTAAACGGCCACAGGAGCACTTCTTTTCGCCCCTTTTTTGACCCTTACTTTTCTCCATCCGGGCACCGGAAAGGCTGCCGGAACGCGATTATGAAGGCCGGTTTTCCGGGGGGTTTTGAAAAAAGGACTATTCCTGCGGGAATTCAGGTAACAGAGAGATGGCCGGATCGCTCCATTCCGGGATGCCGTGGAGATAAAATCAGAGGGGATGATCCCGGTGATCAGACCAGCGGTTCCGGCTGGACAGCATCAAGGACCGGGAGTTTGGAAGGCTTGATGAGGACCTGCTCGCTGCTTTGTCGGATCTTCTCGATGATGATCTCCTTTCCCCGCTTCGTGAGCGCAAATATCGGGACCGAGACACCTGCCTGCAGCAGGGCCCGGGCACCGGCAATCTCCCGTACGGTCTTTGAGGCGCAGGAAGTCATCAGGTCCGCGACTGCTGCCATGTCCTCCGCTTCATCGCGGGTGAGACCGGTGACATGGACACCGAAAATGAGGGTGTCGGGGAATGCATTCCGGATCCGCTCCGCGATATCGGCTTTTGCAACTGTTACGGCAACTTTGGTGTAGCCCACATCATATGCCCATGCAACTCCACGGAACTGATCGAGCGATGCATGCTTTTTATCGATAACAATACCGCCATGTTTTTCGATGCGCCGGATGACCCTGGGAATGGGGCTGGTCGAAACAAGCCCCGACATCCTTCCGCCAATCCCCTGGATGAGGGCAGGATCCTTCACAATGACGGTTCCTGAACCGTCGCAGGCAAGGACCGCCGCATCAATCAGTGCAGTCTGAGACGCAAAACCGAGCAGCTCGGTTGCGCCAAATCCTACGAACTCTTTGGTATCGAGCACGTTCCTGTCGGGCGTGCACATGCCCCAGGTGTTGATCCGGTGCTCGATATTGGCCTTCACGGCCTCCCTGGTTATTTCGGGAACCGGGTGGGCGAACCGTTTTGCCAGAGGACAGGATGAGATTTTTCCTTCCCCGACTTCAACAACCTTACCGTTCCGTATGACAACCCGGCACCTGCCGATTGCCTCAAGTATATGTTCATCACGTTCTTCGGTCATAGATGATCCTTCCGGTTTCGGGCGATCCTGCCAGGAACATCACACCGGCAGCGGCATCGCGGTCGCTTCCAGTTTGCTTTCGATTTCGCGGATTGTATCCAGTCTGGCCTTCGTGGAGGGTCCTTTCGGTACCGCTTTGCACCCGGATGCATGAGAGATCGATTGCTCAAAGGTTCCAATCTCGCTGGCAATCCGGATTGCTTCCTCCTTGTCAAACCCAATGAGGGGGCGGTAGATGGGGACATCGGACGCGGCATCGGTCAGTACAACGAGGTTATCGAGCGTCTGGCTCGCCACCTGCCCAAGCGACTCGCCGGTCACGATCCCTTTGGCCCCCATCTTTGTTGCATACGCAGTGGCAATCCTGTACATCCTTCGCTTGCAGAAGATGCAGGTGTACTTCTCCAGGTGCCTGCGGATCAGCTCCTCTTTTGCCGCAGCAAGATAGGTATCGGAAATCACGGTCAGTTCGATGCCCGGCTGGTACTTTGCCAGTTCCTCTACGACACGCTGTGCCCGGGCAATCGTTGTCTCATCAAGGAAGGTATCGAGTGCCACAAACAGGGGAAGGATCCGGCAGCCACGCTTCATCATCATCCACGCGGCGACCGGGGAGTCGATCCCCCCGGAGACAAGCGCAACCAGCGTCCCTTCTACCCCAAGGGGCAGCCCGCCCGCCCCCTTGATCACCGTATCGTAGAGATACGCTTCGTTCCCCCGGATCTCGATATGGATCTCCTTATCGGGTGTAGCAAGGTTCACTTTCAGATGGGGAAATTCTTTCCTGAGCAGGTTGCCGTACTCGATCGCCTTATCGTTTGAAGAGAACGAATGGGTACCTACCCGCTTCATCTTTATGGCAAACGTCTTTGCCGTCTGCAAACCATGCCTGCGGCAATAGTCCGGAAGGTGGGATTCGATCTCATCCAGCCGGATATGCTCAACTTCAGAGAACGAGACGATCCCGAAGATGTTTTTTAAAAGATCCGGTTTAACGTCACCGTCCAGCCAGATCCTGCCCCGTTCGTTCCTCACGTGGGCCCCGGGCATCACCTCACGGATGTTAGTGATAAGCACATTCTCCCACTGCCGGCGCACCGGATCGGATTTTAAGAAGATTTCAGAATACCGCACAAGCCATTGGTTCTTCATGAATTTTTTTCACCAGGTTGATTATTTTTTCTTCCGCGCCGTCTTCCGTACCCGTTCCGCCTCATTCTGGTCTTCAATCCGGAGCAGGTAGGTTCCGTGACAGGGTTTTGTATAGGGAAAGATGATCTTCCTGCCATCCTCAATACCGAGGGCAATCGGCGGAAGACCAATGATGTATTCGTCAAAGAGCTTGTAGCCGGGGTCGACATACCAGAACTCCTTAAAGTTCTTCTCCACGTACTCGCGGCACTCCTTGAACGATGCCCCGAGCGGCAGGATCATCTCGTATTTCAGGTTCTCGATACAGCCCATCCGAACACCTCGTTGATCTTTGCTTTCAACGGCACCGGGTTGTGCACTGCCTTGTCGACGACCTTCTCGCAGGGGAAATTGATCTCGTCTGCAAGCGGCCCGGGATCCTTTCCAAAGATTATCACGACCAGCCTTCGTTCCGGCAGCAGGTGACGCATTGTTGCCGCGTAGGCAATCGCCGCATCGTTGTGTGCAAAGACCACGCAGAGATCGCAGTCCCGTTTTCTCTCGACAACTTCGGCGATGCACTTTTCCAGGACCATCGTATCAGCAATGTAGTGCTTTTCGGGATCGGAAACCTTCAGGAGATTGAGGACGGAGGGGTTGCCCGCAATGAGAACATCAGTACCTCGCGTTTTCAGGTTGTAGGCTACATGGAACGCAAGTGCCTGTTGAGCCGGTGCCTCCGGGCACCCCAGTACGATGAGTGCTTTTTTGGGTATTGCTGGTATGTCAGTCATCTTTTTCTCCGATTGTCATCGGTTTGCCGGGACAGGTTCCCGCGCATTCAGCTGCCTGCTGGCAGACATTCACGGCATCTGCCTCCCTGAACGGGTGATGGCAGTACGGGCAGGTAAAATCACATTCGGTGCCTTCGTACGGACAGATGGTCATGGAGAGATCAGCGAGCGGGTGCCCCTTGCCCCGGATTTCGAACTCCTTGTACCAGCCGAATGGTGCCCGTTTCACGTCAACCTGTTCACGGATGAGCGATTCTTCGATTCCTTTGAGGACAGAGAGTGCCACCTGCGGGGACCCGAGCGTGCTCGTCAGGTGGGCATACGGGTAAATCAGGACGTTTTTGACTTTGAGTTTCTCCAGCCGCTGCAGGATATTATGACGTGCGCTTGCAATTACCCGGTCAGGATTTTTCTCATCGAGTTTCTCGACACAACAAAAGAGGACAACGCATTCCTCCATCTGGTCCTCGCGTATGGTGATGGGTTCTGCCAGTTTTGTCTTCTGGGTTGCATGGTACCACATTCGGGAAGCGTGGATGGAAAGAATTCTCATGAGCCTGTCCTCCCAACAAGCATGCTGATCGCATCGCTGGTGATAAGACCAATCACGTGCTGCTCCCCATCGACAACGGGCAGAGCGGAGATAGAATGCTCCTCCATCTTCTTTGCAGCGGATTCGATTGCTTCATCCGGTGTTGTGGTGATCACATTCTTTGACATGATCTCATCGAGCCAGAGGTAATTTTTCGCAACCGCCTTTGCGATATCCCAGGATGTAACGATTCCAACCAGTTGTCCGCCGGAGTTCAGGACCGGCAGGTGGTTGACCTCAAGGGTGATCAGGCGCCGTGCCGTTACGGCAGTTGTCGATCCCTCCTCGATGGTCGGGACATCGCGAATCATGACATCGCCGACAACGGTATGGGAGAGGAACTTTCCCACCAGATAGTTTATCTGCCCCGATTCGAGGAGGAACGCGTCGTGCCCGTAATTGGACCGGATCTCGCAGTACTGCACCTCGCGGTTGTTTGCTGTCAGCGCCGATACGATCTCCCGGGACAGGTAGGGCGGGTACAACCAGTCTGAGGAAACCGAGATGACGAGGAACGCCGCTGTCGCCGGTTTCAGCCCTTCCGTTAGCGACCCGCCCTTTGTCAGGTCGAAGTAATCGATCGCCTTCGTGATGTACAGGTACGAGTTGGCGTCGAACCTTTTCGTGAACGTGTCGCCCTGGTGGTGGAGGTAGCTCTCAACGGCGAAGTCGGTTGAGAAGTCGAAGCCGATCCGGTCCTTTCCCTGCAATGCCCTGCCGAACTTCTCATGCATTGATTCGTTCGAGAGGTACGTGATGTGCCCGACCATCCGGGCCAGGGAGAGCCCCCGCACGGGTCCCGCGGAATCGTGGGACTTCCGGTCATAGTAATTTCCGTCGTTCCACTCGGGATCCGCTATGATTGCCTGGCGTCCGACCTCGTTGAAGGCGATCTGCTGGGGCGTGGAATACCCGGAACTCGCGATCACAATGGCCTTCTTGACTGCATCCGGGTAACTCACTGCCCACTGGAGCACTTGCATGCCTCCCATAGAACCCCCGGCAACCGCGTAGAGCCGGCGGACCCCGAGGTGGTCAATGAGCAGTTTCTGGGCGTTCACTATGTCCGCAATCGTGATGACGGGAAATGCGGTACCATAGGGTTTGCCGGTGGCCGGGTTTTCGGACGAGGGGCCGGTTGAACCTTTGCATCCTCCGATAATATTTGAACAGATGACAAAATACCGGTCAGTGTCGAATGCCTTTCCGGGCCCGACAACAGCGTCCCACCAGCCCGCCCGCTTCTCTTCTCCATGATGCCCTGCGACGTGGGCGTCCCCGGAGAGGGCATGGCAGATAAGGACAGCATTGCTGGCATCGCGGTTCAGGGAACCGTATGTCTCATAAGCAATCGTTAAGGAAGAGAGTGTTTCCCCGCCTTCAAGTATGAGCGGGGTTTGATGATGGTAATACTTCGTTGTGACTGTACCGACAGAACCTTTGATCATCGACACGCGCCTTCTTGTACCCTGCTGAGTTCAGCAATGATATCGTGAATTCTCCTGCTTTTCCCATCATCCCCAAAAAGAGAGGGTGACATTTCAGACCGCCGCGAGTGCCTGCTCAAGGTCTGCAAGGATGTCCTCGATATCCTCGGTCCCGATGGAGAGCCGGACCGCATCCGGGGTTACACCGGTCTTCTTCTGCTCTTCAGTCGTCAACTGCTGGTGGGTCGTGGTCGCCGGATGAATCACAAGACTTTTAGAGTCCCCGATGTTGGCGAGGTTGCTGAAGAGCTTTAAGGCGTCGATGAACTTCGTGCTCGCCTTCTCGCCACCTTTGACCCCGAAGGAGACAATGGGGCCAAAGCCTCCGTGCAGGTACTTCTGTGCAAGCACATGGCTCGGGTGTTCGGGAAGACCGGTATAGTTGACCCAGGCTGCCTTCGGATGATTCTTTAAGAACTGCGCAACGGCAAGGGCGTTCTCCGAGTGCCGTGGAACCCGGAGGTGGAGCGTCTCGAGGCCGATGAGGAAGAGCCAGGCATTGAACGGGGAGAGCACCGCACCGGTATCCCTCATGAGCGAGATACGGATCTTGAAGGTGAAGGCCACGTTCCCTAAGCCCGGGAAGTTGCCGAAGGCATCCCAGTATTTCAGGCCATGGTAGCTCGGGTCGGGTTCGGTGAACTCGGGGAATTTCCCGTTGTTCCACGCGAAGTTGCCGGAATCGACAATCACGCCGCCAATCGAGTTGCCATGACCGCCAATGTACTTGGTTGCGGAGAGGACGGATATATCGGCTCCGTGCTCTATCGGGCGGACAAGGCCGACACCGGTGGTGTTGTCGACCACGAGTGGGATCTTCGCTTCGTGGGCGATCTTTGCGATGGTCTCGAAATCGGGGATGTCCAGTTTCGGGTTCCCGATGGTTTCCGCATACATGGCCCTGGTCCGGGGCGTGATCGCTTTTCTGAATGCTTCCGGGTTACCGGAGTCCACGAATACGACATGACGCCCGAGTTTCGGGAACGTGTAATGGAAGAGCTCGTAGGTCCCGCCGTACAGGTTGTCGGCGGAGACGATCTCGTCGCCGGGGCGTGTGATGTTCAGGAGCGCATAGGTGATGGCGGCCTGGCCGGATGCGGTGGCGATGGCGCTCTTCCCGCCCTCGATGGCGGCAACGCGCTTCTCGAAGACGTCCGTGGTCGGGTTCATGAGCCGGGTATAGATGTTCCCGAGCTCCCTGAGCCCGAACAGGTTCGCAGCGTGCTCCGTGTTTTTGAACACGTATGATGATGTCTGGTAGAGCGGTACTACCCGGGATCCGGTCGTCGGATCGGGCACCTGTCCTGCATGGAGGGCGGTTGTTCCAAGGTGGAATTTTTTCGTCATGGTTTTTCCTCATATCGATGGTATAGGGTGTGGGGACCTGTTTTTTCTCAAGACCTGGTCTTCGTTCATTTTCTGTGATTATTTCTCTACGGTAAGCCCGTATTTTTCCGCAACTTCGGTGAAGGCATCGGCAAGGTAACGGACTTTCTTGTCCGAGAGCCCGTACGTGTTGAGCTTCCAGGTCCGGGTTGCCCCGGCAAACTCGCCGACGATCCCCCGGGACGAGAGTTCGTCACTCAGGTAGAACCCGCGGCGCTTGTGCTTCTGGGCCACTGTGTCAAAGCTTCCCGTTGTGTCAACTTTTGTGAGGGTGTGTTTTCTCGGGTACTCGGAAAGCACCCGGCTGCCGGCGATCTTCAGCAGCCGTTCGATGAAGTAGTTGGAGCGTTTTACCTCCTCCTCCCATTTCAGCGTTCGCGCTTTCACCGTGGGGAACGATGCCATCATGGAGAGCAGCGTCCCGCCCATCAGCGTGCAGCCGAGCATCTCGACCTCCTTGATCCCGAATTTGCGTTTGGTAAGGTCTCCTACCATCGATGTGGTGCGGAGGGCTTTGGGGAGCCATTCATCGGTCATCGCCAGTACTCCGGACGGCGCAACCGATGCCATACTCTTGTGTCCGGAGCCGACAACGAAGTCAGCCCCGATTGCCTTGCCATCGACCGGCATCACGCCGACCGTGTAGGCGCCGTTATAGAGGAATGGGATGTCATACTGGTGAGCAACCTTTCCGATCTCTTTGATCTCGTGCTCGTTCGCGAACTGGTAATCGAAATGATCGATCATGACGAGCACGGGAAGTTTTCCGGTCTCCCTCGCGACCTCCTCGATCTTCTGTGCCGTTGCTTCGCCGGTGACGATGTTCCTGTCGTTCAGGGGCACTTCCTTTACCACTCCTCCGGCGTTCTCGACCGCAAGGAACTCGGTGTAATGGGCAAGGGCAGAGACGATCACGCTGTCGCCTTTGCCAACAAGCGTGCCGGTGACTGCCTGGAACCCGCGGCGTGCCCCGGGGACAACCCGGGCATGGTCCATGTTGACGAATTTTGCGAGGTCGGCATGAAACTCTGCGATACCGGGTTTCGAGATCTTGTCCAGCCGGAACGGTTTTCGGCAGGCGTCACACGTAGAGTACCCGTCGCCATAGGAGATGAGGGCCTTCCTCGCCTCCGTGGTCAGCCGGCCCGCTGCCTGGATGGGCTGGATGTTGATAGCCTCTTCTTCCCGCGTCCGCAGATCGATAGAACCGGCGATCTTTGTTACCTTCGGTGTACCGGTACCTGCTTCGAGGTCCGCAAGGATTGCCTTCATCTCGGCAATCTTCTTCCGGAATGCGGTCTCCTCGGCCGGGTCGAACCCGGTCGGGAGCGACTCGCGGAAGAGCCCCCGGACCTCTTCGAGCGCGAAGAGTGCTTCGAATGTCTTCTGGATTCGTATGCTCATGGTAAATCTCTCATCACACTGGGGATATTCTTAAAATTCTCTTTACAAGCCAGCGCCCGGAATTGAACCGGGGTGTAGTTGATCTGCAGTCAACCGTGTAGCCTCTCCGCCACACTGGCAAGATTTTTTCGTGTGTTCATCGAAGAACTGCTTCGCAGTTCTTCTCATCCTCGAGGTCCACTAAATCTCTTGGACGCCACACTGGCATCGTCACCCATCACGATTGTGAATTGACTGTACTAGATAACAATTGTGAATATTTATAGGTTCGGTCATGGGCAGGATTTACCTGATCGGGATCTCCGTCGGAAATACGTTTGGATGTTGGGATCCTGTATGAGTTTAATGGATATTATTCGCGCATTCAATATTCCTGACAGTAATGAAAGTAAGCAATTCCTCTCATTACCTCAAAAAAAGATCCCGCTTCCAGGAATCCCTGAAAGAATTTTTCCCCGCACCGTCCAAGGATGCAGAAACAGTTCTGTGATCCTGAAGGCCTGGCTTCTGGAATAAGCTGGACCCGGAGTCCGTACTATGTGTCAGCAATATGACGGAAGCCGGCAGGATTGCAACCGCATCGGCCATTGCATGGCAAAATCAGTATCTCTTGCCGTACAACAGGATTGACGGGATGGCGGTATGCCGCCGGATTTATTTCTGCATCTGTGCTGGTGCCTGGCGAAACCTGAAACGGCAGATAACAGGATAAGAATCCCGACAGGGAGACCGGAGGTAATAATTGCCTCTGCGGTACCACGGCCGTTTCGTTCCGGCAGGTGTTCCTCATGTGCCTTCTCTGCGAGAGCAGATACGGCCAGGACCAGAGTGAGTACCCCGATGATGACCGTGAAGGCTGCGAGGTCTTTTCGTTGTGCTGTCATACAGTATTTCTTGTTCACGAAAGTGAACAGGAATTGTTGGGCATTTTTTTATTTCAATCCTATAATTCCGACAAATATTGCTCCTTTTTTTAAAAAACCGGGGAAGAAAGGCGGAACCTTTCAGGCACGTTTGATGAAAAAGTCCGGTCGAATTGGCTGAATCATGTCAAGGATGATAGTGCCCGCATCGGAAAATCAGTAAGGATAATTCCAGCGAGGATGAGTGCCGGAGAATTAGAATCTTAAAATTATTATTTTCCGATCCTGCCAGCGCATCAGGTCATAACAAGGTACGGGATACCTTATATCCACCTTTCCCTTGTTCCCCCCACTCCCTTGTTGGCGATGGCTTCAGCATCCTTGAAGCGTCAGAACGAAGCAGCATATTCGTAAGCGCACTGAACGAGCAGAGTGTCCCCCGTCCCAGGATCTCCTGGCCATCCGGACCCTGAATTTTCGCAACGATCCCTCCCTCTGCGGTGACCTCGACTTCCGTTCCGACTTCGGTGAGCCGGTGGAGGAGGATATTTCCTGTCGCACCCATGGAATTCTCCAGCCAGCAGTGTTTGTACGGGCACATGTTGCAGTAGGCCCGAAACAGCTTTGCATTTGCATCCGGGATCAAGCCTGCGACAATCTCCGCCTTGACTGTGCTGTATGCCATACAGCAGCCGAGCACCCTCTTTGCAAGCACCTCGTCCCCGCGGGTAAGGGTGACCCCGACACTTCCCCCCTTCACCTCGTACCGGTTCTCGATCCCCTGTTTGTACTTCGCCCGGCCGACATTCGGCACTCCTTTCAGATCCTTTTTTATTTTTTTTGCAAGGAGTGGAGTTCTCGCAGCTTCGATGACAATGGCACAGACCTGGCAGTATACCGGGGGTGACGCGGTAATTTCAGCGTCGTTCCTGTCGATAAACCTGGCGATAACCCCGAGACCTTCCCGCCGTATAACAGTCCTCCCGCCCTGCTCCCTGATTGCCATGAGTGCGACTGCTGCCGGGGTGAGCACCCTGCCATACACGTACAGCGCAGCAACGCGTTTCATGTCTTCCCTCGAGTTGGTTTCCTCCCGTACAAGTGCATCGACAATATCTTCGGGAATGATCCCTGCATCAATTTCTGCCGCAAGTACCGCAGGAGACCATACAACTCCTCTCCCCTTTCCGATAATCCTGCCCCTGTTATCCGTGATTATTGCACGGATTCCCCCGGGTTGTTCCTAGGCAGCAACACTTCCACCCAGCGTATTAATCTCCTCTGCCACTGCATGGCAGATCCCGCTTGAACCTTCCCGCGGGCGTATAACTCCCTTCACCCTCAGAGCCAGATCCTCTTCGAACATAAAACCCATCTCCACCGGGCCTGCAATTTCCGCAAAGCAGAAATAACAATTGTGAATGTATATACATTTGGGTAGCAGCTGAGAATATTTTTACAATATGATCATCCATCCCGATGGAAGGATTATAAAAGGATACCCGGAGGACAATTTCCATGCAGAATTTATCCCGCGTCAGAGAGCAGATCGAAAGGCTGAAAATAGAACGGCGTGCAATCATCCTCGCCCATAACTACCAGCCCGGAGAAGTGCAGGATATTGCAGACATCGTGGGCGATTCGCTGGAACTCTCCCGCGCTGCAGCATCTGCTGACTGTGATGTGATTGTCTTCTGCGGCGTGGATTTCATGGCAGAGACCGCCGCAATCCTTTCCCCGCAAAAGAAGGTTCTTCTCCCGGCTGCGGATGCCTGTTGTCCGATGGCGGAGATGGTCACTGCAGGGGAACTCGTTCTGCTGCGCGAACGTTACCCGGATGCCGGAGTTGTCTGTTATGTCAATACCACGGCAGAAGTCAAGGCCGAAAGTGATATCTGCTGCACATCATCAAATGCGGTAAACGTCGTGAACTCGCTTGAGCAGGAACGCGTGATTTTCGTACCCGATCGGAACCTCGCACGGTATGTAGCACGCTTCACCAGCAAGGAGATTCTCCCATGGGAAGGATTCTGTATCGTCCATGATGAGTACACCCCGGATCAGATCCGGGAGGCGAGGAGGAGTCATCCGGAAGCAGACGTTATCGTTCACCCGGAATGCCGGCCTGAGGTAATCGACCTCGCAAACCACATTGCAAGTACATCCGGAATCATCAGACATGTATGCTCTTCAAAAAATCGGGAATTTATTATCGGTACTGAGGTCGGGATCCTTCACCGGATACAGAAGGAATGCCCGGACAAACGGTGTTATCCCCTCTCCGACCGCGCAGTCTGCCGGAACATGAAAAAGACCGATCTTCAGAAGGTGCATGCCGCCCTGTTGCATCTCAGCCCCCTCATCACGGTACCTGATGAGGTCGCAAAAAAAGCCCGGGCGGCAATCGAACGGATGCTGGCGGTCTGAACCATTCTTGCGGTGCTTCATTGAAAAGCAGGTTCTCCTTTCACTGCCTTTCTGAAGAAGATGTCAGAGATCCCGTTGCGGCGTCAGGTCGCATCCGGTGCAGGGGAGGCACATGGTCTGTGCAACCCGGACGTCCAGCCCGTGCCGTTCGAGTGCGGATTTATTGATCCGGGTCAGAAGCATAAGACGGTATGCGGACGGACGTTCAACCACAATCTCGCCTTTCCGGAGGGAGTGGGGGGAGATTGGGCGCAGGTTGGGTATGACCCCCATGGACGCAAGGGTTTCCACGCCTTCCTGCACGCACGTGTCGGTCTCGCCAAGACCGATGATGAAGTTCGAGGATACCCGGTTCTTTCCGAAAACCCGGACCGCCTTTTCGAGAGAAGACAGGATATAATCCAGCGAGAGTCCGGGGCAGACCCTGGCAAAGATTGCACGGTCCATGGTCTCGACATTGTACTTGATCTCAATGGCCCCGGCCGCACGGAGATCTTCGGTGGACGTTGCAGTCGGGTAGATCGAGACGCCGATAGGTATATCGAATCGTGCTGCAAGGTGGCGGACGACACGGGTCATGTACTGCGCTTCCTTTTCCGGTGATTCCGCAACCCCGCTGGTCAGGGAGATGGCCCGGACAGTGCCCCGCGCCAGTGCCGTCTCAACGAGCCCGGTGATCTCATCGAGGGTCTTTACATGACCGCCCAGTTTTGGCACCGGGCAGAATTTACAGTCAAAGATACAGCGCTCGCTTACGGTGATGTAGGCCTGTTCGGGGCAGTGGCAGAGCGGCAGCTCTAGGGTACCGTACGCGATGATCCGCCCCTCTTTCTGTATCGCAACCCCCTCCTTCCAGGGGATTACCTTAAGAGACGATCCCGGTTTTATTGAAAGCCGGACGCGATGATCGCCCGAACGGATGAAAAACGAGCTCCCACCGGCACCGGGCCCTGCGGTCGCCGTTGTTCTGAAATCAGCAGGCAGGAGGCTGGGATCAATATCCGCGCTGCCGATGTTGATCAGGAGCGCTTTTGTCTCGGCAGTCAGGTTACGGTGCATTGTCGCCTACCTCTTGAATTCATATGGTTTAATTGAAAGAGGGATATGATTCGATATGGAACCAGAGCCAATGCCCGGATTCGAACCGGGTTGTAGCTGATCTGCAGTCAGCCGCGTAGCCACTCCGCCACATTGGCATTGTT
>NZ_MVQB01000008.1 GCF_002067035.1 Methanoregula sp. PtaB.Bin085 | reverse complement strand
TGCGGACCCGGAGGAGACGCACGCGGTCTGGTACGGGATGCTGAACACGCTCGGCATCTTCGAATTTCCCGCACTGACCGACATCGAACGGTTTACCTATGCGGAGAAGCGGCATTACTTCTGGTTCGGTGAGGTCGGGATGGCCGCGATCCTGGCCGGGGTGTTTGCGGTCCCGCTCGGGATCTTCATGGCGGGCCGGACTGAGATTTCCCTTGCGTTCATTGGTGCTGCGGTCCTGTTCCTGCCGCTGTTTGTGTTCCTGCCGAAGCTGATCCAGCGTGCGATGAAGGCGGATGCGGCTGCCGTGGTCGAGGCATTCGGGAAAAACGAGCAGGTGAAGAAAGTGTTCTGGACCCTGTTCATCTCGATGGCGGGGCTGTTTGTTGCGCAGGTCCTGGACCCGGTGACAGCTCAGCAGGTGGTTGGGATGATTACGGGGATGGGGATATAATCCCTCTTTTTCTCTCGTCGGAGAACCCTTTGATAGGGAGATCCGAACCCTGAGGCAAAACAAGCCCAAATCAGGCTCCTTTTCCCGCCTCTCATTCCGGCTCAAAACCGGGAAACCCCGTAAAATGCACCCTTTTAGTTCCTGTGGAAAATAAGTCATTAAAACGCCCCATTTGCCAAAATACGGCAGAATTGCACCCCTATAAAAGGCCACCAAAGGCCCTTAAATCGCGCCGGTTTTTGCCACCTATTTTACCCCCACCGGATTTGAAACCTCTGCCAGAATGCCATTGTGAAGGTTTTTTTCTCCGACGGAGGTCTCAAAAATTGGGAAAACGGGGGAAATGGCCTGAAAATGAGGTTGTATCCGGATCCTGTCAGAGATAATTTCTCATCTTCTTGACAAGTGCGAGCTGGTTGTTTGCCTCGTTCTTCTTTGCTTTCTCAATGGCAGCAATAATCTCTTTGACCGGTTTCGTCAGTGAATAACACTTCTGCGGGCGGCCTTTATTTTCGGAGGGGATCGTACGGCATTGGACCCAGCCTTGTTCATCCAGGTATTTGATCGCGATACTCACTTCAGGCTGGCGCAGGTCGGTCCCGCGCTCGAGTTCACGGGACGTTGCTTCGGGAGTGTTCGCAAGGAATACCAGAGTTTGCGCTACCGTCTTTTTTATACCGATTTTTATGAGGAGGTTGACAAATTCTTCCTCTTTATCAGTGAATACTAAGATACTTTGCTCTTTCATCGGTCACCCGTTTCCGGATTGCTTTAATTGGCTTTTTATTATTACGTTAAAGCCATTCTGGTCTGGTTTAAGCCGGTCGCGGAGCGGTGCGAGCACGGCGCAGTCGTGCGAAGCGTGCGACGCGGGCGGCGATCTGCGGTGCTTTGTCGGGCTGGTGACGCCCGGTCATCCTTTTGTCTTGTTGACAAGTTTGTTGTACATCTCCTCGCCGACACATTCCTTCGCGTACTTGCACCACTGGACGCAGGATATGATATCGTTGTAGATCACGAACCCGCAGTTGTCGCAGGTCACCTTGAGGTCATTGGAGAAAATCTCAACCTCGTTCCCGCACTGGGGACATTTCTTGATTGACAGGGTGGGGGTCCGGAGGTTCGAGGCCCCGGGGCAATGGTCAAGCACGGGGCTCCACCTCCTTCTCCATCTGTTGTTCCATGAGCCGGATATCGTCCGGCCTGAGCATCTTAAACTCCCGCAGAAGAGCCGCCCGGTACTCGGCCATCTTTTTTGTGGGAATGTAATTGAATTGCCGGACCCGTTTGATGAGCTCGTCATTGATCGTCTCATCGTTTCCGAAGTTCCTGCGGTACACGTCCAGGAGGATCCAGTCCAGCCGGTCGATCCCGGTCTCCTTTCCGTCAATCACAATCTTCTTGATCTTGACCTGGTCCGGAGGAATCCCGCCGCAGATGGTGCAGTAGTACCCGTCTTTTCCATCGCCGCCCATGCATCACTCCCGTATCATCGTGAGGCTCATCTTGAACGGGGTGATCGCGGAGAGGGCATGCGGGGCGTTTGCCGGGAAGATGATGGTATCCCCTTCCTTCATTTGGTACGTCTGGCCCCCGACCCAGACCTCGCATTCACCTTCAAGAATCGTGACTGTTGCATCGTAGGGAGCCGTGTGCTCGGACAGTCCCTCGTTCTCGTCGAACGAGAAGAGAGTTACGCTGCCCGCCTTCCGGTTGATGATCATCCGGCTGGCCACACTCCCGTCCTGGTAACTGACAAGATCCTTCAGGTGCAGTACTTTCCCTTTGAGCTCTTCGCGCTTCTTGTCCGGTTTTTCCGTCATTCCAGTAGTTTCGGGTTTGTATTCCATACGATCATATCCCGCTATTTTTCCTGATGAGGTGAAATTGGCCGGTTCTTTGCATACACAAGTGCCCCCTCCTTCGGACAGACATCAATGCATCGTCCGCAGAGGTAGCATTCGGCTTTCGCATCCTCCCGCTTTGCTTCATCGGTCGGACAGGCCTTCTCACATTTTTTACATTCGATACAGGCATCGGTTCTCTGAATCCTGAACAGGCTCTTTGCAGCGCCAAGGGAGAGTAATACCCCGTACGGGCAGACCAGCCGGCAGAACGGGCGGTACCATGTCATGGACAACAGCAACACCATAAAAAAAACGAACGAGCCGGTCGTCAGGGTAAGGTAAAAGAAATCCCGGATGCCAAAATCCGAAAGGAGCGAAGCTGACAGGACAAATGCCATGATAAAGAAGACGACAAAGACGAGCGCTCTCACTGCCATGAATGCATTCTTATAGCGGGGACTGGTTTTCGGGACGGGAATATGATAGGCTATCTCCTGCACTGCCCCGACCGGGCAGAGATACCCACAGACGAATCTCCCAAAGACAATGGTAAGGAAAAAAACCACCGTGAGCCCCGCAGCCCCGACAATGAGGGGGGCGCCGAGGCCCTGAACATCGCCCAGCATGAGTTGCTGGAACTGGTACGGGATCACGGGAGCGAAGATAAGGAAACCGAGCGCTGCCGAAACAAAGAGCAACAGCCACCCGATCGATCGCCGCCACCGGCCCGAGTACCAGAGGTACGCGAGCACACCAATCATGACGAGTGCGTACACGAATCCGATGGCTTTTGGAACATTCTCTATAACCATTTTTGTATCCTCCGTTTATACCGGGCTGGCAGGCCGCAGGACCGTGGCGGACGGATTTTTCATTCTCTTTCCTCAGCGTGCTGCTATTAAAAAGGGAACGGATTTTTCAGGCCTTAAGCATCCGGGCCATGTCAGCCTCGACCGTGGTGTTGGGCTTGAGGTCGAAATTTTTCACCAGCACGTCCAGCACGGCAGGCGATACAAATGCCGGCAGTTTCGGGCCGAGCGTGATGTCCTTGACGCCGAGATGGAGCAGGGCAAGAAGGACGAGCACCGCTTTCTGCTCGTACCACGCGATATTATAGGAGATCGGCAGTTCATTGATGCCGACGCCGAACGCTTTTGCGAGCGCCTGGGCGATCACGACGAGCGAGTAGCAGTCATTGCACTGCCCGGCATCGAGCACCCGGGGAATGCCGCCAATGGTTCCGAGACCGAGACTATTGTACCGAAACTTGGCACAGCCGGCAGTGAGGATGACTGTATCTTTCGGGAGGGCCTTTGCAAACTCCGTATAATATTCCCGCTCCTTCTGGCGACCGTCGCACCCGGCCATGACGATGAATCGTTTGATCGCGCCGCTCTTGACTGCTCCCACGACCGTATCGGCGAGGGCAAGAACCGCGTCATGGGCACAGCCGGTGATGAGGTCGCTTCCGCTGCCCGGCAGGGTTTTGGGTGGCGGGCAGGTCTTTGCGAGCGCGATGATCTTTGAGAAGTCCTTCTTCCCGCCCGGGCCGGCTTCGATATTCGGCACGCCCGAAAAGCCGGTCAGGCCGGTTGTGAACAGGCGGCCCTTGTAGGTATCTTTCGGGGGCACGAGGCAGTTGGTCGTGAAGAGGACCGGGCCGTTGAACTGCTCGAACTCCTCCTTCTGGTGCGGCCATGAGCCGCCGTAATTACCGTATAGGTGCGGGTATTTTTTGAACGCAGGATACGCGTGGGCCGGCAGCATCTCGCCGTGGGTGTAGATATCCAAGCCGGCGTCCTTTGACTGCTCCAGCAGCATATCGAGATCCTTCAAGTCATGGCCGGTGATGAGGATGCCCGGGCGTGTTCCTACCGTTGTCTTCACGTTCGTGATCTCCGGTTTTCCGTATGCCGAAGTGTTGGCATCATCCAGCAGTGCAAGAACCTTCACACCGTATTCCCCGCATTCCAGCACGAGGGCAACCATGTCGGGAACGGGAAGATCCTGGAGCAGGGAGGCAAGGGCTTTCTGGATGAAGCCCGTTATGGCATCATCGGTCTTTCCCAGCACTGCTGCATGGGTGTAATACGCCCCGATCCCTTTGAGCCCGAAGAGGAGCGTTGACCGGAGCGAACGGACATCCTCGTTTTCCGTTGCCAGGATCCCCACGGTTTTTGCCTTCATGAGGATATCGCCCTCACCCGCCGGTTTCCAGGTACACGCATCCGGTTCCGGGCTGCCACTTGCCGGGAGAGCGTCACGGATGGCAACAGCACGGTTGATAAGTTCAGTGAACCGCACCTTGTCAAAATTGACGTTGGTCAACGTGGAGAAGAGTGCGTCAGAAAGGAATAATCCTGCCTGCGGATCTCCCCTGCCATGCTTCATTGCTGCAAGGTTCCGTATCGCGATTCCCTTGCAGACATGGATGAGCACATCCTGGTATGCAGCAATCTCGTCGTCTTTGCCGCAGACACCTTTCACTGTACATCCCGTCCCTTTTACGGTCTCTTCGCACTGGTTACAGAACATTTTAGTCTCCTTTGATTTCTTTTTGATACAAGATATCAATAGCATACCAGATTATAAATACTTAGGAGTATCCAAATACATACCATGCAGGAAACGTGTACGGTGTACCAGACCGTCAAATATCTGACAAAGAAGTGGTCATTGCTGATTATCCTTGAACTCTACAAGGGTCGGGACTACACCCGCAGGTTTTCCGAGCTCCGCGATGCCCTTCACGGTATTACCCCCAAGGTACTCTCGGAGCGGCTCAGGGAACTGGAGGATGAAGGCATTATCACCCGGAACGTGGACGCAACCGCATTTCCGGTCAAGACGGAATATACGCTGACGGAAAGCGGGCTTGAGATCGTGAACGTTATCCGGGGCATCAAGCACTGGGCGCTGAAATGGAAGATAGATAACATTCCCTGCGGCGAACAGGACTGCAAGGTGTGTGTGCTCTAATGAATCATTCTTGGATATACGGAGTAAATCATGAAACGGAAGATTATCAGTATTGACGAAACGAAATGCACGGGGTGCGGCCAGTGCATCCCGGACTGCCCGGAGGGAGCCCTCCAGATTATTGAAGGGAAGGCACGGCTCGTCTCCGATCTTTTTTGCGACGGCCTTGGTGCCTGCATCGGGACCTGTCCGGAAGGAGCTATCTCGGTTATCGAACGTGAGGCTGTACCCTATGATGAAAAAGTCGTGATGGCGACCATCGTGAAACAGGGTGTCCCGGTCATCAAAGCCCATCTCGAACATCTTGCCGGGCACGGGCAGCTGGAACTCTATGCACAGGCGATTGAATACTTACAGGAAAAGGCCATCGGCGTTCCCGACCATCGCGGCCCGGTCTGTCCGCCACAACCCGCGCAGGGGGGGCGCTCACCGTTTGCCACCTGCCCGGGATCCGCAGCACGGAGCATTCCGAAAAACCCATCAGCGCCCGATCAGCAGCCACCGGTAAAAGCTGAATCCGAACTCCGCCAGTGGCCGGTCCAGCTCTCACTCCTGAATTCAGGAGCGCAGTATTTTGACAATGCGGACCTGCTGATCGCTGCGGACTGTGTGCCTTTTGCATATGCAGGATTCCACCAGGAGTTCCTGCGGGGGCGGATCGTGATCATTTTCTGCCCGAAACTGGATCAGGACATTGAGGGCTACATCGCGAAAATGGCGGAAATCTTCAGCCGCCACACGATCAAATCGATCTCGATCGTCCACATGGAGGTCCCGTGCTGTAACGGCGTGCGGTATGTTGTAGAAAAGGCACTGGAACGGGCGAAAAAGAAGATTCCGCTTACGGACACGACGATCCTGATTAACGGGGGACTGGGTCCGTGAAGGAACCATTCGTTTGCCGGATGATGATTTATGAAGAGATACCAGAAGAGGGGTGAAGAAGAATGACAGGTTCCACGAAAGGAGCACTACTCCAGCGGGATGGAAAACGGTACGCCGTTGTCACGCGGATGCCGGCGGGAATTGTAACGCCGGATGATCTCGAAAAGATCGCCGGGATCGGGCGGAAGTACCGGGTGCCGATGCTCAAGATAACAAGCGGACAGCGGTTCGCGCTCATCGGCCTTGAGCCGGGAGACGTGGCAGACGTGTTTCAGGAACTCGGGCCGCTTGCACAGCCCGAGTCTGCTCCCTGCGTCAAGTTCGTGCAGGCATGCCTTGGCACGGAGATGTGCCGTTATGGTAACCAGGACTCGATCGGCCTGGCACGGGCCCTCGAAGAGCGGTTCAGGGATCAGACCTTCCCGGCCAAAATCAAGATCGGAGTCTCAGGATGCCAGCGCTGCTGCGGCGAGAGCCAGATTCGGGATCTCGGAATCATGGGAACGAACAGGGGATGGACGGTCTTCTTCGGTGGCAATGCAGGACGGAAGGCACGGATCGGCGATATCGTAGCAAGCGACCTGACTGCCGCCGAAGTAATGGATTGTGCAGGCAGGCTCCTTGAATATTACCAGCGCAATGCCCATGCAAAAGAGCGGACGGCACGGTTCATGGAACGTATCGGGATGGAAACGCTCAAATCCGAACTGCTGACATTACTTCCCTATATCCAGATTGAGAAGGTGAGCTAAGATGAAGATTACTGAAGTTGCAAATATTGTATCGGGTCCAAACCCGCATCATGTCGATGCACGCAAGATCTACGATTCTCCGCATGCAATGGCTGTTGTCATTACGCTCCAGCCCGGGGAAGCGCTGAAAAAACATGTAACACCCGTCGACGTTTTCTTTTATGTCCTGGAAGGAACCGGCATTGTCGAGATTGGGGATGAAAAGAAAAGTGTCGAAAAGGACATGCTCGTTGAGAGTCCGGCGAAAATCCCGCACAAGTGGACCAATGAAAGCTCTTCGGTCTTCCGGGTTCTTGTCGTAAAAGTACCGAAACCGATCGAAGAGACGAAATTGCTCTAAACGGAAATACCCTTTTTTGAGCCGGTCGCGGAGCGGGGCTTTGCACGGCGGAGTCGTGCGAAGCGTGCGACGCGGGCGGCGATCTGCTGCTGCTGTTCGGGACATGCCGGTGACGCTCGGTCATGTTCGTCTCCGCAGGCTTTTCGCCCGTTCCGCTCACATCACCTCGCTGTTTTCCGGAGTTGCCCTGTTTGTTGGTAGGATTGATGCCCCGGGCTTGTCGCGTTGCTCCGGTGCCAGCGGCTGCTAGGGCCCGCTCCTTGCATACCGCTCCTGCGGAACGCTCGTCGCTGTTGATCGGGCATATGCAGACGTGAGGCGATTCGTTTAAATTGTCGGGCCGTAATCCGGTGCTTTCTTAATCCTTTTTCTTCACCCTTTGTTTCCGTATCATCCCCATTCCTTATCCGGTCGGATCTCTTTCGGCCTCCTCTTTTGTTCTCCCCAGAATCCTCCGTTCCTTCTTGAGATACACATTGTAAAAAACCAGATGATACATGTCATTTCCGCTCTTCCAGGACCATGGAGAACTCCGTCCCCCTGCTACGGTCAAGACCGATTGTACCGTTCATCTGTTCCACCAGTGAGAAGACCATGCGTAACCCCAGCGATTTTAAATCGCGCCAGTTCAGGTCCCGGGGCATTCCTGCACCGGTGTCACGGACGAGGAGCGAGATG
>NZ_MVQB01000007.1 GCF_002067035.1 Methanoregula sp. PtaB.Bin085 | reverse complement strand
ATTTTTCAGGAGCTCCCGGTTACTGGTGTTGCCCATTGACAAATCAAGGTCATTCAGATCAGCATCGAGATTGATGGTCGCGTCTTCCAGCCGTCCTGACACAGCCTTCACGTACTCCACGGTGCCCGCGGTGGTTTTTATGATATAACTTGTGATCGGATCGCCTTCGCTTTTAATGGTAAATTGAATCGTCTGTTCCCCTAAAACCCTGAATAAAAACGGCGGAAATTCTATGATGTTGTGCACGCCAATCTGCCTTGTGTACTCTTCGACACAAGGATCTGCCCCGGCTTCGGCAGCGACCCTCCAATGGGCGAGAAGGTTTTCTTTCTGGAGATCCCTCGTTGTGTTCCAGCCAAACCTCACGGCGTTTAATATGCCCCCGATAAAATCTTCCAAAGACACTTTCCGTCCGGATTTCAGAGAGAATCGAGCCTGCTCGATAAGCGTGTCCAGTGTCCAGAACCTGGCATGGCAGTAGGTTGCCAGCTCCTCCAGCCTCTCTCTGCTCACGTGTTTCAATTCGAACACGGAGTGCATCTCATCGTATCTGGTCCAGTCGCGTTCAACGATCAAACCTTCCTGCTCCAGATTTCTGTAGAATTCAGTTCCCGGGAACGGTGTTGCCACACCGAAAGCCGCACCGGTTAACCCTATTTCTCTTGCGTACGTGGGGAATCTCTTTATCTCATCCTCGGTCTGGCCGGGCAAGCCGATGACGAATGTGCCTCCAACCCATGCGCCATTGTCTGCCAATATCTTCACGGCTTTCTCCTGCATTTCCAGGGTTATGTTTTTCCGGATATTTTTCAGGTCTTCAGCTTTTGGACTTTCAATTCCCATCTCATAACTGAGTATACCGTTTTCGCACATCTTCCTGACAATATCAGGATTCCTTACTACATTGTCCGCCCTGACTAACACCGAGAACTTTATGTCTAAATTCTCCTGATGTAACAGATCACAGAAATGATCAACCCATTGGGGAAAACCCATAAAATTGGGATCCGTTACAAAGATGAACAGGGGTTGTCTTTTATGGAACGATACTATTTCCAGCAGTTCCTCCATCACGTTTTCGGGAGAGCGAAACCGTTGATAACCCCTGCATATCATTGGTTCGCAACAAAAGCTGCACCGCCCCCAGCACCCCCGGGACATGGTGATCACTTCCCTCTCCCTGCCCTTCTCGATTATTACGTGATCTTTATACTCATGTCTCCTCAGTTGCCGTGCCGGAAATGGCAAGGCGTCTAAATCATGAATGAGCTGACGGTCGCGGTTGTGAATGATCTTTCCATCCTTTTTGTAGGACAGGCCAGGAATATCTCCGAAAGAGTCCTTCTGAACCAGCTCCCTCATCGTATATTCCCCTTCACCCCTTACAATCAGATCAACCTGCGGGTGTAATAGCAGCTCATCGGGTATAGCTGTCGGATGATAACCGCCTAAAACCGTTATGCAGCCTTTTTCCTTTGCGATTTTTGCTATGCGCAGGCCTTCGTAGTGGTCGGTTGCCGACATCGTGATGGCAACCAGATCGGGGTTAAGAGCATCGAGAAAAGAGTGAAAAGAACTCTGTTCGTGCTCCATGTCAATGATATGGACCTTGTCAACGATGTTCTCTAATGAGGCTGCGATGTACTCCAAGCCAATGGGGATTACATCTGAGGCAAAGCCTAATCCTTTTCTTCCCGGGGGTTTTACCAGTAAAATTCTTTTGAATGCCATTCAATCCCTCTTCTCGTATAAGCTGCTTGAATTGGTTCGAATTACAGTCATCAATTTACCCGGGTTGAAACTCTGAAATGTGTTTTTGCCGATCTTGAAAGGTCTGCCAGCCTGAAGGCTGCTCTTGCAGGCCCGGATCTTTCTCAACGACAAAAATTCCCCGCATTTCAATAAGGTTCTCAAAATTGTTTTTTCGATGAGGGGGGAACTCAGGCCACCGGGATATTTACTCATGAGGGTTCTGTCAGCGGCAAGTACGATTTTGTAACCGGTTTTCATTTTTCCTGCTCCTGCAGTTCCCTTTGGTTATCACGTATCCGCTTTTGTTCGATAATGTGCCTGAGCAGAAATCCCAGGGTCATGAACTGGTGTTTTGGCTCAAAACTTTTTACTATACAATAATCTACACCGCCTTCGAGAGCTTCGGTGAATACTTCGTGTGTATCGTTACATGTGAACATGATAAACGGGATATCCCCGTACGCATTCCGGACGTACTGCAGGAATTCGATACCGTTCATAACCGGCATATTGTAATCGGACAGGATCGCATCATACTTCCCACGGTTGAGCTTCCCGATTGCCATGGTGGCGGATGCGGCGGTATCAACGGTCATCGTTCCTGATCCCTCAAGGAATAATTTTCCAAGGGTAAGGATCTCCTCATTATCATCGACAAACAGGATTGCAGGCATGGATCTCACGTCACCCGTATGCTGGATACCTCAGGACAGGATACCTGAATTTTTCCTGTACCTGCAGAGATGAGAACTCGTTCTTTTCGTACATCGTTGTACGCGGCTGTTTCCTGACAGACCGGTTCAATACGAAGCTGATCATTATTCCTGAACGGTTCGCGTCTTTACGGGAAATCCTGCCGTCAGACCCCACGTTTCAGATCCTCCAGAGAAGGGTACTCCCCGTCATGGCTGCCGGTTGCCCAGCAGACCATCCTCAATAAATCCAGAACAGGTTTTTTCTCCAGTCCTTTACGTGGAATAAACCCGGAGATGCCCTCCCGGCAGGCCTTGTTCTTGACATATGGGTGGGCGCTTTCGGAAAAGAAGATAAACGGGGTCGCGATACCTCCGGCTCTCAGGATATGGAGGAACTGGATCCCGCTCATTCCCGGTAAATTAATGTCAGATACGATCACGTCGGCATGGTACTGGGAAAGCCATCCCAGTGCCTCTTCCCCGGAACCCGCAGGGAATATCGATACGGCACAGTATTTTTCAAAGATATGGGAAATGATCGTCCACATCTTCGGATCTGTATCGACATACAGAACGGTGATCATTCTCCTCCTTCATGAGCACCCTGTGCTTTTCTCCGCTCAAGCCATTCGGAGAAACCACCCGTGAGGGAAAGGACCGCAGGCATGATGAAGATCGCACCGATCAGCGAGAATGCTACTGCGATCAAGGTCGTTGTACCGAAATTGGCGATGACGGGAAATGTCGCGAGGCAAAGTGCCGAAAAGCCAAAGAACGTGGCAAGTCCCGAGACCGTGATGGCGGTGCCGATCTTCTGGACGCTTTCCTGGATGGCGGCAATGGGATCGTGCGTCCGCTCCTCTTCCTCGGCATACCGTTCCATGACGAGGATCGTGTATTCCGCGGCAACGCCGATGGTCATCGATCCCAGCGTTGCAGTGAGCGGCGTATAGTCGATGCCCAGGATATACATCATAACAGCATTCCAGCCCACGACAAAAATGATGGGGATGATCGGCGAGACTGCATGGAAGTGCCGGTACACGAGGATGAGGAAGATGAAGACAAAGAGGAATCCGAGGTAAGTCATGGTCTCCTTGGAATCTGAGAGGGATCGCAGCAGCATGGTGAACAGTTCAAAATTTCCAGCAGGATTTACGATAATCCCAATAGGGGGTTCGAGGAATGTGATATCCCTTTTCATCTGCTCCTTTAAGGTACTCTTTTGTCCCATCGGGAGCTTGATGGTATTGAATTTGATGATCCCGCTCATCGATCCGCTGATGTATGATTTTCTGGTATCATCGGGAATCTTTTCCAGCACGGCATCGAGCCCTGCCTGGGTTTCCGGCATCACGCCGCCATTATACTGGAGGACATACGTAGCGATGCTCGTGGATGCGGTGAGTTGCGGGTGGTGCGACAGTTCGTACTCCTGGAACTTTTTCATCCAGATCATGGTATCGAGATCCGTCACGCGCGAGCCCTGGATGAGGAAGTCTGCGGTATCGGTCGATCCCATGATGCGGGTGATCTTGTCGATGTTGATCTTGGCTGACATACCGGAGGGAACCATCGCGTTTTCATCCGACTGTACCGGAATGGTTGGGTCGATCTGGAATCCGATAAGGGCGATAATACCAGCCAGGAGCAGGACCGGTACCGGGTTCTTTGCAATCTTTACCGAGGTGTCCGTCAGGAACTTCCCATAGGAGAAGGAATTCTTTTTTGTGTTCCGGCTTTTTTCCGGCTTTTTGATAATCGTATCGCACGCATCAGTCCCCACGGCATAGCACTGGTCGGTTTCCTGCTGCTTGGGCTGGTACTTTAGCAGGAGACCCAGCGTAGGCATACCGATGCACGATACCCAGTAGCAGGTGAAAATGCCGATGATCGCCACGAGACCGAACGAACGGATCATGGGAACTTCCGACACGAACATTGCGAGAAAACCCATGCATGTGGCGAGCATCGCGTACATAACGGCCGGGCCGGTACGGGTCACGGTCACGAAGACCGCGTCCTCGATCGATCCCTTCCTGATCTCCTCATCAAACCGGGCGTGGAACTGGATTGCATAATCGATTCCGAGCCCGATCAGGACCGGGAAGGCCCCTATCACCGCCATGTTCAGGCTGATACCGGCAATTCCCATCATGCCTAAAGAGATCACCAGGCCAATCCCGACGAGGATGACCGGCATGAGCCGGTACCGCACATAGGAAAAAAGGATCCCCATGGTGATAATCATCAGGACCATTGCTCCCCCGATGAGGATGCCCATGTTACTCGTGAGTCCTTCCTTCATCTGCTGGGTGAACGCCGGGGTGCCGGATGTCTCCACGATGATGCCAGGTGGCGCGTTGGAATTATCAATAATCGATTCCACATTGTCCAGTACTGATTTCTGGGCATTTTCAGACAATCTCGGAGCGAGCCGGATCTGGACAAGGGTCAGCACGTTGGAAGGAACGAGCTGGCTGCGGGTGCTCTCGGGAAGTGAACTGATAATGCGGTCCGTATCCGCCCGCGATGAAGGGAGCGTCCCGCTATTGGCACTTTTCAGCACATCGACGATACTGAGTGTGCTCTGGATATTCTGCTGCTGCCGGAAATCCTGTTCAAGATTATCGATATATGCAAGGACCTCCGGGCTCAGCGGGTCGCCTGCTTCGACAATGAGGATGATTGCATCTGACTTGAAGTTATCTTCGTATTTTGCCTGCAGGGCTCCGCCCGGGGAGTCCTTGTCTATGTAAGTATCCCACCCCGTCTGCATACTAAGCATGGTTACGCCGTAGAGACCGATGCATAAAAAAACAAGGACCAGACCGGCCATCAGCTTCGGCTTCCTGATGATTATATTGGCGATGCCTTCAAAGAATTCGTTAATCATTCGGCACTCCCCGGTTCTTTTCGTTGCCGGGAAGGTACCGACAGTCCGACCACCATATCATTTATCCTTGTCCGGCAACCCCGGGGATTTCGCACCACATGAACATAGAAAGCAGTATCCCACCAGGTCTGATATTTTCCAGGTTTCTCTTCATGCTGCTCGAATTCCCTCAACCACTCTGCTGAAAGCACACTGTTGTCTCCTCTGCGATTTTTCCCG
>NZ_MVQB01000006.1 GCF_002067035.1 Methanoregula sp. PtaB.Bin085 | reverse complement strand
GTTCGGGACAACGCGGATCAACGGGTCGGGCCAGTTCGTACCGGCAGTTGCGGTCCTGATCAGTATTGTACCCCGAACCGAATTGAAACGATTGCTGGAGATGCTCAAGAGGGAACACCCGAAGGTCCATTTCACCATCGAGGAGGTCTCTACCATGAGTGAGCGCGATATCTATTTTGGCGGCCGCACAAGCCGGAGTATCCGCGGGTTCCTGGGATGCGGATGAGCATGAAAGCCATTGGGGAAATGACGAAAAAACACCCGATGAAAACAATCTCACCCGTCTGCCCATCAGATAACGTTGCAACCCTCCTGTCCGGTATGGCCCGGACCGGATTCCAGGGGCGCAAACTGGGGGAATCGGTGGAAGTATGGCGCAGTATGCTTGCCGATCCTGAGTGTACGATCTTTTTCGGGCTCTCGGGTGCGATGATACCGGCAGGTATGCAGCGGTGTCTTGTCGAGATGGTACAACGGCATTATGTCGATGTCATCGTATCAACGGGTGCGAACATCTTTCACGATTCCTGCGAGCATCTCGGGATCCGTCATTATCGTGGCCACCATACCGCTGATGACCGCGAGCTCTACCGGAAAGGTATCGACCGCATCTACGATGTCTTTGCGTTCGAGGAGGAGTTCCGGACCGTTGACCGTGGGATAGCCGCATGGTCTGAATCGATCGCACCGTTCCGGGGTTCATCGAGGGAGTTCATCCGGTTATGGGGAGAATGGCTGGGGAGCGAAAGGCCGGAGTATGAATCGCTCACATCGGTCTGCGCGAAAGAGAAGATACCGATCTTTATCCCGGCACTTGCCGATTCATCTATCGGCATCGGACTTCTTATCGCACGACGCCGGGGATTTGATATCGATATCGACCAGATCGCTGATGCTGACGAGATCACGGCGCGGGTGGAGGAGGCAAGAAAATCCGGTGTTATATATGTGGGTGGCGGAGTGCCCAAGAATTTCATCCAGCAGACGCAGGTGATTGGTTCGATCCACGAGAAGGATCTAGGCGGGCATGCATATGCTATTCAATACACAACGGATTCCCCCCAGTGGGGCGGGCTTTCCGGCTGCACGTTTGAAGAAGCGATCAGCTGGGGCAAGGAATCGGCAACGAGCCAGCAGGTACAGGTCCATGTCGATGCAACCATTGCCCTGCCTATCGTCATCTCCGCTCTGATAGCCAGCGGGGCGGAACGGGTGAAGCGGCGGCGGGGGAAAAAGGAGAAGATATACCGGCAGGGTATCGATTAGACTCTTGCCATTCTCACCATCCTTTTTCAGGACTTGCTGGAGACCCATTCAAGCCGGTCGCGGAGCGGTGCGAGCACGGCGTAGTCGTGCGAAGCGTGCGACGCGGGCGGCGATCTCCTGCTGTTGTTCGGTTGGTATGCAGACGCTTCCGTCATGTTCGTCTCCACGGGCTTATCGCCCGTTCCGCTCACATCACCTCCCTGTTTTCCGGAGTTTCCTGTTGGGACGATGACGCCCCTGGCTTGTCGCGTTGCTCCGGCGCCAGCGGCTGATCTGGCCCGCGCCTCACACCATGCTCCGCATCGTGTTCGTCGCTGTTGATGCGAAAACGCAGACGCTCAGTGACTCGCTCGCACGACGCACAGGGGGCTCCGACTCACCGCTGATGCGGCTCCTTACCTTCGCGCCCCTGTCGCGGTGCTCGCTCGGGCCGCTTGGCCACGACGACCCGCCGCCCGCTTCGCTCCTCCCGCCCTTGAAAGGGACGGGCAGTCATTGCGATAGAACGGGGATCGGTTTCAGGGTGGGGGATGGGAGGACAAAGCGACGGTTACCGGACGCATCAGCGGACGGTCGCTCGCTTTGTCGGGGGGGTCCAACCGGGGCGATCGCGTACCAACAGAACACCGAAGGGGCGGGTCATGGTCACACGGCGCGGTTACGGGACGCATCAGCGGCCTGTCGCGCTGTGTGCCTGGGCGGGCCTTGTGAAAATAAAATTCTGCGAAATAGCCGTATTTCGCAAATCTGAAAACGCAGCGCCTTTACTTTCACCCTGCGCACGGCGGAGAGTTATATGCTCTAACGTCGATGAATGTATGGTGAAAAACACCTTGACGCCAACAACAAAAACAGATGTGAAGTTCGAGCACATAGGGGCAGCCCGCCTCTATAACGGCTCGGTCCGTATCGATGTCAAGACCATGCAGGCGGTTATCCCCGCTGGTGAAGTCCACAGGCTCGAAGACCACTGGCCCGCGCCGGTCTATGACATATCCGATGTTATGAAAAACGCGGACGCGGCCCCGGTCGGGAAGGCATGGATCACCCGGTCCGGTAAAGCCGTGATGATCTCCATCAACGATGTGCAGTACGTCTCCCCCCTCGCACAGGTAAAGGGGATGCTCAAGGGCGAGCGGAAATATGCGAACGTCTCGACCATGCAGCCCGCCGGGGTGTCAGCATGAAAGCCGCTGACGTAAAAGCACAGATCAACGAGCGGATCATTAAGGCGCTCTCGGAAGGAAAGATCCCCTGGCTGAAGCCGTGGACCGAGAACGGCCCGCGCAATCTTTTCAGCGGCAGGGGATACACCGGGCTGAACCGGTTGATTCTCGGCCTCAGTACCTACCCTCTCCCCTTTTGGGCAACCTACCGGCAGTATCTCGCCGCAGGGTTACAGGTCCAGTTCGGCGAGCACGGGACCGGAATTATCTACGCAGGCCGGACCGTGAAGACCGACACGAAGACCGATGAGAACGGCAAGGAGACCGAGAGCAGAAAACAGATCCGGTTTTTGAAAGCCTTCGTTGTCTTCAACATCGCCCAGACTGATTATCAGGAGAAGGGCTACCAACTGCCGGACCTGAAAGATAATCCGCACCTCCTCGGGTGCGATGCGGTTATTCAGGACTACGCGGGCCGGGAGTCGATACGGATCGCGGCAGGGGACCGGGCCGCATACTCCCCGCAAATAGATATCATCACCTGCCCGGATATCCGCCAGTTCCGGACCTCCGAGCACTATTATGCAACGATGTTCCATGAGTGCATCCACTCCACCGGGCCCCGGCTCGACCGGTTCAAGAAGACCGATCCGGTCTGCTTCGGGTCCGACACCTACGGGCGCGAAGAACTGATCGCCGAGATCGGGAGTGCCTACCTGGCCGCGCTGACCGGCATCGACTCATCAGCTATTGTTCAGAATCAGGCAGCCTATCTCCAGAACTGGGCGAAGGCGATCAAGGCTGACGCAGATCTCGTGATGTATGCAGCAGGCCGGGCAGAGAAGGCAGTGGACTTCATGATCGGGGCTTCAGCCCCGGTCCCTGCCGGTGCAACCGGAACCGATGCCGCGGAAGGTGTGTCAGCATGACCAAGACCATTTTTGACGCCATGCCGATCAAGGTCCTTGAAGAACTCGAACGCATTGAAACCCGGATACCTGTCGTAGAGCACCGGGCATTCATGCTGCAGGCTGAAGCGCAGGATCTCCGCTACAGGCACGATGAGATCGTCAAGTCGTGGACGGATAAGGCTGCATGGGAGGGACTCGACAACCTGATTGCAGAACGGCGCCGGGTTGATATGATCGCGTGGCACTGCGATCCGCTGCCGAGCGGGATCCGGACGGAGTAGATCCTATGATCAGCCAGCGAAAATACCGGGAGCACCGGAAATACCAATCAACCATTTTTGGAATATGGAAAAGCCTGCGGTGGTGGCTGCACCGGACAAAGATGCGGATCATCTTTTTCTATCGGTAAAAGTGGCCCGGACAGGGACACC
The DNA here is from genome assembly GCF_002067035.1 of Methanoregula sp. PtaB.Bin085. Classification (GTDB taxonomy): domain Archaea; phylum Halobacteriota; class Methanomicrobia; order Methanomicrobiales; family Methanospirillaceae; genus Methanoregula. Next base: position 298 of record NZ_MVQB01000006.1, on the reverse strand, counting down.
TTGACGCCAATCAAAAGAGCCCTGCCCGGGTTGGTACATTATCGACGCCTGGCATTATCTTTCTTGGCAAAGGTTGGCCCACCCTGAAGGCTCACGCGACGGGCCCGCCCGGCGGTCCCGTTTCCGGCTCGCCTTCTTCCCGCCCGGACCGCTGCCGTGTGCCGGTCCTGTTGAGCCGCCCTGGTCTTCCCTGGCCCGCCCGATGCTCACGCGACACGGCGAAGGTCGCCGTGTTCCGGCTCGCATCCTCCCACCCCCAACCGGAAACCTTACCTCGTGGTTATCCTGATGACTGCCC
>NZ_MVQB01000005.1 GCF_002067035.1 Methanoregula sp. PtaB.Bin085 | reverse complement strand
GATCGAGAACAAATATTCCCCGCTCACCGAAAGCAAGATCCACAAACTCCGGACGCCGCCCAAGGACACCATGACCAAGGTGGCCGCAGACCTGTTGACACCGGACGAGATCACCGCGATGATGAAGGCGTGCACCCGGACCATGGACCGGGCCCTCATCATGATGCTCTATGAAGGAGGGTTCCGGATTGGCGAGATCGGGACCATGACCTGGGGCGATCTCACGTTCGACAAATACGGTATCATCGCGAACGTGAACTTCAAGACCAACATGCCCCGGTACGTCCGGCTCATTATGGCTCGGGAATACCTGGCACAGTGGCGGGCCTGCTATAAGCCGGATCCGAGCGGGGAGCGGCTGGTCTTCGTGAACGAACGCGGCAAGCCCCTCATTCATGCAACCATCAACAAGCGGCTCAAGTGCATCGCGAAGACTGCAGGGATCCGCAAGCACATCACGCCGCATGTCTTCCGCCACAGCCGGATAACGCACCTCATCAAGGAGAAGGTCCCGGAGAGCGTGATCAAGCTCATGATGTGGGGCAACATCAGCACCGATATGTTCCGGACCTATGCTCATCTGACCGGTCAGGACATCGATTCCGCAATGCTCCAGTCTTACGGTATCAGCGTCGCGGACAATGACAACGCTACGACACGGCTGGAGCCGGTCCAGTGCCCGCACTGCCGGAAGATCAATCCGCCCGTCTCGAACTACTGCTTCTCGTGCGGCCAGCGGTTAACGGACGTTGTGATTGATACGGATGAAGGAATCCAGCAGAGTGTGCATAACAACCCGGATATCCTGCGGCAGCTGATTGATGAACGGATCGCGGAGATGAAGCGGAAAGGGGAACTCTGATTTTTGCGGCACCTCCCGCACCACTCAGGAACCTGACCATAAAATTGATTAAAGTGCTTTTCTTTTTCGAAAATTTTAGCCGCGCATCGCATTTTGGTGCAGTAAAATCAACCATTTGTATTACGCTTGTACGACAAAAAGCGGTCAGCTAACCCGCTGGTTCAGAAAACCCTTTAAGCGACCAATGATTTATAAAAATATTACAATGCTGTGCTACTACCTGACACAGACGAGCAAACGACTGAAGGCTGCGGCAGAATCGATCGGTGATCGAATCATTGGTTTGTTCCGCAGGCCCGATGCCGTTACTCAGACATCGTGCAAGGCAGAGCCGAACAACCTGGCGTCCGGTATCGGACGCAGCATGAACACGGGACAGTGGAGCCAGTTGACACAAAGCCACGCCCCGGGATTTTCTCTCTTTACATTCTTTGGTGATCGTCAGTAATTCCGGATAACCGGTAACCGTGATCCGCTTATGGTATTGATCCGATAGGTCACCCGCCGTTTTGAGGAAGGCGGCATCTGGCCGGACAATAGCCATAGCTCTATCCGGCCCGGGATTCCGGAACACCACGGGAAAAGCGGGACGTGTGGATGTGGACGCCCCGGATGCAGAGGAGAACGACCGAACGCAACAACACGAGGAGAAAAATGATGCAGAACGTAATGGCCCGCGAACCCCTGCGGGTCACACAGGAAGCCGTTGACGCCTACGAGAAGCGGTCCGGTTTCTACGGAATCGGGAAGAAGATGGTTGAACACGGGCGATGGATCATCGTCGCAAAAGAGGAGGTACCATGCAGATAATCATCAGTGGCAGCTCACGAACCAAACTTACCCAGTCATGCCGTGAGACTGCCAAAGATCATTTTGTTTCCGACTTTAAAGCACTCACTGAACACACCGGGCAGACGGGAGGAAGGCTATGACCCGGTTCTCTGCCGGCATCGTCATGACCGGGAGCGACGGCTATGTCCATGTCCGGATCTGGGACAAATCGTACTTCATCTGTCCCGAAGACATGGGGATGCTGCTGTTTGTCGGTGAGACCGTGCCGCTGCTGCACAAGAACCCGGACCCGACCGGTTCTCCGGTCGCTTCCGGCTCCGTTGCCCTCAACCCCTCGGGCCGGGCGGTGATCCTGTCGATTGGCAGCATCCGGTACATGCTCCCCCGCGACCGGTTCATCGCGGTCGCGCTCGGCGAGGATGTGTCCTGTATCCTTTTCGAGGTCCCGGGCGATGTACCGGAGCCGGAGATAATTTCACCGAAGAAGGGAGGTGTCGCCTCATGACCAGCCGTCGCGGAACACTGATTGAGGACGGGGCTCGCGAGATCCTCCGGATGCACGGGTATTCAGTCCTCGTAGTCCCGCCCGGGTTCAGCAAGAAGAACCCGCCGGCCCACCTTGTTGCAAGCCGGCCCTCGGGTGAGACGCGATTCATCCGTATCCGGAAATTTTCGAAACTTCCCTCTACGGTCGATATGGTCAAGCAGAAGTGTGGGCTGGACCTTGTGCAGCTCCGCAAGCATATTGCCCGCCACATCGGGGAGGCCGGGAATCATTACGAGATCTGGATTTACTCGGTGTCCTACGGGTTCCGGTGCTTCGAGGTCCTGCGGGACAGCATCCACGAGATCCCGAAACTCTCATTGCACGGGCCGGTGGTATCGCGGGCCGGGGGTGTGGCATGATTGCGAAGAGCACCTTTGTCGTCTCGCTCGACCGGGCAACAGAACTGCTCGTGGCCCGGGGCTACGAGCCGGTGCTGCCGGTCGAGAGCAGTTTCCTTGCCCGGTACATCCCGGTCCACCTGGTCGGATTGCGGGGCGATTACGAGATGCTCGGCGTAAAGATCCGGGCGGCCTACGGCAGCGTCAGCGAGCCGTATGTCGAATCGTTCTGCCGGTTCGAGATCTGCCAGTTCCGCTCGCTGCTGACGATGAACCCGGGCAATGTCTTCATCCGGTGCGAAGTCTGGGTGTTCTCACCGAACGGCTCCATCCACTGCTACGAGGTCCTGCCCGACTCTATCCGGGAGGTGGCTGCCTATGCCCGATGAGGAGCAGAAACCGGAAGTCACAACCGAGAAGATCGAGGGCATCCCGCTCTACCTGATTCCGAAGGCGATTGCGGACCTGATCAAGAAGAAGGGTGAATCGGTCTTTCACATCTTTGTCGAGCGAAAATTCCATCACCGCTATACCGTGAAAGTTGAGACCTTTGATGAGCACGCGGAGCGGGTGAAGCGGGAGGAGCCTGCCCCGGAAGAAGGCGACGGGCATGGCTGATCCCGAATGTTTCGCGCAGCAGACCAGAGCAGGGAACCGGGTGGTGACGTGTGGATGGTCTGCTCCGTGATGCTGTCAGCCTTCTAGCCGGGCCCGGGCAGGTCATCGAGGTCCGGGCGCTCACAGACCAGTTCACCCACAGCGGTTACTTCAGCGATCCCGCTGCGCTTGTGCGGGCCGTGGAGCCGCTCGATGCCGACAACTCAGTACACGGCATCTACGTGACACTGAACGAGGTGAACCCGGCCCTGTTCTCGCGCCGG
>NZ_MVQB01000004.1 GCF_002067035.1 Methanoregula sp. PtaB.Bin085 | reverse complement strand
GAAGTGTACTCCCTGCGTGGCGATGCTGAAGTTCTGGCCGATCAGGGTATCAACATGGTTGAAGAACGCCGAGTATAGCACACTCATGATCGCGACCACGACAATGACAAAAAGCATGAGGTCGGTTTTCCACTGCAGGGGAAGGGTAAACCGTCCTTTCCATACTGAGAAAGCAAAGAAGACGGCAAAAATGATGATGATGACTGGCATCTCCTCCTTGCAGCAGAGTGCACCGGCTGCCGCAAGAGCGGCGAGCACGGCAAATCTCGTCTGGCCCCGTTCAAAGTAATACAGGATCGCGACAAGAAGGAGCATGGTAAAAAAGAGCATGAAAATATCGTGCCGGAGGAAGCGGGAGAAATAGACCATGTCCGGCGATATGGCGATGAGGAGAGCGACAACCAGCATCTGGTTTTTACTGATATACCCGATCCGGTAAATCGCGTACACGAGCGGAATGATGGCGAATCCGAAGAGCGACGGGAGCAGCCGGGCTGCAAAGTCCGACGGACCAACCAGGGCAAATATACCTGTTGTTACGTAATAGAGGAACGGCCCGTGGTAACTGGGGTCGTACTGCCATACACCTCTCGTCAGGAACTCGTAGCAGAACCAGGAATGGACAGCTTCGTCATGGTGGAGGAGTTTGAGGTCAAGCTGCCAGAAGCGGAGGATGAATGCAAGGATGAGGATGAATACAAGAGCATAGGTTGTGCGGGAACGTGTCATAACCAGTGTCCTACCCTGAGTACCCTTCAATCTCGCCCATCACATTCTCAAATGCCGTATCAAAATCCGGAATATCGTGAATCTGGTGGCCCAGCGAAACCTGCCACAGAGCGGCAAACTGATCCCGCTTCTCCCGCAGGAGCGCGGGATCTACCGTGACTCCCTTGTATTCGCACTTGCGGTGCACAATCGATCTCACGATATCGCGGTCCACCCGGCCGGCCAGCTGCCCGATGTCGTAGAGATCGCGGGAGCGGGTCCGCTGGAAGATCGAGCGGATCTTCTCCGCCATGATCTCTTCGAGCGCATACGAAGCCACGGATGTTTCAAGCCCGTCAGAAAAGTGATGGAAGACCGGGCGATCGCTGACCGGGAGCAGGATCTGTTCACTATCCGAGTTGGTCAGGTCCAGGTCAATTTTTATCGGGGATGTCTGACCCCGGTGCAGGATCCTGAACCGGGTTGTCGCTTTGAAACCGTTCCTCGTTTGCCGGAAACCGATCTCGTCTTCGAACTGGATACCGCTTTCATCCCGGACCCGTACCATTGCATCGATCACTGCAGTCCGTAATGTATCTGCATCGACCGGCTCCAGCAGGGTGAAATCAAGATCATCGGAGAAGCGGTAATTCTCGATATACACTTTCCGGATGCCGGTCCCACCCTTGAATGCCATATTGATTGGGCGCAGAGTGGAGAGAAACCAGTTCTGTACATAATCCCGTTCGATCGTTGACGTGGGTACGCCGAACTCGCGGGCCTGTTCCTTGATCTCACGCTCGGGGATCATTCAAGAGACTCCGGCAGGACGGTATCGTTATTGATGACGAGCCGCCATTTCGGATCGTTCTTACCCTTCGCAGGCATCGTCGGGTCCAGCAGCAGGTATTTTTTTGACGGGGGGAGGGGGAGATTGATCGGGATACCTATCCGCTCGCACAGGTATCCGAGCCTCCGGACGACGGCAAAATTATCGATTTTGAGTGCGTAGTTGCTGAGCTGATTGTAGTCCAGTGAACCGGTTTTCAGCGCTTTGGCTACTTCGATGATTCCCCCGGCATAGTGGGGCTTGTCCAGGCAGTCGATGATGGTCTTCTCCTTGTCCGTGATGCTGATGGGTGTCTCTTCGATCCATTCCTTGCGGACGCCGAAAAACTTCTCCTCCTTCACCCGCACGATCTGGTAATTCACGCCAAAGATCTCCATCTGGTTCTTCTTCTTGCGTGCGGGAGTCTGGACAAAGACCGTGTTCGGGATCTGCTCGGTGAGCCCGTAGTGGTGGAGGGCGCTCCAGTACGATATGGCAAAGGGCTCGACGAGATAAGAAGCGATAACGAATTCGTGGAGCGTGTATTTCCCTTTCTCGCTTCCGAGCGGGATGATCAGGTATTTGCCTTTCTCAATCCGCTCGATGAACCCTTTCTCCTCCATGCGGGAGAGGATGACCCAGAGCATCTCTTTTTTGATGTGGGTTTTCTCGTATAACTGGGCAAATGAAAATACCTGGTTCTCTTTTGCCATGGACTTCAGGATCTCGATTGTCATAGCTCGCTCCTTCTCCCAAATTCCTCATTAGGTACACCAACCTTAACATTTATGTTAATTTTGGTGTACGGGAGGGGGATTCTGGCAGGGCTGGACTGGTAATCGGTAAGGGAAATCATGGGACCTTACACTACAATCTCGCCTTTCGCCACCTTGTCCTCAAACTTCGCGATGAACCGCTTGAGCGATGCCATGTTTTTTAGTATGCTGTCGTGAATATCGTCTTCGGCTTCGGTCGCCAGTTCAGTAAGCGACCGCCCGCAGGAATTGCAGAACTCGGCCATGGGCCCGTTGATGAGCTTGCAGTGTGGGCACTGGCGGGGTTCGATGCGTAATTCGCTTGTCCCCTCTCCTGTTTCGGTTTCCGTGATCCCGTAGGTCCGCAGCATCTCGTTGTCGATATCCTTGCCCGTGAGGTGGGCGTAGGTCTGGAACATGTTGGTCGTGAGGCTGCCCCACATCATCAGCTTGATCACGCTCTCCGATACGTTCTCTTTGATGAGGTGGGTGATACGGGAATGGCGGAAGATATGCGGGGTGATATGCTTCTGGACCCCGGCCCGCTTCGCAAGCCGCTTGAGCTGCATGGCAACGGAGCCATGCGTGAGTGCGGTCTGGTGCTCCGTGATGAAGACCGGCATCTCGTTTGTAACTGGTTTTGCCGGGTAATCATTCTTCCATTTTGCCAGGGCCTCGCGGGACATGATGAGCCGGACGTACCGGGGCTTGCCGGTCTTGAAGTTCACGTTCGCGATAACGCCCCACTTGTCGAAGGTGAGGTCGCCCCATTTCATCCCCCCGATCTCACCGATGCGGAACCCGCCTTCGTAGAGCATCATGATGATCGCCCGGTCGCTGCTGCGGGTGCAGGCGCCTACCATCGCGGTGATCTCTTCGGTCGTGAGCAGGTCCGAGGCAACCTTGGTCATGGTCTCGTGATGAGGGGTCTTGAGGGCCTTGAGTTTCTTTTCCGGGATTGCGACGTACTCGTTCTCGATGAGCCAGAGGTAGAACTGTTTG
>NZ_MVQB01000003.1 GCF_002067035.1 Methanoregula sp. PtaB.Bin085 | reverse complement strand
AACCAGGGCAAATATACCTGTTGTTACGTAATAGAGGAACGGCCCGTGGTAACTGGGGTCGTACTGCCATACACCGCTGGTCAGGAACTCGTAACAGAACCAGGAATGGACAGCTTCGTCATGGTGGAGCAGTTTGAGGTCAAGCTGCCAGAAGCGGAGGATGAATGCGAGGATGAGGATGAAGGCAAAGAGGTAGGTGGTGCGGGAGCATTTCATGGCCATCATCCTACCCGGAATACCCTTCAATCTCGCTCATCACATTTTCAAACACCGCATCAAAATCAGGGATATCGTGAATCTGGTGGCCCAGCGAAACCTGCCACAGTGCGGCGAATTGATCCCGCTTCTCCCGCAGGGTCGCGGGATCTACCCTGACCCCCTTGTATTCACACTTGCGGTGCACAATCGATTTCACCACATCACGGTCCACCCGGCCGGCCAGCTGTCCGATGTCGTAGAGATCGCGGGAGCGGGTCCGCTGGAAGATCGAGCGAATCTTTTCCGCTATGATCTCTTCGAGAGCGTATGAAACAACGGATGTTTCAAGCCCGTCGGAATAGTGATGGAAGACCGGGCGATCGATGACAGGGAGCAAAATCTGTTCGCTGTCCGAATTGGTCAGGTCCAGATCTATTTTTATCGGCGAGGTCTGACCCCGGTGCAGGATCCTGAACCGGGTTGTTGCTTTGAAACCATTCCTCGTTTGACGGAAACCGATCTCGTCTTCGAACTGGATACCGCTTTCATCACGGACCCGTACCATTGCATCGATCACTGCCGTCCGCAGTGTATCCGCATCGACCGGTTCCAGCAGGGTGAAATCAAGATCATCGGAGAAGCGGTAATTCTCGATATACACTTTCCGGATGCCGGTCCCTCCCTTGAATGCCATATTGATTGGGCGCAGAGCGGAGAGAAACCAGTTCTGTACATAATCCCGTTCGATCGTTGACGTGGGCACGCCGAACTCGCGGGCCTGTTCTTTGATCTCGCGCTCGGGGATCATTCAAGAGACTCCGGCAGGACGGTATCATTATTGATGACGAGCCGCCATTTCGGATCGTTCTTCCCTTTTGCAGGCATCGTCGGGTCCAGCAGCAGGTATTTTTTTGATGGGGGGAGGGGGAGATTGATCGGAATAGCCATCCGCTCGCACAGGTATCCGAGCCTCCGGACGACGGCAAAATTATCGATTTTGAGTGCGTAGTTTCTGAGCTGATTGTAGTCCAGTGAACCGGTTTTCAGCGCTTTGGCTGTTTCGATGATCCCCCCGGCATAGTGGGGCTTGTCCAGGCAGTCGATGATCGTCTTCTCTTTGTCCGTGATGCTGATGGGCGTCTCTTCGATCCATTCCTTGCGGACGCCGAAGAACTTCTCCTCCTTCACCCGCACGATCTGGTAATTCACGCCAAAGATCTCCATCTGGTTCTTCTTCTTGCGTGCGGGAGTCTGGACAAAGACCGTGTTCGGGATCTGCTCGGTGAGCCCGTAGTGGTGGAGGGCGCTCCAGTACGATATGGCAAAGGGCTCGACGAGATAAGAAGCGATAACGAATTCGTGGAGCGTGTATTTTCCTTTCTCGCTTCCGAGAGGGATAATCAGGTATTTGCCTTTCTCAATCCGCTCGATGAACCCTTTCTCCTCCATACGGGAGAGAATAACCCAGAGCATCTCTTTTTTGATGTGGGTTTTCTCGTATAACTGGGCAAATGAAAATACCTGGTTCTCTTTCGCCATGGACTTCAGGATCTCGATGGTCATAGCTCGCTCCTTCTCCCAAATTCCTCATTAGGTACACCAACCTTAACATTTATGTTAATTTTGGTGTACGGGAGGGGGATTTTTTTGGGGCAGGACCGGTAATCGATAAGGGAAATCATGGAACCTTACACTACAATCTCGCCTTTTGCCATCTTGTCCTCCAATCTCGTAATAAATCTCTTGAGCGATGACGGATTCTTTAATATGCTGTCGTGAATATCGTCTTCGGCTTCGGTTGCCTGTTCGGTCAGCGACCGCCCGCAGGAATTGCAGAACTCGGCCATGGGCCCGTTGATGAGCTTGCAGTGCGGGCACTGGCGGGGCTCGATGCGCAATTCGGTCTTCCCTTCGCCCGTCTCGGTTTCTGTGATCCCATAGGTCCGCAGCATCTCGTTGTCGATATCTTTGCCCGTGAGGTGAGCGTAGGTCTGGAACATGTTGGTCGTGAGGCTCCCCCACATCATCAGCTTGATCACGCTCTCCGAAACGTTCTCTTTGATGAGATGAGTGATGCGGGAATGACGGAAGATGTGCGGCGTGATATGCTTCTCGATACCGGCCCGTTTTGCCAGCCGTTTGAGCTGCATGGCCACGGACCCGTGGGTAAGTGCCGTCTGGTGTTCCGTGATGAAGACCGGCATCTCGTTTGTAACCGGTTTTGCCGGGTAGTCGTTCTTCCATTTTGCCAGGGCTTCGCGGGACATGATGAGCCGCACATACCGGGGCTTGCCGGTCTTGAAGTTCACGTTCGCGATTACGCCCCACTTGTCGAAGGTCAGGTCTCCCCATTTCATTCCCCCGATCTCACCGATGCGGAACCCGCCTTCGTAAAGCATCATGATGATGGCCCGGTCGCTGCTGCGGGTGCATGCGCCCACCATCGCGGTGATCTCTTCGGTCGTGAGCAGGTCCGAGGCAACCTTGGTCATGGTCTCATGATGGGGTGTCTTGAGGGCCTTGAGTTTCTTTTCCGGAATAGCGACGTACTCATTCTCGATGAGCCAGAGGTAAAACTGTTTG
>NZ_MVQB01000002.1 GCF_002067035.1 Methanoregula sp. PtaB.Bin085 | reverse complement strand
TGTTTCCTGAGGGTTTCACCGGTCTTTCGTTTCTCAACCGCTGCCCTGATCTTCTGGGAGAGTTCGGCGAACTGGAGAGTGGGATTTCCACCTTTCTGGAGGTAGAAATCTGCACCATTATTGATCGCTTCGATAACCACTTCTTCCCGACCCCTGCCGGTAAAGAGGATGAAAGGGAGATCGTCGTGACTGGCCCGGATATATTTAAGAAAATCTATCCCATCCCGATCCGGCATCTGGTAATCAGAGACTACAACATCATATTGGTTTGCAGCAAGCAGGTCTGTGGCATCTTGGACCGACGTACTTGTCTGAACTCTGAACGTTTCGTTCTTTTCAAGGAATATTCTGCCCAGCTCAAGGAGGACCGGATCATCGTCAACATAGAGAATGGAAATCCTTGGAATCATGGCCAGCGCTTATTGGGTACAACACCATGGTACTATAAAAAGGCATATCACGAGGAGCCAAAGAACGGGAGGACCTACCGTCCTTCCTCCGGATTACTTTTTTCGTCGCCGTATTTCTGTGCTGCCCGGGCAAGCCGGCATTCCCGTGATGTGTTGTCAGACTGGATGTCTATGCCGTTCACCGGGAAGCGGAGAAGGTTCCGGATGCCGCCGGCAGTCGAGAAGTTCCGCATGTCCTTGCCATACGCGATGAGCGAAGGAATGAAGATTGGCTCGTCCACATCGCCCTGCTCCTGGACGTACGAGAGCCGGTGGAGAGAGTACAGGCCGATCAGGAACGCGAAGACAAAGAAGTAATCCCAGTGGATCAGGTAGAGCGTCGGGATGGTGAACTGGATGCCGGGGCTCTTCCAGATCAGGTTCCATGTCAGTTCGCACTCGGCAAGATGATCGACAAAAAACCCGCCGATGACAGGAGCAATCCCTGCGGTGAGCGCCGTGAAGATGCTGATGCCTGCAAGGTAAGATGTTGCCGATCCCTTCGGGGCCAGTTTCAGCCCGATGTTGCCGGCCGCAAGTGTGACACCGGCCATTGAGACTCCCATGATGATATGGACGATGACGAGAAGCGGCATCGTGAAGGCATGGGGATCGGGCAGGTTTGTGAACGTGAGCGCAAGGAAACAGAGCAGGAAGAGCGGGCCGGCTACATGGAGCACGGATTTGTTGCTGAACCGGTCGGCGATGGATCCCCAGAGCGGCAGCGAGACGATGCTGCACACCTGGCTGATGATTGCCAGCAGGATGACGACTGTAATATCGAGCGAGAGTCGTTTCAGGAGATAGACCGTGACGAACGGCGCTGCCAGGTTGACGGCAAAACTCCACAGGCTGAGGAAGATGATCAGATTGCGGAAGTTCGTGTCGGCAAACCATACGGAAAACCGGCTCGTAAGCGGAACGCTGTTCTTCACGATCATTTGTGGTTCTGGTGTCCTGATCAGGAAATACGTCCCGGCAAGGCCTATGAGACTTCCCCCCAGGAAGATCAACGAATAGCCGTGAGACGGCTCCCTCAGACTGTTGCTCTGCCAGATATCGAGGAAGTAACTGGCACCTAGGGAGAGAACGGTTGCAAGTGCAAACGACAATGCCATTCTCCGCGAGAAGAACATCCCAAGGATCTCATCAGGTATCAGGTCCCGCATCCATGACTTCCAGCCGCAGTGCTTGACGGATGAGATGCACGAGTACAGGATCAGAAGGAAGATCAGGCAATAGATCCCGGCCTGCTTTGAGAACAGGAACGGGATGAGAGCGACAACGAGCCATAACCCCCGGGACAGGAATGATGCGATAACGGTAATGAGGCGACGGTTCCGGACACGTTCGATTAATCCGACAGCCGGGATCTGGATAAGCTCCGTGAGCGGCGGGATCGCTGCAAGAAGACCGATAACAATGTTGGATGCACCGAGCTCAAGAGCGAATGCAATCAGGAAAATACCGCTTGTTAGCGTGACGAATGCATGGGTAGTCAGGCCGTCGAAAATAATATTCGATAATCCCTGCTCAACCTCGTCCTGTGTGAGTTCCTGTGACGGGGGGAGCAGGTTCATTACGCATACGTTCTGTCTGTGCTGTTGCGGCTGGCAGGGTATTCCATGAAAAGTATCTTGTATTACTCTTGGTTCTCTTCCATATAATCTGCCGGATCCTGCCTGGGAATGTGGATATGGGTAGAGGCATCATCCTATGATTATCGTCCTCGTATGGATGACACTTTAAGGCGAGTGAATGGCATTTCTCCCAATAAGTCCCGAACTCTATGCATGGGTAATCCTGCCCCTGCTGATCTTTCTGGCCCGCGTTTGTGATGTAACGATGGAGACGGTGCGGATCGTCTTTATATCCAAAGGCATCCGTGTCCTTGCCGCAGTGATCGCGTTTTTTGAGATCGTGATCTGGCTGCTGGCAGTCGAGGTTGTGATGAAAGACCTTGCCAATATCGCAAACTTCCTCGCGTACGCGTTGGGGTTTGCGATGGGGACGTATATCGGGCTCGTTGTCGAGGAGAAATTGTCTCTCGGTATGGTGATCCTGCGTATCGTGACAACCGATGAATCCTGTGGCGCGATCACCGCGTACCTCCAGTCAGAGAATCACGGGGTTACCTGTATCGATGCCCGGGGATCGCAGGGAACCGTCACGATGATACTGTCGCTGGTGAACCGGTCGGAGCTCTCCCGGATTACTCTGGGTATTGAGAGGATCAACCCCCGGGCGTTCTTC
>NZ_MVQB01000001.1 GCF_002067035.1 Methanoregula sp. PtaB.Bin085 | reverse complement strand
GGTGCCGGCGGTCGTGGGGATGCAGATGAGGGGGGGCGGCGGGATCACGACGTTGTCGACGCCTTCGAATTCAAGGATATCCTTCCGGTTGGAGAAGACAACCCCGATACCCTTTGCGCAATCGATCGGGCTTCCGCCGCCAACGACCACGATGCTGTCGCACCCGGACTCGGAGAAGAGCCGGGCACCGTTCATCACCTCGTTATTGCGCGGATTGGGGGACACACCGAAAAATGTTGTGTACCGGATCCCTTCCTCCTCAAGGCTGCCGGTCACGTCCTTGACCCAGCCGGCCTTGTTCACTTCGGGGCCTGACACGACGAGAACATGGCGGGCGCCGAGATTTTTTGCATACCGGCCGGCGAGCAGTCGTGCTTTTTCCCCGACAACGAATTCCGGCGCAACGAACTTGCGAAGTTCGAACCGCGACTTGTCCATTGTATATCCACCTCCGGAAACGGTTCCGTCAAAGTCATTAAAGGGGGAGCAGCTATTTCAAAATTGTGGCAGGGCGGGTGTGCTGCCCGGCGGATAATTCTTCAAAGGCCGGGGTTTACCGGCACGGGAGAACCCCAGGAGCCGGAGTTGTCGCACCTGGTCGCCGTTCGGGTGAGCCCTGACAATACCAGCCTTCAATATCCTGTTGCGTAATAATACCCTCCCTCTTCCCGGACATGGAGCGGGACATGGAACAGGTCCCCGATCTTCTCATCGGTCAGCATCTCCGCCTTTTTTCCGTCTCCGCAGAACCTGCCGTCCTTCATCAGCACGACACGGGATATCTCCGGGATGATATCGTGCAGGTTATGGGTCACGAGGATGATGCCGGTACCTGACCGGGCGACCTTGCGAAGGGTCTGGCGGAACGTATGGAGGGCATGGAGATCCAGACTGTTGGTTGGTTCGTCAAGGATCAGGGTCTTCGGTTCGTGGACAAGAGCCCTGCCGATCAGGAGCCGCCGCGACTCCCCCGTGGACATGGCAGTCATCGGGCGGTCTTTGAGGTGTTCGATCTCAAGGAATTCGAAAATCTCATCGGCTTTCCGCTCCATCGCCGGAGTAACTGTGCGGTTAAAGAGCCCTATACTTGAGAAGAAACCGGAGAGAATGACTTCTTGACCGGTGAGAGGGCGGGCAAACGTGAACTGGAGATCGTTTGAGACGATACCGATTGTCGATCGGAGCTCGAACACGTCCCACACATCCCTGCCATGCATCCTGAACACAACGCTGTTGTCACCGCTCGCGGGATACAGTTCCCGGACAATTGTTTTAATGAACGAAGACTTGCCGGCGCCATTGGGGCCGAGGATTGCGATGTTCTCTCCCTCGCGGATCCTGATCGACAGGGAGTCGAGGATTTTTATATCGCCATGATACACGGTGACGTTCTGAAACTCGAGGAGGTACGGCTTTCTCTCCCGTGCCAGTGATGATGACATTTTCATATCAGGCCCCGCCCGCAACCAGATCGAGGCGGATCAGGTACCGGTGCATCCCGCAGTCCTCCGCGTACGTCATGGTGCCCCCGGCCCGCCCGGCAAGCCCGTGGAGGAAACGCCTGGTTTTTTTCTGTTCGGGAATCGTATCGGCGGGTACCGATCCGGAGATGATCACTGCCGCACACGATTCT